>NZ_CP047242.1:2300000-3755000 GCF_009856605.1 Trichormus variabilis 0441 | reverse complement strand
TAAGATAGCGGCTTCTCTGTGAAAAAGCTCTTGAGCCTTTTCCCAAGCAACAGTCCCTGTTGCAGTAGGAATCAGTTCCTTAATCGCACACAGTTCGTTAAAGCGTCTCTGGTCTTCCGCTAAATAGGTTCTACCAAATCCTCCTTGTCCGAGAATTTGCACAATGCGGTAACGATTTTGCAGGACAGTGCCAATTAAAATTGGTGGTTGCATGATCAATCAGTAGAGTGTAATAGCAACTCAGGAGGGAGTAAGTCACCCACCAAGATAAATCAAAGCGGCGACAGACAGTTACCTGCGGCGATATTCTACCCTACACAGCAGGTAAACTGGCAACTAATGTGTTGTATGCCTATTGTGCAACGCTCGGCAACCTTTGGATCTACCATCAACAATGTTGCCTCAAATGAAAGGCGATCGTCTACTCGTAGGAGTTACGCACTCAGGTTGGGTGTGGAAACTGGGTGTAGGGGAGCCAGTTGCGCGGGCGGGTCTCCCGACTTGAGCAAACTGGCGTGTGTAGGGGTGTAAATGCCCAACCAACGGTTTCACCTTTTATTGGTTGAAATTCAGATGGGAATTTTTTGTCAATTTCGATCAAAAGTCTGAGGTAATAATCAAAAAGGGGAGCTTGTGGAAATTAACTACAATTTTCTCCACAAGAATTTCTCAATTCATAGAAATACGGTATTGATGGTTTTAATTGTCGTGGTAGAATTTGTTTTACTTTCGTACCAATGTCTGCCATTCAGTTTCATAAAACAGTTCAATAGACTCAAAAAAATCTTTTTGGGAGCAGGCAACAATCATTCCCACGCATTTCGTATATTTAAATAAGCTTGTGAAAAATAGCAGAAAAATCTTGTAGTTAGACTCATACTCGCTTCGCTCTCAGGTGGGCGATCGCCTACGGTGAGCGTAACGCCATCGTCTTTCATGGAGGGTTCCGTAGAAAAGACGGAGGGGAGCATCGTCGCATCTTTACTCTGTAACCTTCAGAGTAAATTACTGCTTGCTGGGGAACTTTCCCTGAATGAGTAGTTGTCCTCAAAAATAAACTATATTTCAGGAGAATATGAGATTTCAGTCGGTAAGCCAATAACTCATCAACTATAATCTGAATGGATAATAGTTAAGATGATTTTATAAACTGAAAAAAATTGTTGATGACCAGTCAAAAATTTAGTTTGTCAGTTTATATTATATTTTTGAGACTAATATCGTAGAATATTGAATGAACCCTTAAAATTCGTTAAGGTTTTTGTCTGTTAATGATTCTATTTCTTAATTGCTATTAGGACAAAACCAACTAACTAATTTAATGGTTAATCCTCCGTTAGCAATATAAAGAAGAAGTCTCTCAGTCTAAATAGACTCGGAAAATCTGGTTTTGCGGATAATGAACGAGAATTAAACTAGTTTCTGCTAGTCCGTGGGTTAATCGGCATGATGCTTTGTTTATCAAAAGGAACGAAAAGTGAGCAGATGATGATTATATTGAGAAATATTTAAAGTATTTATGAAAGCTTCAAAAAAACACACAGATGTTTTTTTTGCTCTCTTTCAGTTAAATCCACCAAATATCTAATGCTAAGATTGCCATGAATGCACATCGAGGATCTGCTGTGCTCAGTTCTGCAACTTTTAAAATGCAGCCAACTGCAACAGGACTGACTGAAAATCATCGCCTGCGGCTGTTTTCTGGCTCTTCTAACGTACAACTTTCTCAAGAAGTCGCTCGTTACCTGGGTATGGACTTAGGCCCCATGATTCGCAAGAGATTTGCGGATGGTGAACTGTATGTTCAAATTCAGGAATCGATTCGGGGTTGTGATGTCTACCTCATCCAACCATGTTGTCAACCAGTTAACGATCACTTAATGGAATTACTAATTATGGTTGATGCTTGTCGGCGTGCTTCTGCGCGACAGGTGACAGCAGTAATTCCTTACTATGGTTACGCTCGTGCTGACCGTAAAACCGCAGGGAGAGAATCAATCACTGCCAAGTTGGTTGCTAACCTGATTACTCAAGCTGGCGCTAATCGCGTTCTGGCAATGGATTTACACGCTGCTCAAATTCAAGGATACTTCGATATTCCATTTGATCATGTGTACGGTTCACCAGTCTTACTGGATTATCTAACAAGCAAACAACTGCATGATCTTGTAGTCGTTTCTCCTGACGTTGGTGGTGTAGCCAGAGCAAGAGCATTTGCGAAAAAGCTCAATGATGCCCCACTGGCGATTATTGACAAACGCCGTCAGGCTCATAACGTCGCCGAAGTTTTAAATGTGATTGGTGATGTCAAAGGCAAAACAGCAGTTTTGGTTGATGACATGATCGATACTGGTGGTACGATTGCCGCCGGCGCTAAATTATTACGTGAAGAAGGGGCGCGTCAGGTATACGCTTGTGCAACCCATGCAGTCTTCTCTCCTCCTGCTGTTGAACGATTGTCCAGTGGCTTGTTTGAGGAAGTAATTGTCACCAATACAATACCCATACCAGAAAGTGATCGCTTTCCCCAACTAGTAGTGTTATCAGTCGCTAACTTGTTAGGGGAAACCATCTGGCGGATTCATGAAGATACATCTATTAGTAGTATGTTCCGCTAGCCCAAACAAGACTGTTTTTCCTGTTACAGTCGAAGCATAAACAAAGATGTGAAGTATGAGGCAAAGAATTTTTCAGCCTTCATGCTTCAGATTTTTTCTGAGATGCTAAATCCTCAATTTGGGTAACTACCCGTGCCAGTTCTGCAAAAATTGCCCTAGTTTCAGTCTTTTGATAAGCATCCACAAGTGATCGGTAATACCAAAGAGTACCAGTTTTACCACCTTGGAAGCGTTCCCAAAGAGATTCACCCACAAGGCGATAATCTTGGAGAATTGACCGAGCATTGTGGAGTTTATCAGCAGCTGATACAAGTAGCACTGATGGAGAAGCGGTAGAAATATGAGCAATATAAGCCTCCTTGCGTTGTTTCCAAGGGGGCTTTGGCATTGTATCAGCGTCTGTACAACCATCAACAATTGCCGTGACCGTTTCACCAAAGCGGCGACGAATTTCTTCTCGCGTCTCTGCACCACCTTGGTCTTCCACCGCATCATGTAAAAGTGCTGCTATGGCTTCATCTTCATTGGCTCCATATTCCAAGGCAATACTAGCAACTCCTAACAAATGAGCTACGTAAGGGATACCCGAACCTTTACGGACTTGGTGAGTGTGGAGTTGAGTAGCGTAGGTCAAGGCTTGGGTAAAGCGTTCTGAAATCATAAAAAGGAGAGGGTGGTGTTTAGAACTAGAAAAATATTGGTACAAAAGTTAAAAGTGTTAAGTGTTGACCCTGATGTTATTTAGTTTTGGTTAAGTATGATCGTAGTGCGGTAAATATCTTCAATTTTGCCAGTGGTCAGTAGTTAGAGGTAAAACAATTAACAACTGACACGTACAGCGCAATAAAAAACAACTGAAATTAACAACAGACGCGATTAATCGCGTCTCTAACAACTGACAACTGACACAGGCAAAACGGTAAAGATAGAGCTTGGTAGATATCAGTATAGGGAGGCTAGATTTTTAAGATTTTATGTGACAACCGGATCTTTTTACTCCTAAAATCGAAGACAAGGTAAAGTTCAGTAGAACAACAGCCTAAATTTATGATTCTTTTAAAAAATTCAGGGTTAAAAGCTATTATTAAATCTCCAATGGTAGATCGGATAAACGATATCGCCTGGCAAGCTCACCAAGGAAGCGTTGCGGCGATTATTCAATTATTAAACGAAAAGCTCACCAAATCCGGTGTGAGAATTAGGGCTGTTTTTGCTGATGGTGTCCTGCAACTATTATGCGAAGCAGCCAAGGTAGAACAACTTGAGCAATCTAGTCTGGTAGAGCAAATCCAGCACATTCTGGAATCAATTGCACCGCGCCATATTCGCCGCATCAAAATTAACAGTCGGATTGTTCGGGAACAACAACTGCTATGGTTGACAGAAATTGACCGCGATCGTGACAATCAATTACTCTGGTCACAAGAAATCACTCTTGCTCAACCCAATGTCTTCAAGCAACTGATAAGTGATTTCCAAGAAGCCCAAGCTGAACAAGGACAAGTAAATTTACGCGATCTCTCGCCACTGCATAAAAAAGGTAAACAAACAAAAGTCTCCAAAGTTAAGTTGCGGTCAGCATTTGGTTTGTGCTTGTTGCTATCGGTTGGGTGGATTTTTTATAGTCAGTTTGGTGAACAACTCCAAAATTCAGCACAACTAGACAATCACAATTCTTTAGCTACAGCCAACACTAACGGGAAAAAATCAGCAGTACTGAACAAGGCTTTTAATAGTGGCGCTACTAACGAATCTGAAGACTCCTTTGCTTCGGCTGTACGCCTTGCTAATCAAGCCTCCGCATCTGGTAAAACAGCTACTAGTGCAACTCAATGGTTGGAGTTAGCGGCTATGTGGCAACGAGCATCTGATTTAATGAGTGCAGTACCAACCAATCACAGCCGTTACCAGGAAGCGAAGATACGTACTCAGCTATATAAGAAATATAGTGAAGCGGCACAAAAAGAGGCGGATAAATCTCCATGATGACTAAGCAATTCAAAAGTGTATGAACTGTGTCACCCAGAGAGAATGTTTAGATTTGAGGATTTGGAAAACAGAGATGATATGGAAAATGGGGAAATCACGTTTCCCCATTTAATTTGTAAAAAATATAAGAATTAATTGACTAATTACTCATCTCTAACATTCTTTGCATTGGTCGCAAAGCCGCAATACGGATATCCTCTGACATGGTGATTTCCGGAGTCCGATTTTTCATCGCCCAGTAGAGTTTTTCTAGGGTGTTTAACCGCATGAATGGACACTCATTGCAAGCACAATTATTTATGGGCGGCGCAGGAATAAAATGCTTGTTAGGTGCTAGTTTCTGCATTTGGTGGATAATTCCTGGCTCAGTCGCCACAATAAATTCTTGGCTGGGGCTTGTTTGGCAGTATTGGAGTAAAGCTGCTGTAGAGCCGATAAAACTAGCGTGACGCAAGACACTGCTTTCACATTCTGGGTGAGCGATCGCCTCGGCTTGGGGATGAGCAACTTTTAACTGTACAATCTTCTTCTCAGAGAAGGTTTCATGTACCAAACAGCTACCCTGCCACAGTACTAAATCCCGTCCCGTCTGTTCCATCACATAACGCCCCAAATTTCTGTCAGGAGCAAAAATAATCGGCTGTTCTTTAGGGATTTGCTGCACAATCTTCACGGCGTTGGAACTCGTGCAGATAATATCGCTCATAGCTTTAATTTCAGCAGAGCAGTTAATATAGGAAACTACTAAATGATCGGGATGTGCTGCTTTAAAAGCGGCAAATTCTTTTGGTGGACAACTATCTGCTAGAGAACAACCCGCATTTAAATCTGGTAACAGTACCAATTTCTCAGGATTGAGAATCTTGGCTGTCTCTGCCATAAAATGAACGCCAGCAAAGACAATCACATCTGCATTGGTCTTGGCTGCGGCTCTAGCTAATTGTAATGAATCGCCTATAAAGTCTGCAATATCTTGAATATCCGGCTCTTGATAATAATGTGCCAAAATCACCGCATTGAGTTCTTTTTTCAGACTATCAATAGCAGCAAATAAATCTAGTGGTAGTCCACCTGGTTGAGTTTGTTCCCGTTGAGCAAAGGCAGTGGTAAACACAGTTAGGGTTACTTTTTATTACAAATTTTGTCTGGTTATTTAATTATAGTAGTTTTTACCAAAAATAGATGGCGGGTTAATACCCCGAAATAGTGTCCAAATCCGGCTGAGTTTCCTATGCTGGAAATATACGGCAAGGAAAGTGGCATGACCAGTCAAAAATATCAATCCAAAACTCTGAAAATTGCTGTAGTTGGAGATATCCATGATCAGTGGGAAGTAGAAGATGGCATGGCACTCAAGCATCTGGGTGTTGATTTAGTGCTGTTTGTGGGGGACTTTGGTAATGAGTCGGTGGAAGTGGTAAGAGCGATCGCTTCATTGAATATTCCCAAGGCAGCAGTTATGGGTAACCATGATGCGTGGTACACTGCCACAGAATGGGGACGAAAGAAATGTCCCTATGATCGCACCAAGGAAGATTGGGTACAGGAACAATTAGATTTACTGGGTTCAGCCCATGTGGGTTACGGTAAGCTGGATTTCCCCGAATGGAATTTAACCGTTGTGGGTGGTCGCCCTTTTAGCTGGGGTGGTCATGAATGGCGATTTGCTGATATCTGTAAAGACCGTTATGGTGTGACCACTCTGGAAGAATCAGCACAGAGAATCTTTGCGTCGGTAAAAAGTGCAGCCTGTGAGACGATTATTTTCCTTGGTCATAATGGGCCGAGTGGATTAGGCGATCGGCCAGAAGACCCATGCGGCAAAGATTGGCATCCCATAGGCGGCGACTTTGGCGACCCAGATTTAGCCGAAGCAATCTCTCTGACGATGACGACTGGTAAACAGATTGCCTTAGTGACTTTTGGTCATATGCACCATAGTTTACGGCACACCAAAAAAGAACTACGCAAACCCATATTTAAAAGCCCAGAGGGCATAGTTTACCTAAACGCCGCCAGTGTACCAAGGATTGTGGAAGGTGAAAGCGGTAAACTGCGGAACTTTTCCCTGGTTTCCCTAGAGGCGGGTGAAGTGACACAAGCTTCCTTAATTTGGGTAGGCGAAGATTTTCAGGTGGCAAAAGAGGAAATTTTTTATGAGCGATCAACTTCAGTAGTACCATCTGTGTAGATGATAAGATATAGTATTATCTGTCAGCTTTATTGCTCACCCACAAAATACGGGTAGCAGTAGCTCGACAGTTTATTTGGAGAGGTGGCAGAGTGGTCGATTGCGTCCGACTTGAAATCGGATGAGGCTAAAACCTCCGGGAGTTCGAATCTCCCCCTCTCCGTTTTTAAAATCTAAGTTTTTCAACCTCGTCCGATTTCAATCGACAGCATTTTAGCTAATGCTAGAAAATGCCGAGCGCTAATTACTTAGCTTCTCCTCCGCTATATGAGGGTTCCCAGGCTCAACCCCCAACGCAGTTGATATTCCCTGTATTGCAACAGGCTCCTTGGGCGTACTTTTATCCTGTTTTCGAGGGACTTCCGATACAGCATCTAAATTAATTCCCAGTTCACTTAAAGCAATTACCTCAAGAGGTTGCTTTTGCAGAATATTCCTAAAACCATACCAATAAATTCTGACCGTCTACTTTCCTATACAAAACCTACTAAAAATCCTATCAAGCACTGACTCCGTTACCTCTTCCCCGGTGATTTCTCCTAGTGCTTGAATTGCACCGCGTAAGTCAATTGTCCAAAAATCTAGGGGTAGCTGCTGGGTGATGGTGGCTTGCACTTGTTCTAGAGAAATTTTCGCCTGGGTGAGGGCTGCGGCTTGTCTTTGATTAATGGCTAAATCCATATCAGCCGCTTTCACTTTTCCAGTTTGAACTATCTCTAAAATTGCAGTTTCTAGCGCATCAATTCCTTGTTTTTGGGCTGCGGCTGTGTGGACAATTTGAGTAATATTTTTAGGATATTCTAAGGATGTAATTAATTTTTTGTCTACTAAATCAATTTTATTCATTACTAGAATTAACGGACGGTGTTTTACTTGTTCATAAATTTCTTGGTCGCCAGTCGTCCAACCTGTGGCTGCATCGATGGTTAACAAGACTAAATCGGCGGTGTTGGCGGCTTGGCGCGATCGCTCTACCCCTATTTTTTCTACTTGGTCGCTAGTCTCCCGAATGCCTGCTGTATCTAGCACCTGTACAGGAATACCGCCCACAACTAACTGCGATTCCACAACGTCGCGGGTTGTGCCGGGTAAGTCGGTGACAATGGCGCGATCGCTCTGGCTCCAAGCATTCAATAAGCTGGATTTACCTACATTCGGACGACCGACTATCGCCACTTTTAAGCCTGTCCGCAACAGTTCACCTTTGTCTTTAGTTGCCAGTAGTTGCGATATTTCTGCGGCAATGTTTTCAATATCTGATATTATTTTTTCATCATCCAACGGGGGTAAATCTTCCTCAAAATCAATCCGGGCTTCAATTTCTGCCAGAATATCCAAACAGTTAGCGCGTAACTGGCGGATGGGATGAGCGAGTTTGCCTTGTAAACCAGCTAAAGCCGTTTGAGCAGCTTGGGGCGATCGCGCTCCTACCAAATCAGCAATGCTCTCAGCTTGGGTTAAATCTAGTCTGCCATTCAAAAAGGCTCTGAGGGTAAATTCCCCCGGTTGAGCGAGTCTAGCGCCGCCTTCCAGGCACAATTGCAACACCTGCTGCACTGCCATAATTCCGCCGTGGCAATGGAACTCCACCACATCTTCGCGGGTGTAAGAACGAGGGGCTTTCATGAGCAGTAACAGTGCTTCATCGACAATTTGTCGCGTCTGGGGATGGCGGATGTAACCGTAAAGAATCCGGTGACTTTCCCAAACTTGTTTACCTGGTGCATGAAACAGAGTTTGGGCGATCGCTATTGCCTGGGAACCAGACACCCGCACGATACCGACGCTACCTTGTTGAGGGACAATAGCAGTAGCGATCGCTGCAATAGTTCCAGTAATAGCCAAAAGTTGAGTCATTTGTCAGTTGTCATTGGTCATTTGTCATTAGTCCATAGTCAACAGTCAACAGTCAATAGTCATCATCTCTTGCACCTCTTCCCAATGCCTAGTACCCAGACCTTTTTTTAAATGGTAGAGATTTAGACTAATTTGATTTTAACTACCAAGGTAAAATTTACCTGGAGGGCAGAAAAAGACCCAGAGTAGAGAGGAATGGACTGTGGAGCAGAAAATTAACTGCGCTCAAGCTTGTGTCAACGGTTGTGTTCTAGGGGATAAATGTCCGAACATTGAGTTTCGAGAGGCTACTTCTCAATTCATTGCCGAGACTTCTTTAGACCAAATGTTGCAAATGGCAGAAGAGCGTCTGCGGAAAAAAAGGATGGAACCACCTAAATGGGTTCTTCCTGAAAATTGATCAGTAATGGGTAAACATAATCTTCTCGATTACCCATTACCAATTACCAACTACAGAGACTATATCTACATAACTAGCAATTTCGGTTAAATAGTATCTGTATCTGTATTTAATTCTCGCAGCTTCGCCCTCAAGCGATCGCTGCGTTCTTTTTCTTAGTGAACAAGTTTTTTTCCTTTCTGCCTTTTACTTAACTATTCAGGATTCATAACTATAGAAAGAGCAATTTGATAGACTTGGCGACGGTTGAGGGAAGTGTATTTTGCTAGTTGACGGCTAGCTTGCGATCGCGATATTCCTTGACTGATTAATTGTTGTAATTCAGCTTTGAGTTGTTCTTCTGTTAATAGGGTTTGGCTGGGTGGGTTTCCCGCTACCAAAAGCGTATATTCACCTTGGGGTTCCTTTTGTTGATAATGGGCGATCGCTTCCTCAATACTCCCTCGCCAAAATTCCTCATATAATTTAGTCAACTCCCTTGCCAGGACTATTTGGCGATCGCTTCCCCAAACCTCTGCTAAATCTTGTAAAGTTTCCCGCAGACGGTGGGGCGATTCGTAGAAAATTAAAGTACGGGATTCTGTTTGTAAAGCCTCTAAATGTTCTCGTCTTTGTTGACCTTTAGCTGGCAAAAAACCCTCAAATACAAACTTATCTGTTGGTAGTCCCGCCGCACTCAAGGCTGTAATTGCCGCACTCGCACCAGGAATGGGAACTACTGGAATGGCTACCTCAACACAGGCTTTCACCAGTTCATAACCAGGATCAGAAATTCCCGGCATACCTGCATCACTGACTAGAGCGATCGCTTTACCACTATGCAAATGCTCTAATAATTCTGGGATGCGACTACTACGATTATGCTCATGGTAACTAACTTGTGGTGTTTTTACTTGCAAATGTTGGAGTAATTTCCCTGTGTGGCGCGTATCTTCCGCCGCAATCAAATCCACATTTTGCAATATCCGCACCGCCCGAAAGGTGATATCCTCCAAATTACCAATCGGTGTACCAACTATATATAGTGCGCCTGGTTTGGGTTCAGTCTGCATTTAATCAATTCAAAATTCAATAAATATTTAGTACAGACGCGATTAATCGCGTTTCTGAAAATTGTACAGACGCGATTAATCGCGTCTCTAACAAATGACAAATCACTCTCTATTCGTGGGTTTGGTGACATTAGATTTAATTTACTTGGCTGAGTCTGCCCCTAAAAATAATCAAAAATTAGTGGCGACTGACTACACTGTAGCAGCAGGCGGCCCTGCCACTAACGCGGCTGTGACTTTTAGTTATCTGGGTAATCACGCCAAAGTTTTGGGTGTAGTTGGTTCCCATCCGATGACGCAACTAATTCGTAGTGATTTAACCAAATATCAAGTAGCGATCGCTGACCTTGATCCTACTATTAATACACCACCGCCTGTATCTTCAATTATTGTCACCCAAGCCACGGGGGAACGGGCTGTCATTTCGATCAATGCTGTCAAAACCCAAGTTAGTAGCGACTCTATCCCACCAGATATTTTACATAATATTGATATCGTGCTGATTGATGGGCATCAAATGACTGTGGGGTATGTCATCGCGCAAATGGCTAAAGCAAGTCGTATCCCTGTAGTAATTGATGGCGGTAGTTGGAAACCAGGATTTGATCAAATCCTCCCATTCGTTGATTACGCCATTTGTTCTGCTAACTTTTATCCCCCTAAATGTAGTTCTAGCGGAGAAGTTTTTGCTTATCTCCATAACTTAGGCATTCCCCACATTGCCATTACCCACGGCGAAAAGCCGATTGAATATCTAAGTTATGGTGAACGTGGTACTGTGATTGTACCGAAGATTACAGCAGTCGATACCCTGGGGGCTGGCGATATTTTTCACGGTGCTTTTTGCCACTATATCTTACAAGAAAGTTTTACTAAAGCACTAGAATATGCAGCCAAAATTGCGGCTGATGCTTGTAGACTCTTTGGTACACGCCGTTGGATGGATGTGAAATGAAAGACTTACAAGAGATATTAGCGATCGCCCGTGCTGTGGGTTGGGGTGCTGCCGAAATATTACAATCCTATTATCACGGCACAGCCACAGACTCAAATCTCAACGTGCAGTATAAGCAGAATGAGCCTGTCACCATTGCCGATATCACCGTCAGTCAATATATTTTACAAAAGCTACAGGCTGCTTTAGGACAGGAAGATTTTGCCTACGTCAGTGAAGAAACCTATAAATCAGAATTATCTGAAGATACAAAAACTAAAACTGACTGGGTGTGGATTATTGACCCCTTAGATGGAACCCGTGGTTTTATTGAAAAAACAGGTGATTACGCAGTCCATATTGCTTTAGTCAAAGAACATCGACCAGTTTTAGCGGTGGTAGCAATACCGGAAGCAGAAAAATTATATTTCGCTATCAAAGATAGTGGTACATTTGTGGAAACACGCAACAATTCCAACGTTTTACAACTATCACTCAACAACACAACCAAGTCATTAGAGGATCTCAAGATAGTTGTCAGCCGTTCTCACCGCAATCAAAAGTTAAACTACCTACTAGAAAAATTACCCTGTCAGCAGCAAAAATCTGTGGGTAGCGTAGGTTGTAAGATAGCCACTATTTTAGAACAGCAAGCAGACCTTTACATTTCCCTGTCTGGCACATCTGCTCCCAAAGACTGGGACATAGCCGCACCAGAGTTAATTCTGACCGAAGCTGGAGGTCAGTTTACTCATTTTGACGGCTCGCCTTTACAGTACAACACCGGAGATATCAATCAATGGGGTGGTTTACTGGCTAGTAACGGCCATTATCATACAGAACTTTGCCAGAAAATAGCAAAAATATTGGTGCAGTTCGACGAGATGTAATAAAGTTTGTCCTCAAACCTACATGAAATCGATAAGTCTCAACCACAAATTACCATCAATAAATCGCTAATTTATGATGCTGTGTCAAGTTCTCCCAACATTTAAGAGCTGTGCTATAGTTGAGTCTATAAGAATTATTTTCGGTTGAGTGACTCATTTTGATTTATAAAAAGTATCTCTCCGAATTTAACTCTCTACATTTCCTGAATTCGGAGACATTGTATGTCAATTTACATCGGTAACTTATCCTACCAAGTTACAGAGGAAGACCTGAAGCTGGCCTTCGCAGAGTACGGAAAAGTTAGCCGCGTTCAATTACCAACCGACCGTGAAACTGGCCGTCCTCGTGGGTTTGCTTTTGTAGAAATGGAAACAGAAGCTCAAGAAACCGCAGCCATTGAAGCACTGGATGGTGCTGAATGGATGGGACGTGATTTAAAAGTTAACAAAGCTAAACCCCGTGAAGAAAGAAGTTCTCCTCGTGGTGGCGGCGGTAGTTGGGGCAATAATAACCGTGGTGGTGGCGGCGGTGGTAATCGCCGTAGTTACTAAATCCTATTGCTGCAACGCAAGCTTTAGATAGTCGAATCTCCAGCAGATTAAATCTGCTGGATTATTTTTTGTTTGCTTAGGTCTTCAATTATAAGACTTTAGAGTATGGCGGGTTGCAATTGAGTCAAATACAGACCCAACCCCCAGTCTACAAGGGAAGAGAAGTAAGACTCAAAGCCTCTCTCCTCAGCATACAAAGGAGAAGCTCTATAAAAATGTCCCTGCGATCGCCTACACTCCAGCTCTTACTGTCCTGAACCCAACACATATCACATAGATTCCTGTACACTCACAAAGTATTGTAGATACAATTAATCTGCAATCTTTGCCTTGGGACAATCAGAAAAATGTTACGTGTTTATCATCTTATAATTGCTACTATTTTACTCATTATCATCCCAGTGGGAGCAAGGTTTGCTTTCCCGAACCTTTTTATAAATAAAGATACACAACCTAATACTGAAGCTACAACCACGAAAACTGCTACCCCATCAAAACCAGCCAATCTCAAAAAAGATAATACTTGGCAAAGATTGTTACGCAGCACCTCTGCACCGAACAATTGGCAAGTCTTACCTTGTCAGGGAGAAACCGCTTTACTATGCGTTGCTTCTCAAGGTAAAACATTGGGTACAGTTGAGATTGATATTTACCCGGTAAAAGACAATCCTCAATTTCAAAAGCACCTAACAGAAGTTGGTATCCCTCCAGGTTCCCAAATCAATTTACAAAATCCTCAGTCCCAAAGCCAACTGGTCAAGGCACTCCAAGCCTGGGTGGCGGACTCATACAATACCTTTGCAAAAAACCACCAAGCTAAAAACGCAGACAAAACCACTTTCTCAACCTATCCACCACAAGAAGTAAGCTTCGGTCAACAGCCTGGAATACGTTATGGTTTTGTCAAACTCAAGCCAGAGGGTGGTGTGCAAGAGCAATATATAGGTTACGTTACCTCAGATGGTACACAACTGTACGTAATTAACACATCCTTTAACCCAAGTTCATCAAAAGCTAAATTTGACAGCCTGGAGAACTTGGCGATTTTTCAACCATACTTGTCGGCGATCGCTGAAAATTTGAATTTGTCTATCAATCAAACATCAGCACAACCTTAGTAATTAAATAGTTTCTTTAAATAAATATAAAGAATACTGGATTACCAAAATTTTTTACATAGGATACTTAGTGGTTCAGTTAGTATAAGTACAATACAAATTTCATATTTGTCACCACCACTATGGATGATAAATACTAGGCTTAATAGAACATTTATTGTAATGTACTATTTGTCACATAGTTAATTTTACCTATATACATCTATCAGTCGATAGAAAATATTGTAAATACTGGACTTTATCAACATCATATTTGGTTTTTCGGTCAAATATATCTTCTTAATCATCCCTAAATATGATGATATCATCACATTTAGCTGTATATACTTAACGGCTAAGTTATTAAGATAACTAACTATGGTATGTAAATATGCGGTTGATACACGGCTTATTTCACAAAATTTTCAATAACCACATAGTTATAGAACTCTTTTGTGATGCTTAGATAAAACGATCAGTGAAAATACATCACATACTTAATCTTATAATTTGTGTTAAGTATAATTTTTATCAATGTATTAATAAGATAGAAGATTTCTTAGTAATTACATAAAAATACAGTTCTTTTTTGAAGGAAAATATAAAAGAATACTTAAGTAGTTACCAGAAAGTACACATAACTGAAACTTAGTTAAAGGCAGGCTCACACTTAGTTACATAAGTGACGTGATAACTGGTGGTTTTTACATTGTTGGGTAGCAGTGTAAATGCGGATTTATGAAGTGCTGTTCATTAAAGTTTCAGTGATACGAAAGGATAAGCTTTAGTAAAAGATAAGCTTTCAATCTCTGAACTAAGGGTTTGTCAAAAGTTTATTCCATATCTTCTGCTAACGATTACAAGTTGGGGAAACTTCGCAATCTAGTAGCTTGGCTATAGGAGTCTTCGCCTCGGCGCTTCCTCTAATTAGCTAGTCTATTATGCTTACGCTGAACTCCATGTAGCACGTAGGCTGTAAAACAGAAATTTCACCTTAGCCAAAGCTCAATAGCAAGACTGTACTGCGGAAAGATTTGCCAATTCCTTCAGACTGGCAAATTCTTCCGTAAGCTTCACGCAGCGCATCTGCGTAGTTCAACTAAAAGAGCTTAGTTTGATGAGCAACGATTCTAGTTATTAAGTTAGTTAAATTGGCATTTCTTGGAAACACAAAGGATTTATGGAAAAATTTACTTTCCCAAATTTATACTGCCCATTTCCCGAAAGGAAAAATCCGTATTCTGAATTTCTACAAGACTATGCACTTCAATGGGTAATTCGCTTCAAACTAATTGATAGTGAATCGTTATATCAACGTTTCTCGAAAGCTAAATTTTATTTACTCACAGCAGGCGCTTATCCTCATTGTCAACTGGAAGAATTAAAAATTGCCAATGATGTAATAAGCTGGTTATTTATTTGGGACGATCAATGTGATATTTCAGACTTAGGAAAAAAACCGGAGTTACTGAAAACTTGGTGTAACAGATTCCTAGAAATACTAAATGGAGCAGAACTTACTCCCGATGATCTACCCCTGGGATTTGCATTAAGAGATATTAGAAATCGCATCATTAATAGAGGAGGCATAACATTTTTCCATCATTTTGTACGTAACTTCGAGGATTATTTTCACGGATGTATTGAAGAAGCTCATAACCGCGTCAATGTATCAGTTCCTGATGTTGAGGCTTATATCAAAATCCGTAGCGCAAACGCAGCAGCCGCTCTGTGTCTGAACTTAATTGAATTCTGTGACAGAGTAATGATTCCTTATTCTTTAAGAAATCATGAGACTCTCAAAAAACTAACTCAAATGACGATTAATATTCTTGCCTGGTCGAATGATATTTTCTCCGCTCCCAGAGAAATAGCTAACGGTGAGGTACATAATTTAGTTTTTGTCATACACCATCATCAAAAAATTCCTCTAGAAAAAGCCATGTTAGCGGCTGCTGCAATGCACAATCACGAGGTTCAGAAACTTGTAAATTTAGAATCAAAAATTGCATCTTTTAGTGCAGAAACTGATGCAGAGATTACAAAGTATATATCTGGATTACACGCATGGATACGTGGAAATCTAGATTGGTATGCTCATTCAGGGCGCTATCAAATAACAGAGAAATTAGAATTACTTGCTTCTTGAGAAAGTCATCAATATTTTATTATGAAGTATCAAATAAAGAGACCTAATCCGCTAAAAACTCACCCTTTTCTACAAAAACTCCAATGGATTGCTGACCCTGTAGAATACATGGAAAAAGCATCTCTGCAACATCGTGATATGTTTACAGCAGAGGTAATTGGTTTTGGCGACACTGTAGTGTTTGTTAGCCACCCTCAGGGAATTCAGACAATCTTTGCCAATGACAGAAAAAAGTTAGTAGCTGTTGGCGAAGCAAACAGAATTTTGTATCCTTTAGTGGGTAACAATTCTATGTTCCTACTAGAAGGAGTAAAACACAAGCAACGACGACAACTCCTTATGCCCTCCTTTCATGGGGAAAGAATGCGCGAGTATGGCCACTTAATCAGAAATATTACTGAAACCCTTTTTAGTCAGCTACAACAGAATGTTACTTTTTCTGCTCTCACAGCAATGCGAGAAATCTCGATGCAGGTTATTTTACAAGCTGTGTTTGGTTTTTATGAGGGAGAACGTTGTCAACAATTCAAACACTTATTACCAGTTTTTCTTTCTGAATTATTTCAGTCCCCATTGGCTTCTAGTATCCTCTTTTTTCCTTTCCTCCAAAAAGATTTAGGTAATTTGACTCCCTGGGGAAGATTTGTCCGCCAAAGAGAGAAAATTGATAAACTGCTTTATGAAGAAATTGCTGAACGCAGACAGGAAATAAATTCTGATCGTATTGATATTCTTTCCTTGCTCATATCGTCTAGAGATGAGACAGGTAATTCCATGTCAGATCAAGAGTTGCGGGATGAATTGATCACCTTGATGATTTCTGGACATGAAACTACAGGGACAGCTATGGCATGGTCTTTATATTGGATTCTGCAAACTCCAGAAGTATTTCAAAGGCTGATCCAAGAGTTAGATAGCCTCGGTGATTCTCCTGATCCTATGAGTATCTTTCGGTTGCCATATCTTACAGCTGTCTGTAACGAGACCTTGCGAATTAACCCTGTTGCCATGTTAACACTACCTAGAGTAGTGAAAGAACCAGTTGAGCTACTGGGAAATCGACTAGAGAGTGGTACAACAGTAGTTGGCTGCATTTATCTGACTCATCACCGAGAAGATTTATATCCCGAATCAAAGCTATTTCAACCAGAGCGGTTTCTCAAACGTGAATTTTCCCAGTATGAATTTATGCCATTTGGTGGTGGTGTACGTGGTTGTATTGGTCAGGCTATAGCTATGTTTGAAATGAAGATAGTATTAGCAACAGTCCTATCACGTTATCAATTTGCACTGGCAGATGGAAAACCAGAACGTCCTCAGCGTCAAGGTTTTACTCTTACACCTGCCAACGGAGTTAAGATGTTAATCACAGGAAAACATCAGCGTCAAAACTATTCAACTGCTGCCTCAACAACATTCACAACATAGTATAGTTACTCTACTATTAGATAGGAATCTCAATAACAAATTCAGTACCCTGCCCTAAGGCTGAATAACAGGTTAACTGACCCTTGTGTTTTTCCACGACTACTTGATAACTAATAGATAATCCTAGCCCTGTACCACTGCCTACTGGCTTAGTGGTGTAAAAGGGATCAAAGATTTTCTGCTGCACTGCTTCAGTCATCCCAAAACCATTATCAGCAATGCGAATTCGTAAGGTAGTTGAACCTAGTAGTTCCGTGCAAATACGAATAGTAGGATGAGCAGTTGTCATGTTGTCCATGTCATTTGTTTTACCAATTGACAACTGACGACTGACGACTGATTCCTCTAAAGCATCGATCGCATTACTGATAATATTCATAAATACTTGGTTGAGTTGACCAGCGTAACAATTCACAAGTGGTAATTGTGCATATTCTTTGATAAGTGTAATTTCAGGGCGTTCGCTATTCTCTTTAAGTCTGTGATGCAAAATCATCAAGGTGTTATCAATGCCTTCATGAATATCTACAGGCTTCATGTCTGATTCATCTAACCGAGAGAAATTACGTAAACTCAGAACGATGTTACGAATGCGCGAACTTCCAACTCTCATAGAGTTAAGAATTTTTGGCAAATCTTCTGCTAAGAAATCTATATCAATTTGTGCATATTCCTCTGCAAGAATATCAGAATAATTAGGGCATTCTCTTTGATAGATAGTAACTAAATTGAGTAAGTCTTGTACATACTCACTAGCATGGGCAATATTGCCGTGAATAAAATTAATGGGGTTATTAATTTCATGGGCAATACCCGCTATCATTTGCCCTAAAGAGGACATTTTCTCACTTTGAATTAATTGAGTTTGTGTGCGTTGTAATTCTTGGAGAGTTTGCTGTAAGCAGTGATTTTTATCATTGAGTTCCTGTGTTCTAGCTTCTACTTTTTCTTCTAATCGATGGTTGTAATCTTCTAGGTTTTGATTAGCTTGTGCTAAATTTTTGTAAAGCATAGCATTCTCTATGGAGATTGCTGCTTGAGTCGTGAGTAGTTTCAGAACCTCTACGCGATCCCGTGTAAATGCTCCTGTTGTCAGATTATTCTCTAGATAAAGAATGCCTAATAATTTACCCTGATTGATAATAGGTATACATAATAGACTCTTGGGTTGCTCACGAAGAATGTAGCGATCGCTAGCTAAGAAATCAACAGTCTTGGCATTATCGATAACAAAGATTTCTCCATTACGTTTGACATACTTAATCAAGCTCACAGGAAGCTCGAAACTAGAATCTAAAATGTTTGCAGGAAACGATGTGAAGACAGAAGCAGAATTGGTACTGTGACTCACTGTAGTAACTACTAATTCTGAAGTATCTGATGCAGTCAAAATCAACGCTGATTTAGAAGCGCCGGCATTCTCCATGACAACCTGCATCAAGGTGGAAAGTAATTGTTCCAACTCAATTTCCCCGGAGAGAGCTTGAGAAGCTTTAATGACAGATGCTAAATCTAAAGAGTCAGAAATACTGGTTTTAGAACCAATTACTGTCTGCTGGATACTCCTATCTGGTATAGATTGATAAGTAGCAGACGTAATTCTATCACTGGCTTGCAAGGTCAATTTTTCTTGTTGGAGTATGGGCGCAAGTAATTGGGGATAATGTTTTGCTAAATCATCAACTTTTGCTTTTGCTCCCCAACGACTGTAGCCATAGTAGGCATCAGTGAGATAAGTCTGGGCTATTTTTTCTTTGCCCCATTGAAGATAGAATCTGGCAGCAAGTTCATTAGCTAAAGCTTCTTCATTAATGTATTCATTTTCTTTGGCAAGGTATATAGAGCGATCATAATAATCTATTGCTTCAAGATACTTCTCTTTTACACGATATTGCTCAGCTTCTACTAAATAAAATTTATGCAGATAATTCATGGGGGCATATTTCACCCAATGTTGTATTTTATTTTGATTAGCTTGTACCTTATCTAATACTTCCTTTTTTTCACTTTCTATTAGATTATTGTATACGGCTAATCTTGCTAGTGAATCATAAAAATAGAAAAGAGAAAAAACATGATTTCCGACTCCACTTTCTAAATAATTTTCTGCTATGTAAGAATTTTTAATCGCTTGCTTAAATTCACCAAATACATAGCATAAAAATAGTTTATTAAAATGTAAATATACAAGACCAGTTCCATCATTGGATATCTGGTGAACATGACGCATAATTTTCTCATTATATGCCTCACCAATTAAATCACAGGGATTTTCATTGGCTTGTATTAAATTCAAAACTGTTTGCCTATAAATAGCGTGCCAATTAAATACCCTTTCTTGCTTAATTTGTGATATTGCATGACTATAACTTGCCATTTCAGATGCTAATCCTGTTAGTTCTGTTCCTATAAAATAGGAAGCATAAGAATGGGTATAGAGACAATAGCTGGCAAATTCCAAATCTCCCGTTTGTAATGCAGCAGAGTAACCTTCTAATAAAGGAGATAGTATTTCTTTGGTATGCTCTTTCCAATGGCTGATAGTAGCGTAGAAAATTTCTGTTATTTTAGCTTTCAATTCTTCAGAATTGAATTTATCTGTTAGTCGTAATGCCAGTTTGCCAAATTGATAACCAGATTCTATATCCCCTATAATGCCACAAAGCATTAATCCATAAAGAACATAAGCATAAGCTGATAAATGAGCATTTCCATCTTTAAGAGATAGTTCAACTTGTTTTAAAACAATCAGTGGAAACAGTTGAGGAACAGCTTGATATACTAAACCAGATGCACTAGATAATATTTGGATTGCGGCTAGTGATTTTTTATCTCTCATTTCTGGGAGATTAATTAAATTTTCAATTAGCTTTCCATTGAGATTTGTTGTAATCCCTGCCATTGCTAATTGAAAATCTGACTGGCTGGGATTTTCTGGAAACTCTACTCCTAATAATTTTAAAAATGTCAATGCAGTATTGACAGCTTCAATCGCTTGATTCTGCGCTCCATAAGCCTGAATTTTTATTTCATAAATTTTTACTTGTTCAAGCAGTGTTTTAGCTTGTAATAAGACTACTTGAATCAAAGATTCCATTCGCTCAAAATTGCCAGCTAGGTAGGCTGCTTCTGCTGCTGTTTCATACAAAGCTAAAGTGAGTTGATATTGATTCTCCCAGCTATCGCCTGCCAGTAGTTCAATTCCCGTCGTTAAATATTTAATTGCTGCTGTATAAGCTGTTGATGCTAAAGCTTTACGTCCAGCAATTAGATTCATCTGGGCTAATTCATCACGCTTGCTTTGATGCGTGATTAACTCCACTGCAACATTTAACTGATTTACCAGTTGAAAAACTTTGTCTTCTCTTTCAGCGACGGGGATTTTATCTAAAAGCAACAATCCAATTTTTAAGTGAATTTGTTTTCTCAGTTGCTCCGGGATTAAAGAATAAGCGGCTTGTTGTACCCTGTCATGAATAAACTTGTATGTGGGAACTTGGCGGCAATGATTTATTCGTGATTTATAAGGTTTCTTATTCCCAAAAATCGCTACTGAATTATTATCTTCTTGGAAGAATTTATAAAGCTCTGTCTGAGGTAGAATTATGCCCTCATGTAATGCTGCCCATAAGTCAGATGCTGTACCTGACACTGATTTCTCATGAGCAATCGCCAGAGTTTTCAAATCAAACTCATTACCAATACAGGCTGCTAATTTTAATATGTTTTGTGTCGTTGTGGGCAACTTTTCGATTTGCTGACCCATGAATTCTACGACATCGTCTGTCAGAGATAATTCTTGAATTTTAGCAATATCATATTGCCAATAGGCAACATCAAAATTAAACTTAATTACGCCATCTTGATGTAAAGATTTAATAAATTGAGTAGCAAAAAAAGGATTACCTTGTGTTTTTACAAACACCATTTGGCTGAGAGGAATAGTTATTTCCTCTTGGCAACGTAGCGTATCAGAAATTAAAGCGTTTAAATTAGTTTGATTTAAAGGTGATAAGGAAATACGTGTAATATTACCCCGCACTTTTTCAATCTCTTTGATTGTCAAAGATAGTGGATGTGCTTGAGAGACTTCATTATCACGGTATGCACCAATGAGAAATAAGCTATGCTCTTCTTCATTATTTCTCTGTAACTCAGAACCCGTCCAAGGTTCTCCATTAAAAACAGGAATCCAGAGATTCTCTTTGGTTTCCACAGGAGGCGCGGCAGGATTTTTATTCAGTAAATTTGTTTGATTCATCAATAACTGGATGAATTTTAAAGAAGCCGTATCTGCCCATTGCAAATCATCCAGAAAAATAACTAGAGGATGGTGTTTACTACTAAATACTTGGATAAATCGTTGAAATAACAAATTAAATCGATTTTGAGCAGAACTACCCGAAAGTTCGCTGACCTCTGACTGCTGACCAATGACTTCTGCAAGTTCAGGAATTACATCAATAATTACTTGAGCTTGTTCACCTAACGCCGATAGAATTTTGCTTCGCCAACGTTGAATTTGAGCATCAGTTTCTAAAAGTATTTGCCCAATTAAATCTCTAAAAGCTTGTACTAAGCCCGATAAAGGAATATCTCGTTGAAACTGATCAAATTTTCCTTTAATAAAGTAACTTTGTTGTCGAACAATGGGCTTATGGACTTCGTTAACTACAGCAGTTTTACCGATGCCAGAGAATCCAGTAACTAAGATCATTTCTGTCGTTCCTTGTGTTGCCCGCTCAAAGGCAGCAAGTAAAGTTGCCACTTCATGTTGACGACCATACAGCTTTTCGGGAATGAGAAAACGATCTGAGACATCCTTCGTTGCTAACTCAAAGGATGTGATGTTACCTGTTTCCTGCCACTGTTTATGGCAAATTTCTAAGTCGTATGCGAGTCCGTAAGCACTCTGATAACGGTCTTCGGCATTTTTCGCCATCAGCTTGCTGACAATATCAGACAAAATTGTGGGAATCTTAGGGTTGATGTCGCTTGCTTTTGGTGGTTGCTTGGCAATGTGGCAGTAGACTAACTCCATCGGCTCAATAGTCATGAAGGGTAACTGTCCGGTTAGGAGTTCAAAAAAAGTGACACCCAAAGAATAGAAATCACTGCGGTAATCGATTCCCCTGTTCATCCTACCTGTTTGTTCAGGAGATAAATAAGCTAGCGTCCCTTCTAAAACATTGTGATTTGTGAGAACTTGGACTTCTCTTGGTAGGAGAGTAGCGATACTAAAGTCAGTAACCCTGATTTCCAGTGTAGTAGGGTTAATCAGGATGTTGGCAGGTTTGATATCTTTATGAATAATGCGACTACGATGTAGACTTTCTAAAGTAGATGCGATCGCTATAGCAATGTGAAAAAATCTTTTGAGAACTGTGCCATATTCGTTACTATCTTTGCTAATTTGCCCCCAGTCCTTAAGTGATAGGCCGCCAAAGTCCTCCATCACTAGAGCATAGCTGTTACGATAAGTCTCTAAGCTCAGGGGTTTCACAATCCCTGGAATGTCCAAATCTTTGGTGATTGTATACTGGTTACGAAACTGAGCAATTTCTTGGAAAGTTGGGTACTCATTCCGCATCAATTTGATGACTACGGGTTTCTGGTCTTGTTTTCTAAGACCTCGATAAACTATGGTTTTGCTACCAAAATAAAGTTGTTCTGTAATGCGATATCCAGAAAGGGGAAATATTGGATCGGACAATACTATCATTGCAGCGCTCTTGACATTTTTATAACTCTGCTTTAGTATTCCCTTCTATGAGGTCATTATCTCAATACCAATTCATCCAATTTTAATATTTTTGGCGATAAATTCACTTCCGGATCTTTGAGGGTTTTTACTTAGGTAAATTTGATTATTTATCAATATTATCTATTAATGTTTAATTAGCATATTCTTTTTCACTTGGGACTTTCAGATAAAAGAATATCCAAAATGCAGGGTGCGACAGTATGAATAAGTTATGAGTATGTTTAGATTATATTGCACTGATACACCTTACCAAACCATCAATTGCGGGTAATTTGTTTTTTGGTGTTTCCTACTTATATTATGTAAGAAGATATTCAGTGAGTTACTTAACAGGTAATAGCAAAGGTAGAATTTTTGCTATTACCTCTTAGCTTAAATCTCCGCTACAGCTCGCTCAATCAAGCGTCTTGCTAAGGTTTGTGTTCCTGTATGTTCGTAGTAATTCGTGGCTACATCTAAAAAAGCAGCTAAATAATCTAGCTTATCATCAGCGATTTCCACAAAGTTACTCAGATTGTGAACTACTTTTTGTGGGCTTAAATTGTGACTACTAACTAAACCGTTCATCCAACCTTTTACTGAATCAAAACTTTCACCAATAAAGTTGAGTTTACTACCAGCATTTCCACCAGGAATCACATCCTTGATGCCTTGAAAAGTGGAATTTTTCTCTAATTCTTGAGGATTAGTTTGACTTAAAGCAGATATAGCCCTACTAATAAAATCTGGGCCTAAAGGTATTAAACCATCAACACAAACTAAAGCTACCATGCGAATTAGTGACTCACCACTATACTCACCAAGTGAGCTAACAAAATCGCCGATACTATCCCCAGGAATACCGTTAATTTGGCAAAAAGCGACTAGTTCAGCCACCAATTTCAGAGATAAATCTATAGTTTGGGCTTTGTCTGGTTTGGGCGTAACTGAGTTGAGGAAACCCAACAGGGGTAACTTTTCACCGACTTTGTTAGCTAAAGCAGCCGCACCCAAGGCTTTATCTGTATTATCAACAGTTTGATAGAGCCATAATGCAGTTTGATATCCTTGGGAGCGATCATTAAAGAGATAAATTGCTCGTTCACCAATTTGCTGAATTAAGCCTTCGTCAGTTTCACCAGTAACAGTCTTAATGGTATTCACAAAACCAACAGTATTTTGCCACTCACCAGGAGCAACAAAATCTAAAGCATTTAGCATAGATATAGTTAAACCACTAGTTGGTAGTTGATCAACCAACTCAAAGATAGTTTTGCTCACAACAATCTCCTAATTATCAGGTTTTATTATCTGTTTTGGGTCAAATGGTAGCGAATTCAGGGTTGAATCTTAAACGCAGAGGTACGCAGAGAAACAATACTTATTTGAGTTTAGCCAAGCCATCGAGATTAAATTTTTCTATCCAGTCGGCGCGATCGCTTGCAGTAAATGACGGAGAACGTGACAGAACTTTTACCTGGTATTTACCGACTAAAACTGCTGTTTGCGTATTACCTACTTCCACTGCCTGATATCCACCAATGTTCTTGGTACTGTTAGAGAATTTCGCGGCGGCTCCAGGTGTACTGGTAGTATCGGAAATAGATAACATTGCTAAATCTTTGCCATCTTTTTTCAGCTTGGCTTCAGCAAAGCCCTTTTTCTCTTGGGTATAAACCCTCTGATACCCGGCTTCTTCTTTTGGGAAAAATTTGTTAAACTTCTCGCCCTGAGTTGCCGTTTTAGCTACTGCTTGTCCAGTTTTTTGGCGGCTACTTTCCTGCTGTGCTTGGTCAAATCGCCCTGGTGCTTTAGGGGTACAGGCGGTAGTCAATAACAAAACAGACAGCAATACAGCCGCTAGAATTCTACGGGAACGAGGAAAGTTCATGTCTACTCCTGATGTTTCAGCTTTGAGGCAATTATCTGCGCTGCTGTCAATTCATACCCAAAAATTTATCTTTTGATCCAATTCGAGGATGAGTGATCAATATTGACTCTACTTTCGATGAGTCTAGGCGAAGCCTTCTCGATGAGCGATCGCAGCATAAAAGGGATCTCCCCCTGGCGCACCTAACCACTGCAAGAAATTGGGTGCTGTTGACTTACGAGCAATAATTTCTGGAGTGCTAAATCCGGGTACTGAGGCGAAGTAGCGTTTCACTAATTCTAAACGTCCAGGCTCGGAAGCATCGCGCCAAGCTTGAATAGCTTTTTGATAGAACATTCTGTTAGAAAAGCTGATAATTGCTACGCCACCAGGTTTGAGGATGCGGTGAATTTCGGAAAATACTGCTTCTGGATATTGTAGGTACTGTACGGAAACACAATTGAGAACTGCATCGAATTCTTGATCTGGTAGGGGTAAACCTGGATTTTCGTTGAGGTTCTGCACAAAGTAATGGTTAAGTTGGGGATTGCGTCCTAGTTCCTCAGCGTTGAGTCCATGTCCCTCCACATGAGCAAACTTTATCTCTTCTGGTAGATGTGAAACCCAACTACTCATCATGTCTAATATGCGTGTGTTGGGCTGTAATCGCTCTCTATATAAATCAGTCAACTGTTGAATAAAACCTTCATCCACATGAGTGACAAAACGGGGATAGGCATAAAATAAGTTGTCGTCTGTATCGTCTAATTTCAAGCGTTGATCTGGTTTTAGCAACATAAATGTCTGTAGGGAAAACTTTTGGTTTTTCTGGGAAAGAAATGCTCTTTAACATATTTTAATAAAGTTAAGGTACATCAACCCATTTACTTAGTGCTTTAATGTCGTATAAATCACAGCCATTGCCAGCTATTTGGCGACAAATCAGTTTATCAGCAGCCTTTCCTTACATAAGTTTGCTGATTTGGACAGTTCCCTTATTACTTTTTAGCTCCGGGGAAAATAGTTTAATCGCTCATGATGAAGGGCTTTATGCTTGGCGATCGCGTCAAATATTGGACTCTGGTAATTGGATATCCAGTTGGGGTTCTATGCACCATAAGACACCAGGCCCTTATTGGTTAATTGCTATTTTCTACCAGTTATTTGGAGTCAGCGAATTTAGTGTCAGATTACCCAGCATGATTTTTGGTATTTTGTGCGTATTACTTGTCTATGAAATTGGCAAGATCATGCTTAGTAAAACCTTAGCTTGGCTAAGTGCAGCAATTTTGAGTGTAGAATTTCTCTGGCTGCAATATAGCCGTTTAGGTAATCCTGATATGCCAATGATTTTCTTGATACTCTTGGCTATTTACTTACTTATTCAAGCAGAATTACATCCTCAATATAGAAATTATTTTAGTTTTATTGTTGGGTTAAGTTTGGGTTTAGGTTTCTTAATGAGAAGCTTTGTAATTGTTCTCCCGACTGTAGCTTTATTACCTTATTTAATAGCAGAACATCGTCGTCATCGTCATTTGATTAACCCTTGGTTATACTTGGGTGTAGTTATTGGTTTTATCCCCATATTGCTTTGGTCATGGTTCAATTGGCAAGGTGACGGTAATAATACCTTTACTCCTCTAGTCAACTTTGTATTTCTTCTTGGCTCGGAAGAGCGTGATGGTAATGGGATATTATTTTATTTGTGGAATACCCCTTTAAAAGCTTTTCCCTGGCCATGTTTTAGTCTTTTGGGATCACTATTAATTATTCGTCGCCCTTGGCATCGTTATAATTTGCTCCTGATAGGATTTCCTCTTGTATTATTCGCAGAACTTACCATTTTCTCTACTCGTTTATCTCACTACGCTCTGAGTCTTTATCCTTTCATCGCTTTGCTAGCGGCTGTTGGTTTAGACTGGTTGGGTAAAGTTTACGAGATGGAATATACAAAAAGAAAATCCTTGTGGCACAGGGGTAATATTCCTCAGATCCTCAGCTATACTTCCGGTGCATTAGGAATTTTATTTTTGTTAGCCGCCATAGCTACCTTGATCTGGGGCTTTGTCGATCGCAAGTATGCAGTTATTGCTTTAGTTGTCGGTTTAAGTTGGTTTATTGTGCCAGTAGTCTGGATTAGTCGCCATAAACTTGGCTGGAAGTTTCTTTCCGCACGTTATTGGATTGCAGGTTGGCTAATTCCTTGCTGGTTAGCTTTGGCCTTTGCTGGTGGCTTTGGCTTATTAGGTGACTATAATCCAGATTTTCGTATTTTCTTCCAACAACCAGCGATCGCCTCTATCTTACAAAACAACCCCATCAACTTTGTACAGGTAAACGATAAGAACTCTGTCTTACTCAATTTTTACACCCCTGTTCACGGTCAAAAACTAGACACAATCGCCCAACTACCACCTTCTAGCTATGCTTGGATAGATAAAAATCACTCACCTGAAATATCCAGACCACACCGCGTCATCGGTGAAGTACGCAACTACAAGTTAATTCAAGCGGTTCCGTAGGGGTGTGGGGGTGTAGGAGGAGAATCACTATTGAGACAATTGTACAGACGCGATTAATCACGTCTCTGATCATTGACTATTAACCCTTCACCCCCCTATAATAAATATTACGTGCGCTAAGTAATTGTCTCATGATTGCCCAACCAGATAATTCACCAGCTTTAGATTCGTGGCAACAAAATCTGGCTCCCTACAATGTGGGCTATAGAATTAAGTTACTTTCACAACTGCTTACCCGCAGGTTTACTGAAATACTAGAACCCTTTGGACTGACTCCATTTCATTGGCTAGTTTTATGCTGTCTGTGGCAAGAAGATGGTTTACCTACTTCGAGTATTGGAGATAAACTCAAGCAAGTTGGAGGTACGCTGACAGGTGTACTAGACCGTATGGAAGAACGGGGCTTGGTGCGTCGAGAAAGGGATCTACACGATCGCCGAATCTGGCGCATTTGGTTAACACACGCAGGTAAAGATTTAGAAGCTGTTTTACCACCACTGTCTGCAAAACTACGCGATGAAGCAATGCAAGGGATTTCTGATGCTGAACGTGAACTATTTTCTCAGCTTTTAAATCGGGCGATCGCTAACCTCTCTTAAGTCTTATTATTCTTCATCCGACGGGGTGAAGAAATTTCTAGCTTTTTTTAGGAATATATTACGTACACGAAAGAAAAGCCGCACATATATCAATAAGCTAATATTACGCACTTTAAACATTATCAAGTTTTACTAAATTTATCAGTCCCCAATTTTCAGACAAATAATTTATGAATAAAAAAACGTGGCTGCAAATACCTGCTTTTAGGTCAAGAAATTATCGCTTGTTTTTTGCAGGACAAGGAATTTCTCTAATTGGCACTTGGATGACACAACTAGCCACTGTTTGGCTAGTTTATAGCTTAACTAATTCCCCTTTAATGTTGGGAGTTGTGGGATTTACTAGTCAGATTCCTAGTTTCTTTCTTGCACCTTTTGGAGGCGTATTTGTAGACAGATTTTCCCGTTATCGAACCTTGATTGGTACACAAGTACTAGCAATGTTTCAGTCGTTAACCTTAGCAGCGTTAATGTTCACAGGTGTCATTCAAATTTGGCATATTATCGCCTTAAGCTTACTCCAAGGAATGATTAACGCCTTAGACGCACCTGCTAGACAAGCCTTTGTCCCAGAACTCGTGCAACGCAGAGAAGATATAGCTAATGCGATCGCCATCAACTCGACTATGATTAATGGGGCGCGATTAATTGGCCCAGCCATTGGGGGCTTATTAATATCCTGGGTGGGTGTAAAGTATTGTTTTCTAATAGATGGCTTGAGTTATATTGCCGTCATTGCTAGTTTATTGGCGATGAAAGTTAAACCTTGGACAGTGACTAGAATTGATGGTAATCCCTTACAGCAAGTCAAAGAAGGATTTATTTACGCCTTTAGCTTTCCACCAATTAGAGCGATTTTATTACTATCAACTTTAGTGAGTTTGATGGGATTACAAAATACTATCCTTGTGCCAATTTTTGCTGAAACTATTCTCAAAGGTGGTGCGGAAAGCTTAGGATTTATCATGGCAGCTTCAGGACTGGGAGCCTTATCTGGTGGTATTTATTTAGCCAGTAAAAAAACAATTCTAGGCATTGGTAAACTCATTGCTATAGCTCCAGCAATTTTAGGATTTGGACTAATTGCTTTTGCCATTTCTCGATATTTACCTCTTTCTCTATTCACCATGTTGTTTGTTGGCTTAGGAACAATTTTACAAATAGCTGCTAGCAATACATTTCTGCAAACAATTGTCGAAGAAGATAAGCGTGGTAGATTGATGAGCTTATATACCATGTCATTTTTAGGGATGATACCTGTGGGTAATTTATTGGGTGGTGCATTAGCCAATAGAATCGGCGCACCTAATACATTAATTATTGATGGTATAGCTTGTATTATCGGTTCAATATTATTTCAAAGAGAATTACCAAAGCTGAGAAAATTAATCATGCCAATTTATGAGCAAAAAGGTATTGTAACAGTTGAGAATAAAAGTGCTTAAACAGAATTTGATATCGAAGTATTTCTGTGTAGCAAATAGCTCTAAATAACCTACTCAATCCAGATATTAATTAATCACAACTTTCCCATATAAATGAATTAAAATTATTTATTTTAGGCTGAATCTAGCCATTAATATTTAATTTAATTAAATTCCTAATTATACTTTGTACATATATTAATGTATTTTATTATGCACCCATATCATACATTCACTGAAGTATAGATTAAAAGAATAACCTTAACCTAAATTTGTACGAACTTTAACTCATTCTTTGCTTATAGCATATGCCTTCATAAGAAAATTATAAGGTATTTACCATAAAGTACGGCAAGTCTATCGGTGTTTAGATGTATCAATTCTATCTACCCAAATCCAGAAGCCAAATAACAGGCTATCAACGGTTGCCGCTTCGTGTAATTAGGAGCATAAATTCGTGAAAATGCAACTTTTGCAATTACCTAAATGTTCAGCCAAATAATCTGAAACTTACTCGCGGAAACATTATTAAAACCGTGTCTCTGCTTCAACAGTAATGATATTCACCTTTTTGGTGTGGTGTTTTTTTACGGAACTTGAGGAGTACAAATGCTTGAGGCGATCGCTGTTGCTTGGCTATTGTTATTTTTTGGCGATTTCTTGTCTACATTTTTCTACCACGTACCCGAACACGTTTTTGGTAGTCTCCATTTAAAAACGCATCATTCATGGAAAAAGAACTTCCGTCACTATGCTATTTTAACCTCCAATACCCAAGTTCTTTTAGATGGTATTTTGGGAGCTTTACCTTATTTAATAGTAGCAGTAGTTCTCTGGTCTTTCTCTCCCATTGGTGTTATTTCTGGATTATTGTTAGGTCAATTTCATGTATGGTGGAGACACGTAACAGCTTTAGGTTGGCAAACTCCAAAGTTGGTGAATATTTTATGTCAAATTCTGTTTATCACCACTCCTGAAAGACACTGGTTACATCATCAAAAAACTAACCTGGGTTTTGGTGATATCTTCACTGTCTTTGAGCAACCAGCACAGGTTTGGCTACGTTGGTTAAGAGTACTAAGAGTACGTTTGCGTTACTCCCGTATCTAATGCTAAATATCCCCGATTTCTTGAAGAAGTCGGGGAGTCAAGTCGCTTCGCTCCAATTCAAAATTCAAAATTCAAAACTCAAAATTCAAAATTAAATACCCCACGGATAAATCCGGGGGCTTGTATACTTTTTTCTTTGGTCATACTTATTACAGATATCAATCACCATTGCGAAAAAGGGTGTTTAACTAAATAACTATTGAAATATCGGTGATCTCCAGTAACTTCTGTGCCAATCCAGTGAGGGATATCAATCTTTTGTGCTTCATCGGCAAGTTCAACTTCTGCTAATATCAAGCCTTGATTGACTCCGGCAAACTCGTCTATTTCCCAAACTAAACCAGCCAGATCGATTTTGTACCTGATTTTTTCGATAAAGGGGCGATCGCACAAAGTATCTAGCATTTCCTGGGCATCTGCAAGGGGAATAAGATACTCAAACTCTGAGCGAGAGAAATTGACTGTAGGGCCTTTAATAGTTAAATAACCTTGATTACCAACTACACGAATACGCACAGTAGCCCCTTGTGAAGGAATGTATCCTTGACGATATGGACTACCTTCAGCTAGTTGTCGCCAATCATCTCCGTTGACTAAAAATTTTCGCTCGATTTCTTGTGCCATTGTGCTTTGAGATTGCTTATCGATGAGCTTCTGGAACTGTTAACTCTGATTTCACGGGTCTTTTGATGGGATTTCCTTGCAAATCTACCACGACATTAAGGAATTAACCAATAACCACCCTAATAGGGTTTAATAAAAAAGCGTTCAACCTTAAGAGTAGCCAATACTGAGTTTTAATATTTGAATGAGTAAATTTTCTATCGATATTGATTTTAGCCATGTAGACTTATCTTCCTTGGAAACCGAGGAAGATTTGCGTATTGAAGCCAAAAAATTACTCCCTGCTGCACTTGTCCAGCATGGTGAAGCTGTAGCCCTGCAAACCTGGGAAGAAATGCAAAAAAACTTTTCTGGTAAATTGTCCCCAGCAGAGAAACGTAAATTTATTCAACAAACAGGGAAGAACTATCAACGTTCTGCTAGTAACCGAGAAAAACAAGAACTCGAAGACCATATAGTAGAGCAGCTACGCCAGCAGAAGTAATTTAGAGGCGATTGTCTTTGAGCAACCAGAGGCGATCGCCCCTTTAATGCTATACATAAAGTTATGCTGCAAATTTCCCAGAAAATCATCATCCCCGATAGCGAAATTGAAATTAGCGCCATTCGCTCCCAAGGCGCGGGAGGGCAAAATGTCAATAAGGTTTCTACTGCTATCCACCTACGCTTCAACATAGAAGCTTCATCCTTACCAGCTTTCTATAAAGAGCAGCTTTTGAAGCTGAATGACCGACGCATTAACCAAGAGGGAGTCGTTGTCATCAAGGCTCAAGAACACCGTAGCCAAGAGCAAAACAAAGAAGAAGCTCTGCAACGCCTCAAAGACCTCATCAAAAGCGCGGTCATACTACCCCAACCACGCAAACCTACTAAACCAACTCGCGGTTCTCAAAAAAGACGACTTGACAGTAAAACTAAGCGAGCAGAGATTAAATCTATGCGAAGGCAGGTTATTGATTAGAGGAAAATTAAGGAGTGGAAAAATTATTGACGACTGTTGACTGTTGACTGATGACGGCTACTTACATAGTTCATCAGATTTTTGCAAAATAAACAAACTACCGTCGCCCCCGCGTCCAATTCTTAAGGTTTCGTCTAAGTAAGTAATGTCAAGGCTGGCAACTCTACCTTGAGGATTGTTCGCTGACACAACCTTAAATGGGTTGAGTTGGGGGGTATCAATGCCAATAATCTTCTCGATGGATAGATAGCGTTTGTCAAAATAGACATTGATACGTTTGTCTGGTGCAGATGATTTATCATCTATCACAGGCTCAAACCTAGCTGTTACTTTCACGTATCCTGATATTAATCCCAGAGAATGTTGCACAAAAGCTAAATTAAAAAACAATTTATTAGCAACATCGATCACTTGATAAACTTTACCTACCTTGAGTCCTAATGGCAGGGAATCCAAAGAACGGATTTCTCTGGCAGTTGAGTATTGCAGTTGCCAAGAACCCTCCAGCAAAGCAGCAGCATTCAACAGAGGCTGGGGATTGGGGTTGCAGCTTTCTAATTCCGTTGTTATCTGTTCGATTTCTGCGGCGATAGTTTGATCTAGCTTCACATTAGTAACAGGAGAGCCAGCACTGTTAATTTGGATCTCCGCCAGTTTTGCTTGTAGTTTTTCCCTCAGTAAAAGTCGGTTAGTCAAGGCTTGAACATTTCCTTTTGAGAACTTATATCGTGTCAGATTATGAGTTTACCTTAGCTATCTCCAGCAGTGCGGAACAGATGACTATGCTCAGGATGATATAAGCGCGATCGCCCAGTGGTATGTGATAATGCAGGGCTAATCACATATAACGTAGTGCGAATCAGATTTTCTTGCTGAGTACACTCTGCCATCTCCCGGAGAGGAACCACACGAATTCTTTCATCAGGCCATCCTATGCGAAAGCAAATAGCTACAGGTGTATCTGGGGGATAGTGTTCTAGTAGTTTAGCTTGGGCATTTTCCACATGACGCGCACTCAGATATAAGCATAAACTAGCTTGATGTGCTGCGAGGGTAGCTAGTTCTTCTGTCTGTGGGACTTGTGTTCGTCCACTAATGCGCGTCAGAATAATAGTCTGGACTAAACCAGGAACAGTCAACTCTACCTTCAGTTTAGCTGCGGCGGCTTGGAAAGCACTAATACCGGGAATGACTTCAAAAGGAATATTAGCTGCTGCCAGAAGCTGCATTTGCTCATTAATGGCGCTGTAGAGACTGGGATCACCGGAATGGAGACGTACTACAGATTTGTGCGATCGCACCCTGGCGATCATCAAAGGTATAATCTCCTCCAGAGTTTTGTTTGCAGTCTGAATAATTTCTGCATCTTTTCGGCAAAACTGTAAAAGCTCCTCTGGTATTAACGAATCTGCGAATAAAATCACATCTGCTACTGACAGTAGTTTTTGGGCTTTAACTGTCAGTAAATCTGGGTCTCCAGGTCCCGCTCCTACAATATAAACGGCGGAATCTAGGGGATTTACATGATTTTGCATACAAAATTTTATATAAAATCTAAGTAATTATCGGTAGACAGAAAAAAATCAAAAAATTTTTTGAGAATTTGCTCGGTATCTTTCCGGATTATCCCTCTAGCCATAGTAGAGAGTAATGGTAGATGCACCCTGGTTAAGCCCTAGAAATCATTCTGGGGCATTTTTTATTTTTGGTCAGTTGTTAGTTGTCAGTTGTCAGTTGCCATTAACCATTAGTATTCCTCTTCTCCCCCTGCCCCCTTGCCTCCCACCCCACAGCCTCTACTCCGTATCTTTGGGAGAAGAAACAACGTCAGGTAAAGGACGTTTGCGAACGTACAACCAAGCTAATCCGGCTAATCCTAAAGTAATACCTGTCAGGCTGACAACTTGTGCGATGCGTAGCGGCCCAAGCATTAAGCTATCTGTCCGCAGACCTTCAATCCATAAGCGTCCTAAGCTGTAGGTTGCTAGGTAAACCATGAATAACGTACCTACTTTGAGGCGTGGTTTGCCAGCTAAACTACGAAAGAATAAAGTGATTAGCAAGGCAAAAACCATTAAGTCCCAAATAGATTCATAAAGGAATGTTGGGTGAAAGTACTCAAAACTTGCTAAATCTGGAGGACGGCGTTCTATGGGAATGTATAACTTCCAGGGTAAATTGGTAGGACGACCAAAAGCTTCTGAGTTGAAGAAATTACCCCAACGCCCGATCGCTTGCCCTAAAATCAGTGAAGGAGCCACCAAATCAGCTAATTGCCAAAAAGGAACTCGCTTGAGCTTGGCAAAAATTAACGCTGCTAGAGTCCCGCCAATAATCGCTCCGTGAATCGCAATTCCCCCCTGCCAAATCGCAATAATCCGTTCTGGATGCTGGGCATACTCTGACCACTGAAACAAAACGTAATAAATCCGGGCTGCGGGAATCGCCCCAATCACCAGCCAAATTGACAAGTCACTGAGTAAGTCAGGATTCACCTGTCGGCGCTTTGCCAAGTATTGAGAAAGGCTAACACCAATTAGCACAGCCGTAGCAATCAATAAGCCATACCAGCGAATAGTGATTGGGCCTATTTCCACCAGAACCGGCCCTGGAGAAGTAAACAGAAACGCCAAAGGCAATGCCATGTAAAATTACCCAAATAAATATTATGAATCCATAGTCCATAGTCAATGGTCAATAGTCCATAGTCAACAGGCACTAAGCCTTGTTTTGAATTTTGAATTTTGAATTGTTTCCCCCCATTCCCCGGATATAATCACCTCAATAACTTTGATACATCTAAAATTGTGATTGCTGTTTATCCTGGTAGCTTTGATCCGATCACTTTAGGACACCTCGATATTATTCAGCGTGGTAGCCGTTTATTTGATTTGGTGATTGTCGCCGTCTTGCGAAATCCTAATAAAGTACCATTATTTAGCGTGCAGGAACGCCTAGAACAGATTCGCAGAACCACTAAGCATTTACCAAACGTAGAAGCCGATGGTTTTGATGGTCTGACTGTTAATTATGCCCAACAGCGACAAGCACAGGTTTTATTAAGGGGTTTACGAGCGATTTCTGATTTTGAGGTCGAGTTACAGATGGCCCATACTAATAAAACTCTTTCTACTCAAATTGAGACAGTTTTTTTAGCAACATCAAATGAGTATAGTTTTTTAAGTAGTAGTGTGGTAAAAGAGATTGCAAGATTTGGTGGTTCCGTCGATCATCTTGTCCCCCCACACATAGCTTTAGATATATACAAATGCTACAACCACAATTATCCAACGGCGAATCCAACTACAACGGAAATTACTCCCCCTCACCAGAATATGGCAACGGCAGCCCCCCAGGAGATACTCCAGGAACAGGAAATGTAGATATTCAGCAAGAACTCGATCGCCTAGAAGAAATTATCTTATCTAGCTTCCGCGTCCCCTTAACGGGAAGGACGCTGATAGATGAAGAAAAATTATTAGAACAGCTAGATTTTATTAGAGTTTCTTTACCGTCGGTGTTTCAGGATGCAGCCGCAACCTTGGAACAAAAGCAAGAAATCTTGTTGGAGGCGGAAGAATATGGACAGCAATTGGTTGATGCAGCTCAAGCTAAAAGGGCGCAAATCTTAGCTGAAAGCGATATTATCAGACAGGCGAAACAAGAAGCTGACCAACTGCGCCGACAGGTTCAGCAAGAGTGTGAGGAAATGATGCAGGAAACCCTTGCAGAAATTGACCGCAAGCGGCGCGCTTGTCAACAGGAATTAGAAGAAATGCGACAAACAGCGATCGCTCAAGCTCAAGAAATCGAAAATGGTGCTGATGAATATGCTGATCATGTTCTGGAAGGGATCGAACAAGACCTAAAAGATATGTTACGAGTTATTACAAATGGCAGGCAACAACTAAGAAGTGATAGTCAAGCACAGCGTAATTCTCACTCTCAGAAAAAGAAGTAAACGCTGATATTTGAGTTACTGTAATATTTTTTTAGCCCCATCTTGTATTTGGGGTATATTTATCTCTGCGTACCTGTAATACCAAATTAATATGAAGCTGCGCCAAATGAATGATGTAGAGACTTTGTATGCAACGTCTCTACAGTACAGAATAAAGTGCATCTATGGCTACGCCAGGCAAGCTACATCAAGAAACGCTATAAAGAGGATTTTGCCCGTCATCGGCAGTTATTTCTAACAGAGCAAGGTTATAGCCATAACATTCAAATTGTGGATTAGTTTGAGAACAAATTGATCTGAATTTTTGTATCAATCAATTGATTATTAACTAATAATCGGTTACCAGTAATCCAAGTTTGTTGAGATTGAAATTGGTAAATTCTCCGGGGAGAATCATCTAGATAATCCGCCGCCGTTTTGAGAAGTGGTTTTCTGGCGCGATTTGCTAGCAGAGGAAAAGCTTGTTCGGCTTGGTTTTGGTTTAACTCACAAGCTGTACCTTGAAAATATAACCCTTCTGGACTACCTTCTGGGAAACTAGAATTATAAATAGCGATCGCCACTCGTCCATGATTGTGATAAATATTTTGTGAGTGCTTGGATGTAATAGCTGAAGACCAGTAAATATTCCAACTATCATCATAAGCAAAAAATACAGGCGACACCCAAGGAAAACCATCAACTGAACAGGTGGATAGTGAACAGTAAATATTATCGGCAATGATAGAATGTGCTTTACTTATAACCTCTAAATTTTCAGCATCGATAGTATTCACCCATCCATTGTCAGCAGTTGCAGTTTCCATCATTTCTATAGCTGTATTTTGTACAATTGCATTCTTCCAGAAAAGATGTATCGCAGTTGAGGATTAATTGTCCAGTAGTTAGATATTAAATTCCTGATATACAGATAATAAAGTACATTCCCAAACGAGGCGCGGTTGAGCGTAGACCAGTAGGTATTTACGAGCTTTTTCTAGTTGACTGATAATCCCTGGTAGATGCCGCTTTTGCCAGTAGGATTGCTGTAAATAATCCACTAACCATAGTTGTGCTTCCGTTTCTAAATCCTTGTCGATTCTCTTAGCTAATTCCAACGCGTGACGTTGAGATTTTGGTGCTGTTGTTAAATCTTGCAGTAAGTCAGGGGGAATAGTTTGTAATTGTTCATAAGAGGCGATCGCACTCCCTGGGCTACCAGATGCTAAACTCAACAGGGCTGGGTGCTGTAAAACTGCTTGATTCCCGGTTTGCGTAAGTACTTGAGTCAAAGATGTTGTATCTAAACTGTAAAAGGGAATGCGTTGACAGCGTGACACCAAAGTCGGCAATACAGACTCAGGGGAAGGCGTAATCAAAACTATGGTTGCTTGTCCTGGTTCTTCTAACGTCTTCAACAAAGCATTTGCGGCTGGTTCCGCCATTGTTTGCGCTTCCTCCAACACCACCACATTTCTTGGTGCTTCTAAGGGAGGACGGCTGAGAAATTCTGTAATTTCTCGAATTTGTTCTAGGCGAATTAAAGGCGGTGCTTTGCGTTTGAGTTTCTTTTCTGCTGCTTGGGCGGCGGTGAATCTTTGCCCTTGGTATTGATAAGTTGGCTGTACCCACAGTAAATCAGGGTGATTACCTTGACGTAAACGCTGTTGTAAAGATGGAAGAAGTCGCGCTTCCACAACAGATGCAAATAACAACTCTACAAAGCAACGCGCCGCTAAACTCCGTCCTACACCATCTGGCCCCGCAAATAGATAAGCCGGGGCTACTCGGTTTTGCTTAACAGCTTGAGTTAATAACTCAATAGCTTGCTTTTGTCCTACCAGTGGTGCAAACGGGTTATTGGTCATTCTTGAGTAATTAAAATTTCATATAAAGCTTATTTAATTTTTTACGTATTTGTCTTAATAGTCGTCGTTTTTCCATGTTTTGTGGTTAGATTTAGCTGAATGCTGCATATAAAGCGGCTAACCGTCACATTTATAAAGATAATTGCTAAGCGTCCCGGCGATACTAAAACATATTACACATCAATAAGGGACTTCCAACTAAAAAAATATACAATCACTGTGGTAAGCAGGGGAAGCAGGGGAGGAAGAATACAATGATCATATTTGCTCTGACCCATTGAATAATTTATTTTCTGGAAGTCCCTTACACCCCTACACCCTTATGCAAACCCTGGATTTTTCGTTTTTATAGGCAATCCCTAATTTAATTTCACCTAGCTACTTAGTCATTTTGGTAAAGATATATTTTAGACAAAATTTAAGACGTTTTGTCTATTTTTATTTATTCTATATATTGATTTATACAAAATAAATTGTAAACATAATAATTAGTTTGCATAGATTATCTCCTTGGGTTTAATCTTGGGAGGAAGGAGTGAGACAAATGGCTAATATCGCAATCGATACACTACATCTTACAGGTTATGATTTGTTATCTGATGCTGACAGCTTTCTTGATGAACTATTTCATCAGGAAACGTCATCTGTAGGAGGTGGTTGGGGTAAATCTTATGGGTATAACTCCTTGTTTGGGGGTGGTTATTCAGGAAGTAGTGGCTCTTACAATTCATTTTCTGGAGGCTTTTCTGGGCATGGTGGCTACTACAATAGATCCTGGTGTTAACCCCTAAATAGAGGAGCAAATTATCGTTTTATAACGATATTGGTAAAAAGCAAAAGCAGTAATTTTTCATATGAGGCTAATAAAAGTAAATTAGACTTATAAAGTTAACAATCTGGCAACTTCTATATTAGATCAACTGTTGTTGATAATAAAAACTCCCAGTAAATAAAGTTTTGCTGGGGCTGGATATAAATATTCTGATGATTTTGTCATCGAAACATATCAAACGACTGACTACAGCCATTCCTTTAGATGTGGGCTGAGAATCTCCTGAATGGTTTTATGTACAGTTTCTTTACTCAATTGACCATCAACCCTGATGATGCGCGAGGGAGAGGATGCAGCTAAGTTTGCATAGCCTTGCTGTACACGGCGGTGGAAAGCGATGGTTTCTTGTTCAATCCGGTCTAGTCCTACATTTTCCCCCCGTTTTCGGGCTAGTCCGACTTCAACATCCACATCTAGCCAGATGGTGATGTCACTGGTTAACCCACCAGTGGCGATGTCATTTAACTGATGGATGAGATTCATGTCCAAATTGCGACCGTAACCTTGGTAGGCAATAGTAGAGTCAACATAGCGATCGCATAATATATACTTACCCTGAGCTAACTTAGGTTTGAGTTCTTGGGCAACGTGTTGTGCGCGATCGGCAGCATATAATAATAACTCTGTCACCTCAGCGATTGGCTTATCTTCCGCCTTCTGTAACAACAAGCGCCGCAAATCTACACCTAATTCTGTTCCTCCTGGTTCACGGGTGAGAATCACAGAAATTCCCAAATTTTGCAACCACTCTGCACAAAGCTGCATTTGGCTAGTTTTGCCGCAACCTTCAACCCCTTCAAATACAATGAATCTGCCACCCATGCTGTTTTTATGTTCGCCGATGTTTTGAGGACTGGCTCAACAAGATTTTTAGCTGTGCAAGGGTTTAGGGGAGTAAGGGTTGTGAACACTTGTACTCTGAGCCGAAACCCTTGATTTTTCACTTTCTTGCTTCAGTCCTAGTTTTAATACGCTACCAGCAAACTGTTCTTTCACACCAAAATAGAAAGTTAATGAGAAGTATATTTTTACTTACCAGAGCAGTAGCCGTTAATTTCTTTAACTATGACACCTTCTTCAAGACTGCTCTTTTGCAAGGTTACTAAAAAGCGATTTGCCTGTTTAATATTCTTTTGATTTATGGCTGTTGCGGCTTCATTCAAACCCTTACTAATATCTTCATAGAGTTTGATAAATCGCCCCTGAAAGCCTTGCAACTGTTCATCCTTGATTGCCAAACCTTTCATTTCTGTGGTTACTTGGTCTATCTTACTAGCAAATTCAGTTAAGCCTTGGGAACCTTTAGCTGATTTGGGATCTTTACCATATTGCTGACCTAATAAAGCTGCTTGATTAGCGATTTTTATAACTTTATTACATTGAGCAACCTTACTTTCACCACAGCCTGTCAATAATAAGGCGATCGCAGCTGCAACGGAAAGCGTAGCACTAGGTTTATAGATACTCAGCATATTTACTATAATCTCCAAATATATGATGCAAAAAAACAGACTAAGCAAATCATCGTTGATTTTATTGAGTCCTGTCACTTTATACTGCATCATTTCTCAGAAGTGTATGTAATTACCCAGGTATGGAGAAAAGTTAACATTGACTATTGACTAAGCTGTTACGCATTTAAATCGTATATTTCGCACTCAGGTTGTCAAAAGTCCACAGTCCAAGCTAGCCATTAACTCTGAACTCTTGACTATGGACAGCCCTGACGCAATAATATTTGATATAGGTGCGTATCACCTTATTGACTATTGACCAAAGTATTAACTGCATTGACTACAATTTGCGCTGCACCAACAAAAAATGCTTGCTCAATATTGCTGGGTGTATCAGTAGGTTGATGATAATGAGGTGTACGTAAATTGGCAGTATCGGTGACTAATACTGCACCTATTCCCTGATACCAAAATGGAGCATGATCACTACGCAGTGTATCTGGTGTGAGTAGACCTTTCAGAGGAATCGGTATAGTTAAGACACTGGGAAGATTTTTTGTATCTGCATGATTAAAAGCTTTGAGTAAAGACAAATTTTCGATATCGCCGACGGCTACTAAAAAATCACCCTTATCGCTGGGTGGGGTAACAGGTAATCCCGGTGGATATTGCTGACAGCCGGCGGTATAACAAGCGTAACCAACCATATCCATGACTATCACACCCCGGAGTTTTTCCAGGCGTTGAGTATTGGTGACAAAAGCTTTACTACCAACTAGTCCGGCTTCCTCAAGGTCAAAAAAAGCTAACTGCAAAGTCCGGGGTGTGGGGTGGGAAGCAAACAGTCTGGCGATTTCCAAGATTACAGCCACACCACTGGCGTTATCATCTGCACCAGGAGAACCGACTACAGTGTCATAATGAGCTGCTACTAAAATTGCGTCGCCTGTGTTGTCAGTCCCTGGACGTTCAGCAAACACATTCACACCACCGGAGAACTTTTCCAGCTTTGGTGTCCAGCCAGATTTTCGCAGTTCATTAATGATATATGTCCGAGTGCGCGATCGCTCTGTTTTTGTATAGCGTTGAAAATTTAACTGTTGAATATGAGCTAATAATTTATCAACAGATACTTGTAACTCATCTTTGACTTCCTGCAACTCTGGTTGTGGCGGTGGCGTTGCTACTGGCGCACTCTCAACAATTTCTGGCGAAGAGCGCTGTTCAAAAAAAGCGCTGCTCCTACTACCCACAATCACAACTACCACCAGCACCAACAATGTCAACCAAATCCGTTTTTTCATCATGAGACTACACAATTTCGACAGTTTGTCTTTTGACAAAGTGACCAATATGGCCTAATGTTTTGCCCTAGTATTCTGTTGAGTAAAATTTGCAAAAGATAAAAATTTTTAGCAAAATAACTCTTTCCCCCTCCCTACTCCCCACCTGTACGAAAAAGCTGCCTCAGGAATTTCTTTATGCTAGATTTATCACTCATCACTATCCTGGGGTTCTTGGGCAGTTTTGGGCATTGTTTTGGGATGTGTGGGCCGTTAACAGTAGCGTTTTCTCTATCTCATCAACACACCACTCCTGAAAAGGATTCTCAGAAAAAGATATCACCCACAAAAACTAATCCGACTTGGCAACAGCAATTAAAGTTTCATTTCCTGCTCAACTTGGGGCGGATGTTGAGTTATGCCCTTGTAGGTGCTGGACTTGGGGGAGTCGGTTCTGTATTATTGCAAGGCGGACAGTTAGCGGGTTTAGGTAGCGACTTTCGCCGAGTCATGGCAATTATTACTGGTGTAATGTTGATTTGGTTCGGCTTAGGGCAATTAGCACCAAATTTACTACCCCACATTCCCATATTGCATCCCCTGTTAAAAGGCAACTTACACAACCGCCTGAGTGCGGGAATGGTCAAACTTTCTTTGCAACCGCGCTGGTGGACACCCACACTTTTAGGCATGACTTGGGGTTTGATGCCCTGTGGCTTTTTGTACGCTGCTCAGATTAAGGCGGCGGAAACTGGTAGTCTATGGATGGGTGGAGCGACTATGGCGGCTTTTGGCTTGGGAACACTCCCCACCATGTTAGGCGTAGGCGTGTCTACTTCCTTGGTGAGTCAAGATAGGCGCAGTCAGTTATTTCGTTTGGGTGGTTGGATTACCCTGACTATTGGGACAATTACTTTGCTGCGGACTGGCGACATAATGGTAGATTATACCGGACACGCAGCCTTACTGTGCTTGGTTCTAGCTTTGATTGCTCGCCCCATTAGCAAACTCTGGGCATCACTGTTGCATTATCGTCGCGCTTTGGGGGTAGGGGCATTTGTGTTGTCTGTGGTGCATACCACCCACATGATTCAACATTCATTAGACTGGAATTTTGCCGCCTTTTTCTTTTTACCGCCACAATTTCAAATAGGCATGGCTGCTGGTGCTGTAGCATTGATCTTAATGACCCCCGCAGCTTTTACAAGTTGGGAATCATGGCAAAAATCTTTAGGCAAGTACTGGCGACAGATTCATTTACTGAGTGTACCAGCTTTGCTGTTGAGTGCAATTCATGCGGTGTTGATTGGTTCCCACTATTTGGGTTCTCTACAGTCAACTTGGGGGAATATCATAGCAACAGTGCTGTTAGGAATAATAACTCTTAGCGTGTTGCTCGTTCGCTCGCACTTTTTTTGGTCAAAGTTAGCCGTAAAGCAGTTTTATGTCCCCCCTACCAAATCACGCTAAAGCAACCAAAGAAAAACACCTGGTGTATTACAAAATCCAAAACAAGGTATCAACAGCAAATCTTAGAGTTAATCAATACCTCGTACCATTTCTCAGTTGTTTAACTTTATCCATCGCTAATATTCACCCAGCTACCGCCCATAAGGTGCAGATATCACCAGATATTGGCGGAACACTGCACATAGAACCCAACGATAACCCTCGTGCAGGTGAACCGACGCAAGCTTGGTTTGCCCTCACCCGCAAAGGTGGCACAATATTACCCCTCCAGCAATGTAATTGTCAGTTAGCAGTTTACGCCGAACCCCACACACCAGGAGAACCGGCACTACTGGAACCATCCCTCAAACCAGTGAATGCTGAACGCTATCAGGGCATACCAGGCGCAGATATTACCTTTCCCAAAGCCGGAATTTATCAACTACAACTAAGTGGTAAACCCGCAACTGGGGCAAACTTCAAACCATTTGAATTTACATTTGAAGTGACCGTAGCCGGTGGCAATGCAGTAAATACACAAAATACTCAAAATGTCAACAATAACAATTCAGTTGATATAGCAGCTGAATCTAAATCTATACCACCTTGGGCGATCGCTCTGCCGATTTTAGCTGTCTTAGGTGTTGTATTGGCTATTTGGCGCAATAAAAACAAGCCATAGATACCCGACTTCTTCAAGAAGTCGGGTATCTAGTAATTTTGAATTTTGTACTCCTGCGGAGAACCCGAAGGGTATTTTGAATTTTGAATTTTGAATTTTGAATTGTTATTGATGCCGCTTCTGATGCCATTGCCAAGCATGGGCAACAATATCTTTGATTGATGGGTAATTTGGTTGCCAGCCAAGGATTTTTCTGGCTTTCTCACCACTACCAATCAGACTGGGGGGATCTCCGGGACGGCGATCGCATTCTTCAACGGCTATGGGTAATCCTGTGACTTGTTCACCAGCTGCAATTACTTCTCTGACAGAGAAACCTTGGCCATTACCCAAGTTAAAAACTTCGCTATCTCCACCTTTTAACAAATATTCCAATCCCAAAACGTGGGCATCGGCTAAGTCGTTAACGTGGATATAATCCCGAATACAAGTGCCATCGGGTGTGGGATAATCAGTGCCGAAAATAGAGATGGATTTACGTTTACCTAAAGCTGTTAGTAGTACTAGAGGGATTAAATGAGTTTCGGGGTTGTGATCCTCACCTAGCAATCCATCAGGATTAGCACCAGCAGCATTAAAGTAACGGAAACGGACTGATTTCAAACCATAAGCTACATCGAAATCCGCCAAAATCCTTTCCACCATTAACTTAGTCGCACCATAAGGATTGATGGGGTCTTGGGGATGATCTTCGGGAATGGGAACACTTTTTGGCACTCCATAAGTGGCACAAGTGGAAGAAAAGACAAACTTATTAATTGAAGCAGCCAGCATCGCTTCTAATAAGGTTAATGTGCCTAAAACATTATTGCGATAGTACTTGGCAGGATCACTAACAGATTCGCCTACATAAGCGTAAGCGGAAAAGTGCATCACTGCATCAAAATGACGGGATTTAAATAACTCATCTAACAAAGAGCGATCGCCTGTATCACCCACCACCAATTCTACTTGTAAAACTTTTTCTACTAAATCACGATGTCCATAGACCAAATTATCTAGTATTACCACGTCGTAACCTGCTTGCTTGAGAGCCAGGACAGTGTGCGAACCAATATATCCTGCTCCCCCCGTTACCAAGATGCTGGGCTTTCCAGGCGACATAGTTTTTCCTTTTGAGTGACAACTACTCAATTAATTTAGCAAGAAAGGTAGAAAGTACCCTGCGGAATTCACCCCTACACCCCTACACCCTTACACCCAGTCTCAACAAAAAAATTTAGCTACGTAAGTAATTAATAATCTGGAAAATTATAAATATTGGACGCAGTGTGGAAAAATTGCACTAAAATCACTACGACGGTGGTCTTTTGTGTGAGGGGTGAACAGTTTGATGTCAAATGCTGCAATTACAGTTGAGGCTAAAATAAATCCACTTCGCAAGACCTCTAGGCTAACCACAAAAGGAGATTAGAGCGTAAATATATGTTTTTACTGTTAAGCCGGGTACTGCTGTGGCTACTGATTGGGATTATTGTCTATTCCCTGTTTCAGAGAGTTTATCCTTCCAGTACTTTTGTTGGGCGAATAATCTTAGTTATTATCTTGGTTGTCTTAGCTTTGTCATTCATTAATCCGAATGAACCAGCTGTGCGATCGCTCTGGGATTTAGTATCCTTTCCCCTCAAACCCTTAGGGGGATCACTTTTACTGCTGATTTTCGCAGCCCAAAGAATTAAAGGCGGTGGTATAGAAAAGCCAGGAGGATATCTTGCCGGTTGGGCATTGACGATTCTACTGTTGTCGAGTATGCCATTCATCAACAAGTTGCTAGGAGGAACCTTAGCTACCACATCTGTTTCTCTACCATCACAAACCTTAGTAGCCTTGCAGCCATCAAGCAATAATATTACTGATATTGGAAGCAATATCTTATACAGTGCGGAATCAGGGCAGACAACAATAGCTCTCAACTCGTTAAATTCAGAAATTCCCTCCTATTTGTTACAGACTCCTGCCCCTGTAGCAAATCGGACAGGTTTAACTGTGAGTGACTTTGTACCTAGTGCAGACACTCTGCAACAAACAACAAGATTTTGGGAAAGTTATCTTAATCAGATTTATTTTTTCTTACGTGGTCGTCAATCATAAGGGTAAAATAAGTATCTTGAAAAAGAGAACAGGGGCTAGGGACTAGCAAAAAGTAGAGGAGCAGGGGAGCAGAGGTAAAGAAATTTTGACTCGGCACTCTCCACTCAACATTCTCCACTCACTAGTCCCCAATTCCCCCTTCGGGGTTCGTCAGTCGCTTATGGGGGAAACCCCCTACGTACCCGTCGCTGACTCACCAGTCCCCAGTCACCAAAACCCAGTCCCCCAATTCATGACAAAATCTCGACGAATTACTAAACTTGCTGCTTATCTGCGTCCCCATTGGCGGGAAGCAGCATTGGGCATCCTGGCTTTGTTGTCTGTCAATGGGCTGGGTGTTTATATCCCTTGGTTGATTAGGGCTTGTGTTGACCTACTTTCTACCAACTTTAGCTGGAACCAAATATTACGTTACGTAGTAGTTATTATCTTGCTTAGTTCCGCTATGTTGCTCATCCGCATGGCTTCGCGGATTTGGTTATTTGGAGTGGGTAGGCAAGTAGAATTTGACCTTAAACAACGGATTTTTGAGCATTTACTCAAGCTAGAACCAGCTTATTTTGCCACCAATACAATTGGTGATCTAATTAGCAGAGCCACCAGTGATGTAGATAATGTCAGGCGCTTATTAGGTTTTGCGGTCTTAAGTTTGGCCAACACCCTATTTGCTTACGTTCTCACCTTACCCGTCATGCTGAGAATTAGTGTCGATTTGACACTCGCAGCTTTGGCAATTTATCCCTTAATGTTTGTTTTAGTCAACTTATTTAGCAATCGTTTACGTCAGGAACAGGCAAAAGTACAAGAACAACTCTCTGACATTAGTGAGTTGATTCAAGAAGATATTAGTGGCATTGCTTTAATTAAAATTTACGCTCAAGAAGAAAATGAGCGTCGCGCTTTTGCCCAACAAAATCAAAAGTTATTAAGTGCTAACTTGGAACTAGCCAAAAGCCGCAATATTCTGTTTCCTTTAATTGGTGGTTTAGCCAGTCTGAGTTCACTGGTAGTTATTTGGTTGGGAACGTCAAGAATTGCCGAGGGAACCTTAGCTGTTGGCGATTTTTTGGCGCTTCTCATATACATAGAACGTCTAGTCTTTCCCACAGCGCTATTAGGCTTCACGATTTCTGCTTACCAACGGGGTGAGGTGAGTGTAGATCGTTTGGAAGCTATCCTCAGTGTAGAAGCTAAAATTCAAGATGCTGATGCAGCCATACATTTAGAATTAGCTGAGGTAAAAGGGGAATTAACTGCCAAAAATCTCAGTTACGCTTATCCGGGTGTTGAAAATCCGGCTTTGGACAAAGTTAGCTTTACTATTGCTCCTGGGGAAACCGTAGCGATTGTCGGAGCAATCGGTTCTGGTAAATCTACGTTAGCTAATGCCTTGCCCAGATTATTGGAAGTTGCGCCAGGACAATTGTTTTTAGATGGGCAGGATATTACTCAGATAGCTTTGGCCGATTTACGTAGTGCGATCGCCTATGTTCCTCAAGATAGCTTTTTATTTAGTACTACAATTAAAAATAATATCCGCTACAGCGATCCTGTCAGTCCTCCAGAAAATGTAGAGTACGTTGCTAAACTAGCTCAAATCCATCCCGAAATTATTAATTTTCCCCAACAGTATGAAACCATCGTCGGAGAACGCGGTATTACCCTTTCTGGCGGTCAAAGGCAACGTACTGCACTAGCTAGAGCAATGTTAGTTAATGCTCCAGTCTTAATTTTAGATGATGCCCTCTCTAGTGTGGATAATCAAACAGCTACACAAATTCTCAATAATCTATCCAGTGGTACTGAACGTAAGACTGTAGTTTTCATCACTCATCAACTTTCGGCGGCGGCGGCGGCAGACCGGATATTTGTCATGGATAAAGGTCAAATTGTACAGGTGGGTAATCACTTGGAACTGTTACAGCAAGCAGGTCTGTACCGGAAACTTTGGAGCCAGCATCAAGTGGCAGAACTACTAAGTTAGTAATTTCTCTGTAGCATCTTTATTTACAAAATTTTATACTTGCCATGTAAATTATCGTAGCGAAGTATACTTTGGCAATATTTAATGTTACAATTAATACATAATGTTTTTGCGGATAATTTATTTATCCCTCATGGCCATTGCTACCTGTGGCAACCTGGATTAGTTTGGTTGCATACACTTTCAGATTTCCTCATCGCTGTTGCCTACTATTCCATCCCCATCACCCTGGTTTATTTTGTTAGAAAGCGACAAGATTTGCCTTTTAAATGGATATTTCTACTATTTGGGGCTTTCATTGTCTCCTGTGCTACCTCCCATGTGATGGAAATCTGGACACTTTGGCATCCAACTTATTGGTTGTCTGGTTTCATGAAGGCAATCACTGCTTTTATCTCCATATATACAGCCATTGTCCTCATACCCATTGTTCCGCAATTATTAGCTTTACCTAGTCCTGCACAATTAGAAGCTGCTAACAACCGACTCAAAACGGAAATCATCGAGCGCAAAACAGCAGAAGCAGCTCTTTTACAAATTAAAGCAGACTTAGAGAATAGAGTTGAGGAGCGCACCAATCAGTTACATCAAAGTATGTTGGCATCCTTGGCTACAGCCGCTAAAGCTAAAGACCAAGCAGAAAAACTGCAAGTCGCTTTGAACGATTTGGCTAACGCTCAAGTCCAACTGATTCAAACAGAAAAAATGTCTTCTTTGGGTCAATTAGTTGGAGGTATTGCCCATGAAATTAATAACCCAGTTAATTTTATTTACGGTAATATTCACTTCATCTATGAATATACCAAAGCTTTGTGGCAACTAATTATTCTTTATCAGCAATACTATCCTAAACCTGCTTGGGAAATTGCGGCTTACATACAAGAAATTGATCTTGATTTTGTACAGAACGATTTTGAAAAAATTTTAGCCTCTATCAAGAATGGAGCCGATCGCATTCGGGAAATAGTTTTATCTTTACGCAATTTTTCTCGCTTGGATGAAGCGGAAATTAAACAAGTAGATATTCATGAAGGCATTGATAATACAATATTACTGCTAAAAAACCGCTTAAAAGGTCAGGGCAAACATCCAGATATTGACGTTGTTAGAGAATACAATAACTTACCTCTAGTGGAGTGCTATCCTGGTCAACTAAATCAAGTATTCATGAATATCCTGACCAATGCTATTGAAGCAGCCAAGGAATCAGCAAACAAGCCACTGATTCAGATTCAGACTAAGGCTCTAGATAGTAGTCAAGTGATGATTCAGATTTCTGATAACGGTTGTGGTATGACGGAAGAAGTAAGAAATAAAATTTTTGACCCTTTCTTCACAACTAAACCTATTGGTTCAGGTACTGGTCTAGGGATGTCGATTAGTTATCAGATTATCAATAAGCATGGTGGCACCCTAAAGTGTGTTTCTGCTCCCAACGAAGGGACTGAGTTTATCATTTGCATCCCAACTCGCCTCAAGTCTTCTACATAAGAATCCAGTTTTTTTATACCGTTTTTTGAGCAAGATGCACTTTATTCTGTACTGTAGAGACGTTGCATACAACGTTTCTACATCATTTATTTGGCACAACTTCATAGAGAATTGGTATTAGGTATTAGTTGTTAACAAAAAAAACTTTCTATCCAACATTTGTACATTAATCCTGCCCCCTATCCCTCTACCTCTGTTTTGTATGAGATGTTAGTTATTTTGATTGCCAGGGAAGTATAAGGTATCAAAAAACTACTTGTGCATTTTTATGTTAACTACATCCATACCTACTGCTGTCAGGAAGTTACAGCATCGTCACCTGGGAGCGATCGCCGCTTTGATACTAATTAGTTTGTTAAGCTCTGTAAGTGGATTATCTCTGCAATATCAGATAACCAATAGCTGGGATGGTTTTTTATGGGGTGTGGCTGATCCGGTGCTGCACCTCGACAGTTTAGCCAGGATATTAGGCATTGGTTTAATCTCAACAGGCATTGTTCATGGTTCATTCGTCACCATGTCTTTTGTCTTAGCATCTGTACTGGGCGGACTTACACATTTATCGACGTTCCATTTACCAGGTGCAGAGATAGCGATCGCTATTTTTACTATTGGCTTTGGTGCTATCTTAGTGATGCCCCATAAACCTAACTGGCTGGTTGTAGTGATCTTAGGTGCGATCGCTGGTTTGTTGCAAGGCTACGTTTCTGGACAAGTTACCGACGGGATTGATTTCATCTCCTTGCTTACCTACACCGCAGGCTTCGGTTTAACTCAGTATGCAATCGCCACTAGTACCAGACGACTGGTTAAGGATAGCTTATACACAATCGTCCGTTTTGTAGGTTTTGCTTTTATGGCGATCGGTTTTGTATTCTGCGGTAACTTACTCAATTTCTTAGGTACTGCTAATTTTTGAAATATCCCAGGTTGTGGGTGTTCAGATACCCGACTTTTTTTGAAAAAGTCGGGTATCTATGACTTGTCATCAGACGTACATTAGCTTGGAACCATTATTCTCAACCATCAATATTAAAGTTTAAAGAAATTGGATTATATGTCACCTTTACTCTGTTAAGATTCACGGTTGGGGTATTCGCTATCAGTCTTGGCGCTACTGCCCATCCCACGCCTCAAACCTTTGTCCGTCCGCCTAAGACTGATACCGCTACTGGTGACAGGCCGATGTTATATCCGGAGTTCTATGTCTTTTTCTCATCTCGGCTTGTCCAATGAAATTATTCGTGCTGTTACTGAGTTGGGGTACACCAAACCTACACCAATCCAGATGCAGTCCATTCCTGCTGTCTTGTCGGGACGTGACTTGCTAGCTGGCGCTCAAACTGGAACTGGGAAAACTGCCAGCTTTACCCTCCCACTGCTACATTTATTATCCCAAGATAGTCTTAAAAGCGCCTCCAGTCCTTCCTCCCCCATTCGGGCGCTGATTCTCACCCCGACTCGTGAACTTGCCGCACAGGTGGAATCAAGCGTACGTGACTACGGCAAGTACTTGAACCTCAACTCAATGGTGATGTTTGGTGGAGTCAGTATTAATCCCCAAAAACAGCGTTTAAAGGGTCGCGTGGATATTTTGGTTGCTACCCCAGGGCGACTCCTAGACCATGTGCAGCAGGGAACGGTAAACCTTTCACAGATTGAGATTCTCGTGCTGGATGAAGCCGACCGGATGTTAGATATGGGCTTTATTCGTGATATCCGTCGTATCCTCTCTTTGCTGCCCAAACAGCGACAAAATTTGCTATTCTTCGCTACATTCTCAGACAAAATCAAGGAACTAGCCGCCGGTCTGCTAAATCGCCCACAAATGATTGAAGTAGCACGCCGTAACGTTACCGCCGATACGGTGACACAAAAAGTCTACAAAATAGAGCGCGACAGGAAACGAGATTTACTTGCTCACCTGATTCGGAAAGATAATTGGTATCAAGTACTAGTATTTACTCGCACCAAGTATGGTGCTGACCGCCTGGTGAAACAATTGGGACATGAGCGCATTCAAGCTCTAGCTATCCACGGCAATAAGAGCCAGTCGGCACGTACCCACGCTCTGGCAAAGTTCAAAAATGGTAGTTTACAAGTTTTAGTGGCAACTGATATCGCCGCGCGGGGGCTGGACATCAGCGAATTGCCTTATGTGGTCAATTTCGATTTGCCCTATGTACCAGAAGATTATGTTCATCGCATTGGTCGCACTGGTCGTGCTGGTGCATCAGGTGAGGCTGTATCTTTGGTGAGCGCCGATGAATATCATTTGTTGGCAGATATTGAAAAACTGATTGAAAAACGATTGCCTTTTGAATTGGTAGCGGGTATTGGAGCTAATTCCCAAACTAAACCAGAACCAAGCCAGGATGAACGCAAGCAAAAACCCAAAGATAGTAAGCATCAGCCTCGCTCTGCTGCTCAAGCTGTGCCAAAGAAATCAGGGAAAAAACGTTTAACTAATTCTGGGAAAAGGTAAATAGACATCATTCAGTACGCATAAAGGCAAAGATGAAAAACACCGCCCCCTTGTGGGCGGTGTTTTCGGTAATAGGTAATGGGTAATTGATGAGAGCCAAGCTTGCTCAATCATTATTTTGAGCGATCGCTTTAGAAGGCTCCAACTCTAGCGACGATAACGTAAATTGTTTTACCAATCAGTAGCAAGTCGTATAGAGGATGCCAATTATTTTGATATTGCAAATCTAAATCTACTATCTGTTCAAAGTCTTTGACATGAGAACGTCCGTTAACTTGCCATTCGCCGGTTAAGCCAGGCTTGACGTTTAATCTTTGCCAGTGGCGATCGCTATATTTGGCTACTTCATCAGCAGTGGGTGGACGTGTTCCGACTAAACTCATGTCACCCATGAGGACGTTCCAGAATTGGGGTAGTTCATCTAAGCTAGTACTACGCAATAAACGCCCCACTTTAGTTACCCGAAAATCGTTTTTATTTTTAAAGATCAATCCGTCTGCTTCGTTATCTACTAAGGTTTTCAGTCTCTCCGCGTCGTTCACCATCGAGCGAAACTTCCAAATTTGGAAGGGACGACCCCGAAAACCATAGCGCTCTTGAGAAAAGAAAATTGGGCCTGGACTATCGAGCTTGATCGCGATCGCAATTGGTAAGAATGCGATCGCTAAAATTCCCAATCCCACTAAGCTGCCTAAAATATCTAAACAACGTTTGAACTTAGATTGCACTGAGGGATGGGGCATAAGCCCGAACGCCCAATCCTTATAAGTAGTACCTTGCAAGACGCTTTGTAATTGTGTTTGATACATGGTACGTTTTCTAGCCGAATGCCTAACAAAAAGGGTAATAACACTGAGTTGCACTCAACAAAATATAAACTCATCTTCATCAAAGACTCGGACATTTTACGGTATATTTACGTAATCTTCATCAACCTTCTGGGGATCATGAAGTTTTATAAATTTAAAATAAAGAGAAATAAATATTTCATGAGGAGGATGGTTGAAACACAATAATATGTATTAAAAATGCCTATAGTCGCAAATAATGTTACCAGGCGATCGTATGAGTGAAAAATCTCAAATTCATCTGATCAAAATTAAGTCCAGATAGACATCCCTAAGCAAGGATTCTCTTACCAAGATCAAATGCAGGTGACAGATACAAGGTAAAGCAATTAAACTAGCTCAATTATCATTGAAGTTGCAAAAATTCTTCTACCATTTGCTAGAAGCAGCCATCAATAAAATCATCAATAGTATGAAAAGAGCATTTATATAGAGTTGTATTTATTGGACTAGATTAGTCAATTATTAATATCCATACATTACTAAAATTCTCTCTTACAATCGGGGTAGTCAAGAAATGGTTGCATCTGGAGTCGAGGTAAAAATTAGTCGTCTAGAGTCCATTGTGGAGCAAATTGGGGAAGCAGTATTATCTACTACTGAAACCATTGAACGTCTCGCAGAAAGAGTGGAAAATCTGAGTTGCCAAGTAGAAGCACAAGGAAAGCAGTTACAGCAACAGGGGTATCAAATTTTTGCCTTGTGTGATGCAGTGCAGAGCCTCGCTGAATCTCAAGATGATTCCTTGCAAAAGCTAACACAACTAACACAAACTTTAGATAGACTTACTTCTTTAATTCAAGGAGAAGATGAAGAGGTTTAAAGAATAATGCTAAATTTTTCAACATAGATATAAACACAGAGACAAAATATCTTTTATCTCCACATTCATCTTTATAGGAAGTTTTAGCGTTGCAGATTTGTGGAATAAATGAAAATTTTTAGCCAGTAGCAGCGCATCTGTACCTTATTTATGGATTTATGGCATTAATTTTAAAGACAGATGCGCTATTACAAAACTTTTTTAAGCTTTGATTATTACTTGTATATAAGGGAATTCCAGATAAAAAATATCAAAAATGTAGAGTGCGTCAGTATGATAGAACTTAAATATACTCAGAAATTATTCATACTGACGCACCCTACCAAACCATCAATTTCGGATAATTTATTTTTTGGTGTCCTCTAAATCTTGGTTATTGATACCCATTTTCTATGAAGTTGCACCAGGTAAAGGTCTCTACAGTCCAGAATAAAGCACATCTTCATTAAGAAACGGTATTAGTGAAAATTAGCATTATGTCGTACTAAATTCATAAACTCTTCACGAGTGCGAGCATCTTCCGCAAATACACCACGCATTGCACTAGTTACAGTCCAAGAACCAGGCTTTTGTACACCACGCATCACCATGCACATATGAGTTGCTTCTACTACCACTGCTACCCCTTGAGGTTTGAGTAAACCTTGCAGTGCATCAGCAATTTGTAGCGTCAGACGTTCCTGTACTTGTAAACGTCGAGCGTACATCTCACAAACTCGCGCAATTTTAGATAATCCTATCACCTTACCATTGGGAATATAGGCAACATGAGCGCGACCAATAATTGGCAAAATATGATGTTCACAAGAACTGAAAATGTCGATATCCCGAATCAATACCATTTCATTGGCATCTTCTGTAAATACTGCACCATTTAACAGTTCATCTAAGGATTCATTGTATCCCTTAGTCAAAAACTGCAAAGCTTTTACCACTCGCTTAGGAGTATCTAGCAACCCTTCACGGTCAGGATTTTCTCCTAATCCAATTAGTAAAGTACGCACAGCCTGTACCATTTCTGCTTCTGTGACAGTTGGTGTTTGCTGAGTAGATAAAGAAGATACCATCTGAGCAGCAGAAACTGTATCGGGACGAATCGATAAAGTCATATTATTTCGTTTAATTGGTAGAGATTGTGAGTTAGTTAATAGTTAGAGATTGACAAAAATCTATTAACCGAGTCGTTTGATTACTTAACACTTCTTAATCATATCAAACAATTGTTAAGTTGTGTATAAATTTGCTGAGTCTCCAATTTTCTACCAATAAAAACTAATTGGTTCTTTGGTAAAGTATGCCATTCATCGGCGTGTAAGTTATAACGAGGCCCACTCAGTTGAAATATATGGCGTAACTCACTATCACTAAACCACAAAATACCCTTAGCTCGGAACACATTCTGGGGCATTTGTTCTGTGAGAAAATTCTCAAATTTATGAATATCAAACGGTCTATCAGACTGAAAAGATACCGCAACAAATCCATCATTATCTAAATGATGGGAGTGGTGTTCATGAAGATGGTGATGCTCATGATGGTCATGGTCTTGGCTATGATGCTCATGATTATGTTCATGAGGAGCTTCTGCATCATCAGTTGTATAGTCATCTTTTGAGGTTAAGCCAACACCTAAAATTAAGGGTAAAGCTACCTCACCATATTTGGTATGTAGGATTCTTGCACTATCTTTGACAGTTTGGATATAGTCTTCTAATGCTTGAATTTTTTCCGCAGTAGCCAAGTCTGTTTTGTTCAGGAGGATAATATCTGCATAAGTAAGTTGTTTTAAAGCAACTTCGCTCTCGAAATGAGTTGGTTCAAAAGCTTCCGCATCTACAACCGTCAAAATTGAATCAAGGTTTGTCAAATCCCTAAGCTCTGTACCTAAAAATGTTAAAATAATGGGTAATGGGTCAGCAACGCCAGTAGTTTCAATAACTAAATAATCAATACGTTCTTCTCGTTCCAAAACCCGATAAACAGCATCAACTAGACCATCATTGATAGTGCAGCATATACAACCATTGCTTAGTTCGAGCATATCTTGGTCTACAGACACTAATAACTGGCTATCAATATTAATATCGCCGAACTCATTGACAAGAACAGCTACTTTTAAGTCATGCTTATTTTTAAGAATTTGATTGAGTAGAGTTGTTTTACCACTACCTAAAAAGCCAGTAATGATTGTAACTGGCATTCCTCGTTTGGGAATTTCAGGAATTATGCTGGTTGTTTCTGCGGTTAGTGTATTCATAGGATGATGAGATGTTTGTGAACTATGAAATCAATGATGCTGTTGAATAATTGTGGCTATGTACGTATATTCAATTTCAGCAAATAGACTTGAGAGTTTTGTATTTGTCAATTACTTCTTGGCAGCCAATATGTACCGGCAATGTTCAATAATTGGAAACTATGTAAAATCCCTTGTCTGTCACTGAGTCAGTGGCTACTTTTGTCCCTAGAAATAACTTTTGTACTGCCATCGCCATAATGTGGGCGCAGGTGTGACGAATCCGCACAAGTTGCTCGTTGTTGTGCTGGTCTAAGTCTTTCTGGGACTGGGTTAAGGAACTGACCATATTAATAAATAATGAGAATCGTTATCATGTTAGCGCAAAATGGGTGGATTGGGAATTGGGAATGACTATAAAACTGGCTGGGACGATTTTTTTGATCATTAGTAATGGGTGATTGTCAAAAGTTCTCCCTTCTACTTCCCCATTCCCATTTTTAAAGCAACATCAGTGCTACTTCTCTGGCAAAGTAGGTGAGAATTAAATCTGCGCCGGCGCGTTTCATGCTGGTTAAAGATTCCAAAATCACTTGTTTTTCATCAATCCAACCCATTTGAGCCGCAGCTTTGATCATGGCATATTCGCCACTGACGTTGTAGGCTGCAACTGGTAACTGGGTGGCTTGACGGACTTGATAAATGATATCTAGATATGCCAGGGCAGGTTTTACCATAACAATATCTGCACCTTCGGCAATATCTAGTTCTACTTCTTTAATTGCTTCTCTAGCGTTGGCTGCGTCCATTTGATAAGTCTTTTTGTCGCCAAATTTGGGGGCAGAATCTAACGCATCTCGAAAGGGGCCGTAATAGGCAGAGGCGTATTTAGCGGAGTATGCCAAAATTCCTACATGAACGTAGCCTTCTGCATCTAAGGCTTGACGGATTGCGCCAATTCTGCCATCCATCATGTCGGAAGGGGCGACAAAATCTGTACCGGCGGCGGCTTGGGAAAGTGCCATTTTCACTAACACTTCCACAGTGGGGTCATTTAAGATTGTGCCGTTTTCAGCAACTAAACCATCATGTCCATGTGTGGTGAAGGGGTCAAGGGCTACGTCGGTGATAATAACAATGTCGGGAACTGCTTGTTTAATGGCTTTGACTGTTTGCTGTACTAACCCATCTGGATTGTAACTTTCTGCACCGATATCATCTTTTTTATTTTCGGAGATGACAGGGAAAAGTGCGATCGCCTTAATTCCTAGCTGTGATACTTCGGCTATCTCTTTGAGCAACAAATCTAGGGAGTAACGATAACATCCAGGCATAGAAGCAATTTCTACTTTTTGCCCCTCTCCTTCCATGACAAACATCGGATAAATCAAATCATCCACTGTCAGGGTAGTTTCCCGCACCATCCGCCTCAGTGTTACAGTCCGACGCAACCGACGGGGGCGTTGAAGCAGGTTCAATGGTTTGGCGGTAGATGGATTTTCAACTGACATAAGTCTTCACAAGATTGATAACCATTATCATAATGGAAGCCGTTCGTTTTGTGTGGAAAATATGAACGCTCAGAACCCCGACTTTTTTAAAAAGTCGGTGATCTATAAACTATTGCTTATGCTAGAGGCAAACAAAATCGGAAAGTGCTGCCAATACCAAGTTCACTATCTAAGTGAATTTCGCCACCTTGTAGTTCTACTAGGTGTTTAGTGATAGTTAAGCCAATACCTGTGCCACCGGAATGGCGATCGCGTGATTGATCAGCTCGCCAAAAGCGCTCAAATACATGAGGTATATCCTCTGAGGCAATACCAATCCCTGTATCAATCACGGCAATCCAGAGTTGCCTGTTTTCAGCCCATGTACGGATGGTAATTGAGCCTTTGACGGTATAACGGATGGCGTTACCTAGCAAGTTGACTAATATTTGTTCTGTGCGATCGATATCTGCTAGTACAAGGGGGATTTGGGGTGTAAATTCTGCAAGTAATACTGGCCCATCCTCCAACAATTGATCACTAAATCTTTCTACTAAAGACTCTAATAAAGGATATAGATTTACTGACTGTATTCTAATCGGTAAATAACCAGCTTCTGCCTTCGATAATTCTTGTAAATCATTGACCAATCGTTCTAAACGTTTAGTCTCTTTCGCCAAGCGCCGATAAACCTCTGGGGACGGTTCAATTTCACCATCGGCGAGTTCTTCTAAATAACCACGCACAACTGTTAACGGTGTGCGTAGTTCATGAGTCATATCTCCTATGAGTTCCCGTCGGCGTGCTTCCACCCCTTCCAAACTTGCAGCCATGCGGTTAAAACTCGTACCCAAGCGATTGAGTTCGGGGATGTCAGACAAAGGTAGTCGCGCTTGTAGATGACCAGCAGCAAACTGTTGAGTGATTTGTTCCATCTCAGTTAATCGCTGCATAATCCGTTTAGAAACCCAGTAACTCAAGCCTCCCGCAGCCGTGCTACCGACTAAAACTGACCAAATAGTGCTACTGCGCCAAGCAATCTCGAACCCTTGGACTAAATCTGCACGAACATTGATTAAATTTACCCCTTCACTTTCCAATCTTTCTAGGTGCAGGACAAAAAAGCGCGGTGACGAAACTCTACTGATAATCACCAGACTAATTAATCCCACTATCATCACCACTAAATGGGAGACAAACAAGCGAGATGCTAAAGGTAGGGATTTTGTCCAACGCCAACCTTTGTTGATCATGCTGAAATTACGGGAGAGTCTTCAAATTTATAACCAACTCCGACGACAGTTTTAATAAAACTGGGATTAGTGGGATCAGGCTCAATTTTTTTTCTGAGCCTAGCTACATGAGTATCCACAACACGCTCATCACCAAAAAAATTATCTCCCCACAATTTGTCAATTAGTTGGGTTCGGTTCCACACCCGCCCAGGATTGCTGACAAAAGTGCTTAATAAATTAAATTCTAGAGTAGTTAAATCTAAAGCTTCTGCTTGATGGGCATCTATTTGACGACTAGCAGTCCGTTGGTCTACATCTACTATAAAGTGTTGAGTTCGACTTACCTGATTTTGTCCCCCTTGACGTAGACTGCGCCTTAGAAGCGCCCGCACTCGCGCTACCAACTCTCTAGGGCTGAAGGGTTTGACCATATAGTCATCAGCACCCGTAGACAAGCCAATTACCCGGTCTATTTCCTCACCTTTAGCTGTAAGCATTAGTATATATGGGTCTTTTGCCCCAGGTTTCTGGCGAATTCTCGCGCAAACTTCCAACCCATCTAACCCTGGAATCATCAGGTCTAGGATGATTAAATCTGGTGGTTGTTCTTGGAACATTCGTAAAGCATTGATTCCATCGCGGCTAGTCCGACAGGAAAAGCCCTCTTTTTCTAAGGAATGTTGAATTAACTGAGCAATTTCTGATTCATCCTCAACAATTAGAATGTCCATTTCGATGTAAGGTACGCAGCGTAATTTCTAGGCTTGTTATTTTATTTCAGCAACTGCAAGAGTTCTGATAGTAATTAATTTAACACTTACGCTTTTAGTTGTGCTTGAGCTAGATATAGCTTTTAGGTTAGTAAGGAAAAGTATCTGTAGGCAATGCCTACCATATCATGCTTGTGGTGGGCATTGGCCAACGCCACTTGCTCTAAGCCGGGGAACCCGTCCAACGCAGTGGCTGCCCTACGTATAGTTCATAAATCGAATATTAGTCTTATAGATTTTAGGTTATTAAAACTAATTTACGGTTTGCAAACATGAAAAAAGAAAGGAATATCAAGTGCATCCTTTCTCAATAGCTTTTATCCAAATCTGGTGAAATTATCTTTCACTTAACCATATTGAGTATTAACTCAACCAACCTTTATATTTTAAAGATTAGAATTAGATAGCGTCCGATAGCCATATCCTAGATGGGAATCCTTTTGGATATATTGTTTAATGCTATCGAGGTCAATAAAGTAGTCGGCGACATCAATTAAACAGTCGTTAGTCATGGTTCGTAAACTGACGACTTCTACACGAACTCCGGTGCTGCTGACTGCGTTGACTGCGTATGCTAAATCACCATCACCACTCACCAAGACAGCTGTATCATAATGAGGTGCTAAGGTGATCATGTCTACAGCAATTTCTACGTTCAAATTTGGTTTTTTGTTGTTATCTGTAACTTGGAGTTCTTTGGTGACAACACGATAACCGTTACGGCGCATCCAAAATAGAAAACCTTGTTGCTTATCATTGGTGCGTTGACGTGTAGGAGTTGGTCGAGACATATCAACTCCGGTGTAGAAAAATGCCCGTAATAATCTAGAACCCGCAGTTAAACGGCAAAGTAATTTGAGGTAATCGATTTCGATACCAAGTTGTAAAGCGGCTTGAAATAGATTAGCACCATCGATGAAAATAGCTACTCGACCCCGATTTAAGTCATTAGTAATAGATACATCATTTCTAGGTTCTCGCTGCCTAGAAACTTCATGTTTGCTACCATTTTTTATCTGTATTTTGGTCGGTAAATGCGGTTCTTCCGCTTGGTGGTGATATGAATTTTTTCCTTTCGTAAAACTGGAGTTAGTCATTGAGTCCTCTGGATTTTAAATCTGGCGAAGCGTTTGAGGTAATAGACAATAGACCATCTGTGCTGAGCAATCAGCAAAACAATAAATGATATTCAGTCACTTGAAATACACTCAAATTGGTCTAATTGTGTAGATTTCAAAGTTTAACGACCCAGAGTATTAAACTCTTTTCAGGAAAAGTTTTACGAGATATCCCCTCTGCCTATAGATATGCTGTTCATCTCTTACCACTACAGCGCATCAACTTGCCATAAAAGACAAGGGATTGAGAGGGAGAATAGTTTGCTGTGTTGGTCAACCAAAGCATAAGTCATTGGCATCTCTTCTTATTGTATATCTGACTCAAAAAAAAGTTACATTAAGGTAATATGTACATATTCATGTTGATTCATTGACAAAAATAAATTACTATTTAATCTTTAGTAATGTACAATTTATTCTTAGATTTTCTCATCTAATCTAGATAATACATTTGTAATTTTGATAAAGAAACAATAGGTATATATTTATATCAATTCTCTATGAAGTTGCGCCAAATAAATGATGTAGAGACGTTGCATGGAAAGTCTCTACAGTACGGAATAAAGTGCATCTTTATCAAGAAACGGTATTTAGTACCTGTTTAGTAATAATTATGGAGTTTAAATATTCAATGATTATCTACGGTCTGTTATGGAGCGTGGTTAAGATTAATTTAATGTGAGTTCGATAAATTCGGAAGAACCCCTCTCCAAACCTCTCCCCGACGCGGGTAGAGGCTTAAAAACCTGATTATTTGGTACTCAGTTATAGATTGTCAGCCCCTTCCCTTGTAGGGAAGGGGTTGGGGTTAGGTTCCGTCAAACTCCTAAGAAAACAGAAAGTTTTCTTTCGCCCTTCCCGTAGGTGCGCCTCCGTTGGAGACTCACGTTAATTTAATACTAGTATTTGGATTTTTGTACTGCTAATTACAAATCAACTTAACCTTGCTTGCGCCTTCAGATGGAGGGGAGATATTTGATTTCAAAGTTAAATTTAAATTCCAGACTAGTCCACAATCAGATGTCTTTGCTAATCACCTCTGAGGTAGAAAATCCAGAGGTGATTTTTTTCATATATCCCTTAGATCCCCGACTTTTTTGAAAAAGTCGGGGATCTGAACACCCGCAGTCCGTCACATTATTACCAATTACCAATTACCCATAAATTATTGTGCTGTCGCTGCCCCCAGTTGGAGTGCATACAGATTAGCGTAAATACCTTGCTGCCTGACAAGTTCTGCGTGAGTACCTCGTTCTACGATTTGCCCTTGCTGAATAACCAATACTTGATTAGCTTGGGTAACGGTGCTGAGGCGGTGGGCAATGACAAAACTGGTGCGACCCTGTAATAAACGGGCGATCGCATCCTGTACTAGAGCTTCTGTTCGGGTATCTATACTACTGGTTGCTTCGTCAAGAATCAAGATGCGGGGATTAATTAATACTGCACGAGCAATACTAATCAGTTGTCTTTGTCCTTGGCTGAGAGGTGCGCCCCGTTCGCCTAATTTGGTTGTGTAACCTTGCGGTAGTGAAGTGATAAACTCATGGACGTTTGCCATTTGTGCCGCCGCTTCAATTTCGGCTTGAGTGGCATAAGGCGCGCCAAAAGCAATATTTTCGGCAACAGTACCGCTAAACAAAATATTATCTTGCAGGACAATGCCAATCTGATGGCGGAGGCTGGCTTGAGTCACACTACGCACATCAACGCCATCAATTTTTACCGCACCGTCAGACACATCATAAAAACGCAATATGAGGTTAATAATTGTTGTTTTGCCTGAACCAGTCGCCCCTACTAATGCCACCATCTGTCCTGCATCAGCGTGTAAATTAACTCCTTTGAGGACTAGTTGCTCTGGATTATACCCAAACTTAACATCCTCAAATGTCACCTCACCTTGAATAGGAGGCATTTGGGTGGCGTTGGGTGCGTCATTGAGTTGGGATGGTTCATCTAGTAAGAGGAAAATACGCTCTAATCCGGCAAAGGCTGACTGAGCTTGGGTGTAAAACTGACTGAGGATTTGGATGGGGCGGAAGAATTGCTGGACGTAAAGTAAAAATGATGTTACCACACCCACAGTTGCGGCTCCTGTCACGGCAAGATAACCACCATAGGCAAGGACACCTGCTGTAGCTAAGGTGTTGAGAAAATCAATTGATGGTAAAAATGCCGCCGTAATTGCTACGGCTTCAACGTTGGCATCACGATTAGCGGCGTTGAGAACGTCAAATTCTGCGATGTTGAGATGTACCCGGTTAAAGGCTTGGGCTTCTCGCACACTGCCAATATCTTCTTCTAACTTGGCGGAAAGTTCCCCAATTGTTTGTCTGGTGACGCGAAATTTAGTCCTAGCCCAACGCGCAAATAAGCTGGTGGTAAAAATCATCAGAGGGACAACTAAGTTACTTAACAACCCAAGTTGTAAGTTAATTGAAAGCATAGCAATGACAATACCTACCAAACTGAAGGTATTACCTAGCATTTGTGCCACCGTTTGCCCAAAGGCTTGATTAACAGTGTTGACATCGTTTAGCAGACGACTCATTAAATCACCGGCTTCACTGCGGTCAAAAAAGCTGAGTGGCAAACTTTGAATTTTGGTAAAAATATCTTGCCTCAACTGAGCCAGTAATCGCTGCATAATCCAGCCGACGCGGATAATTTGCCCCCGAATTGCCCAGATACCAAAACTATAATTTAGGCCTAATAACACTAATAACAGTAGCAATCCTGGTAAATTGCCTTTGGCTATGAGGTTATCTACTGACCAACCTAGTAAAAACGGCCCGATCGCCTGGGTGACAGCACCGATTAATACTAAACTCAAAGCAATGGGAACTTCTTTGCGAAAGGGACGCAAGTATTGTAAAAAACGCCGTAAGGTTGAAAGTTGCTTAGTTGCTTGTTGTTCGGAGGCAATAACTGGGGCTGGAGTTCTCATAGGGAGTTGTCAGTTGTTAGTTGTCAGTTGTCAGTTGTCAGTTGTTAGTTGTTAGTTGTCAACCCCCCATTCCCTACCTTTTCTGTCTCCTGTCTCTTCTTCACTTGAGATTCCAAAATTGCGCCATAGAGTGGGCTGGTTTGCATTAGTTCTTCGTGAGTACCTTGGGCTACTAACCGTCCTTTATCTATGAGAAAAATGCGGTCGGCGTTTTTGACTGTGCTGATACGTTGGGCTACAACAAAGGTGACACAAGCTTTTTGCCGCATCATGCTATCCAGTTCGGCTTGAATTTCAGAGGCGGTTTTAGCATCAACGGCCGAAGTACTATCATCCAAAATCAAAATACTGTAATCGGTGAGGAGGGTGCGAGCAATCGCTATTCGTTGCTTTTGTCCACCAGATAAACCTACGCCACGTTCACCAACTATGGTTTCGTAACCATCTGGCAGGCTGATAATAAAATCATGAATTTGGGCAGTTTTCGCTACTTCTATTACCTGTTCTAATGATGCTTTAGGTTTGGCATAGGCGATATTCTCGCGGATAGTTCCCGAAAATAGGGTGGTTTCTTGAAATACAATGCCGATGTGCTTTCTGAGGCTGTTGAGGGTAAAGTCTCGCACATCTCGCCCATCAATGCGAATTGCCCCTTTGGTGACATCATAAAAGCGGGGAATCAGGTTCATAACGGTACTTTTCCCGGAACCTGTCATGCCTAAAATGGCTATTAATTCGTTAGGTTTAGTTTCAAAGGAAACATCTTTTAGGGCTTCTGTAGCTGCACCAGGATAGCGGAAAGACACATTTTCAAAGGTGATTCTACCACCACAAATTTCAAAGGGAATGGCATCAGCGCGATCGCGGATTTCTACTGCTGCATCTACGACCTCATAGACTCGTTGAGCAGAAGCGGCTGCTTGGGCGATCGCTGGCGCAGCAAAACCAATCAGTAAAATTGGTTGCAAAATTAATACTAGATAGGCGTTAAAGGCTACTAGTTCACCAATGGAGAAAGTATTGCCAATTACCTGCGCCCCACCATAGCCAAACACCGCCAGGGTTACCAAGTTACTCAGTAAAAAGATAAACGGAAAGGTATTACGAATGGCGCTAATTGTCTTCATGTTAGCCGTCACTAGGGCATCATTCAGACCTGTGTAACGTGACCTTTCCGCCGACTCCCGCACAAAAGCTTTGACTACCCTGATACCAATCAGATTTTCTTGCAATACAGCATTTAGGTCACTTAGTTGCTCTTGTACTTGCCGAAACAGGCGGTCATTTTGGGTGATGAATCGCGCCATTAACCACCCTGACATGGGTACAACTGTTAAGGTAATTAGTGCTAGTTGCCAATTCATGACTAGTAAAATTACGGCTGCACTGGCTAACGTCACTATTCCACTAATTACCTGAATTAAGCTAGTACCGATAAAAGTGCGGATTTGCTCAATATCACTAGTGACGCGGGTTAAGAGTTGAGAAGTTTGTGACTGGTCATGATAGCTAAAACTGAGATTTTGAATTTTGCTAAAAATCTTGTTTCGCAGTTCATAAGCTACACCTTGGGAAGCCGCCTCTGCCAAATAACTTTGACCAAAATTAAACACACCGCGAGCGATCGCCGCAACTACCATCCAGGCGGCACTGTAAAGTACTATCTGTAAGTCTTTCTTGACAATGCCCTGATCAATTCCCCAGCGAAATAGTTGGGGCGTGACTGCATTTGCCACCGTCAACAGCAAAAGACTCAACAAAGCCCCCAGCGAAATCAATCTATAATTCCGCAAACTCTCCAATACACGCCCAATGGCCTGCATAGACGAGTTTTCCTGAAGTTCTGATTGTGGAACCACTGGAATTTATCCCTGATATCTTTTAAAAATTATCCCCTACAAAGGTTAAAAAAAAGACCCCCGGTGGTTAACCGAGGGGTTCTGCAAGTCTGTATGGTCGCACAAAGAACATTCATGAACCTCAGAATACCAACCTGATAATTATCAAATGTGCCAAATTGCCAAAATTGGGAATTAGGGACAAATCAATCCCCTATCCCTTTTCTCTAACTGATGCCCAATTGTCAAGAGCTTTATGTAAAATTTTAGGTAAAGAAATGTTTCTTGGCTTACGGGAATGAAACGCATCGTTTTGATTGCTGGATTTGAATCATTTAATGCTGACTTGTACAGAAAAGCAGCCTTTTTGGCTAATTCTCGCTGTGCTGATTTAGATATTCGGGTGTTTAGCGATCGCGATATTACCAGCAAACGTCTGGAAGTGGAAGCGGCCTTGCAAGGCGCGGATGTGTTTTTTGGTAGCCTACTATTTGATTATGACCAAGTTGTGTGGTTGCGCGATCGCGTTTCCCAAATTCCCATCCGCTTAGTATTTGAGTCAGCCTTAGAATTGATGAGTTTAACTAAACTGGGTGCTTTCGCCATTGGTGATAAACCAAAGGGAATGCCCAAACCTGTTAAATTTATTCTCGACAAATTCAGCAACGGACGAGAAGAAGACAAACTCGCGGGTTATATTAGCTTTTTAAAAATCGGCCCCAAACTCTTAAAATTTGTCCCAGTGCAGAAAGTCCAAGACTTACGCAACTGGTTAATTATCTATGGTTATTGGAACGCCGGCGGCACTGAAAACGTGGCTGCTTTATTTTGGACGCTAGCAGAAAAATATTTAGATTTAAAAATCGGTGACATTCCCCCACCAATTGAAACCCCCAACATAGGTTTATTGCATCCCGATTATCCAGGGTTTTTTGCATCCCCCCGCGAATATTTGGCATGGTATCAAACCCATCCCCGCAACGTCGCCACAAATCCAGTTGTTGGTATTCTCCTCTACCGTAAACACGTCATCACCAAACAACCCTATATTCCCCAATTAATTCGCCGCTTTGAAGATGCGGGTTTCATTCCCTTACCTATTTTTATCAACGGCGTAGAAGGACACGTTGCGGTACGGGATTGGATGACGACTGACTACGAATTTCAGCAACGCCAAATCGGTAATATTGCCACACCCTCACTATCCCCAGAAGCCGTTAAAGTTGATGCAATTGTTTCCACTATTGGCTTTCCTCTGGTCGGTGGCCCGGCGGGTTCAATGGAAGCTGGTCGTCAGGTGGAAGTAGCCAAGCGCATTCTTACCGCCAAAAATGTTCCTTATATTGTCGCTGCACCTTTATTAATTCAAGATATCCATTCATGGACACGTCAAGGTGTGGGTGGTTTGCAAAGCGTAGTGTTATACGCCTTACCAGAATTAGACGGTGCAATTGATACCATACCCCTTGGTGGTTTGGTGGGTGAAGATATTTATTTAGTTCCTGAACGGGTACAGCGTCTCATTGGTAGAGTTAAAAGCTGGATTGCTTTACGCCAAACACCCCCAGCAGAACGGAAAATTGCCATCATCTTATATGGGTTCCCTCCTGGTTATGGGGCTACGGGTACGGCTGCATTATTAAATGTTCCTCGTAGTTTGATTAAATTACTCCACGCCCTCAAAGACCAAGGTTACAACGTCGGCGATATCCCAGAAGATGGGGAAGAATTAATTCGTCTGGTGAAGGAAACTGATGAAGAGATGGAAAGATGGGAGAAAAATAAACCTTTTCCTTCTTCAGCTAATACTGTTAATTCCCGTAAATTGGAAAAATGGTTGGGATATCTCCGCACTTCCCGTATCGAAAAACAATGGAAATCTTTGACAGGTAGCGGAATCAAAACCTACGGTGATGAACTTCATGTTGGTGGTGTGCAGTTAGGAAACGTGTGGATAGGTGTCCAGCCACCATTGGGGATACAAGGCGACCCTATGCGCCTGATGTTTGAACGTGATTTAACACCCCATCCCCAATATGCTGCTTTTTACAAATGGTTGCAAAATGAATTACAAGCTGATGCTGTTGTCCATTTTGGTATGCACGGGACTGTAGAATGGTTACCCGGTTCACCTTTGGGTAATACTGGTTATTCCTGGTCAGATATTTTGTTGGGAGATTTGCCCAATCTATATATATATGCAGCCAATAATCCTTCCGAGTCGATTTTGGCCAAGCGTCGCGGTTATGGGGTGCTAATTTCTCACAATGTCCCGCCTTATGGTCGCGCTGGGTTATATAAGGAATTAATTACACTGCGGGATTTAATTGCAGAATATCGAGAAGACCCGCAAAAGAATTATGTCTTGAAAGAAGGGATTTGTAAAAAGATTGTTGATACAGGTTTAGATACAGATTGCCCCTTTGAAGATGCCAAACGCTTGGGTATTTCCTTCACTCCAGAAAATATCAGAATGTTTAGCGCCCATGCTTTTGATGATTATTTGGTGAAATTATATGAGTATTTGCAAGTTTTAGAAACGCGCTTGTTTTCTTCTGGGTTACATACATTAGGTGAAGCACCAAATCAAGAAGAATTAGCGTCTTATCTCAATGCTTATTTTGGTGAAGAACAATCAAAAGACCCAGAAATTGAGCAGCAAATTACAGATTTGTTAATGCAAACTACAGATGAATTAACTAATTTATTACGCGGATTAAATGGTGAATACATTCCCCCAGCACCGGGAGGCGATTTGTTACGGGATGGTGCTGGTGTATTACCCACAGGTCGAAATATTCACGCTTTAGACCCCTATAGAATGCCATCCCCCGCAGCTTATGAACGGGGTCGAGAAATTGCTCAAAAAATCATCGCCCAGCATTTACAAGAACATCATACATATCCCGAAACCGTAGCAGTTTTATTGTGGGGATTGGATGCGATTAAAACTAAGGGTGAATCTTTAGGGATTCTTTTAGAATTAGTCGGTGCTGAACCTGTGAAAGAAGGAACAGGTCGCATTGTGCGTTATGAATTGAAGCCTTTAGCAGAAGTCGGACATCCCCGTATTGATGTGTTAGGAAATCTGTCAGGAATTTTTAGAGATAGTTTTGTCAACATCATTGAATTATTAGATGATTTATTTCAAAGAGCTGCTGATGCTGATGAACCAGAAGACCAGAATTTTATTAGAAAACACGCTTTAGCTTTAAAAGCCCAAGGCGTAGAAAATGCTTCCGCGAGATTATTTTCCAATCCTGCGGGTGATTTTGGTTCTTTGGTCAATGATAGAGTTGTTGATGGTAACTGGGAATCTGGCGAAGAGTTAGGCAATACTTGGCAAAGTCGCAATGTGTTTAGCTATGGCAGACAAGACAAAGGACAAGCTAGACCAGAAGTATTGCAGGAACTTTTGAAGACGAGCGATCGCATTGTGCAAGAAATAGATTCGGTAGAATATGGTTTAACCGATATTCAGGAATATTACGCCAACACCGGCGGGTTGAAAAAAGCAGCCGAAAAGCAAAGCGGTAAGAAAGTTACGGCTAGTTTTGTCGAAAGTTTCTCTAAAGACACCACACCCCGCAACTTAGAAGATTTATTGCGGATGGAATACCGAACTAAATTACTTAATCCCAAATGGGCTGATGCAATGGCGAATCAAGGTTCCGGTGGCGCTTATGAAATTTCCCAACGCATGACAGCCCTAATCGGTTGGGGTGGTACGGCTGATTTTAAAGATGATTGGGTTTATGACCAAGCTGCTGATACTTATGCTTTAGACCCCGAAATGGCAGAGAAACTACGCCAAGCCAACCCAGAAGCTTTTCGTAATATCCTCAACAGGATGTTAGAAGCGCATGGACGGGGTTTATGGCAAGCTGATACAGATAAGTTAGATAAGTTGCGTCAGTTGTATGAGTTGACAGATGAACAATTGGAAGGTGTGACGGTTTAAGAAAATAATTTCTAGGTTAGGACTAACCAGAGACAAATTTTTCCAAGCATTGAAAAACCGTCCGTTGCATAAATGTGGGATGATTTCTATCACGCAGAGACGCAGAGAAGATAAAGAGTTTGAGATTTCAGCACATCAAATTTCATCCCCTGATTCAGCAACGCCAAAAACTGAATTTTTACTTTGGTCTCATAGCCTATCCACTCCACAAGCGAATGGATAGGTTATTGTATTGCTAAATAACTAAACTAGAAATTTTGGGCGAGACACCACTCTTCAAGTTCCGTATAAGTCATTTTGTTGACGTGTCGAGGAGTGTAAATACCTTTTTTTACAGCTATTTCAACTGCTTTACGCTTTAACTGAGAATCTGGTTGTACATCAACTTTATCTAATTCGTCTAGCTTTAATAGTAGCTTGAGCATTTCTACGTTCTCTTTTGTATTTTCAGCTAGCTGGGCTGCCAATTCAAGGCGAGAAAGTTTTCCGTTCATTAAATTCTCCAGAATTTATTTTACGACGTTATAACGTGAATTTAAGGCTTAGTTATCAAGGATGGTACTTCCTATACAGAACAACTAAGTGTAATCAACTATAGAGCCAAAATCGGCTTATTGTCAAAAGCAAAACAGGGCAAAATCACAGCAAATCAGTTCAAAATCGCTGCAAAATTACCCTTAATTTAACTATTTTCACGTTGTAACGCTCTAAAACACTAGAGAGCTATATAAAGCATCCTAAGTACCAATTAGGAAACTGTTCAGTATTTTGTAAGTTGTATAACTCACTTCAAAAACTGATTCATTCTAATATACTTCCAGTATATATTGGAAGTCAATACTGAATTATGATATTCTAAGCTCGTACTCACATAGTGCAAATATATAATTGTTGCTCGTTTTGTCCAAGCAATTATTATGAAATAATATGGAAAACTCTTTCACTGCTGTATTTGAAAAAGTAGGCGATTGGTATATAGGCTATGCCCAAGAGTTACCAGGAGCAAATATTCAAGAGAGAACTTTAGAAGAAGCAAGAGAAAGTTTATTAGAAGCTATTGAACTTATATTGATTTCTAATCGAGAGCTTGCAGAAAAAGAACTCGCTAACAAAAACGTTATTCGTGAACAGATTACCGTTAAAATCTAGTGAAAAGACGTGAGTTAATTCGCCATTTAGAAGAGAATGGTTGTTTATTTCTTCGAGAGGGTGGGAAGCATACAATTTACTACAATCCAATCAACAATAGAACATCAGCAGTTCCCAGACATACAGAAATTGTTGATGTTCTAGTTGTCAAAATATGCAAAGACTTGGAAATTGCGCGTCCTTAGTAATTTGTTCACACAATTAGATTTTTTTAGCGATGACCTCCGGTGTAGCTTTCATCCCAGAAGTAGCTTTTGGTGGGCTTTAGCGCATTATTTTTTTGCTCATAAGCGTTTGAGAAAGCAAAATGCTTAAATACTTTCTTATTTGCCTTAAATGCTTTCTCATTTCAGTGTTTTCCGTAAGCAATTAGGCATATTGCTTATTCATTTGCTGTAAATACTTTCTCATTTCAGTAGATTGCGTATTCATTTCGGTGTTTTCAGCAAGCAATTAGAGATATTGCTTTCTCATTTGTTGTAAATGCTTTCTGTTTTCGGCAATTACTTAATTTATGACAAAGATCATCTTTGTAGCAAAAGAACCTACATATTTACTGAAATTTTCTCAGGCTGCTTAAAATAATTTGCTGAGTGGAGTCGGTAAACCATCGATACTCACAACATTTTTTTGCTTTCGATAGTCATTAACTCCTTGTACTCCTTTTTTCTCTGCCCAATCAACTAAAGCCTGTCTTTGTCCTTGATATTCATACAGTGGGACACCAAGACCACAAGAAGTTTGCACACGTTCGATATCTGCAACTATAATTTGCCGAGTTCCAGGGATTGGAGGAAATAATGAGTACAAGGAATCCCAATTAGGGGAACTGGGTAAAATTGTCTCTCCTTTTCCATAGAGGCGTAAAATTAGAGGCGCTCCTTCAAAAGCGCAAAACATTAAGGTGATTCGCCCGTTTTCTTGGAGATGGGCTGAGGTTTCATTACCACTACCTGTTAAATCTAGGTAAGCTACCTGATGAGGGGAAAGAATCCGAAAGCAGTCTAGTCCTTTGGGAGACATATTCACATGGCCATCAGGACTCAGGGGTGCAGAAGCTACAAAAAACAGGTGTTGGGCTGCAATAAATTCTTGTAATTCTTTGGTGATGTGGTCAAAAACTTTAGCCATAAATAGTAAGTATTAAGTGCTGGTAAATGATTCTAGAAACCCCTCTTTATAGCTTGCTACTCTACGAGTTCTCCGCAGGAGTACCCGTACTCTGCCCTGCAAGAAGGAGCCACTGTGTTGTGCGGGTTCCCCGCGTTGTAGCAAGTGGCGTAGAGGCTTTAATTATTACTCCCCTTCCTTGGTAGGATACTGTTGGCGAATTATTGAAGGGTTAAGCCCCTCAAGAGTTTGGAACAGTGGAAAAAAGAGAATAAGTATATTGAGCGTAGCATCTACAAAGATTATGACCCTGCACCCGCGTGATATGTCGCAGATTCCTGAAACAACAGCGCAAGTAGCCCGGAATTCATTTCCCAAAGGGAACATATATATGAAGATGCGGGATGAAATAGGAGTGTTATATAAGGATGAGGATTTTGTCAAACTTTACCGCGCAGATTGTGGTCAAAGTGGAATATCAGCAGGACAACTGGCATTAGTGACAGTAATGCAATTTATCGAAGGTTTAACGGATAGACAAGCGGCGGATGCAGTGAGGGGTCATATTGATTGGAAATACGCACTATCGTTGGAATTAAATGACCCAGGGTTTGATTATTCAGTACTTTCAGAATTTCGTCAGCGATTAATCAAAGCAGGACGAGAGCGAGAGTTACTCAACCAAATGCTAGCTCGTTTCCAAGAACTAGGTTGGCTCAAAAATCGCGGCCGTGTCAGAACTGATTCAACTCACGTATTAGCCGCAGTACGACAGTTAAATCGTTTGGAATTAGTGGGAGAAACTTTACGTCATACCTTAAATGACTTGGCTTATTTTGCCCCTGATTGGCTCAAATCGAGAGTTGACGTTGATTGGTTTGAACGTTACTCCCTGAGATTTGAGCAATACCGCTTGCCCAAATCAAAAGCCGAACGTGAGAAATTGAGGCGAAAAATTGGTGAGGATGGTCATCATTTGCTATCCGCTTTGTATGCAGACTCAACTTGTAATTGGCTGTGGCAGATTCCATCAGTGGAAACATTACGTATAGTTTGGGTGCAACAATACTATATTCAATTGCAACAAGTCTATTGGCGAGAACAAGATAACTTACCACCAAATAGACTACAGATTGAATCTCCTTACGATGTTGATGCACGCAATTCCAGCAAGCGAGAAATCAACTGGACTGGTTATAATCTGCATCTGACAGAAATTTGTCACCCCATACTGCCAAACTTAATTATCAATGTGGAAACGTCCGTGGCCACAAGTGCGGATGTTGAGATGACACCAGTAATTCATTCTCGTTTAAACCAGAACAATCTTTTGCCACAAGAACATGTTGTCGATACTGGCTATGTCAATGCTCAAAACTTAGTCGATAGTCAATCCCATTTTCATGTTGATTTAGTAGGAAAAGTTCCCCCCGGAACTAGTTGGCAAGCAACAGCACAATCCGGCTTTGAGCAAAATTGCTTCACTATTCATTGGGATTTGATGCGTGTTGATTGCCCAATGGGTAAACAAAGTAAGTCCTGGCGTACAACTGTCGATAGCCATGACAATCCAGTAGTCAAAATACAATTTGACAAATCCGATTGTTCGCTTTGTTCAAGTCGCTCAAAATGCACTCGCTCCAAAAAACTACCGCGTCTTCTGACCCTCAAACCACAGGAACTACATCTTGCATTACATGATGCTCGCATTCGCCAAAAAACTGAATCTTTTCAACAAATTTATCACCAACGTGCTGGCGTTGAAGGCTTGATTTCCCAAGCTACTGGTCGCTACCAATTACGCCGTTGTCGCTACATTGGTCTTGCCAAAACTCTCTTGCAGCATGTCATTACTGCTGCTGCTATCAACTTCAGTCGGATGTGGGATTGGTGGCAACATGTCCCACGCAGTCAGACTCGCGTTTCTCACTTTGCTCGAATTGCTCCCACTGCCTCATAGTATTCCTGATTTTCTATTTTGTGATGATTGGTTTTGCCCTCTATCAATTCGCCAACAGTATCTTGGTAGGGAAGGGGTTGGGGGTTAGGTCTGAGAGAAAGTTGCACACGGCTTTAGGCGAACGCACCACTACGAATTACAAACTTTCACGCAGCACCTTTTTGTGGTCTAGTGTACTTCTTTACATATACAGGTAATTCTATGCTTGAATCTAAGCGGGAATCATTTATAGGTGTAGCCGCAGTTAATTTTAAAGGAATTTGTCCTGCCCAGACTGGTATTTGATAATCTGCTTCATCGTCAATTGGTTCACCAGTGCGGATTTTTGCTGAAGCTTCTGTTAGAGGTAGAGATAGTACTAGAGTTCCTGCTAATTCTTGACGATTAGGCGATCGCACTTCTTCCCACCTCCCTAGAATAACGTGTTCTGTAAATGCTTTGAGAGCAGCTAATTTTTGCTCTGTATCTTCTACTAGTGTGGCTTTACCAAATACTACCACTGAGCGATAGTTCATAGAGTGGTGAAACGCTGATCGCGCTAAGACTAACCCATCAATTAAGGTGACTGTGACGCAGATATCAAGACCTTGTTGCAGGGTTTTTAACATCCGGCTAGCAGGTGACCCGTGAATATATAATGTATCGTCTATTCTTCCATAGGCTGTAGGAATCACAACAGGCTGTCCATCAGCCACAAAACCTACATGACAGACTAATCCTTCATCTAAAATTTGATAAATAGTTTCACTTTCGTAGTTAGCTCTTTTAGGTACGCGTTTAACTGTAGTTCTTTGGCTGGGGGCTTTTTGTTGCGTCATGATGGAAAATTTCTACTCTATACGGTTAGAGTAATCAGGTAATTGGCATGAAACAAGAGCCACTTTTTAGTTATCTGACCAGTCCACTTGTGTAATTTGTGATTGACAATGGATTTTGCTATTAATATCGACCCAGACGCACCTTTACCTCTGCATCGCCAAGTTTATGAGGAATTACGTCGGGCTATTTTGTTAGGACGGTTAATTTCAGGGGAAAAACTACCATCTACGCGATCGCTTGCTCAATTACTTGGTGTTTCTCGTGCTACTGTGACTCAAGGTTATGAGTTATTGCTGAGTGAAGGTTATCTAGAAACTATTGTGGGTTCGGGGACGTTTGTTTGTCGTCAACTTCCCGATGAATTACTGAATACTGCACCAATTGAGTCAAAATTACAACCAAATAACTCACCTGTGCCTTTATCAGCTTATGGTAAAAGTTTGAGTGATAAAGCGTTTTTATGTATACCAGAACAAGCGGTAGAAATTAGCTTTAGTTATGGACGACCAGCTTTTGATAAGTTCCCGATAGATTTATGGCGTAAGTTAATCTCGCGTCATTGCCAACTTAAACCAAATGTGCTTGACTATACAGATAATTCCCTGGGATATCAACCATTAAGGGAGGCGATCGCTGCTTATCTTTCGCGCTCCAGAGCCGTTAATTGTCAGGCAGAACAAATCATTATTGTTGGTGGTTCTCAGCAAGGTCTTGATTTAATTACACGTATCTTAATTGACCGTGGTGATGGAATTGTTGTAGAAGAACCGGGTTATTTAGGTGCTAGACGAGCTTTTTTAGCTCAGGGGGCTAGTCTATTTCCTGTTCCTGTGGATCAATCAGGGCTAATAGTCAATAAGTTGAAAACAAGTATAATTCCTAACCTTAAACTAGTTTATGTCACTCCCTCCCATCAATTTCCTACAGGTGCGGTGTTATCTCTTCCCCGCAGATTAGAGTTACTGGCTTGGGCGCAGAAAGCAGGGGTGATGATTATTGAAGATGACTATGATAGTGAGTACCGTTATGGTGAGCGTCCCATACCAGCTTTACAAGGATTAGATCAGGGTAACTCAGTTATTTATGTAGGTACATTTTCTAAAGTCCTTTTTCCCGCCTTGCGCTTGGGTTATTTAGTTTTACCCCAGAATTTAGTAAATATATTTGCCCGTGCAAAATGGCTGGCAGATAGGCAATGTAGTTTACTAGAACAGTATGCCCTGACTGATTTTATTACAGAAGGACATCTGGAACGACATATAAGAAAGATGCGATCGCTCTACAACCAACGTAGGCAAACTTTAGTACAGTCTTTGTTTTCTCATTTTGGCAATAGGGCAAAAATTCTGGGAGAAAATGCAGGAATGCACCTCATGGTAAAAATAGATACTCAAATCAGCGATGATGAAATAGTCCAAAGTGCAGCTCTTTCCGGTGTCAGTATCGGGGCAGCGTATCCCCAGTATTTAAAAGATAGCCCTGGTAGTGAATTTATCTTTGGCTATGCAGAACTCAATGAACAGCAAATTCAAGAAGGGGTACGGCGACTGGCTAGGGTAATTCATAATTCAGAAGGCTAATACTACCTTTACAGATTCAGCTACGCAGCCAAAGCAAGGCTTACGCCTATGTAATTTGCAATTAAACTTAATATCAAAACAGAAAAATAAATATGAAACTATGTATTATGAAATCGAGTCGTTATCAGTAGATTTAACATCACCTAAGGTAAACCGTGATGAGAGGGCAGATTTGGTCATTACAGAAAAAATTACTGATTAGTACAGTGATTACGGTATCTTGGATAACTCCCGTTTTAGCTCAATCGGATCCGCTTCTGACTCGTGCCGAAGTTTACAAACTTACTAAGATTGTGGAACTGCTGCTACACAACCAAACTCAACGCCCAGCACGCCCCAAGGATGTTGTCGTTCCTAAAGATGCAGTAAAAACGGGTGTCAGTTCAGAAGCGCAACTATTCTTTAATGATCAATCCCTCATTCGGGTAGACCAAAGTAGTATCTTTCGCTTTGAACCAGGGTTACGTCGCTTTAAGTTGCGAAATCTGATTGCCCTGAATGAAATGATATTTAAATTGGAAAGTGGCACAGCTTTAATTTTGAGTCCACCAGGAAGTGTCGGAACAGCAATAGAAACACCAGAAAGTCAGATTACTATTTTTGCAGCAAATCCAGCAATTACCTCTAGTGGGCAGAACACTATTGCCAAACTTAACCACTCTGTTATTACTAATTCTAAAAATACAAAGTTAACCCAAAATAATGATTTATATGCACCTGCACAAAAAGCTAGTGCAGTGATGGTAATACATAATCAAGAAAGCAAGAAAACACAAGTTTTTGCCCTAACTGATGGAGATATTAAAATTACAGATCAAAGAGGACGAAAAATTGTATCTTTGCTTGGTGGTCAAACGGTAGCAGTGACAAATGGTGTAGTGGGAAATCCTCAAGAATTTGACTTACCAGCCTTTTATAAAAGTATTGCCCTTGCCTCTGGACTAGGTGCGGGACAAGAAAATTTAGTGGCTCAAGAAACTACTCCGGTGCAAGAAACAATCAACGCTGTACGCATAGAAACATTAGCCGCTTTGAGAAGACAGTCCGACAGGTTTAGAGGATTTACCAGGACATTTTTAGCTGATGCACTCAATGGTACAGAAGGTGATTTAAATCCTCGTCCATCAGTTTCCGTCAGGATTACAAACCCACAAGTTGTTACAGGTACTTTTTACCGAAGACAGGGTAATAATGCTGTGTTTATTCCTGATAATAATCCCAACTCTCCAGTTGATATTTCTGTAGATTTTGATCAGCGAACAATTGATATTGGTGGCAATACAGGCGTGTCTAATAGGGCGGGATTAAGTGGTAATAATGCTAGCGGTTCCGTAATTAATGCTAACGGTCAAATAACTCAAATAGAAGTTTTTGCTGTGAATGGAGAAAGCCCACAAGAAGGTGTTCCTTATCGTGGTAGTTTGACAACGGGTATAGCCCGCGATCGCTAATTTTTTAATATCCCCATAAAACACTTACGGCTTGATAGAAGCAGGGAATTTAAAACCCTAGATTTTGTTAAAATTTGGTGAAAGTATTAAATTCTCGATTCCTCTATTTTTTAACAATAAATTATTGAGAATTTCAATTTTGATCAGGTGTGAGGAGTGATGCAAAATAAAATAAACTTATTACTACTATCTGGGACAGTATTATTAGGGCTAAATGTTCCAGTTTTGGCGGAAGATATACTCAAAAATCAATGGCGATCGCCGGATAAATCTGATGTTGAAAAATTATCCTTTGAAATTATTAGCGAAGATGCTCAATATTTAGCTGAACAAGTTCCTATTAATCCATCTGACTTTTCACTGGATCTGGAAAACCCCTCTCCAAACCTCTCCCCTAAAAGGAGAGAGGCTTTGAATTTTCCCACTTCCCTTGTAGGGAAGGGGGTTAGGGGGTTAGGTTTCACATTAAATTTTCCACATAATGTGAAAAGTCAGATTAATCCAGATATTTACTCTCAAACATCGCCTGAACAAAATATGGCACAGGTGACATCAGTATCACAATTATCTGATGTACAACCAAGTGATTGGGCTTTTGCTGCCTTGCAATCCTTAATAGAACGTTATGGAGTGATAGCAGGTTATCCTGATGGTACATTTAAAGGCGATCGCACCATTACACGTTACGAATTTGCGGCTGGATTAAATGCTGCTTTAGATAAAATCAATCAATTAATTGCATCTGGCTTAACAGATAAAGTCACCGACGCTGATTTAGAAACATTACGAAAACTCCAAGAAGAATTTGCTACAGAATTAGCCATTTCTAGAGGTAGAGTTGATGCTTTAGAAGCCCGTAGTGCTGATATTCAAGCTCAACAGTTTTCCCCTAACGTAGTATTAGGAGGACAAACTATTTTCGGGCTAGCTGGTGGTTTTGGGGGGAATCGTCCAGGTGATGGAGAAGCCAACACAATTTTTACTTACCTGACACAATTACAACTAGCTTCCTCCTTTACAGGAAAAGACCGTTTTCGCGTCGGGCTAATATCAGGAAACGCCGCTAATAATAGCTTTGAAAACCTCCAAGCCTTCAATACCAACATGGCAAGATTAGCTTGGCAAGGAAATTACGACAATCAAGTTAGTATAAACTCTGTTGAATATCGAGTTGCAGGTTTAGGCGATCGCGTTGTTTTCACCTTTAAACCTGTAGGATTTAGCTTAGGCAGTGTACTTAGTCCTAACTCTATCTATGCAGATGCAGGACAAGGAGCAATATCTGCATTTGCAGGTTCAACACCTATCTTGAGAATTGGTAACTTAGATGCTGGTTTAGGCTTTGACTGGTTACTTTCAGACGAAATCCGTTTGCAATTCGCCTATGGTACAAGAGGTAGCAGCGACAGCAACCAAGGTTTATTTGGTGCAGATCACAGCGCCTTAGGATTACAGTTTTTATACAAGCCAACCCCCTCACTTATTACAGGTTTAGCTTATATCAACGCTTATTCCAGCGATGGTCACTTAGATACGGGTACTGGTAGCAGTAACGCCGATACCTCAGGGGGAATTAACGAACCTTCACAAATCCACGCCCTCAACGCTAGCATGAGATGGCAATTAACTAATAAGCTAGTTCTTGGTGCTTGGGGTGGTGTCATGGTGACAGATTCTCTCAAATCAGATGCAGTTGTTCTCAGCAGCACCTATACAGTTTCTTTAGGTATATATGACCCCTTTGGCAGAAAAGGGGATTTATTTGGTTTTCTCTACGGCTTACCACCAAAATTAAACAACGGCGTATTAATACCCACCGCAGATACTGGCAATTCCACTCACTACGAAGTTTTTTACCGCTATTTAGTCAACGACAACATCGCCATTACCCCTGGCTTTTTTCTCGTCACCGACCCTGGTCATATTTCCAGCAACAATGATATTTTCATCGGTGCTATCCGTACCACCTTTAATTTTTAAAATATTGCGTCAACCCATAGATGTTTTTCTGCACAGCTTCAGTTTTTTGCCTCTATGCCTCATCCTGATTAGGTTGCAGCCCATAACATTAAAATTGGGGTTGACGCAATTACCTCTAACCTTCGCCATAACAGCTTTTGAGTTAATTTTTACCATACGCTTCTTGACAATCCCATGTCTGAAAAGTTATCTTGGCTCCATGTTGACGCAACTGAACCTTGAAAACCAAATACACCAAAGCTTTGAGAGCCAAGCGGTTAAAACCCTCTAAAATCCCTATCAGGGATTGAAACTTAAAGACTGTACTTCATAGGAGATTTGAGATAAAGTTAAAACCCTCTAAAATCCCTATCAGGGATTGAAACAAGTGTACAGGCAATAGTTATTCCTATCGTGATTGTTAAAACCCTCTAAAATCCCTATCAGGGATTGAAACCTGACGCTGTAAATAAACGCGCTGGTAATCCTGGGTTAAAACCCTCTAAAATCCCTATCAGGGATTGAAACGCGAGACTTGCAATCATCTGGTAGCTCATCTGAAGTTAAAACCCTCTAAAATCCCTATCAGGGATTGAAACATCATTAGGGGTGAAAACTATATATAAAGTTGGTTAAAACCCTCTAAAATCCCTATCAGGGATTGAAACGTAATCAGTTGAGTACCCAGTTGGAGGCGCTGCGGTGGTTAAAACCCTCTAAAATCCCTATCAGGGATTGAAACGAGTACACTAGGTACTAAAACAATCCACCACCGATGTTAAAACCCTCTAAAATCCCTATCAGGGATTGAAACTTCTTGGAGACTTAGACGACTCCATAACATTACTGGTTAAAACCCTCTAAAATCCCTATCAGGGATTGAAACAGGGGAAAAATGTTTTTCCCTGCTTAGTGATAGGGTTAAAACCCTCTAAAATCCCTATCAGGGATTGAAACGTCCGCGGGTTTAGATTTGTACTGAAATTCCACGGTTAAAACCCTCTAAAATCCCTATCAGGGATTGAAACTTTCCCATCGTAGATAAATAGTACCTATGTTAGTTAAAACCCTCTAAAATCCCTATCAGGGATTGAAACTACTCAATAGCTGAACAAGCCTCAACAAAGACAGTTAAAACCCTCTAAAATCCCTATCAGGGATTGAAACACATGATTGATAGTCTTTGTTGGCTTCAGATTGTGTTAAAACCCTCTAAAATCCCTATCAGGGATTGAAACAAAACTAGTGCCTTGCAGCATAGCCGTGAAAGAGGTTAAAACCCTCTAAAATCCCTATCAGGGATTGAAACCGCCGATTACTCAGCAACCAATATCTCAGTCAAGTGTTAAAACCCTCTAAAATCCCTATCAGGGATTGAAACTTTCTGAGCTTCAATTTGAGCTATTTGATCACGTAGAGTTAAAACCCTCTAAAATCCCTATCAGGGATTGAAACAGAGAATCAACATATTGCTGACACCCACACAAAGTTAAAACCCTCTAAAATCCCTATCAGGGATTGAAACGAGTATTTTAATTAAAAATGAACTTAATTAGAGGTTAAAACCCTCTAAAATCCCTATCAGGGATTGAAACAATCCCTCTGCACCACCTGGAATAACCTTAACCCTTGTTAAAACCCTCTAAAATCCCTATCAGGGATTGAAACTAAAGAGGAAAGGATTGTAACTGTACCTGCTTTAGTTAAAACCCTCTAAAATCCCTATCAGGGATTGAAACACGCAAAAGGCAGCTATGTAAAGTCTGCTACGAGTTAAAACCCTCTAAAATCCCTATCAGGGATTGAAACTACTTTCTTGCGTAAGTTGAAATACGAAACATCAGTTAAAACCCTCTAAAATCCCTATCAGGGATTGAAACAACGTTATGATGGGTCTGGCAGTTCTTCTTCTGGGGTTAAAACCCTCTAAAATCCCTATCAGGGATTGAAACATATATGATAAATGGGCTGAGAGTAACGGTGAACTAGTTAAAACCCTCTAAAATCCCTATCAGGGATTGAAACCGGGGAAGCTATCTCAATACAGGAGAAAAAGTTCATCCGTTAAAACCCTCTAAAATCCCTATCAGGGATTGAAACATTTTGAAGCTTAAATTTTACGCCGGAGGGTAATGTTAAAACCCTCTAAAATCCCTATCAGGGATTGAAACACTCTCAAAAAGAGTACGCTTTTTTAATTCAACAAAGTTAAAACCCTCTAAAATCCCTATCAGGGATTGAAACCCTGCTTTGCATCTTCATTTAGTAGTCGTTTGTGAGTTAAAACCCTCTAAAATCCCTATCAGGGATTGAAACTAACTCGGACGACTTACGCATGGTAACTTTGGCGTTAAAACCCTCTAAAATCCCTATCAGGGATTGAAACCAAACCCTATGTTTCTAAAGTTAATCCCTTTGTGGTTAAAACCCTCTAAAATCCCTATCAGGGATTGAAACTCCGACCAAGAACCGCCAACTTCTCCGTAATCTGGTTAAAACCCTCTAAAATCCCTATCAGGGATTGAAACTTCATTGTGTTAATCGCTAGCCACTGAAAATCATGTTAAAACCCTCTAAAATCCCTATCAGGGATTGAAACGTAATTATCGACGTTAATACCGTCGTGTATAACGAGTTAAAACCCTCTAAAATCCCTATCAGGGATTGAAACAGAGCATCTGAAGGCTGAAAGTATAGCCAAAGCCGTTAAAACCCTCTAAAATCCCTATCAGGGATTGAAACAAGAATCCTAAAGAACGCCAGAAAGCAAAGATTACCGGTTAAAACCCTCTAAAATCCCTATCAGGGATTGAAACCGAAACGGATATTTTGTTAACAAATCCTGACCTAGTTAAAACCCTCTAAAATCCCTATCAGGGATTGAAACGATGCTAAAGGCAAGGTTAAATCCCTATATCGTGTTAAAACCCTCTAAAATCCCTATCAGGGATTGAAACACTGGTGCATATCCATGTTTCTCTGCTATATCGTTAAAACCCTCTAAAATCCCTATCAGGGATTGAAACTGGGCGAGAAAGCTTGATGATTTTCTAGAAATATGTTAAAACCCTCTAAAATCCCTATCAGGGATTGAAACTTCTTCCCAGTATGAAAAGCCAATGGCGGAAACGGTTAAAACCCTCTAAAATCCCTATCAGGGATTGAAACCACGTATTACCAACAGCACAAAGACCGCATAAAGTTAAAACCCTCTAAAATCCCTATCAGGGATTGAAACCCAATATATCTGAATATTGTTTCTTAACCGTATTATGTTAAAACCCTCTAAAATCCCTATCAGGGATTAAAATGATTCTGCTGCGTAAGTACTCTCAACAACAACCCTGACTTTGCGGAAAACCCAACAGGGTAGCCAAAGCAATACCTAAAGGCGATCGCCCAAAATATCTACTCATTCTTTTTGTGTAGAAAATTAAACCACTTACTTCTAGGCAACTAATCAAAGCGCGAGTATAAAAGAAAAAACAAACACAAATTAATACCTGAAATTAACAGAGAAATAACATGGCAAATCGCTCGCGCAAGCTAACGCCAAAATCTTCTAAGCAAAATGGCTCTGATTTGGAAGCGAAGAAACCTCAAATCCAGCAACAACAGGTAGGTAATACCGATTTGCCAAAAGAAGGTGATGGAGGAATTAATCAAACCCAGATACAGAAAGCGATTTCTCCATCAAAATCCTATAAACCATCCTCAATAATTGCGATCGCCATTTTACTTACAAGTGCTGGCTTAGTGCTGAGTTGTACCTGGATTGGAATTCTGTGGATATTTAACCCAGAACAGGTAAGCTGGCTGAATAATTTCCTCCCGGAGTGGGCGCACATCCCCGGTAACAGCGAAAACCCCCAAACTCTCGCCCAAATCCAAATCAACTTGAGTCAAAAACAACAAATACCAGGGGAAACCATTCCTCTAGATGATGAGGAAAAATCATTGCTGTTACCAGTGATGCGCCAGCGTCCCGATTGTGTAGCCAACTGTAAAGAAATAGTCGAACTCAGGGTTTATCAGTTAGAAAATTTAAAATACGAATCACAACCAGAAAAATTTTATCGCTTGGCAAATAGTTTACCCATTACTGGCCCTGAAGAATCATTTGCGATTACCGGAGATGGGCAGAATGCGATCGCTTCCTTGGCAGAGGATACACCAGAAAATGAAGATGTTAGCAATCCTTTACCCTTAGATGTAGTTAACCGCTTTGAAGCCGGAACACCAGCAGCAGGTGTCTGGTTAAATTTGCGCGGACAGCGACAACAAGATCATCACTCGGCTTCTGGTTCAGGGACTATCACTTACGGTCAAATCGTCTATTACAATCCAGAACGTAGCAACTTACAACTGATGTTATCTTGGACTAGTCCCAATGGACACCTTCCCAAATGGGAACAAGTCACAGGTAGTAACGCGAAAGAATTAGTCGTTGATCAAACCATAGGTTTAGAACCAAAACTACAGGTTTACCAAGTTAAATCTGTAAACTTATACCTGAATCCTATTCAACTGGAAGAAATTTCTCTACAAAACCCCGTCTTGAAAGACTCTGGTTACAAAAACGCCCTGTTAATTAGCCGCAATGGCTTATGGTCACCAGCTTTCGAGTGGTTAACATCTATTAAAAAACAACGCAAAAATACTTTACCAGCCGCCGCCCAATCACAATTGGACTTGATTCGCCTCCACTCTGAAGTAACTAAAGCCCAAGCAGATAAAACATGGGCTAGTCCCAGTGAACAAGTGCTTGCGGATTTAATTGATGGTCGTTGGGAAAAAGCGTTGCAAGTATTTAGCGCATCCCCACAGAATGCACAAGAAATAGCCATCTTGTTAAAAGCAGACAAAGGGCGATTATGGCGGCGTGTGGTAGGTGCAATGCAAGTTAACCCCAATAGAAAAGCCGTCCAAGCTTGGGGGGCTTTGATTTTAACAGTCCAGCAGGGGGAAGCCAAAGCCAATTCTTGGTTAGAAGAACAAGCAAAACCCTCCACAGCAAGCCTCAGTTATATCCAAGGTCTGACAAAGCAACTCTATCCCCAAGCAGACACAATTGATGATTCCGCGCCCAGTCCAGATACAGATAATTAATTGCCAAAATTATGGGGGTGGAAAACTTTTTCCACCCCCATTTACTAAATTGATTGGATAATGTTAAGTTTATTTTATGATGTCTTCACACAATCTTTATCAAGTATCGATGGCGATCGCCAAGCTTGAAAGTGAAGATTCATGGTTGAAAGTTGCGTGTTCCCAAAAACAGATGATAAAGGCGCGCCATCAAAAAATTATTCTTCTTTGGTAGTAGCGGCTAAACGTTGTTCTTTGAGATTTTGTAATTGTTCTAACAGAGAGTCTACCTCTGCTTGCAAGTTCATTAGTTTAACTTGCTGGTCATCTTGGTAGTAAGACTTATTTAAATGACGTGTCAACGCAGCTTGGGATTCACGTTCAGAAACAGTAGATGTAGCAGTAGCCATCTTTTTTTAATTCCAAAACTCAACTCACACCTGTTGGTAAATAATATAATAAAGCAACTTTAAGCTTTGTTAAATAAATGTATCTTTTTAATCATATAGTCTAATGAGTCACGGTTGGTACCATAAGTGACGGCGATGATTCCCCAATGTTCCCCTGATTCTATACTCCCCTGCTTTGTCACTCCATCCCCCGTTCTTTGAACATTCCCATCAATTTCCGTTTACGGGCGTGGATTTCTATTAACTTTTCTCGATATTTTGACCAATCAGCTTGTCTGCCAGATTGTATGTAAGCAGCACGTACCTTTTTCAACCACTGCACTGCTTCACTGTAATATTCTGCCTTACCCTCATCCATAATTTTTTCAGCACGGCGACGGGCATTAGTTATTACCCAATCGGGCTTATGTGATATGGCAGCTTCCATGACTCGGTGGATTAAAGCTGAATGATAGGAACTGAGTTCACTAACAGTAGCGATCGCATCCTCAATCAGTCCCTCAGATAAAAATACATCCACCTTGGCTGATTCTATTCCCCAAGTCTTACAACTCTGGATAATCCTTAATAAATCTGTTTTGACATTTTCCCAATTTTCACCCGCTAATTCTGCCATTTTTTGATAATCAACAAAGCAGGGTTTAACTTGAAAAGCTTCCTTGAGTGCAAGTAAAGAAATCTCTGGGTTACCCACAGCTTCGGCTAAATCGCTTGTCCAAATACCTAATTCATACCGACAATTCCCCGGTAACTTAAAACCAACTTGGGCTATGTCCAATGCTTCGGGTAATGAACCTTGTTCCGCTAAGGTTTTAGCTAAAGCAAAAGCCTCTTCTGTGGAACTCATCTGCATTTCCGCCGCCGCCAATGCTTCCTCTACCCTACCTAAACGCCCCAACATAGTTAAATATTCTTGGGTTTGTCCCTCTGCTTGGGCTAAATATAGATATTCTTGGTAGCGTTCCTGGCGTTCGAGAATTTTGAGGCGAATTTGTGCCAAATCATCAGCATAATTGGGAACTTCTCTCTCCCATACACCCATTTCAGCGATATCGCCCTGGAGAACTCGCAGCAAATGCGGATTATCCCAACCTTGACGCAACGCATCTAAACTCATGGTGAAGTCGGCATTCCATTCATCTTGCCAAGCTTCCAAACTCACTTGCACATCAACTTTTTCTGCTGATGTCAGTTCAGACGAGAGAATAACTTCACACCAAGCCAGATTTAACTCCCAGGCAATTTCATCATTGTCAGCACCATATTCTGATACCTCATCCCAATTTTCGGCACAGGTAGAGGTGATGGCTTCGAGAATGGCGATCGCATTATTACTTTCTCCTTGCTGAGAAAATTCTAAAGCCGTCTGCACCAAACTAAACAAATCTTCGGTAATTGGGTCTTCCTCGTACCCCTCCTCAAAGTAGCGGACTGCTTCCCGCAAAATTTGCTTAACCTGTCCGCGAAAGGAAGCCAAATTCACAGTTACTTGCCGTCCGGGTTGAGTAGATATAGGTTTAGCTACAGGATTAGTCATCCAACTAACGTGCTGATCAATTACATCTATGAGTTGGGGTTGTTCGGCAACTAATTCCTGTACGAGCCTTTGAGTCTGGACATGATCTAAACGATCTAGTAATTGTTCTATAGTAGGACGCTGCTCAATAATTTCTGGTTGTCTTGTAGATACAAGCATCGTCGCCACAATGTGTTTACACCAGCCATCTAGGTTATAAGCACAAGTACACTTGGCCGAAGCGATAGTCTTGTCATCAAAATTGAGAGATACACGATAAGGTAATCGTTCATTTCCTTCAACTTCTGCCTGCAATTGCTGACCACGCTGAGTAATTGTGATGACAGCACCCGCTTCAAAATAAGCCTCCCCACGTTGGAAAGATTTGGCATTAGCGTAGCGACGGACTGTAAATTCACTGATTTGGGGTAGAGACATCGAGCGATCGCCTGCAAAAACCTGTGCGTAGATAAATCTTAGATCAAGCTTAGGCTTTCCGCTCATTGATTGCAATTAGGAGATTGGTCATTAGTGACGCGATGAATTTTTTCATAGACGCGATGAATCGCGTCTCTACAATACCCAATCCCCAGTCCCCAATCCCCAATTTAGTAACTTCCACACCTCCAAAGACTTGCAAGGATGGCTAGACAAGTCGAAAATAGAGAGGCGAAGCACACGGGGAAACTAACGTGAGTCATGAATTTGATTACGATTTAGTCATAATAGGCGCTGGTGTAGGGGGACATGGCGCAGCCCTACACGCGGTAAGTTGTGGCTTAAAGACGGCGATTATCGAGGCGGGTGATATGGGGGGAACCTGTGTCAACCGGGGTTGTATTCCATCGAAGGCGCTGTTGGCTGCTTCTGGACGTGTGCGGGAATTACGCGATGCTCATCACCTGAAGTCTCTGGGGATTCAAATTGGTAATGTGGAGTTTGATCGTCAAGCGATCGCTAATCATGCCAATAATCTCGTCTCCAAAATTCAAGGAGATTTAACAAATAGCCTGAAACGTCTGGGAGTCGATATCATCAGGGGTTGGGGCAAAATCGCGGGGACACAAAAAGTCACCGTCACAGGCGATGGTGGTGAAAAAACCATCACCGCTAGAGATATTATCCTTTCCCCTGGTTCTGTCCCCTTCGTACCTCCAGGTATTGAAGTAGATGGCAAAACCGTATTCACCAGCGACCAAGGCGTAAAGTTAGAAACCTTACCTGAATGGGTAGCCATTATTGGTAGTGGTTACATTGGTTTAGAATTCTCGGATATTTACTCAGCTTTGGGCTGTGAAATCACCTTGATTGAAGCCCTCGACCAGTTAATGCCAGGATTTGACCGCGATATCGCCAAACTCGCGGAACGGGTGCTAATTACACCCCGCGATATTGAAACAAAAGTTGGTGTATATGCCAAAAAAGTTATTCCTGGTTCGCCAGTAGTAATTGAATTGGCAGATTTCAAAACCAAGGAAGTTGTCGATGTCATCGAGGTAGATGCTTGCCTAGTAGCAACAGGACGCATCCCAGCCACCAAAAACCTGGGTTTAGAATCCATTGGTGTGGAACTTGACCGCCGCAACTTTATTCCTGTAGACGATCGCATGGCAGTGTTATCAGCAGGTGAAGTAGTACCCCATTTGTGGGCAATTGGTGATGCCAACGGCAAAATGATGCTGGCACACGCGGCTTCAGCCCAAGGCATTGTCGCCGTGGAAAATATCATCGGTAAGGAAAGAACAGTAGACTATCGCAGCATTCCCGCCGCCGCATTTACCCATCCCGAAGTTAGCTATGTCGGCTTAACAGAAACAGGCGCTAAAGAATTAGGCCAAGCTGAAGGTTTTGAAATCGCCACCAGCAGAAGTTACTTCAAAGGCAATTCTAAAGCTTTAGCCGAAAACGAAGCCGACGGTATAGCCAAAGTCATCTACCGCAAAGATACAGGGGAAGTTTTAGGCGTACATATCTTTGGTTTACACGCCTCCGACTTAATCCACGAAGCATCCGCCGCCGTAGCCAACCGTCAAACCGTCCAAACCCTAGCCCATTTAGTCCACGCCCACCCAACATTATCCGAAGTGTTGGATGAAGCGTATAAACGAGCTATTGTTTAGTTTAGTCAACAGTCCATAGTCCATAGTCCACGGCTATAACTAATGACCATTGACTATGGACTAATGACAACTGACCACTGACAACTGACAACCTTATGCAAATCCGTCGCCGACAACCAAATCCTGCTATCAATGTATCGATATTGCGCTACCAAGTCGCTGTACCAGATGCCAAACCACAACATATTCTGGAAGAAATCGTTTGGCAAAAGGAAGTAGAAGTTGACCAAATGCGGGAAAAGTTGCCTTTGCTGGAATTGCAAAAGAAAGCACGTATCGCGCCACCCACCCGCGATTTTTTCGCCGCCTTAAAACAAGGTAGAACCACACCTGCGTTAATTGCCGAAGTCAAAAAGGCCTCACCCAGTAAAGGCGTGTTTCGGGAAGATTTTGACCCAGTAGCGATCGCCTTATCCTACCAACAAGGTGGCGCTAGTTGTATTTCCGTCTTAACTGATGAAAAGTTTTTTCAAGGCAGTTTTGACAACTTAACTAAAGTCCGCGCCGCCGTTGATTTACCATTACTTTGCAAGGATTTTGTGATTTATCCTTATCAAATGTATCTGGCAAGGATTCAAGGCGCAGATGCTGTGTTGTTAATTGCCGCTATCCTTAGTGATCAAGATTTACAGTACTTCATCAAAATTGCCAAGGCTTTGAATATGGCAGCTTTGGTTGAAGTTCATAATCTGGAAGAACTTGACCGTGTATTAGCTTTAGATGGCGTATCTTTAGTTGGCATTAACAATCGCAATCTAGAAGATTTTTCTGTAGACTTACAAACTACTTGTCAACTTTTAGCCGCCAGAGGTAGCCAGTTACAAGAACGAAATATTTTAGTTGTCAGCGAGTCAGGATTACATAACCCAGAGGATTTAAGTTTAGTATCCCAATCTGGTGCTAGTGCTGTGTTGATTGGTGAGTCTTTAGTCAAACAACCAGATCCAGAATTAGCGATCGCCAACCTATTCCCTAGTGGTGTTTAAAAGTTGTTCTTACGACCAGAAAAGTAGGTACCGCAATTCTAGCGGATGGTGTACTTGCCAGTACCTACACTTCTGAGTGTTTTAATTCCATTATCTAATGTCTAATATGTAGGGTGCGTCAGCATGAATAATTTCCTGGTACAGCTAGGTTTTCTTGCACTGACGCACCCTACTAACCGTAAATTTGGAATAATTTATTCTTTGGTGTTCCCTAATAAACTTTATAAAGCTATTTAAATATCAAAAAATATAGTTAATATTTATTTATTGTGTAAAAATTAACTTAATAACATACAACTACTAAGCATCACAAAATGCTTAATTTAACATCACCAATTGACTACATGGAGCAAATTCCCCTACCCTCACCCATCCATTATGAACTCATACTCCAATTATTAGAAAGACAAACTATGTCAGCAGTCAGTAAAAACCCTGATTTGCGGCATCAAGTAAATCAATTAATTATTACACTAAGAAAAGCAGCAGCCCAGCAAAAACACTTAGAAAACTCTTGTCTAGGTTCTTCCCTATCAGTAGAACATCGTTGGTCAATCAACCATCATGATCAGCAAGTTGCAACTCCTGATTAAAAAGGATTGGGGTAATGGGGATTGGGTATTGGGTAGGAAATAATTCTCTCTAGTTCCTTTTTTCTCTGTCATGATGTAAAAAGTTCATGAAAGCTAAATTAAAAGAGCGAGTTAATCATCCAACTCGCTCTTCTAGTTTGCTTGTATTTAAATGAGTAGAACTGACGGGAGCCAACTTTTTGTGTCTCAGTCTTGGTACAAGACAGAGTGGGTGTAACATACCTTAATTCTCCTAAACGAGAACTTCATAGCTTACGCTGTTTCTAACCAATCATAAATTTTTTCTAACTGTTCTAAGCTAATTAAACCGTACTGCCAAAGAATCATAGGCAAAGGCCCTGGATCTTGTTCTCGATGGCGTAGTGCCACAGCCAAAGATGCCGCAGAAATTGCTAAATCTTCCTGTAGAAAATGAATTAGTCTTGAATAAGTAGATGGTGACATCTGTAACTCACCTCCTTGTTTAGTCTGAATCGTCATTTAGTGTTTTCCCTTTTCCCTATACTTTGCAAATATCACTTCACCCGTGAATATACGATGACCGGATAATCACTAGAGCAATTTTTTAAATTCTGCAAACACAGCTATTTTTTAATGAAAACTAGAGAATTATAGCTAATCTTAGCCGTCATTTCATCTAGATGCTTTATTTTCCAGCTGTTAGTTGTTCTGGTCAAATAGGTTTTATCTTTTTTTACTTTAGTGTGTCACCTAGATACACTTTTAGTAGCAAAGATTCCATAGCTAATACTGCCTTACAAACAACTAGTTACACTTATGCCAAAAGAAAGATTTTTTGCATAAAGTTTCTCTCGGCTGCGATCGCACTTGAGAGTGTATAGATTTCGTTGTGTTTGACATCATACTAAATAGTAACCGCAGAATTTGCTTTTTACGTATACTTGATGTTTTTTTTACGCAAAGATCATGAAGTAAAAATCAGGTTTACCTTGGAATACAAGCCATTGAGAGATTTAACACTTTTAATTACGGTTATTTAAAAACTCAATTTTGATACTATTGCCTGGCTGCAAATTTAACTCAGCTGCCCTGCCTGCACGTAACTCTATGACTGCATCAATAAGTACGTCAGGGCCATATGTAGGACAAGGCTCACTAAGGCAAGGAGGTGCAGCAGCCTGAATATACTTGACTACGCCCTTTTGCAAAAACACCATATCTAAAGCAACCGGTACATTCTTCATCCAAAATCTAGCTGGTTGTGGAGAAGGAAAAGAAAACAGCATTCCCCTGTTATCTGGTAAAGCTGGCCGATACATCAGTCCCATTTGCTGCTGTTCTTGTGTTTTTGCCACTTCTAATTCAATAGTTGTGCCATTGGGAACAGTTGCTTTAGCTGAAATTGGTAGCGTTTGTCCAGAATTCACTACTAGTGCAGGCGGAGGACTAGCAGTATCTGTAGGTGTTTCGGCTGTGTTTTGTGAAGAACAAGCCATCAGTAGAATACTCAATAACATCGGAATTAAACTTAACCAACGCATCATACAATTTTTAATTTTGTAATTTAGACTTCGATTTTACAGAAATTAAACGAAAAAGCCCACGGTTATCGGTTATGTTTTCTAGCACCTTGAGGAGACTGGTTAAGCTGCCCTTGTTTTGACCTGCATATCTTTTCGTGTTGACAGTTGATGGTTGACAAACCATATAAATTTGGATGTAATACCAATTTGAAAAAAGAATGCGACAAATAACCATCCGTAGAGACGCGATTAATCGCGTCTTCTTCATCCAAAGATGTGTTGCAATCATTAGTTGAATTGGTATAACCTGCCATAAAGCAAATATCCCACCTGTGAGAGAGTGGGAGTGCTTAATTATAGAATGTAATTTGCATTACTACGAAGTTAAATTTTTAGGACTCTCTAAGGACGTAACCAACGCCTCGCACCGTTTGAATTAGACGCTTTTGACCTTCATCCTCAATTTTTAAGCGTAAGTAGCGAATATACACTTCTATAACATTAGATTCACCCATAAAATCGTAACCCCAGACGTTTTCGAGAATTTGTTCGCGGGTTAATACTTCACGGGGATGTTCCATTAAGTATTTTAAAAGTTCAAATTCTTTCATTGTTAACTCGACATTTCGTCCACTGTAAACAGCGCGGCGATTAGCTAGGTCTAAAATCAAATCACCAAAGCGTAACTGTTCTGTGGTATCGACATCTGGTTTCAAGTAGAGGCGAATCAGTCTTAAAAAATCTTCTGGGCGATAAGGTTTAAGAATATAATCATCAGCCCCTGCTTCTAGACAAGCAACCCGATCATCAACTGTGTCCCTAGCCATTAAAACTAATACTGGCGATCGCACTCCGGTATTCCTGAGATTTTTGCACAAAGAAAGACCAGATTCACCCGCCAGCATTCTGTCCAATACAACTAAAGCAGGCTGGCGATCGCGACAGTATTGTAACCCAGTAGTCGCATCGCTCGCCAAAATAGCATCATAGCCAGCTTCTTGTAAATCAAAAGACAGTTGATTCGCTAGGCTATCATCAGTTTCGATCACCAAAACACAGGGGCTATGAGTAGCTATCATAAGATTTGGGGATATTAGGATGTTTAATTGTATAGGCAATAAATGGGGAGTGGGGGAAAGGGGAATAACTATTGACTATTGACTAAGGTAATTCTACTGAAGTTGGTTTGGCGATATGCGGTAGACCCCAACCCAGTTTTTCTCGCAAAATACGGAAAAATTCTGGTGGTTGGAGGCGAATAAATTTGACACTGTATGGCGAGCGCTCCAGATATACTCTATCTTCGGGAAAAATATAGCATCCCCCGTTGCCATCGACTACCATCACCAACCGGGGAATGTTCACCGGGTAAATATTGACTGGTTCAGTATCGGGAAATACCAAAGCCCTAGAAGCCAAAGAATGGGGACAAATAGGAACGAGCTGCAATGCGGGTACGCCGGGGGTGACAACTGGCCCACCTGCGCTTAAAGAGTAAGCGGTGGAGCCTGTAGGCGTAGAAACAATTACCCCATCTGCGGCAATATCAACTGGCGCATGACGACCTACAGCAATCTCAAAATGACACATTGACGTTAATGGTTCACGATGCAAAACCATTTCGTTCAAGCATAGAGCCTCCCAAAGTACTGATTCTCCTCGTAGCACTTTGACTGTGAGCATGGCTCGTTCTTCGATTTCATACTCACCGGCGATCGCCTGATCTATAGCTTGGGGTAATTGATTTAGGTAAGTTTCCGTTAGGAACCCCATGTGTCCGGTATTGATGGCCAAAATCGGGATACCGCAAGGCGCTACCTGACGCGATGCGGCTAAAACAGTACCATCGCCCCCCAGCACTATGGCAAACTTCATCTCTGAATCAAAACCAGGGGGTGTCAAACCGTCAATTGGTGTGTGGCACACAGGGCTTTCGGGATTAGAGTAGCCCAATATGCCACCGATACTAGATGTGATAGATACATCCCAACCGGCTGTGGTTAGCTTATCTTTTAACTCGATAGCAACACGACCGGCTACCGGTTTAATGTCGTTGTATATAATGCCTACTTTCGGCACACTCAAATATCCAAGTTTAAGCGACGCTTTGTCTTTTGTAATCGTTACACATTTTGGATCACCAGTCATTAGTTTGGCATCAAAAGTCTATACTCTATGGTAAAAAACTGTTGATTACTGACTGTTGACTGGCGACTATTAACTATTGACTTTTTTAAAGGGAGTTTTTTTGTCTTTCTGCTTTTTAGTTTTAGTTTTCTCGTAATCTAACTGTTTGAGCTTTTTCAGAATCCGGCTGAAATACTCTTGTAAATAGCTTTCTAAAGTAGTACTTTGTTCTTTCTCTAACCCAAAGACTGTGTAAACTTCGTCCATTGAAGCATTTAGCGGTCTACCACTAGCCAAAACTTCGGTAAATGCCAGTCTGTCGGCTATATTCCATCCCCACTGAAAGAACTTAGCCAGACCGCGCACAGCTCGTAGTAGGTTGATGGGCATTCGTCTAACTTTAGCCTCTTTGCCAGATAAGCGTTCACATAAGTTAATGATTTCTTCGGCACTCCAGGCACGAGTACCCACTACAGGAAAAGCTTGTTTTTCTGTTTCTGGCACACTCAACGCCCGCACAGCAAATTTAGCAATGTCTAAAGTATCCATATAGGCGACTGGGGAAGATGCGCCAGTTACCCACACAGGTTGCCCTTCTAAAATGGGGATGCCATACTGACCGATTAACCCCTGCATGAAGCCAGCCAAGCGCAGAACAGTGTAATTTATCCCAGATTCAGCTAAAAATAATTCTGTACACCGTTTAATTTCCATCAGTGGGACTTCTGGATATTTATCGGCATCAATAATAGAGAAGAATATAAAACGTTCTACACTCGCCGCCTTTGCTGCCTGGATCAGGGCTATTTGTCCTTCCCAGTCCACCTGCTTGATTGTCAGCGAATCTGTAGCGCGAGAAGTAGCTGCATCAATTACTGCTGTTACGCCTTCTAGCGCCTCTGCCAGAGTCTGGGGTTGACATAAATCTCCTCTGACGAGTTCGGCTCCCCATTCTTTTAAAAAAGCTGCTCTTTTAGGGCTTCTGACAAGACAACGCACTTTATATCCCTCATCGATCGCCCGACGAGCCACTTGTCTTCCTAAGGTGCCAGTGGCACCGACTATTAATAATGTCATGAGGGTTGTAACAAATTTTAAACTTTTATGAAAAGAATCTTAACAGAATTATATCTGTAAATAAAAATTAATGGTTTTTAAGGAACAGAATTGATACTGAAAAAATCGCTAAAACAAAGTTTTCCGGTGAATGCAGCCACACACGCGGTATGAAGCGCTGGGTGGACTGCCGTAGCCTGCTTTTTCGGAGGAATACCCGGACACGCTATTTTGCCAGAGCGATTCAGGTTTCTCATCTGTTGAAAGCAGGCAAATACGGATAAATTATTCTTCTGCGCCTTGGATTTTCAATAGTAAAGCACCCAAAGCCCAACCTACGAAGATTAAGCCGAAAGATAACAAAGCTGCATTCAGAAGTTCGCCGCTCATTTAATGTGATTCTCCTTGACGAATAAATTTTGATTTTTTGGTCTTATCCAGGCACAGGAGTCAGAAGTGCTAATTCATGAGTGCTGAGTAATGAGTATTGAATGATAATTTGTTCATTCTCCCTCATCTGCTTCTCTGCCCTCCTGCTTCTTCTAGCCTCTAATCCCTAGCCCCTTGTATTTGGATTAGACCTGTGTAAACAATTTTAAACTAGTTTGATAGTCAATCCCTACTATTGGGAGATGGAATCAAGCAAAAAATTCTTCTCTAAAGTACTTATATGTACCAATTAAATCAAAATCAGACAGTAAATACACCTGAAAAATATCGCCCACGTTTAGCTCTAACAGTGGGAGATCCTGGCGGAATCGGGACAGAAGTGATTTTAAAAGCTTTGGCTGATTTAGAAATCGGTCATCACTATGACTTAACTGTAGTAGGTAATAAAAATTTACTCATAAAGACGTATCAACAACTAAGCTTGACTGAAAATTTAGCGCCTTTGGCTGATCCTAATTTATTAAAAATCATTGATGTAACTATTGATCAAGAAATTGCGGGACAGATAAATGTAGGAACTGGTAACGCGGCTAGTGGTGCAGCCAGTTTCACTTATATGGAATATGCGATCGCCCAAACCCTAGCGGGTGAATTTGATGGAATTGTGACTGGCCCCATAGCTAAATCTGCATGGAAAGCCGCAGGCTATAATTACCCAGGACAAACGGAACTGCTAGCTGAAAAGTCTGGTGTTGATCGCTTTGGGATGTTATTTGTCGCGCGATCGCCTCACACTGGTTGGACACTGAGAGCCTTACTCGCAACTACCCATATACCTTTACGTCAAGTGGCGGATACACTAACACCGCCATTGCTGACGCAAAAATTAGATTTGTTGGTGGAGTGTTTAGAGAAAGATTTTGGCATCACTAGTGGGAGAATTGCGATCGCTGGTTTAAATCCCCACAGTGGCGAACAAGGACAACTGGGAACAGAAGAACTAGATTGGTTAATTCCTTGGTTAGAGTCAGAACGACAAAAACGCCCAAATTTCCAGCTAGATGGGCCGATTCCCCCGGATACGATGTGGGTTAAGCCTGGTCAAGCTTGGTATGGTAATGGGGTTGTGCAGCACTCTGCTGATGGCTACCTGGCACTGTACCACGACCAAGGTTTAATTCCTGTCAAACTGATGGCATTTGACCGGGCTGTGAATACTTCTATAGGTTTACCTTTTGTCCGTACTTCCCCAGACCACGGAACAGCTTTTGATATTGCCGGTAAAGGTATTGCTGATGCTACTAGTATGAAGGAGGCGATCGTATTAGCGGCTGAGTTGGTTAGTCAAAGGTTAGGTTTGGAAAAATAATTTTGAATACGTTGCTGATTTAGTTAGTAGGGCGCGTCAGTGAGAGAAAGCTTAGCTGTGCCGAGAAATTATTCATACTGACGCACTCTACATTTTGGATGTTTTTTATCTAGAAGACCCTGATTGCAAGTATCAAAAAAGAAGATGTAAATAAACAGTCAAATTATAAATAGCCACACCCTGATAGAAATGTGTGAGTGAACTTTTTTATTCAGGTAAACTCTTGTTTTCCTGGCTTAAATTGGTGTAGATTCTGGTATTTCAAACTTATAACCGTAACCGCGAACAGTTTTAATAAACTCCGGTATACTGGTATCAGATTCTAACTTTTTACGTAGCTGTCCGATGTGTACATCAACCACCCGTCCATCTCCTACATAGTCACAACCCCAAATTTTTTGAATCAATTGAGGACGGCTCCAAGCTTGACCAGGATGACTAGCTAAGAAATGGAGAATATTAAACTCCAAAGCGGTGAGATTCAGAGGTTTATCGTTCAGAGTTACTTCTCTTCCTTCTGGGTTAATTGCTAGCTGCTTAAAGATCAAGCGTTGTGAAGGAGAAGGTTTAATAGAGCGGATACGTCTTAAAAGAGCTTGGACACGAACTTCAATTTCAGCCAAACTAAATGGCTTAGTAATGAAGTCATCAGCACCAGCCGCCAGGATTTTAATTTTGTCAGCTTCCTCTGTTCTTCCAGTCAAGATCATCACCAAGACGTTATTACGGCTCTGCATTTCTTGACAAAGACTATAGCCACTAGTATCGGGAAGATTCCAATCAAGAATCACCAAGGCTGGGTTGAATTGCTCAAACAATGACAAAGCTGTTTTACCGTCAGCCGCAGACTCTATTTGATATTTGCGACTTAAAAAGCGATATATGAGGTTACGGACTCCAAAATCGTCATCTACAACAAGAATTTTGGGGTTTGTAGCGGAAAGCATCACCATATTATTTCAGCGATTGTTATAGCCTATTGTTTATCTAGCGTTTTGCTGTTTGTTATGCTCCTACACAAGAGACAGCCGTTAAGGTGATTGTGTTATGAGCGCTTCTAGTAAGGAGCGTTGGTTGAAGTCTACCTCTAGTGAATACGTAGACTGACAATATCTGACAGGAATACATTATTTCTGTATTACTTAGCTACACTTAATTTTCCATTAAATTTATGAAAAGTTCAGCCATGATTATGCAAACAAAATGTATGACTTTTGTATAACCTTGGTATGTCTTTCTGCTTACGTGCTAAAATGACGAATCTTCACTGTTGAGAGAAGTTAATAGTTTTCAGTGTGTTTCCCAATTTGTAGAACTTCTCTAAATCAATCTAGTTGGCTTCCAAACAAAGCCACGCAACAATCCCATCCAAAAAATCCGTGATATAGCCTACTCTGATTTAACTCATAAAAAAACTACCTACGGGGAGATATGAGTATTTGTCCGGAGTGTGTCTGCGTGCAGCTACCAAAAAAATCGTATTTAATAACACATTTTAGCTGAGAGTATGACCAGCCAAGGACTGAGAGCTTCGCCTGAAGGTATTAGAGCCGCGAAAACAGCCCTAACCGACAAAACCTTGACTCAACAAAAACTAGCAGCTGCGTTAGGGATTACACGTCAACCAGTCTCCAAGTTTTTCGCGGGAGAGCCAGTATCTCGCAGCTGTTTTGTGCAAATTTGCCAACAACTAGGACTATCATGGCAAAAAGTTGTTGGTTTAGCGGAGGAAGCAATATCAGAGACTACATTACAACCCAAAGGAATTGACCTTGATGTGTTGGTAAGGGAAGTGCGCCAAAAGCGTCAGGAGAAAATTCAAGACCAGTGCTGTACTCTACAAATGTTAGATATTGCTCAGGCAATTCCCTTAAGTGAAATTTACACTCCTGTGAGTATTTTGGAGGAGATAACCAGTCAGCAATGGCGGGAAATTTCTGACCTAATGAACGATTGGTGTCTTGAGTCTAACTTTCAGGGGTTTGGACAAGGAAACCATCAAAGAGCATTAGCAGGGTTAGATGCCATATCGCGCTATTCAAAGTTGATGCTGTTGGGTAAACCTGGGTCTGGTAAGACAACATTTTTACAGTATCTAGCAATGGAATGTAATCATGGTAAATTACGACCCAATCAAGTACCTATTTTTATTAGGTTAAAGGAATTTGCTGAAGATACTCAACGTGAGAGTGAGTTAAATCTTCTACAGTACTTACTTCAAGAATTTAGTTGCAATGGAGTTGAAGAAGAATCAACTTTAGCAGTACTTGCTGGCGGTAAAGCACTAATTTTACTTGATGCTTTAGATGAAGTGCCATTGAGTCATGTAGATAAAGTTATCAGAGAAATCCGCAAGTTTATTCAGACATTTTATAAAAATCAATTTGTAATTACTTGCCGAGTTTCTGCCCAAAAATATAGATTTCAAGGTTTCACTGAGGTAGAAATTGCAGATTTTCAAGAACAACAAAGAGATGTTTTTGTCAGGCAATGGTTTATGGCAGTAGCTCATCTGTCAAGCAAAGAAGGTGAATCAACTTGCAATATATTTACCCAGCAACTAAACTTACCAGAAAATCAGCGTATCCGAGAATTAGCTAATACACCAATTTTATTACATCTTTTGTGTCTAGTATTTAGAGTTAAGATGCAATTTCCCTATAAGCCGGCAAACTTATATGAACAGGCACTGAATATTTTACTGGCTAGATGGGATGAAACTAGAGGTATCAAAAGAGATGATTTCTATGCACATTTAAATTTAGCAAATAAGAAAAAGCTGCTTTGTTACCTTGCTGTCCATACTTTTGTGAAAGGAGATTATTTTTTTACCTCAGATAAAATTCAAAACCTAATATGTGATTATTTATCCAACCAATCAAATACCATTGATTTACAGCAGCACAGTATAGCTGTTCTGCAAGGAATTGAAGCACAAGATGGTTTATTAGTAGAACGGGCTAGGGGGATTGATTCTTTTTCCCATTTGGCATTTCAAGAATATCTCACTGCAAAATATATTGTTGATGATGCTCAAAATTATAATTGGCAGTTATTAATTAACCACATAGGTGAGGAGCGTTGGCATAACTTATTATTTTTAATTGTCAGTATGCTAGACAACCCTGATGAAATACTGCAATTAATGAAAGATAAAATTGATGAACTTGTAGCTGCTGATGAAAAGATTCAAAGTTATTTAGTTTGGCTGCATCAAAAAACTAGTGAAGTGGTTAATTCACAGCAAGTATTTGCTGCTCGTGCCTTTTACATAATTTGTAGTTGCACTTTTACCCATAGTGCCAATGATGTGTTAGCAGGAGATTTATTTAATAATCTATCTTTTAATTCTGAATTAGCTCTGGATCAGTTGCTTTTTAGTACTCTGAACTGTGTGAGTGAGCTAGAACTTGGTTTTGAACAAAATCTGCATCATGCTCATGCTTTTAATTATATCTACGCTCTCAATATTAATTTTGATGAAGCTATTAATGTAGTTAACGATGCTGAATTTAGAGAAGAATTACAAAAGCTAAAAAGAGGATTACCCAGCGCAGAAGGTAACCTTGAAAAAGTAGTATATTGGTGGTATGAAAATGGTAAATTATGGAACCAGCAATTGAGAAGCAAGATAATTAAATATCGTAATATTGGTTATGACTGGCAATTTAATCAGCAACAGGTTCGACTATTACAACAATATTTTGAAGCTAATAAATTACTAAGAGATTGTCTAAGATATGCCTTGGATAGTAGACTAAAACGAAAAATTGAGGATGAATTATTTTTAGTCTACCAAAAGAGATAAATAGACGATATTCATACCACAGCCAGAGAAAATGAGCGGATAAAGTTAGCTAAATTGCTGTTAATTCCATTAGCAGTTAATAGTTAGGTTATGACTAATAATCCATTAGGCCGTATTATTCCTCAGCAACCACCCATTGAACCACAATCTGATGTTCATGCACTCAAATCTCGTTTAGAGTGGGGCGAACCAGCTTTTACAATATTAGATGTAAGCGATCGCTCTACCTATAACAATGGACATATTATGGGTGCGATGGCAATGCCCATTGAGGACTTAGTAGACAGAGCCTCATCGTCCTTAGAAAAAAGCCGTGATATTTATGTTTATGGTGCAGGTGATGAGCAAACCTCCCAAGCAGTAAATCTCCTGCGTTCGGCTGGTTTTAACCACGTCTCTGAACTCAAGGGTGGTTTAGCTGCATGGAAGGCGATTGGTGGCCCTACCGAAGGAATTATTGAGTCCAGAACTCCCGCAGGTGCGGATGACTACAACGTTGTTTCTCGAATGCAAAATCATTTAGAGAATCAGAAGAAGGAAGTTTAGTAGTCATTGGTCATTGGTCATTGGTCATTGGTTTGGACATTTGACTAATGACTAGTGACTAGTGATTAATTTAATGTTCAAACAAATCCTTGAACTGTAATAAATCTAGAGAAACAATTGTTGGTAGGACTTGAAAGCATTGTTGTGCTAGTTCCCAGCGTTCTTCGCGTTTGAGCATGGCGACTAACTTTTGCTGGGCGCTGAGTAAATAGCGGACATCATTGGCGGCGTAACTGAGTTGTGCGTCAGTTAAATTTGCAGCGTTTCCCCAATCCGAACTTTGAGCGCTTTTATCTAGTTCTACTTGTTCCAACTCATACACCAAATCTTTAAGTCCGTGGCGATTGGTGTAAGTGCGGGCTAACTTACTGGCGATTTTGGTGCAGAAAATTGGCTGGACATGAATATCCAGATGGTGACGCAAGGTAGCCACATCAAACCGAGCGAAGTGGAAAACTTTGAGGACGTTTGTTGCTTCTAGGAGTTTTTTGAGATTAGGCGCTGCGGTTTGCCCTCTGGCTATACGGATTGCAGTTACCTTACCCTCTGGGTTGCATAGTTGAATTAAGCACAGGCGATCGCGCTGGGGTAACAATCCCATCGTTTCTGTATCGACAGCGATCGCCTCTGATTGTAAATATTGGTCAACAGCAGCGTCACTAAGGTCGCGATCGCCAACTTGGAAATCTTGTAATGTCATGAATCACTCAATAATATATGCAGTATCTGCCGACGAGTCACCGACACTACACTATTATTGTCTAAAAAACCCACAATTCCATCTATCGAGTACGCAAGAAAATTTGTGTCAGATAAACTTCCCCTTGGGCATTAGTGGCAACGCCAATACCAGTCATATTGAAATTGCCTTTGATATTCTTTAAATGACCAGGACTATCTATCCAACCAATCACAGCTTCGTTTGCTGGATCGTCATATCCCCGATTAAAAGCCACATTTTCGGCAGCACTGTTGTAGCGAAGAGGAATAGCATTCACTCGTTGCTCAAATCCTTGATGGCTAAACGGAACTCTACCTCTAGCCATGTTTCGACTGTGAACTCTTGCTTGCTGAGTGATCCTCGCATTTAAGGTCAACTTTGGTAGTCTTCTAGACATCCGATACCGATTAATCTGCTCAAATACTGATTTTTCCAAAGCAGTAGTTTGAAAGGTTGTAGTAGTAGTGGTAGCAACCTGATGAGAAAAAATCGACAACGGTGAATCACCAGTGGCGTGTTTTGTAGAAGAGTGACCTGGTATTAGAGGAGCCATTAATCCTCCGGCAAGGACAAGCATACTTATAGCGATGCCAAAAGCAGGTTGTCGGGACATGAAGAATTACTTTGTGTACATACTTATAAGACCTATACTCTAACTTCTACTGTCTAAGTTATATAACAGGATACTTTTGCAGTTTAATCAGCCTTAAAATTGGGGACAAATTACTAAAACTGCACACGCATCTAAGCGTCTAACGATTTCGTTCGCCATTTGTAGCATATAAAACCATCTTATGGTTAAAATTCGTCACCTACAAGGGGATGGAGTTTCCCGCCGCTTTGATAAATTTTTCTCAAAAAACGTGAATTCGATGGAACCTCGCCCCATATTACTGTTCGCCCAGTGAAGAAAGAAATGAGGGTAATGAGGCAGTAATGATTTCTGACGCTCATCATCCCCCACCCTCAATGTTCTAAGAACGAATGAAAATTTGGGTGAAATAAACTACACCTTGACCGTTAACAGCAACACCAACCCCAGTCAAGTTGGCATTACCTTTAATATTGGCTAGGTGTCCTGAGCTTTTGAGCCAACTTTGCACTGCGCGTGTTGCTGGGTCTTTATCTTGGTTATAAGCAACGTTTTCACTTGCGGATTTGTTGGGCATATTCAGCGCTTTCACACGCTGATCAAATCCCTGGTGGCTAAAGGGAACTTTACCACTAGCCATATTTTGGCTGTGAGTTCTGGCTTGCTCGTCAATGCTAGCGTTCCGGGTTAATGCTGGTAGGCCCTGGGACTGTCTGTATTGATTAACTTGATCGAAAACTGCCTGTTCTATAGAGGCTGAGTTGCCATTATTTTGCCCACCTGAAGGGCTGGAAGGGTTATTTTGTCCACCTGAAGGGCTGGAAGGGTTATTTTGTCCACCTGAAGGGCTGGAAGGGTTATTTTGTCCACCTGAAGGGCTGGAAGGGTTATTTTGTCCACCTGAAGGGCTGGAAGGATTATTTTGTCCACCTGAAGGGCTGGAAGGATTATTTTGTCCACCTGAGGGATTATAGGGTCTTTGGGGGTAAGATTGCCCAGGATATCTTGCGGGAAGACGATTATATTGTCTCGGAAAACTGTATTGTGCGAGAAGGCGATCGCTGGAAATAGATGAAGACTTGGGTGCAGGAGGTTGAATTTGGAGAGAAACTGCACTCGCTCCACTGGTGAGAGCGAAAGTTCCTAACGCAACGGCGTAAATTGTTGTTTTAAGCATTGGCAATCACAGACGTAGTTGCTGAGAGTAAACTTCCAGTTCATCTAAACAAACCGCCTGGATTTGAACAAATTTGCTGTGGCTCTGTATATCTTTGGTTCTATCCTTATCCCTTTGAATATTCTCTGATAACTTTTAAATTCATAGATTTTCATCAATAAGAAGGCGATCGCACAGATCGCCCTCCCCTATAAGTCTGATTTTTCGCTAAATTTTCCCGAAAAATGCTGCAAAACAGCCTGCGTAAATTTATAAATCTTTAACAAAATATCTATCTTTAGATAGATTTATTGTGGGATTAAAAACTTAGCTACAGTTTGGACATCTTTATCACCGCGTCCAGAGCAGTTGATAATAATGCGGGGGCTACCGTCAAGTTGAGGACAGAGGGTTTCTAAGTAGGCGATCGCATGGGCTGTTTCCAGGGCTGGGATAATTCCTTCCAAGCGGGATAATCGCTGGAACGCAGCCAAAGCTTGCTCATCCGTCACACTGTAATATTCTGCACGACCAACATCCTTCAAATAGCTGTGTTCTGGCCCCACACCAGGGTAATCTAACCCCGCGCTAATCGAGTGCGCTTCAATTACCTGGCCATCCTCATCTTGCAGCAGATAACTCATCGCCCCGTGTAATACACCAACGCGCCCTTTTGTCAAGGTGGCAGCGTGCTTTTCTGTATTGACACCTTCCCCAGCTGCTTCTACTCCAATTAACCTAATGGATGACTCATTCACAAACTCGTAAAATAAGCCCATCGCATTAGACCCGCCACCCACACAAGCCAAGAGAATATCGGGTAAACCACCCCATTTTTCCAAAGCTTGAGCGCGAGTTTCTTGCCCAATGACTGCATGAAAATCCCGTACCATCATTGGGTAAGGATGAGGCCCGGCGACGGAACCCAAAATGTAGTGAGTAGTTTCCACATTCGTCACCCAATCCCGAATTGCCTCAGATGTAGCGTCCTTGAGAGTTCCAGTCCCAGCCTCTACTGGACGAACTTCAGCCCCCATCAGCCGCATTCTAAACACATTCAAAGCTTGGCGTTCCATATCGTGAACACCCATATAAATCACACATTCCAACCCAAACCGAGCGCAAACTGTAGCCGTTGCTACACCATGTTGTCCAGCACCGGTTTCGGCAATAATGCGCTGCTTACCCATGCGCTTGGCTAATAATACTTGACCAAGGGCGTTATTAATTTTATGAGCACCTGTATGATTTAAATCTTCGCGTTTTAAGTAAATTTGCGCTCCTGTACCATCTGGTCGGGCATAATGGGCAGTGAGGCGTTCTGCAAAATACAACGGTGTCGCACGTCCTACGTAGTCCCGTAATAATTGTTGCAGTTCTGCTTGAAAACCAGGGTCATGGCGGTATTTTTGATAAGCTGTTTCTAATTCAGCCAAAGCCGGCATCAAGGTTTCCGGCACATACTTACCGCCAAAGCGTCCAAAGCGTCCTTGGATATCGGGAACCTGAGCATTTGAGGGGGTACTTGGAGAAAGGGGAGTGGTAGTCACGGAATGATTTTTGATGATGGGATAGACTTAATTATTATAGGAAAGTCTGAGGCACAGATAATACAGTGTAGCTTCACAAGAAAGACATTAAACTAGTTCGTAATTGCCAATTCTTAATTTGTAATAGATATATAGCCCAAAAATATACCCCAAAATTCCAAAACAACCGAACACTGACAAATCTAATTTTTCGTATTCAGTAAATTCTATGTCTTCTTCCAATTCCAAATCTTCTGACAAGCGCTTTGTGTATCGTGAATTTGGCAACGATAACTCCGCCGCCTTAGAAAGACCAACTCCCGAACTACCTCCACAACAACAAAATGTCAGAGTGCAGGCTACTCGCGCCGGCCGCAAAGGAAAAACTGTCACTGTGATAACTGGTTTTCAAACTAAACCAGAAGTATTGGCAGATTTAGTAAAACAGTTAAAAACTCAATGTGGTACAGGTGGAACGGTTAAAGATAACGAAATTGAAATTCAAGGTGAACATAAACAGAAAATTTTAGAGATTTTGATTAAGTTAGGCTACAAAGCCAAAATTAGTGGCGGATGACTAGTTTTGTATGTGGTGGTTGGATGGGGGTTTTCATTCTCAAGCCATATGTTTTACGTTTCCTTAATAAGGATTAACTAACAAGGAGGTCAATATGGATTTAATTCGGCTTTTATGTGCTATTTTCTTCCCACCTTTGGGAGTATTTCTACAAGTTGGTATAGGTAAGGATTTTTGGATTAATATACTTTTGACTTTGTTCGGTTATATTCCGGGAATTGTTCACGCAGTTTGGGTAATTGCCAAGAAGTAATTCGTAATTTAACTCTGTTTAATTAGGTTAATGAGGACATTAAATAATAACCCCCCTTCACAGTAACTTTTGAAGGGGGATTTTTTACTATTAGTCCAGCAAACACATTATGATAGGTCATAGATAGCCGACCTTTTAAAAAAGTCGGCTATCAGGAGAATAACCTGTCAAAATTAATTCGGTTGAGTACTAGAGCTTTAATTTTTAGCCAATCATCTTGGCTACCAAAATTCTACAAATCAGCAGGCAAAATTACTGTATCGATCGCATGGATTACGCCATTAGAGGCTTTGATATCTGCTTGTATTACTTTCGCATCGTTGACGCTGACACCTTGCTTATCAACTTTTACATTAATTGTGCCACCTTCGACGCTTTTCACTTCACCAGATTTCAAATCAGTGGATAAAACATTACCAGGAACAACATGGTAAGTTAGCACCTTGAGTAATACTTCTTTATTATCTGGTTGTAATAATGCTTGTAGAGCATCTTGTGGCAATTTAGCAAATGCAGCATCGGTAGGAGCAAAAATTGTTAAGTTATCTTTGCCTTGTAAAGTTTCTGTTAGTCCGGCTGCTTGTAATGCTTTGTTGAGAGTGGTAAAAGAGTTATTTGATTGCACCAACGCTAACAGATTTTTCGAGTCTGTGTTAGTTGTTTCTGCTGCTGGTGGTTGTGTTGTGGGTGTTTCTGTTGTAGGTTGGGTTTCTGGAGGAGTAACTGGAGTGGGTGAAGTACGGCTACCACGGTTATAGGGAGGCTCGTTAAAAATACTTGGTCTAGGATTAGTACGTCCTGTATTTTGTGCTACCTGTTTCTTGCTGTTGTCTTTTGTTATCTGGTTAACATTTGCTTGAATCCGTTGACCCCGATTATAGTGAGCTTCTTGGAAAATAGTAGGATTGGGATTTAATACTTCTCTTGCTCCCGATGGTAAGGTGATTGAGAGGCTAGCGCCTGCTAACGTCACTACACCTACCAAATTGGTCAGCAGTTTGTTTTGATTCACCCTCATAATTTTTGTTTGTTTTAATTTGAATTAGGTTACATAAAGATTTATAACATTTTCCAACCAACAAAATCTAACCACAGAAGTAAGATTTGTATTCAAAAATATGCTGTGTGTGGAAAAATCTGATAACTAATTTGTATTTAACACAGAAATAATATATGGGATTCATCCTGGATTTCTGAAATATGCCTATGGGCATTGTCCATCGTATTACTTTTGTGGTGGGTAATTCCCAGCCCACAGATACTTAAATTTTTCCATAACCAAATAGGATTTATGTATAGCAGTCTGCTTTGATTTTTATTGACGCAGCATGGCTTAATTACACTTTTTGGATTCAGGTAATAGGTAAAGGAAACTATTTAGTTTTTTTTCAGCACAAGCTGAGACTATAGCAGTAAAAACAAAATATAATTACTGTGCAAATGATGATTAAGTGCAAATAGGCGTTCCCAAAATAATATAAAACAAAAATCGATATTTGACAAAAATAAATAGGAAAAAATAGACTTTATCTCCCTGATAAATGAGGTGGGAAATTAATGATTTACACCGGAAATTTACTGAAAGTACAGTTACAATTAGGAAGTTGATTGATTACTCCGTAAAGAGAGATAAATTATGTTAGAATTATACCAATGGGAGTTCTCCCAATACTCAGAAAAAGTACGGCTAATTCTCGATTACAAAGGATTAGAATATCGCAAAATTGAGGTTACCCCAGGAATTGGACAGGTAGAGTTATTCAGGTTAACTGGACAAAAACAAGTGCCAGTCTTGAAAGATGGTAACAGATATATTTCCGACTCAACAGCGATCGCCAAATATTTAGACTTAGAATATCCAGACCGTCCTCTTTTACCAACAGACCCCAAACAAAGAGGTTTAACTTTATTAATAGAAGAATGGGCTGATGAGTCCATCGGTATTAAAGGAAGAAAAGCACTATTTTCAGCTATCAGTCAAGACCAAAGTTTCCGCAAAGCTTTATTACCCACCTCCACACCAGACGTACTCAAAACCTTAGTTGAAGGCGTACCCACAGATTTGCTGACAGTTTTGGGATTTGGTGTTGGTTATAGTCCAGATGTGGTTAAGTCAGCGATCGCAGATTTAAAACAAGACCTAGAAGCACTTACACTATTGTTAGCAGATAGTCCTTATTTAACCGGGGACGAACCCACTTTGGCTGATTTAGCCGTAGCTGGTTTATCAATACTGTTAAAATTCCCAGAGGGTTCTTATTTAGACTTACCCGCCAGTATTGCAGGTAAAGGTGTACCATCATTAGCCGATAACCCTGATTATGCAGCCTTTTTTGCCTGGCGCGATCGCATCTACACCCAATTCCGCAAACCCCTAATTGGTAAACCACCCACCGGTGGCGCGCCTACGTCTATTCAAATTGATTAGGTAGTGGCGAGGGAAGCAGGGGGAGCAGAGGGAGCAGGGGAAGACAACTGACAACTGACAACTGACAACTGACAACTGACAACTGACAACTGACAACTGACTAATGACTAATGACCAATGACAATCCACAACAACCATTAGGTTCAGTAATTCAAGGTTCTCTCACTGAGGGTTTAGAAGTGCGCTTACACCCGGATATTTCCGTTGAGGATATGCGGGTAGGTAAGTTTTTGGTAGTCCAAGGGATGCGATCGCGCTTTTTCTGTATGCTGACAGATGTAGCCTTGGGAACTGCTAACGCGCGCATTATTGCTAGTCCCCCCAGTTGGGAGGACACTTTTTTACGGGACGTTTTAGCCGGGAGTGGGACTTATGGAACGATTAACCTCTCACCAATGCTAATGTTCACCCCTGAATCTAATGAGTCTTTGACAGCAACAGATGGTAAATCTGTAAATCCTTTTGTCCCATCTTCCACAGGTTTGGCTTCTTTTCAACCCCAAACTAGTACGACGATGGAATTACTCCCCGTGAAAACTATCCCCAGTCACTTCAGCCAAGTTTATGAAGCCAGCGTGGATGATTTTCGGCGAGTGTTTGGTTGGGAAGACGACATCCAACGGAAAAACTTTTCCATTGGTAAACCCTTAGATATGGATGTTCCCGTATGTATTGATTTAAATCGGTTTGTCGAACGTAGTAACGGAGTGTTTGGTAAATCGGGTACGGGTAAATCTTTCCTCACCCGCTTACTCTTAGCTGGGGTGATTCGTAAGAATGCGGCGGTTAACTTGATATTTGATATGCACTCCGAATATGGCTGGGAAGCAGTAGCGGAAGGAAAGAATGTCAACACCGTTAAGGGACTCAAGCAACTGTTTCCGGGGAGAGTCGAAGTATATACCCTCGACCCGGAATCAACCAAGCGCCGGGGTGTCAGAGATTCCCAAGAACTTTATTTGAGTTATGAGCAAATCGAAGTCGAAGATATTAAATTATGTAGTCGAGATTTAGGCTTATCGGAAGCAGCCTTAGATAACGCCAACATCTTATATAGTGAATTCGGCAAATCTTGGATTGTCCAACTGCTGAATATGACTAATGAAGAAATTGAGATGTTTTGTGATGAGAAGCGGGGACACAAAGGCTCAATTATGGCGTTACAGCGTAAACTCTTACGCTTAGATGGTCTTAAATATATGCGGGCAGTTTGCCCCCAAAATTATATTAATAAAATTTTACAATCTTTAGAAGCCGGCAAAAATGTCGTTATAGAATTTGGTTCCCAGTCGAATATGCTCTCTTATATGCTGGTGACTAACATGATCACCAGACGGATTCATGAGCATTACGTCCGCAAAGCTGATAAATTCCTACAAAGCAAAAATCCCAGCGATCGCCCAACGCCATTAATGATTACAATAGAAGAAGCGCATCGCTTTCTAGACCCGGCGATCGTTCAAAGTACTATATTCGGCACAATTGCCCGTGAACTGCGTAAATATTTCGTCACCCTTTTGGTAGTTGATCAACGACCTTCAGGCATAGATAATGAAGTTATGTCCCAAATTGGGACACGCATCACCGCCTTACTAAATGACGACAAAGACATTGATGCCATCTTCACCGGCGTATCAGGGGCTGGTGGTCTCAGGTCAGTTTTAGCCAAGCTAGACTCCAAGCAACAAGCTTTAATTTTAGGTCATGCCGTACCTATGCCTGTGGTAGTCCGGACTCGCCCCTATGATTCAACCTTCTATGCGGAAATTGGCGATGCAGCATGGGAAGAAAAACCAGACGCAGAAGTATTCGCAGCAGCTGAACTAGCCAAAGCCGATTTGGGATTCTAGTGTGAGAAGCAGGGGGAGCAGAGCAGCAGAGACAACTGTACAGACGCGATTAATCGCGTCTCTGACAACCGACAACTAACTACGTAAGTAGTAAACCCTTACCCCATACAGTTCGGTTATCTCCCTACTGGCAGGCAACAGAAGAGGGGGTTTTCGCGTCACTATAGGTATAGTTAGCTTTTCTAAGGAACTTAAAAATCTTTTTATAAAAAAAGCAATTTTACACTATAATCCATATCCTTCTTTTGGCTACTTTACTATCCACCTGATTTGTCTTAATATAAAACTAAGTGGAACTCATACTGACTTCGTATTGACCAGTTACTGCCAGTAACTGAAATAGAGAAAGAATTCTGGAAAATTGACCACTGTGCTTGTAAGACATTAAAACATTGTCGGATGGTAGGGGAACCTATCTCAAGGCAGCGCCTTCTAGAAAACGGATACATGAAATTGTTTAAGTTTGGTAGCGCCTTGAGTTCTGTGAGATGCGGACGATGTTTACTAGCTAAATTTGTTACTCAATATTGATTGTGTTTACGGAGTAGAGGACAACGCACCAATGCCTACTGTTAACACCCACACAGAAGACACAAATACCAAATTCACGGCTGATATGGTGCGAACCTATCTGCGCGAAATTGGTCGTGTACCCCTGCTCACCCGTGAGCAAGAGATTGTTTACGGGAAGCAGGTGCAGCAAATGATGTCGCTGATTGACGCTAAAGAGGCTTTAGCGAAAAAATTGGATCGAGAACCGAGTTTACCAGAGTGGGCTGACCACGTTCAAAAGTCTGAAACAGAGGTGAAACAGACTGTAACTCAGGGTAAGCGAGCCAAGCAAAAAATGATTGAAGCGAACCTGCGTTTGGTAGTGGCGATTGCCAAGAAATACCAAAAGCGGAACATGGAGTTCCTAGATTTAATCCAAGAAGGAACTCTAGGACTAGAAAGAGGCGTAGAGAAGTTTGACCCGATGAGGGGTTACAAATTCTCAACCTACGCTTACTGGTGGATTCGCCAAGCGATTACCCGTGCGATCGCTCAACAAGGTCGTACCATCAGGTTACCTATCCATATTACCGAGAAACTAAACAAAATCAAAAAAGTTCAACGCGAACTAGCTCAAACCTTGGGGCGTTCTCCTTCACCGGCAGAAATCGCCAAAGAACTAGAACTAGAACCTGCTCAGATTCGTGAGTATCTGAACATGGCGCGTCAACCAGTTTCTCTCGATGTGAAAGTTGGTGACAACCAGGATACAGAACTGCAAGAAATGCTCGAAGATGAAGGCCCATCACCAGAGTATTACACCACTCAAGAATTCTTGCGCCAAGACTTGAATACTCTCTTGGCAGAACTCACACCCCAACAGCGAGAAGTCGTAGCCTTGCGCTTTGGCTTACTAGACGGTAACGAATTGTCCTTGGCGAAAGTCGGTGAACGATTGAACCTCAGTCGTGAACGCGTCCGCCAATTAGAACATCAAGCACTAGCTCATCTGCGTCGCCGTCGAGCCAATGTCAAAGAATACGTCGCCAGCTAAATTATCAAGACGTAGCACCGCTACGTCTGTACAAATCTCCGCGCCTCCTGAACTCATTCAGGGGGCGATTTTTTTAGGGGTTTACTTCTCTGTGAAACGATCCCGGCTTGAAGCACATTGCCAATCTTACTGATGAATATAGCTCGAATTGGCAAATTTTCCTCAGATCGGACGATTCTTGAATATTGCCAGAAATATGGAATGTCAAACCTCTGAGCGTGGAATCCTGACCCCACTCAAGGCGGTTGCTGGAGGTGTTGTTTAGTTGTAGCCGTATTTTTTCACAAACCAGGTTTTTACTAACTGTGTCAATACACAGTAACTAGATAAAATCAACCCTAACCAGAGAAAATAGCTGGCGGGTAAAGGCACAAATCCTAAACCGGATGCAATCGGAGAGAAAGGAATATAAATTCCCAGTGTCATAATTGTCACGGTCACTAGTAGCGTAGGCAACGCTGCTGTACTTTGAATGAGGGGAATTTTCGCAGTACGGATAATGTGAACAATGAGGGTTTGGGTTAATAAACTTTCGACAAACCAACCTGTTTGAAATAGTGCTTGTTTTTCTACCGAGTTAGCACCAAAGACAAACCACATTAAAGCAAATGTCCCATAGTCAAAAATCGAACTCATGGGGCCGATGTAGAGCATAAACTTCTGGATATCATTAATCTGCCATTTACGCGGTTTAGTTAGGTATTCTGGATCTACATGATCGAAGGGAATGCCAGTTTGGGAAAAATCGTAGAGTAGATTATTTAAAAGTATTTGTACTGGATTCATTGGTAAAAATGGTAGCAAGGCACTTGCTCCCAACATACTGAACATATTGCCAAAGTTGGAACTTGTACCCATTTTGATATATTTAACAATATTGCCGAAGGTCTTGCGCCCTTCATTTACACCTGCTTCCAGTACCAACAAGCTTTTTTCTAACAGGATAATATCTGCTGACTCTTTGGCAATATCTACGGCTGTGTCCACAGAGATACCAACATCAGCTTCTCGTAAAGCTGCTGCATCATTAATTCCATCCCCCAAAAAGCCGACTATGTGATTTTTACGGCGTAAAACTTGAATGATTCTAGCTTTTTGTAGGGGAGATAGTTTGGCAAAAATAGTTGTTGTGACTGCTATTTCTGCTAATTCCTCATCAGATAATTTTTCAACTTCGTTACCCAAGAGTGTGTGGTGAACGTATAAACCCACATCTTTACAGGTTTTGCGAGTAATAATTTCATTATCACCTGTTAAGATTTTTACTTGGATGCCATTGCGATTCAGGGCGTTAATTGCTTGGGCTGCTGATTCTTTAGGAGGGTCGAGAAAAGCAATGAACCCTAGTAGAATCAGATTAGACTCATCGACAACTGAGTATGTGAGTTGGTCGGGTGGTAGTTCTTTATAAGCAACAGCAATCACCCGTAAACCATCTTCATTTAAATCCTTGTCTAATTGCAGCGTTTGGGTGTGGGCTGATTCATCCATCGGTACAATCTGTTCATTACCTTGGACTTGGGTACAAACTTGCAGAATTTCTTCGACTGCGCCTTTGCAAATTAATATATGCTTGTGATGAGTTTCTTCTACTACTACCGACATCCGACGGCGGATAAAATCAAAAGGAATTTCATCAATTTTGCGGAAATCTTTTTCAACTTTCAGAGATTCGTGTAACTCGATGTGTTCGAGTACAGCTACATCTAGTAAGTTTTTTAACCCTGTTTGATAAAAGCTATTGAGATAGGCATACTCTAAAACTTCGTCATTTTCTTCACCATAAACATCCAGGTGCATTTCCAAAATAATTTTATCTTGGGTGAGAGTACCTGTTTTATCGGTACAAAGAATATCCATTGCACCAAGGCTTTGGATGGAGTCGATATTTTTGACGATCACTTTTTTCTCAGACATAGCGATCGCACCTCTACCCAAATTAGCCGTTACAATCATCGGTAGCATCTCTGGCGTTAACCCTACAGCTACAGATAACGCAAAAAAGAAAGCCTCTGTCCAATTACCTTTAATTAAGCCATTGATGAAAAATACTAAAGGTGCAATGACCAGCATAAACCGCAATAGCAAGAAGCTAATGCCATTTACTCCTTTGTCAAAACTAGAGAGTGTTTTCTGACCGACCAGAGTTTGAGCTAATGCACCTAAGTAAGTATTGCTACCAGTTTGTACCACTACTGCCGTACCTGTACCGCTAACAATGTTAGTACCCATAAAACAAATGTTCACTAATTCTAGTGGGTTTTCGCTTTGGGTTTGACCTGCGGGTAAAGTAGGATGTTTTTCTACGGGTAGAGATTCTCCTGTTAACGCACCCTGACTGATAAATAAATCTTTAGCAGTAATTAATCTCACATCTGCGGGAATCATATCTCCGGCTGAGAGGTAAATAATATCTCCTGGGACTAAAAACTTGATGGAAATTTCTTTTCTTTCTGCTTCATGGGGATGGAGAGTAATACCATATTCTTGAAGCATTTCTGGGGGAATATCTTGACGCTGATCTTTGCGGCTAACAGTTGCAGTTGTTTTGACCATTTCTCGGAGTTTTTCGGCGGCTAGACTAGAACGAAACTCTTGAGAAAAACGTAGCAACACACTAAAGACAACCATGATGAAAATAATCACGGCGGCTTTGATATCACCTGTCATCAAGGAGACGATTGCCAAAGATATCAAGAGAATAACTAAAGGATTTTGAAAAGTTTTAAATATCTGAATATACCATTTTGGTGGTCTCTCACGGGCAATTTCATTTAATCCGTATTTTTCTAAATGAATTTCCGATTCAATTTCACTTAAACCTTCAATGGATGTATTGAGCGATCGCAGTAATATTTCTAAATCTTTTGTAGAAATATCAAGAAGTTTTGCTGATAATTTTGTAGAAATATCAGATTCTACTTTTGGCTTTTTATTTCTATGTAACACCCGTCTCAGCAATATTTGAAAATCACCATAATTGAGCCAATTGTGTCTCATATACTCTAGATACTTTAAAAAATTTTAAATACTAAAAAAGATGGATATTTCACCCATCTTGCAAAAAAAATTGCATTTTTATACCTGTACACTACAACATTCAACCACTAGCATAGATTTCCTTAGAGTTGATAGTGTACTTATTTAGTAGATGGTTCAATTGTCTCCATGTGAGCTTCAGATTGTTGTTCAGCGAGTTCAGCCTTGGCTTCAGCCATAGTATCCTCAAAAGTTTCACCAACTTCGGCAATTACTCCTTTACCCTTTTCATAGAGGAGAATTCCGCCTTTTATGGCTGTTTTAGCTATTGGTTTACCAACACCCGTTACTACTGGAACGATAACTGGCAGAAGCACTATCGCGGCAATACCCGGAACGCCAAGGTCTTCTACTAAATTTTCAACATCTGGTAAAATTTTAGGTGACATAACATCATTGTCTCCTGAATGTTTACACCTTTATTGTATCAATAAAAAATAGATAATTTCCTCATAGTATTTTTTTGTAAAAACTCTTATTTCATTAATTGTTTTGCTGATTTACCTGTAAAATGATGCAGCTTATTTATCGAATCATTCCAATAAAAAATTAGAATAATCTACCCATAAATAGATGAAATTATACCATTGAAAAATATTTAAAATTCAACCGAAATAACCATTCACATATTGCCGAGTAATTTCTCTTGTTGGATTTTGAAAAATTACAGGTGTGTGATCATATTCGACTAATTCACCAGTACGGCTTCCTTCTATCATTTCAGTATTGAAAAATGCAGTCATATCAGAGATTCGTGAAGCCTGTTGCATATTATGGGTAACAATCACAATAGTATGTTGTTGCTTAATTTCTTTTATTAATGCTTCAATTTGCTTGGTTGATGTTGGATCAAGAGCAGAGCAAGGTTCATCCATAAGAATTATCTCTGGTTGTACAGCCAGCATTCGCGCGATACACAACCTTTGTTGCTGACCACCAGAAAGAGATAGAGCATTTTCTTTAAGTTTATTCTTGACCTCATCCCAAAGGATAGCCTGACGTAATGAATGCTCAACGATTTCATCTATATCTCCTCGATATCCCTGAATGCGGAGACCAAAGGCAACATTATTATAGATAGATTTTGGAAAGGGATTTGGCTTTTGGAAGACCATCCCAATGTTGCGGCGTAGAACTACGGCATCTTCTAGAGGATGATAAATATTGCGTCCTTTAAAAATAATTTGCCCTTGTAAGCGAGTTTGGGGAATAAGATCATTGAGACGATTAAAACACCGGAGTAATGTGCTTTTACCACAGCCAGAAGGTCCAATTAAAGTTGTAATTAGGTTTTTGTAGATAGGAAGGTAAACATTACGTAAGGCCAAAAATCTATCATAATAAAATGCCTCTACCTTTGCATGTAAAATAACTTCGCTATCTGCTCTAGAAGGATTTACAGATGGCAAAGAAAAGGCTGACATAGTTTCTACTCTTGCTCTAAGAGGAACTGAGTTTTTTGTGAAAATTGTCATATCTCACTTTCAATCTTTTTATAATCAGAGATGAAAATACACTGGCTTTGGGCATAAATGAGTTATGTGTCTTTTGGATTAGATCCTGGTGAATAGAATTCATAAAGAGGCGAACATCTGTACGCCCCTAGAAATAGGCTATATTTTACCCAACTGCAAACCGCTATGATGGTTGTTTAAAAATGCCTGCGGCGCATCAGCCATTTTTTCAGTTCCACACCCCAGAAGACCAGGGTACTTAGAATCAAACTAACACCCAAATCTAATGGTGATAGGGCTACTGTTGCAAAAATGTTCTGTAAAACAGGGAGATATATGACAGCCAGTTGCAAAACCAGCGTGAGGATTACTGCTGCCAAAATTGGCTTGTTGGATAGCAACCCAATTTGCCAAAGAGAGTCTCGTTCTGAGCGAATGGCCAAGGCGTTACCCATCTGAGATAGGGTGACAGTAGTAAACAAAATTGTTTGCCAGCCTGGATTGCTACTACGCCAATACAAATATCCTGTGACTAGGGAGACAAAAGACATTAGTAAACCTATCCAGATAATATCTCTGCCCATGCCTCGTCCAAAAATATTTTCATGGGGGGGATGAGGAGGGCGATTCATGGTGTCTCTTTCCGCAGGTTCTACGCCTAAAGCTAGGGCTGGTAAACCGTCGGTAGTTATATTGATCCAGAGAATTTGGAGTGGTAACAATGGTAGTGGCATTCCCAAAAAAGGAGCTAGGAGCATCACGCAGAGTTCGCCAACATTGCTACTTAAGATGTACTTAATAAACTTGCGGATATTGTCGTAAATTATTCGCCCTTCTTTGACAGCAGCAACGATGGTGGCGAAGTTGTCGTCTAGCAACACCATATCGGCTGCTTCTCTGGCGACATCAGTACCGTTAATGCCCATTGCTATGCCAATATCAGCTTTTTTCAAAGCAGGTGCATCGTTAGCTCCATCGCCAGTCATGGCGACGATATGCCGCCGTCTTTGGAGAAACTGCACAATATTAAACTTATGTTCTGGGGAAATCCTGGCGTAAACTGATACTTCTTCGACGAGATTTCCCAACGCCTCTGGGGATAGGTGGGAGAGATCATTACTGGTGAGAATAAAATCGCCTGTAGCAATCCCCACCTCTTGAGCAATATATTGAGCTGTCAGGGGGTGATCTCCCGTAATCATTACCGGACGGATACCAGCCTGCTTGCAAAGTAGTACGGCATCCCTAACTTCTGGTCTTGCTGGATCATTCATCCCCACCAAACCAATAAATATCAAGTCCTGTTCTATCTCAGCAATATCAAGTGATTGCCACAACCGAAAAGATAATCCCAAAACCCGTAAACCATTTTGTGTCAGCTGGTGATAAGCAGTTAAAATCTGTTCGCGTCGAACTTCATTGAGTTCTTCAGCACATCCATCCACCCAAACTTGGCTAGAAACATCCAGCAGACTCTTGATTCGGCCTTTGGTGAAAGCAATATAAGGAGCAGTTTCCCCGATCTCCCTATGCCAATGCCAAACTGTCTCCAATGCACAGGAAATTTCCGCTAACGCCGTCGGCAATTGATGGATTGTGGTCATGCGCTGACGCTCAAAGTCAGATAACAGTTCACCTACACGGGGCATGGTCTGTTCTAGTTCACCTTTCCAGAGTCCCTGGTGTGCAGCAGCCATCACTAAAGCATTCTCTATGGGGTCGCCGACGGCACGAAAGTAACGCGGTTCTTCCCAGTCTGGCTCTAATCTGGCGTTATTGCACAGAGTAGCACCAGCTAATAATAAAGCTAGGGCAGGTGGTTGACTGAGTAAGAATGGGCTGGCTTGACTAGGATCTACAACAGGTGATGCCCAACGCATATGGGCAGCTAAATCTAAGCGACGACCTGCTACATCTAAAACAGTCACTACCATGCGGTTCTCAGTCAGAGTACCTGTTTTGCCAGAGCAAATGGTAGTCACAGATCCTAGCGTCTCTACGGCGGGTAGATTGCGAATCAACGCCCGGCGTTTGAGCATCTGTTGCGCTCCCAATGCCAAGGCAATGCTGACCACTGCGGGTAATCCTTCCGGTAAAGCCGCAACTACTAAGGTGATGGCGGTAAGAAACATTAACTTGATCTCTTCACCCCGTAACAATCCCAAAGCCAAGATGATTCCTACCAAAGCGAAAGAGGCGATCGCTAACCACCTTCCCAGCACATCCAGACGTTTTTGTAAAGGAGTTAGTTCTGGTTCTACTGTTTGAATCATGTTGGTAATGTGTCCCAACTCAGTCTGCATACCCGTTTCAGTAACTACCGCCTCACCCCGACCGTAGGTAACAATGGTCTGCATATAAACCATATTGTGGCGATCGCCCAGCATTACCTCTGAGTTTGTCAATCTCTGGATATTTTTATCTACTGGTTCGGCTGCTCCTGTCAGAGCAGCTTCTTGAGTCCGCAAACCGGAAATAGAAAGTAGTCGGCAGTCGGCTGGGACAATATCCTCTGCTTCTATTAGCACAATATCCCCTGGTACAAGACGACGGGCGGAGATTTCCTGTACACGCCCATCACGGCGGACTTTGACATTTGGTGCTGAAAGCTGTTTGAGATTGGCGATCGCTTTTTGCGCTCTGTATTCTTGGCTAAAACCTAAAAAAGTAATCAGCAAAATAATGGCAATAATGCCTAAGCCATCCTTATAGTCACCCAAAAGAGCCGAAATCACCGCAGCCGCAATCAAAATAATTACCAGTGTTTCGCTGAGTTGTTCCCAAAGAATTTGCCAAGATTGTTTCAGTCCTGGCTCAATCAATTCATTGAAACCATATTTTTCTAAACGATGACTAGCTTCTGGCGTACTCAACCCCCAGGAAGCTTCACTACCCAGCCTGTGCAGCACTTCGGCGACATCAAGTTGATACCAATTGCTCATCTGATCAAGACTTTACCCTACTAAGAGGCTATTCATTAAAGTAAATCTAAAAGCGAAGAGAGAGGAGCTATGTAAGGAATGAGATACTTCACACAGTTTATCTACATAGTTGCTCATGGTACGAAAGCTTATCCCACAGACTTAACTGATAGGTCGTGGGAAATCCTGGCTAAGTTGATTCCACCAAATAAACCTGGTGGGCATTCATACACAACAGATATGCGTGAAATATGCAATGCTATGCCATTTATTATCATTTGAAGACTGGATGTGAGCGGAATAGCTGCCAGGAGACTTTCCACCAAGTTCAACGGTATACAACTACTACCGCAAATGGCAGCGTCAAGAGGTTTGGGAAAAATTAAACCATACGCTTTCCGAAATGAAGATACTTGCTGTTGTATATCTCTATGTACCTAGCAAGATGAATTTCTTTAACAGAGAAATTTCACAGCAAGACCGTAAACTTCATCAATGATTCAATCGCAGTTGACATCACCTCATAGGGTGAATCTGTTGGGGGAAGCAAAAGTTTCATAATCACTGATAGTTTGAGATAACTTGCGGAAAAATCTAGAAAACCTGAGTTTTTAAAAAATATTTTTTCTAGAAGAAATATATCAAACCTTTGACCGAGACTTAAAGGTTGCAAATTTACTTATGGTTTAAGACAAGTTGCAGAGGCAGTCGTATAAGTTTGTCACAGGAGGAGTCGGGTGCTTAACAATATTTCTAAATCTTCACCCTTGCGTCAGTTGAGAATCCCCGCTATTGGTCTGCTTTTTACTCTTTCCGTAGTGGGCGCAGAAATCAAGCCTGTACAGAGTAGGGAAGTATCGTCACTTACTTCTATAACCCTATCGACGTATGGCCAACCACATAGTTCCCTGACTCCTACCTTGATGAGCTTCAGCCCAGTTAGTGAAGATTTAGCACAAACAAAGAATCAAAAAGCCGAAAAAGAAACAGCGATCGCACCGAAGTTTAGTTTACCAAAGAAAGATGGCATTTATCTTTATGGACAATCGCCACAACCAGACCAAATAGGACAAGGTTATGTTCTGTTTAAAAAGCAGCAAGGTAGACTAGTAGGCGCATTGTATATGCCTAATTCTGAGTTTAGTTGTTTTCAAGGCAAACTTGATACATCTGGAGAATTGGCAATGACTGTTACCGCCACACCAGATGCTGGTATTTCACCTGAAGTAGCTACAGCTAGTACATTACCCAAATTTTCTGAAGATGAGCCAACGAGCTATGCGTACTCTCTAGCATTGCAAGATTATCATCCCATTAACAGAATAAGTCCTGGCGATCGCCGCATTCTACAAATGTGTAGTCAGTAGAGATGTTGTATACAACGTCTCTACAAAAACAGGGTGTTGTATACAACGTGTATACACGACTAATACTCAATCCCTGGCTGCGCCTTAACGTTTTGATCACGGAAAGGGTGCTTAATCAGTGTCATTTCTGTAACTAAGTCTGCGCGTTCAATGAGGGCGGCTGGTGCGCCTCTACCTGTAAGAATTACGTGCTTACTTGTGGGTTTACGTGCCAAGCCAGCCAGCACCTCATCTACGCTTAAATAGCCCATTTTCAGGGCAATATTAATTTCATCTAACAAAACTAACTGGTACTTAGGATCAAGGATGAACTCTAATGATTTTTCCCATGCGGCTTGAGCTTTGTCAATGTCGCGATCGCGGTCTTGGGTGTCCCAAGTAAAGCCTTCTCCCATTGCGTGAAACTCGATTTGGTCTTCCCAGTAGCTAAACACGCTTTTTTCTGAAGGTTCCCAACCACCCTTGATGAACTGGACGATCGCTACTTTATACCCATGACCGAGCGATCGTAATACCATACCTAGTGCTGCGGTGGTTTTGCCTTTACCGTTACCAGTATTAACAATAATTAACCCTTTTTCTGGCACAGCTTGAGATATGCGGCGCTCTTGTACTTCCTTGCGGCGCTGCATTTTGGTGCGGTATTGTTCATCAGAAAGGTTTTGGGTTGATGCCATTATTTCATCAATGAGACGCTCAATTTCCTTATCTGATTCTAATGCTTCTGGTGTATCGCTTGTCATCAAATTCATCAGGAAATACAGAAAATAAATGTTACAACTAACAAACCCAAGAAAAACTTGTGTTTAGATCGATGAGAACTTGAGGGGAATCTGGCAGAGAAAAGAAAAAGACTTGGTGAAAAAATTAGTTTTTTCACCTATTGATTTTGATACTTGGCTAAATCTTCTCCTATGGGCAATGTTGCGCGAATGATTTAGCCTTGTAATGTGTATAAGAATATATCTAGTAAATCTCTCTAATTGCTTTCTAGCACGCAATTTATACAGTCTTTAGTTTATGGTTATGTCCAGTTTAGTTACGCTACAAAACATTGATAATGTACTCACTTTTCTAACATTATTTTCCAGTCAAAATTGCCAACTATATGACATCCAAACTGAACCTTTAACCTTAGACCCTTACTGCTATTCTAAGGAATTTAATAGATTCATAACAGCACTTTACGCAGGAAATTTTGTCATATCTTTTGATTGGACAAATTGGCAGGATGAAGCTAATCGTTTTGTAACTAATCCCGAACTATTAAATTTAGCTGATATTTCTACAATACAGAAATTATTGACTAGCCACGTTCGTAAAGAACGTTTTTGTAGTGGTCATTTAGCGCAAATGATAGATAATGGTCATTTGTTGACAATATTGCAGCGACTACAAGCAATTCGTATATCAAGTTATTAAATAAGGTGATATGCACCTAAATCAAATATTCTTGCGTCAGGGCTGTCCATAGTCAAGAGTCCAGAGTTAAAGGCTAGCTTGGACTTTGGACAACCTGAGTGCGAAATATACGATTTAAATGTGTAATAGCTTAACTCACCACTGTAGCAGCGTGGCAAACCTTAAATGTATAAGAAATATATGTAGGGTGGGCATTGCCCAGCACAACCATCATACGACCCTACAGATACTGAAAATTTTGTTTTCCTATATTCTGCACAAAGCGCGAGTGATTTTTACATTCAGGCGATGCGAGAAATTGCTGAAACATAGTTAACATTAAATTCGGCAAGGTTACGATTCGGGAGTCTGAAAATGGCAAAACATTTGGGTAAGAAAATTGCACCTATACCGATGTCAACAGATATCAGTGTGGTGGATTTGATTGATAATTACTTCACCGCCTACAACTCAGCACGTTTGCGGGAAGCCAGCCAATTATTGGCTTGTGATATCCTCAAAGATGGTGTGACTGTGGGTGTAAGTCTTTCCGGTGCGATGACACCTGCCGGTTTTGGCGTGTCTGCACTTGCGCCCCTAATTCGTAATGGCTTTATTGATTGGATGATTAGCACTGGTGCAAATCTTTACCATGATATGCACTACGGGTTAGGTTTTGAGTTGTTTGCTGGGAACCCGTTTTTAGATGATGTCAAGCTGCGTGAAGAAGGGACTATCAGAATTTACGACATCATCTTTGGTTACGATGTCCTGCTAGAAACTGACGCTTTCATCCGCAAGATTTTGCAAGCAGAACCCTTTCAAAAACGGATGGGAACGGCGGAGTTTCATTATCTTTTGGGTAAGTATGTGAGAGAAGTTGAAAAGCAATTAGGGGTGAAACATTCCTGCTTGCTGGCTACAGCTTATGAGTATGGCGTACCCATTTACACATCTTCCCCTGGTGACAGTTCCATCGGGATGAACGTAGCGGCGTTGGCGTTGGAAGGTTCCCAACTAGTATTAGATCCAGCCATTGACGTGAACGAAACAGCTGCGATCGCCTACAATGCCAGAGAAGGAGAAGGCAAAAGTGCGGCTGTAATTCTTGGTGGTGGTAGTCCGAAAAACTTTTTGCTACAAACCCAACCGCAGATTCACGAAGTTTTGGGTTTAGAAGAACGGGGACATGATTTCTTCGTTCAATTCACAGATGCGCGTCCTGATACTGGTGGCTTATCTGGAGCGACACCAGCAGAAGCAGTAAGCTGGGGTAAGATCGACCCAGACGAACTACCCAGCACCATTGTTTGTTACACAGATAGCACGATCGCCTTACCTTTGGTAACAGCATACATCCTCAATCAATGCCCACCCCGTCCTCTGAAGCGGTTGTATGACAGACGGGAAGAATTATACGATAAACTCCGCACAGACTACCTAGCAGCGAAAGATCAACCAGTAGAGAAAGTAGCAACCAACGGAGAAGTTGCTACTTATCCCTGTGGTACACCTATTAGGCAATAGTAGGGAGTAGGAAGTAGGGAGTGAGGAGTAAAAAATTGTTCTCCTACACCCCTACACCCCTACACCCCTCCATATATCGGAATAGCAGCGCCGCGAATATCTTTGGCTTTTTCTGAAGCTAAAAAGCAGATCAATTCGCCAATAGACTCAGGCTTTACCCATTTGTCGGCGTTCTCTGTACCCATCGCTTGACGGTTAGCGGGGGTATCAATAATTGTGGGGAGGATGACATTAGCGGTGATGTTCGTACCTTTAGTTTCATCAGCGATCGCTTTTGTGAAAGCTACCACACCCGCCTTCGCCGCAGAATAGGCGGCTAATCCTCCTGATGGTTCCACAGCAGCCTTAGAACCTATGGTGATAATGCGTCCGTAGCCGTGGTCTAACATACTTTTGAGGCTATATTTGCATACCAGAAAGGTTGTATTTAAATTGATATCAAATTCTCGTTTCCAACTGTAATAACTGTATTCATGGATTTTGCCCATCGAAAAGCCACCCACAAGATGAATTAATACATCTACCCTACCGATGCGGGTAATGAGATTATCAACAGAAGATTCTTCTTCCAAGTTAGCGGGAAGAAAAGTAACTCTGGCAAAATCCGCCGGCGGGAGAACTTCCTTGAGGCGTTCAACTTCCTTGAGATTGCGGTAAGTAATGGTCAGATTTGCACCTTGGGCGAGGACGACTGGTGTGACACCTACACCTAGTCCACCAGTACCGCCTGTAAGTAGAACTTGTCTACCTTTCATGATTTATGAATTCCAGAGAGCTTCATGATTCAAGATAACGCGTAGGCGTATCGCTTGCGGATAGAATGAAAACCCTTCTATACCTTGTGAGAGAAATTTTCTGATAATTTTTCCTGAGAACACCATTGTTTGCAAGTAGAGTGTGATGTCTAGGAAATGACAATTTTTCTGTTTTATTTCTAGTTTGTAGCCAATTTTTGCTAAATCAGACCACTCTCATCTACTAGCAAGGCGGAGCGACTCTGAGATAGCAAAGTAATGTTTAGAAATTCTTGCAATAAGAGTAGTAACTAAACATTAAATAATGAGTATAAATTCACCATACTAAAAGCTAAAAATTGGCATTTTGACAACAGAAAAATCAGAAATTTGTGCTATTTATTAGGCTTGCTTTAATTTTTTAGATGTTAATATGTAGTAACTAAGCAGTTAGCAAATATAACTGCCCAAAAGCGAGGAGAACAATGGCTGATACACAAACTTTGTTACAAAATTTTGGTCAGGTTTACGACAATCCAGTGCTACTGGATCGGAGTGTAACTGCTCCAGTCACAGAAGGACTAAATGTTCTTCTAGCTAGTTTTCAAGCACTTTATTTGCAGTACCAAAAACACCATTTCGTAGTTGAAGGCGCTGAATTTTATTCACTGCATGAGTTTTTTAACTCCAGCTACAATGAAGTGCAAGACCACGTTCATGAAATTGGCGAACGCTTGAACGGATTGGGTGGCGTACCAGCTGCATCTTTCAGCAAGTTAGCAGAATTAACCTGTTTTGAACAAGAATCTGATGGCGTATATTCTTCCCGTAAGATGGTAGAAAATGACCTAGCAGCAGAACAGGCTATTATCAACGTTATCCGTCGCCAAGCGGCTCAGGCTGAAAGTTTAGGCGATCGCGGTACACGCTACCTCTACGAAAAAATTCTGTTAAAAACCGAAGAAAGAGCTTATCATTTAGCTCACTTCTTAGCTAAAGATAGCTTAACCTTAGGATTTGTTCAGCCTGCTCAGAATTAACCTTTACTTAACCTAAAGGTAGTTGATTCTACAATAGATAGGAATTATCCTTAACAAGAACGGATCTTAAAAGAATATAAAAAATGGCAGAGAGTATTGATACTTATCTGCCATTTTTTTGTTTATATATAGAGTGGACATTTCCCGGCGTATTATGGTTTTGGTAGGCAATATCTACCCTACGGAACTAGAAGATTTTTAAAAGTTATTTGTCTTTGTTTCATTAAATATGATGCAGTCGAGAAAATGGTCAGTAAGTTTGAGTCTATTGTATTCATATAATTTACGTTATAAATGCCTGACCTGGGGATGATTGAAGTTTTTTCCCTATGTGATAAGTGGGGTAAAATATCACTACTTTTAAGCAAAGTAAATCGAAAAATTAAATTACTGACAAAACTGATGAAATTTATGTTTCTCCGAAAGGGGTAGTATTGGGATACTACCAAAGGATGAATACATAACTCAGTGCAATGAGTGCAAAAAAGCACAGACGCTTTGAAATGATTAACCAGCGCACTATATAGAGATATGATCATTTTGACTTTTGCCTTGTTGTACTAGCTGGCAGCTATTGTGTTATCAAACCTAGAAAACTTGATAATAAACAACATGAATAAGGGGAAAGACCCTTAAAATAATCAGGATTTGTATTCTCGTACTCCAACCCAACGACTATGCCCCGCCGTCAAGACATCCAGAAGATATTATTATTGGGATCTGGCCCAATTGTGATCGGACAAGCCTGTGAGTTTGATTACTCCGGGACTCAAGCCTGTAAAGCACTGCGAGAAGAAGGTTATGAAGTAGTGCTGGTGAATTCCAATCCTGCGACCATCATGACCGATCCGGAAACAGCCGATCGCACTTACATTGAACCACTAACACCGGAATTAGTAGAAAAAGTCATTGCTAGAGAACGTCCAGACGCTTTACTACCCACAATGGGTGGACAAACTGCCTTAAATATCGCTGTTGCTTTAGCAAAAAATGGCGTACTGGATCAGTATAACGTTGAATTAATCGGTGCTAAGTTACCGGCAATTGAGAAAGCCGAAGACCGCAAACTATTCAATGAAGCAATGGATAAGATTGGGGTAAAAGTTTGCCCCAGTGGTACAGCCTCATCCTTAGACGAAGCTAAAGCGATCGCCCGTCGCATCGGCACTTATCCTTTAATTATTCGCCCTGCTTTTACTATGGGTGGTACGGGTGGTGGTATTGCGTACAACCAAGAAGAATTTGAGGAAATGGCGCAAGTCGGGATAGATGCAAGTCCCGTTTCCCAAATTCTTATCGACCAGTCCCTACTCGGCTGGAAAGAATACGAGTTGGAGGTGATGCGCGACCTTGCAGATAACGTTGTAATTATCTGTTCCATCGAAAATATCGACCCGATGGGTATCCACACAGGCGATTCTATCACCGTCGCCCCCGCCCAAACTCTCACCGATAAGGAATACCAACGCCTGCGGGATATGGCGATTAAAATCATCCGTGAGATTGGCGTAGAAACTGGTGGTTCTAATATTCAGTTTGCGGTGAATCCGGTAAATGGGGATGTGGTTGTCATTGAAATGAACCCCCGCGTTTCCCGCAGTTCGGCTTTGTCTTCCAAAGCCACTGGTTTCCCCATTGCCAAAATGGCTGCTAAGTTAGCTGTGGGCTACACCTTGGATGAAATTAGAAACGATATCACCAAGAAAACCCCTGCATCCTTTGAACCGACAATTGATTACGTTGTTACCAAAGTTCCCCGCTTCGCCTTTGAGAAATTCCCTGGTTCCGAACCAGTCCTGACTACCCAAATGAAATCCGTCGGGGAAGCAATGGCTATCGGTCGGACTTTTAACGAATCCTTCCAAAAAGCCCTGCGTTCCCTAGAAACAGGCCGGGCTGGTTGGGGTTGCGACAAAGCCGAAAAATTACCTAGTGGTGAACAAATTCGCGCCCAACTGCGGACACCAAACCCAGACCGGATTTTTGCAGTGCGTCATGCGTTGCAATTAGGGATGAGTCCGGAAGAAATCTACGAACTCACCGCCATTGACCCTTGGTTCCTAGATAAAATGCAGCAACTGTTAGAGGTGGAAAAATTCCTCAAGCGCACACCTCTCAAACAGTTGACGCGAGAGCAGATGTATGCAGTCAAACGGGATGGTTATAGCGATCGCCAAATTGCCTTTGCCACCAAAACCACAGAAGATGAAGTCCGCGCCTACCGCAAAGAATTAGGAGTTACCCCCGTTTACAAAACCGTCGATACCTGCGCGGCTGAATTTGAAGCGTTTACACCCTATTACTACTCCACCTACGAAGAAGAAACCGAAGTTATCCCCGCCAGCAAACCCAAAGTGATGATTTTGGGCGGTGGCCCCAACCGCATCGGTCAGGGAATCGAGTTTGACTATTGTTGTTGTCACGCCGCCTATGCACTCAAAGGGGCTGGTTATGAAACAATCATGGTCAACTCCAACCCAGAGACAGTATCCACCGATTATGACACCAGCGATCGCCTATACTTTGAACCCTTAACCAAAGAAGATGTCCTCAACATCATCGAAGCTGAAAACCCCGTAGGGATAATTGTCCAATTTGGCGGACAAACACCGTTGAAGTTAGCATTGCCTTTACAGGAATATCTCAGGCAGGTAGGGAATGGGTCATTGGTAATCGGTAATGGGAATGAAGAAACGGCAATTACCAAAATTTGGGGTACTTCCCCCGACTCAATCGACAGCGCCGAAGACCGGGAAAGATTTGAGAAAATCCTCCAACAGTTGAATATTTCCCAACCACCAAACGGAATTGCCCGGAGTTACGAAGATGCACTGATTGTTGCCAAGCGTATTGGTTACCCGGTGGTGGTGCGTCCGAGTTATGTCTTGGGTGGTAGGGCGATGGAAATTGTCTACTCCGATGCAGAATTGGAACGCTACATGACCTTTGCGGTGCAGGTAGAACCAGAACACCCAATTTTAATCGACAAGTTCCTCGAAAATGCCATTGAAGTTGATGTGGATGCGATCGCCGACCATACAGGACGTGTCGTGATTGGTGGCATCATGGAACACATCGAACAAGCGGGTATTCACTCAGGAGATTCCGCTTGTTCTCTACCTTCGATTTCCCTCCCACCAGCCGTTCTCAATCAAATTCGTAGTTGGACAGTACAACTAGCACAGGCGCTTTCCGTAGTGGGATTGATGAATATTCAGTTCGCCGTTGTTGGTGCTAGTTCTTACTCACCCCAAGTTTATATTTTGGAAGCCAATCCCCGCGCCTCTCGGACTGTACCTTTTGTATCCAAAGCCACTGGTATATCTTTGGCAAAATTGGCATCCTTGATTATGTCGGGAAAAACCTTGGAAGAGTTAAACTTTACCCAAGAAGTTATCCCTAGCCACATTGCCGTCAAAGAAGCTGTATTACCCTTTAATAAATTCCCCGGAACTGATACAATCTTAGGCCCAGAGATGCGTTCCACTGGCGAGGTAATGGGAATCGACAGCGACTTTGGTCGCGCCTTCGCCAAAGCAGAATTAGGTGCTGGAGAACGTCTGCCACTAACAGGAACAGTCTTTGTCTCGATGAGCGATCGCGATAAATCCGCCGCCGTATCTGTAGTTAGGGAATTTATCGACTTAGGCTTTAAAGTGATGGCTACCTTTGGTACGCGTCGAGTTTTGTTAGAAAACGGCTTGAATGTGGAATTAGTCTTGAAACTTCATGAAGGCCGTCCCCACGTCATCGATGCCATCAAAAATCAAAAAATCCAGCTGATTATTAACACACCTTCTGGAGAAGAAGCACAAACTGATGCCAGATTAATCCGCCGGACAGGTCTAGCGTATAAAATCCCCATCATCACCACTATCGCTGGGGCTAAAGCAACTGTCGCAGCCATCCGTTCTATGCAAAATACCACCTTGGACGTAAAAACCATCCAAGAGTATTGCCCGAATTTCTAGAACACCAATTCAGTTCCAGTAATCTTGAAAGAACCTCTCCCCCTACCCCTATCCTACGTTCGCGTTAGTGTTGCGTAGCAAAGACAAAAGAGGTGAGTTCGGCTCCCCCTTCCTTCGTAGGGAAGGGGGTTGGGGGGTTAGGTACTTAATCAAAGACTTTCTCCCTGCCCCCTGCCCCAATTCCTAACTTCCCCCAATCCCCAGTCCCCAAGATCCGAAATCTGCATTAAGCAGTATTTACAAGGAAAATTAAGTAATTATTATAGAAAAATAATTATTGTTTTCATTGAGATATTTTAACAAATATGAGGCAATAGTAACTCTCTGCGGAAAAGCTAATCGAATATACTTCTAGAAAGCTAGGCCGCTAGCAACAGGATTCTCTCTTGCGTCTTGAAAAAGCCTTGTGTCAAGAGTTCAATTATTCCACTCAGTCGCGGAACAATCTCCTAGAAAGTTTTTGAAAGCAACTGCTGTTGCTAAATATTCCCATAAACAAATCTTAATCTCAAGGTGTTATCGAATGATGAATGAGCGAAATCGTCAAATATCTTTGATTTTATGTAACAAAAGCTACATTTTACTGAATTTATAAAGTTTTCAGCCTTTAAATTAACCATTTCCTCTCATAAATGTTACAATTGTTAATACAAGGTTCAACTTAAAAATGTTATTTTCAATACCTTTTATCTAACTAAAGATAGTTGTGCGAAATACGGAATCTCTGTAACGTCTAGCAGTTAAAGACCTATTGAAACTCCTATAACAGCCGACATCATCGGATGTATAAACCCTAAACGATCAAACAACAACATCCCAGGTTAACTGGGTAGCAACGGCAAAGAGCATCTATTCAGTTAATGACCCTACCAACAGAAACATCATCACCAAAGAGTAGCGCCATGAAGACCGCTCCAACAGCCACAGACCTCGTGCGGACTTACCTGCGTGAGATAGGACGTGTACCACTTTTAAGTCATGAAGAAGAAATTCGTTATGGTAAACAGGTACAGCGTTCCACAACGTTGCAAGAAGTGCGAGAGGAATTGGCAACCCAGTTAGGGCGTGAACCAAGCATAGAAGAGTGGGCAAAAGCTGCCAATATCAATTCAGCAGATTTGCTGGGGGCGATCGCCGATGGCGAAGTTGCCAAACGCAAAATGGTAGAAGCCAACTTGCGGCTGGTTGTATCCGTTGCCAAAAAATATATTAAACGTAACGTCGATTTATTAGACCTCATCCAAGAAGGCAGTATTGGAATGCAACGAGGTGTAGAGAAATTTGACCCCACCAAGGGGTATAGATTTTCGACTTACGCCTATTGGTGGATACGTCAAGCCATCACGCGGGCGATCGCCGAAAAAGCACGCACTATCCGCCTACCCATCCATATCACCGAGAAGCTGAACAAAATCAAAAAAGCCCAGCGTCAGCTCTCCCAGAGATTGGGACGTGCGCCTACAGCCGGTGAACTAGCCAACGAATTAGAACTCACACCCAAACAAGTTAGGGAATATTTAGAAAAAGCTCGTCTCCCCTTATCCTTAGATTTACGCTTAGGAGACAATTACGACACCGAACTAGGAGAAATGTTGGAAGATCCAGGCGCTTCTCCGGAAGATTTTGTCATGCAATCTTCCCTATCCAACGACCTAGAGGTACTGATGGAGCAATTAACGCCCCAGCAGAAAGAAGTAATCACACTCCGCTTTGGCTTAATCGATGGGCAAGCCCTAACTCTAGCAAGAATCGGCGAAATACTTAACATCAGCCGCGAACGGGTCAGACAAATCGAACGGGAAGCGCTCACCAAACTGCGTAAGTCTAAAGCCAACATGGGTGAGTATTTAGCTAGTTAGTCAGAGACGCGATTAATTGCGTCTGTACAGTAGTCAGTAGTCAGATGTAAACACAGGATTTACATCTGACTACTGACTTTTTAATATGGACTAACAGGTGAGAAAATCCCCTGCTTATGGTACGGTTACGCCCACTTTGATGTATGAATGAGTTTGTTACATTATTTGACAGGAACACCAAATGGTTAAAGCAGTCAGATAACAGACATATATCGATCATATATTTAAAGCCATTATCGTCACACCCACCAGTATTATTGCAGGAGGAAAAAGTGAGTAATCAATCTAACCGAGTTTCAGAATTTTTTAATAGCGACTCAGAAGCAGCTAATCTGCTGTGGCAGTATGTTAAGTCATTAAGTCCAGAGACAGTTACCCAACTTTCTAAACCCACATCACCAGAAGTTTTTCAGGTAATGGAACGGAATATCATCGGATTATTGGGCAACCTACCTCCAGAACATTTTGGAGTTACCATCACTACCAGCCGAGAACATTTGGGACGACTGCTAGCCTCAGCAATGATTAGTGGTTACTTCTTGCGGAACGCTGAACAAAGAATGAGCTTTGAAACAGTCTTACAAGGAAGTGAGAGTAAGCACAGCGAAGCCGAATAAGGTCGTCTAGTTTGTAGTCAGCACTTCAGTGCTTAATTAAATAGACGAGGGATGATAAATTCCCTGTTCCCTACGAGAAGCTGGCGCGAACTTACTTCATTCGTAGGGTCAACTACAAACAGGCAAATTATATGAACAGTATTTAAGTTATATTTTTAATAAGTAAAAACTCGGTAGATATCCAATAAATCTGCCGAGTTTTGTTATTGGTCAGTTGTCAGTTGACGGTTGTCCGTTGTCAGTCATTAGTTCTCGTCTCCCCTACTCCCTACTCTCCTTCCTCTTCCTAATCTCTCCATCACCAAACAATATGAACACAACCACTACTCCACCACACAAAATTATCGGTGTTGCCGTCATTTGGAACGACCAGCAGCAAATATTAATTGACCGCCGTCGTCCAGGGGGCGTGATGGGGGGTTTGTGGGAATTTCCTGGCGGGAAAATCGAACCAGGGGAAACCGTAGAACAATGTATTCAACGAGAGATTTATGAAGAGCTAGGGATATTTATTGAAGTGGGTGAATCTCTCATAACTATTGATCACACTTATACTCACTTGCGTGTTACTTTGACAGTGCATCATTGTCGCTTACTGAAAGGTATTCCTCAGCCTCTAGAATGTGATGAAGTTCGCTGGGTAACTGTAGATGAGCTAGGAGATTTTACATTTCCTGAGGCGAATAGCGAAATTATTGCTGCATTGAAGAGAGTTGGACAACTGACAACTGACAACTAACATTACCGTAACAATCTATTAACCAAATTCAGTAGAGTACCTGAATTTTCTACAATAATCCCAGAGACTTTGGAAAAGAGTGTCAGTAAACCAATGCCTAAAACCGTTGCCGATGTAATGAGTCACAACCCAGTTGTTGTCAAGCCAGAAACGCCGCTACAAGAAGCTATCAAGATTCTGGCAGAACGACGCATCAGTGGTTTACCTGTTGTGGATAATGACGGTAAATTGTTGGGCATTATCTCAGAGACTGATCTGATGTGGCAAGAAACTGGTGTGACTCCTCCTGCGTACATCATGTTTTTAGATAGTGTCATCTATTTACAGAATCCTGCTGTTTATGAACGCGATTTGCATAAGGCTTTAGGACAGACTGTGGGCGAAGTGATGAGTAAAAATCCTGTTACCGTTTCCCCTGAAAAGTCTGTGAAACAAGCTGCTCAATTGATGCACGATCGCAATGTTCACCGTCTACCAGTACTAGATGATGCGGGTCAAGTGATTGGCATCCTCACCCGTGGTGATATTATCCGAGCAATGGCTAATAGTTAGTCAACAGTCAACAGTTTTTTACTTTGGACTATTGACTATGGACTAATAAGTTTTTTAAAACCCTTTGTAAATTAGGATAATTAAATGAGTATTACTCCTGAGTCTGTAAGAGAAGCACTCAGTTCAGAACATTTGGGCGATCGCTTGCGTGCGGTAAATCACATCCGGGAATTTGATAAAGCGATCGCTTTTGAATTAGTACAAATTGCTATTACTGACAGTAATTCCCGTGTTAGGTACTCAGCAGTAAGTCAGTTCGATACCCTCGGCACTCATGATTTAGATTTATCGTTAGATATATTGCGTGGTTTATTAAGTGATCCGGAAGCTGATGTACAAGCAGCCGCCGCAGATTGTTTAGGTGCGTTGAAGTTACACGCTGCATTTGAAGACCTACAACAGCTATATCACAACACTCCTGAGTGGTTGGTGCAATTTAGCATTATTGCTGCATTGGGAGAATTGGGAGATCCGCGATCGTTTGAATTACTCAAAGAAGCACTATCTTCAGAGGTGGAATTAGTCCAAACTGCTGCTATTAGTTCTCTGGGTGAGTTGGGAGATTTGCAAGCAGTCCCTCTGTTAGTTCCCTACGCCAGCAGTTCCGATTGGCAAATTCGTTATCGAGTCACACAAGCCTTAGCTCGTTTGGGTGGTGCAGAAGCTAAATCTATTTTAGAGACTTTGGTTAATGATGAAGTAGAGGCGATCGCTCTGGAAGCTCAACAATCTCTACAATCAGTTTAATGGGCGATCGACGAGTCTATTGCGACCTTAGCCCTAGACTATTTTCTAGTAAGGATCAAGTTTAGACATAAGCCTCTTCCCTTGCAGGATACTGTTGGCGAATTATTGAGGGGTTAAGCCCCTCAAGAGTTTGGAACAGTGGAAAAAAGAGAATAAGTATATTGAGCGTAGCATCTACAAAGATTATGACCCTGCACCCGCGTGATATGTCGCAGATTCCTGAAACAACAGCGCAAGTAGCCCGGAATTCATTTCCCAAAGGGAACATATATATGAAGATGCGGGATGAAATAGGAGTGTTATATAAGGATGAGGATTTTGTCAAACTTTACCGCGCAGATTGTGGTCAAAGTGGAATATCAGCAGGACAACTGGCATTAGTGACAGTAATGCAATTTATCGAAGGTTTAACGGATAGACAAGCGGCGGATGCAGTGAGGGGTCATATTGATTGGAAATACGCACTATCGTTGGAATTAAATGACCCAGGGTTTGATTATTCAGTACTTTCAGAATTTCGTCAGCGATTAATCAAAGCAGGACGAGAGCGAGAGTTACTCAACCAAATGCTAGCTCGTTTCCAAGAACTAGGTTGGCTCAAAAATCGCGGCCGTGTCAGAACTGATTCAACTCACGTATTAGCCGCAGTACGACAGTTAAATCGTTTGGAATTAGTGGGAGAAACTTTACGTCATACCTTAAATGACTTGGCTTATTTTGCCCCTGATTGGCTCAAATCGAGAGTTGACGTTGATTGGTTTGAACGTTACTCCCTGAGATTTGAGCAATACCGCTTGCCCAAATCAAAAGCCGAACGTGAGAAATTGAGGCGAAAAATTGGTGAGGATGGTCATCATTTGCTATCCGCTTTGTATGCAGACTCAACTTGTAATTGGCTGTGGCAGATTCCATCAGTGGAAACATTACGTATAGTTTGGGTGCAACAATACTATATTCAATTGCAACAAGTCTATTGGCGAGAACAAGATAACTTACCACCAAATAGACTACAGATTGAATCTCCTTACGATGTTGATGCACGCAATTCCAGCAAGCGAGAAATCAACTGGACTGGTTATAATCTGCATCTGACAGAAATTTGTCACCCCATACTGCCAAACTTAATTATCAATGTGGAAACGTCCGTGGCCACAAGTGCGGATGTTGAGATGACACCAGTAATTCATTCTCGTTTAAACCAGAACAATCTTTTGCCACAAGAACATGTTGTCGATACTGGCTATGTCAATGCTCAAAACTTAGTCGATAGTCAATCCCATTTTCATGTTGATTTAGTAGGAAAAGTTCCCCCCGGAACTAGTTGGCAAGCAACAGCACAATCCGGCTTTGAGCAAAATTGCTTCACTATTCATTGGGATTTGATGCGTGTTGATTGCCCAATGGGTAAACAAAGTAAGTCCTGGCGTACAACTGTCGATAGCCATGACAATCCAGTAGTCAAAATACAATTTGACAAATCCGATTGTTCGCTTTGTTCAAGTCGCTCAAAATGCACTCGCTCCAAAAAACTACCGCGTCTTCTGACCCTCAAACCACAGGAACTACATCTTGCATTACATGATGCTCGCATTCGCCAAAAAACTGAATCTTTTCAACAAATTTATCACCAACGTGCTGGCGTTGAAGGCTTGATTTCCCAAGCTACTGGTCGCTACCAATTACGCCGTTGTCGCTACATTGGTCTTGCCAAAACTCTCTTGCAGCATGTCATTACTGCTGCTGCTATCAACTTCAGTCGGATGTGGGATTGGTGGCAACATGTCCCACGCAGTCAGACTCGCGTTTCTCACTTTGCTCGAATTGCTCCCACTGCCTCATAGTATTCCTGATTTTCTATTTTGTGATGATTGGTTTTGCCCTCTATCAATTCGCCAACAGTATCCTTGCAGGGAAGGGGTTCTCATAGGTATAGTTTTTAAGAAAGTGATGAGTGATAACTCTCGCACTAACGAATAATAGTTTCATCAATCCCTACACCCTTATACCCCTATACCCCTACACCCTAAACCCATGTTTTGGGGGTGTAGTGTAAAAAACTACACCTATCAGGGGAAGGGGTTGAGTCTAGGTTCGTCGAACTCACATTCTGTTAGTGACGACGGAGAAGTAAAACCTCTATTTTTCCCTATCCCACCGCTAGGATAATGAGGACAGAAGGTGAGGGGATATCAGTGATATTACTTAATCCCTTAAGCCGTAGACACAAAAAAACTCTGAAAATCACAGGTTTTTTAATTATTTCGGAAAAATATTAGTCCAAAAGACATTAAAACCGAGATTATCCGCGTTTGGTGTTATCATATCCCTGAAATATTTTTTAATATTTCCCCTGAATATTGAAAAAAAAGACTTGGATAGTTTATCCAAGTCTTTTTTGCTGCTAACTAAGTTCCCATCTACTACTCGACTCGGCTAAGGTTTCCCTATGTTACAAACAGCAAAAATTTCACGCATAAAAAGCTACTTATCTGTAATAAGTAATTATTCTTTACTTAAAAATATTTATTTTAACTTAATTACATATTTATTCTTAAACTCAGTGTTTGTACTGTAATTTTACATTGAGTTCACATTGGGTAAATGCACCCTAGCTAAATATGAAGATTTGAAAGCAACATTAAGTTGCACTCTATCTAATATTGGTTGGGATTGAACTTTTAAATATTCATCAGGGTGTGTTTTACCAAACAGTCTTGACTAGCAAATAAATAACAAATCAAAAAGTTTTTACAACATATCAATTTAACGAAATGTAAGGATGCAATGCTTTGTGTCCCTACGGAAACTCATGGCGACTTTTTTTTGAACCAGGTATAACCAGGCATAGCTTATGACTCTTGATAATGCAGGTAACACATTAACTACTGCTAGAAAGCTCACTGTATCTTCTAATATTCAGACTTTCGCAGATCGTGTGGATTCGACAGATCCTAATGATTTTTATAGTTTCAGTTTGTCCGCTCGTAGTAGTCTTAATATTGCCGTTGATGGTTTGAGCGCTAATGCAGATTTGCAGTTAATCAGAGATACTAACAGCAATGGTTTAGTTGATAGCGGCGAAGTTCTCAACACTTCTAACAAGACTGGAACTGGTAGTGAATCAATTCGCAGGACGCTAGATGCCGGTAAGTATTTCATCAGAGTCTATTCCAACACTGGCGATACTAACTACAATCTCAAGGTATTTGAAAACTTTACCCCAACTTCACTAGAGTTTAAGCTAAATGAAAGCACTCTCAAAGCAACAGATACACTTAATATCAACAGTGGTTGGGTATCAGATAGAAATGGTATCAGCGACCTTTCTAAGGTGGATTTCCGTATACAAAGAGCAAACGGAAGCTGGATAGATGTAGCTGATGCTACTCAATTTACTGTCGATCCTAACAATACAAATAAGGCCGGTTTCAGCTATAGTTTGTCTCTCAACAGCTTGAATTTAGCTGCTGACACTTATACTCTCCAAGGCATAGCTTATGACAAGACTGGTGCTGCTAGTAATACAGTACGCTTAAGTCTGACGATTGAGAATCCTGGACTCACATTAACTAATGCGAAGAAAATAACTTTATCTGAAAAGACTCAGACTTTTACAGATAGGGTGGATTCAACAAATATCAATGATTTCTACAGTTTCAGTTTGTCTGCTCGTGGTAACCTGAATCTCGTTGTTGATGGTTTGAGTGCCAGTGCAGATGTACAGATTATTAGAGACGCTAACAGCAATGGCTTGTTTGATGGCGGCGAAGTTGTTACTGGTGCTTACAGAACTGGAAGCGGTAGTGAATCGATCCGCACAACTCTAGATGCTGGCAATTATTTCATTAGAGTCTATTCACAAGGTGGCAATACTAATTACAAACTCAAGGTATTTGAAAATTTTGCCCCAACAGCACTAGATTTTAAGCTGAACAACACCAGCCTCAAACCAACAGACACCCTCAGTATCAACAGTGCTTGGGTATCGGACAAAAACGGTGTGAGCGACATTTCTAAAGTAGATTTCCGCATTCAAAAAGCAGACGGAAGTTGGATAGATGTGGCTGATGCTACTAAATTTACTGCCGATTCTAGCAATGCAAATAAGGCAAGTTTCAGCTACAGTTTGTCTTTAAGTAGCTTGAATCTGGCAGTTGGCACATATACTCTTCAAGGAATAGCTTACGACAAGACTAATGCTGCTAGTAATACAGTCAAGCAGACATTTACAGTCACGACCACACCAACCACAACAGCATCGGCTACTGTTCAAGATTGGTTCAGTCAAAATCTTCTCGACCAACAACTCATTACATTAACACGCAACTTAGCTGCTGACGGTAACTTAAGTCGCCAGGATATGCTGGATATCTTCAGAAATGTGCAAGATGATTCTAAGGTAGATGCTAATGAAGTAAAAGACCTCAGAACATTGGTAGGTGCTAGCACTCGTTTTAGTATGCAAGACCCTGTAAAATGGCTATCTACACAGGTTGCTAATGGTGCGTCTGTAGATATGGCGGCTAGCGATTTTGAATCTAGTCTAGTTGGTCGTTGGTTCTTAGGCACAGTAGCACCAACACCCGTCTTTAATGGTAAGACTCTCACCTACACCCTGGCGACAGGTAATCTTTTTGGTAGTGCTAACGAAGCACGAATTGGTGATATTGACCAAGGACAACTAGGTGATTGTGCATTTTTAGCAGCTTTGGGTGCAACCTTTGGTCGTCAGTCTAATGATGCAGGCAATGCTTCTAGTTCCGTCATCAATAGTATGATTACAGATAATGGTGATAACACTTATACTGTGCGTTTTTACTCAACGACAATTTTTGACCCTGGTGAAGCACAATATGTAACAATTGATCGTCGTATCGCTACAAGTGTAGCTGCTAAAACTAATGGCGGTGTTCTCTGGGTAGCTTTAGTAGAAAAAGCTTATGCCCAATGGCGCGAATGGAGAGAAGGCAAGCCTGGTTATAATATCATTGGCAATGGAGATGCGCTTTCTCGTCCTCTTCAATTTGTGACTGGACGTGACTTTACTCCTGCTGATCCCACCAATATTAATTGTTTCTCTACTATCGAGACTGCTTTAGCTAATGGGAAAGCTGTAACAGCAGCCAGAATGGGTGATAGCACGAGCTATATTGTAGGGAATCATGCTTACTCTGTGACGAATGTTTACACCAATACTAGTGGTGAGAAAAGATTTGTGGTACGTAATCCTTGGGGCAAAGATGGCAAGACTAGGACTGGTGCTGACGATGGATTCATTGACTTATCTTTTGATGAGTTTAGCAAGGCTTTTAATTATGGAGTTATCATTGCTTAGGAAGATTGATTAAAAAAATACCAACTTTGGTATGTGAAACTCACGCAGTTAAAATTAAAAAAAATTTGATCTAACTGAGACTGTATTACTCAAGCTAGATCAGGGAATTATATAAAAGTTGCTTTTTATTTTTAAAAGCAACTTTTTTGAATTTAGGACATTATTTAAGCAACATTTAAGCAACAGTCTTGCGACGACGAGACATAGCAACACCTACACCAACTAGCCCAAGTCCTAGCATGGTAGCTGGTTCAGGGGTAGAAACTCTTGGAGTACCAAAGTAGAAGCCTGAAAAAGTGGTTGAAACTGAACCTCCTCCTGTAAGAAGGGTTTCAACATCAAATGCTGTCAGTCCTCGACCGCCTGTTTGTAAAGTTAAAACCCCTTCCCCATCGGACTCTTCATTCGTGAGAGCGTTCTTAAATGTTCCTATAGTCGTAATATCGATGGCTACTAAGTTTGGAGCAGCTTGTCTGATATCGTATGAGGCAGTATTTGCAATAAAAGTACTACCACTAAGAGCACCACCCAATAAAGTTAGGAAAGGATTAACGATTGTGTTAGTACTAAAGCTGGTAATGTTATTGATTGTGCCACTTGTGAAACCAGTAAAATTACCAGTGGATAAACTCTGATTGATAGTGAATGTTTTTGGCGCTACGAATGAGACAGAGTTTGATGTCAGGGTCGCGGAAACGGTAGGATCACTGGAAAAGGAGAATTCACCAACCAACTGAGCAGCTTGAGCAGCACCAGCAGAGGTAAATACACCAGCAGCAACTACGGGTACAGTCGCTAATGCTGCAACTGCTCCCTTCAAAAAGTTGGATTTAGAAATGACCATCATAGGCTCCTAATAAAAAAGATGGTAAACGTCAGTATTGTCTTGAGTATTAAGTAAACACGGGCAAGACTTAGATCACGTACTTTACACAGTAAATATATAAAATACGTTAAGGTACAGAAGATTACTTGATTTATTACCTGATAGTAGAATTACATAAGTACAACGGAGTGTGCAATATTCACCTATGTGACTTTACAAACTCTTCACTGTCGGTATAGATGTTCTTTGTATTTCTATTGGCGTAAAAATTTCTGCGGATAAAATTAAACCTCAAGCTAGCCTATGAAAACGATTTAATCAATCAATATAATTGAAAATTTCAATCATTATAAATACTCACTTTGGAAAATCAACTCTCCTAAGATAGGTATTTTTCAGACTTGAATACTTACGCGAAAATTGTAACTCCCGCAATATGCAAACACCCTTCAAATTAAATTATTTAAGTAGTTAATGACAGCAATTAGTACACGAGTATTAGTCACTGGCAAAACTCCGACTGCTAAATCTACTCACTAAATAATTAGTGTTATTAAAAAAGCTTGATAATAACTTAATATTGATGAACTTAATAATAATTTGTATAAATTTTCAAAAATTCTAATAATATGACTTCTCACGTTAGATAATTAAGCACAGAAATAAAGAGACCTGCCAACATTCCGTGAAAAGTCAGGTTTACTAAGCTACATTTTTGCGACGGAGAGAGATAGCCATTGCCCCACCTACTAATCCCAAACCCAAAATTGTGGCTGGTTCAGGAATCTTTCCGCACCTGCCACATACATTAGTAAAGAAGGCTCCAGAAAAAGTCAACCCGGAGATACCACTACCTTTGTTAAGAATTTCTTCAATATCAGTAATTGTGGTGTTGCCAATTGAGAAGGATATGATCCCAACACTGTTTGTGATCGCATTTGGATTATCACCTGTGAAAAAACCACTGAGCGAAACATCAACCACAACATTATTACCTACGGGAATCATTTTATATGTAGAGTTGGTGAGAGTGAAAGTGTTCTTTCCATCTGTCAAAGAGGTAGTATCAGTGTTAGGTAAAATCACACCACTGATAGGAAGTGAACCAAGGTCAATAAATAAATTTTCAGGCTTAACAGGCGTTCCAAAGGAAATATTATTGCGAATATTACCTGTATTAAATTCCGTGAAGCTTCCTATCAGAGGCTGAATAGCAATTGGTGTTATTGATTGAGGGAAAAATTCTAGGGAATTTTTTGTTAGTGTGACACTGCTACTACCAAACCCAACATTAGTACCAGGGCTTAATACAAATCCACCTTGTAGAAATGCTGCTTGGGCAGAATTCGCTGACATTGATATGCTAGCAGCAGCTACAGGTAAAGACACTAACGCGGCAACTGTCCCTTGCAAAAAGGTCAGTTTAGAAACAGTTATCATAGGCTCCTAGTAAAAATATTGAGAAGATGAGTTATTTACACTCACAATACCAGGTATTTTAAAATACAGTAATTTGTAAAGTATTTATTTATAAATGTTTGCTGCAAGAATCGTAAATCAGATGTCTAAGAACTCAAGGAAAACTGCAACTGTAGCGATCGCCAACATTCCTTAAATTAAATTCCCTACAGGCGATCGCTCTCGTTGTTCGCCCTCAGCCAGAATTTCTTGATAAATAACTGACTCGCGCATCATACCCTTCCGATATGCGCCTCTAACCACAAGAATAAATAAGCCAGATTAGTGAAATCTAACAGTGCTTCGCCCAAATTTTCTAATTGTTCTAAGGAGAGAGTTTCTAGGCGATCGCCCACATTCTCAGGTAATTCTCCTACTCGTTTTTGGAGTTGACGAAGAATGAGCGATCGCTCCCGTCGTTCACCTATTTGTTCACCCTCAGCCAGAATTTCTTGATAAATAACTGACTCACGCATCATACCCTCCCGGAATGTGCATCTAACCAAAAGAGTAAGTCAGCCAAACTAGTAAAATCTAACAATCCCCGATTACGCGAACGGTGAGTTGTTGATACCCGAACAATTCAGAGTTATTTGGGGCATAAAAATATTCAGCATACTGTTCGTTACACCGAACTTGCATCTACAAAATTTCAGGGGCTTTGGAATGATTAATATTTAACCCCCTTAGTTAATTCTTGCCCATCTCCCCCGAAAAAAATCGCTCTCGAACTTAACCGAACCGTATTGGGATCGATAGGTTGCCAAATCAAAGGTTTGGCGACTCCTCCATTCATCCCACGCTGCCCTATCGGGTCAGGCGTGGGGCTTCTGTCGGTTTTAGCTAAATTAGCCGTCCTGTTAAAAATTATCTGCGTAACTCAAATGCACCCATGTCAGGCCCTACGCCAAAAGGTCTTGCATTCTTGTCAAAATCAACACTAGCTGCACTTTGTGTAGTACCTGAATCAATGGCTGGACTACCAAGATTAAGTCGGAAGTTGGCTAGTTTAGGGTCAGTAGAAGCATTGATAAATAGAGGATTAACGTTGATGCGGTTATTTGCACCCAATTTAACATCAGAATGTCCATCGTTAACCAGAGTAGAACCAATGTATGACAAGTTATTGTCCCACCGATTTTTCGATGAATAATCATCCACAAATGTTTTCTTATTTAGACTACTGGAATAGGCTATGTTATTGTAAAAGTGGATATTACTGGAGAAATACGTAGTTAGTTCACCATTTAGGTGACCATCTAAATTCCCAGACCTTAAGTTTTTGAAAGCTGTATTATTCCTGACTACTACATTGTCGCTTTCATAGATATGGATGCCTCTGCCACCGTTGTTAAAAACAATGTTGTTTTCAATTAAAGTCCAAGGTGTGTACCGTGGTCTAAATCTCTGGCTTTGTGTTTGCCTAAAATCGTCGATAATAATTCCATTACCATCGGTAACAAAACTTCTCCCTCCCCAAGATGTGGTAACTTTATTTTCATTAGCGTAAGAAATATTCCCCCTAATGATGTTGTGAAATCCAGGGGCATCATCAAAGGCTTTGGCTTGATAAATAGAAATTCCCGAACACATATACCCAGACCGGAAGGCATTGCGATAAGAAATGTTCTCTTCAATGGTTAAATAGTCTGTTTCTTGAGCAGAAATACCACCACATCCAGAATCATGGACTATATTGCGAATGATGTGTACGTGATGGTTGCCTCTACCAACATTAATAGCAGACCCTTCTCCGCTTGAAGTCACATCAAAACCAATAACTTTGACGTAACTCCCCTCTACGCTAATACTGCCATCTTGAGTTCCTCTTACTTTCGGGGTTTGTCCTGGATAAGCCTGCAATGATATCCATTTATCTGGTGTTCCCGACTTCTTGACTGTAATATTTTCTTGATAGGTTCCGTTTTTTACGTAGATCGTATCACCAGCCGCTACTATTTGATTAGCTTTGTTTATCGTCTTAAATGCAGATGTTTGCGTTGTGCCAGAGTTATAATCACTCCCAGTACCTTGGTCTACGTAGTAGGTTTTGCCTGATATTTGCGCTTTGCCGATTTCCCCTGAAGACACTGCGGTGAAGGTCAAAGCAGTAACCACGACCAAGCAAATATTTCTGACTGGATTTTTAGTCATGACAATTTTAGGTGAAATAATGTGACTGATAGACAAGCCTGTTCCTGACTAGCTGACAAATTTAACTCGAAGTCAGGAAGAAGGATTTAAAGCCAAAAGTTTGAGGGGTAGAAGAAGTTTTTGTAAAGAAAGTCTAAAGCAGAAACAATCACCTAAAAAACTAATGTAGTATCAGTGAAAGTACAGCAATGTCTAATTAGTAGGAGTAATCCTCAATCCATAAACTGTTGCTCCTAAGGCTAGCTTATGGTGTGTCTTGGGTGTTGTAATTCTGGCAAAGAAACAAGTTCATACTTGTATCACCTAACCTGGTAAGTAGGTAATGCACGTTTACCTTGTAATGTTTTGTTTAGACTTATTCTCTCTAATCTGTCTTTACAGGTAAGACTAGACTGTTTGTGGTACTCACTAATATCTTCATCAGGTAAAAAAATGAAATGGCAAGATTTATTTTTAGTAGCTTAGATGAAGATTGTTTAAGGTGACGCTACAAACAGCATAGTTGCTACTAAACTATATTAGTAACAGTTTTTGAAGTGAATGCTTGATTTTTAGCATTCATTCCTTCAATCTGTGCAAGCAGATTCCTTCTTGACTACAAAAAATTGAAAAGCTTGATAGCGTTGTAAGCAAACAAAAGTAATTTGCTATTACGCGTACAAGAGGGTGAAATAAAAAATTATGAGTAGGTAATATCTCTATACTCTGTTATTTGTTATTGAACCCTCTACAGATATTCTTAGCCGAGTCAAATTCATAAACACTCCTCACTCTTCATAAAACAAAGCCGGAAAAAGCTAATTACTAGACATTATCCATAAAAATATGTCTAGAAAGCTTATAGGGGAACAACCAAGAATTTAATCGAATTTTACAAACTAAAGTGAATTCAGTAACAATTGTTCATATTTACACACATTTCTTACGGTTTTTTTTAATAAAATTTACGTATCCTTCTGAGAAACTCTTTACTCCACACTTAGAGCCTGGAAATACTAAAAATAGTAAAGATTTATGCGATGTGGAAATTTACATACATCAAATTTGCCTAGACTTCATCTGAAGTCTAGGGCCAAATAATTATGAGAACCCTGACTTAGGCCGGTCTTATTAGATAATCATCTGAACGGAATAGTAGCGAAAGCCACTTCACCAAAATAGTAACCATAAAAGCCCAAAACCACGCTTTCAAGGGGAGCATCCACTTTTGGTGGAAATACTCAAATAGCAAGTAAACCATTAAGATCAGCACAACAAACAGAAAGGATGTGGTTGACACTCTCAACATTCCACTGTGCGCCAGAAATTTTTATCCTAGCTGCAATCGCTCAAAATGTTCTTTTTTACCAAACTCTTCGACTAAATTCCACACACCATCATGACCATCCCCTAAACAAACAAGTGGGTTAACGAGACGTTGACTGACACTGTTGGCGAATTCGAGAAATGCTTATCCAGAGCGGGTGACTTGAGGAGTAAATCGATGAGGTTGTATCACCTCAAGCCATGTATTACAAAATAAAAAAATGCCCCTGACAATTGAATTGTTAGTAAATTCAGAAAACGCTTATGCGCTCTTTGTTAATTCAGCAATGAAAAGATTGAGAACTTTGACAGTTGTTTGAGGTGTTCCAAGAACCCAACTAGCAAAGTTAACGGGATATTTTTCTGACAACAGCTTGCAGAGATTATCAAATGACATTGATGATAATTTTAATTACCAAATACTTGTGGCCAGGTTGTAAATAAAAATACTGCAACTGTAGCGATCGCCAAAACCCCTTGTATTAAATTTCCTACCAACGTACCGACAACAATACCAATACCAGCTTTCACAGCCAACCAAAATTCCCTTTGGTAAATATACTCACCAATAATCGCACCTACCAACGGCCCGAATAAAATCCCCAACAGTGGGCCGCCAAAAGGTAAAGCGGGTAATAATCCGAAAAATCCTAGCAACAAACCTACAAATGCGCCAATTTGACCCCACTTGCTAGCACCTGCTTGTTTTGCACCCAAGTACCCAGCTAAAAAATCAACACCAATACTCAAAATCAAGACAATAACTGTCACAATCAAGGGAATTTTAATCGCGGCAAAAGAACTACTCACAATTCCCCAAATGATAATGGCAATTAAAATTAAACTGGTTCCAGGGATAGCAGGAACTACTGCACCAACAACACCTACAAGCATTAAGGCAATAAGTAGCCAATAGAGAATTTGCATAATTTGTAAATCGTAAATCTGTAATAATTTTCAGGTAAGGTATGTTAAAGTACGGGTGGTTGAGCCGCAGAGATTTGCTGTCTTACCCAAGTGCGAAAAGCGCTTTTTGCTGCAAGCTGACCTATTTTTTTACTTTCTTGTATAAATCGGGGAATATCTTTTACAGAAACTGGCACAAAAGTGGGACTAAACTCAACTTCTATATACTCATTACCTGAAAGACTATAAATTTGTAATACAGTTCCGTTGTATTTCCAAAACTGAGGAATAGCCATTGAGGCATAAAGAGATAATTTATTAATTTTAGGTCTAGAATAATCTACTTCTAGTACTAAATCTGGTGGTGGATCGTGAGCTAAATCAATATTTTCTTTATCTCTAATTAAAAATTCATTCTGAATATAATAACTACTATCTGGCTCTCCGCCTTTTTCTAAATCGTCTCGTGTTAATGTAAGTGAGCCTGTACTTTTTACTTCTAAACTAAATTCTTCACACAGCACGATAATAAAGCCTTCTATCAGGCGATTAAAGTTCTCATGCGGCATGAGTGGAGTCATGATTTCCACTATTCCTCTGTCATAGGCAAACCTAGAATTTCGTTCATTTCCCATATCTGCCAGAATTGCCTTGAAGGTCTGCCAACTAATGTTTTTGAGCAAAGTTCTTGTTTCTGCCGGTGGCTGTGTTATTACCATAGCAATCAATCACCTAAGAGTAATTCAAGATTTAAACATAGAAGTTACGCACCCAGATTTTCTGTTGAGACTGGGTGTAAGGGTATTCTCCAAACCCTTGCTCTTCCGTTTTCATGCGTAAGTCCTAAAATATTGGCAGCATAATTATTTCTGGCTTTATCCATGACTATTTTTGAGTGTCACTGCTAACTTATCAGCAATTCCTGCTATCCAGTTTTCATCTTGTTTAGTGTAACTTCTAGGAGCATTGGCCCCTAAAATTAATACACCTTCATTACCAATTGGTTGACAAATTACACCTTGGGTATTTTCTGGCAAATAATCAAATTCAATTCGTCCTGGGTAAACATTTAAAGCCACTAAATAAACAGGCTGTTGTTTTTCCAAAACTCGCTTCACAATCGCGCCTGGTGTGACTTCTGCCTTTGATCCCAGAATACCGCGACGTAACAAAACTTTGCCTTGATAGTAAACCACCAGCGATCGCGTTACTGTGTTAGTCAACAATAAATGAGATGCCCAGGCTAGTTCTGTTTTCACGGCTTCTGGTAAATCTGCTGATAAAACAAAACCTTCATCGCCAATGAGTTCTACAGAATCAGGCGATCGCGGCTGTACCTGCTGCCAAATTAAACCCGTTAAAATTAGTACAGCACTCAAAATCACCCCCAGCACATCACCACGGGCTTGAGAGTTTGTCAATTCTGGTGTCAATAAACGGTTAATCAGCAAAAGTATAGCGCCTAACCCACCTACTACAAAGGGTAAGCGCCGCAAAACTCGATTGGGATCAGGTTTGGTCATTAGTCATTAGTCCATAGTCAACAGTCAACAGTTAACAGTCAACGGTTAACGCTTGTTCCTCTATTCTTCTCCTGGCTCAATTATGCGTTGAAACAAATAACCAGTACCCCGTGCTGTGAGAATTAATTCTGGGTTACTGGGGTCATCTTCTAATTTTGCCCGTAAGCGGGAGATATGCACATCTACCACACGGGTGTCTACATGGCGTTCTGGAGTATAACCCCAGACTTCTTGTAAAATTTCCGAACGGGAAAAAGCTTCTCCAGAACGGCTGACTAGCAACTCTAGTAAACTAAATTCCATACCTGTCAAGCGGATACGCTCATCGCCTTTATAGACTTGGCGCTTGTTGGTATCAATTTTGATATTACCAACGTGAATTACCCCAGAACTGGGAATACCAGAAGCACCAGTTTTATCTACCCGTCGTAATACTGAGCGAATTCTTGCTTCTAGTTCTTTGGGGGAAAACGGTTTAACTACGTAGTCATCAGCACCTAACTCTAAACCAGTGATGCGATCGGCAACGTCCCCTAAGGCTGTTAGCATAATTATAGGGACATCCGATTCTTTACGTAATTCTTGACAAACACCATAACCATCCAGCTTTGGCATCATCACATCCAAAACCACTAAATCAGGGTCAGATTTGCGGAATGTTTCTAAAGCTTCTTCGCCATCCCCTGCTGTTACTACATCGTAGCCAATCATTGAAAGGCGCGTTTCTAAAATTCGGCGAATGCTAGCTTCGTCGTCTACTACCAGGATTTTTTCTTTATGACTTTCCAAGTTTCTCAATGCTCCTTAACTAAAATTTTCATGATTAATTTTTAATACCATAATATTAAGATATCATTCCTTCAAATGATTTGGAAAATGCTCTAACTCTTGCTATTAATCAGATTTTCAATTTGAGCAATACTTAAGGAAAAATTAAGATATTTAATATTAGTTAAGATTTAATAATGGCAAAGCCCAAAACCTTTTACATTTGTAACGAATGTGGAGCAGAATCTCCCCAATGGTTTGGTAAGTGTCCAGCTTGTGGTACTTACAATTCCTTAGAAGAACAGATTACCATTCAATCTTCCGTAGATGTACTTAAGGGAGGAGTTAGTGGTTGGCACGCATCCCAGAATAATGGTAAAGCACCTGTTAAGCCGGCAAAACCACGAGCTTCTTTAACATTTGACCAAATTACCGATCGCCAAATCGCTCGTTGGGAGTCTGGCTATGGAGAACTGGATCGGGTGCTTGGTGGTGGTGTGGTTCCAGGTTCGATGGTTTTGATTGGTGGTGATCCCGGTATTGGTAAATCTACCCTATTACTACAAGTCTCAAATCAATTGGCGCAGAGATATCGTATTCTCTATGTCACGGGTGAAGAATCTGGGCAACAAGTAAAATTAAGAGCTTCTCGCTTAGGTGTGGCAAAAACCCTGAGTGTTGTCGGAGATGATCAAAGGGAGGAATCAGAACAGACACCTCTAGTATCTATAGCTGATGGTGTGGGCGCAGATTTATATGTTTTGCCAGAAACAGATTTAGAAGAGATATTACGAGAGGTGGATTCTCTCAAGCCCAATGTGGCGGTAATTGACAGTATTCAAACCGTGTTTTTTCCAGCCCTGACCTCTGCGCCTGGTTCTGTCGCCCAAGTCAGGGAATGTACAGCAGCCCTAATGAAAGTGGCAAAACATGAAGACATTACCATGTTAATTGTCGGACACGTCACCAAAGAAGGGGCGATCGCCGGGCCGAAAGTTTTAGAACACTTAGTAGATACAGTACTCTATTTTGAAGGCGATCGCTTTGCTTCCCATCGGTTATTACGCACAGTGAAAAACCGCTTTGGTGCAACGCACGAAATCGGCATCTTTGAAATGGTGCAAAACGGACTACGTGAAGTCCCTAACCCTAGTGAGTTATTTTTAGGTAACCGTGATGACCCCGCACCAGGTACAGCCATTGTCGTAGCTTGTGAAGGTACACGACCTATAGTTGTTGAGTTACAAGCTTTAGTTAGCCCCACCAGCTACCCCTCTCCCCGCCGAGCCGGAACTGGTATAGATTATAACCGATTAGTCCAAATTCTTGCCGTGTTAGAAAAACGGGTAGGAATTCCTATGTCCAAATTAGATTCTTACGTCGCCTCAGCTGGAGGATTGAATGTAGAAGAACCAGCCGTAGATTTAGGAATCGCCATTGCCATCGTTGCCAGTTTCCGCGATCGCATCGTTGATCCTGGTACAGTCTTGATTGGCGAAGTCGGCTTAGGTGGACAAGTGCGATCGGTTTCCCAGATGGAACTCCGGTTAAAAGAAGCAGCTAAACTGGGATTCAAGAAAGCGATCGTTCCTAAAGGGCAAAAATTTCCCGACTTTGACATTGAAATCATCCCAGTTGCCAAAGTCATAGATGCAATTATCGCCGCCATCCCTCACCAAGAACTAACAGAAGAGGACTTCAACCTAGACGAAGATCAATAGGTAACAGGTGACAGGAAACAAAATCTCCTCTACACCCTTACACCCCCATACCCCCATACCCCTACACCCTTACTTTATATGACAGCCATCATCAGCCCCAACTACCAAATCACCTGGGAAAAACTCCCTGATGATTACAAGCTAACCGATGAGCTAGTAAGGTACGCGGGAAAATCGTGCAGGTAATTGGTTGCGCTGGTGGGATGAAACCGGACAATTACTACTGTGGGGTTCGGAGTTAGTGGAACAAGAACGTCACCGTGCTGAACAAGAACGCCAACGTGCCGAGCGATTAGCAGCACAACTACGAGCAGCAGGTATTGAACTACAAGAGTAGACTTTTGACTATGACTACTTTCTCTAACTACGTCCCCCAATCAGATCCGCCCCTTCCTCCGTGGGAAACCCTACCCACCATGTATGATTTACCTAGCGACAATCCAGAGGAGCCAGGCTTGCCAGATGAATTTCACTTTTTACAGCCCTTACTCTTATACTTAACCTTTCAACCAATTAACTGGAATCCTGAATTAGTTTATAGTGCGGCTGACCTCAATCTTTATTACGATCTTGATCATCCACTGTGGTATAAACGCCCTGATTGGTTCGGTGTTGTGGGAGTACAAAAACTTTATAAAGGCGAAGATTTGCGTTTAAGTTATGTCACTTGGCAAGAACCAGCAAATCCTTTCGTTGTGGTGGAATTATTATCTCCAGGTACAGAAGATGAGGATTTAGGCATTACTCAAAACCCAACAGCTAAACCACCCAGCAAATGGGAAGTTTATGAACGGATTTTGCGAATCCCTTACTATATTGTGTTTAGTCGCTACACCAATGAACTGAGAGCTTTTCAATTAGTAGGCGGTCATTATGAAGCGATAAATTTAACTGAAGGACGCGTACTCATGCCAGAGTTGGGTTTAAGTTTGGGTGTATGGCAAGGAGCGTTTCGAGACATTAACAGGTTGTGGCTACGTTGGTTCACCTTAGCAGGGGAATTAATTTCTGAGCCGACAGAAGAAGCTATTGCAGCTACAGAACGAGCGATAATTGCGGAACAAGAAGCGGAACAGGCAAAAAGAAAAGCAGAACAACTAGCAGAACGCCTGCGACAATTAGGAGTGAATCCCGATGAGCTAGTGTAAACTATGCTTCTCAGATAAACCTGTAGATAGAATTGCGATCGCCTAAAACTTGTCACAATATATTGCGATCGCTATTTTGGAATAATTAATTCTATGGGCTTCGGTATTGGTGATTTATTCTGGATTTTTCTTCTTCTTTCTTCTCTGCAACCACTCTGGCAAAAACGCCAAGTAGAATATCGCCGCATCCGGGCTTTACAAGAATTTCAACAAGAACGTAAAAGCCGCGTAATTTTACTCATACATCGTCAAGAGTCCATTAGTTTATTGGGTATTCCCATCTCACGCTACATCACTATCGAGGACTCGGAACAAATACTTAGGGCAATTCGCCTCACACCCCCAGATGTACCCATCGACCTGATTCTACACACACCAGGGGGTTTAGTCCTAGCTACCGAACAAATAGCCAGAGCCTTAATTCGTCACTCTGCCAAAGTTACCGTATTTGTACCCCACTATGCCATGAGCGGCGGTACCATGCTTGCCCTAGCTGCCGATGAAATCGTTATGGATGCCAACGCTGTCTTAGGCCCGGTTGATCCCCAACTGGGTAATTTCCCCGCCGCCAGCATTCTTAAAGTTGTTAAAGATAAACCAATCGGGGAGATTGATGACCAGACTTTAATCATGGCAGACCTAGCCGCTAAAGCTATTCAGCAAGTACAACGCTTCGTGCGAACTCTGCTCAAAGATAATATACCCAAACAAAAAGTTAACCCTGAAAATATCGAATCCATTATCGAAGCCTTGACTACTGGGCGAGTAACCCATGACTACCCCATCACCGTTGAAGAAGCCACAGAAATGGGGCTGCCCATAACTGTAGGACTGCCCCATTCTATCTACGAACTGATGGATTTATATCCCCAACCCCAAGGAGGAAGACCAAGCGTTCAGTATATTCCCATGCCTTATGATGATCGCCGTCCAATATTACCCATACCAAAAGGTAGACCCCTCGAAGAACCAAATCAAAAGAATTGAGGTTTGGGTAGGCTATTCTGCTTTTAAGCTACATAATCCATCGTGAGGGCTTTTGACCGTTGACCGTTAACAGCCAACAGTTAACAGCCCTTATTAGTAGTTATGCAATTTAGGCGCGCATTAGCTGATAAAGGTTTTCTGGTCTTATTAAGGTGTAGTTGTCGGCGAAGCTGTTGGTGAGGGTGATGTTGTAGGTGTAGTTGCCGGCGAAGCTGTTGGTGAAGGTGATACCGTCGGTTTAGATGTTGGTGATGTTGTTGGTTTAGATGTTGGTGATGGTGACGGCTTCGCTGTCGGTGATGTTGTTGGTTTAGATGTTGGTGATGGTGACGGCTTCGCTGTCGGTGATGTTGTTGGTTTAGATGTTGGTGATGGTGACGGCTTCGCTGTCGGTGATGTTGTTGGTTTAGATGTTGGTGATGGTGACGGCTTCGCTGTTGGCTCAGTACTCGGTTGACTGATGACTTTTTTAGCTTCTTCGTCTAACTTTTGACGGAGAGCTAAATTAGCAATACCAGTTGCTTCTAGCTTATGTTTTGTCTGAAATTCTTTAATGGCTGCTTCGGTTTTAGGACCGTAAAATTGATCACGGGGTAAAGGGGGATTTGTTTTCAGGACTGCATTTAAGTTTGCTTGCAAGATTTGAACGATATTTGCAGCAAAATCTTGGGTTTTTGGTCCTGCGATTCCATCAACTGGGGTAAGTTTGTAACCTTTTTGAAATTCACTGATAGCTTTTTTAGTTTCTGCGTCAGTGAGGGGCGTGTTTGTGACCTTGACATTATAGCCTAAACCTCGTAAAACTGTACGAAATTCCTGTGGCGTATAATTACGCTGACGAGCCGCAAAAGTTGTATTTGAAATTACGAAACTAGTACTAATTACGCAAGCGGTAGCAACTATTGCACTTGATTTTCCAAACCCACACCACATATTTAAAACTCCTTTGAGTTAAACCAAGAAAATTGATAGAGGTAAACAAGAGGATAATTTTACTTTGCTTTACAGTATTTGTCTAAATTGTTCATAATTTTTGACGAATGATAAAGCTTTTTAGTTTTAATCTAACTAACATATAATAAAAAATTTTTCCTCAGTCACAAGAAATATCCTGGTTAGATTACTATGCAAAGTATAAGAATTAAGAATGGTTTAGTTATGGTAATTTGTATAATCTAAAACTAAAAATGGCTAATCGAAAATTACCGAAAAAACAGAATTTATACTTTGAAAGATTGATGGCAACCATCGCCACATTAAACTTATTCTTAGTTTTATTTGATTTAAGTTATGTGCCGTGGCGGGATTTTTACTTGCGGAAAGTGCCAGAGATAACTAAAGTTTATGACCCCATTAAGGGTATTGAACAGCACAGAGAAACGCAAAATTATTTAAATAAAATCAACCTTTTAAAAGCACAAGTAAGTCAAACAGGTATCACATCACCAGAAGTAAAAACTCAATTACAAGAGATTAGTCGTCTTAGCAACGAGATGATTGAAGGTAACCCGTTTGCCGCCGTAGGCAAAAGTGGGACTTTAGAAAGAATCAAAAAGCGAATGCGCGATCGCATCGGCAATGATTCAGCCAAACAATCATTTGCTACCTTTTGGAGTCAGCCATACCTATCCCAAAAAGGCTGGATACAAGAAATTACCTTTTTTAACCAGAAAATCAGTCCTTTAATTGCCACAAATTATTACCGCCAAATCGGGGAAAACAACGAATTCATCAATTATTTTTGGCTGATAGATTTACCATTTGTTTGCTTATTTGGCTTAGAGTTACTAGGACGCGTGATTTATATCAGAAGTAGCCATCCAGGGTTCAGCTGGTTAAATGCTATTTTGTGGCGCTGGTATGATTTATTCTTATTGATTCCCTTCTGGCGCTGGTTGCGAATCATACCTGTAACGATTCGCCTAGATCATGCCCGTTTATTAAACCTGCAACCCATAAATAAACAAATTCACCAAGTAGTCGTCGCCAATTTCGCCGAAGAACTCACAGAAATTGTCATCATTCGCGTCATTAACCAGATTCAGGGATCAATTCAAAAGGGTGAAATTACACGCTGGTTGCTGCAAAATGACAAATTGCGTCCCTACATAGACATTAACGATATCAATGAAGTGGAAGCGATCGCCGGTCTTTTAGTCCAAACTATCGTTGATCAAGTCTTACCCAAAATTCAACCAGAACTAGTCGCCTTATTACAGCACAATATCAACAGTGCCTTTCACCAAGTCCCCATCTACAAGAACCTACAATCCTTACCCGGAGTTGGACAAGCCCAAACCCAAATCAGCGAACAACTAGCCACCCAAATCACCACAAATCTCTACAACGTCCTAGTCAGCGCTATCAAAGATCCCATCGGTGCAAAACTCTCCAGCCAACTTGCCCATAGCTTCACCCAAGCCTTAGGCAACGAAATACAGCAAAAACACGTACTCTCCGAAATTCAAAGCTTACTAGTTGACTTTTTAGAAGAAGTCAAACTCAACTACGTCCAGCGATTATCCCAAGAAGACATCGACCAAATCATCGAACAAACCAGACAACTCAAATCAATTCCCAATTCCATTGTGAGGAGTAAAGAGTAGAGAGAAAATTGTACAGACGCGATCTATCGCGTCTCAGAAGATTGTACAGACGGGATTTATCGCGTCTCTGACCAATGACTATTGACTAATAAAGAAATGCGCTACACTCATGTTAGCGGCGAACCATCATCGGTTCGTCACAAGACTTCTTGGAAGATATCCCTATCGCAGGAAGTGGGTTGATGCCCACTTTTTTTATTGTATTTGCACATGACTCATCCTTTAGTTCCACCAATTACAGATTTGGCAATACCAGTGGCAGAACAACTGGGATTGGAAGTCGTTGGTATCGTTTTTCACACCAACCAACGACCACCAGTATTACGTGTAGATATCCGTAATCCTCAACAGGATACTGGTCTGGATGATTGTGAGCGCATGAGCCGTGCTTTAGAAGCTGCCTTAGATGCAACGGAAATCATTCCAGATGCTTATGTCTTGGAAGTGTCAAGTCCTGGTATTTCTCGGCAACTGGTAACTGATCGGGAATTTATCTCTTTTAAAGGGTTTCCTGTAATTGTTTCCACTTCCCCACCCCACGAAGGACAACAAGAGTGGATTGGTCAGTTGATTCGCCGGGATGAGACAAAAGTTTACATAAATCAAAAAGGCCGCGTCATTGAAATCCCTCGCTCCCTAATTACTAGGGTGTTGCTACATGACGGCGAATAGACGAGAGACGAGGGATTAGGGACTGGGAACTGGGGACTGGAAGGAGGTAAGGAAGGATAATTTTCCTCCCACTCCCTTGTTACCCTATCTTTTGATTTTCCCTATACCCAGGACTCAATACCCAATCCCCAGTCCCCAACATATAAAGGAGATTGCTTATGTCAATGGTTAGTTTACCAGGATTAAAAGATTTAATAGAAAGTATTAGTCGTGAACGGAATTTGCCCCGGTTAGCGGTTCAAGCTGCTATTAGAGAAGCCTTACTTAAGGGTTATGAGCGTTATCGTCGCGCTCAAAACATCGAGCGCAAACAGTTTGATGAAGATTATTTTGATAACTTTGAAGTCGAACTAGATATTGACGAGGAAGGATTTCGCGTTCTTTCCACAAAATCCATTGTTGAAGAAGTTAATAATTCTGACCATCAAATCTCCTTAGATGAAGTACAGCAAGTAGCTCCCGAAGCCCAATTGGGAGACTCAGTGGTACTAGATGTCACCCCAGACCAAGGTGAATTTGGGCGCATGGCTGCCATGCAAACCAAGCAAGTACTGGCGCAAAAACTGCGGGATCAACAGCGCCAGATGGTGCAAGAAGAGTTCCAAGACCTAGAAAGCACAGTTCTCCAAGCCAGAGTTTTGCGATTTGAGCGCCAATCAGTCATTCTGGCAGTTAGCAGTACCTTTGGACAACCAGAAGTAGAAGCCGAATTGCCCAAACGCGAACAATTGCCCAACGACAATTATCGGGCAAATGCCACATTTAAGGTTTATCTCAAAAAGGTTTCCCAAGGTCAGCAACGCGGCCCACAGTTATTAGTCTCCCGTGCTGATGCAGGTTTAGTAGTTTATCTATTTGCCAACGAAGTACCAGAAATTGAAGACGAAGTGGTACGGATAGTTGCCGTAGCCAGGGAGGCAAACCCCCCTTCCCGCTATGTAGGCCCAAGGACTAAAATAGCAGTAGATACCCTGGATCGTGATGTAGACCCCGTAGGGGCTTGTATTGGTGCTAGGGGATCACGCATTCAGGTAGTAGTCAACGAATTACGCGGCGAAAAAATTGACGTGATTCGCTGGTCTCCAGACCCAGCAACATACATTGCTAATGCCCTCAGTCCGGCGCGAGTCGATGAAGTGCGCCTCATGGACCCAGAAACTAGACAAACTCACGTATTAGTTGCGGAAGACCAACTGAGTTTGGCTATCGGCAAAGAAGGACAAAACGTGCGATTAGCTGCCCGATTGACTGGCTGGAAAATAGACATAAAAGATAAAGCCAAGTATGACCAAGCAGCCGAAGATGCTAAATTTGTGGCGGCGCGTGCAAAATATCAACTAGAGGAAGATGACATCGAATCAGAGGAGCTAGACTATGAAGAAAATCAAGAAGGAGAATTAGAAGACGAGTCTTTTGACCCCAACGATGAAGAGTAATTTCTTAGCCTTAAGGATTTCTGGTAAGATAGACCATAGTATTAGTCTTAATTATTACTAAAAATCAGGCAACATCAAGATCAATCAGAGTTGGCTAGTCTAACTTGGTTGTCACCATCAATAGTTCTGTTAAAGTTACAGAAGACAGATGCAACCCAACTACCGACGTTGTATTAGTTGCCGTAAAGTAGGACTAAAACAAGACTTTTGGCGGATTGTCCGTGTCTTTCCTTCGGGAAAGGTACAATTGAATGAGGGCATGGGGCGTTCAGCCTACATTTGTCCGCAGATGAGTTGCCTACAAGCAGCTCAGAAAAAAAATCGATTAGGGCGATCGCTACAAGCATCGGTACCAGACACACTGTACCAAAAATTGTGGCAAAATCTAGCCCAAAACGATCCCCAAAATCAAAATTAGGCTAAAAAACATTCATGGTGGTAATTCCTCAGGGGAATCTGTGGTGACAGCCAAAACACTTGAGCTATGACCACACCCTCTGCAATTTTTGGGGTTAGTGCCAAAATAGTAAATGGGTGTAGTTAGCAAGCGGCTCTGACAAAATATTTAAGAGGAGCGAAGCATTACTCCCAACAAAATCACTCTCATTGTGTTGTGGAAGGCTCAGAAACAGCAAAACAAAAAACGACAAAATGGCAACCTGGTAGCGCTCAGGCGCAGTTCGGCATCAATGAACATCATAAAAATGCCTTATTTAACAAATTTTTAAGGATGTTCGCTAACCATCAATTTTGGTGGAGATGCCAGCATTAACCCGAAACATCTCTCTTTCCTGATTGGAGGCACCGGCAAAATCACCAAGGGCAACCTAAAACAGTAATCAAAGGATGGAGATGTCGCACTTCCAGGCAACCATCCGCAAAAAAACTGTAAATTAAAGGGGAAGAGTGGATGAACAACGGCAAAGTTAGAATCTACGAATTATCAAAGGAATTGAATTTGGATAACAAAGAGCTACTAGCAATTTGCGACCAGCTCAATATTGCGGTCAAAAGCCATAGCAGTACAATCTCAGAATCAGAGGCAGAAAGTATCCGGGCAGCTGCGGAAAAGCTTGCAGCTACAAATGGAACATCTAAAAAAGAATTAAACACAACCAGTCATAAACCAAATTCAGCACCTGCTGGCTCGCGCAACCGACCTGCGCCCCCACAAAAACAACAACAAATTTTGGAAATTCGTAAACCCAAAATATTGAGAAACACTACCTCCAACGCTCCAGAAGCGTCAGTTGCTAATAACCAGATTGCTTCTTCTGAAGCCAATTCTCCAGCACCTCCACGGCCCTTCGCTACACCAGTCTCGCCCATGAAGCCGACGGCACCATCTCGACCTGTACCACGGAATCTATCTGAGACCCCGCAAAAACCTGCTGCACCAGAAGCAGAACCGGAAGCTCAATCACAAGCTCCGGCGAAAATCGCAGTAGAGAAGCCAGAAAAATCAGCTCAGCCCAGACCAGGTAAACCAGAGAGACAACCAAAACCCCAACTGGTAGCGCCTCCTAGTAGACCTACAGCAGAAAAACTGGATCTATCTGAAATAACAGGTGCGCCAGGCGAAAAACCAATTCTCAAACGCGATCGCCCACGGCGTGAAGATGAGCGCGACCAAGCTAAACCAAGAGTCGCCAAACCTGCACAAGGAGAAACCTCATCGGCTCCAGTACAAAAACAGGCTCGCCCTGCCCAAGGCCCCGTCAAACCAGAGCAACGTGTCAATAGACCAGGCGCTCCATCAGGTGACGGCATACGTCCTCAAAGACCAGTGCGCCCGTCAGTAGATGCCGCACCAGTTGCCACTCCACCTAGAGGAGTTCCCGGTGGTAGAGGAGAGGTAGGCGATACAGCTGCGATCGCCCCAGACCTGCTAGATTTGAAACGCCCGACACCACCCCGTCTCGCCAAAGGTGGCAAGAAGTGGCAAGAAGAAGAAATCATTGACGAAATCAAAGAAAAAGCTGGCAAGGCTGGCGTTAAAGGCAAACGCGTCAAGCCATTGGTAGAAGATGATTTTGAAGACGAAGACTTACTAGATGAAGAGGGATTAGAAATACCCGCAACCGTCCAAGTTAGTCTTTCCATCGCTCGTCCCCCCAAACCCAAAGCAGCCAGAGCAGCGACAGCAGCGACAGCAGCACCAATTAGTAGTCCCACAACTCGTGGTAAGAGGTCTAGCCATAACAACCGTGACCAAAACCGCCGCCAGGAAACAGAAGTTAAACGTGAGCGGCCAGAGAAAGTTGCGGTCACCGGGCCAATGACAGTGCAAGAGTTAGCCGACCTTCTGGCAGTTGCTGACACAGAAATTGTGAAAATCCTGTTCATGAAAGGCATGGCAGTGAGTATCACCCAAAATCTGGATATCCCGACAATTACCTTGGTGGGTAAAGAGTTAGAGATAGAAGTCGAAACTGCTGAACCAGAAGCAGAAGCCCGTAAAGTCACGGAAATGATTGAAGTTGGCGACTTGGAACATCTCCTGCGTCGTCCGCCAGTAGTGACAATCATGGGTCACGTAGACCACGGTAAGACTACCCTTCTCGACTCGATTCGCAAAACCAAAGTAGCAGCCGGTGAAGCAGGCGGGATCACCCAGCATATAGGTGCATACCACGTTGATATCGTCCATGACGGTAAAGAACAGCAGATTGTCTTCTTAGATACCCCCGGTCACGAAGCCTTTACAGCCATGCGAGCAAGAGGCGCTAGGGTAACAGATATCGCTGTCTTAGTGGTAGCCGCAGACGATGGTGTACGTCCCCAAACAGTCGAGGCAATTAGCCACGCTCAAGCAGCCGGAGTACCAATTGTTGTTGCTATCAACAAGATTGATAAAGAAGGCGCACAACCAGACCGGGTGAAACAAGAACTCACCCAGTATGGCTTGACCCCAGAAGAGTGGGGTGGTGAAACCATTATGGTTCCTGTCAGCGCCATCAAGGGTGAAAACCTGGATACTCTCCTAGAGATGATTCTCTTAGTAGCAGAAGTTGGTGAACTTTCTGCCAACCCAGACCGGAACGCCAGAGGAACCGTTATTGAAGCCCACCTGGATAAAGCCAAGGGCGCAGTTGCTACCCTGTTGATTCAGAACGGTACACTCCATGTAGGAGATATACTGCTTGCTGGTTCAGCATTTGGTAAAGTCCGGGCAATGGTTGATGATCGCGGCAGAAGAGTTGATATAGCTGGGCCTTCATTTGCAGTTGAGGTACTCGGTTTAAGTGACGTACCCGCCGCAGGTGACGAGTTTGAGGTATTCGACAACGAAAAAGAAGCCAGAGCGCTGGCATCAGATCGTGCCGACAAGCAACGTCTCTCTCGTCTACTACAAGGACGTGTCACCCTCACAACCCTATCCGCTCAAGCTCAAGAAGGCGAGTTGAAAGAACTCAACCTCATCTTGAAGGGTGACGTACAAGGTTCTGTAGAAGCGATTGTGGGATCACTCAAACAAATCCCCCAAAACGAAGTACAGATTCGGATGCTGTTAACTGCGGCTGGCGAAATCACCGAAACAGATATCGACTTAGCAGCAGCCAGTGGAGCTGTAATTATCGGCTTCAACACCACCTTTGCCAGTGGAGCCAGACAAGCGGCTGATGAAGCAGGTGTAGACGTACGAGAATACAACATCATCTACAAACTGATCGAAGATATCCAAGGCGCATTGGAAGGTCTGTTAGAACCAGAGTTGGTTGAAGAACCCCTGGGTCAAACCGAAGTCCGCGCTGTCTTCCCAGTTGGTCGCGGTGCTGTTGCTGGTTGTTATGTCCAATCTGGCAAACTAGTCCGCAACTGCAAAGTGCGGGTACGTCGTGCCGGTAAGGTGATCTATGAAGGCGTGCTTGACTCCCTCAAACGGATGAAAGACGACGCGCGCGAGGTCAACGCCGGTTACGAATGTGGTATCGGTGTTGATAAATTCCATGATTGGGCTGAAGGCGACATCATCGAATCCTATCAAATGGTCACAAAACGCCGTACCCTAGCACTAACAAGATAGTGCTGAGTAACGAGTGCTGAGTGGTAAGTAATTTAAGAGTAAAGAGTTGAAAACAGTTTTTAACTGCGACAACTCACAACTCATACCAGTCAGAAACAAGCCTGGGAGAGATTTGAACCTGACTTTCTTGCTGGTATCCAAACTTAAAATTCAACACTCAGCACTCAAAACTCAAAACTCAGGACTCTTTTATGCGCTCATTTCGCTCTGAACCAATATTGTGGATTCACGTCGCTGGATTGGCGACACTACCAATTTTTTTGCTGTTGTGCTTATTGTTCCTTTCTGTTGGTGAGCCGCTTTTGCCAGTCTGGATGGAACTTTTGTTAGTGGCTGCTGCTGGAGTTATTCCACTTTTGTGGATGCAGTTGCGCCGACCTTTTTATATATTTGCCATTTTGGGAATTGCCCTCAAGCCAGAGAATCTGACTGAGCAGCAAAGAAAAATCCTTTGTTTAATTAATACCAAGTTAAATCGTGTGCTGGCTCTATTGTCAGCAATTTTATCTATTTTTGTATTGTGGCAGCTATATCAAGCTGCGCCTTTAGTTGTTAACATGACAAGTCAATTACCCCAATGGCGCATCTTGGGGTTAGCACTTGCGGCTTTAACCTTTTTGGCAAGTAATTTGTTTCTGCAAATTCCCGTGAGCGTAGCGCGGGTTTTGGTCACAAATGACACAGAATTTGCAGCGATAGAACCATTACCTTTAGAGAAGATTAACCAGGATTTCACAATTTTAGGGGTGCGGGTTAATAAAATCTTGCCCCAGTTGCCTGTCGAAGTTAAAACTGAGGAATGAGGGACTATGGCTAAGATTACAGCTACCAGTAATTATCAATTTTCTCGTGATCCTGATATTTGGAGCAATCTCCAATATGCGATCGCCGCTAGTTCTGGTTTCCAGCGTTGGCAGCTAGAAAGTAATATTCAACTGAAAGAATTGCGTTTAGAACAGCAAGTACAACGTTATTTGCGGGAAACTTTAGAAACTTTAGCTTATTAAAAACCGAATAAATTCTCTAACCTAGCTTGTAAGCTACGAAGTTGACGGTAAGCATTTCCCAAACGCTCTCCGTCAACTTCTACGTTGGGCGTAGGATAATTTTGGATTATTTCTATCAAAGTCATTTGTCCATCGCCACTAGCGGAAAGTGACAAAGCGGAACGCAAAGCTTGTCTATCAGCACTGCGGGATGGTGTATGAATAACTTGACTTAGCTCATCAAGAATAATGTTACCTACAGGACTGTTTAACACCCGATCTAAAAGTACAGGGCTGACTTTGACTGGTGTTGTTAAATATTGACGAATTACTTTAGGGTCTTGTCGAGCTAAAGCTAAATTAATTCGTAGTGAACTTGAAAGTGCGCCAGTTTGAGCAAAGGTCGATAATTCTTCTACAGCAATGGTTTCACGGAAAACATTATACTTCAGTACTACTCTTTCAGCAGCTAAAGCAGAGTTGCTAGCTAGTAGAATGCAGACACTCACTACTAATATTGAGGTGCGATACAGCCTGATAAGACTCATATTTTCTGAAGTTTTATACTTGGAAATCAAGCTGACCAAGGTTCTCTAAAGTCAGCGTAAAGCGTCAGACCAGCGTCTACAAAGAGAGTTTGTCCCGTGATGTATGCTGCTTCATCCGATGCTAAAAATGCTACTGCTGCCGCCATTTCCTCGGAAGTACCAGCACGCCCCATTGGAATATGACTTTCTACAACTGCTTTCTTTTCCGGGTCATCAGTCCAAGCTTCATTGATAGGTGTAATTGTCGCTCCAGGCGCTACAGAATTGACACGAATACCCCGATGAGCGTATTCCAAAGCTAGAGTTTTGGTCATATTTTCCATTCCACCTTTACTGATGGAATAGCTGACATACATTGGTCGAGGGATAATTTCGTGGACACTAGAAATATTAATAATTACCCCTCTACGATTTTGAGTCAGCAGGTGTTTAATGGTTTCACGCGCGCACAAGTAAGAACCCCGCAGGTTAACTCCAATTACTCGATCAAAATCTTCTGCTGTGATTTCGTGGGATGGACATTCAGTTTGAATCCCGGCGTTGTTAATCAGAATATCGAGACTACCAAACTTCTCAACTACAGTGTTTACCATCTCTATCACATCTGATTCCTTAGAGACATCACCCTGTACTAGTAAAGACTTAACACCGCAGTTTTCTACATTTTTACAAGCCTTTTGCAAAGCCATTTCCTCAGTTTCTTCAGCACCTGAGGGACTTTTGCGGTAATTAATGGCAATATTACAACCTTCTTGAGCAAGACGGATAGCGATCGCCTGCCCAATACCAGAACTAGCACCCGTGATCAGAGTGTTTTTGCCTTTTAATCCGTTCATAATTTTTTAAAGCCAGTAAATAGCCATAGGAAGCCTACACCGCTAGGGTTACAAGCAAATGTGATCGGAATGTGACACACCTATCATCGGGTACTCAGCAAAAATCAACTAATTCCCTGTTACTTGCTGAACTTGCTCAATACTTAAATCTAAAGCACTTGCTATCTGTTCTACACTCAACCCCAACGCTAACAAACGGGGAATAGCCTCTAACTTGGCTTGTAACCTACCTTCTTGTCTACCTTCTTGTATGCCCTGTTGCCTACCTTCTTGTCTACCTTCTTCTAGTCCATCTTCCTTAATAGACTGATACATTCGAGTTTTTTTGAATTCGTCATCTATACCCAACATAGCTGCTACCTCCTCTCGGCTTAAGTTGGTGAATTTGTACAACAGGATAGTTTCTATTAATTCTACAATTTGTTTTTTGTTGGCTTCATCTGTCAGTTCTTGCCTTGCCTGTATAATCAGTTGTCTACCTTGGTCAATGGCTATTGCTTCACTGGCAATAATTAGTTGCATGATCGCTAATTGTAGAGAGTTTTCGTTAGCCGTTCCTAACTCATCTAAATAAATGCGTTGTATTTGGGAACTATCCAAAATCGAGCGATAAGGTTGTTGATCATCCGGTTCTATGATGCGTTGGGGATAAATGACAACAGCACGCCAAAAGTTAACAGATGGGTTTTGACGGAGATAAAGAAAGATTTCGGCAAAGAAGCGCCTATAAAATTTAGGATCTAGTTGAAACTGAACTTCAACAAAATATAGGGGTTCTTCTGTAGTTTCATTTACAGGTTTAAATACCCCATCAATACGAAAAGCAGTTTCTTTCAGTTCCACCGAGACAAACTCATAGGTACTGGGATTAATATCTGCTTCCCCAATAATTGCAAAAAATATGCTGGTGAAAGCTTGAAATAAGCTGTAGAATATCTTGTCTGTTTGCACCTGGATATAATTCGTAATTTTGTTCTGACAACCCCATCATTCCACATCAAAACAAGAAACTTTGAGTAAAAAGAGTGAGCGATCGCCTCCACAACTCCACCATTTCATCTCAGAACAGGAAACTTTGAGTAAAAAGGGTGAGCGATCGCCTTCATAACCCTATCATTCCATCTCAGAACAAGAACATTCTCACTTGAAATAGGAATGTTTTTATTTGAAACATGAAATTTGGAGATAAAAGCTTGATTGATGAAGTTAAAAACTTAAAGCTTACTGTTCTTGTTGGAGAGAATTGCCTAAATTTGCTAAATTTTTACGACAAGTCACAGTATGAGGATGGTTCGCTCCTAAACTTCGCTCCAAAATATCCAAAGCTTGGAGATATAGGGGTTCAGATTGGTTATACTTTCCTTGGGAATAGTAGAGTAATACCAAGTTGTTGAGGCTTTCGGCGACTGAGTGATGATTGTCTCCTAGCAGGCTGACATGATGAACAGCCGACATTTCAATAGTGTCAACTTATATCATCACCCATCCTCGCAAAAATAGAACTATTCTCTGCGAAACTCTGCGCCAACCTCCGCGCCACTTTGCGTTTAAAAAACATTACCCCTCTCCGCCGCCGGAAAGGGGTTAAAGATGAGATATGAAAATTCTCACAAGCTGACACTTAGTACTCAGCCTAATAAGCGTCCTGTAACTCGTAGAAATCAGGCGAGATGTAATCCTTCCGCAAAGGCCAACCTACCCAATCTTCTGGCATCAAAATGCGTTTCAAATTGGGGTGTCCTTCGTAGATAATACCGAACATATCGTAAGATTCGCGTTCTTGCCAGTCTGCGGTTTTCCAAATCCAGTAAACCGAAGGTACTACAGGATTTTCCCGTGGTAAAAACACCTTCACTCTGACTTCTTCAGGCTTATCAGCGTTGTCACTCACTTTCACCAAGTGATACACACTGACTAAATCCTGTCCTGGGCCGAGATCAATACCGCCTTGAAACTGAAGATAATTAAACCCGTAAGCATACAGGGCTGTAGCGATGGGAAGCAGAAAATCTGGTTCCACTTTAATTATCTCTACACCATTTTTGTCAGCCGCCAAGGATTCATGAGCAAAGCCATTTTCCGTTAGCCACTGAGAAGTCGGCCCAGATGGAACTATAGCCTCTGCTGCTGCGGGTACTGGTTTTAATTCTTCATCAGCCACGTTTTTGTTCCTCCTTCTGTGTTTGTGATGTCAGCAGCGCTGGGGGAACAGGAAGACCGATCGCTTCTGTCAATTCTTTTGGTGGGTTGAAGCGAGTCTCAGACTGCATATACTTACCAGTTAAGATTTCTGCCACTGGCTTCAAGTTATGAGTCGTGCTGTAGAAACGGTGGGTTTGGCGAATCAGACTCCGTTCCTGCATGGAATCGTTAGCAATCTTCTTCCGCAGCTTAATAATTGCGTCGATAATTGCTTCAGGACGGGGAGGACAACCAGGTAAGTAGACATCCACGGGAATTAACTTGTCAACTCCACGCACAGCTGTAGGTGAATCGACACTGAACATCCCGCCCGTAATTGTACAAGCGCCCATCGCAATTACATACTTAGGTTCGGGCATTTGTTCATAAAGACGCACCAATTGAGGAGCCATCTTCATGGTGATTGTTCCAGCTGTAATAATCAAATCGGCTTGACGGGGACTGGAACGGGGAATTAACCCGAAGCGGTCAAAGTCAAAACGGGAACCAATTAGGGCTGCAAACTCAATAAAGCAGCAAGCAGTACCAAATAACAACGGCCACAGACTCGAAAGCCTAGCCCAGTTGTAGAGGTCATCAACCGTGGTTAAAATAACGTTTTCCGAAAGGTCTTGAGTGACTGTAGGACGTTCAATGGGGTTGATGATGCGCTCTTTGTCCTGAGTAGTTAAATCAGAATTCAAGACCATTCCAATGCTCCTTTACGCCATGCGTAAACTAGGGCGACTACAAGAATTGCAATAAAAATCAGCGCTTCAATGAATGCCAATAGCCCCAGACGGTGAAAAGCAACTGCCCAAGGATATAAGAACACAGTCTCCACATCAAAGACGACAAAGACCAGGGCAAACATATAGTAGCGGATATTGAACTGAATCCAGGCTCCCCCGATTGGTTCCATCCCAGATTCATAAGTGGTGCGGCGTTCCAGGCTGTTACCAGTTGGTCGTAGGAGCTTGGACGCGGAAAGCGCTAATGCAGGAACTAGGCTACAGATAATGAGAAAGCCTAGAAGGTACTCGTAACCGCTAAGGACAAACACAATGAATATCTACCGCTTATGGTGTAAATAAGGCTGTTACTTTATTTCACATTATATCTTTTTATCTTTTCTGAAATCTTCGCAACAAACGCATTTCAGGTATTTGATTCATTTCTATGATTGATAGAAAAGTCTAACGGGTATGTCATAATTTTTAACGTATATTTAATATTTCTTTTCTGTGAGACTTTCACCATGAGCGAACAAGCTGTTGAAAATACAGTGTTAGACCGCTTTGAGTGTCGCTCCTGCGGTTATGTTTACGAACCTGAGAAAGGTGACAGTAAGCATGATATTGCGCCAGAGACACCATTTGCCGAACTGCCAATCAATTGGCGCTGTCCAGTTTGTACAGCGAAAAAGGCAGCTTTCAGTAACATCGGCCCGGCGGGTACAGCCTCCGGTTTCAGAGAAAATCTCGGTTATGGTTTAGGTGTCAATAAGCTCACACCAGCACAAAAAAATATCCTCATTTTCGGTGCTTTAGCATTGGGATTCTTGTTCTTTATCAGTCTTTACGGCTTGCAGTAATGCTGGAGACAAGGGTTTAGGGGTGTAGGGGTATAAAAATTAGTATTTTTTACTCAGCACTCATGACTCAGTACTGATTACTCATTAGTCTTTCAATCTGCTTAAGGTAAACCTTCTAGAGAAACCTTACACAAATTTAGAAACAAATCAAGAAATCGATGGTTATTGTGAAAAGTTGGCAAAAAATATTTGCTTTGCTGGTGGTCTTACTCTTGTGTATTGGTTGTAGTAAGGTTCCCTCTACCAGCTACAACCCTTGGGCAGTGGTTTCTTTGCCAACAGAGGCCAAATTACTGGATATTGCTTTTACAGAAAATCCTCAGCATGGTTTTTTAGTAGGTAGTAATGCCACTCTGCTAGAAACCAATGATGGTGGTAACAATTGGCAGCCCCTGAATTTGGCTCTGGATGATGATAGATACCGTTTTGACTCAGTAAGTTTCGCTGGCAAAGAAGGCTGGATTGCCGGTGAACCTTCTTTGCTATTACACACCACGGATGAAGGTCGTTCTTGGTCACGTATTCCCTTGAGTGAGAAACTCCCTGGTAATCCCATCGCTATCCAAGCTTTGGGAACAGACATAGCTGAGATGGCTACAGATGTAGGTGCTATCTATAAAACTACTGACGGCGGCAAAAATTGGAAAGCCCAAGTAGAAGCTGCTGTAGGGGTAGTGCGGAACTTAGAACGTTCTGAGGATGGTAAGTATGTTGCTGTTTCTGCAAAGGGTAGCTTTTACTCTACTTGGGAACCAGGACAAAATGCTTGGGTTCCCCACAACCGTAATAGTTCTCGCCGTGTAGAAAATATGGGATTTTCACAGGATGGGCTGTGGTTACTCGCTAGGGGTGGTCAGGTACAATTTAGCGACCCGACTAAACCGGATGAGTGGTTAGATGCCCAAACTCCTGAACTGGCGACTAGTTGGGGTTTATTGGATATGGCCTACCGCACACCAAACGAAGTTTGGATTGGTGGCGGTAGTGGTAACTTATTGGTAAGTACTGATGGCGGCAAAACCTGGGAAAAAGACCGGGATGTAGAAGAAGTGGCAGCTAATTTTTACAAGGTTGTCTTTCTCAAGCCGGATCAGGGATTTGTGATCGGCGATCGCGGTGTTTTACTAAAATATCAACCAGAGGCAGCAAAAACTGCCACAACAGAACCAGCTGCTTAGGTAGTTTTCCTAACTTTTATGAGAAGAAAGTTGCAACTTGTAACTCTTTCTTAACTTTGTAGGATAATAAACTCAATAACAATCTTTGTGAAGGTGGGAATCTAAATGTCAGGGACTACTGGAGAACGTCCGTTTTCCGATATCGTCACCAGTATTCGTTACTGGGTAATTCACAGCATCACCATCCCAGCGTTATTTATTGCTGGTTGGTTATTTGTCAGCACCGGGCTGGCTTATGATGTGTTTGGCACTCCTCGTCCTGATGAGTATTACACACAAGCACGGCAAGAACTGCCAATTGTGAACAATCGTTTTGAAGCGAAAAAACAAGTTGAACAACTTATCCAAAAGTAGTTTGAAATCATGACTAGCGGGAACAACATCAATCAACCAGTTACCTATCCTATTTTTACGGTCAGATGGCTTGCAGTTCACACACTGGCAGTGCCTACCGTATTCTTTTTGGGCGCGATCGCCTCAATGCAGTTTATTCAACGCTAGTTCCACACTAGGAGTGAATCATGGAAAGAACGCCCAATCCTAATAATCAACCGGTAGAACTTAACCGGACTTCTCTTTACCTGGGACTATTACTAGTTTTCGTTCTAGGTATTCTATTCTCCAGTTACTTCTTTAACTAACTGGAACTCTTGTTTTGAATTTTCATTTATTCAACCTGTGTTGATTTGTTGTTAAGGGAGGAGAAAGCTGTGTCTGCTGGAAGTGGGAGAATTCCCCTGTGGGTCGTCGCTACGATCGCAGGTTTAGGTGTAATTACAGTTGTAGGTATCTTCTTCTATGGAGCCTACGCTGGACTTGGTTCTTCAATATAATTTAGTCTGAGTTTTCTAAATTTTGTTTAGAAAACAGCATTAAAAAACCGCCTGTCTCCAAAAGATAGGCGGTATTCTGTTTTGTGAACTTAAAAACAATTAGTTGAACATTTGATAACAGGCAATAGGTAAAATTTGGTAACAAGTAACTAAAAATAAATTATTGCTCACTACCCATTACCCATTACCCATTACCAGTTCCTGAATTGATTACTAACAACTTAAGTTAGTATCAAATTACATATTACCCGTTACATATGCCTGGATTAAGCAACGTCTTCGCCTTCAATATATAAAAATAGAAACGAGAAGGTGGCAATTGGTACAACCCAACCGATTACGGGAACGAAGATAGAGGACAAGAAAGAAGCGTCAGCCAAGATAGAAGGCAAAAATGCAGTTGCCATAGTAAGTTTTCCTCTTAAATCACACTACAATTCAAGACGAGCTTACTGCAAATTCAGTCAATTTTTTTAAATTCTCAAGATTTTTAACACAGCCCCATGCAGATGGTATTTACATGCCAAGTAAGTCATTTAGGCTCATATTGGGCAAATCTGGAGGAATTACAGTCTTCACTATTGTGACCTTGTGACTCTCCTGCTGCGTAGCTGTATTAAGAGCGATCGCCTCTATCCGCATCTCCATACAGCCAAAGGGAATATTAAGTTGAGTCATCACTTCCAGATTACCTGAGGAGTTCTGTAACAACTCTTTTAGTAGATGAGGCCCATCCAACAACCAGCGAGTTTGACAGTCTTCCATCCACAATTTGACTACAACTTGTGGGGATACTTGTGGCAACTCTACTCGCATCCTCACCAAAGTACCTGCAATCAGTTCCCCATCTGGTACATACAGTTGGGGAATCGGTAAGGGTTCCAGAATTTCTTGGGGAGAGTCGATTGTATTTGCGATTTCTTGCTGCTCGGTTTTTGGTAATTGATGCTTGTTTGTCTGCAATTCCGGCTCACTGTCGCTGTCGTCTACGACAAATTCTTGAGCTAACCAACTTGATGCTGTGTAAGTGGGTTCTGTAGACGGTAATTCGACTTGTAACACCGATGATTCTGGAGAGATATTTTCTATCTCCACAGACATCTGATTTTCTGTTTCCTCTAGTGTGATTAAATCTGTTTCTACTGCCTCTGCTGGCACATCTAGGAGAGATGTATCTTCAAACTCTGGAGTTTCTTCAGGATTCAGGGAAATGATAGCCGGTTCTTCGGGTGGGGTCTGCTCCTGCGGGAAATCATCTTCAGGAAAGGAGTATCCTTGACGCTCCATCCACTTGCGAATTAAAGGCGATGAATAGGGGAGTGATGGAGCAATGGATATTGCTGATACATTTTCATCAATGAACTCTGTTAGAGGCTCTGCCGTTGATTCTGTTACCGATATGTCAGCTTCTAAAGTCTCAATGACTTCTGTCATTGGTTGAGACTCTAGCTCTGCCACAACTTCATCATTAACTTCTATATCACTCAGCACATCTTCTAAATTACTTTCCGGCTCAGTAATTGAGTTATCAACCTGTGGTAATTCCTCTACAACGGATGCGATTAATTCTTCAGCAATTTGGCTTGTTTTTACTTCACTGCTGCTAGGCTCGGTGGGTAAGCGCTTTAAGTAAGGTAAAGTACTGCCCAAAACTCGTGAGGGACGGGCTTTGATGAGCAATTGATCCAAGTTGATGGGAGCAGGAGCTTGGGGGACAGTTGTGTCATCCTGTTCCAAGGAAGGAAGTTCTAAGGTCACTTCTGTCACTAAATCAGCTGGAACGATGCCATCAGTGGGATTATCGGGTAATTTTGGTAATTGTAGTAAGCGGAAGTCGGCTGATTTATTCAATGATTGTGGATCAATTTGCCCCGGTAAAGGCGTGTTTACAGAGGGAATAATTGGCTGTAATTTTCTTGGAGATGAGGTTTTAACTAAGTTAAACAGTTCCAAATCCAAACTTGTAGGGGGTTCAGCCGTGGATATTCCCGACATGATGTCATTTTGCTCATCTACTGGGCTAGCCTTAACCACATTTTTAACCGCCAGCAAATCAGCGACATCTGCCGTAATTGTGAAAGAATGACTAGCCAGTAAGGTCACTTCTCCGGGATTAGCCTTAGCCTCCGGCATAGCGTAGCTCATCACCCCATACAATTTGATATCTGCCAAAATTAGCTTAGATTCACAGTCAGCAGGAATATCTATTACTGAACGGATAGTGATGGGTAATGATTTTTCTCCTAGAGATTGACGCAATTGAGTTAATATTCCTGAGCTTAGAGGCGATCGCAACTCAATGCGGAGTTCCAAAGCCTGGAGATTTTCTGTATTAACTGTCTTATCTGCCTGTTCTAGATTTTTTTGTAACGCTACATTCCCATGAATAGTTAATAAATGTCCCCATCGAGTAATGTATGTTTCTCGATCCAGTGTCAGCAATAGGGGTAGGGATGGTTCCGACGTTGGCGAATCGTCGATCTTTGTTTCTTCTAATAAAAGTTCAGAAGTGGGTAACGCTAAGTCAATTAAATTTTGTAAAATTTGCTCTGCCGTTTCGCCTTTAACCCAAACTGGACTTACAGGCTCATCAATTGCTGTACTTTCTTGGTCTAGGGACAAACCAGTACTGAGAAAGTAACTCTCGTTAGTAATTGTTAGTTGTGGAACAGAATTTGATGTCAAATTTTCATCAGATGCGGAGTCTGGCTGATGAAATGAATCGATTTCTAAGGTATTTTCTATCTCTAATTTTTGCTCTACCTCATCTGCGTCCTGAGAATTTACTTGCAGATGAACACCATATTGCCAAGATTTACCAAGAATATCTGATATCAAGTCGCCAGAGCAGCGCAATTCCCAAATACCCGGTTTGAGGTATGTAAAAGGAATTACCGCCATTAACCCTTCGGAATTGGTGCGGCGCAATCGTTTTTGAATCCGCCGCTTTGGCGGCACTTCCTGGGGAGAGAAGTAAGTTACGCGTACTTCCACATCTTGATTGGGAAGGCTAGAACGAGCTAAAACTCTATACCGACCCTCTAAGATTTCTGTGTTTGGCGATTCCAAGGCGTGCCAAGAGCGATCGCCTTGCTTCTGAATCAGAAATTGCCAGTGTTCCATTGTGAGTGATGCCCAGACTGAAGAGCAGCTGAGTAGTAGTTTGCGTTATTTTTCTTGCAAGTTTACCTCAGCAATCTGTAATTTCATGAATGTAATATAATGTTTCGATTCAAAAACTGTAAAGAACTCCGGCTGAATAATAATTTTATTTAAGAGCGCAATTCTTAAGTGTCAAGTTATAAAGCTGATATTTACTTGACTTCTCGCACCTTACCCAGTCGAGTGAAGCGAATTTCAATGCGTCGCCGTGTTTGATCATCTTGACGAGCGATCGCCGCAACTTCACCACTTGGTAAAATCATTTGTGCCGCAGAATACCCTCGAAACGATAGCTTTGACAATTTGCCCTGCTTTCTCTGAACATCACGTAGCACTTTAACTACCGCCAAAGCCCGCATCAATCCCAAGTCGGCGTTAGAACCAGCACGAAGATTAACTATAGGTAATTCGCCGTTAACTACTTTTTCTAAATTTTGGTCTAAGTTACTCACCACATTACCATTAGGTTGTCCATCAGTATGACCAATTATTTCAACAACATTAATATTATATTGCTTGGTTCTAGCCTCTATTTCTGGTACTATTCGCCTCAAAATGTAGACTAACATTTTAGGGGGAATTTCTGCACTACCTGAGGCAAATCGATAAGCACCTTCATCTTTAATCAGAATGATTGGTGGTGCATCATTATTCTGTTTTTGTTGTGATAAAGACGATGTGACGATATTTAACAATAAAAACAGAATTGCCATGAGAAAGGCATTAGACATTAAATCGGTAAAAGCCTGCCAAACGTTCAGTTCTTCACTATATTCTTTATGCCTTGAAGTACGAGCCATAAGAGTTTTATTTACCGGAACGAACTAATTTTATGAATCACATTTCAAGAATGGTCATTACTTAAATTTACATCTTTATAAACAAAGGTATTATTATTGATATTATTCAATTTGTTCATTGCTTCTATCAGGTGATCGCCTACTTTTTCATGTTTCACAAATAAAGCATTATTACTATTCTGTAACGAATGTATTTCATTAATTAATGTATTCAAATCAAAAGTTATTTGCTTGATCAATTCTTCAACATTACTAACTAAGTTATTAACCGATAGATTATTGTCCTCTAACTTTTTAGATACATTCGATAAACCGGAATTTGCTTTTTCTGTATATTGATTTACAGATAATAATAATTCCCGTAAAGTAACTTCCACGGTGTTAAAACTATCTGCTTTATCCACAATTCTTTCCTCTAATTTCCCCAGCTTATTAATCGCTCTAGAGAAGCTAGTAGTTCCTTGCTTCAATTGTGGTATTATCTCTGTCAACGCATCTTGATTAGATTGATGCAAATCAAATACTTGTAAAGATGTTTGATTAACTTTCTGAATATCTAGTCCTATTTTGATTAATTCCTGGTTACAACTTTGAACTTCACTCAGTACTGTTGCAAAAGATTTAACCGTATCCGCCAGACTTGTAGCCGACTGCGAAAATTTTAACTGTATGCTACTCAAATCTGCTGTAGCTGCTGACAACTGCTGAGGAAACTGGCTTCTTTCAAAAATTTCCGCAGATTGTTTAAATATTTGCGATTTTGCGTTCAATTCTTGAATTGAATGATCAAATTCACTGGCGGCAGTAGATATAGTACCAGCTGCTTGATAAAAGCTTTCATATACTTGCTTGGCTAAATCAGAGGCTTCTTTATTTCCTTGAGCAATTTGTTTAGCTACATTACCAAGCGATTGTTCCACTGCATCCCGAACCGTAGAACCAAATCGTGTTAAAAACTCATCTTGCTGGGATACCATTCGATTGACTATTTTATCGAGACGAGTATCACCTTGGATTTCTGGTTGATAAATATTATCTAGATAATCTTCAAGACTACTAATAAGTCTATATTTAGCAAAGCCCGTATTTTTTAGCCAGTTAAATACTGTTAATATACTACTAAACAAAAGTCCTGTTAAACTAGTCACGAAAGCAATACTCATACCTTCTAATGGCTTGTTCAATGCGGAAACTAAGTCATTGACATTATTAGAATTATTTTGATTTATCGTTTGACTAATTTCTGCTAAATTACTTGTAATTCCAAAGAAAGTACCAAGCAACCCAAAGGCTAAAAGTAAATTAGGAAGAATTCGACACCAATAGTCAATTTGTTCACAGGTAAATCCATTAATCTTTTCTCGACTATAAACTTGGTCTATCAATGCTACAGTATTAACCTGATCTAAGTTATTACTAGCCTGCTGAAACCTAGATTCTAATTCTTCTAATATTTTTGGCTGTTGTCCTCGTGACTGTCTATTAATTAACCTTCTGACTTTCTCTTCTAAAGATACTAGATGTTGATAAAGTTTGAACCGTAAAAAAATAGTAATTACTGATGGTATGACAACTAAAATAACGGTGATAAAAGTTAAGTAATGTGGTATGGGTGGCATGAAAGTAATTGTAAGTTTGTCAAGACATATTTACAGCCTCTCCTACTCTGCTGATAGGAAAAATTATCTGTGTATATCCTCTTCTATCTCAGATGATTTTTTGGCTGTTTTTGCTCAGGTAGAAATTGCTATAGGAATATATTAATTGATACCCATCTATAAATGACTCTAAAGGGGATATTGAGCAAAAATCCTTTGTTTTTCACGCTCATATTCATCTTGAGTAATAAAATCTTCATCTAAATCTTGTTTCAACCGCTCTAATTCTAAGCGCCGCCTGACTCTATTATCAGTAGTATCAACAGGCATATCCACGACTATTTCACCAGCAATAGCTGTTTGCATTGATGTATTATTATTTGGTGCAAAAGCGCGACTTTGAGATATGCTAAATCGCTCATTCATTTTTCTCCGAAAGCGATGAATAATTCCTTCTTTAACTGTAGGATCTGTGCTGGCGGATGTTCCTACTACTGCGAGTTTGTAGGGATAATTGGGACTATCTTCTGATAAATCATCTACTGCCTGCACAAATTGCCTTAGTTTTGGTAAATACTGATTTTCCCAAAGTTCTGGTTGTCCAGAAATTACAGAAATTTCTCGCTCTAAAAGCTGTAGCAAAGCCTCAGTCATGTCGTTGCGGTTAGCTAATTCTTCCAAGGCTTGACTCCACTCTGGACTCAAAGTAGCAGTATTGTAACTATCACGCAAGGAATCATAATATTGAAATTCTAATTGTTGATTTTCTTGGTTTTCCTTGAGTAACCTAAAGGCCAAACAAGGATAGAAGACATCTTCCAGTTTTTCCATTGCGATCGCATCTGGGGGGATAATATCTGGAAATGCTACTTGGTAATCGTTATGCAGAAAAGATGTGGCAGAATTTTGTTCACGTAGATAGGGGTTTCTCATCCTCTCCAGACTACTAATTAGCCTGAGAGGAAAACCAGCATACTCATTGACAATTAAAATCTCATCTTCAGATTGTGTCGCTTTTATCACACTTGATTCAATACCTAAATCTTGTGCTAATACAGTTTTAAACTGTCGTACCTCCAATTCATCCTTATCCTTAAACCCAATTAATTTACTACTTTTCGCCGGGTCTTCACGGAAATAAGGGTCACTTAAATTCAGCCTCAGCAGAGGTTCAGCTTCTTGCATAACTTGCGCTAACCGAGTCGAACGCGCTGCTAAAGGATATTTTTGCATGAAACGCTTAATCACAGAGTTGACAATATTAGTAACGCGAGAAGCAAATAAACTGTCAACCTTTAGGTCAATTTCTGTTTGTAGCTGTTCTGGCGTAGTTCTTTCTCTATCTATAAAACTTGCCAAAGATTGTCCCCTTCCAGCAGGTTCCGTAATTTCCGAGCTAGCTAATACCAATTGTCTGCGAAGATCATCTTCTGGCAACATAGTTTGATAACAGCGATCAATATCTTCACTATCAAATATGGCTTCTCCACTCATTTCATCAAAGTTTAACTGTCTTAAATCACTATCTTGCTTCTCATAGAAAGTTTGCAAATTTTCAATGACTCTACTAAAAGCAGTAACTTGATTCCCTCTTTCCTGAACGTGTTTTTGTAATTCATTGACTATTTTTAGAGCCTCTTGAAAGACGGTAAAATCAAAGTTATGTTTAATGAGTTTGCAGACTTCTTGCACTACCCTTTTAACTTCAGCTTGCACTTGGCTATTCTTAGTATTAATTATGGGAATACCAATTTTATGCTCAATATCTTCAATCATTTGCTCGGCATCTCGCCATTTTTTATCAATATCCTCCGCGCGTTTCATCCCACCAAAATCGGTAATTGCTTCTTGCAGATTGAATTGATAGTTATGTAGTTCATGTTGTAAAGCATCTAGCCAATCACGACTGCTTTTAATAGAGAAAATAGGCTCACTTGGCGTGAGTAACTGAATTAAATAATCGTCAATATTAGTCTTTAGTTCCTTGGTGATATTTGGAGAAGACTGGAGCAATTTTGTCAGCCAAATACCTCGGACATTTTCTGTTTCCCCCGGCTGCACTTTCCGAAATTGCTCTCGAAACTCCCTTGGTAACTGTTGACGAATACCGTTACGATCATCTTTATTCTGACATTCAGAAATTGATCGCTCTAATTTACTTCTCCAGGTACTAATATTGCTACTAAAGTTTTTATTTGTATCCTCTACTGATTCTGCTATTTTCGTAGTTAAGCCGTCTTTTTTGGCTAAGTCATTATGCCAACGAGATTGAATCAGAAATTGATCCAGTAGTTTCTGAGGATCTGGACTTTGACCTTTGCCATTTAACCAAAACTTTACTAATGCTAAACTAACCCTTATTAAGGCAATTTCCACGATAGTGTCACGGGGAAAATAAATCGCCGCTAACCCAAATGTTAAATACCTCTGACCATTAGGACGTGGATGTTTATCCCACTGAATTATATGTTGGAGAAAATTATCTCTATGTCCTTTAATTACAGGTGCTAACTCACCGGAAAAATCTAGAGCTATCTTGTGAGCGATCACATTACATAACTTACCTTGATCAAGAATTTGATATTCGCCTCCTGTCTGATGAGAAACTAAATAAGTGTAGTCAAAAGGCGGACGCTTTTCTTGTAGAAATTCTAGATTTTCAATATCATAACAGGCTGCAAATTTTGTCCCTGGAGTACTGTAGTAATTTAACTCTTTCAAAGCAGCATAAGTATTAGCACTCATATTAGGGGTATTACCATATAATTCTGGACTAATCACTAAATAGCTGACAATCTGAGCGCCTTGTTCACCATAAAGATGTCTAAGACTATAAGCAACATCCAAAAACATACCGCTCCCTGTACCACCACACAGAGAACCAATCACAAAAATATTCAATCCTGGTTCAACTCTTAACCCCTTTCTCAGCAATAAAGCATCATGTCCCCTACTAAGTCTTTCTGCGGTTTCAATCGCTATTTTTATCTTTTGATAATTATGAAAAAAAGCTAGTCTCCCTACAGGTCTAATTCCTTTTGCACCTTCCTCCACAGCTTTAATATTTCGCAACAGTTGGGGAGGAAACCATCTAGCAATATGGTCGTAGGGGCCGTAACGAGTATATTCTGAGCGCCTTTCTAGTCCTTCCACAAACATCGTTACTTCCTTGGCGGACATAGTGGCGCTAACTTTTTCGGCTTCTCGAAAGCTGAGATCAACACCATGATAAGTACTTCCTGTACGAATGCCAGTCACTTGTGTTGCAGCTTTATCAGTATCTAGATGAACAAAACTTACAATTGGCAGATTGCTTAAATCTCCATAACGGTCAACAATTAACCGTCTAATTCGCATCAAAACATCTCGTCCAGTACCACCTAAGCCAATACAAATTGTGCGGTTAATCCCACGATATTGCAGTTCATTTGCACTTACTTGATTCATTTAATGCAACCCCTAATCCTATTTATTAAGTTTAATATTTATTTCGTATTCACCTTGGCGGAAGTCTGGGCAATTTAAACGAAACCGGGAACTAGATATTAAAGTCCGTGATGTAATTTCTCGACCTTGATAATAAATTGGTGCTGAGTTAGTTGGTACTAAATAAAGCTTTTCACCTTTACGCTCTAAATATGCTCTAACTTCTACACCTGGACAATCAATAGAATCTACACAAGTCGAGTCATATTCACCAATAGCAATACGTTTGTTATTAGGTAATCGGCATTTTTGGTCTTCTGGTTTGGCTGTAGCTTCAAAATCTACTATTAATTCCCATTTTTTCTGTAATCGATAAAACTTCCTAGCCGTTACCAATAAACTAAAGAATATTAACAGTGCAATTAATCCAGGTAGCCATAATTGTCTAGTTAAATAAGGATTAACTAGACAAGTTTCCTCTCCCCCTGGTGCTGGTGTGCAAAATTCCTGTACAGTGGGAGGAATATCGACAACAGTGAGTTTATATTCTTTATTGTCCTGAGTAATAATTGACCGCGATCGCGCCTGTAATGGTAAAGCTTTTATCCAAGCCTGTCGCTGTTGACTTTCTGGCGATTTTGCGCTCCGAAAAGGACTGTCAGCAGGAGTCTCCACCCATACTTGTGAAGTAATACCTGGTTGGGTAAACAAAGGCGCATCACTAATCCAAACTACTGACTGTGGTTTAATTGGTTGCTGCTTTTGCAGACGATCCTGATTAACTTGAGCAATGCCTTGATAAATAATTAATTCTGCTTTTTGAATATCTGTACCATAGCGATTGGGATCAGAGACAAAAGGTATTTTATTTAATACTTTGTCTATATCCGCTTTACTTTTACTACTAAAATTTATGGGTGTTCCCAACTGATTGACACCAGATATCCCTTCACCTAAGACTACATCCCTAGCAAAAGGAACAACGTATACAGAATCTCCAGGCTTGAGGCTATCTTCCACTATTTGCCGTAGGCGAATACGACCTTCATCATTCAAACCCACGCTTTCCGTCATATCAATCGCCAAGACAACATCTCGTCCATTACCGAAAACGGACACCAGATTTAAACCGATTTTTTGTGTAGAACTAAGCGGTTGTCCAGGGGGAATTGGTGTAATTGTCACAAGCAGGGCAGCCTATCAGATAACATATCAGAGCCGCATAGATACTTGAAAAATACAGTTTTTATTAATTTAATTTATATAAGTATATTAAACCGTAAAAAGTATAGGCTAGTTACGTCTACTGACATTAACTTCTATGGAAAAAATAATTTCCAGGTTACTGAGGTACGGCAATTTTCATACATGGTAACTTGAGCAAAATCTATGCACAGTTATGTGTTTATTATAACTGAGCAATGCGAGGCTACTTTTAAAGAAATGTAAATCCCAGAAAATTAAACAGACTGATTGAAGCGCATAACTAAAGCCCCCAACAGCAACTCAAACAGAGGACTACCGGGGGAAACAGAATATGCAGATCATCTTCCACAAAGATCATCAAAGGCTAACAAAACCTTAGTCAAACATCTAAGATGAAAAATCCAGAGTTGTCACTATGACTCATAAAGCCAAGTCAACATAGACTATAACGATTTTTATAGTATGTCAAAATTTGCTGTACCCGTTGCCGACTCTCAGCATTAGCGTTTGCTTTCCAAGAGATACACAAGCCATCAATTTGACTTTGATAATAATCAAACTGTTGAGATGATTGGGGAATTAAACTGACTTCTACCCCTTCAACTTGACGTAGATGAACTGCTATCTCTCGATAGACAGCCAACGGTAAACCAGCAAATTCGACTTTCTCTTTAGTCTCCATCTTTATGAGGCTCCAACAGCAGGAAGATTAGTAGTAGGTGTTACAACTGAAACCGGACTACCAGTAGGGTTTGTGCTTCCTGGTGTAGTTCCAACAGGCGCTTCACCCACCATTCTGGCAACTTCAATACCATATTGTTCCAGAATTACGATCGGATTGGAACCTGCATTCATTTCAATTCGTTTCACCAACAGACCATTTGCTAGTCTTTGTCCTGCTTGCACGTAACGACTGGCGATTTCGTTAGGTATTTTAATTATGGCTTGGGGTTCTCTACCCACTATCACTACACCAGTAACCACAACTGCTTTAGCTAAATCAGGTTGTGCCGGTGGTGGTAATACTGAAACTAAAGTCGGATTGGGGACGACTTGAGGTAAAACTTTAGGCAGAACCGGCATTAAATTAGGGCGTGATTTTGCTATCAGTGTTTTCTTGTTTGTAGTTGAATTTGCATTGTTTTTCACATTTACCCTTTTTGGCGTAGTACCAGGGGGTAGAGGTGGTAAAGAGGGAACTATTTTAGCAGGTGTATTTGCTGGCATTTCGGCAATTGGCTGTCCGATAATTTGAGCAAAGGGGTCAATCCGTCCTTTAGAAACTAAATTTGCCCGTTCAGTACCATTGGTCAATTGAATTAGATTAGGAGACCCAGAGGCAACCTTTACAGAGGCATTAGGAGACACAACCGGATTATTAAAGGATTCAGCCTTAACTGGCGCTTTCGCTACAGGCGCAGCAGTTGGGGGGGGACTAGGATTAGCAATTGGTGGTGTGTCTTCCGAGGCACATCCGGCGATCGCCACGGTTACAATACTTGCAAGTAAAATTTTAGATTTTCTGCCCATTAGCCGTTCTCAAACGCTATAGGAAACTGTTATTGATAAAAGGCAAAATGCCTGTTTGTATTTCAGGCATTGTTGTCGTTTCCTTTATAACCTAATTTTTTGGGATTTAAAGAGTTGTTTTTGACACTAATAATTCCGAATAAATGCTGATGACTTAATGGAACTTTAATCGTCTGCCACACACATAAGATGCTTTAACAAGTCCAACCCTTTTTTGACTCTCCTGGAAACTGTGACGACACTAATTCCTAAGTGTTCTGCCACCTGTTTCTGCGTCAAGTCTTGTAAAAACACACACTCTAAAACTTCACGAGTGCGTTGCTCTAACTGGAACAATGCTTGTTGTAAGCGAATTTGGTCTTCTTGCGCCAACTGAAAACTGCGGTAATGATGATCAGGAACCAATTCTCCCAGGCTAGTTGCTCCTTCTTCACCATCTTGAACTGGTACATCTAAACTCAAAGGAGCGCGATTTACCCATGCTAATTTGATTTCCTGCCACTCATCTGGAGAAATATCCAGTGCTGTTGCTAATTCTGAGTCAGTTGGTTGGCGGTTGTATTGTTCCCGCAAAGAACGCGAAACCCCAATCGCTCGCTGTTGTATAGCCAAGTAGCGACGAGGAATTCTTACTGTTACACCTTTATCACGGAGGTAGTGCTGAATTTCGCCACGAATATAAGGAATAGCAAAGGAGCTAAAAGCGTGGCCTTTGGCAATTTCAAATCTTTCAATCGCTCTGATTAAACCCAAACAACCAACCTGAACTAAATCATCATAGTTTTCACGGCATTGATTCATCCAGTAGTGAGCTTCTTTCCTCACTAATCCAAGATTCAGTTTTACTAGTTGATTACGAACAGTTTCTGACCGAGATTGCTGATATTCTCGTAACAACTGCCAAATTTCGTATTTCAATTCGTTGGTAGCTGTTGTAGGCATAGCACCGCATTTATTAAGTAAATAATTATTTGAGTAATCGCTTTTAAATAAGGCTGCGATTAAGCGCTATCAACGCAAATATTAAATTATTTGCTCTGTGAAAATTTTGATTAATTCACAGTTGGTGTTATCAAAATGTCAAGAGACCGAAAATCAAACAGAATTTAAATTAACGAGAATTGCATCGTGTCTTTATTTCTCTTTGTATTTTCTGGAGCTTTATCAGAGCTACATACAGACAAAATATAGAATTTTGAGTTAAAATTGAAACCGAAATTTTACTTAACTTTCTTAATAAGTATTCAGGCTGAAATTTTCATATATTTTGAGTAACACGAAGACTGAAATTCTCAGTGTATTTACTATTACTTGGTTAAAACTTTATATAAGCTTTAGAATAAGGAATTAAAAAATCGTCAATTGAGCTACTTATAAGGATTTTTGTATAACATTTGAGTTTAATCAGTGCAACACTTAAAAAAGTAATTAATACTGAAATAAAATTAAGAGAGTTTATTATTTTTTTATAAAAAACTCACTATCGTGCAAACTTGCCAAATGATAGAACTGAATTGACATAACATTAGACTTCTTGCGTGAATAGAAGTTTGGAGTTGAGCAATGTTGACCAACCTAATAAAAAAAGGGCTAGAAGCCCCTTTGTATCATTTCTTCTGAAGGTATTAACAGCTTTTTACCACTGATTGAACTACATTTTTCCCCACTCCCTGCCCTCACGGGATTCTATCAACCCGAAAATTGCGTTATTTAAGCGAGTAGTTAGACCACGCACCTCAGCAAGATTAGTGGGTATGGGTTAACGTTCAATAGGGAATTTGATCATAGGCCAAGAATGTTTTCAGTGGCAGACAGCTTTGGTAATCAAGAAAATTTAGGCACGTTTGGGTTTACTCAACACGAGCGTAAAATATACCCCGAATCTTCACTTCCTTGGGTTCATCAGCGCCTAAATCAGTATCCGAGGGCTGTTCGCTCTCAAAAGTACCAGCAATTTCACCACTAGAGCTATCAACTTTAGCTATTTGTAGAGAAATTTTGCCGTTGAGAATTTCCGCACGCTTAACGTTAGTACGGGTAAGGTCTTCATCATCGGCTTGGGCTGGAAGAGCTACGGCATTATCATAGCCACTAACAACACCTCGACCTTTAGGATCTAAGAATGCAGCACCACGATAAGAAGGTACTTTGAATGTACCTTCAAAGTCTGTGGAAGTATTTAGACTGCTTAAACCAGGTTGTGTTTGAGCAACTAAATTTTTAATGGTGAACAGGAAGGGTACTCGCTCACCACCAGGTAATTGTACCGTAATGGCTTGGAAGTCAAGACCATCTTTTTCCACAAAGGTCAAGCTGCTATCATCGTTGAACTTAAGATCACCTGACACCTGGTCAATAGTGGAAGTGTATCTGGTTAACAATTTGCCAGCTACAAATTCTGCTGCTTGGCGTTTATTAGCAGGTTCTTCTTTAACAAAGAAATTGGTTGGTTCCAAGCAAAGTTCTTTGATGACGTAGGACTTGCTGGAATCCAAGGGAATTGAGCCACGGCTTGTTTCTGTAAGTTGGGGACATTTGTTAGCCAGGCCAGTGCCTCGAATTTGTTCGTAAGTCAGTATATCTCTGGTACTAGAAGCTGGAGCGTCACTACAAGCAGTTAGTAGCCCCAAGCACACAGCCAAGAATGCAACAATTAAAGCGCGATACCTCATGATCAACCTCAATGTCAAAAATCGATATATAAATGGTTTGGGCATAGTGATAAGTACATTTTGCGGCAAATTGGCATCACTACTTACCTCAAATAACGCGAAAGTTGGATTTGGCTTCGCGCTGTGCCAACACCACAGGGATTGGCAGGGTTGCCCAAGTCGTTCTGTATTATGTATGTGTTACCACTAAATACAGCCGCTTGCTTTATTAGGGAAATCAGCCAGATCATACGATTTTTTTTAACTCAAAATCAAAGCACTTCTAGTCTTGAGTAACTGGCGTTGATCCCATAAGGCTTCTTATGAGTCTGTGTGAACCGTTACTGCGCCACTTTAGTATCAAAGTTATGGAGATTGGGAAGGTATGTCCTTCTGGGGATAAAGGGTGATGGGGATGAGTTACTGAGAAAAAATTATACGAATATATTTGTAAGTTGGTCTTAGGAGATGAAAGACGACTATATTCGGTAAATTTGGGTAGACTTAATTTAAACAGAGAGGGTTGCATGAGCAACAACAGCATTACGGAATCAAGCCAATTTTCAGATAAGTTACAAAATATTACGGATGTAGTTCAAGATGCGGCTAAAAGTTGTCAAGGAAATACTACAGCTCTTCTAAAATTGTTGCGCCAGTTAGAACAATTACACAGAGAGATTCGTGATGGAACATTCCAAGAGAGTTTACCCAATAATCGCCAGCATCTCTACGCTATGTTGAAAGACATTGAATCTGAAGGGGGTTGGCCTTATATTGAACGTATGAGATTACAAGCTTTTTTAAGCAACTTACTAGAAGTAGAAACGGAAGAAAACAAGCAACAGGTAAGTAGTGATGATTTGTTAAGTGACGATCGCTCTTGGAGCTGATACTGCAAGGTGGAATTTAGATACCCTACAGCTAATGCAAGCGCCACAAAATTCAAAATCACTACAAACTGAGCGTTTCGTCGATTTTGGTATGGATAGTCGATTTAATTACGTATTAGTTCTTAGATACGATCGCTGACATCATCACAAAGCAAGCGATCGCGCTCATCCACATTGTTGTTGTGCTTCAGATAATTATTGACCCAGCCACAACCACGAGTCAGCAGGTCATCAAGGTGTAAGTTCCATAAAATAATTGTGTTGTCATCGCTAGCTGAAGCTAACGTTTGTCCGTCGGGGCTAAAACTGACGCTCAACACAGGAGCTTCGTGTCCGTTGAGGGTTTTAATCAATTTGCCCTCACGGCTCCACAATTTGACTGTACTATCCCAATTAGCAGCAGCAAGTATTTCACCAGTGGGACTAAAACTCACAGCATTAACGCTATCGCTAAATCCTCTTAATAAGGTTTGTAACAAAGTCCCATCTTGTCGCCATAGTCTGACTGTGTTGTCCCAACCAGCAGAAGCCAATAATTTTTCAGTCGGGCTAAAACTGACACCTAATACCCAGCTATCGTGAGGGTCAAAGGTTTTGATTAAACTCCCATCTGGCCGCCAAAGCTTGATTGTTTTATCGTCACTAGCAGAAGCTAAAACCTCTCCATCAGGGCTAAAACTGACGCTATTGACTCGCGCTTCATGCCCCACTAAAGTTTTGAGCAAACTTCCATCACGATTCCACAGTTTAATTGTGTGATCTCTACTAGCTGATGCTAATAAATGACCATCAGGGCTGAAACTAACACTGACTACGCTATCACTATGACCAGAGAGAGTTTTCAGGAGAGTTCCATCCAGTCGCCAAAGTTTAACGGTTTTGTCTTCACTAGCAGAAGCTAAAATTTCACCTTTGGGGTCAATACTGACGCTATGAACCATCTGGGTGTGACCCACTAAGGTTTTGTAAAGATGAGCATCAAGTCTGCCCTTATTCAACTGTCTTCGCCATAGTTTTACAGTGCGATCGCGACTACTAGAAGCCAATACCTGACCATCAGGACTCCAAGCAACACTCAAAACTCGATCCTCATGTCCCCGCAGAATCGGTAGTCTAGGCGCTTCTAAACTCCACAATTTCACGCTCTTGTCATAACTTCCAGAGGCCAGAATTTTAGTATCTGGACTGAAAGCTACACTGACAACAGCGTCACTGTGTCCCTTAAAAGTCTTAATTAAGTTGCCTGTATGACTCCAGAGGTTGATAGTATTGTCATCACTGGCTGAGGCTAACTGTTTACTGTCAGAACTGAAACTGAGACTCCATACCGTGCTGGTATGTTGCTTTAAGGTTTTATAGATATCAACTTCTGGGTTATTGTGATTACTACTATCCCATTGCCATAGTTGAATAACATTGTCTCGGTCGGCTGAAGCTAGTAGCTTACCATCAGGGCTAAAAGTGACGACAGTTACACCTTCCTGATGTGCAGATAAAGTTTTCACCAAGCTACCGTCTCTGCGCCAAATTTTGACGGTCTTATCCTCACTAGCTGAAGCAATAAATTGACTGTCTGGACTGAAACTGACCCAGTTGACAGAGCCTTGATGACCCTTAAGAGTTTTGATTAAGTTACCATCCCGATCCCAAATTTTAATAGTTCTATCCCTGCTGGCAGTAGCTAACAATTCTCCATCAGGGCTAAAATTGGCGCTATAAACCCAATCTTTGTGTTTTCTGAGGCTTTGGGCCGGCTCTGGGGCGAATTCACCAGTTGTTGGGTTTTTCCGCCAAATTCGTACTGTTTGGTCGAGACTAGTTGAAGCTATAGTCTGACCATCAGGACTAAAACTGACACTGGTAACCGCGCTAGTATGACCTTCAAGGGTTTGGAGTAGTGTCCCGTCAGGTCGCCAAAGTTTGATTGTTCTGTCTGTGCTACCGGAAGCTAATAATTGACCATCAGGACTAAAAGCTACACCCCAAACAATATCACTATGCCCCTCTAAGCGATTTAACTCCGTAACTCCATAAACTGCCTGTTGTAAGGCTGTAACCACGCGCATTCGGGTTTCTGGTCGCACCTCCTTGGCTTGTTTAAGTTTTTGCCAGGCTCTCAAACTTTCTAATAAAGCATCAAATTCTTGGTTGGAGGAAAATAGAGCTTCGCTAGATGCGGCGATCGCACTAATTTGCAAATTGGTCTCGCTGGTTTCAGCACGGATGGTTTGTAGCTCTGCGGTTCTTTTCTGCATATCGGCTTGCCACCACAAAGAAGCGATCGTGCCGCCCATAACTGCCAGCAGTACCCCTGCTGCTCGTGCTTCTCGCAATCTACGCCGCAAAACTGAATTTAGCTGCTCTTGAGATAATTTTCGGGCTACCTCTGCTTGAGTTTTTTCCGATTTGATTTTTTCTAATTCGGCAATGATGCCATAATCATTTCTTTGGCGAATTGGTTCAACTAAATAATCATGGACTAACTGGTAGCGTTCGCCTAACTCTTCTCGCCAGCACAATATTAAACCTGAACCAACCAAAATCTCTAAAATCAACTCCCAGCGTGAATCAAAATCTGACTGATTATCAAGATATTTTTCTAAAGCCAGCATTAAATCAGATTTAGTTTTGAGGGGACGTGTGCCTTTTTCGTCAGTTAATTCATATAATAGTTTCCAGCTAAAATCTTCATGTTCTTGACCACAATCTCGAATAACTTCCTCTAGCCAGCGTTCTATAAGTTTTTTCGTACCTCCACAAAGTTTGTATTTTTCGAGATTCGTGATATTTTCTGCTTGTAGCTGCGCGCCTACTATTTGTAATTCAATTGGGTGGACTTCTTCGGTTTCTCCTGCTAAATCCTGCACTAGTTCATTAATTAAATCATCCTTGACTTCGTATTGAGATGTTTGGGTCAAGTAACGAATAATAGCAACGGCATCTTCACGGGAAAATTTCCCCAGAAAGTAGCGGATATCTTTATCTAAAATATTTTTGTTAATGACATCTAAATCATGGAAACTATCTGGCTGTGTTTTATCCCAGCGCTCAAAATCTAATAAGTAATGGAGATAATCTTCTCTGATGGAAATAATAATTTTTAAATATGCAATATTCAAACATTCGCTAAAAAACTGATAGAATTCTAACTTTTGCTGAAAGCTACTTACGAAAAAGAACTCTTCAAATTGATCAAAAATAATAATAATTGTATGATTACGTGCAGTTGCAGAGCGGAACTTTTCTAGCAGAATAGCGGGAGTAAATTCCAGGGAACTTGAGATATCTAATGGTGCTAACACATTATAAAAACCTCGCCCCAAACTGGTTGTCCAATCAGTATAAGCAGATAACACAATAGGTAGAGGTATCCGCTCACCAATCACTTTATTCTTTACAGCTGGTAATAAACCAGCTTTGAGCAGTGAACTTTTACCAACTCCTGATGGACCATGAACTACTGTGAGTTTATAGTCAGCACGAGTAATTCTTTCAATTAAACGATTGACATCTTGTTGTCTTCCAGAAGCAGATATTTCTTGGGCAACTTCCTCTGGAATAAAGGGGATACTTTGGGGTTCTAAGACTGAATTAATTTTGTAACGTTGTGCCTGTAATTGACTTGCACCAATAAAAGCACGTAAACCATACTGATGTTCAATTTGGATTTTTTCTTGCTTAAGTTTAAAGGCTTCTAAATATTCATGTCGCTCAATAAAATAGAGCGATCGCAATTCCTCTAAAATTTCCAAGTACAAAGAAGGCTCATATTGTAGCTCACAAACAACCCTTGCCCATTCTAAGTTATTGATAGATTCTTCATATTCTCCTAAATGCCTTTGTGAACGGGCTAACAACAAAAGATACCAACTCTCATGCTGTCGAGTTCCTGTTACTTTCTCCAGAATATCTAATGCAGTATTAGCTAATTCATGAGCTAGTATCCAATCGTTATTTGCACCTGCTACGGCTGCTAAAAAGCCATAATCTTGTGCTATTTGGGCTTGATTGCCATAACTCTTATGTAGATATAAAGACTTTTGAGCTAATTTCTTTAAATCTTCCCAAAGCTGTAAGCGGTAAAGCATCTCACACGCAGGTAAAATAAATTTAGCTACTAAATCTTGTCTTTTCTTCTCTTCCAACACATCTAAGCATTGCTGAAACCACAATAGTGCGTGTCGCCAATAGCCACTATTAGCACTCTGATGTAAATCTGCCATCCGGTGATAACATAAACCTAAGTGGAATAAGATAATTGCTTGCCAAAGTCTTTGTTGGTAGTTCAGTTCTAAATATTTCTTTTCTATACTTTCCTTTTTTTCTTCTTGCTGCCATAGAGATAGGCTTCTTTGATAATGGGCTAAAGCACTATTAATTTGATCATTAGCATACTTATCTCTGCCTAAAACAAACTCCAGACTAGCCTCTAATCCTGGTTCTAATTTGATATTGTAAGAACGCAGTAAATCATTACGGGCTGATTCAATCTCGTGACGATGTTGGGATTTCGGTGCTAAATCAAGGGCATCATTAGAGATAAACTTTTCTGCGCCTACTTCTAAAACTTTAGAAAATAGAGATTCTGTCTGTTTTGTAATTAAAGCAATTAAATCTTCCTGGGGCATCTCGAATTTAATAGTGGTTGCAGCCCAGCTTTTAAAGTCAGGAGCTAACCGAGAAAGTGAAGATGCCACTTCATCTTGTAACCACAAGATTAAAGGGAAAGGAAAACTAGCTGCGTAAATATCCCGTGACTGATTTATTCCAGTTAATAAATCTTCAAGAGCAATTACTGATTCTAAACCAAAAACCATTAAGGCTGATGGTAAACAATCGCTAGCAACACTGGGATTATCTAAAAATAGTTGCGATGTGATTGTAGTGTGTAAAGCACTAATCGATGATTGAACATATATTTCTCTAATATTGATATCTTTACTTAAATCTCGAAGATTATCCCGCATTTCTTCTCGTAACTGTTGGTAGTTACAACGAACTAAAATGAGAGAAAATTCTCCCTTAGATAAATTAATTGCTCGAATTAACCTTTGTAAGGAATGCTCATTATTATTGGCGATCGCCGTTTTAAGTTCACAGTTAGTCATGATTATTAATCATAGGAGATAAAAAACTACATATAAAAACTTAAAAAAGCAGATATAGCGATTCCTGTTGAAGTGAGGTACAGAACTAATGTTTTTAAACGCGGAGTGGCGCAGAGATTGCCCAATTTTATTAGTGGTGTACTCAGTACCTCAGCAGAGAAGGAAATGCTGTAATACTTTTTTAAGTCTTTGGCATTCAATTTTCAAAAATTCGCATAATTCCCGATTCATTTAAATGGGAATTCAGGATTATTTGGGACTTTATTGGTTTTACTTCGATTCTCGCCAAGCTAAAACCTTTTCTGTCTCTGCCAGAGCTGGACTAATGCCAAACCAACGTCCCACAGGATCACGATATTCAAACAAATACATACTTCTGAGTAAACTTTGATAATCAGATTCACCCTTAACACTTTGTTGTTGCATGACATCAAACAATAATTCCCATTGACATTCATCAATCGCCAACAGCAAATCATCGCGGTAATCTTTAATAACCGCTTCCAAGCAATCTCTCGAAAAAGGTGGATCTTGTCGCTGGAGGCAACTGTATAGTAGGCCTAATAAGTTACGAATGTGACCACCACTAACACGGCATAAACGATCTAAGGTTTCTGTTTGCTCAAATAACTCTGTAATGAGTTGTTGTCTTTCTTGACTAGCAACTTCTGGAAAGGCTCTTGCCAGTACTAGCTGACGCAGGAGTGACATCCCTGGTTCGTAATCACTACCATCTCGTTGTCGAACTAGTACCATTGGCAATACCTTTGGTGCAATACCGCCACCTAAGCGATTTTTGAGGGTTTCATACTCACTGGAAAAAATTAATGCTAGGGGGATTGTATAGACTACATGACATTTGAGCCTACGTAACTGTTCGCCCCTGTCAATAAAAAGATATTCTGGTTGTGTCCGTCCAGAGGCAACAGGACGCATATCTACTCGATCTAAATTATCGACGATTACTACTAACCCTTTTTGACCCCGCCGCTTTAGCTGTTCTACGGCTTTTTCTAAGATTTCCTCATTAATCGCTTGCAAAATGTTATTAGTGCGAGGTTCCAAATACTGTCTGAGTTGATTACGTAATTGGGTGCTATCTTTAGTTTTGGCGGTAATTTTGGCAATTCCTAAAGAAAACTCCGCCTCACCAGAAAGCTCTATAGGAGCTTGTAAAAAATCTCCTATTTCTTTAAACAAGTTATTAAAGTAACCAGGCTTAAGTTTGATACCAATGGCTTCCAAACTCACACAGACTTGACGAGCTACACTCAACAAAATATCACTAACGTCAATATCTGCCATGTCTAGGTCTTGACTAGACTCGAAATAAACTACATGAAATCCTGCTGTTTCTAACTCTGTCTTGAGGCGTTGTAATTCTGTTGATTTTCCACAACCAATATGACCTGTAAATAGTTGGCAGGTGGGTTCATCAGGAGAAATACGGCTAATAGTACGTTGCAGTTCTTCCACAATTTTGCAACCACGTACGTTAGCAAAATCAATGTAGTACTGGCGATCAAGCATCACACCCATGTTTAAGGTGTAGCTAGGGTTACATGCCTTGTAGAAGCGTGACAAATTAATTGTATTTCCCATTCCAAATAGTAGATGCTTGTCTTTTTGTCTTTTTATATACTAATTTTCTCTCAATAGGAGTGATTATGTATAAGTACTATTGCTGAATTTTGTTTGAATTAACTACAAATGCTGTGACTTTTTTTTCATGGCTACTTACAGCAAAATAGTAAAGATGAAACAGTCACCACAAGGGTATGTTGTTGTTTTTGATAACTTTTTTCTGGCAAGATATATGGAACTTATGCCATGATTCTGATGTGCTTGCTGTAAAGTGTTACTAGCTCGTTAATTCCAGCAGCGCTGCTGAAATTAACCAATACACACAAGCCTAGTGAAGGAATTTAACTTGGAGCCAAAAAAGAGGTATTGATGCCTGGTATAGCGTCGGTTAGCCAAAAGGAATTAGCTCAACGTCGTAAAAAATTACGTCGGCAACGTCAGATGAAAATTATTCAAGCTATTTGGCAAACTATAGCCATTAGTGGACTGGCAGGTGGGTTGCTTTGGGTCGCACTCCAACCAATATGGGTACTGAAAACTCCTGAGCAAGTGTTGATGAAATCTGACAATCAATTACTGTCGCAAGAAGCGATCAAGTCTTTGCTGGTTTTATCTTATCCTCAGTCTTTATGGCGAATTCAACCTGCGGCGATCGCTGACTCTTTGAAGAAACAACCAACCATTGCTCAAGCAACTGTCAGTCGTCGTCTTTTTCCACCAGGTTTAATTATCGAAATCGAAGAAAGAATACCTGTCGCAGTGGCTCAGAGGAGCAGAGAACAATCTAATAGTACTAGTAACAAACAAACAAACACAGGTTTAATTGATGCCAATGGAGTTTGGATTCCTCTAGAAAAATATACACTAGTGAATCCTCAATTCAAACTCCCTACCCTTAAGGTAATTGGACTACCAGAACAATACGCTCCCTACTGGAGTAAACTATATCCCTATGTCAGCCAAAGTTCCATAAAAATTACGGAAATTGATTACCAAGACCCAAATAACTTAATTTTGAAAACTGAATTAGGAAGAGTTTATCTTGGTGCGACAAGCACTCAGTTAGCTGATCAGATTAATTTATTAGCACAATTACGCCACATCAATACAAAACTAAATCCTTCGGAGATAGACTATATTGATCTAAAAAATCCTGAATCGCCTTTAGTACATATGATCCAAAATAAAGAGACAACTAAAAATCAAACTCCATAACAATGTGTCAAAAATTCCTTATATATTAATTAATTTTATTTTATTCTGTAAAAAAATATTATTGTTTGCTCTATGCTTTGCATAGTAATTGTAAAAAGCTCCCTTGCAGAAGCTCAGAACTTAGGAACAAAGATAATTTCTGGACAGTTGCTGTCACAGTGTAGTAAGTTTCCAGTGGTGATTGTTCAGTCTGTAGTAGATATTCAAATTGATTGACTTGACGGCTGGACAGCTTGATAGCCTTAGATAGTATCGCTATTAAGTTTCTGTTTGGTCACAAAAAGTAACAAATTAATTGATCAGTCGAATTTTTCTTCCTTTGTTATCTTTAGATTTGTGCATAAATAAATAATACAGATAGGAGCCTACTTTGATTTCTGTTGGCGCAGTGTGGCATAGCTATAGGTACTTGTGTATGTAGGGGATGGTAACGGCTTCACCAACAAAATCTAAATGGGATGCCTTATGGAAAGTCTAATTGTATGGTTAGAGTTGTAATTATCCCCAATTTTGAAACCTATCAACTATATTATTAAGGCAGTGAAGACTTGCAATAGCATATATTTCTCGCATGAGGTGAACTGCTGAGAACTATGAGTTATTTAATTTATTGTATTTTTATTAAGTGTATGTTTAATTGCATAGAGTTAGCCGTTAGAACTAATTATCCCAGAGTAAATACCTCAAATTCTCAGTGGTGACAATAAAATAAATAACAAAATATACAAAATGCGTTCAGTATTTAAAGCTTCTTCTCAGAAGACAAACACAGTTAGTAACCAGATGAATAACTCATCAAAATCATCAACAGAAGTATTAGCTGTGTCTCCTGCATCCCAAGGGTATACTATGCAAAAATTGCCATGTAGAGAAAATATTAATAAGTTGTGGAAGTTATACAGATCAATTTTAAGTAAATGTATGTATACTTCTCTAGAATTAGCTGTGCATTCACCTATGGTGAGCCAAACACTATCTCCTGGGTATGCTCATCCAACATCTAAGGTAAGGCAAAGCCCAGTCCAAATGTTGGTGTTTGGTCTCATAGCAGACTTTCACACTTACAATCTTGTTAAGGTTGGCAGTAGTGATAACAATCAAGAACAGGGCCAAAATTTTTAGTGCTGTCAAACTTATATAGTTGACTCCTAGATGTGTAACACCTAAAAAAGTCGTTTATCTACCTTCCCGAATCCAATGACACTTGATAATAACCAAGAGCTTACCTATAGAAATTCCCAATCGTTGGGACAGCCAGGTTTCTCACTGGCAGTGAACTCAAGCAACCCTTTCAATCACTCTGGGCTGAATTTTGGACAAAATAACGACAGCAAGAAGATTTCTGTGGAAAATAACCGGATTGGCGAGATTGTTCCTGGGCGCGTTGCCAATATCAAAGTAATTGGTGTTGGCGGTGGTGGTGGTAATGCAGTTAACCGCATGATTGAATCTGATGTCTCTGGTGTAGAGTTTTGGTCAATTAATACTGATGCTCAAGCTTTGACACTAGCAGGCGCTCCTAGTCGTTTACAGATCGGGCAGAAACTCACACGAGGTTTAGGTGCAGGTGGTAATCCTGCAATTGGTCAAAAAGCGGCTGAAGAATCACGGGATGAAATTGCTACAGCTTTAGAAGGTGCTGATTTAGTATTTATCACCGCTGGGATGGGAGGTGGTACTGGTACTGGTGCTGCACCAATTGTTGCGGAAGTGGCAAAGGAAATGGGCGCGCTTACGGTTGGGGTGGTGACACGTCCTTTCGTTTTTGAAGGTCGTCGTCGGACTAGTCAAGCAGAACAAGGAATTGAGGGGCTAAAAAGTAGAGTTGATACTTTAATTATTATTCCTAACAATAAATTATTGGAAGTGATTCCAGAACAAACACCAGTCCAAGAAGCGTTTCGTTATGCAGATGATGTACTACGTCAAGGGGTACAAGGCATTTCTGACATAATTACTATTCCTGGGTTGGTAAATGTAGACTTTGCTGATGTGCGGGCTGTGATGGCGGATGCGGGATCAGCATTGATGGGTATTGGTGTGAGTTCAGGAAAATCTAGAGCCAGAGAAGCTGCGATCGCTGCTATATCCTCACCACTGCTAGAATGTTCTATCGAAGGTGCTAGAGGTGTTGTTTTTAACATCACTGGTGGTAGTGACCTCACTCTACATGAAGTAAATGCTGCCGCAGAAACAATTTATGAAGTAGTTGATCCCAACGCCAACATTATTTTTGGTGCTGTGATTGATGATAGGTTGCAAGGAGAGGTGCGAATTACCGTTATTGCTACTGGATTTACTGGAGAAATACAAGCTGCTCCCCAGCAAAACGCTGCTAATGCGAGAGTTGTATCTGCTCCCCCAAGACGGACACCCACACAAACGCCACCAAATAATTCCCCTGCACCTACTCCCGAACCAAAAGAGAAATCTGGATTGGATATCCCTGATTTTCTCCAGAGACGGCGGCCACCAAAGAATTAAGCGGTTTTAGATTTGAGATTATTTAAAATTTGTAGTCTCTAGTCAGGCTAAATGCTGTATAAAAACTGCTAATTTTCAAGTTCAGAGGTATATTTTTTACCTCCGGTAAATCTTGTTGCTGTTACAAATAAATTGCTACTATTCAAAAACAGAATACACTTGGGCGGTAGTTTGTTGACTTTTAAGCCCAAGTGTGTACTTGTGATATACAGGAGGGAGACTGAAAAGAGAAATGTTCACGTCCTCTTCATGTAGTTTTCCTGTAATTACCTGTCTTTAATTTTGAATTTGTAGGTTTTTTTCCACCCATTGAATTACTTGATTAGCCAGGCGAGTACCATCTAGTCGGTCGATTTCCCGTATCCCAGTTGGGCTAGTGACGTTAACTTCTGTGAGATAGCCACCAATCACATCAATACCCACAAAGACTAACCCATCTTGGCGTAAATTTGCAGCCAAATCGCCGCAAATTTCTTGTTCTCGTGGGGTAATTTCGGTTTTTGCGACCGTTCCACCAGTGGCCATGTTATTACGAAAATCACTGCCACTTGCCAAACGGTTGAGAGCGCCAATGGGTTCACCATTAAGTAAAATGATCCGCTTATCTCCCTCTTTGGCCTCTGATAGATAAGTTTGTACCATTACTGGTAATCTGCCTTGCTGGGTGCTGAGTTCGACGATAGAGTTAAAATTGCGATCGCCTGCTTGTAGAAATAAAATCCCTTCCCCAGCTTTGTTACCCAAGGGTTTGAGGATAGTAGCGCCTTTTGCTTCGACAAATTGCCGGATAAAATCTTTATCTGCACTGACGATGGTTTCGGGAATTGCCTTGGTAAATTGCAGGGCATACATTTTTTCATTTGCCTTACGGATACCATTGGGATTGTTAATGACCAAAGTTTTCTGCTGGTCAACGTAATCCAGAACATAGGTAGCGTAAAGATAGGCATCGTTTACGGGTGGATCTGTCCGCATAAATACAGCATCCATCGTTTCCAAAGAATTGAGGGAACGAGCATTTAATTTATACCAAGGATTTGCTGCAACCCATCGTCCATCTACCAACTGCACTGGTACAAGTTCTACCTGCTGCAATATAGCCCAAGCTTTGCTGTCTACTACACTCAACCAATTAGCCTGAGTTACCCAAACTTCATGTCCTAAAATTTGCGCTGCTTCCATCAGCGCCACGCTGGTATCATGGCATGGGTCTAACTGATGGATGGGATCTATAATAAAAGCCAGTTTCACGCCTTTTGCCTCAACGCCAGGAAATTCTCAGATAAATTATCCCCCGATATCCTGACAGATTGACAAATACTATTGAGGAAAAAGGCGTAATCCTATTGCTTCAGCATCTAAAGGCTATTATTTAGATTGCTAATAACTCATCAAGTTGGCCTTGACGTTCAAGAGCGTGGATATCATCACAACCACCTACATGGCGATCGTTGATGAAAATTTGTGGTAATGAGCGTCTGCCATTAGCTCTCTGAGCCATTTTATCCCGCGCTTCCTCATCACCATCAATGCTGTATTCGACAAACTCAACACCCTTGTTATTCAGCAGATTTTTCGCTCGAATGCAAAAAGGGCAAGTTCTCCAAGTGTAAATTTCTACTGTGGCAGCCATAATGTCCTCAACATGATCTCATAACTAATTTTAGAACTTTGGTACTGATGGTAGATGCTTAATGTAGTTATAAACTGTATTTTTGCTGGCTGGTATGAAATATACCGATTAACTTACATTAAGAGATTTATTAAGAAGCAGGGAGAAGATTTCCCCCTGCTTTTTCACATGGAAAGAACTAGATATTTACTGAGAGTCAACAGCATATTGAATTAGGAGACTTAGCCGCAGACGCAAGGTCTCTAACCCCAAACGTTGACTGGCAGAAATAAATACGGCTAAAGGAAACTCTTCTTGGGCTAAAGCTAGAGTGGTGCTATCGACTTGGTCGATTTTGTTAAAAGCAACCAAGGCTGGGCCGGGAGTAACTGGCATTTGTGCCAATATTTCCCGGACTGCGCGAATGTGACTCAACCACGCAGGATGAGATAAATCTACTAGGTGTAGTAAGGCATCGGCTTCTGTTACTTCTTCCAAGGTGGCGCGGAAAGCATCCATTAATGATGCAGGTAATTCGTGGATAAACCCTACTGTGTCTGTAATCAGAATTCCTTGGGGTTCTCCAGTTTCTGCATGGGGAATAACTAGGCGGCGCGTGGTGGGGTCAAGGGTGGCGAATAACTGGTCTGCGGTGTAAACTTCAGCATTGGTCAAGGCATTTAATAAGGTGGATTTACCAGCGTTGGTATAACCAACTAAAGCTACTGAAGGAACTTCCCGATGTTGTCGCCGTTGTCTTAACCGTGAACGGTGGGCTTGTAATTGGTCAACTTCTTGTTGCAGTCGAGAAATACGTTTTTGAATGGCCCGGCGTTCGGTTTCTAGTTTGGTTTCACCAGGACCACGAGTCCCAATACCACCCCCTAGTCGAGACATTGCTTGACCTCTGCCGGTGAGTCTGGGCAGCATATATTCTAGTTGCGCCAGTTCAACTTGTAATTTACCGGCGCGAGATTGGGCGCGTTGAGCAAAGATATCTAAGATAACTTCGGTGCGGTCAACGACGCGGAGACCAATTTGTGCTTCTAAGTTGCGGATTTGGGAGGGTGAGAGGTCGCGGTCAAAAACGACGAGGTTACATCCCAATGTTTGGGCTGTGAGGGCAACTTCTTGGACTTTACCTTCACCAATGACGGTTTGAGGATGAATGCGCGATCGCTTTTGTTGCACTGTCTGTAATACATCTCCACCGGCTGTATCTACTAACCGTGCCAATTCCACCAAGGTATCGTGGAATTGTTGGAGTGACATATTATCGGTCATGACACCCACGATCAATACACGGTCATGATCAGCGTCTACTTCCTCGGCGATGAACTCCCGACGGAACTCTGCTTCTAGCCCTTCCACCAAGTCGATGAAATCTTGCTGTCCGAGATCATCTAAGTCCAATGGTGGTGATATAGTCCAACTGGTAGATTGACCATTATTTAATGGTGCGATCGCTGCACTAGGAATCAAAGCACGGGCATCTTGAGGGACTAGGTGCGCTAAGTATGCTTCTTTAACGTATCCTGTGGCTCCACCACCGCGTCGTGTAAAGCCAGTCCCGGTAATATTTATCACTACTAAGGCATCTAAACGCTGCATTGCCATCGCCGTCAGCGCCGCTTCATTGGGCGGTTCTGTCTTAAGATGGGTAGCAATGCAACGAATACCACTCAGACGTTCTGCACCATAACGCGGCAATTCCATTGGCGGAATTTGCGTTTGACGTGGTGTGCCTACACCAACACGAATCACTTGTCCGCGACGGTTGACATAGGCACACACAGGTAGGTTAATTTCCGTGCTAATTGCTGCCAGACGCTGGGAAAACTCAGGCGTAGTGATGCGATCGCCTGGTATGCGCTGGTGGTACAGTCGCTGTAGTTGTTTCAGCTGACTGGACTTTAAACCCTGAAGATTACCGAAAATAGTTTCTATAGGCGTTTCGACCAGTTTACTGGCCCCCCGAATCCATCTATTGTCTATTTTACAACAGTGCTAAGGGTGGAAACTCAATCTTTTAGGGGTGTGGGGGTGTATGGGTGGCTGATCGCTTCTGTGATTACAAAAAACCAATACTGAATCAGTTAAGCTGGCAAAAGCAGTATTTATTTTCTGAAAAATGACCGCAAGTAATCCTACAATTTTAGCCCTGGATTTTGATGGGGTAATTTGCGACGGACTAATCGAATACTTTGAAGTAGCTTGGCGGACCTACTGTCAACTTTGGTCGCCTGCTGACGATATACCACCAGATGATTTGGCTTTGAGGTTCTATCGACTCCGGCCTGTAATCGAAACAGGCTGGGAAATGCCTGTCTTAATTAAAGCTTTGGTAGATGGAAATTCTGATGACCAGATTCTTCAGGAATGGACAAGCATTACTCCCAAGATTTTGTTAGATGACAAGCTACAAGCAAAAGAAATTGCGACGAAATTAGATGCCTTGCGTGATCAGTGGATTGCTAATGATTTAGATGGTTGGCTGAGTCTGCATAGATTTTATCAGGGTGTAATTGAAAAACTGAAAATCACCGTTGCCAGTGAAGTCAAGTTATATATAGTCACTACCAAAGAAGGACGCTTTGTAGAGCAGTTGTTGCATCAGGAAGGAGTAGATTTACCACGAGACTCAATTTTTGGTAAAGAAGTCAAGCGTCCTAAGTATGAAATTCTCCGTGAGTTAATTCAAGCAGCAGATCATAAACCTGTGAGTTTATGGTTTGTAGAAGACAGAATCAAAACATTGCAATTAGTTCAACAGCAAACAGACCTTGAAGATGTCAAGCTTTTCTTGGCAGACTGGGGCTATAATACCCAATCAGAGCGAAAAGCAGCCCAAAACGATCCGCGAATTCAACTGTTATCCTTGTCTCAGTTCGCTAAAGATTTTCCTGGGTGGGTATAGGGGTGTAAGGGTATAGGGGTATAGGGGAGCAGGGGAGCAGGGGAGCAGAGGTAGCAAAGAAGAATAACTATTGACTATTGACTATTGACAACCGACAACTGACCAATGACTAAAATATGCTTGACCTGACGAAATTAGCGCGACAAATGCAGGGTTTAAGTCAGCATCTATCACTGGAGGCTGTGGCTAGTCGCCAGCGTTTAGAATTGGCGCAGCAAAATCTGAAAAAAGCTTTTGATTGTCAACAAGATTTAATTGAACGTCAGGAAAAGTGGCGCGATCGCATTCTCTTTGCTAATGCTACACCCCTGGAGCCGCTCAACTCTTGCTTAGATATTCCCACGCCTCCCAAGGTGCATTCTGTCATTGCTACTGATGGTTCGCAAATTGCCCCCAGTCACCACGAAATTGCTTATTGTTATCTGTTGAATATCGGTAGGGTAGTTTTACACTACGGACAAAATCGCTACCCTATATTGGACAGTTTGCCAGAGGTGTTTTACCGTCCAGAAGATTTATATGCGTCCCGTCAGTGGGGAATTAGGACTGAAGAATGGATGAGTTTCCGGCGCACTGCTAGCGAGGCGATCGTTTTAGCGGAGTTGGCTTGTAGTGTCCATGATACGGGGGCTTCTTCATCTCCCCCTACTCTGGCAATGGTGGATGGTTCCTTAATTTACTGGTTTTTGGAACAGTTACCCGTAGATGCACGTAACTGCATTTTACCCCCCATATTGGAAGCCTGGCAGCAAATGCGTGCTGCCAAAATTCCTTTGATGGGTTATGTGAGCGCCTCTCGTAATGTGGAAGCGGTGAATTTTTTACGTTTGATGGCCTGTCCTCATCCTGCGCCCGATTGCGCTAGTTACTGCCCAAATCAACTAGAAAAAGTCCCATGCAAGGTGTTTGACCCTTTGCGGGATACGGCATTGTGGACAACTCAATTACAACCCGGACAACGGGGGCCATTGTGGCGGAGTAATGCCCGGATTTTAGACCTTTATGAAGACCAAGCTATATACTTTTGCTACGTCCATGTTGGTACAGAAATTGCGCGGATAGAAGTACCTGCATGGGTAGCTGAAGATACAGAGATGTTTGACCAAGCTTTAGGGCTAATGTTGGCACAGGTGCAGAAAGGATATGGTTATCCAGTGGCGATCGCCGAAGCACATAATCAAGCAGTAGTCAGGGGTAGTGATAAAACCCGTTTCTTTGCCCTACTGGAAAAACAAATGATTAAAGCTGGCTTGAAAAATGTCGGGACTTCTTACAAAGAAGCAAGGAAGCGAGGCAGTATTGCTTGAAGAAATTCGGGGTTTAGGGATGTAGGTGTAGAAATTATGATGCGGAACTCATCACTTCAAAAGGTTATTTGTTTCGTTCTTCGGCTGCTTTCAAACCCTGCTCAAATTCATCAACAGCTTGAATTGAATCTGAAATTGAAAGGCATTGCTCTAATAAAGAAATGTCTAATTCTGGCAGTATTTCACTGGTGACTATCAGTTCATACCCATAAGTTTCAGGGTAAACAGTGGCTTGCTCGTTGTCGGAATTGTTCCGTAGATGGTACAACTTAAACTGGTTTTTCTCCCAAAACCAGACTTCTGTAACTCCCAGTCTTCGGTAAATTTCTAGTTTATTTATACTGCCACTAGTAACAACTACCTCTATGGCTAAGTCGGGTACTTTTTTCTCTTCACCTATGCAGTAAGACTCATCTGGTTCTACACCTACTTTTTTGGCTTTGTTTTTAAAAGTAGAACTTCCCAGAGGTACAAAACGAAGGCGCTTGCTGTAAAAGAAACGCTCTAATAGCATCCCTAAATTCGTTTTGATTTTTTCATGTCTGATTGATGGCGACACTATCTCTAATATTTCATCTAAGTAAGTAACACGGTAATGAGAGTTGTTTTCTAGTTTGGCTAGTAGGGATTCATAGTTTTCCCAACTCACTCCACTGCTGATAAAGCGTTCCTCTGGGTCGTCATTATGACCCAACTCTGGCTCATCAATTAGTTCTTTAAGGCTGTTGACCATGATCATCTCTCCTGTTTAATCAAATTATCTCTGCTTACCCTCCGATTTGTGACATTGTGCGGCTGTAGGCTCCTGTAGTACCTGAATCACGCCCTTTATAGTTAATTTCTGGCTTGATTGCTAATAAATGTCTCACCTGTTCTCGTAACTGGTGGATACTCACACCAGAGCGTAGAGATGTTTTTAGATCGAGTTGACCTGTTTCGTTTAATAAGCAAGGGCGTAACCAGCCATCGGCACTGAGACGCATCCGGTTACAACGATCGCAAAAACATTCTGACATTTGGCTGATAAATCCTAGTGTGCCTTTGGCTCCAGGGATTTGGAAGACATCCGCCGGGCCAGAACCACGAACTTGAGCATCTGTCAAGCCCCAGCGATCGCGGATTTGTTGGCGTAATTGAGATGAAGATACCCAACCGCGATCGCCAAATAACTCTCCGTTACCAATGGGCATAAATTCAATAAACCGGACGTGCCATTGTTTATCAATTGTTAAGGCGGCTAAATCGAGAATTTCGTGGTCATTGACACCAGGAATTACCACTACATTTAGTTTCAATGGATCGAAGCCTACACGATGGGCAGCTTGAATACCATCCCAAACTTGTTGCCAGCGAGAACGTCCATGACTGCCGATAATCTGGTCAAATATATGGGGATCGAGGGAATCTAAGCTGATATTGATGCGCCGTAAACCAGCATCGTAGAGATTTTGGGCGATGGGTGCGAGTAAAAAGCCGTTAGTCGTCATGGAGAGGTCTTGGGTTTGGGGTAAAGAAGCGATCGCCCCGACCAAATCCACAACACGGGGGCGTAATAAAGGTTCTCCCCCAGTTAAGCGAAATTGTCTAAAACCAACAGGAATAAATACTTCTTGAACTAAAGTGAGCAATTCCTCATCAGTCAATAATTGTTGCTTGAGGATATAGTCTAACTCTGACCCCTCTGGCATACAGTACTGACAACGGAAATTGCAGCGATCTATTAAGCTAATGCGGAGGTAGTCTACCTGGTTCATTGTGGGTTTTATCAGAAAAATGGGTTTAAAACCCCGTGCTTGTAGCACGGATTTAATTAATTTGGATTTCTTACAGAATGTCTAGTAAAATGTAAGCATGACACAAAAAGCATTCAAGTACCGATTCTATCCAACTCCTGAGCAAGAAACCTTGCTCAGAAGAACAATGGGATGTACTCGTTTAGTTTACAACCTTGCCCTTTCTGCAAGAACGCAGGCATGGTATGAGCATCAAGAACGAGTCGGGTACATTGAAACTTCAGCAATGCTGACTAGTTGGAAGAAGCAAGAAGACTTGCAATTTCTTAATGACGTTAGCAGTGTGCCATTACAGCAAAGTTTACGACATCTACAAACGGCATTTAGCAACTTCTTTGCAGGTCGGACTAAATACCCCAACTTCAAGAAAAAGCATAATGGTGGCAATGCTGAATTTACTTCATCAGCGTTTAAGTTTAGAGATGGGCAAATATTTCTGGCTAAAAGTCCTACAGCGTTAGACATTCGTTGGAGCCAACAGCTACCTCAAGGTATAGAACCATCTACTATTACGGTAAAACTATCGCCCTCTGGACGCTGGACTGTTTCAATGTTGGTAGATGTCGAAATTCAAAAATTACCTGAATCTTTAACTCAAGTTGGCGTTGACTTGGGTATCACTAGCTTAGTTGCATTGAGTACAGGCGAAAAGATTAGTAATCCCAAAAGCTTTAAAGCAAAAAAAGCGAAATTGCGTAAAGCGCAAAAAGCTTTGAGCCGTAAACAAAAAGGATCTAACAATCGTCACAAAGCAAGGATGAAGGTCGCTAAAGTTCATACAGAAGTTAGTGATGCTCGTCATGATTTTCTTCACAAATTGACAACCAGACTGGTTCGAGAAAACCAATTGATCGCAGTTGAAGATTTGTCTGTGAAGAATATGGTTAAAAACAAAAAACTCGCTTTTTCAATTAGTGATGCCAGTTGGGGCGAGTTGGTCAGGCAACTTGAGTATAAGTGCGATTGGTATGGTCGCACTCTCATCAAGATTGACCGATGGTTTCCGAGTTCTAAGCGATGTGGCAATTGTGGGCATATCGTTGAAAAACTGCCATTGAATGTACGAGAGTGGGATTGCCCTAAATGTCAGGCACACCACGACCGAGACATCAACGCCAGTAAGAATATTTTGGCTGCGGGACTCGCAGTTTCAGTCTGTGGAGCGAACATAAGACCTGACAGACTTAAGTCTCAAGGGCAGTTGCAAAAAACCCGTAAGGCTTGCCTTGAGCGTAGCCGAAAGGGACAGAAACAGAAACCTAAGTCGTGAGGCTTAGGAATCCCCGACCGTTCACGGCGGGGAGGATGTCAATTTCTATTGTGTGCGATCGCTCGATTCTAGAACATGAGAGTCTGTGATATTTTTCATAAGTCAGATGGGACTGCGATATTCATAACTCAAGTAACGCAGGCAGAATTCGCTGTTACAATATCACCAGTCCGCCTAATTAAACCAGACAGAAGCTTATGATTACTCGAATGATGGTTCTACCCTCATTCTGGGTAGAATCTGGAATCAAACTCAGTCAAGTTAGAAATATATATTTATTTAAATTTACTGAAGAATTACAATCTCGACTAGAAGAATTGTCTGAGAAGAAAAAAGCCGGACTGCTAACCTCAGAGGAAGATGCAGAATTGGCAGGAATATTAGAACTTGATAGAATTTTTACCCTGCTCAATGCCAAAATTATCTCGGAACCTTATGATGCTTGATTTTTCATCAACCTCTGTACGCTAACTAAAGCCCGATTCAACTCATAATTGCGCCTTTGGGGATTTTGTAAATAAGCTTGCTGTTCTTCTTCAATCATCTGCACATCTTTAACCACCAACCCATCGAGGAATTTCTGGGCTGCACCAAACAAACTATCTTTGACAAAGCGACGAAACCATACAGGCAATTTGTGCAAGCGCCAAAAAGCGTTTAAAGATGTGAAATGAATTAAATAAGCTTTGGTTTGTGTCTCATTTATCGGACACAATAAACAGTAAATTTTAAAATCTTTTCCTAATGTAGACATCCAGTGGGGATAAATGTAACTCACATCAAGGGGTTCAGGATGTAAGCGGCGCAAAGCTGGGAAAAATAATTGGGAGATAGACCAGATTTTATCTATTTTGTAATAACTTTGGGCTTGATAATGAGCATCTACACGTTCATCGGTTTCCTCAATATCTTGTAATTCTGCTTGCGCCCAAGCTTGTAAATCCTGATGTAAATGTCCATGATACATATCCATCAGGTTTTCAATTAAATAAGAATAATGTGCCTGACAATTAATAATGGCAACACTAGCAATGTAATTTAAATGATCCCACTCTGGTAAACCCATTGGCTCTATAGATGGTTCTCCATCACCAGGGAATAACCAAATAAAACCGTCTTGTTCTTTGACTGGATAATGGCGAATTTTGCAGTTTGGTAGTTTCTGATTCTCTGCTAAGTATGGAACGGCTGCACATTCACCATGATGATTCAAGCGCCAACCATGATAAGCACATTCCAACTCATTGCCGATAACTTGACCGTGACTAAGTTTAACTTGGCGATGTGGGCAACGGTCTTCTAGGGCGTGTATTTGTCCTTCGCTATCTCGATAAAGTGCGATCGCCTGATGCCAAAGTGTCACTCCCAAAGGTTTATTTGTGACTTCCTGACTACGTGCAACTACATACCAATGATTCAGGTTAATACCCAATTGACGGACATCATGAATAGACACAGCTTGGGACAGAGAAGACATAAATATCCTTTTTGAAATTTGTCAGTTGTCAGTTGTCGGTTGTCAGTTGTCAGTTGTCATTAGTTACTTCTCTTACACCCCTATTCCCTTACACCCCCACACCCCTACACCACTACAACTAAGCTAAGGTGTATGTCAACACCATCATAAGGAGTCTGAGATGGAAGCTTTAGACTTGAAATGGATACGTGGGCAGTTTCCGGCGCTTACACAAAAAATTAACGGACAACCAGCTATATTTTTTGATGGCCCCGGTGGTACACAAGTACCTGGGTCTGTTTTAGATGCTATCAGTGACTATTTAGTTAGGTCAAATGCTAATGCTCACGGGGCTTTTGCTACTAGCGCGCGGACGGATGCTTTAATTATTGCAGCAAGAACGGCGATCGCTGATTTTTTGGGTTGTCACAGTGATGAGGTGGTGTTCGGCGCTAATATGACGACGCTCACCTTTAGTTTGAGTCGCGCTATTGGACGGACGCTGCAACCAGGTGATGAAATTATTGTGACACGGCTTGACCATTCGGCTAATGTTTCCTCTTGGGAAGCATTGGCAGAACAAGGTGCAGTTATTCGTTATGTGGATGTCAAAGTTGATGATTGCACCTTAGATATGAATGATTTGGAGCAGCAAATCAATTCCCGCACCAAGTTAGTAGCCGTCACTTATGCTTCCAATGCTGTGGGGACAATTAACGATATTGCCGCTATTGTCAAATTAGCCCATGCTGTAGGCGCTTTGGTGTTTGTCGATGCAGTTCATTATGCCCCTCATGGAACGATAAATGTTCATGCTTTGGGGTGTGATTTTCTCGCCTGTTCTGCATACAAATTCTTCGGCCCCCACGTTGGGATTTTGTATGGTAAGCGGGAACATCTTACCAATCTGCAACCTTATAAAGTCAAACCAGCACCCAATGAAGTCCCATCCCGTTGGGAAACCGGAACCTTGAATCATGAAGGATTAGCGGGTTTAGTCGCGGCTATTAACTATTTGGCAAAATTAGGTTGTCATGTCTCCCCGAAAATTAACCAAGAGTTAGTTTCGGCGTTGATTGAGGCTGATAAGGAAGGTTTGGAACATTTCCAATGTCCCCGGTTTCTAACTTCACCAGAACAACCATCATCCACATTGGCATCAGCTTATCACAGTCGTCGGGCAGCTTTAGTTGCAGCCATGTCAGCGATTCAGCAATACGAAAGAGAATTGAGCCATAAACTAATTTCCGGGTTGCTAGAAATTCCTGGCTTAACTATATATGGCATCACAGATCCAGAACGCTTTGCTTGGCGGACACCAACGGTAGCAATTCGACTCCAAGGTAAAAGCCCAGAAAGCATTGCGAGGACATTAGGCGATCGCGGTATTTTCTCCTGGCATGGTAACTTCTATGCCTTGAATCTGACTGAGAAACTAGGTATAGAAAATGATGGCGGTTTATTGCGCCTGGGGTTGGTACACTACAATTCTGTGGAAGAGATTATACAATTACTGCAAGCTTTAAAAGAAATTGGCAGTGCCATATCGCTTTAAACACTTGTGATTTCTTTTGGGGTTGGTAATTGCTAGTGGGTAATAGGTAATTTTAAGATTACTTGTGAAAAAATCGATTTTATGAATGTATCCAACATAGATAAGATTGAAAACCATCAGACTCGCGCCATTGTTATTGGTAGTGGTATAGCTGGTTTGGTAACAGCACAGGTATTAACCAAACATTTTGACCAAGTAACAGTTATTGAACGCGATCGCCATCCCGAAACGCCAGCAGCCCGTCAAGGTGTACCCCAATCCCATCAAAGCCATGTTCTACTAACCCAAGGGCAACTCATTTTAGAACAGCTATTTCCAGGTTTGAAGGACGAATTAGCAGACAAGGGATCACCTTTAACGGATTGGACAGCAGATTGTCCGTTGCTTTTATTGGGTCGTTGGAGTCCTCGTTTTCCTTCTGGGATTACAACCCGTGCTTGCAGTCGCAATCTTCTAGAAAGTGTGCTTCGTCAGCGTCTAACTCATAATGACTCTGTAAAATTTCTCGAAAAGACCCAAGTTACAAGTTTATTGGGTAACGAGAATAACACTGCTGTCACTGGAGTGCAAATTAAGGATGCCAGCGGTTCTAAAGCAGAGTTACAGGCTCAATTAGTAGTAGATGCTTCAGGACGTAGTTCTAAAACACCAGAATGGTTGCAAAGTTTGGGTTATGAAAAGCCCAAAGAAACTGTGATTAATTCTTTTTTAGGGTATGCTACGCGTTTATATGAGTCATTGAGCAGTGATGCTGTAAACTGTAAAGCCTTGTATGTCATGCCTCAAGCTCCTAATCATAGTAGGGGTGCTACACTCTATCAAGTCGAGGGCGATCGCTGGATGGTCTCTCTCATAGGCGTAGGTCGAGACTACCCACCTACTGATGAAGCTGGTTTTTTAGAATTTACTCAAAGCCTAGTAAGTCCAGTAGTTTACGAAGCCATTAAACATGGTCAGCCCATATCGCCGATTTATGGCTATCAGCGTACAGAAAATCGCTGGTGTCACTATGAACAGCTAACCAAATTACCAGAAAATTTTGTCGTTTTGGGTGATGCTGTTTGCGCCTTCAATCCTGTCTATGGTCAAGGTATGACCGTTGCTACTATAGGTGCTTTAACTTTGGATAAATGCCTTGGGCAACAAAATCAATGGCGTTCTCATAAAAATTTAACAGGCTTGGCGCGGCGCTTTCAAAAGCAGTTAGCTAAAATCAACGAAGTCCCTTGGATGATGGCTACTAGTGATGATTTTCGCTGGTCAACGACTGAAGGAGGAAAACCAAGTTTAATCACGCGATTGATGCACTGGTATCTTGATCAAGTCATGCAGACTGCTAGTGAAAATCCCCAAGTTTACCAAGTTTTCATAGAAGTTATACATTTTCTCAAGCCGCCAACCGCATTTTTCCATCCAAGCGTTTTGGCACAAGTTTTATTTAGACCAAAAAACCAAGTTAAAATTTTTGACACACCAGAAATGGTTTCTTAAAGAATCAACCATTTATTGAGCATGAATATGATCTGCCCTACCTTTTCTGTTGTTCTATAAGGGTATGAAGATCGCTCACCAAAAGCATAACTAAAATCAGAACAAAGATTGAAATCCCCGATTTTTTGGAAAAGTCGGGGATTTTTGAATTATCTTTCAGGAATCACAGCAATACACTCAATTTCTACCAATACATCTTTTGGCAAGCGTGACACCTCTACACAAGCACGCGCCGGCGCGGTGGTTTCCTCAAAATACTTGGCGTAAACTGCATTCACCGCAGCAAAATCATTCATATCTGCTAGGAATACAGTTGTCTTGACCACATTAGAAAATTTGATCCCAGCAGCTTGTAAGATTGCTTGGATATTAGCGAATACTTGTTCTGTTTGCTGTTTTACATCTCCCTCACCCACAACTGTACCAGTATTGGGATCAAGGGCAATTTGTCCAGCTAAGAATAGTAATTTACCGGAAGCGGCGATCGCTTGATTATAAGGTCCCACTGGTGCAGGTGCTTTATCTGTACGGATAACTTGATGAGCCATAGATATGATTACGCCTTAAGTTTGGGAATTTGGAAGTCTCAGTGTCAGCTTTTGACGATTGGTTGCAGACAAATTTCGCTTTGTTTAGCCCAACCTGGGACGAATCCCATAATGTCGATAACGCCAATAATCCCGCAAAATGCGATCGTGGTCAAAACATAAATTACTAGGTACAAGCCAAGACTCAAAAACGCCTACACCTTTAGCATCATCCCCCGCTTTTGGTTCTCCCGTTGCTGTTGCCAAAAATACAATACTAATTGTGTGCTGACGCGGGTCACGGCTGGGATCAGAATACACTAACAACTGTTCAACTAACTCCACCTGTAAACCTGTTTCTTCTTCCGCTTCCCGCCGCGCCGCTACTTCCACCGCTTCCCCATAATCCACAAAACCCCCAGGAAGCGCCCAACCGAAAGGCTGATTATGTCGCTCAATTAATACTATCGGTCTATGTGGTCTATCTACCAACTCAATGATGATATCAACCGTAGGTGTAGGATTTCTATAATTCATTTTCAATAGTCAATAGTCATTAGTCATTAGTCAGTTGTCAAAGACGCGATTAATCACGTCTGTAGAATTGTTATTACTCATTAGTTTCCCCCACTCTCCTATCTACAGATAGCTTTCCAAGGTGGCGTTAGCGTGATAAATTCGATGCGGTTGGCTATGACCCACCGTAGGCGATCGCTCCCTCCTGTATTTGAAGTAAAATATGCCTTTTATTAGATCAAGCGGTGTTCTACTGCATCCTACCTCGTTTCCTAGCCGATTTGGCATTGGAGACTTAGGTTTAGAAGCTTACAAATTTATTGATTTTCTGGAAAAAAGCTATCAACAATATTGGCAAGTCTTACCCTTAGGCCCCACTGGATACGGTAATTCTCCTTATATGTCGTACTCAGCTTTGGCGGGGAATCATCTGCTGATTAGCCCAGAAAAATTACTAGATGAAGGTTTGCTATCTGACGAAGATTTTGCCAATCTCCCAAATTTTCCCCACGAAAAAGTAGATTTTGAGCAGGCTGCACCAATCAAGATTCAACTCCTCAAAAAAGCTTGTGAAAATTTCAAAACTAAAGCATCACCCCTGCAACAAAAGGGGTTCGCGGGGTTTTGTGAAACTAAAGGCTATTGGCTAGATGATTACGCCTTATTCATGGCTCTGAAGGATACTAATGATAGCTCTAGTTGGCACACTTGGGAACCAGCACTAGCAAAGCGAGAAGCAGACGTATTGGAGAAGGTACAGCGTCAATTGACGGATGAGATTTTTTATTACAAGTTCATTCAGTACGAATTTTTCCGTCAGTGGTCAGAATTGAAAAGTTACGCCAATATGAAGGGGATCGAAATTATTGGTGATATCCCGATTTACGTAGCCCATGATAGTGCTGATGTCTGGGCAAATCCCGATATATTTTGCCTTGATGAAGAAACTGGGGAAGTTGCGCTGATGGCGGGTGTCCCACCAGATTATTTTAGTGCTACTGGTCAGTTGTGGGGCAATCCGGTTTACAACTGGGAGGAATTACAAAAACAAGACTTTAAATGGTGGGTACAGCGTTTTGAGGCAATGCTGGATTACGTTGATGTGATACGTATCGACCATTTCCGAGGGTTTGAGGCTTTCTGGACTGTACCCCAAGGTGAGGAAACAGCTATGAATGGTGAATGGGTGACAGCACCAGGGGAAGAACTATTCGATGCAATTAAGCAAAAACTGGGGAAATTACCTGTTTTAGCCGAAGATTTGGGGGTAATCACTCCAGAGGTGGAAGCGTTACGGGACAAATACGAATTTCCAGGGATGAAGGTTTTGCAGTTTGCTTTTGGTTCTGACCCTGGAAATCCATTTTTACCTTTCAACTACAGCCGTAATTTTGTAGTTTATACGGGAACTCATGATAATGATACAACCGTAGGCTGGTTTAACACAGCCAACGACTACGAGAAAAACAATCTATTACTTTATTTGGGTTCTGTTAGCCCTGAAGGTATCCACTGGGATTTAATTCGCCTAGCTTTGAGTTCTGTAGCAAATCAAGCCATTATTCCCTTACAAGATATTTTGGGCTTGGGTAATGAGGCGCGAATGAATTTTCCTAGCATTGCTGAGGGAAATTGGGCGTGGCGCTATGATTCCGCCACATTAAAAGACGAATTAAGCGATCGCTTAAAAATCCTCACTAAACTCTACGGTCGCGCCCCTCAAGGTAAGCAGGGAAACTAATAGGACTCACGCACCCAGATTTTTGTTGAGACCGGGTGTAAGGGTGTAGAGGAAAAAACTAATAATTAAGTCAAGATACCTTATCAAGACTGTTCTTCTTCTGACCCCTATACCCAGTTACAGCATGAGTTTCACGTTTTCTTAGTGACATTCGGTTTGAGGGTGTAGGGGTGTAGATTTAATACCTACACCCCTATACCCCCATACCTTTATACCCTTTCTACAATTCAGGTTGAGCTGCAATCTTAATTTCTTCCTCTTCACCTAGTTCTCCCATTTCTTTGGCTGCTTGCTGATTAACACTCATCAGCACACCACCAGCGTTATTGGTTTTCACTGTTAGTTGTTCTTGCGCTTTCCACACTCGATGAGTACCTTCTGGTAAAGTTCCTTCAAATTCTGTTTTCCCATCAGCTATGACACGAATCCATGATGATGCTTTGAGAGTGACACCAATCTGTACTGATTGATTGTTTTTCTCTTTGGTGATGCGATCGCTTACAGGTTCAGTTTTAATTAACTTCTGTTGGGAATCGGCTACTGTTTCTTGATTAACCTGTGGCGTGTTCTCATTATCGTTCGCCCGCAACGCAGCGTTATTTAATAATTGCGACAAGCCACTAACAGAGCAGACGATAACCAGTATGTAAAGTAAGTAAAGATGAATAGGACGTAATAAACTAATCGATGGGGATTCGCCTACAGGCTGAAGTTTCTTTTGCTCGGAAACAACAGGGAACTGGCTAGAAAATTCCACACCATTAAAGCCAAGTGCATCAGCAAATTGTCTAATCAAACCTTGAATATATATTGGTTCTGGTAAATCGTTGAGATTACCTTCTTCAATTGCTTGCAACAATCGCCGAGGGATTCTAGTGATGGCGACCATTTCTTCTAGAGATAAACCCTTTTCTTGCCGGGAAGCCCATAATTGAGCGCCCAATTCGGCTAGTTTGTCGGCTCTTTGTTGGTCTAACGAAAGTTGCGGTTGCTCATCTTGCTTTCTTTTTAGCCATTTCATGACTTATCTAAACTCCTTACCTCAGCTGAATCTCTTAATAGGATTGAGTGTTAGTTGACAGTTGATAACTAAATATCTTTACGGTTGGGGGTTTTGAACTTTGATTCGTTGCGTAGGAATATGTTTTAACTGTTCCTGTAAACTACGAATCTCGTCATCTCGAAGAATGCGGTAATTCCCAGCACGCAATAATGGTTGTTTTGATGTTTGTAATTGAATTGAACCGATCGCCGTACGATGTAATTTAATTACTGGATACCCTAATTGTTCTGCTACACGGCGAATTTGGCGATTGCGTCCCTCCTGCAAAACGATTTCTAAACGACTTTTTTCTGCCAGACTTTCTAGCAAGCTTACCTTGGCTTTGCGGGTTTTTCTCCCATCTAACAGCACACCCTCCCGCCACATTTTTAGCACTGCTTCTGGGGGATGACCTTTCACTAAAATTTGATAAGTCTTGGGAATATTATGACTGGGATGAGTCAGCTTAAATGTCAAATCTCCATCATTGGTCAGTATTAATGCTCCTGTAGAATATGCGTCTAGGCGACCAACTGGGTGAAGACCCGAACCCTTACGTAATTCTTCTGGCAATAAATCTAACACAGTTTTTCTACCCTGTGGATCGTAGCAAGTAGAAACTACTCCGGTGGGTTTGTTTAATAATAAGTACGTTAGACGGTGATGCCTTTGAGCTGATACTGACTTGCCATCAACTGTAATTATATCCCTTTCTGGGTTAACTTTTTGACCTAATTCAGCCAATGTGCCATTTATCTGCACACGCGATCGCCGTATCATTTCTTCTGCCTCCCGACGAGAGGCGATACCCCATTGAGCAAGAACTTTTTGTAACCTAGCCTCCATATTTGACAATTCAAAATACCCTACAGGAAACACAAGCGCTACAAAATTCAAAACAGCTAGAGTTTGGGCAACAGTCATTCACTCAACTGAGACTGCTTGTTTTTGATGAGGGTTTTAAACCCTTGAATTTACGATAAATTACGGTTGATAATTTGAGAGCCTAAAGAACAATCATAATCTTGGCGTTTTGTAGATATTAGCCATAGATGTTACAGTTAAGGCTTATTTAAAGTTCGGTTAATTACCCAGCAAATACGCATTTATAGAGTGGTTAAATGCCAGAGAATAATTCCCAAAAAAGAGGTTTAAACAAAATCCGCATTATTACGAACGTGTTGACCACAGCTTTAAAATTGTGGTTGCGATCGCAAGTCAGTCAAATCTCTGATCTGGAAGTAGAAATAAAAGCCAGCGATCGCCAACTTCTCTCCGGTTGTATTCCCTGGGTTTCTATATTTGCCAGTCATGCCATCTATCAAGACCTCCATATTACACAAATTAAACTTGCAGCAGAGAATATTCAAATTAACATCGGTCAAGTACTCAAAGGTCAACCCCTGCAATTATTACAGGTAGTACCCGTAAGTGGTGAGTTAATCATAGATGAGACAGATTTGAATACTTCCCTCTCATCTGGGCTATTATCGACTGCTTTAAATGATGTACTGGATAAACTTTTACCAGAATATTGGTCAAAATCCAAGCATATTCTTTGGCAAAAAATTATTCTGGATCATCAGCAGATCAAACTGAATGCTATCCTAACATCTGCAAGTGAACCTATACCCCTGGAAATTTGCTTACACTTAGACTTACTCAGTGGGCAAAAATTGCAGTTATCGCAAATCCAAGTTCAACAAAACCAAGTCACCCTATTAGAAAATAGCGATCCCCTCAATGTGGATCTTGGCTCAGATGTTGATATCCAAGAACTGAAGCTTGCACCTGGACAGTTGCTTTGTCGCGGACAAGTTAATGTTAATCCGTGATTATAGAGTGGGCAGGAGGCAGGGGGATCAAGGGAAGTAAAGAAGAATGATAACTGACCACTGACCACTGACCACTGACCACTGACCACTGAACTATTGACTAAGCAATGGCAAAATGAGCGTGACGAAATAGTAAACCAAAGGGGCAGTGAAGATATAACTATCTGTGCGATCTAAAATGCCACCATGACCGGGGATCAATTGTCCAGAGTCCTTTACACCAGCATCACGCTTTAGCATTGACTCAGTAAGATCGCCCAAAAGACTAGCCAAGCCAATTAGTAAGCCTAAAATTGTTCCAGTCAAAAGAAATTTGGGTAAGTGAAGGTAGTAAGCGCCAGCCAGAGCTACTGCTAAACTAGCACTGATCCCAAAAACAGCACCTTCCACTGTTTTTTTCGGGCTGATATCAGACAGACGAGTTTTGCCGAAGAATTTACCAATAGTATATGCACCAATGTCTGCTGCCCAGATGCACAGAAATGTCAGCACTGTGATTTTCAAACCTTGGGGTAGAGAGGCAAAATTTCTTTCTTCAAGAATATCTGTCAAACTTCCTGGCCAGTAGCCCCCTAAAGGTAAATTACTGATGGCTGTGGTACCAATTGAACGCAACCGCACCCAATAACTCGGTAAGTACCCGACATAAAAAAGCCCCATAATCGATGCCGAAACATCGGCGATTGTGGCCATTTTCGGTTGAAATAGTAAATAAAAGCAAATAAATGTACCTGCAATAGGCATGACAGCATCAACTAAATTGCTGTCCACAGTACAAGTAACTAGTAAAACTTGACTAAGGAATAAAGTGGTTTTCGCAGCTGGCAAAATACCTCTAGTGCGAACTAAATCAAAATATTCCTGTTGTCCTAAGAAAACAACAATCGCCAGCATGATGGTGAAATACCAACCCCCCAACAGGACAGCAACTAAAGCAAGGGCGATCGCAACAATTCCACTAATAATCCGAGACCAAGGCATAGAAGTATTCGGGGTTGGGTACTGGGGATAAGGGGTAATGGGGATTGGGTACTGGGGATTGGGTACTGGGGGTTTGTTTTCTCTTTTGCTCCCCCTACTCTCCATTCTCATCTACTCTTCCTAGTCCCCAGTCCCTAGTCTAGTTTCTCACCACTGAGGATAAAAATGGGATCAACTGCGGCAAAGGTTTGAGAAAATCCTCGTGTTTCTAAGCGATTGACGGCGGACTGAACAACTTCAATGTTTCTCGCTTGTAATTGAGAAAAGCTCTGAGAAATAGCATACAAGCTTTCGAGGTTAGAGGCTGTGGCGATAACTCTGCCTGATGATGGTAAATATTGCCAGACTGCTTGTAAAATCTCTTGAATCGGTCTTCCTCCCTCAATACAGACACGATGAGGAGCAGTTTTAATATTATGTAGACATTCGGGGGCGCTACCTTCCACTATTTCTACATTTTTCACATCAAAGCGATCGCAATTGCGTTTAATTAAATTTGCGACTTCTTCGTCTCGTTCCACAGCAATAATCTGTCCTTTTGGACATAGTAGCCCCACTTCGACAGGAATTGTACCTGTCCCTGCCCCAATATCCCATAAAACCGAGTCAGGTTCTAAACGTAGCTGAGAAATTAACAACAGTCTAATTTCTCGCTGAGTGAGGGGGATTCCCGGCAAATGCTCGAAGAATTCATCGGGGATACCAGGGGTAACATAAGGCCAAAGTTGGGAAGGCATAGAACAATACAATATATTAGGGGTATTAGTTTGTTTAATTTGGCAAGTTATAAACGTAGCGTTATAAGCAATGATTATGCTTGGAGAAATTTTCAACACTCGCTACGAGATTCAACAGCTATTAGGAAAAAAAGCAGGACGGCGGACATTACTCGCTAAAAATGTTGTCACTGGTGAATTAGTAATTGTCAAGCTGCTGGCTTTTAGCAGTGACTTTGAGTGGGATGATCTCAAGCTGTTTGAGCGTGAAGCTGAAACTCTCAAGTCTTTATCTCATCCCCATATTCCGCAATATTTGGACTATTTTGAGGTAAATTCCCCTACTATCAAAGGGTTTGCCCTTGTACAGAGTTATATCTCAGCCCAAACTTTAGAGCAATACTTACAATCTGGGCGTAGTTTTAGTGAATCTGATATTAAACAAATAGCCACAGCAATTTTAGAGATTCTCATATATCTACATGGGTTGTATCCGCCTGTTATTCACCGTGATATTAAGCCTAGCAATATTTTGTTAGGAGAGCGTTCTGGTAATCATGTCGGTCAAGTGTATCTAGTAGATTTTGGTTCTGTACAGACGGCTTTGGGTACAGAAGGTGGGACAAGGACTGTAGTAGGAACCTATGGATATATGCCCCCAGAACAATTTGGTGGACGTACAGTCACAGCGTCTGACCTTTATAGTTTAGGGGCAACATTAATTTATTTGGTAACAGGTACTCACCCAGCAGATTTACCCCAAAAAGATTTTCGTATCCAATTTGAGTCAGTAGCTAACCTCAGTCCGGGTTTGACGGCTTGGTTAAAGACGATGACTGAACCCAGTGTAGAAAGACGCTTCAGTTCAGCACAGCAAGCGCTCAAAGCATTAGAAAGTTCACATCTTCTCACTCATAGTCAGTTAGTTATTGGTAAACCAAAGTGGAGCAAAATTCAACTAACTAAAGATGCAGATTCTCTAGAAATATTGATTCCCCCCGTTGGTTTTCAGCCATCGATGGTATTTATGGGACTATTTGCGATCGCCTGGAATTCTTTCATCTTATTTTGGACAATAGGCGCACTCTCAGCGCCTTTCCCAGTAAACATCCCCTTTGCTTTATTTTCCCTGCCTTTTTGGGGTGCTGGCTATTTTATGGCTTCCACTTTTCTCCTCAGTCTATTGGGGCGTAATCGGCTACGCTTGAATAGAGAACAAATTACTTTCACCCATGAATTATTTGGTTGGAAATTCCATCGTCCTCGCCCTGCATCAAAAGAAAGTATTACCAAATTAGTTTACATATCCAGACATTTAACAAAAGATTCTGAAGGTGCTAAAACTCAAGTACCAGCACAATTAGAGATTTGGGCTGGAGTGCAGAAATATCAACTGGGAACTAACACAGCCATTCAATCAGAAACAGAACTAGAATGGCTAGCCCAAGAATTAAGCGATTGGTTAAATATCCCCATCCAGCGAGAATGAATCTCTATTTATAAACATCCCCTCTCGCTCCGATTGCATAAATTTCTATGTCTCTAGAATCCATATCAACTGTGAAAATATAGGACTTACGCAAGGATTTTGCGGAACGCCATCGCCTTTTCCACTGCAAACTCAATCTCTCCAAAGCAATCTCAAGAGTTTCAGCCTTAGCTTTATAGTTAATTAAGGAGGAATAATAATTATGTTTGGACTAGGATGGCCGGAAATCGCAATCATTGTCGTCGTGGCCGTTGTCATATTCGGCCCAAAAAAAATTCCCGAACTGGGAAGCGCACTAGGTAAAACCTTGAGAGGTTTTAAAGAGGAGTTGAAAACTCCTAGTGAGGATACCAACCCGGAAGAAGAAAAATAAGAAATTCCAATTAAGAAGATTCAGCAACGGTCAATAGTGGAGATGGGAATGACCACATCTCTACTATCGACTACAGCAAAGTATTAATTACAGAAGAAGATGCTACGCCATTTTGGTTATCTATAACGGTTGTCGAGGGATTTTGTTGCTGTATCTCCTCTTTGACTAATCCACGCAGTTTAATTAACTTAATAGCACGGCTAACGCTTTCCGGTAGGATGACCACCAAACCGTTCGCGGGAGCCATATCCAAGCCCTTGTTAATTGCTTGTGTTTCATCCAGAATGGACTCATAACGAGCATCTGGCTTAACTTGGGTGATGCCTTTGGTTATCAATGCAGAGGCTGAACCCCTTGGTCTACCTCTAGTATCGTCGTCTTCTTTGACAATGATGTAATCAAAAATCTCGGCGGCTAGTTTGCCTAAGGTGACAAAATCTTCGTCCCGGCGATCGCCAGGCCCACCGACTACACCAATACGTTGTCCACTTGTCCAGTTACGTACAAATGCGCCTACAGCTTCGTAACTAGCTGGGTTGTGAGCATAGTCAACTAAGGCGTGGTAGTTGCCCAAATTGAATAAGTTCATCCGTCCTGGGGTTTGACTCACGGAAGCCCGGAAGGTTCTTAAGCCAGCACGAATTTGCTCAATGGAGACGTTCTGTACAAAAGCTGCCAAACTCGCGGCTAAGGCGTTAGCGATCATAAATGGTGCGCGTCCACCCATTGTCAAGGGGATTTGTTCTGCCCTTTCGATGCGGTGTGTCCAATCGCCTTTGACGATTGACAGATAGCCATTTTCATAGACTGCTGCAACTCCGCCCTTCTGGATATGTTTCCGCACCAGTTCCGAGTCGGGATTCATGGTGAAGTAAGCGATATTGGCTTTGGTTTTTTCTGCCATTGCAGCAACGCGGCGATCGTCGGCGTTGAGTACTGCATAGCCATCAGGATACACAGATTCCGCCACCACGCTTTTCAGGTTAGCCAACTGATCAATAGTGTCAATGTCACCAATTCCTAAGTGATCTGCCGCCACATTTAACACCACACCCACATTAGCAGACTCAAAGCCTAAGCCAGAGCGCAAAATACCGCCACGGGCTGTTTCCAAAACTGCAACCTCGACGGTTGGGTCTTGTAAGATGACGTGAGCGCTTTGAGGCCCAGTGTTATCACCAGATTCAACTAAGTAATCACCGATATATGTTCCATCAGTAGTTGTATAGCCTACTACTTTTCCGGTTTGCTTATAAATGTGTGCCAGCAGGCGGGTAGTGGTGGTTTTACCGTTAGTGCCGGTAACACTGAGGATGGGAATGCGGCCGGACTGTTCGTTGGGGAAGAGCATATCCATCACTGCGCCGGCAACGTTGCGGGGAATGCCTTGGCTAGGAGCTACGTGCATTCTAAAGCCCGGCGCAGCGTTGACTTCGACAATTACACCGTCTAATTCCCTCAAGGGGCGGCTAATGTCGGTAGTGACGATATCGAGTCCGGCGATGTCCAAACCGATAATCTTGACTACTCTTTGGGCTAACCAGATGTTTTCTGGGTGAATTTCGTCTGTCCTGTCTACAGCAGTACCACCTGTACTCAGGTTGGCGGTTGCCCTTAAATAACAAATCGTGCCTTTTGGTGGCACGCTGTTGAGTGTGTAACCTGCCCTTTCGAGTAGTTGGTAACTGGTACGGTCTAGTTCTATTTTAGTGAGGACTTTATCGTGTCCGTCGCCACGGTTGGGGTCTTGGTTGATTTCCTCTATTAGTTCGGCGATGGTGGAGCGACCGTTACCAATCACATGAGCTGGTACACGTTCGGCAACGGCCACGACTTTACCATCTACCACTAGTACTCTGTGGTCGCGCCCAACGTAATATCGCTCAACAATGATTGACCGGGAAACTTGTCTCGCTGCTTCGTAAGCGGCTTCAGCTTCTTCCCAACTTCTAATATCGATTGTAATACCGCGTCCATGATTGCCATCTAGGGGCTTGATGACAATCGGATAACCGCCAACATATTCGATGGCTTCTTCCAAATCATCCAAGAAATTAATCACTGTACCCCTGGGTACCGGCACACCAGATGCGGCTAAGATGCGTTTGGTTGCTTCTTTATCGCAAGCTAGTTCTACGCCTAAAATACCCGTTTTATCGGTCATGGTGGCCTGCATCCGCTTATGATTCACGCCATAGCCTAGTTGAATCAAAAAGCGTGCGCTCAGCTGCATCCAAGGGATACCACGTTTCTCGGCTTCTTTGACAATTGCTTCGGTGGAGGGACCCAGGGAAGCATCACGCCATAAATCTTTCAGGTCTTGTATATCTTGCTCTAGTTCTGCCTTGGGGTATCGACCGCGATCTACAATGCTTTGGCACAACCTGACAGCTGCTCGTCCAGCATAGCGTCCCGCTTCCTCGTTTAAATACTCGATTACTACCTGATAAATTCCAGGTGTGGCAGTTTCACGGGTACGACCAAAGCCCACGTGCATTCCAGCTAATTCTTGGAGTTCTAGGGCTACGTGTTCCACGATATGACCCATCATGGTGCCTTCTCGCACTCTCATCAAAAAACCACCATGACAGCCGGGCGAGCAATAATGACCTTCCAGACTTGGCAGCGCCTCTACTAATCCTTCATAAAATCCGGGGATTTCATTTGATGGCGTCTCGGCAAGGGTTTCCAAATCGAGGCGCATGACGATCAGTTTGTGGCGTCGAATGCTCCAGTAGTTTGGGCCGCGTAAGGTCTGGATCTTGAGGATTCTCATGGGAATAGGTAGATGGAGATTCGGAACCAAAATTCTAGTTTCTTACTGGAATTGATCGCTAAACTGTTCATGAAAAACAGTTTTTATCTTTTTACATGGTATTCCTCTGATTTTTCTACAGCAGGAAATAAATTAAAGATCAATTCAGTCTAACCTCAGGTACTCTATTCCGTCAGCTGGAGATCCGGTGTACCGCAGGCAATACAGTCCTTTGGTACAGATGGAAGCGATCGCCATAACTGAGGATATGCAGACGTAAGTTATGCACGGTTAAAGGTTCGTTAGCGCCAACGTGGGGTTCGTTGGTGTGGGTGAGTTCGGTGGGATCGACAATGGTGACGCTGCCTTTACCCAAGACTTGGAGCCAACCATCGCGTTCAAATACAGCACAAGTATCTTCATCAATGCCAATACCTAGTCTATCGGGGTGAGCAGCGACCGCACTAATGAGGCGACCCATCCGATTGCGGTTGTGGAAATGTTGATCAACAATCACTTCGGGAATTAATCCCAAACCTGTTGCCATATCCACCAGGGAACGATTAGGTGTTTCACCACTACCGCCGCCAGCAATCATGTGATGCCCCATCACTGCTGCCCCAGCACTTGTGCCTGCCAGAGTTAGTTGCCCGCCTCTCACTCGCTGTCGGATTATTTCCATTACTGGCGTATCAGACAATACACCACACAGGCGCAGTTGGTCTCCTCCGGTTAAGAAAACACCACTACAGGCTTCGAGGGATGCCCTTACCTGTGAAGATTCGCATTGTTCTCGTTCACGGATGTCTAAAATTTCGACCTTTTCAGCACCCATTTCTTCAAAAATGCGAATATACCGTCCACCAATAATTGCAGGTTCGCGGGAGGCAGATGGAATAATTGTAATATAGGCTTTGCTTGCACCAGCTCGTCCAAAAAAAGTTCTCAGGATTTCACGTCCATGAACTTTATCTTCTGCGCCTCCGATTACGAGAACGGCGGTCTTAGTTGCTTGGGGTGTCCTCATTTCCAGCGATTTAGCTTGTAATTGCGGCATTGTGTTTCTCCTGTCAACAACTTTAGGAGCCATCGCTGTGGACGGGTTTCCCGACTTGTGGCGAATGGCGTGTGAATTTAACAAGGTTTAGGAGCCTGATGATGTTCGCACTTTGCTTTTTTCCTGAGGACACTGCAACATATACACACAAAGCCTCATGATTTGTATGTCCCGTGTCCCCAAAGCCAGCGCCTTGTTCTTCACCTGTCCACTTTTTCCAGACTGGCTCGTTAGTGCTTGGGGTTCAGGTTCCCCTCTGGCGCTAGGAATTAGTTTTCCCATCTGGGATAGGAGTGAGCAGGTCATTACACACATTTTCTGAGGCTGGCTCGACGCATCCTGTAAGTTGTTAACCTGGTTAGATTATTTATTTAAATGGTAGTTGTCACAATATTTAAACATAAATTAAGTAATTAGAAAAACTTTTGATCCCAAGAAAAAGCAACAGTTCTAGTACTTTTAGATACTATTGTGAAAGCCTATCTGTACTTTTACCCTGTATAAGCATCTTGTGTTTGATAGTCATTCAAATCTAAGATTAGTGTTCTCGAATACGAATTACTGTGCGTTTTGATATAGTTACACTTTTTCCTGACTGTTTTACCTCAGTTCTTAGTTCCGGCCTGCTGGGTAAAGCTCTTGCCAAACAAATTGCCCAAGTGAATTTGGTAAATCCTAGAGATTTCACTACAGATAAACACCGCAAGGTAGATGACGAGCCTTATGGTGGCGGTGTAGGGATGTTGATGAAACCAGAACCGATTTTTAGTGCTGTAGAGTCGCTGCCGATTTTAGAGCGCCGAGAAGTTATTTTGATGAGTCCCCAAGGTCAAACAATTGATCAGCCGCTATTACGAGAATTGGTCAGCAATTATGAGCAATTAGTAGTAATTTGTGGGCATTACGAAGGGGTAGATGATAGGGTATTACATTTAGTTACTCGTGAGGTATCTTTGGGGGATTTCATCCTCACGGGGGGAGAAATTCCGGCAATGGCATTAATTAACGGAGTGGTGCGATTGTTACCTGGAACTGTGGCCAAAACAGAATCCTTGACTGCGGAAAGTTTTGAGGAGGGTTTATTAGATTATCCCCAGTACACCCGTCCGGCAAACTTTCGCGGCTGGAAAGTCCCTGATGTCTTGTTATCTGGAAATCACGCCGCCATTTCCCAATGGCGCTATGAACAACAGATTAAAAGAACCAGCGATCGCCGCCCTGATTTGCTAGAAAAATGGCAACAAGAGAAGAAGCCGGGGAGCAGGGAGCAGGGGAGCAGGGAGCAGGGGGAGAAATAACAACTGACTAATGACTAATGACTAATGACTATGAGTATAAGAATTGGTAACGGCTACGATATTCACAGATTAGTGAGCGATCGCGCTTTGATTTTAGGTGGTGTCCATATTCCCCATGAACTGGGTTTATTGGGACATAGTGATGCGGATGTCCTCACTCATGCCATTATGGATGCCATGTTGGGGGCATTATCTTTGGGAGATATTGGTCATTATTTCCCCCCGACTGATCCCCAATGGGCTGGGGCAGATAGTTTAGTTTTGTTAAATCAGGTCAATGAGTTAATTCGCGCTCAAGGTTGGCGTATAGGTAACATTGACTCGGTAGTAGTTGCAGAACGGCCAAAGTTGAAACCACACATTAAAACTATGCGTGACAAACTAGCCAATGTTTTGCAATTAGAACCAAATCAAATTGGTGTCAAAGCTACAACTAATGAAAAATTAGGCCCTGTGGGACGAGAAGAGGGTATTTGTGCTTATGCTGTTGTCTTGTTGGTAAGTTCTGATCCGGTTAATTAACTCAAAATTGGAAGATGGAGAATGCAGGCAAAAATGCAACATAGATAAAATATTAAATCAACTATTAGTGCATCTAAATTTATGCCATATACAAATAATCTCATTTCCTTAATTAAGCGTTTTTGGATACTCATAATTTTGGCTGCATTTACAGCAGTTACAGTTGCAGCTTGTAACCCATCGAATTTTAAAAGTTCGGCTGCTCAAATCCCGCAATTAGTAACTAGTATTCTCAGTGATCCTAAAACTTTTAACTATCCTTTAAGTTCGGAATCACCTAATGTTTTTGGTTTGATTTATGAGGGATTAATCAGCGAAAATTATGATACTGGTGAAGTGGAACCAGCTTTAGCAGAATCTTGGACAATTTCTGATGATAAATTAAAAATTGTTTTTACTCTCCGTGAGGGTTTAAAGTGGTCGGATGGGCAACCACTAACTGTAGATGATGTTGTATTTACTTACAATGACATTTACTTTAACGAAGCCATTCCTACAGATGTTAGAGATATTATGAGGATTGGTGAAAGTCGGAAACTGCCAACTGTGAGAAAAGTTGATAGTCGTCGAGTTGAGTTTGCTGTTCCCGAACCGTTTGCGCCTTTTTTACGTAGTGCGACGAGTGCGGCAATCTTACCAGCCCATGCACTGCGAGAATCTATACAAACCAAAGATAGTGAGGGTAAGCCTAAGTTTCTGCAAAAATGGGGGGTAGATACACCACCAGACCAAATCGTCGGGAATGGTTTGTACAAATTGGAGCGTTATGACACCAGTGAACGTGTAGTTTTCCGACGTAATCCTTACTATTGGCGTAAAGGGCCTAAAGGTGAAGCTCAACCTTATATTGAACGATTAGTGTGGCAAATTGTCGAATCAACAGATACCTCGTTACTCCAGTTTCGCTCTGGTGGTTTGGATAGTATTGGTGTTTCCCCAGACTATTTTTCTCTGCTGAAGGTGCAAGAAAAGCAAGGCAATTTCAAGATATATAATGGCGGCCCGGCGGCTGGGACAACTTTTATATTATTTAACTTGAATAAGGGTCAAAGAGACGGTAAACCACTGGTTGATCCAGTAAAGTCTCGTTGGTTTAATACGGTAGAATTTCGCCAAGCTGTGGCTTATGCAGTTGACCGCCAAACGATGATTAATAATATTTATCGGGGTTTGGGTCAAACGCAAGATTCACCAATTTCTGTGCAGAGTCCTTATTATTTGTCGCCCAAAGAAGGGTTAAAGGTTTACGATTACAACTTAGAAAAAGCCAAGCAATTATTATTGAAAGCGGGCTTTAAATATAATGCTCAAAATCAGTTGTTAGACTCTGACGGTAATCGAGTCCGCTTTACACTGCTGACGAATGCTGGTAACAAGATTCGTGAGGCCATGGGTTCGCAAATTAAACAGGACTTGAGCAAAATCGGCATACAGGTAGATTTTACACCCTTGGCATGGAATACTTATACAGACAAGCTGGCGAATACTTTAGATTGGGAAGCTTCTATGCTGGGTTTGACTGGCGGTTTAGAACCGAATGATGGTGCTAACGTCTGGAATCCCGAAGGGGGATTACATATGTTTAACCAAAAGCCCCAAGCAGGACAAAAACCCATCACAGGTTGGGAAGTAGCACCGTGGGAAGCGAAAATTGGTCAACTATACATTCAAGGTGCTAGGGAGTTGGACGAAACCAAACGTAAAACAATCTATGCCGAAACCCAAAAAATCACTCAAGAGAATTTACCATTCATTTACTTGGTAAATCCATATTCATTATCCGCAGTACGCGATCGCTTTGCAGGTATTCGCTTCTCAGCACTAGGCGGCGCATTCTGGAACTTGTACGAAATCAAAATAGTTAAGTAGGTAACTGGTAATGGGTAATTGGTAAGTAAGAAAACTTTTACCCATTACCCATTACCCATTACCCATCACCACATTACCCAAAATTACCGTGACTCAACCTGAAGCTTTGCGATCGCTCCTAGAGGCGGTTGCCAATGGTAAAGTTACCCCAGATAAGGCTTTAAACTCTCTCAAAGACCTAGCCTATGAACCTGTGGGTGAGTTTGCCAAAATTGATCATCACCGTCATCTGAGAACTGGTTTCCCGGAAGTAATTTGGGGGCTAGGTAAAACACCAGAACAAATTGTGCAGATTATGGAGGTGATGCGTCAGCGCAATCCGGTAGTAATGGCTACCCGCATTGAACCAGGCGTTTATACTCTATTGCAACCGAAAATTAGAGATTTACGTTACTACGAGTTGGCAAAAATTTGCGCTATCACTCCCCCGACTATCGAACCACGGTTTGCAGGGATTATCAGTATTCTTTCTGCGGGTACTGCTGACTTACCCGTGGCTGAGGAAGCAGCCGTGACAGCCGAACTATCTGGTTTTCGTGTACAGCGTCTTTGGGATGTAGGTGTCGCCGGGATTCATCGCTTGCTGAGTAATCGCCATCTGATTGAATCAGCATCAGTGTTAATTGTCGTTGCGGGAATGGAAGGCGCGTTACCCAGTGTGGTGGCTGGTTTGGCTAATTGTCCTGTAATCGCTGTACCTACTAGTGTGGGTTATGGTGCTAGTTTTGGCGGTTTAGCACCTTTATTGACAATGCTCAATTCATGTGCTGCGGGTGTAGGAGTAGTCAATATAGATAATGGTTTTGGTGCAGCCGTGTTGGCTGGGCAAATTTTGCGGACAGCAGAGAAATTGCGGTTGGCATCGCTAGAATCTTGAGTTATGACATCAAGGTAATTGGAAATTGGGGATTGGGGACTGGGTAATTTCCCTAGTTCTTAACCTCTAATCTCTAGGCTTTACCTTAGTTACCTCAGATGAACTACTTTAACGATTTAATATTTGAGACTGTTGGGTATTTTTCTGTAAATTTCCCTATACTGGCGCAGAATGTGACCGATCCTAACGTTGTTGGTCAGATCCAAAAAACCTGGAATCATTTTGTCCAGACAGGTCAAGTCTGGGCGCTGTTGATTGGTTTAGTGATTGGCTATATTTTTCGTAATCTGACTAAGTACGGTTGACAATGGTGAGGGCTAGGGGGTAGGGAGTAGGGAATAACGATAAATAGTAAGCTGAAAGGTTAGGGAGCAGGAGAAAGAAAATTTACCCAATCCCTAGTCCCCAGTCCCTAATCCCCAGTCCCTTTGTATTTATGACTGAAAAACAAACTTGGAGTCAGCGATTTGAATCGGCTCTACATCCAGCGATCGCTCTTTTTAATGCCAGTATAAGCTTTGACATAGAATTAATAGAATACGACCTTACAGGCTCTCAAGCTCATGCCCAAATGTTGGCGCATACGGGGATTATTTCGCCGGCAGAAGGAGAACAACTAGTTGCAGGTTTAGAACAAATTCGTGAAGAATATCGCCAGGGTAAATTTCAGCCTGGTATCGATGCGGAAGATGTCCATTTTGCAGTGGAGCGACGGTTAACAGAGATTGTTGGAGATGTAGGTAAGAAATTACATACTGCGCGATCGCGTAACGATCAAGTAGGTACGGATACAAGACTTTACCTACGTGACCAAATTTCGCAAATCAAAACCCAATTACGGGAATTTCAGAGGGTCTTACTAGATATAGCTGAACAAAACGTTGAAACTCTCATTCCTGGTTACACTCACCTACAACGCGCTCAGCCTGTGAGTTTAGCTCATCACTTGTTGGCTTATTTCCACATGGCACAACGGGACTGGGAACGCTTGGGTGATGTTTATCGCCGGGTGAATATTTCGCCCTTGGGGTGTGGTGCTTTAGCTGGGACTACCTTTCCCATTGACCGCCACTACACAGCCAAACTGTTGCAGTTTGAGCGTATTTACGAGAATAGCTTGGATGGAGTGAGCGATCGCGATTTTGCCATTGAATTTTTGTGTGCGGCTAGTTTGATTATGGTTCACCTGAGCCGTCTTTCTGAAGAAATTATTCTTTGGGCATCAGAAGAATTCCGCTTTGTCACCCTCAAAGATAGCTGTGCAACAGGTTCCAGCATTATGCCTCAAAAGAAAAACCCCGACGTACCAGAATTAGTCAGGGGAAAAACTGGGCGTGTATTTGGTCATCTCCAAGCAATGTTGGTAATCATGAAAGGATTACCTCTGGCCTATAACAAAGACCTACAAGAAGACAAAGAAGGTTTATTTGACAGCGTTAACACAGTTAAGGCTTGCCTGGAAGCCATGACAATCTTGCTACAGGAGGGTTTGGAATTCCGGACTCAGCGCCTAGCTGAAGCTGTCACACAAGATTTCTCTAACGCTACCGATGTCGCAGATTATCTAGCAGCCAGGGGCGTTCCCTTCCGCGAAGCTTATAATATCGTGGGTAAAGTCGTCAAAACCAGTATTGCTGCTGGCAAACTTTTAAAAGATTTGACCTTAGAAGAATGGCAAGAAATACATCCAGCATTTGCCACCGATATTTATGAAGCCATCTCCCCTCGTCAAGTTGTAGCTGCACGTAACAGTTACGGTGGTACTGGTTTTGCCCAGGTGAGTAAAGCCGTCAGTGCGGCGCGTGAGGAAATTGGAGAGTAGGGGTGTAAGGGTGCAGGGATTATTAGCCTAGATCCAAACACAACTGACAACTGACAACTGACAACTGACAACTGACAACTAACACACAAAGCCTAAAAAACAAGGGTGTACAAGACGTACACCCTAAAAAATAAAACACTTAAAGAATCAAAATCTGAATAGACGAATTATTCAGCATCAACTGCTGCTGCGCCTTCTTCTTCCTCACTCTTAGGTGTTCTTTGCTGGAACCTTCTTTGCATTCTTCCGGTTGTAGTCCGTTTACGAAACTTTCTGGCGTATGCCTGGTTCCGTAGCGCCTTTTCTTTTTTCGGGTTACGGCGCTTTGCCATATTCACCTCGTTAATAAACAACAAAAAATGGCTGCTAGGCATTTTTTAGAGAATATCAGCCACTAACGTTATTGATAAAGCTCTGGCCTAGTTTAGCTGTCATAAATCTTTGAACAGCATACAATCCTACCCCATTTAATTTGATTGTGTCAATGGCAACTAGCCTTAACAATTCAAAATTCAAAATTCGTCTTGAAAAGTTTCCTACGGCGGGAAACCCCTCCTACAGAACTTTCCGCAAAATTCGCGCATTAAAGACAGTTGGAGTCGGGGATTGCAACCCTTGAATTTAGGATAAAAAAGCAGGGTATAAGAGGAATCAATTACTGAGATAAAACTATCAACACTCAAGTACAGCCTGTAAAGCATTTAAGTGTAAATACTGTGTAAAATCATATATAAGCGTTTTAAAAAGCTTACACATCAATACAAAAAAGCAATTTATAAAAAAGTTTGCCTTTTGTGAAAATTATGTTAAGGTCTTATTTTACACTCCGAATCCATAAGAGTTAGGATAGCTGGCGGCGACAGACTATCTGTCTACTTATGGCTCCTGACTCTTAAATTCTTTTTTGAAAATAATTAGGACAGGTTCAATGATTAAATATCGCCATTGGTCAAAGTATCTGGCTGTCTTATCTTCAGCCGCATTCTTAGCAGCTGATTTAGCGATTCCTTCAGCCATTGCCCAAACGACTATCAAATCATCTGTCGGTAAGGCTGTGACCTTTACCTGCAATGACTCTGAGGCGAGTATCAAGGCTAAAAATGGCCCTAAAGTAACGATAGGCCTGACCAATATTTACATCGGTTATCAGCAAGTATCATCCAACAACAAAGACCCACGGATTATCCGTTTTGATAATGGGTTCAAAACATGGTGTCGTAGTGACTATGAAACCACAGGAGACGACGGTACAGGCTACGGACTGTATTGGGATGGAGGAAGTAATCTATATGGTGTTTTCACTTCCACAGGTACTCAAACAGGTAACGATTTTCGTCGCTTTGCTACTCAAGGTTGGTTGACTAGCTATGGTAGCGGTGGCGGTGCAAAAGTGGCGGTAATCGCTCGGATTAATCCCAGCAATGGTAGTGTTACCTCGGCAAGTTATTTATCTGCTAAAAAGCCGAGTGATGGCAAAAGTAACTCTTTAGCGGTTACTAGCCTGTCATGGAATGGCACAAATCTGACTATAAAGGCAGATTCCTGGTGGTCTCCCCGTCGGCGTGATAAAACTCACATGAATTGTTCTGGTGCATCACCTTTTAAATACACAGTTGTATTCGCACCCGATTTAAGAAGCGTAAGTTCAGCTTCAGCAGTTAACTGTAGCTGAGTTGATAATTCGTAGTTACGAACTGTAGGTTTGATTTCGTTGTCAGGGTTGTATCACCTTTTTTTCGCAATATAAATTACAGTGTTTCTCTCTTCATTAACACTGCATAGTTCAACCCAAAAAGTAATTAAAACAGTCTTTAATAATGGTTACCTGATTTGCGATGATGCACGGCTGTAACACCGTCCTGATTTAGGACTTTGCCATTCTCTACAGTTGCATAAACTAGCCAGTGGTCACCTGATTCCATGCGGTTTTGGACTGAACATTCCAAATATGCTAAAGCATCTTTCAGTATAGGACTACCGTTTTCAGCCTCTGCTGTCGCCACATCAGCAAATCTATCTTGTGCAGGGCTAAAGGGTTTGAGGAAGTGTTTCATCAATCCCAGGTGATTTCCCTCTTTTAAAACATTGAGAACAAATTTATTCCCGGTATGGGTCAGGGTTTCTACTGCACGGTCTTTGGCTACGGCAATGGTTAAGCCGGGAGGATTAAAGCTGGCTTGGGCAACCCAAGAGGCTAACATGGCGCTGGATACTTCCCCTTGCTTGGCGGTAACAACGCAAAGTGACCCGACTATTCGTCCTACGGCTTGTTCTACATTTGTGGCTGGTACACTTTGAGTCCGGACTTTCCTGGCTTTCTTCAAGGCTTGGGCAAAGTCGGTTCCGGCTTCTTCGCACATTTGCAAGGTGACTTCGTTGGGTTTGAACTTGACGCGGATGGAGTCAAAACCAAACCTATAACCGGCATCTTTGAGCTTACCTTCAATTAAATCAACGGCTTCACCACTCCAACCAAAGGAACCAAACACACCAGCTAATTTATTATTAGTAGCGGTGGATAAGACAATACCTAAAGCTGTTTGCACTGGTGTGGGTGCATGACCACCAAGGGTAGGAGAACCCATAACAAAACCAGCAGATTTTTCTACGGCTGCACTAATTTCTTCTGGGTCGGCAAATTCACAGTTAATTGATTCTACCGCAACACCGGCTTTGGTAATGCCACGAGCGATCGCCTGGGCTAAAGTAGCTGTGTTGCCATAAGCTGAAGCATAAATTAGAGCTACTGTCAAGTCAGCAGAAGTTTGTTGTTGACTCCATTCGCGGTAGGCGTGGGTAAGTTCAATTAAGCCGTAACGCACCAAGGGGCCGTGACCAGTGGCGTACACTCGCGCCGGGAAATCTGCAAGTTTATCTAAGGCTGTTTCCACTTGTCGGGCATGGGGAGCCATCAAGCAATCATAATAGTAACGGCGGTCTTCGTTGATTGCTTCCCAACCTTCATCAAATACTTGGTCTCCGCAAATGTGCGCCCCAAATAGCTTATCTGTATAGATAATTTCGGTTTGGGGGTCGTAGGTACACAATTCATCGGCGTAGCGGGGGTTAGGTGTGGGGATGAATTGTAAATCATGTCCTTTCCCTAAATCGAGGGTTTCCTCACCCCGCATAATCAGTATTGGTAAATCCGGGTTTTCTAGCACCCCGCGCAAATTAATCGCCCCTGGATTAGAACAGACAAAGGTAATTTGCGGTGCTATTTCTAGTAAAGCTTTTAAGGTCGCGGCCCGGTTGGGGTTAACGTGACCGAGAATAACATAATCGATTTCTGTGACATCTAGTCGTTTTTGCAACGCATCCAGATAAATCTGTGTGAAGGTTTCCCCTGGAGGGTCAATCAGCGCTAGCTTATTACCTTGGATTAAATAAGAGTTAGCCGTGGTTCCCTTAGCTAAAGCGTACTCAATTTCAAATCTTAATCTTGTCCAACTGCGCGATCGCATTACAGTTGTATCTGTACCAATAGGTAGGACTTGCACGTCTCTTGGTTTGGTTTCTGACATAGTTTTTAAATAATTTCTTTGTTTTTAAACATTTTTGAGCAATTAAACAGCAATTGCTACAAATAACTACACATTTACAATTAAAGCCTAATTGGTTTGATTGAATTTTCGGTATTTACTATGGATAAGATAATGTTCGCTTCTGGTAGAAGAGTAGCCTTGTGGCAGGGTAATAATTCCAGATATTTGGCAATTGCTCGCTTATTCCCTGTTCGCTAGCCTCACTTCTAACATTTTATAACTATTCCAGTACCGGAGTTTTGATTTGAGGGAGCGATCGCTCTTGGCGGTTGTTTAGTCAGTCAATTGTAGAGAACGAATCTTTACCGATTTGGGTAATTATAGAGTGCGCTGTTTAAAAATATGCGATGAGTGATTGTGTCCCTTGGTTCCAGATTGCGAGTTGGAAAAATTACCACACAATACCAGTCATCATATTGATACTGATTACGGTACAAATAGGTTAGCGACTCGGTAAAAAAGCGATGATATAAAAACTCTACTCACAAGGGGATAGAGTTTTGTCAGTGGTCAGTAGTCAGTAGCAAAGATATGTAAAAACCACCCGTTAGGGATTGGGGTATTAGACCAGATCATTTCCACAACTGACAACTGACGACTAACAACTGACACTTGAAGCGCAATAAATGGAGTCGCGTTTCACTAATAATGATTTCCTACCTTGCGGTGGTGGACTGCTGTTAGAGATTCGGGTTTGGAAACGCGTCCGGCGTAGACTGTGCTGTATACTGCCCAGTGGTCGCCGCAGTCCATACGGCTGACTACTTCGCATTCCATGTATGCTAAAGCGTCGCCGAGGATGGGTGCGCCGTTTTCGGCGGGCTGGGTTTTGACTCCTTCAAAACGGTCTGCACCAGGGGCGAATCGTTTTAAGAAGTGGCGCATGAGTGGCTGATAATTGCCTTCTTCTAATACATTTAAGACGAAACGATCGCCTACTTGCATTAGTGATTCAATAGCTCTATCCTTGGCTACGGCAATGGAAAATCCTAATGGTTTGAAGCTGGCTTGATTTACCCATGAGGCTAACATGGCGCTGGAAACGTCGCCTTTTTTGGCTGTGATGATATATAAGCCGCCACTCAGTCTTCCTAGTGCTTTATCTAGGTCAGCACCCAAGGATTTCATGGCTTTGATGCTGCGATCGCGTGTTACCCATTGTCCCAAATCTGTGCCTGCTTCTTCACACAGTTTGTAGGTGTTTTCCGTGGGTGTTTGTTTAATGCGAATGGCGGGGAAGGCGGTTGTTAAGCCCAGGTTACGGAATTTGCTTAATAGCGGGTCTATGGGTTCATCATCGCCGCCACCGGTTTCAAATATACCTACGGCTTGTTTTTCGTTGGCAGACCCTAAAATGGTGCTGAGTGCGCCTTGAATACTAGCTGCACTAGCAGCCGGAGACATCCCAATTACCAGTCCAGCACAACGCCCAACTAGTTCGCGTAATTCTTGTAAATCTACTGCTGAACCCAAGTCTACAACTTCTACACCGACACCAGTTTTGCTAATACCGTTAATAATTCCTTGGGCTAGGCGATCGCTATAGCCATACTCGGAAACGTAAAATACACCTATGCTGGTTTCTGCTTTGCTTTGGTTTTGGCTCCAAGTGCGATAACGTCCGGTGAGTTCCTCGACGTTATGGTAGAGTAGTGGCCCGTGACCAGTGGCAATCATTTTCACGCTTGGCAATTCTCCCATGCGCTTGAGGGCAGATAGTACCGATCGCGCATTTGGCCCCATCAGGCATTCATAATAGTAATGAAAGTCTGGTTCTATGGTTTTTAAGTCTTCATCAAAGACAATATCGGAACAGTAGTGCATTCCGAAAGCGTCGCAGGTGTATAGGGTTTGGGTTTTGTGGTCAAAACTAAAGATGGTGTCTGGCCAGTGTAAATTGGGGGCAATGACAAACTCAAATTCGTGACCGTTACCTAAATCTAAGCGATCGCCGTTCTTAACGATTTTCCGCTTAAATGGTTGATGTACTAAATCTTCGAGAAACTGGATGGCAACTTTTGAGGCGACGACTGTAATATCTGGAGCCATCTGTAACAAATCTTTGACTAAGCCACTGTGGTCTGGCTCGGTATGACTGACAATCAAATAGTTGATATCTGTGGGATTAATTAACCCTGTCAGGGTATCAAAATAAAGTTTACGAAACTTTTCATGGGAAGTATCAACTAAGGCTATCTGCTCACCGCGTATGAGAAATGAGTTATAAGTAGTACCATTTTGCAGACCAAACTCAATATCAAAGCGATCGCGTTCCCAATCTAGAGAGCGAATTGCTGTGGTATCTTGAGCAATTTCCGCAGTCTGTATGGTGAGCCGTTTTTCAGTTTTTTCGGTGAGTGCTACCATAACTCTCTCCTTTACACAATGAGTATTTATTCCCCTAGTCTTATTGTGACACGGAATATTTGTAAATTTTTATTAAAAAACCTATAGATAACTTAAAAAATATAAAAAAGTGATATCACAGCAGTTTCCAAAACACGTAGAAAATCAGTGGCTAGCCTTGGAAATCGGTAATTCCCGGCTACATTGGGCTTTATTCATGGGCGAATCCCTTAAGTTTACATGGGATACAGAATATCTACCTGAGTCAGTTATACAGCAGTTAGGTAACGGTGAGACAAACTGGGAGTTGGGAACTGGGGAAAAGGGAATATCTTCCTCTACATTTCCCCCCCTGCCCCCTGCCCCCTGCCCTTCGGGTTCGCAGTCGCTAATGGGGGAAACCCCCAAGACCGAGCTGTCTCACCCTCTACCCCTGTTCATCGCCTCCGTTGTTCCTAAGCAAACTGCACTTTGGCAAAGTTACCCTAATGTTCGCGTAATTACTTTAGACCAGATACCTCTTAACAATACATATCCTACCTTGGGAATTGACCGGGCTTTGGCTTTGTGGGGGGCGGGAATGAGTTGGGGTTTTCCGATGTTGGTAATTGATGCGGGGACAGCGCTAACTTTTACGGCGGCGGATGGTGAACGGAATTTGGTTGGTGGGGCGATTTTGCCGGGGGTGGGTTTACAATTTGCGAGTTTAGGTCAAAAAACTGAACAATTACCGCAAGTAGAGATGGCAGAGATTAAATCTTTACCTCCACATTTTGCGCTGAATACAGCAGAAGCAATCCAAAGCGGTGTGATTTATACCCTAATAGCGGGAATCAGGGATTTTACGGAAGAGTGGTTGTCTTTGTTTCCTGATGGGAAGGTGGCAATTAAAGGAGGCGATCGCATCTTACTATTAAATTACCTCCAAGCTCTATATCCTGAGCTAGCAGGGCGTTTAATAGTGGAACCAAACATGATTTTTTGGGGTATGCAAACAATCGTGGCAGGTGTTGCTTAACAGAAAATTTAAGGTATTATCATCATTGGTAAATCATATCCACCTCTATTACGTACTAGATTAAAGTTATTGTCATGTACGTGAGGTTTTGAGATGTCGCTTAACGGTAAACACGTATTAGTTACCGGAGGCTCACGCGGTATCGGTAGAGCAATCACCTTAAAACTAGCCGAACATGGGGTGAAAGTAGCTATTCACTACCACAAAAATGATGAAGCGGCGGAAAATACCCTAGTACAAGTACGAGAACGAGGTGGAGAAGGCTTTATTGTGCAAGCCGACATTTTACAGCCTCAAGATATTAATCGGATGTTTAGTCAGGTTAAGGATAAATTCGGCAGTCTAGATATCTTCGTCAACTGCGCCAGACCAGACTTAGCAACTTTCTACCATTCTCCAATGAAGATGACATTAGACCACTGGCGTGCGGCGATAGATTCTCAAGCACAGGCCTTCCTATTGGGAACTCAACAAGCTGCCAGTCTGATGCGAGATGGAGGCAGAATCATCGCCATCACCTATTCACCAAGTGGGCGTACTGGTAGCTGGCAGCCTTGGATGGCAATGGGAACGGCTAAAGCTGCGCTAGAATCGCTTTGTCGCTATTTTGCCGTTGCCCTTGGTTCCCGTGGTATTACTGTTAATGGCATTAGCCCTGGAGTTATCTTTGGTGAACCAAACCCCTTGGAAGGAGGAGTCTTGCGTTCTTTACCAACAGCAGCACAGGAAGCCACACAAAATTGGCATGAGAGTGGATGGACACCCATGAAACGGGTGGGAACTCCAGATGACATTGCTAATGCAGCTATGCTCTTATGTATGCAGGAAGCTAGCTTTATTACAGGTCAAATAATTCATGTGGATGGTGGCGCTTCCATTATGGACTCGATGTGTCCTTTGGAAATTCAGCAGGGATAGGACGGGGAATTAGTTATAAACTCCCGAATTTCTCCAGCTACAATCCCAACACAGGATTCTGGTAAATTGCTTTCACCATGAGCAATAATTTTTAATTCTGCTTGAGGAATCAGTTTAGTATAAAACTGACTTCTAGCTAGGGCATCTGGCTTATCTTTGCCACCTTGCAAAACTAGTACTGGGATTTCTAATTTAGATAGATAGCTTTGCAGTAGTTCTGCTTCGATTTCTGGTTGCTGGCGTTGAAACAATAACTGGGCGGCTGTAGGATTTTGCAGTAATTTTTGCCGTGTTTGCCAATCTTGCTCTATCTTCTTGTCTAGCCCAAAAATCTTAGTTAAAAAACTGAGCGATCGCATTATTTTAAATAATAATGGCGATCGCTTGCTCAACCGCCGCATTTTCTGGCAATTTTGTGATTGCCCCTCTATCTGCACACCCTCCGGTGCTAACAAAACTAACCCATACACTTGTTCTGGATACTTTAAGGCATAACTAGCTGCAATCCAAGCACCTAGTGAATCTCCCAATAAATAGACTTTTTCTAGCTTTAAAGCTTGGAAAAACTCAGCTATGCACTCTACTTGTAAATCAATTGAGTAATGAATATTGGGTTTTTCTGATTCTCCAAAACCTAATAAATCTGGTGCAAAGCAATGAAAATTCTGTGAAAGTGATTCCATGACTTCCACCCATTGGCTACTTTCATACCAAGCACCATGTAACAAAACTACAGGAATCCCCTCACCAGCTTCACGCCAGAATAATAGCCCTTGAGATAGTTTTCTCCGGGCGTTACGTAATAGCGTATCCATTTTAATGTGTTGTTTATCTTTCTTTAGAATATAGGACTTACGCAGTGTTACTAATTTTCTGGCTTTTTTGTCAATAGTCAGTAGTCAATAGTCAAAATCAAGGTTTTTGGACTGTGGACTATTGACCACCCTCAGAAGGGTTTTTTGGTTCAGTGCGTAAGTCCTAGAATATTCAGACTTTATCTTCAATCGCTAATTTTCACCTAAAATTTCACATAAGTTTTTATGCTAGGGTTGTTAATCCGTTTAAGTAATCCTGTAGTTGTCGAGTATGGTCATGAGACATTGGCCCTTGGGGTAGGGAACCAGGGGTAAAAGCCTTGATTTCCATGACTTCTAAGGTATCCTGAATATCCATTTTCCCTTCTACTTCGGCTTCAACCACAACACAAATCGAATGGATTCTAGGGTCTCGGTCTGGTGAAGAGTAAACTCCTACCAAACGCCTAATTTTTGTTAATTCTAGCCCTGTTTCCTCCAATAGCTCGCGGCGGACTGTCGTCGGAATGTCTTCTCCCCAGTCCACCATACCCCCAGGCAATGCCCATAAACCATCGTCTCGTCTACGAATTAATACAATCCGACCATCGGATAGTATTGGGATGATACTGGTTCCTGTGATGGGATGACGGAATATAATACCCAATACTGTTTGTCCAATACGCCACAAACTACGTGTGGATTGGATTGGTGATTTAAAAAAAGTAATAACGTTCAATCTAAAAATATGTATGGTTGAGTTTTTTTAACCGTCTACCACTCACACAAACTCAACTCATTAAGAGTTTAGTTTTGCATTATAATATATAATGAAAATATATGTTAGTGCGTGGCAAATATATTTTAACTACATTCCTAATAAGATATCAACTTTTAAGGAATCAAGCATTCTTTTTAGTTACAAATAGATTTACTGTATTTGGCTATACATCAGCCACATTCAAGAGTAACAGTATGAGGCGATCGCCATAGATTAAAACTGATGTAACTCATAGCTGAGAACTTGTATTTTTCTATTTTTTGCATGATCAATTAGGTGACATTGTCTATTCTAGAATCTGGGGCAACTACATGAGTAACTGCTGATTTTGTTACTCCTATTGGTAGATAGTTGTAAGTTTACGTCGTCTACTAGTATGAAGAAAATAGAAAAATCCTATACAAAAAAACACACATAGTATATGTGATGTATTCACTAAAAATATTTAGTTTCAGGACAATGTGATGCAGACAAATTGGAGAATCGGGTCTTTATTTGGTATTCCCCTATTTTTAGATCCTTTGTGGTTTGTAATTTTGGGCTTAGCAACACTGAACTTTGGTGTGGCTTATCAAGAATGGGGAACGGCGACAGCATGGACGGCTGGACTAATTATGGCGTTGTTGCTATTTGGTTCGGTGTTATTGCATGAGTTAGGTCATAGTTTGGCAGCGCGATCGCAAGGGATTAAAGTTAACTCTATTACCTTATTTTTGTTTGGTGGGATTGCCGCCATTGAGGAAGAATCCAAAACTCCGGGTAAAGCGTTTCAAGTAGCCATTGCTGGGCCTTTGGTGAGTATTGGCTTATTTTTACTCTTACGGTTGGGGAGTACTGTTGTATCTGATAGTAGCCCGGTTAGTCTGATGGTGGCTGATTTGGCACGAATTAACCTAATTGTTGCCTTATTTAACCTAATTCCCGGCTTACCTTTAGATGGGGGTCAAGTGTTGAAGGCTGCACTCTGGCAAATTACCGGAGACCGTTTTCAAGCAGTACATTGGGCAGCCAAAGCCGGACAAATTTTAGGTTATGGTGCGATCGCCTTAGGTTTTGCTGTAGATTTCTTTACTAGAGAATTAGTTACAGGCTTGTGGATTGTGCTGTTAGGTTGGTTTGGGGTTCGCAATGCCAACAGCTACGACCGCGTAACCACATTACAAGAAACCTTGCTAAAGGTAACGGCTGCTGATGCCATGACTCGTGATTTTCGTGTCATTGATGCCGACCAGACCTTACGTTCCTTTGCTGATTCCTACCTATTGGCAACTACCAACCCAGAAGTTTATTTTGCTGCTTCCGATGGTCGTTATCGCGGTATGGTCGCCATTGAGGATTTACGCCTGGTGGAAAGAAGCGCATGGGAAACTCAAACTCTCCACAGCATCGCCCATCCCCTCACAGAAATACCTACAGTTGCAGAATCCACTGTCATCGCTGAAGTCATCAACAAGCTAGAAAATGAACAGTTACCCCGTGTCACCGTACTTACTCCGGCTGGCGCTGTTGCGGGAATAATTGACCGGGGAGATATTGTCAGCGCATTGGCACAAAAATTAGGTTTGCGTATGACTGACGCAGAAATTAAGCGTATCAAAGAAGAAGGTAGTTATCCGCCGGGGCTGCAATTGGGGGTAATTGCCAAGTCTATTAATTAGGTAGTGTCATGGAGAAAGCAGTCCCAATGAAAGATATCTTTCCCATACACCCTTTTTCAAGCTGGGAAAGCTATGTTAAGTAATGTAAAATTATTGTATACGTGCAGTTTTCCCGTTCAGGAAACTGCCCTAACTCCCTAAAAACTCATAATCATAGAAGTTGCCCATCATAAAACACCTACACCAAGCAATTTTTAATCCTCTTCTCTGCTTTCTATCACCTATGGTCTCTAATATTGATGATTGATTAAAACTATCCGGCGCATATGAAAAAACGCTATTTTTTACAAACTAGTGCTGCATTAGTTGGCACAGCTTTGTTACCACCTTATATTTTCCAAAGGTCAAGCATTATGGCAGCTTCTAATACCAAGTTTGAAATCGCCAAATCTGAACAAGAATGGCAAACAATATTAACCCCAGAACAGTTTCGTGTGTTGCGGAAACATGGAACTGAACGTGCTTTCACTAGTTCACTCGATAAGGAATATAGTGAGGGAACTTATGTTTGCGCTGGTTGCGGACAGCCCTTGTTTACATCCGATACTAAATTTAACAGTGGTACTGGCTGGCCTAGTTTCTTTACACCTATTGAAGGTGCAATTGGCACTACTACCGATAGATCGTTTTTTATGACTAGGGTGGAAGTACATTGCAGTCGTTGTGGCGGACATTTAGGTCATGTGTTTGATGATGGCCCTGCACCCACAGGTAAGCGCTACTGTATGAATGGTGTATCGTTAAAGTTTGAGCCTGCCTAAGGGACGCAAAAGCAAGATTAGTCTTAGGTCAAATTAAAGATGAAAGCGATCGCCTTCTAATCTGTGATAATTAGAAAGCGATCGCTTACTATTTTCTATCTATTTAACTAACTACTGCTTCAGCTTTTGTCTCTACAGGGACAACGTATGGTTTCTCAGCACCTTGGGCTAAATATTCAGCTAGTTGTTTTTCAATTTCGTCGCGCACAATTTGGCGATATTCTAGAAAATGCTCATTGTGGGCGCAAGCGGAAATATAATGTTCAACCACTCCAGGGTTATGCTTGAGGATGCTAAACAAGTGATGCCAGAACTTCCAACGGGTTTCTCGTTTGACACCTTGTCGCCAAATAACGATTAACAAGGCTTTAATGACTACCAACTCTGGCATTTTGAATGGTGTTTTGTAACGGGGCGCACCCAACATAAGGAAACAACGATAGGTGCGGTCTAAGTATTTTACTGGGTCGTATAGAGTACAAAAGGCTTCTATATATTCCCTGGCAATATCTTCTAGGGGACGGGTGGGGATAAAGTTCATCAACGTTGTTTGGTTGATGTTACTTTCTTTGTTTTCCCGTAGTCGTCCTTCCTTCTTCAGGCGATGCCATAATGCTGTGTTGGGTAAGGCTTGCAACATAGCGAAGGTGGTAGAGGGAATACCGGCTTGTTCAGCAAAACGGACGATGCGATCGCCTGCACCTGCTTTTTCACCATCAAAACCGATGATAAACCCAGCCATTGGGCGCAATCCAGCTTTAATGATGGTTTGCACTGCATCTGTTAGGGAACTGCGGGTATTTTGGAATTTTTTGGTTAGTTGTAAGCTATCTTCATCTGGTGTCTCAATTCCCAAAAAGACCGCAGAGAAGCCAGACTCGACCATTAAATCCAGCATTTCTTGGTCTTGCGCTAGGTCAACGGAAGCCTCTGTATCAAATTTAAAGGGATATTGATGTTCAGCCATCCAGACTTTCAACTCTTTCAGTAACAATTTCACATTACGCTTGTTACCAATAAAGTTGTCATCTACCATGAACACACCACGCCGCCAGCCTAATTCATATAGGTAATCTAACTCTGCCAACAACTGTGCTGGAGTTTTGGTGCGTGGTTTGCGTCCGTAGAGAACAATGATGTCACAAAATTCGCACTGAAAGGGACACCCGCGCGAGAACTGCACCGACATCATGTCATAGGCATCCAGTTCTAGTAAATCAAAACGGGGTACGGGTGTGCTTGTCACATCTGGCTTTTCTGCGGTGCGGAAAGTCCCAGATGTTTCTCCCCGTTGCACTGCTTCCACAAACATGGGCAGGGTGATTTCCCCTTCATCAAGAATGAGGAAATCTGCCCCGACGTTCTGCACATCAGAAGGTGTGGAGGTGGGATAGGGGCCGCCTACGGCGACTAATTTACCGCGTTGTTTTGCTTCTTGAATTTGCTCAAGTAAATCTTGTTTTTGGACAATCATCGCTGAGAAAATAACGATATCTGCCCAAGCCCATTCTTCCTCTGTGACTGGACGGATATTGCGGTCTACCAGCTTAAATTCCCATTCCTGGGGCAGAATCGCTGCTACTGTTACTAAACCCAAGGGTGGTAACAACACCTTGCGATCAACTAAGGCTAGAATTTTTTCGTATGACCAAAAAGTTTTTGGAAATACTGGATAAACTAGTAGAATTCGCATCTTGTATCAATCCTCACGCTGTGATTGTAATCCCACGCTAACAAAAATAATTACTTATTAACTTATTTTCTAAATTGGCTTCAGTTTACCGTTAATGCTTTTGCTTGGCAATTATTCAAACAATACACTACGTATTGGACTTGATCTCACAGGGTGGTGTTCCATGAAGATGGCAAAATTCAATTTAGGCATACTTGACTAAAAACACATGATATGTATCAAGTATCAGCCGCGCTGTGCGGTTATTCCATCTTTTAGTCCTAATGCACTATTTTCCAGTTGTTTGAGTTGCTGCGATTTTTCTGATAATTGCAGTGCCAATCGCTGACAAACCAACTCACACAATTCAAAAATTATGGGGTCAGCAATTTCATAAAAGACACTCACCCCTTGGGGTTGGCGCTTGATAATACCAGTCTGCGCCAAAATTTGTAGGTGTTTGGAAACATTAGCTTGTTTGAGTTGGGTAATTTCTATAATTTCGGTCACATTTTTTGCACCAGATTTAAGCGCACACAATACTTGTAAGCGACTTACTTCAGACAATACCTTGAAATAATCAGCTACCGGTGCAAGTGCAGTTGGTGACGATTCGAGCATACTTAAGAGCAATTCAGTATAGTTTTTCTTGACAATTTATCTTAAAGCATTATAAAACATAAATATTATATTACTATATAGTAGTATAGTGGAAAAAACGAGACGTTACTCATCAAAAGCTATGTTATTCCGGCAACTTTTTGACCCAGAAACCAGCACTTATACTTATTTGATTGCAGACTTGGAAACTAAAACTGCTGCTTTCGTTGACCCAGTGCTTGAACAAGTCGAACGTGACCAGAAGTTATTGACAGAACTGGATTTGACACTAGGCTACTGTTTGGAAACACATATCCACGCTGACCACATCACGGGTGCGGGGAAACTGCGTGAAAAAATAGGATGTGAGAACATTGTGCCTTTTGGTGCAAATGCCGCCTGTGCTAACAAAAAAATGCAGCCTGGTGACGTGCTGCAATTCGGGTCAATTGTCATTGAAGCTATTGCTACACCAGGACACACGGATAGTCACTTGGCTTATTTGGTCAATAAAACCCACTTACTCACAGGAGATTCCCTGCTGATTCGTGGCTGTGGACGCACGGATTTTCAAAGTGGTAGTGCAGCAGCACTTTACGACAGTATTACCAAAAACCTCTGGACGCTTCCTGATTCGACACTCGTTTATCCAGGTCACGATTATCACGGACAAACAGTGTCCACAATTGGCGAAGAAAAAAAGTTTAATCTGCGATTGGTTGGGCGCAGTCGTTCAGAATTTATCGAGTTGATGGGTAATTTAAATCTGCCAAACCCACGAAAAATTATGGAAGCTGTGCCAGCAAACCAGCGCTGCGGAGATGTAGCGATGACTTCTTCTTGAGTATCAGGGTTTAGAAATTAGTATTTTTGACCAGGAATTAAAACAATGACAAACACTAAAAACTTGACGGAAATCGATGCCATCACGCTTAAGCAATGGATAGAGGAAAATACAGTTCTATTAATTGATGTGCGCGAAGCGGCGGAGTATGCAGCCGAACATATTCCTGATGCAAAGCTACTTCCTTTATCTAATTTCACGGCTGACCAAGTAACACCCCAGTGTGAAAACATCGTTTTATATTGTCGTTCAGGGAATCGTTCCCATCAAGCTGTGCAGAAATTGATAGATGCGGGTGTTAGCAACGTTTATCAACTCCAAGGCGGGCTACCGACCTGGAAAGCCGCAGGTTTACCCACGAAAGTTAACCTCAGCGCCCCTATTAGCTTGATGCGACAAGTGCAAATTGTTGCAGGTTCCTTAGTCTTTCTAGGAACAGTTTTAGGTGCGTTTGTCTCACCTTGGTTCTTAATTTTGAGTGGGTTTGTTGGCGGGGGGTTGGTGTTTGCTGGGGTGACAAATACCTGTGCAATGGGTAACTTACTGGCGAAACTACCTTATAACCGTCGGATGGCGTAAATATGACTTGGATAATTGGTCATCTTCTCGCCGTTGGTATTGGCATTAGTTTGGGGTTACTAGGTGGGGGTGGTTCGGTGCTGGCTTTACCTGTGTTGGTATATGTCATGGGAATTGCCCCAAAAAATGCGATCGCTATGACTCTGGTAATTGTTGGTACAGTTAGTTTATTAGGAAGTATCTCCCACTGGCGTGCAGGAAATATCCAGTGGAAAACTGCCTATATTTTTGGTGCGGCGACAATGTTAGGGGCTTTTTTCGGTGCTAGGTTGGCAACTCTGCCATTTATTACCGATACCATACAGATGTTGCTGTTTGGGTTGTTGATGTTGGTGGCTAGTGTCATCATGATTCAGCGCAGTATGGGGACTAAAACAACTTATGATGAGTTACCTTACCCGCCACCAGTCTGTAAACATTGCTGGTTGTGGTTGATGAGTGAGGGAATTATCGTTGGTGGTTTGACGGGGTTAGTTGGTGTTGGTGGTGGGTTTGCGATTATTCCAGCTTTGGTGTTACTTGCTAAATTACCGATGAAGGCAGCAATTGGCACATCTTTATTCATTATCGCCATGAATGCGATCGCTGGATTTCTTGGTTATCTGGGACACATCACCCTAGATTGGAACCTCATATTTAGTTTTATACTCGCTGCTAGCGGTGGGACTTTGCTTGGTGCGTATTTGACTAGGTTTGTTCCTGCGGCTAGATTGCAAAAGAGTTTTGGCTATTTTCTGCTAGCAGTAGCAGCATTTGTATTATTTCAAAACCGTGGCGTATTTTCACCAAAGTCGGCAGCATCAGCAAAAGTTAGCTTACAAAAGCAGGCATTTATTGACGATACTTTTTAAAGTAGAGGTAGAGGGCTAAATCTTCCTTGTTGACTGCATCTGGGTTTGCCGCAACGCCGAATTTTAGTAGGGTGGAATGAATTATGACTGCTTTAACATTACAGTTACCGCCTCATCTTAAATTTACGGATGAGGAATTTGAACAAATTGTGGCTGTAAATCAAGAGTTGCGTTTGGAATTAACTGCGGAAGGGGAATTGGTCATTATGTCACCCACTGGGGGGGAAACAGGAAACCGTAATTTTGATTTGTTGGGTCAACTATGGTTGTGGAACAGTCAGAATAATTTAGGCAAAGCTTTTGATTCTTCCACTGGTTTTAAACTTCCCAATGGTGCAACTCGTTCTCCTGATGCTTCTTGGGTCAAGATGGAAAGATGGGATATTCTCACTCCACAACAAAGGAAAAAATATCTTCCCTTGTGTCCAGATTTTGCAGTGGAGTTGGTTTCGGAAACTGATGATGTAGAAGATACTCAAGCCAAAATGCTGGAATATTTAGCAAATGGTTTACAGCTTGGTTGGTTAATTCACCCCAAAGATAAACTAGTGATAATTTATCGTCCTTATCAAGCAGCAGAGGTATTACAGTCTCCTACAAGTTTATCCGGGGAAAATGTTCTTCCTGGTTTTATTTTAAATTTACAGCCCATTTTTGCATAGATTGAAAATTACTGGTGAGAACTATCAACACCGCTAATTTTTAAGACATCACTCATCGTTGCACAGTAATTTGGCAAGCCAAAACTATCAGGATTAATCACTGTGTCATAGGTGAAATGGCGATAGTTCATACAAAATCTATCCCAGTCTGCCATCTGAATGCGAAAGACGGCAATAATGAGATTTGCCAATGACAAAGATAGGGGAATACGGAAGGAAATCTTTTTGCCTAGATAGGTGCAAACTTCTTCTATTGCTTGGTTAGCAGTTAAACGCTTTTGTCCTAATACTAATCTACGTGATGTATTTTCTTGAGGAGGATTGACTATTAAATATTTAACTACGCTGGCAATATCTTTGCCGTGGATAAAGTGGAAACTACCATCGGCTTGTAAAAAGCGGATTAAATTAACATACTTGGTAACTTCGGGGATACCTGATGTGAGATGGGAGTAAGGTTTTTTGCTATCACCACCTAAAACTAATGTGGGAAAAACTGTGGTGATTTTAGAGGCAATACCTAATTCTGATATTTTATGTAAGCATTCATATTTAGACCGGATATAATCTGTGCCAATTTCCCCAGCTTCTTTAAGTGGTTGATTGTGACTATCTAAAACGCTGGCTGTAGAAAAATAAATAACTTGTTGACAACGGTCGGGATCTAATAGGTTAAGTAACTCTATAGTTTTAGATACATTAATATCAAAGGTTTGCTCACCACCCCAAGCGGTTGCGGTGAGGACTGCTATATCAATTGTGGATAATAAATCAGCAAATTGACTAATATTCTGCATATCACCCTGTAAGACAGTGATACCTGGACGAATCTGAGTATCAACTTGTAATTTACTGGGGTTTCTGACTAGTAAATATAGTTCGTAATCTGTTTCTTGAATTAAGGTTTCGCTAATATAGTGACCTATACATCCACTAGCACCGGTCACAAAAATTCTTTTTTTGGTCATGTGTTAAAAGTTTGGTTATTAGTTGTAGTGATAAATTGACAACTAATAAATATGGTAAGTTCCTAAGTGTGATTTGTTCACGCAGAGACGCAGAGAGAAGTTGCGGTGCGGGGGTTCCCCCCGTTGAGCAAACTTCGGTGGGCGCAGAGAGGAAATTAAGAGAATTTGTCAACTGACAGTTAACAACTGACCATCGTCAACTGTCAACTGTCAGCTGACAACTGACTACACCAAAACATTTAGTTGCTTGGCTGTTTCAAAGAAGAAGGCGACGTTTTCTTCTGGTGTGTCTGGTAGTACACCGTGTCCAAGGTTGAGAATATGACCCCAGTTACCAGCTTTGCGAACGGTATCGATGATGCGATCGCGGATAAACTGTTTAGAGGCATAAAGTACACCGGGGTCAAGATTGCCCTGTACTTTCATCTGTTTGCCTAATCTGGCTCTAGCATCAGCCATGTCTACTGTCCAATCGACGGTGACAATATCCGCACCAGATTGTCCCATGCGTTCTAGTACGCCGGCGCTACCACTGACTAGCAAAATCAAGGGTGTATCAGGATGGGTTTGCTTGATTTGCTGGAATACTCGCTGCTGATAGGGTAGGGCAAAGGTGTCATAATCTTGGGGGCTGAGTTGTCCTGCCCAAGAATCGAACATTTGTACTACTTGTGCGCCGGAGTCGATTTGGTAACGAGCATAAATGGCGATCGCATCTGCTAATTTAGTTAACAGTTGATGCAGAATCGCTGGTTCTGAGAATGCCAGATTTTTGATGATGGAGTAGGTTTTGGAACCTTTACCCTCCACAGCATAGGCGGCTAGCGTCCAAGGCGCACCTACAAAGCCTAATACCGTTGATTGATGACCCACTTCTTGGCGTAAAGCCTGCAATATGGTTTTAATGAACGGTAAAGCTGCTTCTGGTTCTAAGGGACGCAGTTGTTCAATTTGTGCTTGAGTGCGAATGGGCGCATGAATGATGGGGCCTTTACCTTCCGCAATGTCCATTTCAATCCCTAAGCCTGGCAAGGGGGTGACAATATCGGAAAATAAAATTACTCCGTCTGGCTGGAAAGCTTTCCAAGGTTGTAGGGAAACTTCAATCGCTACCTCTGGAATTTCAGAGCGATCGCGAAATGAAGGATACTTTTCCCTTAAATCCCGATATGCTTTCATGTATCGTCCTGCTTGGCGCATCATCCATACAGGGGGACGATCTACAATTTCACCACGAGCAGCCCGCAAAAGGTGAGGAGCCGTTGAAGTAACACCCATTTAACACTTCATCCTAAGTCACTTTTTTATGTCACTGTTTAGCTTATCATTCTGGGATTACGCTTTATCGAAGGGAGGTAGGGGGCAGGAGGCAGGAAGCAGGAGGTGGGAAATAAATTTGCGGTTTAGTATTGCTTTTTTTGCTTGAGTCAAAATAACTTGAAAACGCTGATAAAAGGGAAATTCAGTAGTTGAGTTATAAACATCTTTAGTCAAATTCTGTCCTCTGTCTTTTAACTTTTGCCTTTTTTCATAGCTTTACTAAACTTAATATGCCAACCAATTTTCATAGCTCACCTCGTGTTGCATCAGCTAACACTAATTCTTACGTAAGTAAGTTATTGATACCACGTTCCCAACGTCGGATATTCTTTCTGCAATTTACCGTGATGACTATTATGGGCTGGGTTGTAGGTGGTATTGCCAGTATCGCTTTAGAAAAAGTTTTCTGGGAAAGCCTGCCGAATGCTTTTGCCTCTGCACCAGAAACCTGGAGTTTTTGGGTAAAATTGCTAAGTAATGTTGTGTTTGCTGTAGTTTTTGCTGCCGATCAAGCTTTAGTTATCCGCCGTTATATTTCTGGACGCTTGTGGCTACTGGCTACCAGCATAGGTTGGTTGATTGCCCATAGTGTGGCGAGTGGTTGGGCTAATTATATTTCATCTATTGCAACTTCCCTCAAGGAAAGTTTAACCTTAGAAATAACCGTTATATTGGCTTTTTTGTCAACATTTTTATACATTTTTTCCGGAATTTGGCTGGGATTGTTTCAATGGTTAGTTTTAAGACGTTATACGACTAAATCTTGGTGGTGGACTTTGTTTCCTTCCATTTCTTTCCTGTGTATTAGTTTGTTAGTTTGGTTGCTTTCTTTGGGGCAAAATTTATTTCCCGAAAATTACCGAACTCCTATATTGTATTGGAGTCAACAAGGATTTACCGCTATTATTCTAGGAATTATCCCGGCAATTGGCTTATGTAGTTTAAGAAGAAAATCACATCGGAAAATCGGAATTACTAGCTCATCTTAAGTGGCTATTTGCTGGATCTAGAGTACAGGTTGCATATATGATGAATAAGGACAAGATTTCGCAAAATCAAATCACGCCACCCATTGCGGATAAACAGCCCCAAGTTTTAGAATTGCATGGCGATCGCCGAGTAGATAATTACTTTTGGATGCGCGATATAGATAATCCAAAGGTAGTGGCATATCTAGAAGCAGAAAATTCATATACAAAAGTCATGATGCAGCACACAGAAACGCTGCAAAAAACTCTTTATAATGAAATGCTCTCACGGATCAAGGAAACTGATTTATCCGTACCATATCGCAAGGATAATTATTATTATTATTCTCGAACTGAAGCCGGCAAAGATTATAGAATTCATTGTCGAAAAGAAGGCAATTTAGATGCTCCAGAAGAAGTACTTTTAGACGAGAATGAGTTAGCTGCCGGACACGATTTTTTTGAATTAGGCATATTTGCTATTAGCCCCAATCATCAAATACTAGCCTATTCCTATGACACCAGTGGTTCCGAGCAATATACGCTTTTATTTCTTGACTTAACAAACCGTGAGTTATATCCAGAAACTATTGCTGATACTTATTTTTCTTTTTGTTGGTGTAATGATAATCAAACATCATTTTATACAAAAATTGATGCGGCGAATCGTCCTTACCAGCTTTTTAAGCACACTTTAGGAACACCACCTACACAAGATCAATTAATCTACCATGAACCAGATCATGCTTATGCTTTATATGTAGGGAAGACCCGCAGTCAAGCATATATATTGATGACTTTGCAAAGCAGCATCACTACAGAAGTTCACTATTTAGATGCCAATAATCCTGAGAGTAACTTTCAGATAATTTATCCACGGGAACCTGGAGTAGAATATGACGTTGAGCATCATAGTGATTACTTTTATATAGTCACAAATAAAGCTGCTACAAACTTTAAATTAGTAAGAACTCCCCTAACTATGCCATCCAAGGAGAATTGGCAAACTGTTATTCCCCACCGTGAAGATGTGCTGTTATCTGGAGTTAGCCTGTTTATTAATCACTTAGTCATCTATGAAAGAAAAGATGGCTTACAAACTGCTAGAGTACAAAATATATCTACAGGTAGTGAAAGTAATATTATTTTCCCAGAACCAACTTACCAGTTTTATGAAGGGAATAACCCGGAATTTAATACTAATATTTTGCGGTTTAATTACACTTCTTTGATTACACCGCCATCTGTGTTTGATTATGATATGGAAACCCACGAGCAGGAGTTAAAAAAACAGACAGAAGTTCTGGGAGACTATGACAAAAATCAATATCAGAGTGAGTGGTTACTTGCTACTGCTAAAGATGGTACACAAATTCCCATATCAATTGTGTACAAAAAAGGGATTGAAAAAGATGGGAAAAATCCTTTACTGCTGACAGGTTATGGAGCCTATGGTGCATCTTATCCGGCATCGTTTTCATCAGCTAGACTAGCATTGCTAGACCGGGGTATAGTGTTTGCTATTGCCCACATTCGAGGTGGTGAAGAAATGGGGCGCAAGTGGTATGAAGATGGCAAATTTTTACAGAAAAAGAACACCTTTACAGATTTTATCGCCTGTGCTGAGTATTTAATCAACGAAGGTTGGACAACAAGCGATCGCCTAGCTATTACAGGCGGTAGTGCAGGTGGTTTATTGATGGGAGCGGTGATTAATTTGCGTCCCGAATTGTTTAAAGTTGTAGTTGCCGATGTACCTTTTGTAGATGTAGTGACAACAATTTTAGATACATCTTTGCCCTTATCAGCAATGGAGTGGGAAGAATGGGGTAATCCTAACGATAAAGTCTACTATGAGTATATGAAATCTTACTCACCCTACGATAATGTCGCAGCCAAAGATTATCCCCATTTGTTAATTACTGCTGGCTTAAATGATTCTCGCGTTAAATATTGGGAACCAGCCAAATGGACAGCCAAACTGCGAGAACTCAAAACAGATGATCATGTTCTGTTGTTGAAAACTAACATGGATGCGGGTCATAGTGGCGCATCTGGACGTTATGAAAGCCTACGAGAACTTGCTTTTGAGTATGCTTTTATTTTGGATCGTTTGGGGTTGTAGATGGGGCTGAGAACAAGGGCTATGACACAAACTCAGTCTACGCAGGTGGATTAACAAAAAAATCAAGCTTTTTAAACCCGCCTGCGCGGGTTTTGTCTGTATGGCTACGACTTGTATTCGAGAGAAACATTTATTCCCAATTAACAAAACGTGAGTTAGAGGGTTGGAAAAACCCCTCTCCAAACCTCTCCCCTGCAAGGAGAGAGGCGTTAAAACCTTTATTTTTGGTAGATATGTCATTGTCTTCACTCCCCTCTCCGCGTCGGAGCGAAAAGTCTGAGCGGAGGTTTCCTCCGCTCAGAACTTTTCAAGAGAGAGGGGTTGGGGGAGAGGTCAAAAAAGACTTGTCGAACTCACGTTAACAAAATGTTTATGCTGTATTTATTCTGAATTATGGCTAGCGGTACTAGAATTTTCCAGCAATTTTTGTTTTCTTAATTTTGAATTTTGAATTTTGAATTTTGAATTGATATAACCCATCTATGAATAAAATCAATCGTGTTGCTATTATTGGTGGTACTCACGGGAATGAATTTACAGGCGCATTCCTGGTTAAAAAGTTTCAACAGTTTCCTGAAGTAATCCAAAAACCTAGCTTTGAAACCTTAACAATACTAGGTAATCCCAAAGCTTTCGAGGCTGGTAAGCGCTACATTGAAAAAGATTTAAATCGTTGCTTTTTAACTGAAAGTTTACAAAATCCAAATCTTTCTAGTTATGAAGACATCAGGGCGAAACAAATAGCCGGAGTTTTAGGAGAAGAGAATCAACCCAAAGTAGATGTAGTTATTGATTTACACAGTACAACTGCAAATATGGGATTGAGTATTATTTTAGGTAATCAAGACCCATTTTTATTAAAGCTATGTGCTTATTTAAGTGAAATTAATCCTTTAGTAAAGGTTTGCTATACTATCCCTGAAAAGGGTAGCAATTTTCTGCGCTCTCTTAATAAACTGGGTTTTGTGATTGAGGTAGGTGCAGTAGCTCAAGGTGTCTTAAATGCTGAATTATTCCAAAAAACTGAACAATTAATATATACGATTTTGGATTATGTAGAAAAATATAATCAAGGCAATATTCCCAAAATCAATAATTTACTATCTCTCTATAAATTTACAGGTACTATTGACTACCCCAGAAATGGAAATGGTGACATTCAAGCGATGATTCATCCAGATATTCAATTTCGAGATTATGCACCTCTAAATCCTGGTGATCCTTTGTTTTTAACCTTAGACGGTAAAGCGATCGCCTACGAAGGTACATCGATAGTTTACCCCATATTTATCAACGAAGCCGCCTATTATGAGAAAGGAATTGCCATGCTGTTCACCGAAAAGCAACTCATAAATTTTGATTAATGAATTGCCTTTTTTAATAATTGGGGAATCAAAGAAGGACGTTCCGCAACAGGAACTTCGGCTGCTTCAAAAGCTGTTATTTTACTTTGAGCAGTGCCAAAATTAGGTGGACGACCGACAACAGTCGCTAAAGTGCCAGTTTGTCGCCAAGTTTTTCCCGGTGGTGCTTGTCTGCCGGCGATATAAGCAATTACTGGTTTATCAATTGCTTCGGTAATGTATCGTGCGGCTGCTTCTTCACTACCCCCACCTGGTTGTCCGACTAAAACGATCGCCTCAGTCGTTTCATCCTCATCGAGAATTTGTAACCATTGCAGAAATGATGAACCGACAATCGCATCACTACCAATGCTCACACTAATTGATTGTCCCCAGCCAGCTTGAGTTAATTCTCGCGCCACTTCATAAGTCAAAGTACTGCTACGGCTAACAATACCTACTACTCCAGGTGTGTAAAATTCACTTGGTTGAGTACCCAAGAGGATTTTTCCTGGGACAATGATTCCGGGACTGTTGGGACCGACTACCAGAGTTTCACCGGCTTCAGCTTTGCGGAGTAATTCCACCATATCCAAAGGTGGCACACCAGCAGAAATAATAATAATTTGTCGGATATGAGAGGCGATCGCCTCTAAGGCCGCATCTAGTACTTGATAAGGGTGTACACAGATAATTGTGGTGTCAATACTGCCAAATTGCCCTACTACCTCCTCAACCAAATCAAAAACAGGCAGATGATAAAGTTCCTGTCCACCGTATCCAGGCTGAACACCGGCTACCAAATTTGTACCATAGGCTTTCATCTGGGCAATATGATTCTCCGAAATGAATTCATGGAAGCCTTGAATAATAACTTTACTATCTGGCGTTAAGTTCATAAGGTGAGGGATGGGAATTGGGGAAAGGTAGCACAGACCCAAGGGGAACTACGAATTAATGATATCCTCTTAACTCAGCATTCAGGAAGCTGCTCAACACCCTGTTATGCACTGATAATTCATCCACTCAGGAAACTTTTTTATACGCGTGTGATTTAGTCAAACGAACTGCGGTTGCAACTGCTTCGTCTAAGTCTTCTACTAATATCAGTCCCTCTTCATGGGTTTGTAAAGCCGCTAAAACCTCCTTAGCTGCATTCAACTCCGAACCGGCTAGACGAATGACTAATTGTGGTGACTGATGTTGACTAAGGTTTTTACCATTAGACTTGGCAATTGATGGTGGATATTCACCTTTGTTCTGTTGTATGAATTGAGCGATCGCTTGTGCTGCTTCTTCTGGTTGAGGAATACTTCCTAGCAAGTTAATCAAGATCACTTGAGTATTTTTGTCAGCAGCCAAGGTATTTAGACCTTTGGTGAGGCGATCGCCAAATTTAGTTGGTGACAGATCAGTAATTGCTGCGTGGCGTAGATTCAGACAAATTCCTGGTTTACCACCCCCACTAGCAACTAAATCATAGGTCGCCAAGATAGAACCAGTACCATTACCTAAAATACCAATTCTGCGTTGTTTTTCTAAATTATTCCAGTCACGCCCATTACTAAAACTTTTATCATAATGACGAGGGATTATTTTGGCTGCCATTGCGGCAATTTCTGGATGTCGCCCAATAGCCCTTTCGTTGACTCCAACTTTACCATTAAGAGCCATCACCTCACCAGCAAGGTTGACACCCAGAGGATTTATTTCTACTAAATCCAGGTCTTTCTGCACGAATAACTGGTACATTTTTTCTAACACTGTGCTGACCGACTGCATCAGCGTACCTTGCAGACCCATCTTTAAAGCCAACCTACGAGCATAAAAAGGCGAAAATTCTTGCTCGACCACCACATACTGCATTTTTTGATCAGCTAACTCTAAATCAATATCCGCTTCTGTGGAACCTAAAAGTACTGGACGACAAACAGCAGTATCTAAAACTACAGCCAAATAAAATTCTTGGTGAGAATTATACTTAGATTCTGCTAACAGAACTTCTGGTAATTCACCCCATATCGATAGATTAAAGATCGTTTGAGCTGCTGCGATCGCGTCGATTGTGGTTTCTACCATTCTTACACCACCGACTTTTTCCCTCTCTCCCGCATGAACCTGTGATTTCAGCACAATGGGGTAGCGAATTTTTAAGCGTTTTAAATCTGTAGGATGGTCAATTCTTTGGGATGGCAATACAGGAATGCCTATTTCTCCAAACCATTCTTTAACTTGGTACTCCAATAAATCCATTGCTATGCACCTTAATTTATACGTTTAGAAAATTTCTCTGGTGCTATTTTCCATTTTTTACCGCACCTCCATCACATAATCAAGTCTTGTCCCACTATTAAAACTGATTTTTTACGTATCAATTTTATCGAATTCCCTTCATGGAGCAAATTAATTTCTGGGATTAACTCCTAAAACGATATTTTAAAATTATTTTTATTAACATCAAACGCTCAAAAGGCTCTAGACCTGTTTTCTGGAAGGTGAGAAACTTTAACCCCTCCCTATTGCCCAGTCCCTACTTTCACGTCAGAGGTACTCTATAGAAAGGCTCATGCCTCCATACTTCTACAAGCAAACAAGCTATGACTTTCTGCTAAAAAGACGCTAAAGCGAACAAAACTTCCTCAACATACTATAAGCTTGTTTCTACCTGGAGTAATTAATACTATCAGTAAATATACAGTTGCACAATCAAATCAGCTTGAAAATGGGGAGTAAAGAATTATCAATAAGATTCCTCCTCCTGATACCCGGTTTTAATTTCCAGAAAATTTATTATTCCCATTTTTGAATTGTAATTTCTATTACAACTCAGATTATAAAATTTAATAATCAACATTCTGAAACACTAATAGCACTAAGTCCTGGAGGATTATTTTTCTTTTGGTGAAAACTCAGAAGTTGTGTTAAAAAGTTGGTCTATCAGATATTACGGTTATGGTTGGTTACACTGTGCATCTGTATTCAACAAACGAACACCCTTCTTTTTCGGTTCTCACCGATACAGAAAATATTATAGAAGACCAGCAGGAAGGCTCTATGAGAGTAGCAGTCCAGCAGGAAGATTTACAGCTATTAAGCAGAACTTTGCAAGAACAATTTCTTGCCGAAGTTCCCTCTGGTGAATTTTTCCAGATTAAGTGTGCAGTCAACAAAGATGAGTTAATGATCCTAGCTCAACATCCAGTTAGCGTAAAAGTTGATACACAAGAAATTTTTGCAGTACTTGAGGAAGCACTGCAATCATTACCACCTTATCAGGATCAGCCAGTCCAATGTTTTCTGAGAATTGTCGGGGAAAAACTTCCTTACGCTAAACGTTCCCTGACTATGAAGGGATACCGACAGGTGGAAAGCCCTGACATTCCACAAGATAATGAAGATCAAGAAGACGAGGATGCAGCATCTTTTTCATCCTTAGCATTACCTTTGAGTTATTCAACCACAACAGATGCCGTCGAAGACGAAGAAGAAGTATTTGACCCCCTAGCTGGTACACCAGATTTATTAACAAACTCGTCTCAGCGTCCATTGAAAAAGATTTTGTTAGGGACTGTGGTGGGAATTTCTCTCTTAGGTAGTGGTGGTGTTTACCTAGTGACTCGTCCTTGTGTGATGTCTGTGTGTCAAGAATTCCAAACTGCCCAGCAACTCAATACTCAATTTCGCCAATTGATTAGTCGTGCTAGGTCAGAAAAGGACTTGACAACATTACAACAACAGTTAGAAACAACTAGCACCGCCTTAGGTGTAATTCCTGCTTGGTCATCTTATTACCAACAAGCAGCAGAACTCAAAACTAATCTGTCTGGACGTTCCGAAAAAATTAGCCAAGTCAACAAAGCTTTGCAGGCGGCTTCAGTTGCAGAGCAAAAAATGCAAACTCCTGCTACTAGTCAAGGCGAATTACAAGCTAGACAACAACTTTGGCGACAAGCGATAACGCCCCTGGAAGCAATCAGCCCTAATCATGAACTATATGGACTGATACAGCCAAAATTGTTGAAATATCGGATTCATTTGCAAACTATCAATCAGCAATTACTCGCTCAAGAAAAGTGGGTGAAAAAGTTAGCAGATGCGAAAGGCGTGGCTAGTGTAGCCAACAAGTGGGAAACAACAGCCAAATCTTTGAAAGATTGGCAAAAGGTGCAGTCTACTTGGCAAGTAGTAATTAATGCCTTGAATGTTATACCTCCTTCGAGTCCAGCATCTCAAGAGGCACAACAACTATTACTAGAATATAAACCTAAACTTGCAAGAGCGCGCGATCGCGTTACCATCGAACAACTAGCAGCTAAAAGCTACCAACAAATTCTTGTTATAGCCAGCCAAGCTAAAGCTTATGAGCAAAAACAAGAATGGCAAGCAGCTGTTATTTACTGGCAACAAGCTTTACAGGCAGCTAAACAAATTTCTAACAATAGCTTGTATTACACTCAAGCTCAGAGTTTAATCACACCATATTCAGCTTCCCTGCAACAGGCGCAAGAAAAACTAATTTTAAATAATAGTTGGCAGCAAACCCGTGCTGACTTAAATAAAACTTGCTCTAGTGAAATTAGGATTTGTAACTTTACCGTAGACGATAAAGGAATCATCGTCAAAATTACCCCTGAATATGAACAGGTACTACAAAGTACTGTTTCCAAGAACAACACTCAAGATTCTGAGGCTGCAATTGGCGTTGCTAATCATTGGCAAACCTTACAAGAAGCTTTAACAGTAATTAGCGAAAATGCCAATTTGCCTCTGTTTATTTACAATGTCCAAGATCAAGTAATTTATATGCGAACACCAGGGGAATAGTAGCTGGAGCGCCCTTAGTGATGGCGGGGCGTTTAGCTTGCTTGTGCTAGTTCCCAGTCTCCTATCCTAATATCTCAGAACTCACGCACTCAAATGCTCCAATCCCGCATTTATGACAAACAGTAGAGGCGGGTTGAGCAAAAGACTCGTGAATGATTCGAGCATATCGCTGAACCTGCCCCTACAGACTTTGGACTGAGGTTGCAAGAATTGGTGGGAAATCCGGGCAATGATCTTTTATGTGGAAATCAAAATTTCCAACTTCAGCGCATAAGCCCCATATCCTCCCCAACTTGTTAGGGCGGTGGTGGTGGTGGTGGGTCTGGTGGTGGTGGCGGTGGTGGGTCTGGTGGTGGTGGCGGTGGTGGGTCTGGTGGTGGTGGTGGTGGTGGGTCTGGTGGTGGTGGCGGTGGGTCTGGGTTGTCGGGTAGAGGCGGGTCTGGTTGTATATTATTGATATTATTTAGATTGCCATCAGCATTATCCCCAAGTTGTTGAGCATTTTGGAACAAAATTTCTCCTGTTTCTACTAATGAATCAACCAGAAAATTATCGGTTATGAAATCATCTTCGTCAGTATCTTCATCTATTACCTCAGAGGAAGTAGTACTTAGTTCTAAAAAAGCTGGGTTTTCCATCACCCCTTTACCAACGAGAGGTGACTGTGTTGCCAACGCGGCCATAATTTCTGCTCTGACACCCGCAATAGCTGGGTCTGGTGTTGCTGAAGAGTTTTTGCCAGTTAAATCTAAACCCTCAGCCAAATCACTTGTTTCATAAAAATTTTGTAGATCAAAATCATATAAACTCTGAATTTCACCTTTGACAAGAACTAAAAGTTGTCCTGCTTTTAGCGGTTGAGTTTGAGATGCGTCCTTGTTAGACACTGCTATCCCACTATTTGTCAGCGCACCAATAATCGTCGTATCCGTTTTTTGGTCATAACGAATGAATAGCGCCGAACCACGAATGGCGGCTGTTGCGCTTGGTGTTTGAATACGTGTTTGTCCTCTTCCTGGTGGAATTAGTAGTAATACTGTCCCATTAGACAATCGAAAATTCCGCGTCCTGGGCATAAATTGAAATACTGCTTGTTCTCCAACCCTTGCCAGAGAACCGTCGTTGAAACGCAAGTCTGCTAAAGAAGCTCGACCAGTTGATAGTCCATCCCCTGGAATAATTGCATCCAATTTCTGTGCTGGACGTTTATTTCTAGATGCTCTTTGAATTAATTGCACAAAGTTACGAATGCTCTGAACCTCAGCACGATTTAAGGGAGTATTGGCATTCACCTGAGGTGGCGAAATCAATACCATCACCCCGCATAATCCAAGGGAAAATAATGGGATAAGGTTCAAGCGCATAATTTTGAATTTAAAAAAATTTAACTGAAACTAACCCAGCAAAACCAACTTAAATTTTTAAATTATTATTTTGTTAATTTTATATTCTAGTTTGTTTTGACTATAAAATATCTCATTTTCATCTGCTAAATATAATATGAAATTGTGTACATTTAAGTGTAATATTGAGATTCATCTTTACATCGATTCATTAAGATGTATCTTCAAGGCTGGCAACATTTTTTACTAACGATCTTGGTTGCTTCTATTAGCGGAAGCGGCTTTTGCATTAAAGCAGATGCAGCAAAGGTTAAACAGTCTGATAGATTATATTGTCATAATCAGATAGATAACGAAGAAAAATATTTTTATATTGAAAACAGAAATTCAACGATATGCCAAACTAGCACTAACTCGCCGTTGTCTCAGTTAGATGGGTTTGATAGTTTATCTAGACAACAGATCCTATCAGATATCATAGCCGCAAAATCGCCAACTCCTGAAGTTATTCCCACTGATGAACCTGATTTCATACTTCCTAATCATAGTATTAGTCAGCAAAATAATGAATCTCCTCAGTTAGAAGGACAACCTGGCTTTGTTCCTCAACCTAACCAGAAACCGATGGAACCTTTATTAAATTCACCCCCAGTAAATTACGGTGCAAGGTTAGAGAGACTAAGACAAAGGTTGCGGGAAGCAAAACAGCCAAGTTCGGAAGGGGAAAGTTACCGGGAATTAGGATTAAGGGTGAGAGAGAGAACATTACCAGCACCGATTGAACAACCGCCACAACCTCCGATAGAGAAACCTAGAGATAAGTTTAAACCCATAGGTTCGTTACAAGCTTATGTAGGCTATTTTCATACAGATAATGTTTTTTCGTCTGATACTTCACCGATAGAAGATGGGTTGTTTTTTTATGGATTGAGACTCGCTTCAGCATATTTTCCCTTGGGAAAGAGTACTTATTTAAGTGGATCGATTGAGGGTAATTTGATTCGTTATGTAGATCAAACAAAGTACAATTACAACCAGTTAGCATTTAACTTGGGTATTTATCAACAGTTTTCCAAACGAATGTATGGTGAAATCGGTTGGAGTAATCAACAGTTTTTTTATGCTAAAAACAGCGATGTCTTCCAAGCCGGGAATCGCTTTCTAAATGAGAACTCTTTATATTTATCTTTAGGCAGAAGAGATCCTCTCACCGACAAACTCACCCTAGATAGCTTTTACGAATTGAGTTGGAAGTTAGCTGATCCGGATGATCGTAGTCGGATCATGAACTCCTTCTGGTTATCTTTAAGTTATTCCCTGCAAAAGCCTCTAAAGATTGGGTTGAACTATCAGTTAAACTTATCAGACTTTACAGAACGCGATCGCCAAGGCGTAGCTCATCGCACCGATCAATATCATCGCTTATATGGCAGCATTATTTACCGTATATCCGGTTCTAGTAGCTTGAATCTTCAGACTGGCTTTAGTTTTGGTGATTCTACAGCAAGTAATATTGATTTTGAAAGCTGGTTTTTGAATATTAACTATCATTTGAAAATTGGAGAATTTTAGATTTGGTCAATTCAAAGGTTGTACACCAATGACCAATGACCAATAACTAATAACTAATCCAATCACTCCAACTACCTGCATACAGTTTACCTGTATGAATCCCGGCTACTTCTAAAGAGAGTAGGTTCACACAAGCTGTTACACCCGAACCACAGTAAACTAAAATTTCTTCGGCTGTCGCCAGATTTTGCCATCTTTGTTGATGTTCTGTTAAGGGAATTGAGTAGCCACTACTATCTGTAACTTCCATCCAAGGATAGTTGACTGCGCCAGGAATATGACCTGCAATTTTATCAATTGGCTCTCGTTCACCTCGGTAGCGATCGCTCTCTCTTGAATCGACCAAAACGACCTGCGGTAAATCTTTACGAGTTTTAACAATATTAATATCTACTAACAGTTGTGTTTGTATTTGCGGCACAAAGTTAGCTGTTTTAACTTGAGGAATAACATCAGTAATAGGATAGCCAGCTTGTTCCCATTGGCTAAATCCCCCATTTAGCACCGCAACTTGCTCATGTCCTAAATAGCGCAATAACCACCACAGACGAGAAGCAAAAGCAAAGCGAGAATCATCATAAGCAACAACCAAAGTTTTTTGAAACTCTATCCCCATACTTGCTAACTTCTGTGCTAGCTCATCCGGATTAGGTAAAGGATGTCTCCCACCATGCTCACCCACAGGACTGGAAAGATCCAAATTTAAGTCGAGGTAATAGGCTCCTTCTATATGACTTGTTTGGTACTGCTGTTTTCCTAACTGTGGATCGGCTAGAGAAAAGCGACAGTCAACAATCACAACATCGATATTGTGAAGGTTTTGCAAAAGCCAACTCGATGAAACAACAAATTGAGTATCCGTCATAAGGGACTTTTCCACTAAAAAATATCCTGTCTACTGAGCAGTGTTGAAGTATAGTCTCCTGCTTTATCTAAACTATAAATATTAACGTTTATCTACTCATGTCGGAATTGCAAAAATTTATACCCCAGCCCACAGGAGACGGTTCTTTTACCTTTTTCTCCCAAGAATTTAATGAGGCTTTCCACAGTCATTTCGGAGCCAAACAGGAAAGTTTTTTCAAGTTTGTCAGTCCGACTCAGTTGGCTATAGCTGCTCACCAACCAGTTTTGCGCTTATTAGATATTTGTTATGGACTAGGATACAACACAGCCGCAGCCTTGGAGACAATTTGGGAAGTGAATCCTAATTGTGCTGTTGAATTAATTGCTTTAGAAATGAATCTCTCTGTACCCCAAGCAGCTATTGAGCATCAGTTATTCGATAACTGGAACTACCCATACACAGATATTTTGACTAGGTTAGCTTTTGAACAACAGGTGCAAACAGATCGCCTCAAGGCAAAACTTATAATTGGCGATGCTAGAAACGCTATTCGTGAAGTAAATCATTTAAATTTTCAAGCTGATGCTATTTTTTTAGACCCCTTTTCACCTCCCCAGTGTCCACAATTATGGAGTGTGGAATTTATTCAACAAGTAGCACTGTGTTTACACGAGAGTGGCTTGTTAGCAACTTATTCTTGTGCGGCTGCGGTACGTACAGCACTGTTAATGGCAGGATTGCATATAGGTTCGACTCCACCAGTTGGTAGGCGATCGCCTGGTACTGTTGCAGCGCATCCTCAAAGCTTTGAATGCAACATCCACTCAATACTTCCTCCCCTTTCTCAAGCAGAGGAGGAACACCTTTTAACTCGTGCAGCAATTCCTTACCGCGATCCAAAACTTAATGATCCTGCTGATGTGATCGTGGCGCGCCGACGACAAGAACAACAAGCAAGTTCGCTGGAACCTACATCACGTTGGCGGAAACGGTGTTTACCGCGATCAGTAATGAGTCCTGAGATATAAGCTCTGAGTAATTCCCCGTAAATTATGCCCAGTTGCTTCTAATGTATTTAGGAGTGTCTATTCAGTATTAATACTTAAATAGTCATAGTTTCAAAATATTTACTGAGAACAAATGTAAAAATTTCAACAAGATTTCCAAATTTTCCTAAATAAATTGAGGCATGAATATTAAGTTTGTATAATTTATGTATTGTAATATACGATTTTACCTGTGAATTGAAATTATGTGATGATTTGCTTAATGCTCTGAAAGAAAATAAACACCGATTTTGTACCAGCTAAATAGAAGCAAAGAAACTCAAACCTCCCAACCTGTATATGGATTGAACAATTATGATTTTTTCTGGCGCTATTATGTTAATAAATATCAGTAAAAAACCTGATTTAACATTTGCGAGTATTCATCATACTGGAGTTAGAAATAGGGAAGTTAGTAGAAGAATTATTTTCAGTACAATTTTTGCCTTTTGACATCGCAAAAAAAATCAGGTGTGTTAACTTAAACAGTCAGCTTTACATAGGACATAAAACTTTTGAAAAGTCGGCTGGATATATTCGGCTACGGAGTTTGGTTTGAAGTCGGGCGCTATTAATTTTTTAAACGATTGGGGTACTTCTGTGATTAAAAGGAGTGGTGATAATACAACCTCTACTGAACATAACGTTAGTGGGTCAGACCCCCCAAACAAATTAAATAGTATTAGTTCAAATCGCGTTTCCGGATTACAAAACGCCAAAGATAGTTCCTTCGCATTGTCCAAAGAAGATTTTCTGGTTAGTGAAAACACACAAACTACTACTTGGTTGACCTGTGGGATTAATTCTGGTTACAACTCTTTAATCTCTGGAAATTTACAAGCCCAAATTTCTCAAGTGAAAGGCTTTGATGCAGAATCACCAAAAATTTTAGTAGTGGATGATCACAGTGCTAGTCGGATGACGGCTGCTGCCCTGTTGGGTATGGAAGGCTACGCAGTAATTGAGGCAGATAGCGGTGCTACGGCGATAAAACTGGTGGGACAACAACAACCTGATCTGATCTTGCTCGATGTAATGATGCCCGAAATGGATGGGTTTGAAGTATGTCAATTACTCAAGCAAGATGAACATACTCGATTGATCCCCGTAATTTTTATCACGGCCTTGAATGATAGGCGATCGCGCATCCGAGGTATTGAAGTAGGTGCAGATGATTTCTTAAGTAAACCTTTTGACCGAGTAGAATTAGTAGCGCGGGTCAAATCACTGGTACAACAGAAGCGGTTGAATGAAGATTTAGACCATGCCGCACAAGTACTATTTTCCATAGCTAGAGCTATTGAAAGCCGTGATCCCAATACGGGCGACCACTGCGAACGCTTAGTCAACTTAGGACAAGCCTTTGGTGAGTACCTTAATCTTTCGCGTCACCAAATTCGAGATTTAATGTGGGGTGGCTATCTCCACGATATCGGTAAGGTAGGGATTCCCGATGCAGTCTTGCTAAAAACAGGCAAACTTACCCCTGAAGATTGGGTAATTATGAAGCAACACGTTTTAATCGGGGAAAAAATCTGTCAACCTCTACGCAGTATGCAGGGTGTAGTTCCCATTATTCGTCATCACCACGAACGTTGGGATGGTTCAGGTTACCCTGATGGACTCAAAGGGGATGAAATTCCCTACTTAGCCCAAGTGTTTCAAATTATTGATATTTATGATGCGTTAACTAGCGAACGTCCCTACAAAAGAGCTTATACTCCAGAAGAAGCATTGTGTATGATGCTTGATGAAACTGAAATGGGATGGCGTAATCCCAAATTGATGCAGCAGTTTGCCGAATTTATTCTCTCACACCATAAGGATTTGGGAAGTGCCGAATAGTGAGTGCTGATTCAGGAATTATCCCCAGTCCCCATGCTCCCTCATTAGCTGGTATGATTTGAGCCTAAATCTCAAAGTACCAAGCGCAACAGCGCTATTTATTGAAAGCTAATAGCTAATTATGGTAGTCGTAGCAATACTAGCAGCAGGACGCGGCACAAGGATGAAATCGGACTTACCCAAAGTTTTACACCCTTTGGGTGGGCGATCGCTAGTGGAAAGAGTTATTGACAGCGTAGAACCGCTTTCACCTTCACGGCGACTCGTCATTGTCGGTTATCAGGCTGAACAAGTTAAAACAGGTCTCCAGTCTCTTCATCTGGAGTTTGTGGAGCAGACTGTGCAGTTAGGAACAGGTCATGCGATCCAACAATTGCTTCCCCACCTTGAGGGTTACACAGGGGATTTGCTAGTACTTAATGGTGATGTGCCACTGTTACGCACTCAGACCTTAGAACAGCTATTACAAACTCACCAAACAAATCAAAATGCCGCTACTATCCTGACATCTCACCTACCCAATCCTAAAGGCTACGGACGGGTTTTTTGTAACGGTAACAATATTGTGCAGCAAATTGTTGAAGACAAAGATTGTTCTCCAGCCCAGAGGCAAAATCACCGGATTAATGCCGGCATTTATTGCTTCCGTTGGGAAAATTTAGCGCAAGTATTACCCCATCTGGAGGCAAACAACGCCCAAAAGGAATATTACCTAACAGATGCTGTTACCCAAGTTGGTCAGGTGATGGCGGTAGACGTAGAAGATTATCAAGAAATTTTGGGGATTAACGATCGCCTGCAATTAGCTACAGCCTACGAAATTTTGCAAAGGCGAGTCAAAGAACAATGGATGATGGCTGGTGTCACTCTCATAGACCCCAATAGCATCACAATTGATGACACTGTAGACTTACAGCCTGATGTGATTATTGAACCCCAAACCCACCTCCGGGGCAATACATTCATTCAAACAGGGAGCCGCATCGGGCCGGGAAGTTTAATTGAAAATAGCCAGCTGGGGGCAAATGTTACTGTTCAGTATTCAGTCATAACAGATAGTACCATCCAAAATGGCGCTAAAATCGGCCCTTATGCCCATTTGCGCGGTCATGCCCAAGTGGGTGCTAATTGCCGTATTGGTAATTTTGTCGAGTTGAAAAATACAGAATTAGGCGATCGCACTAACGTAGCGCATCTATCATATTTGGGTGATGCGACTGCGGGAACACAGGTCAATATTGGTGCAGGGACAATCACCGCCAACTACGATGGTGTGAAGAAGCATCGCACAAAAATAGGCGATCGCACGAAAACTGGTTCCAATAGTGTATTAGTTGCCCCTGTAACATTGGGGGATGATGTTTATGTAGCTGCCGGTTCAACCATCACAGAAGATGTGCCGAATGATTCCTTAGTAATAGCCCGGACTCGTCAGGTGGTAAAACCGGGATGGCGGAAGAAGAGTGGGGAATCTTGAGCAGGGGAGTAGGGGGCAGCAGGAGGCAGGGGGGCAGGGGGCAGGGAGCAGGGGGAGAAGTCCCCAATTCAAGGCAAAAGTCAAAAGGCAAAAGTCAAAAGAAAAAACCTTTTTACTTTTTACTTTTTTGTCCCCAATCCCTAACTGATACTACCCACCTGGGTACCACCTGGGAGTTCTAATGTATCCCCAATTTTTTCGCCATCATGAAAGGCGGCGAGGATAATGTCACAAGTTTTACCCCAGGAGATCGCTCCGGTGGCATCTAAGGCGATCGCTCCGAAATCTCTTTTATTTTCGTGTGCTTCGGCAAAGGAGCGCTGCATAGACTCTTGCAGAGACAATCCATCTGTGACACGAATGACAATCTTGGGGGCTAGGCACTCATCAATAATATCTTCGCCGATGCCTGTACAGCTGACGGCGGCATAACTAGTAGCATAATTACCTGCTGGCATAGCAGAATCACTGACGCGTCCAATGCGCTCAAAGCCTTTGCCACCTGTAGATGTACCAACTGCTAGTTTACCATAGGTATCTAAAGCTACTACGCCGATTGTGCCACGTCCGGCATTACTAGTTTCCAAAAGTTCTGGTTCGGCTATTACCCCAGCCATTGTTCTTTTGAAATTATCTTGTCTTTCTTGTATCCATTCTTGTAATCGCAGCTCAGTTAAAGCGTTATAGCTAGGAATTTGCATTTCCCTGGCTAATTCAGCCGAGCCGTAATCTGACAGCACTCGGTCTGGGGAATTTTGTAAAAATTGTGCTAACTCAATCGGATTTTTTACCCGTGAAACATTTATTACACCACTAAAGCGTCCTAATGCACCATCCATGATGGAAGCACTCATACGGATTTGCCCATCAGATTGCAGCACCGAACCAGTACCAGCATTGAAGCGGGGTTCATCTTCCAACAGTTGACAACCCCGCACCACTGCGACAGAAGCATTCGCTCCTGACAATAATAGGGTGTAGACTTCCTCTACTATTGCATGGAGTGTTTGGCGCACTGCTTCTAATCCACCTTTGCCGTGGAGAGAACTACCTGCTCCCCCATGAATAATTAATTTTGGTTGCACCTGTGACTTCATTTATACCCTGCACTATTTGCGTTTTAGTTTGAATATTGGGTGTATCAGTTGACGGTTAACTGATTCAGTCCCCAGTTTTAGCCTCAGAACGACGGCGGCGACATCGTTCTGAGCAATATTTCACCTCGTCCCAGCAATCTTCCCATTTTTTCCGCCATGTAAAGGGACGTTGACATACCGGACAGATTTTTGTAGGCAGGTCAGATTTAGAACGAGTACGTGCCATATAAATACCGTACTGACTAGTGTTAGATTTCCAAGAGTGGTGGAAGATAATTATACATAGATTGCTACAAAAGGAGGATTCACTTGGCGAACAATTGTGTTGTGTGTCCTCCTATAGACTGGTTTTGGGACGCTAGTTCAACAAGATATTAACATAGGCTGTTTATTTAATAGTTGATGTGGTTTTTGCATTACTCTATATAGCGCTTCTCGTTTGTATGCAATACACTTTGACCTCTCTCCAAACCTCTCTCCTCGCAGGAGAGAGGCTTTGAGTCCCACTCCCCTTCCCTACAAGGGAAGGGGTTGGGGGTTAGGTCTGTATTGGACTCAATTGCCTTCCTCTATAGATAAATTTAGGTAATGATTAACTACCACTAACAATTCAAAAAAGGATAAAAATATTTCTTCCATCACCTCTAACCCTTAATAACTTATTGGGGAATGAGTTGTAATTTTGCCACCGTGTTAGCTATTACTGTCTGCTGTTGCCAAAGCATTGGGTGATATTCAAGTTTGCGCTTGTAAATCAGCCTTCATTTCTGCATCCATTTGCCAAAAGCGGTCTTGTGCATGAATATAACCTTGAGCCATGAATAAATCATGGGAATTGGTGGCGTAGATATGGGGGATTCCCCATTGGTCGCGTTTGATGGTAACTTCAGATTTGATTGAGGGTAAAGCGATCGCTCCATTTTCTAGAGGAAGAGAACGCTGTACAGTGTAAGATAAAAATCCCCACAATAATATACTCAAAACCACTAGAAGAATTACGGTAGTTTTTAGTCCCTGATACAACTTAAGTTTTCTGAAGCTTTTCATGTTTGGGTGCTGTCCCAGCATCAATCAAATCACTGGGACACTATACAGCTTGCTACCTTATCTCTCGTAAAATGTCTTACGTAAAATTTTGCTACATACTTAGGCATAAATAATTTTATCAAGTGAATCAACTAGAGTTTTACTTATAGACATAAGTATGAAGCTTTATTTTTTTGTATTAAACAATAAATTCTTTGAGTAACCCATCTATATCTACAATTATGAGAAAACTTTTGATTGACAAAGCTTATAAGTCTATGCTATTTGACGTAAACTGGAAATATTACCGAACTATAAAAATTAATAGCATCAAATATTACAATACAAACTTATTACTTGAGCAATGGGATCTGACAAAATCAACCACTGTCACCTATACCGATGTATTTCACAAGACTGTGTAATAAAAATATCTAGTATTTATCATATTTTCTTCCATAACAAACTAGTCAAGGCGTGCTAAGTTTTAAATTCATCTTAATTCCGTTCGCGGTTTTCCCATGCGTCTGCTAGATTTACACCCACAACACCTGGAAGAATTAGTCAAGGATAGTGGTATAGAATTACACTTGACTCAGCTTAATTTTAAGTCTCTCCAAGGCGTAAGCGCCTATGAGCATCTATTAATTTCCGAACACCTACCCCGCACCAATACGGGAATGGTTAAAAGTGGCTGGTTACACCTTTACAGTCATGTTACGGCTGGTGGTTGGTGGTGTTCTGGGTTAGATCCTCTCAACAATTGGCAAGGTATGGAATGGGGATGTTTTAAGCCAAATCAACCGCGCACGAATCAAAATGGCAAATCTATCAAATATGAACATCCCCCCAGCACAGCAACGCGGATATTCTGTCTGCGGGTAACATTAGCGATATGGAGACAAGTCTCAGGGCGTTACAATTTCCCGATTCCTGAAGATATCACCATTAATTCCCAAGGTGAAGCAGAAGGCTTTTGGCAATGGGTAATGGAGCGCAACATACCAGTCATCATTTGCGAGGGAGCCAAGAAAGCCGCAGCATTATTGTCTCAGGGATATGCGGCGATCGCAATTCCGGGGATTACCAGTGGTTATAGAGTTGTTAAAGATAAATTTGGTAAAGTCACTAGCCGCCAGCTAATCCCTGACTTAGCTGTATTTACGGCAATAAAGCGGACTTTTTATATCTGCTTTGATTATGAAACTCAACAGAAAAAAATAGCAGCTGTTAGTAATGCCATTTCCCAACTAGGTTGTTTATTCCAAGCAAGAAAATGTCCTGTAAAAGTTATCGAACTCCCAGGGTTAGAAAAGGGTGTAGATGAGTTAATTGTTGCTAAAGGCGCAAGTGTTTTTGAAAAAGTTTATCGTCAAAGTGTAGATTTAGAAATTTACCTTGCTCAAATCAAACCGCACAGCGAACTAACAATTCCAGCAGCCATAACAGTGAATCTTCCATATTTAGCAGAAATACCCTTTCCTAGCTCTGGATTAGTTGGTGTCAAATCAGCGAAAGGTACAGGTAAAACGACATCATTACAAGCGGTTGTCCAACAAGCCAAAAATATTAACAGATCTGTATTATTAATTACCCATAGGATTCAGTTAGGACGTTTTTTATGTGAAAAAATTGGTATTCAATGGGGAATTAATCATACAGAAGGTTTAACAAAAAATAGTGATTGGCTAAAAAATACAGAAACACCATCTTTAGGCTTATGCGTTGATTCTATATGGAAACTACGCCCAGAAGAATGGCAAGGTGCAATCATAATTCTCGATGAAGTTGAGCAGTCTTTGTGGCATTTGCTCAACAGTAATACTTGTAAACATAAACGTGTCAAGATTTTAAAATTATTTCAACAATTAATTTCTCTAGTTTTATCAACAGGTGGCTTAGTAATTGCCCAAGATGCTGATTTGTCAGACGTATCTTTAGAATATTTACAAGGTTTATCTGGCTGTAAAATCACCCCTTGGGTATTAATAAATCAATGGAAGCCACAACGAGGATGGGAAGTAACTTTTTATGATTCCCCTAACCCCATACCATTAATTCAGCAATTAGAATTAGACTTGCTAGCAGGACGTAAATGTTACGTCACCACTGATAGCCGTTCCGGACGTTATAGCTGCGAAACAATTGAACGTTATCTTAAAGAACGTTTAGAAAAACTGCGATACGAATTTCCCAAAACCCTAGTAGTTAATAGTCACACAACTAACACTCCTGGTCATGCAGCAGTCGATTTCGTTGCAGCTATTAACCAGAAAATTACCGAATATAGTAATGTGTTTGTGACTCCTAGCTTAGGAACAGGTATTAGTATTGATGTGCAGCACTTTGACCGGGTGTATGGCATTTTTCAAGGAGTAATTCCTGACTCAGAAGCACGACAAGCCCTAGCGAGAGTTAGGGATAATGTACCAAGAATTGTCTGGTGTGCTAAACGGGGTATTGGTTTAATTGGCAGTGGTAGTACCAATTATCGTTTACTATCCGATTGGTATCAGGAGAATCAAAAAGAAAATCTAGCTTTGCTTAGTCCATTACACAAAATAGATGTAGATTTACCCTTAGTTTATGACCCTATTCATTTACGAACATGGGCTAAATTATCCGCCAGAGTAAATGCTTCTGTTCGTATCTATCGCCAATCGATGGAAGAAGGATTAACTACAGATGGGCATCAAATTCGCTTGCGGAGTAATGCCGTTCACAATAATATTATTCGAGATTTACGCTTGGCATTCCTCGCAACAGAGCCAAGTGATTTGAAAGAACGCCAAAGATTAGTTCTAGAAATTGTCAAAGTGCAGAAAGATTGGGTAGAAAAGCGGCATAAAGGTAAAGAAATCAAGCGTCAAATTAAAAAAATTAAGCAGCAAAATCAACTCACTTCTGCCCATAATGTAGCTGCTGCTAAAGACATTGATTATTTAGAATATGAACATCTTTCAGCCAAGCATTCTCTAACTGATGAAGAACGCAATCAAATTCAAAAATATAATCTCCGCCAAAGATATGGCATCTTTGTCACTCCTTCGCTCAAGTTAAGAGATGACCAAGGATATTATACTCAACTGTTAATTCACTACTACCTGACCCATGAAAGTGAGTATTTTCAAATTAGAGACCAACAGGAATGGCATCAACAATTATCCTGGGGTAATGGTAAAGTTTTTCTGCCAGATTTGAAAACCTATACGTTAGAAGTTGAGGCAATGAGAGCCTTAGGTATGCCCCAATTTATTGATATAGAACGAGAATTTACGGAAAATGCCTCTGACTTAATTTGGCTCAAAGATGTGGTCTTTCAACATAGTAGACATATTAAAAGAGTTTTGGGCATTGACTTTATTCGCTGCCAAGAAAGAATTACAGCAATTAAGGTTCTTAGCCGTCTAATGAATTTGTTGGGTTTAAAGCTGAAGCGAGTCGGTGATATATATCAAATCGATTCGGAGACATTTAATGATGATAGACAAAAAATATTTCCAGTTTGGCAACAGCGAGATGAAGTCATACTCACTCAAATCAATAATATGAGACGCGAAAAATATAATGTACTCTCAAACCAAAATCCACAAGCGAAAAATACAAATTCGGTAATCTCTACTATGGTTTCCCTATTTTAGAGATTTAGAGAGCATTTATAAAATAAGCCTTTAGAGAATGTTGGAAAAGTCATGAAGGATACTAAAGATCCCCCCTCTCCTCGAAAGGTTGATAGGCGTTGAAACCCCCATTGCCTGTCTTTGCTACGCAACGCTAACGCGAACGACACGCCGCACGAACGTAGGGAAAGAGAAGCTCAAGGGAGTAGGTTTAGTATCATGCTTTTTTCCCTAAAGCAGTCTTGCTAGCTGCATAAGCCTAATTACTTAGACTAAACAACTGCTAACCATTCAAGCTATATTGCAGTTATCAATGATTAGGAAAAACACCAGTGTTTCCCCTCTACGACGAAAATCCGACGCGAATTACCCCCTATTTCACCTACGGTTTAATTGGGATGAACGTTTTAGTTTTTCTTCACGAAGTGAGTCTATCTAATGCACAGTTAAATCAATTCTTCAGCCAGTATGCAGTAGTCCCTCAAGAGTTAACCTCCAATTTAGCTGGTGAATGGCCGACGTTATTCACCTCACAATTTTTACACGGCGGTTGGTGGCACTTGATATCAAATATGGTATTTCTTTGGGTTTTCGGTAACAATATCGAAGAACGCCTGGGACATTTCAAATATTTAATTTTTTATTTGGCTTGTGGTGCTTTAGCCGCCTTGTGTCAGTGGTTTATTGGGATGTCTTCCACAATTCCTTCTTTAGGTGCTAGTGGTGCCATTTCTGGGGTTCTTGGTGCTTATCTGATTCGTTTTCCCCAAGCTAGGGTGACAACTTTAGTGTTCTTAGGTTTCTTTGTGACAACAATCAGTGTTCCAGCCCTAGTGATTATTGGTATTTTCTTTGTCCAAAATGTTATATCCGGTCTTGTCAGCCTACAAGCAGCCGCTAACATGAGTGTACAAACAGGGGGGGTCGCTTATTGGGCGCACATTGGTGGTTTTGTGTTCGGCATAATTCTTGCCCCTATATTTGGTTTGTTTAGACGGGACTAATAGCAAAAATGGGGGATTGGGTGTTAGCAAATCAACCTCGTCTAACCTCTCCTTGCTTTAACTGTTGACTGCTGACGGTTGACAGTTAATGCTCAACAAACCATACAAGTGAATATGTCATTGAAAAGAGTCATAGCTTATATCCAAAATCTGGGGCTTTTGATTATTCTTTTATGCGATTGTTTCATTGGTCGCAATCACATAACCTTGATAAGAAACTACTATGCTGATGGTAGAAGAGATGTATCTACTTGTTATTGCTGTTTTAGCTGGCATATTGTAATCTTTCTAGGAGAATAAAGTCATGCAAACTAAGAAATATTAATAATTCATGAAAGTAAAAATTTTGATAGCAGTAGTATTGTTGGCTAATTCTATAGTAGTAAATTCTTCCTCTGCTACAGCTAAAAATAGTGGATGGATTGTGAATAATTCTGCATCTTTAAATCAAAAACGTACAGAAATTGCCCAGGCTCTACCACCTAGAGTTATTAAACTGCGTTTAGCAGATAGTGGTGTTTCAGTCGGTAGCGTAATCACTTGGGGATTTGGTGGTTTAATCCAAAAAAGGTCTACAGATTGGGTACGTTTAGAAATTGGGGATAATCAAGTAAGAGTAATACACACTACAAGAACCACCAATTGGTTAACTCAGTTTTCTAAATGGTGGGATCATCCTGTGAGGAAAATAGCCTTTAAGCCTGATTCTTGTGAAATAAATAATACTCAAACCCAAGGCGGGTCAGATACAGAAAACCAACTACGAGAGATTAAAAGATTGTATGATTCCAAATTAATTACAGAACAACAATATCAAGAATTGCAGCGCAAAATTATCAATCAAATAGGTACAAATTCTAGTCAACCTGCTTCTAGTAATGGAGACTGTGTTGTATTAGGAGAAAATGGAATACTCAAATTCCCGGATCTGACTTTATTAACTAAAGGCGAATTTAAAATTGAATATTTAGAGGGTGATGAATGGAAGTATGCAGCTTTTAGAGTACCTGCTAAGGCATACGAATAGTAGCATCTGTGTTTGAAAACTTATATTATTTCTGGTCTTTGGTAATAGGTAATTGGTCATGGTAGAACCCAATTACCTATTACCAATTACCAATTACCAAATCTGAACTTAACTGCGAAGACGGAAACCTTCTTGTCCATTCACTGGGTCAAAAAGTACATTGTATCGGTCGAACAGTGCTATGCCACTATTCACAACCATAGCTTGATCTAGCTGTGGTGAAACATTGAGATTCCATACATTAAACCCGTTGCGATTGCCTGGGGCGAGGCTGTAGTCAAGTATGCGGGGAATGGATAACTTGAGCGTGTTGTTTGGGCTTAACCTGCCGGGTTTGAGTTTACCCATGAGGGAAGCAGACTTAAAGTCAATAAAACTACTGATTACGCCAGTATCCGCTAGCATTTTGGCATTACAGGTATTTTTCATGGCACTGCCAGAAATAGTTAAACAAACTCCATTGAGCCTAGAGTCCCATCTATTTCCTGGAATACTATTCATTGCGGGTTGTTGAGTCAGGGAAGCTAGATTAAATCCTCCCCGATTCTGTGCTGTTAAACCCAGGATGAGGCTACTGTTACCACTAGTGCGATCGCCTGCAATAATAAATCCGTTACTTAAATTCCCTGGTAGTTTTCTCAAAGGATTGTAAGGCAGTGAGCGTTCTGCATAGTTGACACCGATAATACCAGAGAACGGTGTGTTACCCCTGGCAGAGCAATTAGGTTTTTGGGCTACACATTGGCGACTGGTGACGATTTGCACCGGCACAGGTTCTTCAGTGGCAATTAACCCCATACGCATACTTGTGTAAACTAACTCTCCTTCGAGGATAGTGCCATCGTTTAGCACCTCTCTGACTATCTGACCAGTTCTATTGATAGGGGCATTGCCTAAAAACTCTCTAGGCACTCTCAGCCCCCCAGAGCCTGTATCCATCAGAACACGCCTTGGCTGACCACCAGCCACTGCTACTTCGAGAAAATAACCCCGCTCTCGTTGCCCAACAGAACCTTTTGTATATAAGGGAACTGAGATAGTATTAAAACTCGGTTTTCGGGCTGTGATTTGAGAAGTATCACGCCTAGCCGGATTGGGAAACAGTTGTTGAAAAGCAGCCTGTCGTTGCGCCACTGGCTCTGGTGCATAGTCCCAAAGGCTTTCGTAGTAGAAAAAGACCGCTCCTAAGCCACGTTCTTGAGCCGCCCTGACTTGCGACTGAATTTGTGACATGGAAACTTGGCGATTTCTCAAGCCAGTCATAATACCTATACCAGTAGGTATTAACTGTTGTGTTTCGAGAATTTCTGGAGTGATGAGTTTACTATTAAAACTTTGCAAATCATTCCGGTAAACCTGGACTACTAACTCATCTACAACACCTAACCTGACCCAGTTGAGCCAATCTTGTAATTGCAACTTGTATGCAAAGTCATAGTAATTGGGCGAAACGGCAAAAATGGCATTGGGTTTTCTGGCTTTCACAGCTTGATTGAGTTGCACCATGAAAGCGGTGATTTTATCTGCCCGCCATTTTATCCATGCTTGGGCTTGAGGATTAGGCGGCGGCGGATTCCCAGTTTCCTGTCTGTAGAGATTAATTGTGTATTTGTCATAGCCAAAATCAACGGGTAAACTCATGTGGTCATCAAATTGAATCCCATCAGCGTTGTATTTGGTAATGATTTCTACTACCAGGTCAGTAATAAACTGCTGTACTTCTGGGTGGAAGGGATTCAGCCAGGCTACTTCACCCGCCGCAGAAATTGAGGTTTGGGTTCCATCCTGCTTTTGTGTCAGCCAATCTGGATGCTGGGATGCTAGTTCGGAAGTTAAGGGAGCCATAAAACCAAACTCGAACCAAGGTATAGCTAGTAAGCCTTGACTACGAGCTTGACTAATAATGTCTGCAATTACGTCTTGCCCTTCTGTGCCTCGAAAGAAATAAGGGATGCCCATCCGTTGGGTGACAGCACTGGGATACTTGGTATAGCCATCGTTCCAAACAACGGGATAAATTGTATTAAAATTCAACCGCCGCAATTGAGTCAGTGTGTCCTGCACTTTAGCGCGATTTCTGAGTATGTCAAAGTCATTATTTGTTAGCCAAACTCCCCGAATTTCTTGTCGTGGTGATGGGGATATTTGCGCCGTTGCTGGCGTGAGGTTTTGTAGTAATAGTACTGTAGTAAATGACAGTGCAAACAAGACTGGAAAAAGTCGCTTAATTGACCGCCAACCTTGAAGAACAAAAAGCAATTTTTTGGGTATGGATAATAACTTAGTTAACCAAGTGTTAACTCGAATGCTTTGGGGTTGGAATTCAATTGGCATTACTGGCTCAAAATTGATGCTTAATGGGGAATTTTTTGATTCAAGGCAACAATCCATATATTGCTGCACTACATAGGTTTTAGTCAGGACTTGAATATTTAGGCAAGTCCTAACGATGAACTTGACGCAAATAATGACTAAGTAGTGCCAAGTCCGAATTTTAGCTAGGACGATATACTACTCTTCTAAGATTTAAAGACTTCTATTTTGTTATGGCTTTAGTGATTGCTGGGGAACGTAGCGGGGTGGGCAAGACAACAGTCACACTCACCCTTTTAGCATCTTTATGTCGGCGTAGTGCCATAGTACAGTCGTTCAAAGTCGGGCCAGACTATATTGACCCGATGTTTCACAGCTATGTGACTGGTCGTGCTTGCCGCAATTTAGACCCAGTTTTGACTTCAGAAGCTTACGTTCAGGATTGTTTTGCTCGTCATCACCAAGAGAGTGAATATGCTCTGGTTGAGGGGGTGATGGGGTTGTTTGATGGAATTGGTCAGTTGTCAGTTGTTGACCATAACGGACAATCGACTACTGGTATCAGTGACTTTGCTAGTACTGCTCATGTGGCACGGCTTTTAGATTTGCCTGTGGTTTTGGTGATTGATTGTAGTCGCTTGTCTGGTTCTGTGGCAGCGATCGCCCACGGTTACCGCTCTTTTGATACCCGTATTAAAATTGCTGGGGTGGTGTTAAATCGCGTGGGCAGCGATCGCCATCTCTCTCTCCTCCAAGATGCCCTAAAACCTCTGCAATTACCTATACTCGGTGTGCTACGCCGTCAAGATGACATTGCCATTCCCGATCGCCATCTCGGTTTAATCCCCACTGCCGAATTACAAGAGTTAGATGCTGTCATTAATCGTCTTGCTGATTTAGGCGATGCTTGTTTCGATTGGCAAAGTTTATTACCTCTGTTGCAAGTAAGCGGGGCAGGGGGCAGGGGACAGGGGGCAGGGGAGGCAGGGGGAGAACTGACTGCAAGATTTTCGCCCAGTCCCCAATCCCCAATCCCTAGTCCCCAATCCCTAGTCCCCAATCCCCAATCCCCAATCCCCAATCCCCCTAAAATCGCCGTTGCCCGCGATCGCGCTTTTAATTTCTATTACCAAGACAATCTTGATTTGTTGCAGCAGTTGGGGGCGGAACTGGTTTTCTGGAGTCCTTTAACGGATGGGGAACTACCATCGGGTGTGCAGGGAATGTATTTTGGTGGCGGTTTTCCAGAAGTGTTTGCCCCACAGCTAGCCGCAAATAGCCGCGCCCGTGATGCGGTGAAACAAGCTATTCTCGCAGGAATGCCTACGATTGCTGAGTGTGGGGGATTGATGTATCTGTGTGAGCAAATTGTCGATTTTGAAGGGCAATCTTGGCCGATGGTGGGAGTGTTACCTACATCTGCAGCAATGGGTGGACGTTTAACTTTGGGATATCGCCGTGCTGTAGCCTTGCAGGATGGCTTGTTAGTGAACGCAGGTACTCACATTTATGGACACGAGTTTCATCGCTCACGCTTGATTACAGCGCCCCCTCAGCCCTTATTTGAAACTTACCGCTATGATTGCCCAGAAAATACGGGTTGTGAAGGATGGGGTTTCCCGAAAAACATCCACGCCTCTTATGTTCATCTCCATTGGGGAGAGAGTGGAGAAATTCCCCGACGGTTTATTCAGCAGTGTGCCTATTTCGGCGAAACCAAGAATTTAGTACATATGCACTAAATAATAGGTGATGACAGGGCTTGGCGATCGCCAAATAACCCTGATTAAAGGCGGCAGAGATTAATTTTGTTAACACAATTTAACATTCAGTATTTGAGTAACCTACCCTGTCATCGCAATTTGCACAAAGGGGATGACAACTTTAAACCCGCAAACTCAGATTAAATCTAGCTTTCTGAAATTTAAAATTTAAAATTTTGCATTTTAAATTTAGATGATTGGCGACGTTTTTTAGTCGAAGTTTCCCTAGCCACAAGGGTATTTACTAGGTATTTTTTCCTACTTTTGGGGTGGTTTTGAGTGCAACAATGACCTAAAAAATAAAAAAAATGCCGAAATCCATATAAATTAATGGTTTCATCTATCCACTTCTGGCTACAACACCTTAGAATGATTCATTGAAAAGTAGAGCCGATGGGATGTACAGCCATTTTGAGTATATATACTCCCAAAGGATGACTTTTGTATCTCTCCAAACAGAGACTTCAGTAAAGATGCGACAAAGTGCAACTGTACTGAATATCCAGTAAACATTAAGGAGTTCCAAATGAACAAAGGTGAATTGGTTGATGCCGTAGCTGAAAAAGCTAGTGTTACTAAAAAACAAGCTGATGCCGTCTTAACAGCTGCTTTGGAAACGATTATTGAAGCTGTCTCTTCTGGCGATAAAGTCACGCTGGTAGGATTTGGCTCTTTTGAATCACGGGAACGTAAAGCTCGTGAAGGTCGTAACCCCAAAACTAACGAAAAGATGGAAATTCCAGCGACCAGGGTTCCTGCTTTCTCTGCCGGTAAATTATTCAGAGAAAAAGTAGCACCCCCAAAAGCATAGGTTCTAGTATTAGGAATCTGAATTTGATGCGGCAACCAGATCACGGGGGAAATTTAGCTTGGGCAGCAGCGTTGGCTGGCTGTCCTGCGGATGCGATTGTAGATTTTTCTGCTAGCATCAGCCCGTTGGGGCCGCCTCAAAGTGCGATCGCTGCTATTCAGTCACAAATTAGTAATCTCAGGCACTATCCAGATCCTGATTACAGTGAACTGAGACTGGCTCTAGGTCATTTCCATCAATTACCTTTAGAGTGGATTCTGCCGGGCAATGGTTCAGCAGAATTACTTACTCTCGCAGGTAGGGAATTAGCTCAATTAGCCGCAACAGTTTTAATAACTCCAGCCTTTGGCGATTACTACCGCACCTTAAGGGCGTACCACGCTAGAGTACTGGAGTTTCCCCTTGTTAGTGTTGAGTCACGAGTATTGGGTACAGAATGTCACTTAACGCAACTTCACACCCAGCACTCAGGACTCAGCACTAACTATGCTTTGTTACTCAACAATCCCCACAACCCAACAGGCAAGCTATTCACAAGAGAGGCGATTTTACCTCTGCTGGAACAATTTGCTTTGGTGGTGGTGGATGAAGCATTTATGGATTTTGTCCCTCCTGATGAGGAACAAAGCCTGATTCCAGTGGTGGCAGAATATCCTAACCTAGTGATATTGCGATCGCTGACAAAATTCTACAGTCTCCCAGGGCTGAGATTAGGATATGCGATCGCTCACCCTGATCGTCTGCAAAAATGGCAATTATGGCGTGACCCCTGGCCTGTCAATACTTTGGCGGCGGCGGCGGCGATAGCTGCCCTTGAGGATCGAGAATTCCAAGTACAAACTTGGCAATGGCTACCACCTGCAAGAGAGGAACTATTCCAAGGCCTAACCGCCATTCCAGGATTAACACCCCAAGCCAGTGCTGCTAACTTCTTGCTAGTGGAAACACAACAATCGAGTTTAGAATTACAGCAAAAATTACTCCAGCAGCACCAGATTTTAATCCGTGATTGTCTTAGCTTTAAAGAACTAGGCGATCGTTTTTTCCGCCTCGCCGTCCGTTCTCACACCGACAATCAACGCTTAACAAAAGCACTAAAGACAATAGCCCAAAACTCTCTTGACCACTGACCACTGACCACTGACCACTGACTACTGACCACTGACCACTGACCACTGACCACTGACCACTGACTACTGACCACTGACCACTGACCACTGACTACTGACCAATGACTAATGACTATTGATTACGATGTCGTGATTATTGGCGGCAGTCTCACAGGACGCTATGCCGCCCTCACTGCCACCCAAATGGGGGCGAAAGTGGCATTGGTGGAATCTCAGCAAAATAATAGTTTGATTATTCACCAAGCTATAGGGGAAATTGCCAACCTAACCCAAAATTTGCACAATTTGGCTAGCTGTGGCATCGATGCTGTACACGTTGATACTTCCGAAAAGTGCCAAATTTCCTTAGCATTGTCTTCGGCTCAAGGCATTGCCGCTAACGTCCAAGAACAAATGTCTCTTGCTCACTTGTCAGCCCAAGGAGTCGATGTCATTGTTGACAGTGGACAATTCCAAAGCTCACCCCATTTAGCATTTGCCGTAACTCATCGCCTACTACGCGGACGCACTTACCTACTCGCCAGTGGTTCCCTACCAGCAATCCCCAAAATTGAAGGACTGCAAACTACCGACTACCTGACACCAGCAAATATTTGGCAATATTTATACAAACAACATTCTCAATTTTCTGAACTACCCCACAATTGGGTAATTATTGGTGGTACTCCTCAAAGCATCGAAATATCACAAACTCTAGCAAGACTGGGTTGTAATATCACTTTGGTAGTTAAATCTCCTCATCTGCTACCTCAGCTTGACCCAGAAATTGCTCAGTTCCTTCAAGCACAGTTAGAAGTCGATGGTGTGCGCGTCCTGACTCAAAAAATGGTGACACAAGTCAAACGAATCGACAATAAAAAATGGGTTCAGGCAGGAGAAAAAGCCATTGAAACTGATGAGATTCTCATAGCAATTGGACACAAACCAAATATTGAATCTTTCAATTTGCCAGAAGTAGGAGTGAAATGGCATCAACATCGTTTACTAGTCAATGACAAACTACAAACCACCAATCACAGAATTTATGCTTGTGGTGATGTTATCGGTGGTTACGATTTCCCTAACATAGCTAATCACGAAGCCCGAATTGCTTTGAACAATGCTCTGTTTTTTCCCAGATGGCAAGTTAATTACCAAAACATTCCTTGGGCGATACTATCCTATCCAGTCTTAGCGCAGGTTGGTTTGACAGATATTCAAGCAAAACATCAATTTAGTCAACAAGAAGTTATAGTTTTACGGCATTACTATAAATCCATAGCAGCAGCCCAACTGAGAAATGAAATTACGGGTATTTGTAAATTAGTTGTGCTACGCAACGGCAAAATTTTAGGAGCTACTATATTTGGTACGGAAGCCAGAGAGTTAATTAATCTCATTGCTTTGGCAATGTCCCAAAACATTCCGGTGAAACACTTAGGTAATTTATCTGTTGTCTATCCGAGTTTCTCTGAAATTTTAGAACAAACAGCACGAAACTTCAGCCAACAGAGGTTCAACAGCAACACAGTTTGGCAAGACTGGTTAGAGGGTTTCTTTTATCTGCGCCGTAACTGGAATTTGTGAATGTTTGCTCCTCTTAGGGACTCGCAGATAAAAAATATCCAAAATATTAGGATGCGTCAGAGCGAGAAAACCTAGCTTTATAAACAATTATTCGTACTGACGCGCCCTACTAACCGTAAATTTGGAATAATTTATTTTTGGGTGTCCCCTTATCATGATGCTGAAAACACTCAACTGTCATCCTCTATCGATAAAGTAAAAAATCATACTTAACAAAATTTCAAGAAAATAATAATTTGTTATCTATCTAACATCTAATTTTCGGTTTCTTACTATATATTAAGTAAAGCTTTTCTCAAAAACCTTGTATATATCACAGCGAGTAGCATAGTCATCAGAATTTATTTTTAAAGACATTGACTAGTGCCTATACTCGCTTTTTTATATTTGTAATATGGCAGTATTACGTGATTGGTTGTCAACACAGACCTATGATTTAGGACTGCTATATAACCATAAGACTAGTATTTGATTTCCGAATATACGTAGAGGAGCTACTACGTTGGACGAAGAGAAGTCTGGGCAGAGGTTTCTTCCGTTGGCGCAGCCCGCCGCAGGCATCAGAACTTCGGGGTTTCCCGGCAGTCACGAAAGTGGCGTTGGGCAATGCCCACCACAACTATGATACGGTGAGCATTGCCCACCCTACAGATACTTAAATACCAATCAGCAACGCCCTTTCAATAATCAAATTGGATTTTCAGAGCTGATAACTGGCTGATAATTATATCTGTAGTCAAAAAGGAAATATTATATGCTCCGTCGCTGGATATTATCTACTTTTGCAATTTTATTGAGCATAATTTTAACTGCGTGTAATACTACAAATACTCGGCAGCCACAAGCACAAGCTACGCAAAGTATTACAACAACTAATACTCCATCTCAAGAATTAGCAAAATTATCCGCCAAAAGAGTTGTTACACTCTCTTCTCTAACCACAGATATCATTTTTCAACTGGATAAAACAAAGCTTGTAGGTATTGCTGGTAGTTCATTATTTAAAAATGACCCCCGTTTCCAAGATATACCTCGTATCAGCGAAGGTCAAAGTCCTCCCAATTTGGAAAAAATTGTGGCACTTAAGCCTGATTTAGTTATTGGTGCAGAAGGTTTTTCTAATCAGCCAATTCAAAGACTCCAACAATTAGGTATTCCCACCTTACTTACTCAAGTAAATACATGGAAGTCGTTGGAAGAGATTACAGCAAAACTGGCTCAGTTAATTGATGTTAATCCCCAACCTTTGTTAGAACGTTATCAAAGTTTTCTAGCGGATAGGCCAGGAACAAATACCCCTATTTTAGTTCTGGTTAGTAGTCAACCAATTTTAGCTCCAAATAAGAATAGTTGGGCTGGGGATTTACTAGAAAAATTCCAAGTAAAAAATTTAGCAGCAGAACTGCAAGGAAAAAGCCCAATTGCTGGTTATGTAACTCTTTCGGCTGAGAAAGTTTTAGAAGCTAATCCAGAAGCGGTTGTTCTGATTACCCCTCCTCAAGGTGGTTCAAAAACAGAAGTTTTAGCTTCCTTCAAAAAAGAGAGTTTTTGGCAAAAACTACCCGCGACTAAGAATAATCGAGTCTATGTTTTTGACTATTATGGGTTGGTGAATCCGGGTAGTATAGATGCGATAAAGCAGGCTTGTGAGCAGATTAAAAAAGATTTGTTGGGGTAAAAGTTTAATTTTCCAGCTTTTATAGAAAGTCGGGGGTTAATCTCTGTTTTTATCTTTGGGCAACTGATATCTTTTTACTAGATTTGGGGGAACCGCCAGTTAAACTGCGGAAATACAAACCACCAACAGTTACTAAAAATAAGAGATATCCCACTGCTTCTACAATATACAGGTGTTGTCTGTAGCCAAATAAGGACTTGAGAATTACACCAGGAAACTGTTCATCGGGTAATATTTGCTCAGTATTCCAAACCAGAGGCCCTAAAATACAAGAGTGAATTTTAGTAAAATGTTGGTAATAAAAACAAAGATTTTCTGAGGCGCGGCTGCTAAGAGCTAAGTTGGCTACAGCATCGTCAAAATGTTTTAAGGCGGAAACAACTAATCCGGCAACAATTAATACTAATAAAACGCCCATCACTTGGAAGAATTGGCGGATATCAATTTTAACGCCTAATTTAAATAAAAGTACACCAATAGCTGTTGCTGTTGCCAAACCCGCCAGAGCGCCTATTGTCGGTATAAGTCCTTGCTGAAAATTGGCGGCGATGAATAATACTGTTTCAAAACCTTCACGGACAACGGCAACGAGAATTAAGCTAAAAACACCCCAGCCAGCATTTGAGTTTTGGGTAAGTGCGTCTGTAACAGCTCCTTCGACTTGCGCTTTCATGAATCTGGCTTGCTTTGTCATCCAGATTAGCATCCAACTGAGCATAGCGATCGCCAACACACTAAACACGCCTTCTAACATCGGTTCCACTACCACCGTGTATTGAGGATTAGCGGCTCCAACTGCTTTAATTACCCAAGTGAATAGCACACCAATTAGCGCACTGATAACGATACCAACGGCGACACCAGCATACACCCAAGGGTTGAGACGGGATTGTTTAGCCTTTTTGAGCAAAGCTAAGACAATACCAACAACTAAGGCGGCTTCTACTCCTTCTCGGAGTGTAATAACAAAAGTAGGTAGAGCAGTACTAAAGTTCATAATCAGTTGTTTGTTGTCAGTGGTCAGTTATCAGTAATCAGTGGTCAGTTGTAAATGATTTATTTTCATAGCAACTGACAAATGACTACTGACTATTGACTATTAGATAAAATCTCGTAGCATTTTTTTCAATTCGAGATTGTGTAACTCTTCTTGTCCAATCATGCTGCGGGCAAATTCTTCTAGATAAATACTGGCATTGGCTACAGTATCTAACAAAGATTTATACATTTCCAGTGCTTTTCTCTCATGGTTCAAGCTTTCTTGTAGGATATCCTTGACTGAATGCTTGTAGGTTTCTTCCATTGGGGCAATTCTCAGGGTGGGATGTCCATCTAATCCTGTGAGAATTTCTCCCACTTGTTGGGCATGAAGTAGAGATTCACTGGCTTGTGCTTTGAAAAAAGCAACTATGGGAAGGCGATTAGGGCCGGTTACCATCAAGGAATAATGTGTATAGCGCACTACGCCAGCGAGTTCAAATTCCATGATGGCGTTGAGTAGGTCAATGGCCTTATTTTGGTCAAGCTCTTGCATGAGTGGTTGATTACAATTACGAATGGAGCGTCATGAGTAAAAGGGTACAGGTGTTAAAAGTCTAAATAATGTTCACTTTTAACTTTTAACAGTTATCTCACTTCTTATCCATTTTAAACTTCTCGGTTTCCGCCTCCAAGCGAGTCCTTGGGCTATTTTTGTGCCTGAGTGCTTGATTGGTCGATAACTTTTTGCGAGTTTAGCTCAATGGTTTTTACCAGTTTTGTAACTTCTTCGGGAGTTTTTACTGGTGTCGCTGGTGGAATGGCTGCTGGCCAGACTTTTATCAGTTCTGTAAGACTAGCGTTAATGGCTTTGTCTGCTTCTGGGTTGGCTGGCGCTACTTGAGGGGAAATTCCTTGATACAATTCGTTGGCGTAGACAATAAAACCACGAGAATCTTGATATTCGATCGCTGCCGCAATTTTACCATCTGCGATCGCCGCCCCATATTCGGAGTTAGCTGCATCCAACAAGCCGTTAATCACCTGTAGGACAAATCCGGGTTTGCTGCGTTGTGCTGCTGGTAAAGTGGCGATCGCTCCATCAACTGACTCCACAGAAGCGGTAAAATCAGTTTTTACCTTGGCATCCTTTGGTTTAGATTTGACTAAATCTTGCAAACTAACCAAAGTGGTCTTAAATTCTTTAACTTTGCGCTCATTCAGCTGCTCTTCTACATCAACATAAATCTCTTCAACAGGGTGTCCTATATGAGGTTCTGCCTGTTTTGGCTGATTTTGATCTAGTAATTCTTGCGCTACCAAAAGATGTCCCTTCATCAAACCCAATTTGGTCATGTAGTCAACATCTTTGGCTTCACCCGTTAACACCACTTCTTGCACAGTCACCATCTCTTTAATTTGGTCGAACTGTTCTTGAGTAATCACTTTCTTGCTAACTAAATCCTCTGGACTACCGTAGGGACGACTGCCTTGAATTTTGTTGGATAATGCGGGTACACCTAACTTGGACTCAAACTTATCCAATTCTGACAAGATAGCAGTATTGATATTAATTTTGGCTTTACTACCATGACTGCTATGGTTGACAGCTTCCGTCGTTTGGGTAGCAGAATTACTATTCGCTGGCTGTGAATTTTCGGCTGTTGGTGTACCTCCAGTACAAGAACTCAGGGAAACAATGACGCAAGCTGCAACAGCCAAACAGATATAGCGAGATTTAACCATTTTGATTCCTAAAGGTGATAACAACCCATAAATTACTAGATTTTTCAGCTATTGCTTAAAATAAAATCTGATATAGTTTTGCAATAGGTATTATGATGATTTATCACAAGTGCAATTAATTATCAACTAATTAGGAAAATATTTAAGTTAAATTTTAAAAATTATCTCAATTCTCTGGTGTAGCTAACAACTGCATCAAGTAGAATGATTTTGATTATTATTAGCAACAACTTCAAATTGACCCATACAACCATTTTCAGCGATCGCATCTTGATGAGGATGGAACATATACTTACCTGGATAGCGAAACGCAAACTCTAAAATGTGCCGTTCTGCAACTCCCATCGTGATTACATCAGTTTTCTCACTCGCCTTCATACTCATGCCATAACGATAGACATCAAAGAAGTTGGCATGGAGATGAAAGGTTACAGCTGGGTCATATTCAATGATATTGAGGACATACAGCCGAATCAATTGATTTTGGTAAATCTGAATCGGATTGTGCATATAGTGATGCGGTAGTCCGTTGAAGGCGTAAAAATCATTATGGTTATTATCATCCACGTCATAGCCAGCCATCACCAGCACGATCTCATCAGCCGGGGGACGGGGTGTCGGCGGATCAATGATAAACATTCCATATAAACCTTTGGCGATGTGACGGGTAACAGGTTCAATATGGCAGTGGTATAAATGAACCCCATAAGGTTCAGCATCAAACTCATAAATGGTGGCACTATTATTACTCACGGGACGGACACCATCCATTTCGGCTGGATGAACCCCATGAAAATGTAAAGAATGGGAATGTCCAGCTTGGTTGTGAAATAATACCCGGATGCGATCGCCTTGTTTTGCCCTGAGTGTCGGCCCCGGTATGCGACCATTAAGATCCCAGATGTTGTAAGATACAGCACTATTGAGTTGAATAACTGAAGTACCGGCAGTTAACTGGAATTCTCGAATAGTCCGCCCATTTTCTTGCTTGAGCGTCCCATAATCAAATTCTCTCAACATCCGCATGGGTTGAGCAACATTGTCAGCTGCATCCATTTCCACTTGCGGCACTCTGACGATAGACTTATTTTGTGAGTTCAATGTCTGCCAAAGCGCAGCTGCACCAGCCACGCCAACACTACCCAACCCCAGCTTGAGCAATTGACGACGACTCCAAAATTCTTTTTTACCCAGCGTAAAATTATTGGGCATGAAATTCAACCACAGCACTAAATCAAAGTTGCTAATTATTTGCAACTGTCATTGTGTATCCTATAGGACATAAGATTTACTGTCAATAATTCTCAAGAAGTTGTGAGAATTTATTCGGCAAAACTCCAACTATAATTCCCCAAAGATTTTTGTAGCCATAGCAATCTGAAAAAAGAATTTGACAGATACACACTCCAAAACCCTTGTTATGTAAAGCTTTTTCAATGGTGCATAGTATCATCACTTCAATTCCATCGTCTATGGAAGTGTTAAAGTGCTTACTAGAAACTTTTGAAGGTTGAAGTAAATCTGTGGCTACAGTAATAAAGAAAAACTTTGATTAAGTGTCTTAAGTAAGTTTAATCACTGATTTAAATGTATAAAAAAATAGAAGTATCACAATAATTTTGAGTGTTAATTTGATACCTTTAGCGCCTTGACATGACTATAAAGCTAAAGTAGACACTACAGATATATCAGCACAATAAAAAATAGATAGTAAACTTTAATGCACTTATTAAACAAGCAAACAAAGATTAATGATGTTAGTAATTGTCTTGAATTTTTAATTTTTACTTGTGAATTGTTAGCTAGGGTATAAGCTGGTTTAGACTATTGCGATGAAACATATTTTCCAGGTATAAAGTGTGCCGAGAATGATTCTCACATCGAAACGCGCTTCCCTCATCCTCATGGGGATTCTGAGCTTTTATATCATTGTTAGTTCATCTGCGCCAGCTTATGCGATGCACATTATGGAGGGCTACCTACCAGCAGGATGGGCAGCTTTTTGGTGGTTAGTAGCTTTACCGTTTATGGTTTTAGGAGTGCGATCGCTCACCCGCATCACCAAAGCCAACCCAGAACTAAAATTATTGTTAGCATTGGCGGGGGCTTTTACTTTCGTATTATCCGCTTTGAAATTGCCCTCTGTGACGGGTAGTTGTTCTCACCCGACAGGTACAGGCTTAGGGGCTGTGCTGTTCGGGCCTTTGGCGATGTCTGTTTTGGGTAGTCTAGTATTGTTGTTTCAAGCATTGTTGCTGGCCCACGGTGGTTTAACAACCTTGGGTGCAAACGCTTTTTCAATGGCGATCGCTGGCCCATTTGCCGCCTATTGGATATATCATCTGACAATCCAGTTAACTGGTAAGCAAAGAATCGCCATCTTTTTAGCAGCCACCTTAGCAGATTTGCTAACCTACATTATTACTTCCGTCCAACTAGCCTTAGCCTTTCCCGCACCAGTGGGCGGATTTATCGCCTCATTCGCCAAATTTGCTGGTATTTTTGCCATTACTCAAATCCCTCTAGCCATTAGTGAAGGATTATTGACTGTCTTAGTATGGAACTGGCTACAATCCTATTCACCGCAAGAACTCCAACTGCTGAAATTAATCCAAAGGGAACCTCAAAGCCATGAATCAATCTAAACCAGGTATTAGTAATTGGTTATTGATAGGCGGAGTCATCGCTTTAGCAATATTACCTTTAATCTTTGTGCGGGGTGCAGAATTTACAGGTGCAGATGGCCAAGCTGAAAAAGTCATTAGTGAGGTGAAGCCTGGATATGAACCTTGGTTTAAACCTTTATTTGAACCACCAAGTGGTGAAGTGGAAAGCTTATTATTCAGTTCACAAGCTGCTTTAGGCGCGGGGATTATTGGTTATGCAGTTGGTTTATATAAGGGACGTTCCCAACAGCAAAGGAATAAGGAATGACCTTACAAATAGATACCCTGGCTTATACTAATAAATTGCGGCGATTAGCACCAGAGCAGAAATTGTTGTTGGCGATCGCCTTACTCATTATCACAGCTTTTGCCCATCCACTGGTACAAATATTAATTGCTATTTGGATGAGTATTTGGACGATATTTTATGCAGGTATTCCCGCCAAGGTTTATTTGAAGTTAATTTATGTCGCAGGTTTTTTCTGGTTAACTAGTTTACCTGCTTTGGCAATTAATGGAGTAGGAATTTCTCAGTTAAATTTAGTGCAGAATGATGCCATATATGGGTTAAATACTGGCTTTTATTATTTATATATTAGTCAGCATGGACTTGAACAAGTGTGGCAGATTTTCACACGAGCGATCGCCTCTATTTCTTGCTTATATTTCGTCATGTTAACTATCCCCTTTACAGACTTACTACAAACTTTACGGCGTTATGGATTCCCTGTACTGCTCACAGATTTATTATTATTAATGTACCGATTTATTTTCGTTCTATTAAATACAGCCTCAGACTTATGGACTGCTCAACAAGCTCGTAGTGGTTACTCCACCTTTAGTCTGAGTATGAAAAGCTTATCGTTGTTGATTAGTCAATTGTTTCAACGCACCCTAGAAAAGTATCAACAAATATCCTTGAGCTTGGTATCAAGAGGCTTTAATGGGGAATTTCAAGTTTGGCATCCTTGTCGTTATCGCTTATCTAAACGCTATGCGACAGAAGCAATCATTGGATGCTTTTTATTGATAATTTTAGAATGGAATCTTCATCTTATCAAGTAAATAAAATCCCCACAATTTACTAACCCAGAACTTGTCTTCATTAATATAAAATAACCCAAATATAAGCATTTAAACCAATGTTTACTGATTCTAAATTTAAATTCTCTCAAGTTGTAGATAATGCAGCAGTCATTACTCGCGTTTGAACAAATACATTATACATATCCAGGTACACAACAATCAGTACTCAATGGCATCACACTACAAATTCCCCAAGGAAAAAGATGTGCCTTAATTGGCAGAAATGGTTGCGGTAAAACTACTCTATTCTCTTTAGCGAACGGTTTATATAAACCACAGCAAGGTTGTGTGTATTGGCAGGAAAAGGCACTACAATATGACCGTAAAACACTTATACAACTACGCCAGAAAGTTGGACTAGTCTTTCAAAATCCAGAGCAACAATTAGTAGCCTCTACTGTTGAAGAAGATATTTCTTATGGCTTATGTAATTTAGGATTACCAATAGCAGATATTCAACAACGAGTTACCCAAGCTTTAGTAGAATTTGAACTAACAGAATTAGCCGAAAGACCGGTACATCACCTGAGTTTAGGACAAAAAAAACGTGTCTCTTTAGCTGATGTCATGGTTTTAAGACCAGAGTTACTCTTACTAGATGAGCCAACAGCCTATCTCGACAGACCGCAAAGCCGTAACTTAATGGCCATGCTCAATAAAATTTATCAATCTGGAACCACAATACTCATGGCTAGTCATGACTTGGACTTAGTTTATTGCTGGTCAGACTGGATTTTTGTGATGGATGCAGGAAGGCTTATTTTAGAGGGAAAACCAGAAAATATTTTTTCTCAAAGGGAAATCCTTGAAAGTATAGAGTTAGGACTACCACCCATATATGAAATTTTCATCACAGAAGAACTAGCGACTAAAGAGCATAATTCAGAAAATTTCCGGCAGAGGATATTGCAGCTTTTTTGTTAACAGTCCAATTCCCAGCTTCCAGAAAAATTAGGAAACCGGATTATTAACATATTTTTTTAAATTAATATCCAATTAACCCTAATTAAATAAAATGTAATAACTTGCTAAATAAGTACAATATTTGATGATTTTTTTATTGTCAATATATCCCAAGTATCATTATAAAATCCCCCAATAGGGCATTGAAAACAAAAGAAAAATAGTGTTTTTTATTAGTTTGATGCCTGAATGAGATTATTTTTATTGTGTGAAATAACACGTTAGTTACGGGGCGAATCATGCATATTCCTGATGGATTTGTGTCTGTGCCAGTCGCAGGCGCAACGGGTTTGGTAAGTTTGGCGGGACTGTTGTTTGCTAGTGGGCGATCGCAAACAGCTTTTGGTATTCGTCGCGCCCCCATTCTCGGTTTAACGACTGCTTTTATTTTTGCTGCCCAAATGATTAATTTCCCAGTAGCGGGGGGAACCAGTGGTCACTTGCTTGGCGGTACTTTAGCCGCGATTGTTTTAGGTAGCCCTTGGGCTGGCTCATTGTGCATTGCCACAGTCTTAATTATCCAAGCCGTGCTGTTTGCTGATGGTGGGATCACAGCCTTGGGAGCCAATATTCTGAACATGGCATTCATTGGCGTTTGGGTAGGCTGGATGTTAACCCAAACTTTGCAAAGATTATTTGGCGGCTCTAAAGCACGTTTACCTTTAGCGGCTGGTATAGCGGCTGCCGTGAGTGTCGTAGTAGCAGCGATCGCCTGTGCGATTGAGTTAGTCCTTTCTGGGACTGCATCCATAGCTGTTGTACCTGCTATGACAGGTATTCATATTTTAATTGGCATTGGTGAAGGCTTAATTACTGGCGGCGTATTAACTTATCTAGCCAAAGCCAGACCAGATTTGTTACCAGGAGAACAACAAGAATTTCGCGGTTGGTTAGTACCTGTTGTTACCATAGTCTTAGTCGCTGGTGCATTGTCATTGCTCGCCTCAGCTTGGCCTGATGGCTTAGAAAGAGTGGCAGAAGACTTAGGATTTATCAAACTAGGTGAAGAAGTCAGAATATCTGTACCGACACCATTAGCAGACTATGGTATTGAGGGTTTAGGAGCAATTGGAACAAGTATCGCCGGACTTTTGGGGGCTGCGGTGTGCTTTGCTGCTGCCTTTGGAATTGCCAAAGTAGTGAGACCAAAGAATGCTTAAAATGGCTTTGCCGTTACGCTTACATCTATCCTTGGTGATTGTTGTCGGGACAGCCTTACTCAAGCATCACGCTTGGTACTGGTTGAGTGCTTATGCTGCGATCGCCTTAATTTGGGTAGCAGTATTGCGTGTATCCCTACCCAAATTAGGAGGATTGGTAGGTACAGAATTAGTCTTCTTATCAGTAGTAGCATTGCCCTTGGGATGGGAAAGAGCGAGTTTTTTACTGATTCGCTCTCTCGTATGTTTAATCGCCATGAATAGCTTTCTGTTAACCCTACCACCCCACAGTTTTGGCATCGCCCTGAAAAGTTTACCCGTACCCAGCGCATTAAAAGAAAATTTACTTTTGACTGGGCAATATTTAGAAATTTTGCTTTCAGAAGTAACACGTATGCAGCGTAGCGCCCAATTACGAGGACTAAAAGGTGCAGGTGGCTGGTTACGCTACGCTAGTTCCGCCATGATTGGCACTTTGTATATCCGTAGCTTGGAAAGAGCAGAAAGAGTCTATGCCGCAATGGTAATTCGCGGTTATAACGGTCAGTTACCCATAGATTTTACTTTTAAAGCCAAAGAACGGTTTGCCCTGATATTTGCTTGGGCGATCGCTGCTTTTTTTACCTTCACCTCCTATCTTTAATCCCCCTTCTCCCCAATTCCCCAAAATAGAGAGTAATAAATTTTGAAATCTCTGACTCCTCACCCCCACTCTTCCAGCCGTAATTCCCATCAAGCTGTTGTCCGGGTACAGAACTTGGTTTACGCTTATCCTCACCAAGAACCAGTTCTGCACAATATTTCTTTTACATTAAATGCCGGCGATCGCGTAGCGTTGATGGGTGCAACCGGTTCTGGTAAAAGTACCTTATTAGAAAACCTCATTGGCATCAAACAACCGCAATCAGGCAAAATCTGGATTAACGATATCTCCTTAGAACCCCAGACTTTACCTGAGGTAAGGCGATACATTGGCTTTGGCTTTCAAGATGCCAATGACCAATTATTTATGCCCACCATCTTAGAAGATATTACCTTTGGCCCCCTTAACTATGGTGTACCAGCCCCAATAGCACGGGATCAAGCACGGCATTTATTAGCGGATTTCGGTCTAGAAGCCTATGCTAACCGTTCAGCACACGAGCTTTCTGGTGGACAAAGAAGACTTGCCGCCCTGGCTGCTATTTTGGCACTAGAGCCTGCTATTTTAATTTTAGATGAACCTACTACTGGACTTGATCCAGCATGGCGAAGACACTTAGCAAGAGTTCTATTAAATTTGCCAGTGCAAGTCATGTTAATAGCTTCCCATGAACTACATTGGCTAGGAAAAGTTACTCAACGCGCCCTAGTACTATCCAATGGACGCATTCAAGTAGACAACGAAATTCAGCCACTATTGCAAAATGGAGAAATTTTAGAGCAGTTGGGTTTGCCAATAGACTGGTAAATTAGTCATGAGGCAAGCAGATAAGAAGCAGGGCAAAGAACTAATGACAACTGACAACTGACTAAATGATTAAACTACTCGTATTAGACATAGATGGCACCATTTCGGGAGAGTCGAACGCCGTCAGCCCATATGTTAAGGAAGCGATCGCCGCAGTTCAAGCCAGAGGTATTCCCGTGGCGATCGCTACCGGCAGGATGTATCGTTCGGCACTCCGCTTTCATCAAGATATTAACTCTACTTTGCCCCTAGCCGCTTATCAAGGAGCCTGGATTCAAGACCCATCTGACCAAAAAATCCATCAACATCTACCTGTAGATAGAAAGACGGCTGAACAATTATTAGATTATTTTGAACAGCCACAGTGGCGATCGCTTTTATCTATCCACTTCTACATTAATGATCAGCTCTACGTGCGCGAAGTCACCCAAGAGACTGCAACTTACGCACAACGTTCTGGTATTACCCCCATTGCGGTAGGTGATTTGCGCCAAACTTTAACTAATGCACCCACAAAAATTTTAGCCTTGTGCGATGACACAGAGGTAATCAACAACCTCTTGGGCAGTTTGCGCCTACAATACACACCAGCTGAACTTTATCTCACCACATCCGTCGCCACTTTCTTTGAAGCAACTAATCCCTTTGTCAACAAAGGCAATGCTGTGCGCTACCTAGCCGAAGAATTGCTGGGAATACAAAGCCACGAGGTTATGTGCATTGGTGATAACTTCAATGATCTGGAAATGCTGGAATACGCCGGTATTGGGATCGCTATGGGGAACGCCCCCACAGGAGTACAGGCGATCGCTCAATGGGTAGCCCCCACTGTCGAAGAGGATGGAGCTGCTGTCGCAATTGAGAAATTTCTACTTTCGTAAGCCTACTTGATTAATTTTTGTAAAGTGTAGAATTAATATTTCCACAGAATACAGAATGTAGAAACTGAAAATTTCTTTTGTTGTTTAGATTCTAAAAAAGTTAAATTTTGAAATAGCGCAGGGATTATAGACAAACTCACCTACGAAAAATCCCTATAGATCAGAAAGAACACCGACGACTGGCCGTGTTTCGTCTCGGTGTTCTTGCTGGTTCGCTCCTCACACACCAGCTAATATATCCGACATTAGGTAATGCGTCAATACCTAGTTATAAAAGTTTTTATTGTCTCTTTGAATAACAGGATTTAGACAAAAATTACGCCCAAACACTTCCAAATCTAAAGCTCAAGAGGCGCAACACTCCCCAACTTGGTTACTAGTAAAAATCTGAATACCGTCTGAGTAGCCAAAATTAGTCCCAGTCTGGCTTGAGTGACTTCTGGCAAAGTAGTTTTGACTTCCCCCCAAATACGGCACTGGCTCCAAAAAGTGCCAAAAGCTTGGCTTAAATCTGACCCTAATTTTTCCCAGTTCATAACCTTATCATCATGAGGAAATATCAAACTATCTACTACTTGTATTAACTCAGAAATTAAACAGCTTTCTGCTGGGTGATTGAGGCGAATTTTTGCCTCACCATTCAACCAAGGTATTTGCATCGTTGATGCTAAACTACCCAGCGCCAGCTCTTGCCAGTTATCTGGTAATGGTTCCCTAAATAGAATTAATCCTCCACGTTGAGCCAGTAATATTAACGAACAACAACGTGCATGAGCATACTGCATTGCAAACAAACGAGAAGGGTGAATAGTGACAAATCTCTCATTTTCTTTTGTGTCCCTATCGTCTCCTAAACCCCCCAGTGAAAGATTTTGCAACCAAGCTGCTAACAAAGAGTCAGCCAATTCTAGATGAATCCAACCTGGATCAACAATCCGCACCAATAAGTTTTCTTTACATATATCTAATAATCGGGAAGTAATAACACTGGCTATCTCCATTGGATCTCGATTATGAGATTTTGCCAGTCGCAGAGCTACTCCGCAAATATATAAAATTCGTTGGCTATCTCTACCTTTATATAGAGGAATTTCCGCTTTTATTGTGCTTTGCTGTTCCTGATGAGAGTTAAAGCTATCCACAACTACCAGTAAGTAGCTGTATAGTAACTGTCTAATTGCCGTATTTTTACTTACTAGTAGAGGATGATACACTTAGTTTTTATGAGAGGCTAAGTTTCATAAAATACCTGATAAGTTGTCATCTGCCATAGGGTAGAATATTATTTCTGTCGAAGAAAAATGAGAATAGCATAAAATTTGATAAATATTCGATGAATAATATGTAAACTTTACTACCATCATTGTACAGTAGGAAGTATAACAAAATAGTAGAGCGCAAATAGCCCTCTGCTTTTTGGATGGCTGACGCTGTTAGGCGTTAAGCCTACCTCAAAAAACACAAAGACACTCCTTGCACCTTTTTATTACGTCTTTGTCTTCAGCCGAACGCTCTTTGTTACCTATGCAATCTCCATCCTCCTTTTCTGAGGCATCACGCCCTTTTTTGACTTGGCAACGCATTCTTGACTGGGCTCAAGAACACTATCGCTGCCGTACCTTTAGCAAAGATGAGCGCATTCCAGCAAGACCTGGGTTGCTTTATTTAGTGCAGAGAGGTGCGATCCGCATGGTAGGAACCGCCCAGGTTAGTGCTACTGCAAGTCAATTGACTTCTCGACGGATCAACAGAACCCCAGAAGAAGCTTTCTTGGGATTTGTGGGCGCGGGACAGCCGTTTGAAATTGTGGCTCAGTCTCCATTCACACTCCAGTCCTACGCTCACGTTGATCAAACCGCCGTACTGTGGATGTATTGGCACGATCTAGACAACTGGCCTCACTTCCGTCGTGAAGTGATGGATGCTTTCAGATACCAACACCAGCGTAAGTTGCTGTGGCTTAGTGCCTTGGGACAACGGCGTACAATTGACAGACTCTTAGGATTCCTCACCCTACTGATTGAGGAATATGGAGAACCAGCCATGAGCGAAACTGATCCCGATGTCATTCGTGGTTATTGTCTGCCTTTCCCCCTTACCCATGCTCAAATTGGTAGTGCCATTGGTTCAACTCGTGTAACCGTGACTCGTTTAATGGGTAAGTTACGTCAGCGTGGCTTAATCCTTACTCAAGGGGATAACTTGATTTGTTTGCCAGCAGAGTCAATCAACAGAGCTAGCTAAAGCTTAATTGACTGTTTATAGGGCATCTACGGTTGGGAACTACCACTCTGCCAACCAGCAATAGCAGATTTTGGTACATTTTAACGGTCAAGCTCCGCTTATCAGTTCCTACCCCCGATCAGTCAGCAGTAAGTCGTCGCCAGCAACACTCGCTTACTGCTCAGTCTCATCAATCTGTTTGACCACCACAAACAGATTGTGTAATCGGGCAAGTTTTTGTTTAAAAGCTTCAATGCTTATTTTTTATCTATTAGGACAGAGACATTTAGGGAATAAGATGATTTCTCAATATTGAGTAATTTATCTCCCTTCGGTTTGCAGCAAAAGCCACGGGCAACGTCAACATCGAAGAACTCATCTACGGGATGTGTGATTTTCTATCACTTTAAGTACTGATTATCTGACTGGCTCGAAGTCAAATCCAATGCGAGAGTAGCAAGCGGTAACTAATTTAACAAGCTGAACTAGAGCATTGCGATCGCTTGATCCCCTAAACTAATTACACCAGATAGCTAAGGAGAGGGCTTGTTGGACTCCAGAACGTGGGTATTGCGTTCTATGGGAGTGATCAGCGCCACGTAGCATATTCATGTCCCTACCTTAAGTCATACCCTGGGGGTTCGCTGTCAGGTATTGTCGTAGAGTAGGCTAGCGCCAACAAGGAAAAATCCCGTAGCGCCAGCATTTCTGTTGAGGAGAAGATTACTTTGCCTCACGAATGACCAAATGTTAGCCATCATCGGAAGTATTGGGGATGGCTGCATCTAGTACATTTACCACTAGTTTTTTTTGCACCAGTTTTAACACATCTTGATTCCAGTCAGGAGTGGCGAACTGCGGTAATATCTCTTGGCTAAAAGCTTCTGCTGCTTTGGATCTGTAACGATTAGGATTGAAAATTAGCCACAGTGTCCGTTTGATGACTACGCCATCAATGGGGGTGCAGTGGAGTACACCCATCTGTAATTCTTTAGCGATCGCACTAGTGGAAACAAAAGCTGCACCTAAACCCGACTGTACAGCATTTTTAATCGCCTCAATGGAATTTAACTCCATTTCAATCTTAAACCGCCTAGTATCAATCTCACTGCGAGATAGGACTTGATCGATAACTTTGCGTATTGTTGATTGAGAATCTAAAGTAATGAATTGTAGTTTGTATAAATCTTCTTTTTGAATTGTTTCCTGTTTGGTAAAGGGGTGAAACACTGGGAGAATAAGGGCCAGTTCATCTTCGGCATAGGGAATAATTTCCAAAGACTCCGTCAGTTCCCCAGGAATTTCCCCCCCGATAATTGCCAAATCCACTTGCCCGTTAGCCACACTCCAAGCTGTGCGCCGAGTCGAATGGACGTGCAGTTGTACTGCCACATCAGGGTACTTCTGTCGGAACATCCCAATCATTTTCGGCAGCAGGTATGTTCCAGTAGTTTGAGAAGCACCAACAATTAAAGTACCTCCTTGGAGATTTTGTAAATCCTCAATAGCGCGGCAAGTTTCTTGGCACAAACTGAGAATTTTTTCACCGTAATTCAATAGTAGATGTCCTGCTTCGGTTAATTGTGCGCGACGGCCGCCACGGTCAAATAAAGGGACATCCAACTGCCGTTCTAAATTCTGCACTTGCAAACTCACGGCAGGTTGGGAGACATAAAGACTATCAGCGGCGCGTTTGAAGCTCCCTTCTACGGCGATCGCTTTGAGAATGCGTAACTGATCTAAAGTGAAAGGAAGGTCAGACATAAGGCTCAACCCACGAACTTTGAAAGGAGCAACGTTAGCAATAAATCATGTTTTATAGCTTTGCAACTATTAGTACACGACGGCGTGAATAAAATACTCAATTCTAAATCAGGGAAAGCTTAAAATATAAGCTTTTTGAATTTTGTAAAAATTGGGCGAGACGGAAACCGACACCGGCCAACGTTCCCAGAGGAATTTTGAATTTTAAATTCTGCGTAGCGCTACTGAGCATGATTTATTGCATCTTATAACTTGGAGGCGGGAATAGAAAAAGACAGTACCACAACAATCTTGTTGAAAGTCTCCTGTTGAATACTTTGTGGTATTGGTTGTATGGAATTAACTTTTCTTTAAATTACTTCACCTGTATCTATGATGCTGAATCCTTGGTTGACTCCGAGTCATTTTGTCATGCTGGGGTTACAATTAACTTTTGCGATCGCCCACAGTGGCGGCGCTGCGTTACGACCTTGGGCAGAAAAGTACATTGGGCCAAGGCTTTATCGCATTTTTTTTGCATTAGTCAGTCTACCGTTGGCTGTCATATTGATTATTTACTTCTTTAATCACCGTTACGACGGGTTGCAACTTTGGCAGGTACAGAATGTACCAGGAGTACAGGCTGTAGTTTGGGTATTATCAGCTATTTCATTTTTGTTTTTGTATCCTGCCACCTTCAATCTACTAGAAATTGCGGCTATTCAAAAGCCCCAAGTACACTTGTATGAAACAGGAATTATTCGGATTACCCGTCATCCCCAAATGGTAGGACAGGTAATTTGGTGTATTGCCCATACTCTATGGTTAGGTACAAGCTTTACCCTTGTGACTTCTTTTGGGCTGATTTTGCACCATTTATTTGGAGTTTGGCATGGCGATCGCCGTTTGAGCAAGCGTTACGGCGAAGCTTTTGAAATTGTGAAACAGCGCACCTCAATCATTCCCTTTGCCGCAATTATTGATGGTCGTCAATCTATCAAGTGGGAAGAATTTATCCGCCCTGCATATTTAGGAGTTGGTATTTTTGTCGCTTTACTTTGGTGGGCGCACCCCCTGTTGTTTGTAGCAACTAGTAGGTTAAACTGGTAGTTTCACATGATCCCCACTATCAGAAGAAAATACTAACTCAAGGAAAATTTCCACTTATCAATTGCTACCAAATCAATGTAGGATAAATTGAAACAGCTGTTAGTGGGGGTCTGTTGATCCGTTTTGCAATTTTTATAGTGGCACATTGCCGAGCAATCAAATCTCTTGGAGAGTATCCGGCAAAGTAGCCAAAATACTCTTTCCAGTAGAAGCGATCGGCATGACCAAAGCTTAAAATTGGTTTTTAGAATCTGCTGGCTTTTTTACCGCAGTCAAAGGCGGTACTGAAATATAGCTGCTATAAAACATTAACTAGCTTGCTAACTTCTTCTGCTGATAGCTAGTTTGATAGTAAAACCCTATAACTCTAGAGGCGTCATGGTGTTGTCGGTTAGTGAGCGGACATTTACTCAAGAAGTTTTAGAATCTCCGGTTCCGGTTTTAGTAAATTTTGAAGCACCCTGGTGTGGGTTGTGTCGCATTATCCACCCTTTGTTATTACAATTTCAATCTCAATGCGGCGAACAAATTAAACTAGTTGGGGTGAACGCTGACGAGAATTTCAAACTTTCTAACACTTATCGTTTAAAGTCTTTGCCCACGTTACTTTTGATTGAAAATGGGATCATTCGCCATCGTCTAGAAGGGTTTCGCGGCAGAGATGACTTACGATTGGCGTTGGAAGAAATCAGACTCAGTTATACCAACCGCCCTAAAGCCTACAGTAGCTCTAAAACGGCAGACTTAGAATGTCGGACAGCGTGATAAGAAATTGGGTGTTAAGTCTTGGGAATTGGGGAAAATTTGACCCAATTCCCAGTCTCCAGTCCCCAAATCTAAAACCATGCTTAATACCCCACTCAATTGTTATTGGGTGGGGTATTTTATCCTCAAGGGTGTGTGTCACAATTATTAACAGTTCCGACAATTTAGTCAAGAATCCTAAAAGTACACGTCAGTGATGGAAGTAATCTATCAATATGCCTGGCTAATCCCAGTATTGCCTCTGTTGGGAGCAATGTTGGTCGGTCTTGGCTTAATTTCGTTCAATCAAACGACAAACCGCCTGCGGCAGCTAAACGCTGTGTTGATCATTTCCCTCATGGGCGCGGCCCTGGGTCTGTCGTTGACCTTGCTGTGGAGTCAACTCCAAGGACACCCAACTTATCTCCGCACCCTAGAATGGGCGGCAGCAGGCAATTTTCACCTGACTATGGGCTACACTATCGACAATCTCACATCCCTGATGCTGGTGATTGTAACATCGGTAGCTGTGCTAGTCATGGTTTACACGGATGGTTACATGGCTCATGACCCAGGCTACGTTAGGTTTTATGCCTATCTCAGCCTATTTGGCTCCTCAATGTTGGGTCTAGTAGTCAGCCCTAATCTAGTCCAGATTTATATTTTCTGGGAACTAGTGGGGATGTGTTCTTACTTGCTGGTTGGCTTCTGGTACGATCGCAAATCAGCCGCAGATGCAGCCCAAAAAGCGTTTGTCACCAACCGTGTAGGTGACTTTGGTCTACTGCTGGGTATTCTGGGGCTATTTTGGGCAACAGGCAGCTTCGAGTTTAACGTGATGGGCGATCGCCTAGCCGAACTCGTCCAAACAGGTTCTATCAGCAATTTCCTGGCTGTACTGTTTGCAATTTTAGTCTTCCTCGGCCCAGTTGCTAAATCTGCCCAATTCCCCCTCCATGTCTGGCTACCAGACGCGATGGAAGGCCCCACCCCCATTTCTGCCTTAATCCACGCGGCAACGATGGTGGCGGCTGGTGTATTCCTAATTGCCCGGATGTACCCCGTTTTTGAACACGTTCCCGCAGCGATGAACGTGATTGCTTTCACTGGGGCATTAACAGCATTTTTGGGTGCGACTATTGCAATTACCCAAAACGACATCAAAAAGGGCTTGGCTTACTCCACTATCTCCCAATTGGGTTACATGGTGATGGCGATGGGCGTAGGGGCTTACAGTGCGGGATTATTCCACCTAATGACCCACGCTTATTTCAAAGCGATGTTGTTCTTGGGTTCTGGTTCCGTCATTCATGGCATGGAAGCTGTTGTTGGTCATGACCCGGCTTTAGCACAGGATATGCGCTTAATGGGTGGCCTGCGGAAGTATATGCCTGCCACCGGATTGACATTTTTGATTGGTTGCTTGGCTATTTCGGGGATTCCTCCCTTTGCTGGTTTCTGGTCAAAAGATGAAATTCTCGGTGCTGCTTATGCCGCTAACCCATTGCTGTGGTTTATTGGCTGGATGACTGCTGGGATTACCGCTTTTTATATGTTTAGAATGTATTTCTCGACATTTGAAGGCAAATTCCGGGGGAATGACGAGAAAATTAAGGACAAGCTCCTCAAAGCTAAAACAATCCTTCTGGAACTAGAGTCAGCAGAACCCGCACCGGTTTTTGGCCCTGGGGCAATGAAAAAAGGAGAATTAGCTGCTACTGGTGGTCATCATGATGGTCACGGTCATCACAGTAGTTCTCCCCATGAATCACCTTGGACAATGACTCTGCCATTGCTGATTTTGGCTATACCTTCAATGTTGATTGGTTTGGTAGGTACACCCTACAACAATTACTTTGAACGGTTTATTTTTTCGCCCACAGAAAGCTTGGCTGAAGTACTGGAAAAAGCGGCTGAATTTGATCCTAATGAGTTTTACATCATGGCTGGTGGTTCAGTCGGTGTTTCCTTGATTGGGATTACCTTGGCTTCGCTGATGTATTTGCAGCGTAAAATCGACCCGGCGGCGATCGCTGCTAAAATTAAGCCACTCTACGAACTATCACTTAATAAATGGTATTTCGATGACATTTACCACCGTGTATTTGTGCTTGGTTTGCGTCGCCTCGCTAGACAAGTTATGGAAGTGGACTTCCGGGTTGTTGATGGTGCTGTCAACTTGACAGGCTTTTTCACCTTGGTTAGTGGCGAAGGTCTAAAATATCTCGAAAACGGTCGAGTTCAATTCTATGCCCTCATCGTATTCGGGGCTGTTTTGGGCTTAGTTATCGTTTTCGGTGTCACCTAACTTTTGTGCTGAGTTAAAGCTGAACTATGTTTTTACTCAGCACCCTGGTGCTAAAAACTAAACTTCTGCTAACTAAACGGTTAATGATTGGGCAAGAAGTATATTGTATGGGGATGAAGGACTGGGTATAGCTTAACCCGCCTTCATCTTTCTTTATGTTGTTTAAATCAACCTAACAATCAATGCCAAATCGTCAAAAAGCTGCTAGTTAATAAGCTAGTGGCTTATTGGCAAACATGAATTTAATAGCAGAAGAATTGTGATGAATACAGCTAATTTTCCGTGGCTGACGACGATTATTTTACTACCGATAGCCGCGTCACTACTGATTCCCATCATTCCCGATAAAGACGGCAAAACCATCCGTTGGTATGCCCTCATCGTAGGGTTGATTGATTTTGCCCTGATTGTTTACGCGTTTTATACCAGTTACGACTTCGCCAATCCCGATTTACAGTTGGTGGAGAGTTACCCTTGGGTACCGCAACTGGATTTGAACTGGTCTGTGGGCGCAGACGGCTTGTCTATGCCCCTGATTATTTTGACTGGATTCATCACCACCCTAGCCACCTTAGCAGCCTGGCCTGTGACCTTAAAGCCCAGGCTATTTTACTTTTTGCTCCTGGCTATGTATGGCGGTCAAATCGCCGTATTTGCCGTTCAGGATCTCCTACTGTTTTTCCTGGTGTGGGAGTTGGAGTTAATCCCCGTTTACTTGTTGCTGGCAATTTGGGGAGGTAAAAAGCGGCAGTACGCAGCCACCAAATTTATTTTGTACACGGCTGGTGGTTCGCTGTTTATTTTATTAGCCGCTTTGACAATGGCCTTTTATGGCGATAATGTCACCTTTGATATGCGATCGCTCGCTCTCAAAGATTACGCCTTAAATTTCCAATTGTTGCTATATGCTGGCTTCCTGATTGCCTACGCCATCAAATTACCCATCATTCCCCTACATACTTGGTTGCCAGATGCCCACGGCGAAGCTACAGCCCCCGCGCATATGTTACTGGCAGGTATTCTGCTGAAAATGGGTGGTTATGCCCTGATTCGGATGAACGCTGGCATTTTACCCGATGCCCATGCTTATTTCGCACCTGTGCTGGTTGTCTTGGGGGTAGTTAACATCATCTACGCTGCCTTAACATCCTTTGCCCAGCGTAACCTCAAGCGGAAGATCGCTTACTCCTCAATTTCCCATATGGGCTTTGTGATTATCGGGTTTGCTTCCTTCACCGATTTGGGTTTGAGTGGAGCAGTGTTACAAATGGTCTCCCACGGTTTAATCGGGGCAAGTTTATTCTTCCTCGTCGGTGCGACTTATGACCGGACACATACCCTGATGTTAGATGAGATGGGCGGTGTCGGTAAGCGAATGCCCAAAATTTTCGCTATGTTCACAGCTTGTTCAATGGCTTCTTTAGCATTGCCGGGAATGAGTGGCTTCGTAGCAGAATTAATGGTATTCGTCGGCTTTGCTACCAGCGATGCTTATAGCTCCACATTTAAGGTCATCGTGGTATTCCTTATGGCAGTTGGGGTAATTTTAACTCCAATTTATCTTCTGTCAATGCTGCGGGAAATTTTCTACGGTAAAGAAAACGAAGAATTAGTTTCTCATCAGCAACTCATAGATGCTGAACCCCGCGAAGTATTTGTCATTGCTTGTCTACTAGTGCCAATTATTGGTATTGGTTTCTATCCCAAGCTACTAACTCAGATGTACGACGCTACAACTGTACAACTGACAGCAAGGTTACGTGATTCTGTCCCGACTTTGGCACAGGAAAAACCAGAAGCACCAAAAGTTTCCTTAAGTGCGCCAGTAATTGGTAATTAACTGGTGCTTCATCATTTCTACTTATATTCTTGAAGGAGCGGGTTGTGTACCTGCTCTTTTTTTACCACGCAAGGAAGTATTGTTGTAGACATTACTGTTGATAAATAATTTAAATTTATTAACACACTTGAGTGCTGAAGCTAACTCTAAAATCTCTATAGGAATCCGATTCGATTTCTGTTGGCGTAGCCTGCACTTGCACATAAAATTTTCAGTATCTGTAGGGTGGGCAATACCCACCGGCTCATGGTTTTGGTGGGCATTACCCAACGCCACTTGCTCTAAGCAGGGAAACCCGTAAGGGCGCAGTGGCTCCCCTACCTATATTTCAAAAATCAAGTATTAGTCCCCTATCACAAAGACAATTAGAAAATAAATCAATTTGTTTTTGATAATCAATCCTATAGAAAATTAGGAATAGGTAATGCGACTTATGTTAAACTACAACCCGTTACACTGTTTACCATCGTCTGAAGAGTTACCCGATTCTGATGATACGCCTGTGGATAATGAACTACAAGATTTAATTCCTAGCTTGTTAAAGTCAACACTAGCTTTAGTGTGGTCAGATCGTTGGGATTGGTACTTTGGTGTAAATATGGGCATATACTATGACCCTAAAAAATCTGCCATTGTACCAGATGGTTTTCTCAGCATAGAGGTTAAGCGTTTTATTGATGGGGACTTACGCCTGAGTTATGTATTGTGGGAAGAACAAAAGCCACCTGTTTTAGTGGTGGAGGTTGCTTCCCCGAAACATTTAGGAGAATATAGCAGCAAAAAAGAACTCTATGCAAAAGAATTAGGAATTTTGTACTACGTTGTGTACAACCCTTTTCGACGCAAGAAATCTCCTCTGGAAGTGTATCGGTTAGAAGATGGGGAATATATCCTCATGTCAGGAGATCCAATTTGGCTACCAGAAATTGGTTTAGGAATTGGAAGAGAACGTGGCATTTATCAAGGTATAGCGCGGGAGTGGTTGTATTGGTATAACGAAAAAGGGGAAAGGTTGCTTACCCCAGAGGAACGTATTTTGGATGCAGAACAACGGGCAAATTTTGAATCACAACGACGTTTAGAAGCAGAAGAACAAGTCCATATTTTGACAGAAAGATTAAAAACCTTGGGTTTTGAGCCAGAAACAATGGCTGGAAATTAAAAAAACTGTAAATGGATTGTTTTCGGCTATGACCTCTTGTCGTTCGTAGAACATCGCATTTAATAATTTCCTGGTCAAATACTTCAAGTAAGCTTATACTCACGCATCAGATTTTATCTGTGCGTGAGTTTTAATTTGACCATAATCCACTTCGATTAAGTTTGCTAATGCAATATATTTGATGTTAATTGATTTGAGAATTGGGGAACTATATAAATAACAAGCTCAGCGCTTGACGACACATTTATTTAAATCAGGTATGAATGTAAAATTAGGGTTCGGCTCTATCCCCAAGCCTCAATATGTTTTTGTTAGTAAAGAACATGATCACTGTTGGTATACGCTTTCAGATGATACAAAGCCAATTCCCATTTATGACAAAGCTTTGACAGGCTTAATTACAGGAATTGAAATTGATAAAAAAGTTGAAACTTCTCATGGAGAAAAGGAAAAAACTGACTTACATATTTTGGCAGATAAGCCGTATGTTGTACGTTCGGGAAGCGAATCTTACTTTGCTAAAAGTTTGTTACTTTCACTTGATGTTTTGACCTGCGAGCAATTGCGTCACCCTCTAACCATTGCTGTTAGTCCTGGGGATAAAACAATTGTATTTTGTACAATCTATAACCCACTAACTTACCGTGCTGTAGGTGTTAGCTGGGATGGACATAAAGAAACAGATTGGCAAGCTTTAGGGCAGAAAGTTAGTCTAAAAATTAATAATATTCAAAATGTTAATCAAGATTTTACTTCATCTAAGCATCGTGAAGGTTTTATCGCTCAAACTGATACATATTTATCTCAATTAAATTGGAGTCCAGAGCAGGGAAGAGAATTTTTACAGCAAAAGTATGGCAAGCGATCGCGCTATCAACTTTCTGAAACAGAACTGCTAGATTTTATCAATTATCTCAAGCTACAACTAACCGCCAATTGATCTACTAATCGAGGTGAGAGATTATGGTCAAAAAGTAATTTCATGCTGGTATAGTAAGCATTTGCCTTTCTCTATCGGCTGCATAGCTAAGGCAAGCTAAAATATCTTCTTGCGTTAAATAAGGAAAATCATCAAGTATTTCCTCGTATGTCATACCAGAAGCAAGATAAGATAACACATCATACACAGTTATTCGCATTCCCCGAATACAAGGTTTACCGCCTCTTTTTCCTGGTTCAATGGTAATAATATTGTGGTAATTTACGGTCATAATCTGATTTCATAGTGATAGTTCAATAATCTGTTGCTCTGGTTCAAGCTCTTCTCGTTCACTAGCAACTTCCAGCCAGCCTTGAATCGCATCTTGTAACATTTCTAATAGATGTTCGTAGCTATCTGCCCAAGTGTGACATCCTGGTAAAGCTGGTACAGAACCACACCATACATCATCTTCTTGCCAGATAACTGCTTTAATTTTCATTACTCATCATTTTTACAAGACTACGCTTCATTATTTTAGCTTTAGTTTGAGTGCGATCGTCAAGCTAAGTGACCGTTTCAACATACCATTCCTCACTTGATAACTCTGTTGTTTCTATTGCTTTCCTACAGAAAGCACCAATATCTTTAGCTGATAAATTAACTTCAATAAAAACTCCATTTTTAAGTTTGCGGGTACTACGAAAATCTTTTTCATCAATTCCTATAAATCTAGGAAATTGCTGCATTATCTCTTTAAATTTCTCAGGCTCTAAATCAGAAAGTGTATTTAAAGTCGTTTCTAAAACATCCCGCCAGCTTTTAACGGAATATTCTTGACCAAATATATGCAGTAATTTGGGAGTAGTACCAGTCAAAATACTAGATTCCGACGGATTTACTTCCTCTTCGCCAAAATAATCCCAAATTTGTAAAGCGCGTTCAGCAAGATATTCTGCTCGTGCTTCAATATCCTCTCTTCGCCAAAATTCTTTATGGTGAAAATATTTATTTAACTCTAAATGGCTATTCTTATAGTGAGTTTTTTTGTATAGAAAATCATTATTGGAAAGTTCAGGATTATATGCAGTAAGTGTGAGATTTCCTAAAGAATGCAAATATAATTCATGAGTTATAGCCCAATCTTCTCCTAAACTTTTTTGCCACCATTCATTAAGAGTTTGTGGCATAATATGTTCAATAGAAAGTTCATCGAAAGACACTTTTTCCTTATGTTTAAAAGATTCCTCAATTGATTCAAGAATAAGCTTTGTCTTTTCAGAGCGATTACCTCCATATAGCTTTACATCAATTAACCTAGCTTTAAACTCTGCGTCTTTCGGATAATTACGGCTCTGAAGACTTAATTTCAAACGCTTGATAAAATCATCAGAAGCCAAACTCGATCTTTTGCTAACCTCTGAGTAAAGTAATGCAAATATTCTATTTAATCCTCTTGTTTGAACATTACATATAAAACGTCGTATCAAAAAATTTTCAATAATTTTTAAAATTGAAATAAACTCTTCTTCGGTAATTTTAGATTGAACCCAATCATCGTAGCAGTTAAGAAGAAAAGGATATACAGTGGCAATGTCTAAACGATTAAGACGGTATAAATGTTTTCTGATATTTTCATTGAGTTCTCGTTGAGGTTCTAAGAGCCTAGCATAGTATTCTGCAAATATATATAAATCCTTCAAATAAGATAGAGAATCACTTTTACTAATTCGTTCTTTGGTTGCAAAATAAATCTCACTCTGTTTGACATCAAATCCACTTTTATTAAGATAGTGACGAATAAAATCTGTTAAATTATTTTTTAATATTTCCTGCATAGGTTTCCAGTAATCAGTATAGACTGATTCTTGATTACTGATATCAATTCTCATAAATAAATAGTTACGAATTAAATCAGCTTGTGTAAGAGGCATTCCTTTAGCATTCAAGCTTTCAAAAACCAGATAGGGATTATCATCTAAGTCTAGTACAATACTTACCAGAGAAAGTTTACTACAAATAACTTTTTTTATTCTTTGAAGTTCTAGTCCACTATGGATAATTTTTTTTTGAAAGAAAAGATAACATTGCGAAATCCCACTACTAATATGTGATTCCGAATTAATAATATGATGAAATGCTTCACGATCTGACTTTAACCTAGTTAGTTCTAATTTGTAATAATCTGATCCTTCTTTAAAAGGATTTACTAAAAGAGTTTGATTAATTTCTTCAGCTAGTTTTAACTCTAATTCCTTAGCTCTATCTCGCAAAGCTGAGAGGATAATAAATATTGTTGTTAATCGTTGTTGACCATCAATCAGCAGGAATTTGCTTACTCCTTCAGGTACAGCTTGGGTTGGCATAGTCACAATAGATCCCATGAAGTGAGGGTGCGGCGCATCCATCGTATATAGTTCGACAATGTCACTCCATAATGCTTCCCACTGAACTTTGTCCCAACTGTAAGGTCGTTGGAATAAAGGCACAAGGTACTGTTTTGCTCCTTCAATAATCTGCTGTAACTTAGTTTCTGAAGCTTTCATCGATGATGCCTCCTGTGTCGCTTTTGGGATAAATCCTTAATGTAGAGTTATAATTCCCAAAATCAACCAGAATATTAGTATGTAATATTCTGCAAAATAATCAAATCATACTCATTTTCTATCGTTAAAAATCTTCATCATCAACGAAAAATTCTGCGTCTTCTTCTAAACGAGAGTTACCCGAACCGGAAAGACCCCAGAGTGGCTGTAGAATAGCCACACCAACAAATCCCACACCAGCACTAAAAGCCAGCACTATACCAAATGGGATTTTAATTGATTGGAATGTTAAGAATTTTAAAGATACTGGCTCGAAATTTTGGACGGAAATAATGGCGATCGCCACTACCCAAACTGCTACAACTAAAGATGTGAAAAAAGGTGCCAAAGTTTTCATAAAACCACGAACCACAAATACACGCAGATGAACACAGGCGTTCATCTGCGCTTGAGATTCTTATCCTAACTTAGCGATCGTACTCTCTAACTCTTGCTCTAGTTTGCTGAGTTTTTCAGGAGAGTTGGTTTCTAGGTAAACACGTACCAAAGGTTCTGTACCAGAGGGACGCAGCAACACCCAGCTACCTTCTTCTAAATACAGCTTAATCCCGTCCTTACGTCCAACTTCCTTAACTTTAATCCCGGCTACCTCGGAAGGAGGATTTTTTGTAAAGGAGTCGATGACGGCGACTTTATGAGCTTCTGTTAAGTGTAGGTCAAGACGGTTGTTATACAAGGGGCCATCAGCTTCGGCGATCGCTTCCTTCACCAATTGACTGAGGGGCTTACCTTCATAGGCGATCGCTTCGGCAATCAGCATATCAGCTAAAACGCCGTCTTTTTCGGGAATATGACCAATAATGCTTAAACCGCCTGATTCTTCACCACCAATCAGCACGGCAGTTTCCCGCATTTTTTCCCCAATGTATTTAAAACCTACGGCTGTCTCATAAATCGTCAAACCGTATTTAGCGGCGAAATTATCCAGCAGGTGAGTTGTAGCCACAGTACGGACAATCGCCCCTGTTTTGCCTTTATTTTTGATTAAATGACGCGCCAAGACTAACAGCACAGTATTGGGGGTGAGGACGTTACCTAACTCATCTACAATGCCAAAGCGATCGCTATCGCCATCTGTCGCTAGTCCCAAATCTGCATGATCTCGGCGGACAGCTTCGACTAATTCCACTAGCTGTTCTCCTTTTGGTTCAGGCATTCCCCCGCCAAATAGGACATCCCGCCAAGTGTGGAAACTTTCTAATTGAGTGCCACTTTCTATCAATACTTCATCTAAATAGCCACGGGATGTAGAATATAACGCATCATACTTGACTTTAAGTTGGGCGCTTTTAATTTTTTCTACATCTAACAATGTGTAAATAAACTGGAGATAGTCTGGTTTGGGATCAAAAGTAGAAATTGACCCCGATGGCTTGCCACTTGGCAATTCATCCGATGCACTTTCAATATTTGCCACAATAGTATCAGTAATTTCTGGAGTGGCAGGCCCAGCATAATCAGGGATATATTTAATTCCACAATAAGGTGCTGGATTATGACTAGCCGTAAACATCAATGCCCCAGCCGAATTCAGGTGACGGGCATTATAGGCAATTACTGGTGTGGGGCAATCCCGATCAGTGATTTTGACATTCCAGCCCAAGTCAGCCAAGACTTGAGCTGCTGTCTGGGCAAACTGATCAGCTAAAAAACGAGTATCGTAGGCAATCAGAACTGGTCTATCTTTCGTGTAGGCTGTTTCCAGATAACTGGCGATCGCTCTTGTCACTTTTCGCACATTGGGAAAAGTGAAGTCATCGGCAATAATGCCTCTCCATCCATCAGTACCAAATTTTATCTTGCTGGAATTGCTACTAGCGCTCATGTTTGCTACTGTCCCCCATCTATTTGACCACTATAGGAAGCTTCCCGCAAAGCGTGCGTAGTCGCAAGCATCCTTCACCGTATTTTTTCTCACTGCTCTTGACCAATGTCAACCCCCGATCGACTTTTTGTTAGTTATCACCTCTGGTCTTTAGTTGCCCCTGCTGTGGGGCAAGAACGTTGGCATTGCCAGATGAGACGGGGGTTTATCAAGGCGCGTCAAAACGAACCACAAGTCAAAGCACTGCTAGGGAATGCTACTCCACCTCAGCGCATTGGGATACTAGCCCAAAAAGGTGTTTATGAATTTCATCATAATCGACATTTGTTAACCCGTTCCGATGGAGTTGAACAAGTGGCACAGTTGTTGAAACTAAGCAACTCCACAATGCAAGTTCAACAACGGGTGTTGCAAATTTTGAAAAAATACTACAATGCACCGTTATTATTAGGTAAAAAAATTCTGCAATTGACTCGCGGTGATGAAGGTTTTCCCAAGCCAATTTTAATCGAACAGAAAGATGACCGTTTTCGCTTATATGCAGCGATGGATTGCGTCTTTATCGAGTCTGATAACCATCACACCCTGCATATTTTAGATTTCAAAACTGGTAAAGCAGCTTTTGATAAAAGACAAGCTTTCGTTTATTTATTAGCTGCTAATTACCTTTACCCAGGTAAAGAAGCTGTCGCCTCATTTTATAATTTAGAACTCGGACAAGAATCAGAGTTAATTAGCCTTAAAAGAAATGAATTAGAAGATTTGAAATTTGAGTTAATCAATATAGCCAAAAAACACCAGGATGATGTACAAAAATATCAGGAAGAAACTAGTGATTTTAGCGAAATATTTCCACCCAATCCTGGTTATCACTGCCGTTTTTGTCCATTTCAATCAATTTGTGATTTTTCAGTTCAAGCGTCTCAATTTCAATCATTACCAATTATTAAAAATAATAGCTGATACTGTTTCTTGATTAAAATGCACTTTATTCTGTACTGTAGAGATGTTGTATGCAACGTCTCTAGATCATTTATTTGATGCAACTTCATAGAAAATTGATATTGATAAGGTGGGCAATGCCCACCCTACTAATTTTTATGAATAGTAATAAGTAATCGACAATTCACCTATTACCTATTACCTATTACCTATTACCTATTACCATTGAATTTTACATCTTACCGTGCTGCATTACTTCTTGCAGATGATGACGAATTTCTTGTGCTTGCTCGATCTCAGATTGACGAAGTTTTTGGAATAAATCAACACAAGGTTGAGAGTTAGCAGCTTGTGCATCTTCTATATAAGTTTCATAAGCTCTGACTGCTTCAGCTTTGTTTTGCAGCACGGTGAGAAAGTCATACTCTAAGTTGCTAATAGGTTCTTGAGAATGTCCATTATCTGTAGTCATTGATTCACCCTCAGTAAGTTTATAATTAATTTCTACTTAACCGTATACAGTCATTCATCCATCCAAAAGCGTAGAAAAAAGTACAGGGGTAATGGGTAATTAATAATGGGTAATGGGTAATTGGTAATTGCTGAATTCACCTCAGTTCAGCTAAATTAGAGTACTAGAACTTAGCAGTGCTTTTTCTAGTAGAGTTTTATATTCTTTATCTTTAATACGGTAAGCGCCGAATCTTTCTAGGTGGGGATTCATCATTTGCGCGTCAAACATAACAAATTCCCTTTGGCGTAATCTTTCTACTAATTTTACCATCGCTACTTTAGAGCCTTCGGGAATGCGGTAAAACATCGATTCGCCTATAAAAGCACCGCCAATGACAATACCTAAAATCCCGCCTGCTAGTTCTTCACCTTGCCATGTTTCAAAACTGTAGGCGTAACCCGTCTGGTGTAGTAGCCAGTAAATTTCTTGCAATTCCTGAGAAATCCAAGTACTTTCTCTGTTAGCACAACCAGCCACTACAGCTGCAAAATCGCGGTTAATTGCCACTGTAAACCTTTCTTGGTTTAAAACACGCTGTAAAGACTTAGGATAGCGAAATCGCTCATCTAAGGGAATCAAAGTGCGATCGCGGCTTCCATACCATCCCAGGCAATCATTGTCGTCAGCCATGAGAAAATAGCCTTGAGCGTAGCCTTGAATAATAGAGGCGATATCATATTGCATAGATAAAACTACAAATAAAAAATATCAGAGGAACGCGCTCTGATGTTGTTACTCATACTTGGCGCTCCTCTGCACTCTCCATAATATTCCTCTGCGGTGAAAAACAGATGACACAACCGATACCACCTATCACCCTACCACCAGCCGCAAATCCTAACCTTGAAGGTCAATGGTTGCAGGAGTCTTTACTAAGCTGGCTCGATAGAGAATTTATTCCCGAAGCAGTTAACCAAAAAATTGCTCAACGTGCTGCACAAATCTTTGTTCGCCAAAGGATGGAAGGCGAGAATGACCTTGGTTCTCTGGTGATTGCTATTGTCACAGAGATGCAGGCCTTTGATTTTTCTAAAAGCTTTTATGGAGAGTTTGCGATCGCCAACGCCGTCAGCGATCTACTCTTAGAGAGTCTAGGTATAGACCATTGTTGTGGGCAATAAAGCCAGTCCATAGTCAATAGTCAATAGTATAAAACTGTTGACCGTTGACCGTTGACTACCAGCTAGACTTAACAACTCCAGGTAAAAGACCTTCGTGCGCCCATTCCCGCAGGACGTTCCGAGATAGCCCAAAGTCACGATAAACACCTCTAGGACGACCAGTCACCCAGCAACGGTTACGGCGACGATTAGGCGCACTGTTACGGGGTAGCTGTTGGATTTGTCGGTGAATTTCTAACTTCTCTAGAGGAGATTCTGTAGTTCTGAACTCCTCTAACAGAGCTTCCCGCTTTGCAGAATACTTTTCTACCAACTTAGCGCGTTTTTTCTCGCGCTCAATCATACTCTTTTTTGCCATAAATTAATTCAACAATTTTGACAGCATTTTCCATTCTACATTTACTAAAGGCTAATCGCCTCTATTTTTGTGTGACTTACTGATGAAAAGTAAAATCAAGGGGTTGGGGGTATAGGGGTGTAAGGGTATAGGGGAAGTAACTAATGACTAATGACTTCCGCCTTGCGGTACTACCCAACAATAATTGTTTTCGTGACAGACGGACATAAATCCGCCAATTCGCAAGCCTCACATACAGGAGAACGGGCTTTACAGACAGCGCGACCGTGATAAATTAGCCGAATTGACCAATTTTCCCAATCTGGTTGGGGCAGTAATTTCATTAAATCCTGTTCAATGTGAACGGGGTCTGGATATTTAGTTAAACCTAAGCGTTGGCTGAGGCGCTTCACATGGGTATCTACTGTCACCCCAGCATTGATACCATAGGCATGAGCTAAAACCACATTTGCCGTTTTTCTCGCCACACCAGGCAGTTTAAGCAACTGTTCCATTGTGTTGGGAACCACAGAGTTATACTCACTAACAATCATGCGACAGGCGGCTTGAATATTTTTGGCTTTATTGCGATAAAACCCTGTGGAACGTACCAAGTTTTCTAACTCTGTTAAATCCGCATTCGCTAGACTAGGCGCATCAGGAAAGCGGCTAAATAAAGCTGGTGTAACTAGATTGACTCGCTCATCCGTACACTGGGCTGAGAGAATAGTTGCCACCAGCAACTGTACTGTTGTGGTGTAATTTAAGGAGCAGGTGGCATCGGGATAAAGACGCTTCAGGCGAGAGAGAACTTCTAACGCCCGTTGCTTTTTAGAAGGTGATTTACGGGTAGTAGTACTCACTGGAACAATTTCTGCACCCACTCCAATTGGGTAGTTAACTGGGTGGTTTCTTTCACAATCAGAAAAATTCCCAGCCCTAAGAGTAATACTAGACCAGTCTGCATTACACCTTCTTGAATTCGGTTGGGTAAAGGCTTCCCTCGCAAACCTTCAATCAGTAAAAACGCTAATTGTCCACCGTCCAAAGCGGGAAGTGGCAAAATATTGATGATTGCTAAGTTAATGCTAATTAAAGCAGCAAAGAAGAATAAACTAGCTGTATCGTTTTGGGCAATGTTAGCGCCAATTTCCACAATCTTGATGGGGCCTGCGACTTGACCTGCTGTTTCACCAAAATTAGTAATTAGTTGTCCAAAGCCTTTAAAGGTCATGACAACAATGCGTTGAAATTCGCTAGCGCCAACGCTGAAAGCTTTGTCCAGACTAACTGGACGGCGTTCTACTTTGCCGTTAGGTGCCAGACCAATCCCGATACTTCCCCCGGCTGGTTTGGCTTCGGGGATAACATTAACTGATAGCCTTTCGTCTCCACGCGCAACCTGGAGTTGAATAGACTTACCAGGGCTATTCTTAATGATGTCTCTTAAAGCCTCTATTTCTTGTAAGGAAGTGCCAAATTCTTTTTGATTAGCGGAGAGAATTACATCTCCTGGTTTCAGTCCAGCATTAGTAGCAACAGCACTCACCTCTGGCGCTAACTGTTGGATGGAAACCCCTGGCTGACTGGCTTGTCCAATACCAACAAAGCCCACCTGGGCTACCAGCAGCATATAAGCAAAAATTAAATTAGCGATGACACCTGCACTGATAACGATCGCCCGATCTAAAATAGGACGGTTACGCAGCAAATTCGGGTCATTGGGGGGAATATCGCTATCGGGGTCATCATCGGGAAAGCCGACAAATCCACCCAAGGGAAAAGCCCGGATAGCATACTCAGTTTCCGCACCTTGGTACTTCCACAGAACAGGCCCAAATCCTAACGAAAAGCGGTTCACATGAATACCTTGAGAACGTGCGGCGACAAAATGCCCCAACTCGTGTACCAAGATTAATACCGCCAAGACTGCGATCGCTGCTAAAACTGACATAGAGCAAATTAATCAAAATATTCCGATATATATTTTTATTGTAGTAGTTAGGGAACGGACGCAGAGACTCAAAACATCCTACAGTAGGAAACTATGCCTAATTTGGGTATAGGGTTATCTATGAGCATCTACATCAATGCGCTAACGTACTACTCGAATCTCAATTCCCAAATTCAGGTTACTCCACAAACGATCAGTTGTGATAACAGGCTGGTTGAGAATAACACCTAAAGCCAGACAAGCCCGATCTTCAAATGATAGCCCAATCGATTTAGTAGCTGGACGCATCATTCCCGCCTTCAATGCTTGTTCTTGGTTAAAAAGAATCACCTCAAGATTGAGATGAAAGAGAATCTGCTTAATCTCGTCTTCAGGAATTCCGGCTTCTGCCAGCTTTGCTATAACTTCGGATAGGTTGACAGTACTAATTGCTGCATTGTCAATCAACTGCAAAATTTCTTCGCTGCCAGTTTCTTGATTAAGCAACGCTAAAACAGCAGAGGCATCGAGAACAAATTCACTCACTCAAACTCTCCAATTTTCGCTCCTCAATCAATTCTTGAGAAAGATGTCTACTAGCAGGAATATATTTTCTAAAAAGAGCCTGAGCATTCTGAACAGAAGTTTGAACACTATCTTGGATTGGTTGATCTTCTAATACTAGAACAGCACGATATTCTCCCACAGGCAAGTCTACAGGATCATTAATTAACAACTTGCCATTTGTGGTAATTGTGACAATTATTTCTAAGTTTTTCGTCATAAAACTAAACAATATCTCCCAATGTCTTACCTTTGCCACCAATAGATTCAGGGACAGTGCGGCGTTTCTTTGATGGTAAAATTTCTTCTATAAAGGTAACAATGACACGAGCAGTATTAACTTGGAGTTGTTCCGAAACCCATTTTATTTGACCATTTTCATAAATCGCTTCGTAACTTTTTAACATAGCAATCAGGATTTGATTAACCTTTGCGCTTTCTTAAATTATAGTTGAGGCGATCGCTAACTCCCACTCACCACCCTAACTGGCGATCGCAATCTTCAATATGTAATTATTAAAATTATCTGAAAGGAATATATTCAATTACATTTATCCATTCATCAATCTCTGAAACCTTGGCAATAAATTCTAAATCTTTAACGAATTGACCAATTGTGCCACCAAGTTGATGCCCAAAAATCAATCCTGAAAAGTTTTTTCCTTCTATTTGCCAAGTTTCTGCTAAGACTCGAAAACGAATATCTTGGGTAAACAAGACTCGTTTAATCTCTGCTGCTCTCTGCAATAATTTATCATCAGGAAATTCTTGTGTTTCATCATCAACAGCAGTTAACACATCTACACCCCGACGACGCAGCTGTGATGTGATAGCTTGAGGCACATGAACATCCATGTATAAAGCAATAGCCACTTACAACAGTCCTTTTGCTTTCATTCTGCTGTAAAATGGAGTCTGTGCTGATTGTTTTATAATTCCTTTTACTTGTTCCCATTCCTCTTGGATTTCTTGATCAATTTCTTGTTGGTGATCAAAGTAATAACCCATAGCAGCATGAGCCTCGGCATGGGTTAAGTGAGGATGTTGACGACACATTTCTTCTACTGACCAGCCATAGGCAAGATAATCCATAACAATTTGGGCTACTCTAATTCTAGGCAAACGCTGTAATCTTGCAGGTTGATTGTCACTTTTTTCTATATGTGGATAACTCAGAGTTAACATATTATTTCATATAAGTATATCCTCATATTTTACATCAATAATTGCTATTATTCTAGTAACAGTATCAATATCTCCATATAATCTCTCTTGAAGTGATTATATGGAGGTTATTCGTAAAAAATTACGCCAAATCTGAAAACCTGAGAGTGCTTTGTATCCGTATTACAAAACTTCCCTACCCAAATAAACCTGCAAAACCTCCGGTATCAAAATTGTCCCATCTGGTTGCTGATAATTCTCCAAAATAGCTGCCATAGTTCGCCCCACAGCCAAGCCAGAACCGTTGAGGGTATGGACGAACTGCGTCCCTTTTTTACCCGCTTCCTTAAAGCGAATATCGGCTCGCCGCGCTTGGAAATCAAAGCAATTAGAACAACTAGAAATCTCTCGATACTTACCAGAAGATGGTAGCCATACTTCTAAATCATAGGTTTTCGTTGCCCCAAAACCTAAATCACCAGTACAAAGATTAATCACCCGGTAAGGTAATTTTAAAGCCTGTAAAATTGCTTCGGCATTCCCCACCAATTTTTCTAATTCATCAAAAGAAGTGCTGGGATGAACAACTTTCACCAACTCTACTTTATTGAATTGATGCAGGCGAATTAAACCCCGCATATCTCTTCCATAACTTCCTGCTTCCCGACGAAAACAGGGAGTATAAGCACAGTGATAAATGGGTAAATTTTCCGCCGCCAGAATTTCACCCCGATAAAGGTTAGTAACAGGAACTTCTGCTGTGGGAATTAACCACAATTCATCATCAGCACACTTAAAGCTTTCTTCCGCAAACTTCGGTAATTGACCTGTTCCTGTTAAAGAATCAGTATTGACTAACAAGGGTGGACTAACTTCTACATAGCCAGCTACGGTTTGCGTTTTCAGCATAAAGTTAATTAATGCCCGCTCCAACGCCGCACCAGCCCCTATCAAGTTGACAAAGCGACTTTGGGCAACTTTGACAGCACGCTCAAAATTGAGGATACCCAGCTTTTCGCCGATTTCCCAATGGGGGATAATATTCGGGTTCTGGGGTAGATATTCATCACCCCAACGCCTTACCTCTACATTTTCTTCCTCACTTTTACCTATCGGTGTAGAGTCACTGGGTAAATTAGGGAGTGCGAGTATAAGTTGCTCAATTTCCGCCTTGAGTTCTTTTTCTCTTGGTTCTAGTTCACTCAATTGGGCTTTAATGGAGTTTCCCTCATCCCGCAAAGCTTGGATTTCCGGGTCTTGAGGATTAATACCCGATTTAATCTTTTGTCCGACAATTTTACCAATTTCGTTACTCCGGGCTTGGATTTGACTGCGGGTCGCTTCCAACTCCCGTTGTTGCTTATCTAACTGTAATATAGGTTGAATGTCATAGGTACCACTGCGGCTATTCAACCTTTCCTGAATTAGTTGGGGATTTTCCCTTATTTGCTTAATATCCAGCACAAATTTTTCTCAATCTTTCGCCTAGTATCTTCTTGCCAACACATCAGCATATACCGATTTTGTCTTGCCATGACAGGAAAGGCAAATACTAAAATCTTGTTTAAGATTTGTTGATGCGATTGAGTAGCCACAATGAGCTAACCAGCCCAGCAAAGTGGGCTGAGACTGTATTGATGTTCGCCTGAACTACCAACATATCTAGACCACTAATGATGCGGGTAGGGTCAAATAATTGGGTAGTGACAGCTTGGGGAGATATTGACCTAGCTACTAGTGTACCCACGATCGCCTGCGCTCCCAACAATGTCACTAGAGTCCCACCTAAATTTATCCACAGTCCTAAACGTAATACTTGCACTGTTTCCACTTTCCGAGGACGATTACTGGGGTTGGAGGATAGCAATTGATTCCCAATTCTGGTGTAACGGAAGGCTAAATAAATACCTCCACCCAGCACTACTAATCCACAAATCGCTAAAAACACCCCAAAGCCAGTCCCCGGATTATTATTAGGGCTACCTGCCCTTTGGCTAAAAATGCCAAACAATAGCACAATGATGCCAGAAATAACGCCTAGTACTAGCTGAATCCAGAAACTAATCCAGCCTGTCATACGGAACGTCTGGGCAATTGTCCGGAGATTAGAAGAAGATGATGGAGCATCGGGGTTTCGTGACATACTGCTTGCTCACCAACTGGCTAGTACAAAATGCAAATAAAACATCCACAATCTTGGCTGTGTGCTGCTTAAAATACTATCTTTATTTCTGCCATACTGTGCCAAAAATTTGTTAGTTTTTAAAATCACACTTGTTCCACCAGTAAAGTATTGGTGTAAAAAAATGCTGCCTACGGAGGAAAAAAACACTATTTAAAAGTTATTTTTCTCATACTTCCTCACCCTGTTATTTTTAATATTTGCTTGTGGGTTTTTACTGTAATTAGCAAACCCAAAGGAGTAAACAATGCTGTGAACCGAGGGACTGTAAAGCCATCTGCATAAGCAGAAAATCCTTTATTTAGCCCCTAGCAGCTTTTTTATTCGTACTGGTGTAAGAGTTTGATAAACACAGATTTACCTTCAGCAATGCAATCATTACCAAATAAACTATTTATTAACTTTTACAGAGTTACAGACAAAACGGCATTTTACCTGTAAAATTTCTTCGATAGCATCTTACGTTTCAGCAGTTCTAAACCATCTCGGCATTACTTGACACCTAGATAGTGGCAAAACCACTGTCTAGGCAACTCCTCACAACACTAATTAAAGCTAGATAGAGGCGCAATTCTTTGCGTGACTCAAACTTTTGCTTGTGACTTTTACTGTTCACAAGGTAGTTCATCATTACTTGTTTACACTGGGTAAATTTTCTCCAGGTAGCGCTATATACTTACTTTTTAGAAGTAGCGCCCTATACTGATGAAAAACCCGTAGCTTCCACCGTAAGTGATACTTTTAGCCATCCACGAACTTATGAAAATTGAGGATATATATCAATTCTTTGAAAATCCTCCGCCAACTTACCTCTGCCAGGAAGTAGCAATTTGTTACATTCTGTATGTTTTACTACAAGGTGAATCCTACGGAACTGAATTAATTCAGCAACTAGAAACTGAACACCCTACCTATCGGCTCTCAGATACTGTACTTTATAGTGCCATCAAATTTCTGGAAGACAATAGGGCAATTACTGGGTATTGGAAGAAGTTGGAAGGGAGAGGTCGCCCCAGGCGAATGTACCAAGTTTCTCCAGAATGGCAACATCAAGCGGAAGATTTAGCCCGGCTTTGGCAAAATTACATTTATGTGAGGACAAATTAACCAATAATTAATAATGAATAAATCTCCTCCTGTTAAACATTAATAATTTAGTTATGGATACTGCTATTCTGCCATCAACGTTCTTACTCACCTTGTTACTGGCGGTTGGTTTGCTCTTCTTCATTCGGGCATCGACTAAAGACCGTACAGAAATGATGCAATTGATTTCCGAGCAAGAAGAAAGCGTTTTAATGCCGCAATTACAAGAGTATTTTCGCTCTCGGTCTTACCGAGTGGCAGAAGTAGACCATGAAAAAAACCAAGTGACTTTTGAAGGGTTCGTGAAACCCAGCATATTTTTAGCAGTGTTTCTCACGCTGCTAGCATCTGCTGGTCTAGTCTGTTTGTCTTTGGTTTTCGCTTTGTTGTTCCCTAGATTCGGTAATATTTTTCTGGGCTTGGTATTATTTGCGCCTTTGAGTGGCCTTTTTTATTGGAAAAAAGCAGGTAGGCTAGAAAAAGTTGTGCTGAAACTAGAATCTTTGGCTAATCAGCCGCAATTATTTAGTAAAATAACCGTTGTTGCTCATCGTGATGAACTACTTGAGCTACAAAAAGCACTACCTTTAAAGCCTAATGAATAATTAGTAGTTGAGTGTGTAGATGCAAACTGTATGTCTATTTTTTGGGAAATGGATATTTAAGAGAAAAAATCGGGAGAATCACTAGTACTAAATGACAGAATCAAACACAAAGCACCATCAATCCTCCAAAATTTTGAATTGATATCACTCTATGTTTCGCCCTTTGCTTTTTACCTATCGCCTTTTGTACTAGTGTTCTTTTTCCCTACGACCGCAAATCGCAGGGAAAAGCGTGTATCTTGACAGAGTTTTCTGAAAAATTCACAGGAGGAGAGCAAAGTTCAACTCTCGCTTCTGGGTGTTTTCTGCTCTATCATGATTCTCTTCTGCATCATGAGACTAGCCAACCCAGGCAAACTAAATTAGTCTTTTGAGGGTTAATTCTCCAATTACTTGGACTAGCTCTACTGGCAAGTTAGTGACAAACTTAAAAAAAATGGAAATTTTGCATAAACTGCACACTTTTGCCAGTTAAATGATTGTCAGAAGCTGTATTCAACACGTAAGATTATCATCTATGAATCAGCGACTGCCTACCGCCACTGGTTCTGCCCCTGCGGGAGATTCAAGTACCCGCAGGCTGGGAAACAAGAAATGATTTTCCTCGACGTATTGAGCGCCAAACAGCCCTTTCTCTGCCCAAAAATAACGGTCTGTAGTGTGTTCGTTTCGCTTTACGAGTAGCAACGCCGGTGGCAAGATACCTTCAGCTTGAATAAATTTTCTGGCTGCTGTCACGGGTTTCTCTTCACCGCTTTCGATGCTGTATTGAGGTACGTGTTCTAAAATACGTCGTCCTTCCTGGCGACGACGACTTTTTCTTTTACGTCTCCTTGCCAACCTATTTTCCTCCTCTTTCAAGCTATAGATTGTAGTGATAGCTACAAAATCCGTCGTAATTATATAAGTTCTAGTTCAAAAGATCAATAGTTTTTAAACTTTAGATACAACAAAGATATTACTATTGACGGTAGATAAATCAAAAGCTAATTGGTACATCACTCCTTGAGAAAAACCATTACTCGAAAGATTTAGTTAAGCTTTATTAAATAACTGAGGAAAATAAAGTATCTTCTCTTATCTTCCCTCAAAAACCGTGATCCTGAGCAAGAGCTGAAAAATGTTAATATCTGCCAGTTCAGATTTTGTGGCTCTATGTCGAGAGCAAATAGCACTACTTACCCAAGGGCTAGGAGCTTCTTTAAGTGTAGTTTATCTAACCCAAGAATTGATAGAGTCGCCGACAGGGGAGGCGAAACTGATTCCTGTGGTTGCTTATCCAGAGACAGCAGTTATACTGCCAGGAGAAGAGATTGCTGAGGTGAATGCACGTAAACAATTACAAGTGGGTGATATGCTGTTGCTACCTCAACAACAGGGGAAATTATTGGCTGTAGCGCCAGCCGAAGAAACACCAGAGTCGGGGAGAGCGCCTACAGTAGGTGGAACGTCATCGCCTTTTGGTGATGATTACTTGTTAGATAAACGCCAAATAGTCTTACCTCTGGTGCATGAGGGGGTGATGATGGGATTATTGGTGACAAGTAGAGACGATCGCCCCTGGAACGAACAAGAGCAAAGCCAAGTGCAGAAAGTCGGACAAACACTGGCGATCGCTTGTATTTTGGATCAGCGTCGAGCATGGTTGCAACACCAACTGCATCAACAACAAATTCTGCAAGAACAACAGCAAGATTTACTCGATAATTTATTACATCAGTTTCGGAATCCCTTAACTGCCTTACGGACTTTTGGTAAACTTCTCTTGAAAAGATTGCGCCCTGGTGATCCAAATCGAGATGTGGGCGAGAATATTGTTAGGGAGAGCGATCGCCTCAAGGAATTGCTACAAAAATTTGAGCAAGTCATTGATTGGACAGAGGCAGATTTATCTAGGTTAGTTTTACCAGAAAAAGAGGGATTTGTCGAAGCCACCGTCCAAAAAGAAGCCAAACCAGCGTTATTATTACCGGGGACGGGAGAGCAATTAACTGATTGTGCTGTAATTGATTTATTAACACCATTACTCATGTCAGCCAAAGCGATCGCTCAAGACCGACATATCAAGTTGAAAGCAGATATTTCTCAAGATTTACCATTAGTCAGGGTAAATATTAAAGCTTTGCAAGAAGTGTTGACTAATATCATTGATAATGCCTTAAAATACACACCCCAAGGTGGCAAGATTTATATTCAAGCCGGGCAAGAAAAACTGAATTTTCAAGGAATTGCCATTAGTGATAATGGCCCTGGTATTCCTCAAGAAGATTTAGCCCATTTAGGTGAAAGACATTACCGAGGTGTACAAGCCCAAACAGAAATTCCTGGTACAGGCTTAGGATTGGCGATCGCTAAACAATTAATTGAGCAAATGCAGGGCGAAATTGAAATTTTCAGCCCGGCAATTAACTCCAAATTAACTTCACCTAATACACCAGGAACAACGTTTATTATTTGGTTACCGATGAGTCAAAGTAATTCGTAATTAATAAATTAGTGTTGTTATTAATTAGGAATTACAAGCAGGGGTGGACTATCTCAATGAAACCAGTAGGCTTTGGTTAATGGTCATTTGTAAATCGGTGTCTGGGTCGATAGCGATTAAGTCAACACTATTTCTGCCGAAAAACAAGCCTATTAATCCGCCAATTGCAGCACCGCCTAAAACTTCTTCGGTAGCGATCGCGCGATCGCCTGTGACAGCAGAAACGGCGGCGGCGGCACCTGCACCAAGGACGGTATTCTTAATAATTGTGCCTGTGCTAGCACCCTTTCTGACAGTTTCGGTTTTGTTAATGACTTCTGAGGTTGCATTCAGTTGATACTCTTGACCTGTAGTTAAAACGAGTTTTTGAGCCACGAATTGGGAACCGCCTTGAGCCGGTTTCAGTTCCCCGACTACCTGGCTACCAGCCGGAATTACCACAGTACCGGCTTGAGTAACTACGTTTTCGTCTACGGTAAGGGTCAAAGGTGCAGTTTCATCCTTTGTTACGAGAATTTTCTCTGCCTTGTCGTACTTCACTGAAATCACAGTCCCTTGAGGAATGGTCGCAGAAGTAGGTATTCTGGGAGTATTAGCTTGAGTAGCCACAATATAGGGCGAGGTGATTGCTGAGGCTTGATTAGAACTAACTAACGCTTGGTAGATAAAAGCTGCTACTTGCGCCCTTGTAGCTGTTGCTGTGGGATTTAAAAAGTTGACGTTGGGATAATTCACCACGATTTTTTGCTCAGTGGCGGCGGCTATGGGGCTACGAGCATAGCCAGCAACGTTAACAGCATCGTTAAAGTATTGCAGAGTACTTTCAACGTTACCACTGGGAATATATTCCAGACCGTTGGCGAGGGAAACCAAAACCTGCTGGCGGGGAATAGCTTGGTTAGGCTCAAAACGATTGCCTGGGTATCCTGAGAGGAAACCAATGGTATAGGCTTGCCGAATGGCGCTAGATGCCCAATAGTTGCTGGGGACATCAACAAAATTAATTGCCTGCCGTTCTGGTGCTTTTTGAAAAGCTTTATTGACCATCGCCGCAAATTGAGCGCGAGTTACTGGTTCTTCTGGACGGAATGAACCATCAGGGAAGCCAGCAATAATGCCTCGCTGGGACAATTGTTGAATAAACTGTGCAGCCCAGTAGTTCGAGGAAACATCAGAAAAAGTAGTTTGAGCGAAAGATGGAGATGCTACTAAAAAAGGTGCAACAGTTCCTGCTGTGATGCTCAAAGCCATGAGTGCAGATGTGCCAGATTGCCAACGAGTTAAATTAAACATACAGTTTCTTAACCTACTCAATTATTTGTTTGTCTTGTTAATTAGTTAGACCGTATTAATAACTAAAAAGTTTCTGTTTTTCTGTATAAAAATGGATGAGTTCGTCACAAGTAAAAATAATCAAAATAGCTATATCACAAGTATTAGATATTTAGGAATAGTGCTATTACTGGTGATTTATGATTAGCCAGCCTATATCTTCATTTATTTGGCGGCTGATGTAACTGAAAAATGAATTTTGGGAGCAAAAATTAAGCGATCGCCTACATATAATTCAAGGGGCGATCGCTAAAAGAGGAATGATGAAATTCACTATTAAATCTTCAGGAAACTAACTAGCGGAAAACATCCACTGTCAAGTTAGAACTCAGGGCTAGTCGCAAATCTTGTTGGGGTCTGACCACAAAGACTTCAGCTTCTTTCTTGCGTAGTAATACACTAGCTAAAGCGCCTGCTGCTGCACCACCTACAGGTTCTAAAATTTCAATTCGGCGATTACCTGTAATCAAAGAAATTGCTGTGGCAGCACCTGCACCAATAGCAGCATCAGTTAAGATTTTGCCAGAGTCATTTCTGCTAATTTTTTCTAGTCTAGTAACAGTTTGAGAATTGGCGCTGATTGACTGTCTATTACCAGAAGGAAATATTAATTCTCTGGCGACGAACCTTACACCTCTGACATTACTTTGGTCATTTCTGTCTTGGGAGAAATTACCGTTGAAATATACGGGTTCTAGTTGTCCCACAACTTCAGTTCCCGCAGGAATCAAAACGTTCCTGTTATTGTCGATAATATTGTTAGCTATTTTTAGAGTTAAAGATATAGTTTCTCCACGACTAACAACTACTTGCTCTTTATCGTAGGTAACAGGAAAAGTCACTCCAGCAGGAATAGAAACTCTCCGAGTTTGACCAATTAATTGGGCATTAGCAGCCGGTGCAAAGGCAATGATGGGGGCAACGGTTCCTGTTGTGACTGTTAATGCCATGAGTGCGGCAGCTCCAGATTTCCAGTGATTCAAGCGAGTCATAATAGTTTTGGGTTTCTGTGATTATGTATTTCTTGACGAGGTTTTACTGAGATTGTTTCTTACTTCTAATAGGTAATAGGTAATAGGTAATAAGTAATAGGACTATTACCCATTACCAGATTTCTCATCCCTTTGTGGGTGAGGAATTTTAATTCCTCTGCGGCTTTCTTTCAATTCGAGTTGTTGCCAGCCAGGGTGGCAACAATTTTTAATAACTGGATTGGCTCAATTGGTTTGGATATATGAATTTGAAATCCGGCGGTTAGGGCAAGGAGGCGATCGCTTTGTCTGGTGTAAGCGGTCAGGGCGGCAGCTGGGACATTTCCCCCTTGTTCTGATGATAGCGCTCGAATTTGCCGAATTAGAGCGTAGCCATCTTCATTTGGCATCCCAATATCACTTAGTAGCACATCAGGCTTCACTAATTGCAACAGTTTTAAGGCTTCACTGGTGGAGGCTGCGGTTGTCACAATTGCTCCGTATTGTTCTAAGGCAGTTTTGAGAAATTCTCTAGTATCTGGTTCATCATCAACTGCTAAAATTTTTAGTCCTCTGATTTGGACTTTAGCATCCCAGGTTGTCTGTCGTTGAAGCAAGGGTTCTTCTGGGGTGACTGTGGAGTAACTTGGTAAGAGTGGTAGTTGGACCGTAAATGTCGCTCCTTGTCCTTCTCCTGGGCTAGCAACTGAAACTGTACCATTGTGAAGCTCAACGAGATTACGCACGATCGCCAGACCTAAACCTAGTCCCCCTTGATTTCTGGTTGTGGTAGCATCTGCTTGGCGGAAACGGTCAAATACATAAGGTAAAAACTCAGGACTAATGCCTTTACCTGTGTCAGTTACCCGAATCTGCACATTAGTCTCTACTTGTTCTAGGCAAATTTCTACCCGTCCGCCTTCAGGAGTAAACTTGACTGCATTGGAAAGTAAGTTCCAAATCACTTGCTGTAAACGTTCTGGGTCGGCAGAAACTAAACCAATATCAAAATTCAGGCGAGATATAATTTGGATTGATTTGGTATTGGCAATTGGGCGAACAGTATCTAGTGCTGCTTGAATTACGGGAATCAATTTTGTGGGGCGTACAAGTAAGCGAATGTTACCGCGAATAATCCGCGAAATATCGAGTAAGTCTTCAATTAATTGAGTTTGGGCTTGAGCATTGCGCTCAATTGATTCTAAAGCTTGTTCAATCTTTTCTGGTGACAGTTTGCGGGTGCGGAGCAGGCGCGACCAACCTAAAATACCATTGAGGGGCGATCGCAATTCATGGGAAACTATCGCTAAAAATTCATCTTTCATGCGACTGGCTCTTTCCAGTTCTATACGAGCTGCCCGTTCTCTTTCTAAAGCTTGCGCCCGCTCTTCAATTACCATTAATTCGCTTTGGCGTAATGCTTTTTCTGCTTGTATGCGCTCTGTTACATCTAATACTAGTGACAGTACAGAGGTGACACTACCTGCTTCATTAGTAATGCTAGAGTTGTACCACTCGCAATAAATAACTCTAGAGTCTTTAGTATAGTTGCGATTGTATTGGATAATTTGCGATTCTTGGCCACTGAGGAGGCGATTGCTCGCCTCTGCAACTGCTGTCATATCTTCCTCATAGACCATGTGCAAATCTTGAAAGTATTTTCCGATTACTTCCTCTGTCCGCCAGCCAAAGATTTTTTCGGCAGTAGATGACCAACGGGTAACGCATAGGTGGCAATCCCATTGCACCACTGCCAAAGGAGTAGTATCTATGTGTAGATTTAACAGTTGTAGGGCATCTTGCAAAGCTAATTCAGATTGTTTACGCTCTGTGATTTCTTGGGTAATGGTCATTCCAGCAAAAATCTCACCATCATCGTTCCTCACAGGTAAAACATGGACTTCATAAACGCGGTGTCCATAGGGTGCTTCAAAACGAGAGCTGATCCCGGCAAATGCTTGGCGATAAGGTAACTCAACCTCAGAAGAAGTTTCTGGGGGGAGTGCTTCCCAAATGGTTTTACCTTCTATATCAGCTTTCGTAATTCCTACCACCCCTAACCCTAAGCCTGCTGCCAAGATGAAGCGTAAATTTTGGTCAAACAGGAAAACACCACCATTGGGAAGATTTTCTATAACTGTGTGCATTAAATTTTGATTACTTTGTAGGGCTGCTTGTGTTTGTTTAAAAGCTGTAATACCGTCGGTAAATTCTGGTAGCATGGATAACTCTTGCTGGTGAGTACACAGTTCGTCTTTTGTCTGCGGATGTTCAGTAACATCTCGCCGGGTTGCTGTGAGGATAAAAGCAATACCTGTCAAGATGATGGCAATTAGTTCTAGCCAAAAGGTGAGCGCGATCGCTAATTTAGATATGGGAAAGCAAGAAGAAATATAAGGCTCACCCTGGTATATAGCTATTGCCTGAGTAAAAATCAGCACTAGCCAAGCCAAAACTAACACAATTTGTCTTTTGTGGAGCAACATAGACTTGCCAGGGTAATAAAGAGAAATCTAACTTTGTTCTATGCTCAACTTCATAATGTATCAGTGTCTTCACAAGCCAGACTAGTCAATTTCAAAAAGCTTATTTTAGCGACTGACTAATGGCTGGTATCATCCCGTTTCACCAAAATTCTGATACATATTGGATATGTTGGAGGCATTTAGAGCTATACACTCCTACCGATGTATTTGTATCGTCCAAAAAATGAAATGGTGTCAGAGTTGTGAGAACGTTGATGATAAACATTCTTTTATTATTGCCGTACTTTTATTAATTGGGAAAAGAGAAAATAGCCTTTTAGTGATGGGACTTATATCTGAAAACTAAAAATCAAGGGTGCAGGGGTGTAGGGGTGTAGGGGTTTTAAATATTTACACCCCTATACCCTTACCCCCTTACACCCAGTCTCAACAGACAAACTGGGTGCTTAAGTCATAACTGATTTCTCTTTTTCTCTGTGTATAAGGAAAATATTTTGCAAAATCAGAAAAACTTACTCAGAATAATGTTAATTTTCGTAAAATTACGGACTTTAAAACTAGAAACCTGATATTTACCTAGTTAAACTAACAAGAGTGCATCTGTACTGCTAGTTAATAAAATGTAGATGTGGCGCTATAGCCTCAATGATTCCAGTACAACTTGTCCTAAAAAATTTTCTGAGTTACCGTGATGCAACTTTAGATTTTCGTGGTTTGCATACGGCTTGTATTTGTGGTGCCAATGGAGCAGGTAAATCGTCTCTCCTGGAAGCCATCACATGGGCGCTATGGGGTGAAAGTCGTGCGGCGGTGGAAGATGATGTGATCAATTCTGGTGAAAAAGAAGTTAGGGTTGATTTTACTTTTCAAAATAATCAGCAAAAATATCGCGTAATTCGCAGTAGAATTCGGGGTGCATCGGGGATTTTGGAATTTCAAATCGAAACACCCTCTGGCTTCCGGGCAATTACTGGTAAAGGTGTCCGCGCCACCCAGGATTTGATTTTAGAACACATCAAGCTTGATTATGAGACTTTTATTAACTCTGCTTACCTACGTCAAGGAAGAGCAGATGAATTTATGCTCAAGCGTCCCAGTGAACGCAAGGAAATTTTGGCGGAGTTGTTGAAACTAAACCAATATGATGAGTTGGAAGAACGAGCCAAAGATTCATCGCGTCAATTTAAAGTGAGGGCGGAAGAATTAGAACGTTCTTTGGAGTCAATTAAAACTCAGTTACAACAACGGGAAAACACCAAAGCCCAACGGGCAGAATTAGAAGCGGAAATTAACCAACTGCAACAGGTACAAGCCTTTGAGACGATTCAATTGCAGAGTTTGCAGGTGATTCAACACCAGAGGCAAAATAGCGAACAGCAGTTAAATTTTGTGAGGCAACAATACCAAAATCTTACACAAGATAGCGATCGCCTCCAACAAGAACAGTCAGCAGTCAAAACACAGTTAGCTGAGTTAGAAGCTATCTTGCACCGGGAAGCAGAGATTCAAAACGGCTACAGCCATTACCAAAGTCTGCAATCCCAAGAAGAAGTATTTGCTGTCAAGTTTGACGAACATACCCGCGCCACAGCCCTACGCCAACAAAAGCAGCAACAGTTAACTAAACAAATTCACGAACTGGAAAGACAACTCCAACAAGTCCAAGGACAATTGGAAGCCTTAAAGCAACAAGAACAAGAAATTCAGCACACCTTGAGCAAATCCGGGGAAATAGAAGCCGCCTTAGCCCAACTCGCCGCCGCCCGTCGCCATTTAGCGCACCTAGATGAACTGCAAATGCAGGTTTCCCCTTTGTTGCAACAGCGCCAACATCTACAAAGCCATTTAGACCGGGTTCATGCGGGGTTAGTCGCCAGGCTCGAACAACTACAAGCCACAGAGAATCAATTGCAACGAGCCTCCCAACGCCAACCCCAACTGCAACAAGCGGTCATGGAAGTGGCGATGCAAATTGATCAAATGGAGAAAGACCGGGTTTATTTGCAACGGGTGCAGGAAAAAGGCCACGAAAGACGGAATTTTATAGAACGTCTGCAAGCCCAACAACGGGAATATGAAAGATTATTGGGAGAAATGGAGCAGAAATTGCAAATGCTCCGCACCCCCGATGCTATCTGTCCTTTGTGCGAACGTCCTTTAGATGAACATCATTGGAATCGGGTAGTAGATAAAACCAAAGATGAGTATAAGGAAACCGAGGGGCAATTGTGGGTGTTTCGTGAGCAGATGGCAGTTTCCGATAGAGAAATTCAGGTATTAAGGCAGGAATATCGGGAAATATCCCAGAAATTAAATGCTTACGATGCGTTACGAGAACAACGAGGACAATTAGCTGCCCAACTGCAATCTACCAGCGATGCTGAACAACAATTACAACAATTGGCAGCCGAAAAACAACACTTAGAGCGATCGCTGCAAGTTGGTGATTTTGCCCTTGATCAACAAGCTGAATTGCGGCAATTAGAACAATATCTGCAACAATTAAATTACAATGAGCAAGACCATGCCCTGGCTCGTAGCGAAGTGGAACGGTGGCGATGGGCAGAAATTAAGCAAGGGCAAATCAAGGATGCTAGCAAACGCCTGGCGACATTAGCAGCCCGTAAACCAGAATTACAAGCTCAAATTACCCAACTACAAACCAGAATCCAGCAGGAGCAAACTGATTCGGAAGATGCTCAACAAATCGCAGCCCTTGAGGAGCAAATCGCAGAACTTGGTTATAGTTCTGAGCAGCATAACAACCTACGTCTCGCGGTGCGCCAGTCCCAAGCTTGGCAGTTGCGTTACCAGCAGCTGTTATCAGCCCAGCAACAGTATCCCCAACTCCAGGGCAGATTGCAAGATTTGGAAGTCTCTAAACTTGCCAGATTGCAGGAAAGACAACAACTCGCCACCCAAATCGATAGCCTTGTGGAGCAGTTAGCCCAAGCCGCTAACCCCAGGGAGCAAATTCAAGCTTTAGAACAACAGTTAGCCACAAGACGGCGACAACTAGACGAACAAATCACCCAGTTAGGACGTTTAGAACAGTTAGCCCATCAGTTGGAAACACTGCAAACTCAATATGAGGAGCAGCAGCAACAATACCAAACTTGCAAGCAGCAATACCGGGTATATCAGGAATTAGCCCAGGCGTTTGGTAAAAATGGTATCCAAGCTTTGATGATTGAGAACGTGTTGCCCCAACTAGAAGCCGAGACAAATCAACTTTTATCCAGGCTGAGTGCGAATCAACTGCACGTACAATTTATTACTCAAAGAGCAGGAAAGGGCAGTAAATCTACCAAGAAAAATGCCAAACTCATAGATACCTTAGATATTCTCATTGCCGATGCCAGAGGTACAAGAGCTTATGAAACCTACTCCGGTGGGGAAGCTTTTAGAATTAACTTTGCGATTCGTTTAGCCTTAGCGAAACTATTAGCCCAAAGAGCCGGAGCCGCATTGCAACTATTGATTGTAGACGAAGGTTTTGGTACACAAGATGCGGAAGGATGCGATCGCCTCATTGCTGCCATTAATGCGATCGCTAACGATTTCGCCTGCATCCTCACTGTTACCCATATGCCCCACCTTAAGGAGGCGTTTCAAGCCAGAATTGAGGTAGATAAAACGCAACAGGGGTCGAGGATTCGGTTGTTAACTTAAGGTATGGCTGGGGACTGGGGATTGGGGACTGGGGATTGGGGATTGGGTGAAAAGTTAAGGATAATTGTAGGTTGGGTAGAGCGATAGCGAAACCCAACAAAGTGGCAAGAATTGGGTTACTCTACGAGAAGGCTGCGCCTACGTTCCTCAACCCAACCTACACCAAATCAGTTTTTTAACGCTAACTGAACTGTATTGATACATAACTAATATTTTTCAACGCGGAGGTTGCCCAATTTTATTTTTGAATTTTGTAGCTTTAGCTTCCCGTAGGGTATTTTGAATTGTTATTTATGATACTGCTGGGCTAAAAACTCTTGGGCTTCTACTTGATTTGTAATATTTCCATCTAAAGTTTTAGCTAGTAAATCATCTAGCATTTGTCGATATTGTGGCCCCGGTTTATACCCTAACTTCTTGAGGTCATTACCGTTTAGAATCGGTTGAACGTTAGCCCAGACTGTTAAGTATTGCCAGATTTGCCGCCTGATGGGGCGCTGGCTTTGTAAAGCAATCAAAATTAGTATTTCTAAATTATACTTGCGTAGTAGCTGAACTACTTGGCTGGGGCGCTGATATTCAGATAGAGATTGTACAATCTCAGCTTGGGCAACAGCGAGGTTTTGCAAATGCTGAATGCTATCTTCCTGTAATTGCAGATTTTTGGCGACTTTACCCCGATACATTGGTGCTAGGTGGGCAATAATGGCTTCTAAGCGCATTTGCCAAGGAATTAGGTTTTGTTGGGGGTCAAATCGCCGCAAACAACGTTCTAGTAGACGTAGTTGGTGTATGAGTTCACTATTTAAACTCAGGGTGGGATGGATGCAGTGCAATGCCCCTAAGTCATCGAGTAGTTGCAAAGCCGATCGCCAGTAAGGGGCTTCTAAGATGTGCTTGAGTTCAGTTTTGAGTCGAGTTTGCAGGGCTGGGGTTTTGGTATTGTTTTGGGCAGTGCGATCGTAAACGCCACTGTTGATGGCATAGCGGATATATTCTTCGGTGCGTGGTTCAATAGCAAATCCAAAACGCACCGCAAAGCGCACACCGCGATAAATCCGGGTGGGGTCTTCGATAAAGCTATTGGCGTGTAGGACGCGGATTTGCTTGGCTTTTAAGTCTAATAAACCGCCAAAGAAATCGAGTAAATCACCAGCACGGGGAGAGGTGAGGCGCAGGGCGAGGGCGTTGATGGTAAAGTCACGGCGATATAAATCTTGGCGAATGGAACTGGCTTCAACTTCGGGATTGGCGGCGGGGTAAGGATAAAATTCGGTTCTGGCGGTGGCAATATCTACCCACAAAGAATCTAATTCTGGGTCTTTGTGCCACAACAAAGCAGCCGTTTGAAAAGCACCGTGGATTTCTAAACGGGCGGCTGGGTAAATTTCTTGCAGTGCCTTTGCTAGTTCCACACCTGCACCCACATCGGCTGATTTGTGGAAGCCATCAACTACCAAATCTATATCTGTGATCATGAGCGTGCCGGCGGCTGCTTCTGCCAACAGCAAGTCCCGCACCGCACCACCAACTAAATACAAATGCCAACCCCTTTCCTCGGCAGCTTGGGAAGCAGTGGTGAGTAATTGCCAGAGTTGGGGAGTCAGACGCGATCGCAATTCATGGCTGAGGGAAGTTTTCAACTCAGTACCCATGTCTCGGAATTGGCTTAAATTCCCGCTACCACCTACAGCAATATTTTGATGCAGTTCCCGTAGAACATCGGTACGAGTGACGATACCCACTAACTGCTCATTTGCCAATACTGGCAAGCGACCGATATCATAGGTCACCATCAGCGACTCAATTTGTGGCAACGTTGTATCTGGGGTGATGGTTTTTAAATCAGTGGTCATGTAACCTTTAACTGGCGCATGACTAAATCCGTGATGTAGGGCGATATCCAAATCACGACGGGAAATAATCCCCACCAATTGCCCTTGGGGATTAACCACAGATAAACCAGAGTGTCCGTAGCGTAATAAAATGCGCTGTGCTTCGGCAATTGTAGTTTCCGGGCGAATTGTGCGGACAGGGGAAGACATCAAATCCCTGGCTGTGGGGGGATGAGGAATAGCCGCCTTGATACCTTTGAGCAGTTGTTGGAGGATATCTTGGGTATCAACACCACGTAAATTTAGTGATGCTGCTTGGGAATGACCACCACCGCCCAAGGGTTGAAATAATTGGTCTAGATGCAGACCCGGAATTTGCGATCGCCCAATTACTGTAAAACGGGAATCATCTTTATTTGATGGGTGTTCATTTGCCAACAGCAAAGCATCAATTTCTGTTAACTCTATGAGCTGTGAGGCTAGACTTGACAACCCAGGGACATAACCATCTGTTGTTAAAGTCACCCAAGCGATAGTATAACCACGCAAGCAAAGATATTCTAATTTTTCCAACGCTTCCGTTAATAGTCGCTGCAATTGGGGGGATAAACCAGGGTCACGGTAATTGGCAATTACAGATAAACTAGCACCCTGTACCATCAACCAAGCTAAAGCTAAGGCATCCCTGGGAGTTGATTGGTCGTAGGTAAGGGAACCCGTATCTACATGAATACCCAAAGCCATCACCGTTGCTTGGGCAGGATTGAGAGTGATTTGCTGCCGTTGTAATTCCTCCGCAATCAGGGTTGTAGTTGCCCCCACCGAGGCAATATGTAACTGAGTTGCAGGGATATCTGATGTTTGTCCCGTGTGGTGGTCGTAGACCGTAATTTTCTGAACTTGAGGTAAATCTAACCACTCAGCAGGCTTACCCAGGCGATCGCGTTGTTGGGCATCTACTATAGTGAGCGATCGAATTTTCTCAGGATTTACCGAACGCCTTTCAATTAAAGGATACTCATCTCGGTGTAACGCCAAAAAATCTCGCACAGGTGGATGCGCGCCCCCAGTCAACACAATCTTGCTTCCAGGTAATAGGCAAGTTAGTCCTACGGCTGCGCCCAATGTATCAAAATCAGCTGTTGTGTGGCAAAGAATTAAATCCATGTTTAACTTTTGGCGGCTCTACATTCTATGCTATTTGGTTTTCTGGAAGAATATCTGACATACTCTCACACAGCACTATGAGCAGATGCTTTAGTTCATGGTACTTCATTAGTTTCAGCACTAAAAACTGCTGTTAGTTCAAGACTAGCGATCGTAATGGCAGTCACCGTACTTTCATACACCTAATTTTTTATATAAAAGCAAAGCTCCAGGCTATTAACCATGCTGTGTGTGCTTGTGGCTTTATCAGTATTGTTTTGGTACTAAAATAGTATCAAATCCGAATCAAAAAGGTTTAATTTTATAAATTGTCCAAAAACTTAAACACCAAAATTCTTAGTCGATATGTATATCCAAATTAAACCAGAACTAGAGCAATTTATTCAGGCACAGTTAGAAAGTGGTAGATTCGCCAGTGCTGATGATGTCATCAATGAAGCCTTTAAACTGCTACAAGAAAGAGAGCAGAGACTTGAAGAATTACGCCAAAAAATTGCTGTAGGAACTGAACAAATTGCAGCAGGACAAGTAACTGATGGCGAAGTTGTGTTTGCTAGGTTACAAGAAAAAATTCGTTTAATTGCCGAGGAGTCTTCTGAATGAATAATTATTCACTTTCAGAGGCAGCAATTGAAGATTTAGATGAAATTCGTGAATATATTGCTCGGAGTAACCCAAAAGCCGCCTCTAAGCTTTTTGATAACATTTGCGCCAAGTGTAAATTATTAGCTAATTTCCCTAATAGTTGGTGTTACTAGTGGTTATCGAGATTTAGAATCTTTATTCACAGATGAATAATAAAGGCCAAACATATTTAGCCAAACATAAATTTCAATGTATCTCGATGGCTACCCTATATCAATACCCCAGTTATTAATATTTTGATTACTTTTTCTTGCAGTATAAGCAGAACAACCGTTACTACAATAATTACATTTATGACAGACGAGACGACCGCAAGTAGGACAATTTGGCTCTCTACCAATTACTAATGGTCTATATCCACATTTTCCCTTTTCATCTACCCATCCACCACAATATGCCAAAATTGTTGTTAGCTTATCTGATGCTGCACGTTGACCTTGCAGTAATCCTTGACCAGAAAATTTAAATATTTTGAATTCATCTAGTCGTGATGCTTGACGATTATTCCAAAGAATTTGTAATGTATCAAAAAAATCTCTGATAATGTTTAAAGGGTCGTATAGTGTGAGTGGATTATTTCGTGTCGTGTCTGTGTATATAAGCTCTAAATATTGTTGGGGACTATAATCACTTCCTTGGTAAGCAAGCATTAATAAAAAATGTCTCAAGATAGACATGAATAAATATGGCAAAGTAATTCGTTCTGTAGGAAGATTAATCAAGTAATTTATGAAATTGACTTGCCATTGGGGTAAATTATTAACCCAAGTCTGTGGTAATCGACGTTTTGCAGCTATAAATAAAGGTATAAACTCTTGAGTAACTAGTGATATATCTTCCCAACTTGGTATATCTTGATCACATAAATTTTGTAATTCTGTTAAAATTTCACACTGTTGCTTATAAAAACGCTCATCATAATCAAACAGCCAAGGGGGCAAGTATTTATTGGTATCAGACCCTCTCGGCATATTTATACTTATAAATCGGTCACTAAATATGGTTTCTAATTCACTCAGCTTGGCTTTATCAAAAGCACCTAATACTTTAGGATTTTCAACACGAAATTTGGCTTTTACTTTCCCATACATATATTTTTTTTGAAGATATGGGGATAAAACACCAACGATTTTAACATTATTACCACGGGATTCTTTGAATTTCGGAACACAAAATTCTGAATAAGAATTAGAATTAACACTTATTCTACTATTTTTAACATCAAGTAAATATTTGAAATCTAATCTAATATCACCCAATTTCCACTCTATACTTTGTTGAGTAACTTGATGAATTGAAATATCTTCTACCTGATGATCTAAAGCTTGATAAAATTGAATTACTAATTTTTCAGCACCGCGTGCTGAAATCATTTTCGCTGCTGTAATTTCATTGAAATTTACACTAGCATCCCATTTCTGTATTAACAATTTATCTGACTGGTTTAAATGATATAGTTCGCGCCAATCATGAGAAATATATCTTTCGTAAGGATAATTGCTATATTGAAACCGAGAGATAATGTCAAAAAATGTTTTACAACGCTGTTGAATAATTGCTTCTTTCTTTGCTGTTGGCGCAATATGCCAGAGAAAGTTTTTATAATCTAAATTATGTTGTAGATATTCAATTTGTTGCCAATAGATATTACGTTCTCTTTCGTTTGCTTGTTCTACTTTTTCAATTAATTCATTTATTAATTCGTTAAATAAGTCATCATTTACGCTATTAAGATAATTGTTAATAAAAATACCATAGCTATTGAAATCGTCTTCTGTAAGTTTTAAATAAGAGCGCAGCTTAGAAGAAACTAAGATAACATTGGGTGATTTTTTAATAAGTTCATTAATCAATTTATCTTGCTCTTGCTTATTAAATTGCTCAAGATGTTCAAGAACTACCTTTTCAGCAGCATCTTCTGCTATAGATAATGTATATTCAGCAATTATTGGAATTTTCCTTGCTGTTGGAGCAATATGCCAGAGAAAGTTTTTATAATCTAAATTATCTCGTAGATATTCCACTTGCTGCCAATAGATATTACGTTCTCTTTCGTTTGCTTGTTCTACTTTTTTAACTAGTTCATATATCAATTCTATTTTGAAATTCCCTTCTACTAGATTAATATGTTCATTTATGAATAAAATATAACTATTTTTACTATAAGAATCCAATTTTAAGTACGAACGTAGGGTTGAAGAGCCAATTAGAAGGTTTGGTAGTTTTGTTGCAATTTCCTTAATAACAAAATCTTGTTGCTCATCATTTAAATATTTTAGTTTGTTAACAATAAAAATTTCAGCCATCTCCAATGGTAAAGCTAACAAATATTCAATAATAAATATTTTAAATAATACAAATATATTACTATTAGCATATTTTTCAACTATTCTTTCATCAGTGTCAATTTCTCTTATATCATTAATTATTTTTAATAAGAATGGGACTTGTTTATATTTTATTTCTTGGTCTTTTCCCAATATTTCAGCCATTTCCATAGCCTCTCTATCCTTGATTTCTTTAATGCTGAAAGCAACAATGCTTTCGCTTTGATAGTGAGTCCTACTTCTGAAATGAAGTTTACAATTATCATTATAGGTAATCTGCCAATGTCCCGAAAGTTCAGACCTCTTAATAGCACCAATAAAAGTTGGCACTTTTAGGTTAATTGCTAGATTACGTTTTGAATCAATATCAAACTGAACATAAACTCCCCTTCCTTTATTACCCTCTATAATTTTTTGTATATCTAATGGAACATCGTCTCGCTCGATACGAATATCTTTTGTACTTACTCCCTCCAATGGAGTAATATAACCAAAATGATTAAATTTATTTGTTTTATTATTAAAGCCACCAAACCAATCAATTTTACCTAGCATTATTTTTCTTTTTTATCTACTAATTAAATTTCCTGAATAGTCCTCAAAGATATTCCCGTGCTAGACATCTGCGTGAGGGCTGTTCGCCTAAACGAGTGGAATATCTACAATCCGTGTTTTGTACTTGCCTTTCGTGGTACATTTTCGGAAAGTGATGGTTCCTGATTTGATATCAGTCATGTTGAGAGCCAACGCTTCTGATACGCGACAACCAGTAAACAGGCAGATGCCAAACAGTGCGCGATCGCTTAACCGCCCTCCTTCTTGCGATCGCATGAGGTAAAGAATCCCTCGGTGAAAAATCGCTGTAATTCCTCTTAGCTTAGTATTTTGCCTTGTCTGTTGCCGTTAACCTTCGTCCTTTCAACCATCTAGGGCATTACACCCCGAAAGTATTGACTATGGTCACTAGTCCATAGTGACCCAATTTCTGGTAGCTTACAATTAAGGAAAAACTGTCGGTGTCGCCAGTTACGATATTCTATTTTTAGTACTTTCTTTAGTATTTCGCTGTCTTGGGAGAAGTCAAAATGACCATAATATTCCAATTTGCGTTGATATCACTTGTGTTGGTGTCTTTTGTTCTAGTTGTGGGCGTGCCTGTTGCTTATGCCACACCACAAAGCTGGGTTGAATCTAAAAAGCTCCTTTGGCTTGGTTCTGGTGTTTGGATTGCCTTGGTGCTTTTAGTCGGGTTGTTAAACTTTTTTGTGGTCTAGACAAGTACTTTGTCTTAGCCAAAATAAATAATATCGACACTACAGGGGCAGGAGAGCCACCAACACAGGTACAAGATCCAAGAAAAATTACCCATTTTTTCTTGTTTCCCCTACCTAAATTGTGTTCTCCTGCTCTTCAATATTTAGAGAAGAAATGTATATTGACAAGAAGTATATTAGATTCCAGGTAGAGTCATGGCAGTTTTCGAGGGAACTTTTACTCAAACAGAACCTTTGCGTTTAGCGATAGTGATTGGTCGGTTCAATGACCTTGTAACCACAAAATTACTAGCAGGATGTCAAGATTGCTTAAAACGCCACGGTGTAGATCCCGATCCCCACGGGAATCAAGTGGACTATGTTTGGGTTCCTGGAAGTTTTGAAGTACCTCTTGTTGCTCGTCAACTAGCTCTCACCCATCGTTATGATGCAATAATCTGTCTTGGTGCTGTGATTCGCGGACAAACTCCCCATTTTGATTATGTCTCCGCAGAAGTATCTAAAGGGATTGCGGCTGCTAGTTTCCAGACAGGGGTACCTGTAATTTTTGGGATTTTGACAGTAGATACCATGCAGCAAGCTTTAGAAAGAGCAGGTATTAAAGCTAATCATGGTTGGGACTATGCCATGAATGCGCTAGAAATGGCTAGCCTTATGCGCCAATTGCGTTCTAACGTTACAGATTCTTACACCCAAACCCAATCCTTACCAGCCGCGTTTCCCAATGCCAGCATCGGTAAATTGACCGCAGAGTCTGAAGAAGTGTAAAAAAGTCAGGACTTACGCATGAAAACAAAAAATCAAGGGTTTGGACAAGAGTGTAGGGCTGTCAATTTAAAACCCCTACACCCTTATACCCTTACACCCCTACACCCAGTCTCAACAGACAACCTCGGTGCGTAAGTCCTATTAATTTGTCTCCAGCCCTCAGCTAGCAAAATTTATAAGTTTAAACAGTTGACAAATAAAAATTAATCTGGCATATTTAAATATAGTGAAGTTTGCGGGTATAGCTCAGTGGTAGAGCGTCACCTTGCCAAGGTGAATGTCGCGCGTTCGAATCGCGTTACCCGCTTTTGAAAAAACGCAAAAGTATTTTTAAGACTCAAAAGCCGTAGCTTGGTAGTGCCTACAATCATTAGTGTGTAAGTCAACCATTCTTTTATAGGGGTTATACTACACTAGTTACCAGCTAGGTGGATAGTCTTATTATCAGGTGCATAATTAGCCCGAAAACTTCGAGGGAGAGTTAGGGAAACTGAAGATATTTTTCTGGCCATCGCCTCTTGTGGTTCTGCGTCCATAGCTCAGAAAAGACAGTCGGAGCTTTTTACTCACAGGATCATCCTTTATTTGAGAGATGATGCCAAAGAATGAAATGAATGAGTGATCCCGTCTATCTTCAAACAAAGGATAGCGATCGCTATTCGTGCAGCGTTCCCCAGGAAAAGCAGAACCCATCAGTTAAGCATAAGTTCAATGGATTGTTTTCAGGGAGTTCGCCACGTAAGCTTAAAATGTACCCTTTATGCCTGCACTATCAATGTCTAATCAATTACACCCCTACACCCTTAACCCCTCACACCCAGTCTCAACAGACAATCTGGGTGCGTAAATCCTAATTTTAGATAGGAAAATGCAGAAATTTTAAACAAGAAGTTAACGTGGTTTTAATACCCACACTCATACAATCCTGATCACTTGTCATGTATGGGGTTCTTAATTTTAAATTTTGAATTTTAAATTGCTGAAAACGCTTGTGCAATCTAAAAAACCCGAAAAAATCGATTTCAATACCGAATACCCGTGTCCTTGCCGTCGCCGAGGGCGGTTAGTACCGATTACACTGACAGAGGCATTTGGTTGCGATCGCTGTCAGCAAATCTTTGTTGTAGAAGATAATGGCCATGTATTAGAACAGCTTTCCACCACCTATCCCTACAAACGTGCTTGGCGTTGGACAGGGAATAGTTGGCAAGTTGTCCACCCAAAATTGCGAGAAAGCTATTTACCTATAGCCTTGGGCATTATTTTCGTGCTAGTGATTATATGGCTACCATTAGCACTGCGACTGGCCAATGGTTCTAGTATCATCGCTTGGGCAATGGTGGCAGTATTGTTGGCTATTTTGCCAGCACTCATGGTCTGGCTTACTTACAGACGATAACTCAATGACCGTTGCAGCTTTAGATGATTGTCCCGAACCTATGAAAAGCGCCAAACGCGCTTTTCAAGCGTCCCTGAAGTTAGGTACTACTAAGGGAATAGATCGTAGTCGCGCTGTTTTGGCAATGGCACAGGCGCTAGAAAACGCATTTGACGACATTTTAGAAGCCAATACCTTGGATCTAGAAGCTAGTCGAGAAATGGCAGTGCCAGAACTAATTTTAGACTGGTTGAAATTAACTCCCACCAGGTTAGAGATTACAGTAGAAATTCTGCAAAGGTTGGGAGAAATATCAGACCCATTGCGTCGGGTGAGAAACGCCGACTATCAGCCAGAAGATTCTCAGAGTTATTCTCAGTTAATGCCTTTGGGAGTAATTGGATTTATTTATGAAGCTTTTCCCGATTTAGGAGCGATCGCCGCAGGTTTGTGTATTAAAACTGGCAATAGTATTATCCTCAAGGGTAGCACAGAAGCTAGTCATTCTAATGCGGCGATCGTGGAAGCATTACAACACGCAATTGTCGAAGTCGGACTACCATCAGGCTGTATAGAACTTGTCACTACAGAACATGGCGGTTCCCTGCGGGATTTAATCACCCAAGACCAATATATCAACTTGGTAATTCCCTACGGACGTTCCAGCTTAGTGCAGCAAGTAGTACGCCAGGCAACTTGCCCGGTGTTAAAGTCAGCAATGGGTAACTGTTACCTCTACTGGTCGTTAAATAGCAGCTTAGACATGGTACGGTGGATGATTCTCGATAGCCACGAAAGTGAACCAGATCCCGTCAACGCTATCGAGAAAGTCTTAATTCATCGTCAAGCTATGCCTTCATCTTTAGCTGTTTTGTGGAATAGCCTGAAAGAGAAAGGATTTGAGATTAAAGGTGACGGGGAACTAGTAGAAGCCTTTCCCCAATTGCAGTTAGCAAAAGATAACGAATGGGGCAACGCTTATTTAACTAAGACAGTAGCATTTAAACTGGTAGATAGTTTGGATGGAGCGATCGCCTGGATCAATCAATACAGTAGCGGTCATGCTGATTCTATCGCCACTGAATCCTATCAAGAAAGTCGCCAATTCGCCTTAGGAGTTAACAGCGCCTCCACCTATATCAACACATCCCCACGCTTCTCCCGTAACCCTTCACGGGGTGATTCTGTGTTTTTAGGGATGTCGAATCAAAAAGGTCATCGTCGGGGGTTTATCAGCCTAGAAACTTTGACTACCCTCAAACACATTATTCAGGGGAATGGGAGGTTTTAAGGTTAGGTAATGGGTAATTAGGTTGTTTTTCCCTCTGCTTCCCTGTCTTTTAACGATGGCCATAGGAGGCGATCGCAGGTCATGATAAGTTGATCGAGTACCCCTGTAGAAATATCCTGGGTTTAAAAAAAATTAACCTAACAAATTTATGACAACCGAAATTAATATTCCTAATTTAGTCAACCTCGAATATATTCCCTATATTGATGAAAATGGGCAATTACCAGAAAATTATCAAGAAAAAATAGGAGTATACGCAATCTTTGACCAGGAAAAAACCTTGCAGTTTGTGGGATATTCTCGTGACGTTTATTTAAGTTTGAGACAGCATTTAGTCCGTCAGATGCAACATTGCTACTGGGTGAAAATTCAAACGATTGAACGTCCCAGTCGGACTGTTTTAGAAAATATTGAAAAGGCTTGGATAGCCGAAAACGGAACTACGCCTGCGGGGAATGGAGAACAGAAAGAAATATGGACACAGCCTGTAGATGTGAAAAAATTCATGACAGAGGAAGAACAGGCGAATTATCACAAACCTACTAATGATGAACTCACACAAATGAAAATTATTAAAAATGTAGCTCGACGAGTAGAGACAGAAATTTTAGCATCTTTAGAATTACGTGGCTTAAAAACGCAATTGCGTTTTAATCCTAAATTAAAAGAAGAAGGTTTACTAGATTTAAAATAAAACTTGCCTGGAAACAAGGTAAACAAGAGAAAATAAATTTTGACTATGGACAAATGACGACTGACAACGCCTATATTAGACTAGCTAGTCTCTGAAGTATGCCATGACCATACAGCTGTTAAACGATCGCTATCAAGTTATCCGCACATTGGGTGCTGGGGGGTTTGGTGAAACCTATCTAGCTGAAGATACCTATATGCCTTCTAAGCGGCGGTGTGTGGTCAAACAATTACGACCGATTCAAAACAATCCTCAGATTTACCAGCTAGTACAGGAAAGGTTCCAAAGGGAAGCAGCAATTTTAGAGGAATTAGGTGGTGCAACCGAACAAATTCCGGCATTATATGCTTATTTTTCCGCCGATGGGCAATTTTATTTAGTGCAGGAATGGGTTGAAGGGGATACACTAACAGCCAGACTGCAACAACAAGGGTTATTTACTGAAAGTGCGATTCAAGAACTTCTGGTAAATCTGTTACCTGTTTTGGAATACGTCCATTCTAAACACATTGTCCATCGTGATATCAAACCAGATAACATTATTCTGCGTCATCGTGACGGTAAACCTGTACTGATTGATTTTGGTGCTGTACGGGAATCAATGGGAACAGTCGTCAACTCCCAAGGTAATCCTACCAGTTCCATTGTCATTGGTACACCCGGATATATGCCCAGTGAACAAGCAGCTGGAAGACCTGTTTATTCTAGCGATTTGTATAGTTTAGGTCTCACAGCCATTTATTTATTAACTGGGAGACAGCCACAAACATTAGATATAGACTCCCAGACTGGGGAAATTATGTGGCGACAGTACGCCAGTCAGATTAATCCGGTTTTAGCTAGTGTACTGGATAAAGCGATCGCCTACCATCCACGCGATCGCTATGCCACCGCTAGAGCCATGTTAGATAATTTACAAAGTATCAGTAGTCCCATTCCCCCTACACAACCGTATTTTGCACCACCACCAGTAGTATCTGCACCACCACAGCCGACCGTTTCCGTAGCACCCCCAGCAAATGTTACAGGTAATAATCAAAAAGGTATTCTCTTTGGTAGTTTGATTGCAGGCGGATTAATCGGTGCATCGGTAATTGTCGGACTAGCATTTACCAGGACACCCCAACCTGTAGCCGAAAATAACAACACATCTCCAGTCAATTCAATAACAGAAACACCAGTAAGTAACGCAACTCCTGAAGTTACCCAATCGCCAGTTACTACACAAACTATTGTCCCATCCCCTCAACAACAGGTTGACCCTTCACCCGTCCCCTCCATCACATCTGCGCCAATAGATGTAAACATCAATAACAATAACTATTTGTGGCTTTCCCAACAGGCTGTGACCGATGCAGATTTAGATGGTAAAGATGGTTACACTCTAGATATTATGCGTAATACCGTGTTTGCTCGTCATGGTCGCCGTTTTGATAATCCAGGTTTACAAGATTACTTTAATAATCAACCTTGGTATAACCCCATATATTCCCCTAAAGAATTTCCTCTAAAATTGCTAACAAGACTAGAGCAACGAAATGTAGATTATATTGCCGCATACCAAAAACGTTATAATTTGAGACATTTTAAGTAATTAGTTAGCAGCTTCTAGAGATTTTTTAATTTGTTTTAATTGTTGCCAAAGTTGGTGAAAAAGTAAGAATAAGTATCGTTAATAATTCAAAATTCAAAATTCAAAATTCAAAATTCAAGACAGTTGGAGTTGGGGTTTAAATACCCAACTCCAACCGATACTACGTGTAGACATAGGGGTCTTAAACCCTTGAATTTACGATAAATTTGGAGATGTTGGTGTGATTTTAACTATTAACTTATGAATCCAGTAGATATTCTTATTCTTTCCAATGGGCCTGGTGAGGTAACAACCTGGGTACGTCCTGTAGTTAAAGCTTTACGTGAAAAACTTGGTGATGACCGTGTTCAAGTCAGGATTTCTGTAATTTTGTCACCATGTCCTAATGCTAGTGGCAAAGAAGCGGCGATCGCACTTTCCTATCCAGAAGTAGACCGGGTACAATCAGCAGAGCATTTTTGGCAATTTTTGCTCTGGGGGAAAACTGTTGACAATTGGGATTGGCGAAGCAAAGGCGTAGTTATTTTCCTGGGAGGTGACCAGTTTTTTCCTGTAGTCATCGGCAAAAAACTGAACTATCGCACAGTCGTTTACGCCGAATGGGAAGCCCGTTGGCATAATTTAATTGACCGTTTCGGAGTCATGAAACCCATAGTTGCAGCCAAAGCATCCCCTAAATACGCCCATAAATTCACAGTTGTCGGCGATTTAATGCTAGAAGCCAACTCCCAACTCCCCAACTCCCTACACCCCAGACCCCACACCCCAATCGTAGGCATTTTACCAGGGTCAAAAGCAGCAAAATTAACCCAAGGCATCCCATTAATGCTGAGTATTAGTGAGTATATCCACAGCAAAATGCCCCAAACAAAGTTTGTGATTCCCGTCGCCCCGACTTTGGATTTAGAAACCTTGGCTAGTTTTGCCGATTCCCAAAAAAACCCATTTTTAAAAACCTTTAACTTTTCTGGCGCTTCCTTGATTTCCTCAGATAACAATCACCAGCGCTCTATTTTAAAAACAGATAATGGCTTAGGTGTGGAGTTATGGCAAGAAAATCCTGCTTATGAATTATTATCTAACTGTAGTCTCTGTTTAACCACAGTGGGAGCTAACACAGCTGAATTAGGGGCTTTAGGCGTACCCATGATAGTTTTACTCCCTACACAGCAACTTGATGCGATGCGTTCTTGGGACGGTTTACCAGGATTATTGGCAAATTTACCTGGTGTGGGTTCGACTTTTGCCAAGATAATTAACTGGCTATTTCTCAGACGCAAAGGTTTATTAGCATGGCCAAATATTTGGGCGCAGGAAGAAATAGTCCCAGAACTTGTAGGTAAACTCCAGCCGCAAGAAGTTGGGGAAATGGTTTTAGATTTGCTAAATCATCCAGAGAAATTGGCACAGATGCAAGGGAAACTCCGCCTTGTTCGAGGTGAAAGCGGAGCAGCCCAGAAGTTAGCAAACTTGGTAAAAGAAGAGATAGACAGTTTTTGAATTTTTCAGGGTGATACTTTATGTCTATACTGAAAAGATTGTCATGTATTTAGGTAAAAGCGAGTCAATTTTTGTCTGCAAATCCTGATGCAAATTTTCTAGGAAACTTAACTGACCAAGAATATGATGTAGAGCTTGAAAAGTTGGAAATCATTAGGAAACACGTAAGTAAGTTTGATTATTTCTTACCAAACCAAAAAATGATTGAGAGGCTTCAGAACGCTTTCAATAGCTCACATAAAATTTCTGGTGCTGATGCTAGTTTTTATTTTCATGAACTCAAAGAAGCGGCACTCATGGAAGAAGGCTATGATTGGTATACGGCTCATCCTATGGCAATAAAATATTATGGTGTTTCACCCTACAGCTTGTATCATCCTGAAGTAATTAAGGCTTATCCTGATGATTTCAATAGAAATTGGCGAAAAGCTTGGGGAATTGATTAACTATGAAAGCGCTCGATTTAGGCCTAACTGGAAAAGCACGTATTTGGCAGGATGAACCCTTTTATCTTCCTGGTGATTATCGGCCTATTTTCTATCCTGTAGTGGATGAAAGGATAGAAACAATACTAGATAACGCAAAAATTGGTTTGTTTTCTCAAAGATCAGTAATGATGGAAATATTAGCACCTTTAGGCGCTAGATTTTTGTATGGCTGCTTAGGCGCTATTTTTGAACCCAACCACTCTGGCAAGTTAGTATTAAAGGTTAGTATCTCCACTGAATTAGAGCGTCAACTCAACAATACTCTTGCGTCATCGTTAGATGTAGTTAGAGTTGGTATACATGAAGAGTACGCTGATCGTGTTGCAGATGGTGCAAAATTAAAGCTGCAAGAAAGTGGTATTAGCAACTTATTTGGCTCTGGGGAGATTTCTTTTAAATGGGGTGCTTTTGGTGAAATAGGCTCTTCTAAAGCATTTTTCCACGATTTAGCTTATGCAGTGATTGAAGTAATGGTGAGAGACAAGGCACGCTCTTATGATATTAAATCTCCGTTGAAAAAAGTTCTGGAACAATCTTGGTAAACCTTGGATTTGGTAGCCATGATGATAGAGAAACTCTGTTCTCTCATCATGGCTAAGGTTTCACGAATTCACTTTATTAATCCGAAGATTGTCCGTCACGTCGTCCTAGTTCGTAGATCCCACAACCCATACAAGCAAGGATACCTATACTAATAGCCCAACTACGTCCTAAGCTAATTTCCACTCCCCAATTGCATAAAGCGCCAATTACCAGAAATGGCACAATGCTGAAAAGTGAGGCATAAAAGGAATTTTGAGCTTCTCTGGCTTTGCGCGTTTTTTCAAATTCCGTTTGGCTAGTATACAGCGATCGCTCGGCAAAGTTAAACCAACGGTTAAGTTGCTCGATTACCCATTCACTCAACGGGGAAAAACCTAGATATAGCGCCAAAGACCACAGACTAGCGCCGGCGATCGCAATTGTGTTCAACTCAAAACGAAAAGGTAAAATTTCAGTCAGCATGGCTTGAGGAGTCCTGCAAGTGGTCGGATCGACACTTAAGCTAATGTCAATCGACATATTCAGCAATTTTAAGCATAAACGCTAACAATATTTTGAATACTTGGCAACTATCTTTTGAGGTGAGTCGTCATTCGATTGACGGAATTCTCTGAATTAACTCATGTCTAGGAATACTGAGTTGAAAATTATCATCAGAATTAATTGTTTATTTCGCTACAAGTTTCAGGCTCATCAAATACATACGTAAGTACAACCATAATCTTTCTCTATAATCTAGACATTTATCCTAATCGTATGGTCATTTGATTGCTAATAACCCTCCCTGATGGTGGCGCTTAAGATAAATTTGACAGGCTAAAGCTTTATGTCGTAAGCTGTTTGACTGAAGCAGTAGTAATACTTAAGTACATACGTAAATATCAATTCTCAATAACCATAAAAACCATATTTTGACAATGTAATTAATTTAAAATTTTTGATTATTTTTCCCAATTTATTTACAAGAGCTTCACGGTAATTAGATACAAACATTATTGAGTGGTCTGAGGAATAAAGATGATTAATAGGCAAGAGAGATTAGCATTTTCTGGAGCCACACTATTAGCCTTAGGACTGAATATTTTTAGCTTTATAGCTTTATTCCCTAAGGCAGAAGTTGTTATAGCGAGAGAGACAAGATCAAACAAAACAGCCAGAAGCAGTGGTTGGTTATCCGCTTCCTTCCCAGTAGAAAACTTTCAAGCTTACACATCTGCTTTTGGCTATCGCCGTTCTGCGACTGGTGGAGATAGCTGGGAATTTCATAGTGGCTTAGATATTGCTGCGCCCCAAGGTAGTTATATTCGCAATTGGTGGGCTGGTACAGTGATTAAAGTAGGCGATCGCACAGCCTGTGGTACACATATAGTCATTAAGTCAGGCCAATGGGAACATACTTATTGCCACATGGAAGGTTATGTAGACACCGCAAACGGTCGCCGCTTCTTAATTGACCGCCCAGGTGGGATTCAAATTTGGGAAGGTCAAACCATACCCACCGGAGCAAGGATAGGTAGAGTCGGGATGACTGGACGCACCACAGGGCCGCACCTGCACTGGGGATTGAAATACGCTAACAATTATGTAGATCCAGCAATGGTTTTACGAGAAATGTTTTCCCAGCAACAAATTGCTAGAGGGCGTGCAAACGTCAATACTCAGCAATCACAAGTCATTATTCAAGAGTCAAACAACACTCCTAATTTTGGCTATTAGTAAATATTAAGTAGTGGCGTAGCAAGGCTAAAAAAGTGCCAGATTATTTCCATTGAGATATGAGATTATGTATAAAAATAAAAATTATCAAAAAACAACTACTTAATACAGAAACGCTGAGAGTTATAAAGGCAGGTATATTCAGTGATTGAATCAAAATTATAGCTCCAACACTGAAAATGATAGCAACAATAAAACTAATAAAACTGATGATATTTTTATTCAAAATACTCTCCCCATTCTCTTACACAAAGGATTAATTTACTAATAAGTCATTAGCCTATGGAAATGCTGTAAACAGCATTACGTAAAATAGTTGAGAGGTTTGTTAACTGAGGAAAAATCTATATATAGGACTAGTATTTGATTTCTGAAATATACGTAGGGTGGGCATTGCCCACCCTACAGATACTTAAATATTTTCAAAAATCAAATATGATTCTTATAATTCAAGTTGCTAATGATGTAGCTATTAGGGCTTAAGCACCAAGGTTTTCTGTTAAGAATGGGTGTAATACTGTTTCTTGATGTAGCTTGTCTGGCGTAGCCATAGATGCACTTTATTCTTTACTGTAGAGACGTTTCATGAAACGTCTCTACTTATTTGGCGCAACTTCATAGAGAGTTGGTATAAGGGTGTAAAGGTTTTAAACATTGACATTTACACCCCTACACCCATATCCAAAGATAGTGAATTAAGGAGTTCCGACAGCACCGGAATAAACTAAACCTCGTTGCAAATCCAGAGTCAGAATTGCTCCATCACGAATAACTTGCGTGGCTTTCTTCACACCTACAATTACTGGTACACCCAGGCGTAAACCAATCACCGCCGCATGACTGGTTAAACTTTCATCTTCTGTAATAATCCCGCCTGCTTTGCGAATCGCCTCGACAAAATCTGCGCCTGTGCGGGGTGCAACCAAAATATCACCGGAGTTAAAGTTCCCCACATCCATACCGGTGTGAGCAACCCTAGCACAACCGCTTACCAAACCCTGTCCTAGACCAATTCCCTGACCTAGAACTGCTGTCACCACTTCAACTTTAATCAAGTCCGTTGAGCCAGATACCCCTTGGAGTGTCCCGGCTGTCATCACGACTAAATCGCCTTCAAACAGTAAACTATGCTCCTGGGCGACGTTAATGGCGGCTTGGAATGTTTGACCAGTGGAAGGTAATTCTAATACCAACAAAGGTTTTACACCCCATACCATTTGTAGCTGACGAGCTACGTTGACGTGGGGTGTTACCGCTAAGATTGGTGTTTGGGGGCGGAACTTGGAAACGTTGCGTGCAGTCGCCCCTGTTTGGGTCAGAGTCATAATTGCTGCTGCTCCCAACTGTTCAGCAATTTGACCTACAGCTTGGCTGATGGCGTTGGGGATAGAACGGCGGTTATCTCGCATTTGGCGTAATTTACTAGCCATAGCTTCTTCCTGCTCGATGCGTTCGGCGATTCTTGCCATTGTCGCCACCGCTTCCACTGGGTAGCTACCCACAGCCGTTTCATTGGAGAGCATTACCGCATCTGTACCATCAAGAATGGCATTGGCTACGTCGGAAACTTCCGCGCGGGTGGGACGGGGATTGCTCACCATGCTATCTAACATCTGGGTAGCGGTGATGATGGGAATCCCCAAGCGGTTTGCTGTCGCAATTAAGCGTTTTTGTAATACGGGGACATCTTCTGCTGGTAGTTCTACACCTAAATCGCCTCTGGCCACCATTACGCCATCACATAAAGCGAGAACTGCTTCCATTTGTTCGATCGCTTCATGCTTTTCTATTTTGGCAACTACTGGCACTTGTTTACCAGTGCTGGAAATTAGCTCTTTAATTTCAATGATGTCTTGGGGATTACGGACAAAGGAAAGTGCTACCCAATCAACACCTTGGTCTAGACCAAACATCAGATCCTCACGATCTTTGTCGGTCATAGCTTTAATTGAGAGATATACGCCAGGAAAGTTAACACCTTTGTTATTAGATAACTTACCTGCTACAGTCACCCGACAATGTAAATCCCCTTTGTCGCGGTTAATATCCTCCACCACCATTTCTACACGGCCATCATCAAGGAGGATTTTTGCACCTACAGGGACTTCATCAGCCAAGTAATCGTAGGTGACACAGCTAATTTCCTGCGTACCAACAACTGGACGATTTGTTAAAGTGAAGCGATCGCCTTTAGCTAAAACTATAGACCCGTTTTCAAATTTTCCTAAGCGAATTTTTGGCCCTTGCAAATCTTGGAGAATTGCCACTGGCTGATTTAGTTCAAAAGCGGTTTGCCGAATTAGGCGAATACTACGCTGATGGTCGGCGTGGGAACCGTGGGAAAAGTTGAGTCGCAGCGTTGTTGCACCCGCTTCAATGATGGCTTTCAGCATTTCGGGGCTACTAGTGGCAGGGCCAATTGTAGCGACGATTTTTGTCCGGCGTACAGAATCTCTTAATTGCATAGGGGCTGATTCTAGGGAGCTATCTAGTGAGTCATAGTAAATTAAGGGGCATTTAGTTTTCAGTCACTGTTATATCCGTGACTCAAACTATGGGAGATGTTATGGAACTGTGAGATAGACTAGATATCGTACACTAATCTGGGTTCCATCCTCCCGTGGAGGAGGTTTCTTACATCAAAATTATTCGTGATACGGATAGCACACCCTATTGATCAGCAAAGACAAGTTCTACACAGCAAGAATTTTCATGGAAAATGGCTGTAAGGGTTTTGGTAAACTACTCTTCTGCACCCCTTACCTCAACCATTGATTTCTTGTGTTCATGGGTAAATCCCAAAATACTTGGGTCTTGTCTGGAATCATAGCGCTATTCATCTGCTTATCAGCATAGGTTTTTGATAAATCTCCCTATACAAAACATTACAAAAGTTTATTATCCTCTAATATTTGTCGTATATTTGTAATGTTTGATCACAAAGGAGATACAAATGCTCTCATTGGAGGCACAGCAGTTACCAAAAATCCCACCAAAGGAATTTTTAGCGCCTCCTGGTGATTTTAACCCCACGATGCTTTTATTTTCGGCATCGGTGGCTATGTTAGTTTTGTCGAACTTTGGTTATTGGCTTTGGCAATGGCCTCATTGGCTATGCTTCAGCACAAATACCTTAGCTTTACATTGTGCCGGGACAGTCATTCACGATGCTTGTCATCAATCTGCCCACCGGAATCGGATAATTAATGCCATGTTAGGTCATGGCAGCGCTTTGATATTAGCTTTTGCTTTTCCAGTCTTTACACGGGTACATTTGCAGCATCACGCCCATGTTAACCACCCCAAAGATGATCCTGATCATTACGTCTCTACAGGTGGGCCACTGTGGTTAATCGCTGTGCGGTTTTTGTACCATGAGGTATTTTTCTTTCAAAGGAAGCTGTGGCGCAAATATGAACTGCTGGAGTGGTTTATCAGTCGCTTAATTGTCATTACAATTGTTTACATTTCCGTTCAATACCATTTCCTGGGCTACATTCTCAATTTTTGGTTTATCCCCGCATTTATAGTTGGTATAGCTCTAGGACTATTTTTTGATTATCTGCCCCATCGTCCTTTTGTAGAACGCGATCGCTGGAAAAATGCCCGTGTCTACCCTGGAAAGTTGCTCAACATCTTAATCATGGGACAGAACTACCACCTAATTCATCATTTATGGCCTTCCATCCCCTGGTATAACTATCAGCCAGCTTATTATGTAATGAAGCCATTGTTAGATGAGAAAGGCTGTTATCAAACATCAGGATTGTTGCAGAAAAAAGACTTTTTTGAATTTGTTTATGACATCTTTTTAGGGATCAGATTTCACCATCACAAAGAAGGAAAAATTTCAAGTAATAATCTAGAGGCATAGCGCGATCGCCACTTTGTATGTCCACCCCCGCCTATCTTCAACTCAATACTGTTCTGCAAAACTTCGCAGAGATTCCAGCAGATGAAATTCAAAAGTTAAACCAAACTTTTTACCCACTACCTTTAACTGCTGGAGAGTTTTTCATTCAGGCGGGTGACATACCCTGGCAAATTGGATTCGTTATTTCCGGAATCTTACGTCTCTACTACGTAAATTCATCGGGTACAGAATTCATAAAATCATTTTGCCCAGAAAAACATTTTGTTGCTGCCTACAGTGCGCTGATTTTAAAACAGCCTGCTCAATTTTCTATTGAAGCTTTAGAAGACTCATTATTATTAGTTGCCGACTATGACAAGTTCACCCAATTATGTGCAGGACATTCATGTTGGCAGACAATTAAGCATAAATTTCTAGAAGCATTGTATCTTAAAAAAGAAAAACGCGAAGCAGAGTTACTTCTAGATGATGCCACGACCAGATACCAAAAGTTTCTGGCGGAATATCCTCATCTAGATCATAGAGTCAAGCAGTATCACATTGCCTCTTATCTAGGTATTTCACCTGTTTCTCTTAGCCGAATTCGGAAAAATTTCCACCCTGATTAACATAAGTTAATGACTTCACCATTGCTTCAGATTACATCTAAAGAAGATGTTCTGAAATGCGCTTACTAAACTGGCAATGGTGAAAAAAGTATTACATCCGGCTTACAAGAAGAAATCTAAAATTTCAACCCAGGGTAACACAGTTTTAATTACTGGAGGTGCATCAGGAATTGGTTTGGCACTAGCACACAAATTTCTGCAAGCGCAAAATACAGTGATAATCACTGGACGGAATGCTGAAAAATTAGCTGGTGTAAAGGCATTATGGCCGGAAATTCTCACTGAAGTTGCTGATTTACAGGATTTAAATGTCTTGCAAAAGCTAGTCAATCGTTACCCAAATGTGAATATCCTGATCAACAATGCCGGCATTCAATATAACTACGAATTTGTGAATCCAGAAATCATGCCAGAGTTAATCGAGGCAGAATTACGCACTAATTTAATTGCGCCATTGCAATTGATTAAACTGATGTTACCCCATCTGCTGAATAAGCCCGAAGCCGCAATCATCAATGTTTCCTCTGGCTTAGGATTAGTTCCCAAAGAAAGCGCGCCTGTCTACTGTGGTAGTAAAGCAGGGATACATATTGCCACTAAAGCCTTGCGCTGGCAACTCGAAGCCACATCTATTAAAGTATTTGAAATTATCGCGCCCTTAGTTGATACACCCATGACTCAAGGACGGGGTAAAGGGAAGATTTCCCCTGATGCACTGGTAAATGAATTTTGGCATGATTTCATAAGCGATCGCTATGAAATGCGAATCGGTAAAACCAAACTGCTGTTTTTCCTACAACGATGGTTCCCCCAAATAGCTGAGAAAATTCTGCGCCCAGGAGTTTAACTTAATTGGGCGCGAGCCAGGTTTTCTCATCATTTCAATTAAACTCTTGACTCTACTATTTGCTGCGGTGCTTGTAGCGCCTGGGGTAAACTCCAATCAGGGCGCAGTTTCCGAGCTTCGCGCAAATAAATGTGATTAATGGGAGTAGAGGTAGGTAGATAAGCGTGGATTAAGAAACGGATACAGCGCTGTAAACTACCTTCAACGTGCATTTGCTGTACATCTAACATAGCTACATTATCCCAACCCGGCCGGGGTCTAGCGATCGCTGCTGGAAAAGTCGCATCCAAATCACGGGTTACAGAGAATGTCACACTAATCATATCTTGTGGCTGGAGTTGATTTCGCCCTTCCAGTTCGTCTAGCAGTTCACTCACCGCCTCTCGAATTGCTTCCACAGTATTTTCCGAAACGGTTGTTGCTCCACGAATTGCACGCAATCGCCACTCCACGCCAAAGTCCTCCTTGATTAGTTCAGTTGTTAGTTGTTAGTTGTTAGTTGTCAGTTGTCAGTTGTCACTTCTTACTTTTGCCAATGACTAATGACTACTGACTATCGACAATTTAAGGTCTATATAACCACAGTGGTAAACCACTGGTAGACATTTCAAACTCTAGCCAATCTATACTTGCACCTAGCCTTGAGTAACCCTTACGGCTCCCTGGTAAAACTCTACTTAATAGGGGTTTTCGTTCTTCTAGGGTATAGCAAGGTGTCTTCTCAGGATCAAGACCGACTAATTCTGCTGTCCAGCGACGGGCTTCTTCTTCGGTTCCCAAGCGGTCTACTACTCCTAATTCTAAAGCTTGCTGTCCAGTAAAAATCCGTCCATCAGCAAAACTTTTAACTTTCTCTACGGCTAAAGACCTACCCTCGGCTACTGTTTGGACAAACTGCTGGTAACTTGTGTCAATCAACTCCTGCAATATGTCTTGTTCTGGTTCAGTTAGTTCGCGGTCAAATGACAAGATATCTTTGTAAGGCCCAGATTTAATTACCTTGAAAGATACACCAACTTTGTCTAACAAGCGTTCTAGGTTGTTCCCACGCAAAATTACACCGATGCTACCTGTGATTGTTCCAGGGTTAGCCATGATGTGTTCTGCTCCCATCCCGATGTAAACACCACCAGAAGCAGAGATATTACCAAAACTAGCAACAATTTTGATTTTTTCCCGTAACCGCTTTAAGGCGCTGTAGATTTCTTGGGAGTCTCCGACTGTACCGCCGGGGCTGTCAATGCGTAGCAGTAATGCGGGAAACTTTTTTTCTTCAACAGTTTTTAAAGCTTCTAGCACTCTTTTGCGCGTCCCACTGGCGATCGCACCTGTGATTTCAATGCGAGCGATTTGTTTACGAAACTTTGACTTAAAAGGCCAAACCATGAGCAAATAGAAACCTCGTAATGATCTAAATATAAATTGTCTAGTGGTCAGATGTCCTAACTCTGATTTGTCAAAAAAAACAAGCAGCCATGAGACCCTTACGAATTTTAATGAATTTTTTAAGTTTTGTGTGCTTGTTTCTTTGCTATTGTTAATTCCACAGGGTTTAGATTTCAGTCACAGTCAGTCTCATAATTCCAGTTAAAAAACCTATAAATTCTACTTAGATTATTGATACTTAATTAATCTCATCTAAAATCTGTACCTTTATGCAGATTAAATTAGAGCAAGCAAGATTGAACTATCTCTAAGCCTAATTGCTCAGCATTTAATTATTAATTAAGATAGTAGTTTTTGTTGATCAAGAACACTCTAATATCGACTCTCTTTCATGACAAAGTGTATTTCACCTAAGTCAGAAGCGCCGTAAATCATCAGATGTTGCGGTAGAGATGAGTTACAGTTTCTTTGCTATCAGGATAAGCTTGCTTGATTTCGCTTGTACATTCTTGAATTCAAACGTTACTATAAGTTTAGCTATTAAATAATTTATTATTAATATTTGTTAAATTTAAAATTTACAATATTTCTAGTAGGTGTGGAAGTAACAGTTAAATTCACCTTCATAACCTGGAAACTATCAGTATTGAGTTTTGATGACTTAGGAATCTAACCTTAAAATTTGATATCGGTAGTAAACGTAAGTATCGAACAGTGCGCCAACAAAACTACAAGTCAGACCAATAACTAAAATCCCGTGTAGAGCAGAGCCACTACCGAAAATGATCAGGAAATTAAAGATTCCGTCAGCGATCGCCGTAGTTAAGCCTCCCACAAGGGGAACATAGCCACCTAAAGATAGAAAAAGTAGCACACCACCGATTAAACATAAGGGAGCGACAAAGCTAAAAATAATCGTCAGCACCAGAGAACGGAGAAAATTTGTAAAAATAGTCATTTCAGACAAACTCCGAGACTAAAGTGAACAATAGCCGAGCAACTATGTGTCCTCTTTCTACAATACGTGCGATCGCTTCCCAACAGACAAGTTGTCAAAAATCTTAAGTTTTCATTAAATTAATTAGTTACTTGTTACACCAGTGCGTAAGACCGTAAAACAAGATAAAAAGCGAAAAAAGCCTGATTAAATAGAGTTTATACTGCAAAATATCCATGTATAGCGATGTGTAACGTGTTCATGCAAAGCTATATTTCCTGAGAAAATCATTAAGCAAAGTTAATATTTCCCACAAGATAACTGTTGACTATGGACTATTGACTGTTGACTATGGACTATGTACAGACGTTGTAGTGTAACGTCTCCAATGATGGAAATGACTAATAACTAATGACCACATCCAAATCCAGCTTAGGAACATGGAGTCAGCGATTGCTGGCGGCAATATTTCTGGGTGGACAAGCTATAGTTCACCTCTTGAGGGGTAAAATCCACTGGCGCAACACCAGAGAACAAATGGCAGCCGTAGGGCCAGATTCGTTATTTATTGCCCTATTAACAGCAGTTTTCGTAGGTGCAGTGTTTACCATTCAGGTAGCACGGGAGTTCATTAATTTTGGCGCAGGTAATCTTGTCGGCGGAGTATTAGCAGTAGCATTGACGCGGGAATTATCACCAGTACTCACAGCCGTGATATTAGCAGGACGTGTGGGTTCTGCCTTTGCCGCAGAAATTGGCACAATGCGGGTAACAGAACAAATCGATGCCATGTTGATGTTAAAAACTGACCCAATTGACTATTTAGTCATACCCCGTCTGCTGGCTTGTTTTCTCATGCTGCCAATTTTAACCCTCTTGTCCTTAGTCACAGGAATTTTGGGGGGACTAATCATCGCCACAAATATGTATGGAATCTCCGACACAGTATTTTTAGATTCCGCCCGTAACCTGCTGGAAGTCTGGGATATTTGTAGCGCCATGATTAAGGCGTGCTGCTTTGGTGTGTTAATCGCCATTATTGGCTGTAGTTGGGGTTTGACAACCACAGGCGGAGCTAAAGGAGTAGGACAATCAACTACAACTGCTGTTGTTACGGCCTTATTAATTATCTTCGTGAGCAACTTTTTCTTGTCCTGGGTAATGTTTCAAGGAACTGGTGGTGCATTCCAGCAAGGGTTATAAGGATAGGGCGTGGGCAGGGGGAAAACTAATGTACAGACGTACACAACGTCTCCCCTGATGACCAATGACTATTGACTAAACTCCTAAAATAAGAGAAGTGTCTACTAAACCAGGATGAGAAACTGTGACCAGTTCAACTGCACCTAACTCCACAGCAACGGTGGAACTTAAACCTAGTTACAATATCCCTGTAGTGTTGGTAATTTCGGCTATTCCACTACTGTTGGTACAACCTTGGGTGGGAATTGTGTTTGCCTTTTTGGGTTTATTTCTTTTATTCCAAACAGTCAGCTTGCGTGTGCAGTTTACCGCCACGGACTTTGACCTCTACAGAGGTGAGAAACTAATTCGTCGCTTCCCCTTCCGAGAATGGCAAAACTGGCGAATTTTTTGGGATAGATTTCCCATATTGTTTTACTTTAAAGAAATTAGCAGCATTCACTTTTTGCCGATTTTATTTGACCCCAAAACCCTCAAAGCTTGTTTAGAAGAGCGTTGTCCCCGTATTTAGAAAGATATGGCAGTTGAGTAAGATAAGGGGCAGGAGTAAGAATTTTTACTCGTACAGTCAACGGTCAACTGTCAACCTTCAACCGTCCCAATTTCAAGTTAAACTGGGAAATTAGAAATTTTCGGGCAACTCAACAGTATATTTTTGAAAGCTATATTATTTGCATCTTAGGAATTGCACTGTAGTTTATGAACCCTGACGAATCTCAAACTCCAGAACCGATTGATGAGTGGTTGGAGCAAATACAACAAGAAAACCCTAAGCTGGAAAATCCAGAAAACTCATCTGAAGAGTCAGTTCTGGACATCGAAGGGCAAACTCTTTTGGTTGAGCCGCTATCAGTCTCTAATGAAGAATTGGCAAATTCTACAGACAATTTAACGGCGGAATCAACGGATGATTTGGTTCAGCAGTTAGAAACAGAAACTACATTATTGGGTTCAGAATTACCAAATAATCCCTTATACACAGAAGCAGAACAACGCATCGCGGAACTACAACGTACTGAAGCTGCACTCACAGAAGAAATAGCTAATCTGCAAGCTGCTTACAAAATCCTGCAAGGGCAAGTAAGCGAAACTCAAACCGCACTGGGAAGAATTGTGCAAGAGTCGCTAGCACAACTAGAACAGCGCAAACAAGCACTGCAAATTTCTGTAGAACAGCTAGAACGCCGCCAAGAGCGCATCCGCAATGAGATGCGAACTACTTTTGCAGGTGCATCTCAAGACTTGGCAATCCGGGTACAAGGTTTTAAAGACTATCTAGCAGGTAGTTTACAAGATTTGGCAGCTTCAGCCGAACAACTGCAATTAGTCCCAGCCGTTGTTGAAAGAGAAAAAGCACCAGTCAAAGAAACTAAACCCGCCGAACCTCAAGCAGGGACACCACAGTTTGCTCAACAGCAGTTTCAAGACACGACCAAACAAATTCGCCGCCTAATTGATCAGTATCGTAACAAACCTGATTATTACGGCCCGGCTTGGCAACTGAGACGCACCTTTGAACCAGTCCACGCCGAACGAGTCGCCAACTGGTTTTTCAACCAAGGGGGACGGGGTGCTTTGCGGACGATGGGTAGCCGTTTGCAGAATATTTTGATTGCTTCGGCAGCAATTTCGATATTACATAAATTATATGGCGATCGCGTCCGTACTCTAGTTTTAGCTAATACGCCAGAACGTCTAGGTGAATGGCGGCGAGGTTTACAAGACTGTCTCGGCATCGGTCGCCCAGATTTTGGCCCAGATAGAGGTGTTGTATTATTTGAAGCGCCAGATGCTTTAGCCCAGAAAGCAGACCGTTTCGTGAAAGCAAATCAGTTACCTTTGATTCTCATTGATGATTCCGAGGAGCAAATTAGTTTGGCATTATTACAATTTCCTCTATGGTTAGCTTTTGCTCCCGACCCGAAACTCATGAGAAATACTGAGGATGATTTTTAACAACCCAGCTTAAATTTAAAACCCCGGTTTTCTTAAGAAAACCGGGGTTCATTTAATTCAGTGTGTGAGAAGTTGACAAAATCAACTTCTTAGAGTTATAGCTGTCGCCAGTAGTGTTAAGACATCAATAGATGATACAACCTAGACACAAAAAGACTTTTTACCCAGTCCCCAGCCATAGCAGAAACTTGAATTCTAAAACCTATGCGTTTTTCCTGCACTTGCTTCGTGAAGCAATTATTAAACTACCAACAGTAAATAACCCAAATAATCCAGAAGGTTCGGGTACAACTGCGTAAGTTTGGCTCCAAGAATAGATACCAGTGTGGGATGTTTTATCATTGGTCTTATTGCGATCGCCTGCAATTGCCCCAGAATCAATCGCACTAAAGCCAAAGGCGTAATCTACCTTATCATTAAAAGTGATTTTGGCAATTTCACTAATTTGAAATGGTGTATTTGTGAGAAATGCTGTTTTGGCTAAATTAAACAACATCGCGTCAAAGATTGCGTTTCCTGTAGAGTTGCGAGCTCGATCAGGTGATGATTGTAGATAATTTGAGTTATTACGATTGTTAACTGTTCTTCGGGTATCTACATATCTTCCCGATACATCCAAGTGTCCAACCAAATCAACTTTCAACTCACCAGTTTTTTGATTTAAAGTAATATCCCCGATATTCGCATCGCCAGCCGAGTTAAAGCCTGTAGTTTTGAGAGCAGTAATTAAAGAATCAAAGTTACTATTAAAATCTTGGAGCAGATTAGAATTAGCAGTTGTGGGAATACGGGACATTAATCCACCATAAGCATTGCCAAAGCCTTTTAACCACGCTGTTGCTAATGTACCGTCAGCCCAATCATCTTTGGTGACACTTTCTACCTTGAGAGTATTCTTGCCCAAATTAGCAGTGAAGCCCACATGGTCTTTGACCACTTCACCATCTGTAAATAGTTCGACGTTAGTAGTACTATCGTTATCTGTCAAAGCAGCGATCGCTTTATTGATGTTGCCTTTATTTGTAAAATCATTTAAAACTCTTCGGTTCACACCACCAATACCAGTGTTATCAGATTGTGCAGCACCATAAGTCCAGGTATTGATATTAGGTTTATTTGCATCCGTGTTATTAACACCGTTGGTAGTGAATTGAATATCAGTAGGTTTAGCGAGATTGCCAGCAAAAGATGGAGTGGTAGTAATTGCAGTCATGCTTGCTGCTGCTGTTGCACCAACTAATAACTTTTTGATAGTTAAGGTCATAAATATCTTTTGAATTTTTGATATTGCGTCAAGAATCTATTGAGTTACCACAAATTAACCCTTTCATCAGCCATTGTAATTTTCATCCGTTTTTATTAGGTAAAACAGAAGTGAACATATGATGCTTTTTGGCTTAAGAAAAATGGCGTTTCTACTGACAGTATTTAGTGTTTATACGCAAATAAATTTTCAACTCAAAACCCCGGTTTTTTTGAAGAAACCGGGGTTTAATTCAGCCATACAAACTCTAGATGTAGAGTGTTGAAATCTTCCTTGTTTTTAGTCAGGCTTAATTCTTAATGCCTAACTGAAATACTTGCCCAATTAAAGCCAAACTTTCTTCAAACAGTGACTCACGTCCCCAGCGTTGTACCTGTTGACTGAGTAAAGCTTCTGCCTTTTGTTCCGATAAGGAACTCACTTGTTGAAATAGACCTGCGGCTTGAGCGCCACCGTGGGTTTCCATCCGCATACAACCGCCAGTTTCTGAGCAGATGACTGTACCGCAATTGGCTTGGGGATTGGTTGAACTGAGGCGCAAGGCAATTAAATCGCCCACAATATCACCCACATCCGCAACTGGAACCCCTGCCAATTCAGCTTCTACTCGCTTTTGGTCTTGGTTAACAAAGTGAATGCGAGTAATATCATAGTCTCCGCTATCCTTTTGATAGGAAATGGGTTGCCATTCCAAACGACTCGCTAACCATCCCAAAAATAACAATGCTTGGGCTGGGTTACCTTTTTCGTAATCAATTGTCACCCGGTCAATGTCTCCCAAAGCGGCGCGACGGTCGGGAGAATCGTAAGCTTCAGCTGTCAACTCTTGCCATGCAGCCAGCCTACGCCAGTTTAAATCAGCTAGAGGTACGCCTGTTTCTACTAACTTTTGCAGGCTGAGTAAATCGCTTTCTGGCTCGTTGAAGTTGCAAGAATCAACAATCACATTGTTGCAAACTGCGGCCAAGCGTTTAAATAAAATGTTGTTGGGGTCTGGTGTAGCCTTCCACCAGAGGAATTTTGGCAACCCACCAATCAACAATGCGGGAATCATCCCGCCAATTCTTTCCAATGCTGCTGGTGTACCACTGAGAGTAATGTACTCACAGCAGATGAGTGTACTGGAAGATTGTTTTTGAATTGGGCAGTAGGCAGAAACTTGAGCCTTTACCCCTTCATCTTCGCCAACAATGGGAAACAGGGCAATAATCCGGCAAGGATTACGGAGGGCGATTTCATCAGCAATTCTGGGGCTGGTGCTGCTGTAACTATAGGAAGTACTGCCATTAGTCTCACCATTAGCAGAATTGCCTTGGCGTTTGACAAATTCTTCTCGCAGTTTAGCCAGAGTTTCCGGTGTAGCTGTGCCGGTTTCTGGGAGTGCGTACTTGATTTGTACTTGTCGTAGTGCGGTTTCTGTCTGTGGGCCTAAGATGCCATCAATTGGCCCGTTGTAGAATCCTAAAGAAGCCAACAGATATTGGGTTTCTTCTGGTTCATATACTACTAGAGTAAATGTAGTAGCACGAGTAGCCGCAGGTAATGCGCCATCTTCGCCGGTGATGCCGTAGCTTTGCCAAATTTGATTAAGTTCCGCTTCGATTTCGTTCAGCGAAATGTCCTTCGGGGCTTGGAGTGAGAAAATGGTAGGAGCTTGGGAAGTCATAGTCAATTTGGTTAGTTGTCAATTGTCAGTTGTTAGTTGTTAGTTGTTAGTTGCCAGTTGTCAGTTGTCAGTTGTCAAGTAATCATCTGTTCTTAATCTAATGACTAATGACTAATGACCAAGGACAAATGACAAATGACTAATGCCTAATGACTAATTAAAGTCTGCGCCAGCGACGACCATCTTGGTTAATCAGAAATTCTGCTTCTGCTGGTTCCCAGGTTCCGGCTTCGTACTGGGGAATGGTGGCTGGGTCTGTGGGTAAGTCCCAAACAGAAAGGGCGGGGGTGACTACTTGCCAAGCTGCTTCTACTTCGTCGGCTCTGGTGAATAATGTTTGGTCGCCCATCATACAATCTAAGAATAGGCGATCGTAAGCGTCAGAAGTAGCTTCAATCCCAAAGGAACCATAGCTGAAATCCATATCTACGGAACGGGTGCGGAATTCTGCTCCTGGCATTTTCACATCAAAACGCAAGGAAATACCTTCGTTTGGCTGAATCCGCATGGCTAAAATGTTCGCGTTTCTTTGTTGCGCGGCTGATTGGAACATCCGAGAAGGTACATCGCGGAAGTGGATAGAAATCTCACTGACTTTTTTCGGCATCCGTTTGCCAGTACGCAGGTAAAAAGGAACACCTTGCCAACGCCAGTTGTCAACTAAAAACTTCATACCTACATAAGTAGGTGTGGAGGAATTGGGATCAACTCCTGGTTCTGTCCGATACCCAGGAACTTGTTGACCTTTCATCCAGCCAGCGCTGTATTGTCCACGTATAGCTGAACGTGACAGGTTGTGTACATCAGCTAGACGGGTAGCTTGTAACACTTTGACTTTTTCTGTACGGATACTATCGGCATCCATTGAGTTTGGTGCTTCCATTGCTGTGAGGCAATAAAGCTGCATCAAGTGGTTCTGCAACATATCCCGCAGTGCACCGGCTTTTTCGTAATAACCAGCTCGGTCTTCCACGCCTACGGTTTCTGCGACGGTAATTTGTACGTGGTCAACAAAGTGACGATTCCACAAGGGTTCAAAAATGGCATTGGCGAAGCGGAATACCAACAAGTTTTGAACTGTTTCTTTACCCAAGTAGTGGTCAATGCGGTAGACTTGGTTTTCTTTGCAATACTTCTGCACAACTGCATTGAGGCTTTGGGCTGATGCCAAATCTCGACCAAAGGGTTTTTCAATTACTAGACGATGTTTGTAGGGGTCGTCTAGCATTCCTGCTCCCCCTAGTTGCCTGATGGCTTCAGGGAAGAAGTTAGGGGCGACGGAGAGGTAAAACATCCGGTTTCCCCGTGTACCTCGTTTCTCGTCTAATTCGCTTAACAAATTCTTGAGTTTTTGATAACTTTCCGGGTTATCTATATCTCCAGGGCAGTAGAACAGACCTTGAGAGAAATCTTGCCATAGTTCTCCAAGTTCGACACTGCTATGAGCCTCTTCCATGCCTTTTTGCATTTGTTCGCGGAAGTATTCGTGGCTCCATTCCCGACGGGCTACACCAACAATGGTAGTTTCTGGGGGAATGCGTCGTTCCCGGCGCAATTTGTAAAGTGCGGGGACGAGTTTGCGCCAGGTAAGATCACCAGAAGCGCCAAAGATGACTATAATTTGGGGTTCGGGCATCCCTTGTTGTTGCAGACCAACGCGCAAGGGATTTTCCAGGAGACTAACCATAACAGTTTTGGGATTTTAGATGGAGGTTTGGGACGTGGGGTACTGGGGACTGGGTACTGGGGATTGGGGATTGGGATCAGGTAAATGTTTTCTCCCCTGCTCCCTACTCCCTGCCCCCCTGCCTCTTCTTAATCCCCAGTCCCTATACTGGTGACAATAGCTTGACTTTGCCCTCTAAAGAGTTCATAAGGGACTGGAAGGGTTGGACAAATTTGTTAATGCCTTCGATTAACAATTCGTCCATCACGGCATTAATATCGATGTTGATGTCTGGGTCTTTGAGGCTTTCGATCAATTGGTAGGCTTCTGCAACTCCTGTTTCTACACGGCTAGCGACTTCACAATGGTCGGCACAAGCGGTAATTGTTGCTGGTGGTAAGGTGTTGACGGTATCGGGGCCAATTAACTCATCGACATACATGACATCGCTGTAGTTGGGGTCTTTGGTGCTGGTGCTAGCCCATAATAATCTTTGCACTTTTGCCCCTTTGGCTGCTAGGGCTTGCCATCTATCGCTCTCAATAATTTTTTTGTATTCTTGATAAGCAATTTTGGCATTGGCGATCGCTACTTTACCTTTTACAGCCACCAGTTTTGCTTCTAAACTAATATCATCAATGCCACGGGCTAGTTTGGCATCAATTTTTCCGTCAATGTTGCTATCAATGCGACTGAGGAAGAAGCTAGCAACAGAAGCAATTTGGCTGATGTCCTTACCCTCGGCTAGGCGTTTTTCTAAACCCCGAATATATGCCCAAGCTGTGTTGATATAGCTTTGAACCGAGAATAGCAGGGTAACGTTAACGTTAATGCCCTCAGCTATTACCTGTTCTACAGCTGGTAACCCGGCTTCAGTACCGGGGATTTTAATCATCACATTTTCCCGCCCAATTTCTTGATAATAACGGCGGGCTTCGTTAATTGTCGCTTGTGTATCATGGGCAATGGTCGGTGGTACTTCGATACTCACATAACCGTCTAATTTATTCGAGGCTTCATATACAGGGCGTAAGATATCACAGGCGTTACGGATATCTGCAAAAATTAGGGATTCGTAAATTTTGTATGTGGGTAATCCCACACGCACACCAGCTTCGATATCAGCATCATAAATGACATTATCGGCGATCGCCTTTTCAAAAATCGCTGGATTAGAGGTAATCCCACAAATCCCTTGATTTTCAACTAGATTTTTGAGTTCACCCGATTGAATAATGTCACGGTTCAAGTTATCCATCCAGATACTTTGACCGTAATTTTTAATCTCCAATAAATGATTGGTGGCCATAGCTACAGTTTGTTTCACCCCGTAAAAGATGTTTTAAGTGACTTCGACAAAACACATCAAAGTATTGATGGTTACTTTTGCATTTTTGCTTTGTCTCTCACTTATTACATCGGCCAGCTGAGATAATCTCTCACATTTAGCTGAGAAAGTGCTGAGTGCTGAGTTATGAGTAAAAATTTATTCCTCTGCTCCCTACTCCCTGGCTCTTAATGACCATTCTGAATAAATGATTCAACCTTGGCTACGTCTTCTTTACTGCCAATAATCAGAGGTGTACGTTGATGTAGTTTTTTCGGTACAACATCTAAGATATCTACTAATCCCGTAGTTGCCCGACCACCAGCTTGTTGAATTAAAAAGGCTAGGGGAGCAGATTCATACAACAACCGTAATTTACCTTCAGGGTTTTGAACTGTCCCTGGGTAGAGAAACACACCACCTTGTACCAAGATTCTATGGATATCACTCACCATCGCACCACTATAACGAGCAGTGTAGCCTTCTGTACGGTGAACATAGCGGATATATTCCCGCATTGATTCTTCCCATTGCCAGAAGTTACCTTCATTCACGCTGTAAACTGCGCCGTGGTCGGGAATGCGGATATTTTCTTCACTGAGGATGAATTCTCCTAAACTGGGGTCAAGGGTAAATGAGTGAACTCCCTTACCCATTGTATAAACTAGCATCGTGCTAGGCCCATATAAAATGTAACCCGCCGCAATTTGCTTGCGTCCATTGGTGAGGAGGTCTTTAGCCTGACCATCACTATCATCACCTTCCTGTTGACGGATGGAGAAAATGGAACCCAAACTGAGATTGGTATCTGTGTTTGAGGAACCATCTATGGGGTCGTACAGTAAGGTATAACGACCTACGGGGCAATTTTCGGGAATGTAGTATGGTTCATCCATTTCCTCAGATGCAAGACGACAAACTAAGCCGCTTTGCTTAAAAACGGAGATAAACACGTCATTGGCATAGACATCCATCTTTTTGACGGATTCCCCTTGTACGTTCACCTCCCCAGTAAATCCGAGAACCCCTTCCATTAAACCAGCGCGGCTAAGGCGACGGGCAACTAATTTACCAGCTAAAGCAATCCGGTTCATCAGCGCACTTAAATCTTGTGCATCTGCGGAAAAACTTTGGAGTTGTTGGAGGACGTGACGGGATAAGGTTGTACAGTCGCGGTCTAGAGCTTTGTCTGTAGACTCGTTGACAGACAAATCCAAGGATTCTGAGGCTTTAGCCATGTTATGTACTTTCTTGTGACTGCTGTTAGTTGGATCAAGTTTGCGCGGCAACACATAGTTGCTGCTTCTATCTTAGAAAGGTAATTTGATAACCTAGATGTGATTTTAGATAAACTAAAGAAATCGAGATTTTACGCTTGCTAAGCTGGGGAGAGTTGCGGCAAGTAGAAGCATAAGGCTGAGTAAGTGTACTTATTATTTTGTGTTATCTACTCGATTGGCATCTTAAGTACGACTGTTAACATCTTGCATCAATATGACGACGAGTTTTGTAAGGTGGGCATCAATTACTTTTAATTGAAAGGTTCATTCTTATAACCCTTTTGCATTAGATGTAGATCATTTAAGGGAACACCAAAAAATAAATTATGCCAAATTGACGGTTAGTAGGGTGCGTCAGTATGAATAATTTCTTGGTACAGCTAAGTTTCCTCATAAGTAGCGCACCCTAAATTTTGGATATTTTTTTACCTGGAAGTCCCGGAGGTAAAGAAAATCCGGCTAGTAGGATAATTTTTGGGGAAATCACCACTAGTCGGATTTATTATTGAATTTTTATTCCATTGTGCGAGATATTTCCAGCGAATAAGCTACCTTTGCTTTAACTTGCACATCTTTTCGTGTTGGTTATTGACAGTTAATATCAATGTAAAAAAAGAATGCGACAAATAAACCATCCGTAGAGACGCGATAAATCGCGTCTTCACCCAATGATGTGTTGCAATCATTAATTGAATTGGTATAACCGTCAAATGTCAACAAACCATACAAGTCAGTATGTAATTTAAAAGCGTTGTAACTGATCAGCCTTATGTGTGTTGACAAACAGAATAAATTTTGCTTCTGTTTGTGGCTATTCTTGATTAATAATCTTGTTTTTTACCCCAACTACCTCGTCGGTCATCTTCTCGCGGTTTAGCCTTATTGACTCTCAGTTGACGACCCATCCATTCTGCGCCATCTAATTCGGTGATAGCTGCATCTTCTTGGGCATCTTCATTCATTTCAACAAAGGCAAAACCACGCATCCGACCGGTTTCACGGTCTGTAGGTAATACAACTCTTTTGACCTCACCGTAGTCTGCAAATACGGCTTTTAAGTCTGCTTCGGTGGCGCGGTATGAGAGATTTCCAACGTAGATAGTCATGTGGGATCACGTAATTCTTAACAAAGAGAGGCTAGTTCAGCTATAAAAAAGTCTTCAGCAAATATTGCATAGTCTTTTTTAGTTACAGAGGGTAAATGTTGTTGTGCAGCAATAATTGTTGCTGGCATTCACTCCAACTAAACCTGCCCTGCGACTGAACTAAGGCATACGCTCATATAATAACTGATCATGATAATTTTCAAAGTGAGAGATTTTACAATATCTCGCAAATAAAATTAGCAAGTCTTATATGTTTGATTAATGAGAAACAAAAGCCGGAAAACCTCGTTTATCATTTGGTTATTCAATCAGGGTTAGAGAAAAAATATTTTTATCTATTGGTTCCGTAATGAAGATTTTATAATTGTGATGTGGGGGGCGATCGCTTCCAAGTTCACAAAAGAGCGATAATCAGGGGTTAATAACTTGGTAGCCTCCTGTTTGGCCTGTAATGGTTTTAAATGTTACTTTTCCGTCACTACTGTTGTAGTAGCACGCAGATATGATCTCATCTGTAATTAAGTAGCGTGTGGAAGAATTGAGCGATCGCTGCGGTAAAATAAGGCTGCATCAGTCCGCAGATATGAAGGAACGGTGAATTCCTTGGTCATACCATTGGTGCGATCGCCACATATATTAATCCCAAACCACCGCCCCATCCTTCGCTCTAGAGATATTTTTTCCTCCTTGTAAAGTGAGACGTGACGGAAACCGACACCGTCCACTTTGTGCTTTTTACTTTTGTCTTGGGGTACTAGTTATGGACAGTTCTTTACTGAAGCTCTTCTAATTGCTTCAAAGTCCTTTTATATTCCTCAGTTTTGTTATTTGCTTGATAGAATTTTGCTGCTTTTTGAAAATCAGCAATAGCGGCTTGCTTTTGACCTAAACGACGTTGAGCAAGACCTCGATTATAGTAGGAGTCTGCGGATTCAGGAGCGAGTTGAATTGCTTGATTAAAGTCTGCGATCGCACTTTTAGTATCCCCTAAAGCCAGATAGGAAAGACCCCTATCATTGTAGATAAATAAACTAAAAACTCCATTTGGATCGATTTTGAGGGCTGTGTTATATTTTGCGATCGCACTTTTGTGGTCGCCTAATTCAGCGTGAGCTTTGCCGCTATTGGAATATACAGAAACGTCCTTTGGTCGTGGTCGGAGTTTGATAGCTTGCTCGTAATCAGAAATTGCACCTGCGTAGTCTTTTGAGAAATGACGAATCATTGCCCGACCTAAATAAGCATCTACATCATTAGGATTGAGCTTAATCGCTTCATCGGATTCAGCAAGAGCTTTTTCGAGTTCTTGCCTTGTAATGCCCAGTTCTACCAACGGGTCAGTCGTTGTTTGAGCCTGGGAAACGATTACCGGAGATATATTCTGTGAGGAAGTATTGGCGATCGCTTTTTGATTTACACCTGTGTTTAGTAACATCAGTATGGTTGAAATTCCTAAGCAGCTTGGTACGATGAATCTATATGTTTTTGGTATCATCATTTCTCCACAATTTTGATATTTGAGATGGTATGTAAAATGAGTATTCCTAGCATTGGGTAGCTAGATTAGGGAATACTGTGTTTTGTGCATGGTCAATCTTACGTAATTTATCGATTGTCAATTGCAATTACTTGATGTTGATAAAATCGAAACCATTATGTTGCATTTTCTAAATACTAAAAACTTTTTACGAACTATTTTTACAGATTAAAATTAGAGCCAAAAACCTTCAGCATATTTCGGGTAGACTCTATTGATCGAGCAGTATATTCCTGACGGATTTTAGGGGGAAATCGAGTTGTGATTTTATTGTATTCTGGGGCAACAAAGCCCACTTCCACTTCCGCAATTAATTTTCCGTCTTGAAACATCCAGGCTTGACCACTACCAGTATCTCTAAACGCAAATAGTTTACCGCCATAGAAGTAAGCAGTTGGTCCATTTTCCCCCTCTGGCCCTTCCATGCTAACTCTGGTGTGAATATCTTCCATCCGGCACAGTTCATATTCTAGACCCTCGAATCTACGCTTTTCTGGACGCACACAGTTTTCATCTACAAAACTGGTATGTCGATCAAATTTCTCTTTGTAAGTCAGCTTAGCTTTTGCTGGTGCTTGAGCTTGAGTAGATTGTATTTCTGAGTAATTAAATATGCAGAAAATCCCTATGATTGCTAACAGCAAATTTGAGTATTTGAGCATGGTTGCGTGAAAGTAACAAACAATTTTATTTCTCAAGCTTAAAATACTTTTTAAGTATATTCTTCCGTGAAATTACTTTATTTTGATAATATTATAACGATGTCTACTGTTAGGGTTAACGCATCTCAAACCCAATTGACAAGGAGACTTACCTGATAAAAAAATATAGATAAAGTAGCAAGATTCAAGAAGTAAGAAAATTCCTCTTGCTCTCTATTTTCGTATCTAAAAAAAAGCCGATGTGTAATTTACCATTACTTTGGTCGATTTCCACTGTTGAACCTACACCAAATACCTCCCGAATTAAACTAGGTTGCAGTAAGTTTTGAGGCGTTCCTACTGCTTTGATTGTGCCATGATGGACAACATAAATGCGATCGCAATAACTAGCAGCTAAATTCAAATCGTGCAATGCTGCAATTATAGTCACACCCTGCGTACCTCTGCGTTTAAATTTCCACCCTCCATTATCCTCACTATTCAAACTTCTCCAGAAATAGTACAATGAAGCGATCGCCTGCTGTACGTCTTCTCTAGGAGACGCTGTGCGGAGGACAATCGCCTACTCGTAACCCATTAGCAATAATAGTTAAAACCGAATTTACTACGATCTGGGAATTTGGACAAAAATCAACAATTATGGCTTAAATTGGTGTTACCTATTCTCCATAATGTGTACCTATAACTTTCCCGCGAAACACAATGTAATTGTAGATGTTGTAGAACAACATAATGGGAATCAAAAATCCAATGAAGATAATCATGAACACTAACGCGCTAGGTGCTGCGGCTGCTTGATAAATGGTAATACCTGGAGGGATGATATAGGGAAAAACAACTAATCCCAAACCTACAAAGGTAAGTAGAAAAAGCAGCACTGTCCAAACTAAAGGAGTGGTTTCTGCTTTGCGGTTCAGGCTTTGAATCAATAACCCAATCAGCAGCACACCTAACACAGGAATGAGTGAAAATAGATATACTTCTGGTTGGTGAAATAACTTTGCCCTGGCATTTTCATACACAACAGGGGTGGCGATGGTGATTAAGATTGCACCGATAAGAGTTGTCCAAGCAGCGATTTTTGCTGTGCGGTAATGGGATGTTTGCAGTTCTCCCTCAGTTTTTAATATGAGATAGGTAGAGCCAATCAATACATAACCTTGAATCAATGTCAAGGCAACTAAGAGCGATCGCCAATCGAGCCAATCCCACATACTACCGATAAAGTGACCTGATTCATCCACCTTAATGCCTTCTAAAATGCTCCCCAAGGCAAATCCTTGAAACAGCGCCGCCATGAAACTCCCAACTCCAAAGGCTATATTCCAAAATACTTTGTTTGTCGAATGCTCTCGAAATTCAAAGGCCACAGCCCGAAAAATCAAGCCAAATATCATGCCAAAAATGGGAATGTAGAGAGCATTCAAAATGGTGCCATAAGCCAGGGGAAATGCCCCAAACAGCGCACCCCCCATCAACACCAACCAGGTTTCATTGGCATCCCAAATATTACCCAAACTCGTCATTAAAATGTCCCGTCGCTCCTCATTGGAACTGGTTAGGGACAGAATACCTACGCCTAAATCAAACCCGTCTAACATGACGTAGAGAAACAAAAACAGAGCCAAGATGACAAACCATACCTGGGCTAAAAAGTGTTCTAAATTCTCCATATAATTACTGAATTGTTTTACCTATTTGATTTACGAAAAAGATCAGGTTCAAAGCCTTGTCCCTGGCGATGGCGCAGCGTCCGCACGCTCGTTTCGACTGCGCTCAACTACCGCTTGACGAAGTGTGGGTGGTTTCTCTCCTCTGCTCCCCTGCACCTCTGCACCCACTATCAACTAGGTAAAGAGGCGCTTGGTGTAGTGTGGTTTCTCTCCCCTGCACCTCTGCACCTCTGCTTTTTCACTGCTGTGCTTCCACAGGACGTTGATCGGGAACAAATTCAGCCGGAGTAGTTTCTACGCCTGGTTTGGTGTCAATACCTGGAACCGGAAGCTCCAAATTGGGGCCTTGACGAATAATCCGACTACCAAAGAATAAAGCACAAATAAACAGGGCTGTATAAATTCCGGCAAAAATGAGCAAGGATGTTAAAACCTCAGTCGCCGGTAGGTGGGAAACGCCATCTGCTGTGCGAATTTTCCCATAAACTACCCAGGGCTGCCGTCCGACACAGCGCACAATCCAGCCTGACTCTACAGCAATATAGCCCAATGGAGCTGCTAAAATCCAGATTCGCAGTAGCCATTTTTGCCCGGCGATCGCTTCTGGTGAAAGTTTACCCCGCAACCATTGAATCACACTGATACCCATCAAGCCAGCCAAGAAAAAGCCGATACCACTCATGATGCGGAAGGAGTAATAAATCAACCCCACCATCCGGGGGCGATCTTCAGGTTTCCACTCTTTCAGTCCCAGAACGGGTTTAGACAGATTTTTTTTGAATTCCAAAATGTAGCCTAAGCCGTTGGGAATTGAGATTTCCCAGTCATTTTGCTCAGTCTGATTATTGGGTAATGCAACTACACTCCAGGGCGCAGGCTGTCCGGCTGGAGAGGTTTCCCACTTAGCTTCCATCGCTGCGAGTTTTGTAGGCTGATAGTCAGCTACCTGTTCAGCGCTGAGGTGTCCGACATAGATTTGTAATGGGGTGACAGCGATCGCTGTTGCTAAGACAATTTTGAGCGATCGCGCAAAGAAAGCTTGATGACGGTTGTTGAGAATATACCAGGCGCTAATTCCCCCAATCACAAACAGAGAAGTTTCCAGTGTTCCCAAAAACATATGAGAGACACTGTTGACCATGAAGGGATTTAAAATTGCCTGAAAGTAATCATCAACAACAAACTTCCCATTTACTATTTCCCCACCGGCTGGGGTCTGCAACCAAGAGTTTGCCGCTAAAATCCAGAAGGTAGATAGGTTTGCACCAAAAGCAACCATAATCGTGGCAAAATAGTGAATCACTGGGTTTACCCGTTCCCAGCCAAACAGCATAATACCCAGAAATCCGGCTTCTAGCATAAATGCCATCGAAGCCTCAAAGCCTAAAATACTGCCAAAAAAGTCGCCTACCGCTTCGGAAAATGGGGCCCAGTTCGTACCAAATTGAAACTCCATTGGTAAGCCAGATGCTACACCAATCCCGAAATTCAACACATACAGCTTGGCCCAGAAACGGGCATGGTGGTAGTAATCAGGATGGCGTGTTTTTAACCACATTCCTTCAACAATAACCAGATAAATCCCCATCCCAGTGGTGAGAACAGGCCATAGCATATGAAAAATCGCCGTCAATGCAAACTGCATCCGCGATAAAGCAACGGTGTCCGATAGAAAGTTCATGAACTAACCTCTGAATTCGTTTAAATCTTGACCTGCGTAGCATCTTGGGTTCGCAGTCGCATGGTAACAGAACATTTCTCAGTCAACCAGAAAGTTTTTCTCAAAGAGCGATCGCTAATTTACTGTATTAACAAGGATTAGGGGAGTATTTGAATTATTGTAAGAGCAATATCAATTCTCTATGAAGTTGCACCCAATCAATGATGTAGAGACGTTTCATGCAACGTCTCTACAGTTCAGAATCAAGCACATCTTCATTAAGAAACGGTATAAGTTAGACAGCTTCAAGAAGTAACTCCATATTTATTCGTAATCAAAAATACACTTAACAAACTTACTACTGTACTAATTATAAATATAAAACTGTAACCCATTGTACTTGCCAACATTCCGCTCAAGACTGTGGCAGCAATTCCACCTAAAAACATTACAGAAACTTGAATTGTGTAATCAGTAGCGGCTGTATTTTTTTCACATCTATCCATCATGGCACTGAGTAACGCAGTATATGCCATACTTTGGGTTGAATTAACTACAATACAAACTGTATAAAGTACAATTAAACTACTCATACCAATGGCAGGAATAACATATAGAAGTGTTGTCAGGGCTGCTATTAGTCCAAATATAATTAGAGATTTTGCCCTCCCTAATTTGACAATTACTAAGCCGGCAATCAAGGCACTAAAAATACGGGCGCTATAGCTCACTATTCCTAAAATCCAACCAATATCTGGTAAAGACAAACCCCTATCTACCAAAAGTGGGCGAATCATCAGACTAGTTACACTATCACCCATCATATATAGCAGGACAATAAAAAGCCAAGGTAATGCTTTTGGACGTGATAAAAAGCTAGCAAATGGTTGAAAGTATGACCTAAAAAAGGTTGAATTTTCTAGTTGATGCTGACTTTTTTCTCTATAAATTAATATGGGAACTAAGTTTACCAGCATAAATATCGACATAGTAATTAAACTATATCGCCAGCCAATTTTATCTAGGAGAATGAGCATTACCCCACCACCAAGAATTGCGCCGAAAATATTCCCTCCAGATTGAATTGCATTCCCTAATCCACGTTCTTGAGGTTCGAGTAAATTGACTGCCAACGCATCAGTAGCAATATCTTGACTTGCTGAAAATAAAGATGCTAGAAACATACAAGTTAGTAATGCGTTTAAATTATCTTGAATGTCCAGAAAAGCCGTTACTAACATGGTTGAAATCAACAATAACTGAAAGCAAATAATCCAACCGCGATAATGCCCTAGTTTGCCTAAACGGTAGCGGTCAATGAATGGAGACCAAAGAAATTTTAATCCTGATGGTAGAATTAATAAACCTAGAAATCCAATCAAATCCAGCGACATTTTTTGTTGTCGCATGAAAACGGGTAATGCTTGAATAAAGAATGTCGTCGGGATAAACTGACAGATATAAAGTGTGGCGAGTAAAATCAGTTTAGGAAACATATTAGCACTTAGAAAAGGGCAAAATGGCGACAGAAATAATGTTTACTGTCGCCTCCAAAATCAAGATTAAAAACTCGCACTTACTCGCACACCATAAGTTACCGGGTCGCCAAATCCCGCAGTTACATTAGGTGGTGGGAATAGGAAACCAGAGGTAATATAACGAGTATCAAACAAGTTATTTGCATATAGATAAATGCCATATTTTTCGCCCTCATAACCAATCCGGGCATTTACTAGTGCATAGGGGTCTTGCTTCACTTGGTTAGCATCATCAAAGTAAGTTATTCCATAACCGCGCAATTCTGCACGGGCAAAAATACCACCGGGACTACGATATTGAACGGCTAAATTGTAGGTTAATTCCGGTGCGAAAGGAACGCGGTTATTGCTAAAGTCTCCATTTGTGAAAGGATTTCTATAGTTTTTAAATTTGCTGTCCACGTAGCCAATACCAGCAATTAAATCTAGTCCTTGTAAAGGCTTGGCTTTGAGTTCAAATTCTAAACCTGTGACTTTGACATTTGCATTGGTAACGTTTCTAAAAAAGCCAAAATCATCGGTCAGCAGCACTTGGTAGTTATCAACATCGCTTTGAAAAATAGATAGATTTGCACTCAGTCGGTCATCTAACCAAGAAGATTTTAAGCCTACTTCGTAAGTCCAGGTGGTTTCTTCTTGAAATCGGCGTGTATCTTCTGTATCTGCACGGTAGTTAAATCCACTTGGTCTGTAGCCTTTAGCTATTGTGGCGTAAGCCATTAAATTGGGATTGAAGCGATACTGTAAGCCAAAGCGGGGGATAAATGCGTCACTATTAAGGGTAGCATTGCGTACTTCTGCGGTGGGTGGATTGACTGTACCATCAGGATTGACAAAAACACGGCGACGGTCGAGTTCAGCGTCAGCAGTTTCATAGCGCCAACCTGCAAACAAAGTTAGTGGTGCAATTGGTTTGTAGTCAATTTGTCCAAATATGGCGTAGGTTTGACGATTTTGTTCTGCGGAAACGCGATCGCTTCCTGGGGCTGGTACGCCAAAGGCTACTGCACCAGCATCAGTATATTTAAAGGTGTCATCTAGAACATTAAAATTCCGTGACTCGTAATATCCACCAAGCAACCACCGCAAACGGTCGGCACTTTCAGGGGATTGGAGGCGAAATTCCTGTGACCACAGGGTCGAATTGATACCAATAATTTGCTGTAGCAAATCACCGGGGAAATTGTCACCCACCAAGGTATTTTGATTGCTAAATCGCCTGCTGGTAATAGACGTAGCCCGAAATCCATTGCCGTTGTAGCTAATTTTTAGCGCCTGGGTATTAGTGCTGAGGCGATTGAAACCATCAACTTCTTGGGAAACTTGAAAAGGGTTTTGTGCGTTTTGTCGAGAAAAGGTAGGATTGCCATTATCGTTGTCACTGGCATAGGCGTTAAACGATATATTCCACTCTGGTGTGGGTGTCCAGAGAATTTGAGCGCGTCCTGTGAGTTGCGATCGCTCTCCGATTGGCTTATTCAGAAAGATATTGTCAAATACGCCATCTCGTGCGTTGTATGCGCCTGCTAGTCGAAATGCCAGTTTATCGGGAATAATGGCATCACTGAGGGATAATTGCAATTCCCGGTTGTTGTAGCTACCGTAAAGGGCGCTAATTCGCATCTCTGGCTGATTACTTGGTGGGCGAGAAATTACATTCACCACCCCAGCCGGACTACTTCTACCATAGAGGGTGCTTTGGGGGCCTCGCAAAACTTCTACCCGTTCTAAATCAATCAAACCAACATCTAAAAAGCCGCCATAATCGAAGGGAACATCATCAATGTAAAAGCCAACGGTGTCTTGATTGGCTAAAAAGTTAAAGTTATTTAACCCCCGCACACTGTAGTAACTAAAATCAGCACTCCCCGCAGTGGTGGGGAGAAAACTAAAGTTGGGTGTGTTGTTGGCGATATCTTGGAAAGAACGAATTTGAGCGTCTTCGATTTCTTGTTGAGGAATTACCGTCAAGCTAAGGGGGACATCTTGCGCGTCTTCGGGGCGTTTTTGGGCGGTTACTATCAATTCAATGTCTGGGGAAGTAGGAGTAGGAGTAAGGGCGATCGTTAAATTATTGGATTGATTCACCACCTGGATTGGTGGTAGATTTCCTGGGGATGAGATCGTTACACGCACCGTGTTGTTAGATTCCTCCTGTGTTACCGTCACATAAGAAATACCATCAACTGGTGTGTCTTCCCGAAATACCTTTCCTTCTGGTAAAGCTAGTATTGCATTGGGGATATCTGCAATAAATATATTGCCTTCTTGAAGAGTTTCTGGTGCAGATATTTCTCCATCTGGAGTTTCGAGAATTAGCTCGAAATTATCGTCTGTACGATTGATTCGCACACCAGTAATCTTGATTTGTGGAGGGGTTGGTGCTGACTGTGCTAGCCAATCTTTAACACTCGTTGCTGGACGCTGAATATCACTGAGTTGAGGAATATTTGTAATTAATCCAATATCCTTTGTGTTTATCGGCTTCTCTTGTGCATTTGCTTTCTGGGTTATCAGCAAGCAAATCGTACTTGCTATACCTAGATAGATATACTGATTTAGTTTCAAGGCTGCCCCACACTCCACAAAAACCACACCGCAAGACTGAGAACGCAACTCTTAAGTGTTCCGCCTCCAGACTTTCAGTAAGATTGTTTACTTCATGGAGTAGGCTTGTCAAAAGACAATCTGTCAAAGACTATCAATATTTCTATCTGAGACTATGAATACATTAGTTTCCGTATATCTGGGGATCAGAGGAATTTCTAATAAGAACGGGGCGTGGGGAGTTGTGTGTGTGTATTCGCTATATTTATTCTCCCCAGTCCCCAGTCCCTAATCAATCGATATTGACTGAGGGCCACTGGCTTTGCCATTATGGGCTTCAGTTACGGGAAAAGAGTAACTGTTAACGCCTCTTTGCTTATCCAGCCAGCTTTTAACAGGATCATCAGCTAAGTTGAGTCTCAACACCCCAGAGGCAAATCCACCCAAAAATGAGGCTGGATGTTGGACTAATTGTTTGAATATTGGTGACAGTTCATCAATGAACATTTAAATTTCTCCTGATAGTTGGTGTAAAAATATCAAATCTTCATTAATCTTAACGTGTAAATTCCAGGTAGGTTTTCAGAGAAGTCAATAGTCATTACTGTTGACTATTGACTATTGACTCTGGAATTAATTCGGACTTTGTTCAGGCATCATGCACTTATCAGAGTCACAACCTGCTGGGCCGACTTCCATCAAATCGCCGAAATCGTAGCGACTTAAGACGGCGTAAAAATCATCTGTTTTGCGCCGTTGTATCACCTCTGCCACCATCTGCTCATACTGTTCTTTTGAGATTGGCTCAAATGGGAGACGGGGGAAGGTTTGGTGGTCATCGAATCTGGCGAGGAGTGCTGCACTAATGTAGCCTTCATCATTTTGAATGGCTTGCCAGATTTGCGTGCCTAAGGTTTCAACTTCGTGTTCTCGCACCTCGATGGTTGCAGATGTGTTGTGGGTGACGTAGAATTTCTGCACCTGCATATAGAAATCCATTTGGGCGATCGCATTAAATTTGCTGATGTCGATGGTATCAGCCCCTGGTATATCCGCCCAAGATACAGCTACGGGGATTTCTACTAACCATTCGCTTACCCGTGGATCTAACGGATCGTTCAGCAAATTACCCTGTTCATCCTTGTCTGACTGGGAAGGTATAACGTTGTAACCGTAGTCAATACAAGCCAAAGCCACTGGATCATTTTTGCGGAATGTAATCCGACGAATAAATCTTTGGGCTTTAGGTGGATGCCAACCGGGACTTGCACCAGTTAATAAAGACTTTGTACCACTAGGTTGGACGGTGGTACAGCGATTTGGACGCTTAATGTTGTGGCGATCGCAATAATCCCAGACAACACGCTGCACAATCTCGCGCCAAGAACTAAGATATTTCTCTTCCTGGTGTTTAAATGCCAATCCTTGGGGCGTTGCTGGTCTTCCTTCCTCCCACCATTGCAGCCACTCTGCACCAAAAGCATGGACAAAGAAATCAAATAAACCAGTGAAAGAAACACCGACAATGGGGTCTAGTTCCCGACTATATTGATAGCGCGGTTCTGGGAATTGATGATTTAACAGTGTTGCTACAGATAAAGCCCCAGCAGTGAAGGCCTCCTCTTGTTCTTTGTAATTAAATGGGTCAATTTGATTTAAGTGTATTTCCGACAAATTACAGTGAAAATTACTACCTATTATTTCTCCGCACGGATTTAAACCATAACGAGCCAAACGGTGTTCTAGTTCTTTTTCATCAAAATGAGGGTGTCGTTTTTGCAACCATTGTTTAGCAGTTCCCTGTTCGTAAGCCTTGAGGAACTCTACTTTCAAAGCTTGTGTCGGTAGCAAATCAATATTGGCTCTAGCTACAGCTTCACCAGCCCATTGAATCGCCCCTTCACCACTGTAGTATTGTTTACGTACAGCATCAACGCACTCTTCTAATGTGGGCTTGCGGTGAAAGACTCTGGTGTGGTTCGCCATCCGCAAAGAATCACGCTCAGGATCAATGCGCCATCTGCCGTTTTCATCTTGCTGCCATAAGTTATCTTTGGCAGTTGCCCCTAATTGGTCATCGGATATGAACTGTCTCATGCCTGCGCTTCTTCTGATGTTGCCTGCAACAATTGTTACAGCGCCTTCGTCAATCAACAGACAGCACTCTACAGAATTTAATTTTCTGCCTAAGGCTTTGTTGAGAATGGCGGCACAACGCTGATAAAGTCCAGGTAATTTTACAGGATTGGCAACACCACCAAAGCCGTTGAGGGTTTCCCCGGATTGGCGCACGTCGCTAACATCAACGAATACTTGTACTTCATCAGTAAATCTTTCATCTGTGGATAGTTCCAAAAGGGCTTGATAGGATTCAACCCAACCCTCCCGACTATCTCCAACGTAGATAGTAGCGCTATTGCCTTCTATATGGGTTTGTGTATATTCACGACGTAAATGTTTAGGAGTAGTACCAATTTCCCCTTTAACAATGATATTCAGGCGATTACGAATGGGTGGCAGTTGATTAATATATTCCGGTTCGATGACAGCTCCCGTGCCACAGCCCATCATCGCTAGGTTCATCATCAACCCGAAGGCTTTCCAGTCTTGGAGGTTGGTGGATGTGCAGTTATACGCACCGGAGAAGTTTTTGGATTTATTGATCCAATCTGTACCGCCCACCCACAACCAGCGTCCACTGGGTAAAGCCGTTAAATTACGCTGTGTCTTGTCTAAAATTGCTACTTCTTCTGGACTCAGCTTACCTAATTCGATTAAATCTTTGAGAGTGCGATCGCATACCTCATCCCACGTTTCCCTTAACCCCGCTTCTGTACGGCGGCTATAGGTTCTAAAAAATACCGGATTGGCAGCTGGGGCAGATTCAGGAAACCTTGCACTCTGACGTTTTCTCTCAAGCTCACGAACCATAAATCAAGTCTTGTTGCTTGTTAACAGATTACGACTATACGCCAAGTAGATTGAGGATAAAAGATTGAAAAATTTGCCACTTTACGCTAGGCCAGTGCTGTACAAATTGCCACATAAGTTTATGGTGTATAATAACTTTTCCTACCCAGAAAGTTTATATACTGAGTTGTAATTATCAACAGTAATAAAGAGTGAAAATGATAGGCGATAGGGAAAATTTAACTTAATCTCTACTTCCATTCAAATAACAAATTTTAGTAATAAGCAATATATATCAATCTAAAATAAGGCAAAATCACACACCTTACGGTAAATCTGACATTAGCTGATTGCCATCAAACTTAATTAACAAAGGAAAAGAGTAATATAAATTACGAATTACCAATTATTTAATATGTCTCTAGCTCCTTGGCGAAGCGCGATCGCCCATGCCCTCCATCGTAACCGCAGCTTGGTTTACTCCCGCTACTTACAATTAGCCACAGTCAAAGCAAACGGTCATCCGGCTAATCGGACTATTGTATTTCGCGGTTTTTTGGCAGATACCAACCAATTAAAATTTATTACCGATGCTCGTAGTGAGAAAATCGACCAAATTCAGCAACAACCTTGGGCAGAAGCTTGTTGGTATTTTCCCAATACCAGAGAGCAGTTTCGCATCACAGGACAATTAACTTTAGTGACAAGTGATGAATCTCATCCTCATCTCCAACCAGCCCGGATTGGCACTTGGCAAGAACTGAGTGATGCTGCACGCTTGCAGTTTGCTTGGCCTCGCCCCAGTCAACCAAGAGATGAGGATCAGGCAGCCTTTAACCCACCGCCACCAAATCCCCAGCAACCAGTACCTAATTTTTGCCTACTAGTATTAGAACCCACCCAGATAGACCATTTGGAATTACGAGGTGAACCACAAAACCGTTACCTTTATCGTCGTGATCATAACCAAGAGTGGACTATCCAAGCCATTAACCCGTAATGGGGAGTGCTGAACCCTAATAGGAATTACGCACACTGTCTGTTGAGACCGGGTGTAAGGGTATAGGGGTGTAAGGGTGTAAGGGTTTCAAAAGACAATTAGCGGGAGCTTGTTGGCGCAGCCTTGCCATAGGCTATTTTTAATTTAGGACTCACGTACTGAACCAAAAAACCCTGATTTTGACTATTGACTATTGACAAAAAAGCCAGAAAATTAGTAACACTGCGTAAGTCCTGGAATTGTTAAATGCCGGCACCATCTAGAAACTCTTGAATTGCCTTATCTCTGAGGTTGCACCACTGGGAATCGTGGGATATCTCTGCTTCTTGTGAACTTGCAGCAACCAAAACCGGAACTTTAGCAGCAGATTGATTATTTTGTAAGGCTTGTATTTGTTGTTCTAGCGATTCAATGCGGTCAACCAAAGCACGAATTGCTTGAGCTTCCGAGTCTGGTAAATTGTTATGTTCTAGGGGGTCAACTCTTCCACCAGAACGATAAACAATGCGCCCAGGAATACCTACAACAGTACAATTGGCGGGTACATCCCTAAGGACAACAGACCCAGCACCAATGCGGACGTTATTTCCGATTTGAAGATTGCCCAGTACCTTAGCACCAGCACCAACAACAACGTTTTCGCCTAAGGTAGGGTGGCGTTTACCGCTTTCTTTACCCGTTCCCCCAAGGGTGACACCTTGATAAATCAAAGCATAGTCTCCCACGATCGCAGTTTCACCAATAACCACACCCATACCGTGGTCAATAAATACACCTCGTCCAATTGTGGCACCAGGGTGAATTTCAATACCTGTCAAAAACCGAGCTATGTGAGAAATTAAGCGGGGAATAAATGGTAACCCAAGACGATACAGCCAGTTAGCTACCCGATGGAATAATAAGGCCTGCAAACCAGGGTAACAAAACAAGACTTCCAGCAAATTACGAGCAGCCGGGTCACGTTCAAAGATGATACGAAAGTCAGCACGCAGTATAGATAGCACGAGATAGCACCCTCGGAAAGCATAACAAGGTACTATCCCATAATATCTTTAATAGGGATTGGGTATTGGGTATTGGGTACTGGGGATAAAGTAAATGTTGTCTCCCCTGCTCCCAACTTATTGCTGTACAGTCAAAGTGTAGTTAGTTTTGACTCCAGAGTGGAATTTACCTATCCAAATTCGATATGTTCCAGTTTTCCAGTTGATATCGTCAATACTAGCGTCTTTACTCTTTCCTGTATCGTCACCACAGCGAATTGTGGTGTCGTCTGGCCCTTGAATTAATAGGGTAGTATCTTTCCCGCCACTATTGATAAATAATTTTAGGCGCGGAAAGTCCTTTTCCAAAACCATTATGTGATCCGGCTTAGGGTCAGCAAAGCCAATGCAGGGTTTTCTTGAGCGATCGCGGTTACTAATAGCAGACAATGAATAAGAGCCACCTGTATAACCGGAAACCTTCCCCTTTGCCGGTTCAAACCCTGGTGATAGGTGAAGTGTGGCAAAATTAGCCGTCTGGGCGATGACAGGTGTAGTAATAACGGTAGTGACTATAGCCAACAGGCAACCGCCTCGCCACTGAAGTCGAGGGCGACAATACTTCATAGCAGCCCTCCAACAGGCTCTAATAATAGTTTAGTTTGGTACTGATATATACATATTCTATTGAAAAAGTTTCGGAAAAATATAAACAGTTTGTGAAACCTTTGAATGTGGCACAAATTATACCAATTCAAAATTCAAAATTAGGAAAGCCAAACAGGATAGAGGTTTGGGAGTATGTATCTGTCACATTCTTTTGGCAAATTGGTATCACGTATTTACTGTTAGTATCAATTATATTTCTTTCATAAAGATTACAAGTTTTCACACCATTTTTATTAGAGTATATTCTTTGCTTGATAAATGCTGATGAGGGAAACTTCACTCAGAAAAGTGAAAACCATTAAAAAAAGAGGTATGTTTCACATTTTGATTAATTGCTGGGATTCCAGATAAACTCTCCTGTTTTATTGATATAGCCAGGCTTGCCATCAACATATACCAAAGCCAGTTCATTTGTAAAACTCAAAGCCAAGTCAAACTTTGGCTGGATTACCATCCTACCTTGAGTATCAATGTAGCCGTACTTATTATCAATTTTGACGGCTGCTAATCCTTCAGCAAATTTTGTGACTCTATTAAATTCAGCAGCAATTACTATCTCACCATGAGGATTGATATAACCCCATTTTTCACCGATTTTTACACCTGATAAGTTCAATGTAAATTCCCACACATCATCAAATTCTGGTGGGATAACAAGCTTAGCAGATGTATTAATGTAACCGTATTTACTACCAATTTTAACTGCTGCTAAGCCTTGGGAAAAAGGTAAGGCTTCCTCAAAATTTGGTTGTACAACTATATGTCCTTGAGAGTTTATATAACCCCATTTATTCTTGATTTGAATTGCTGCTAATCCTTCGTTAAAGTGTAGAGCTTTATCATATTGTGGCTGAATGACTAATTTGCCACTAAAGTCTATATAACCCCACTTATCATCAACTTTAACTGCTGCCAGACCGTTCCTAAAAGCTAAAGCTTCCTCAAATTGAGGTTGGATAACTAATTTTCCGTTAGGGTTAATGTAGCCATATTTATAATCAATTAATACTAAAGCGAGTCTGTTGGAGAAAGCAAAAGCTAATTGAAACTGTGGAGGTATAATCTGTTTACCAGTAGTGTCAATATATCCATATTTATCATCAATTTGAATCTGCGATCGCTCGTCGATAAAGCCCCAGGCTAAATCAAATTGCGGCTCAATAACTATTTTTCCGGTTTTGTCAATAAAACCATACTTGCCATTTTTAAGAATACGAAAAAGTGGACTTGTCACACGCCGAGATGCTAATGATTGATTAGGGGTTGGCTTTTGTCCAACAATGATACTTAATGCTTGTACTTTTGGATGATAAATCCCAATTAGCTCATTTATCACCGTCAAATAGAGAAAAAGACAAATATATTTCTGCATTATTGATATGCAAATATTTTAGTAATATTATATTTATTGACTCATCTCTTGTAAAAATTGTTTTCTTGCATCAATAATTGAAGGCATTAAAACACAGCTTACCAATAATTCTATATCTAAATTCGGGAATAATTCACTTTGAGCGATTTGCTCATAATTCTCATTTTTGAGATGATATAATAGTAATTGATTGTTTTCCCAAAACCAAACTTCAGTAATATTGAACCGCTTGTATTTTTCTAGTTTATCAATACTGCCACTGGTAATATTGACTTCAATTGCTAAGTCGGGATTTTCTTTTTTTTCTCCGATGTAATAAGATTCATCAGGTTCAAAGGATGCACTTTTTTCTTTTGCCCGTCGCGTAGCACTACCTACTGGAATAAGATTGATACCTATTTCACAAGAGTATAATTCTAGTAAAAAACCCAGAATGGTTTTAATCATTTCGTGTTGTTCACCAAGAGTCATAAATTCAATGCACCCATCAAGATAAGTTATTCGCAAACCTGCTGCATCTGCGGTTAAAGTTTCTATTGTCTCTAATTCTTCCCAGGTATAATGACCTGGTAGGAGAAATCTCTGTTCTGAAATAGTGGTGTTTTTATTTAAGATTTGAAGTGTCATAGTTATTGCTAGTAGAATAGGTTAGACAAAAATTTTATTTAGGTAAAGACTGAAATTTCCATTTTTGATCTATGTAAAAATTTTAAAATTATTGAATTTTTTGTATAAAAATTAAGCTTAATCAAGAATGAGTCAGTAGCCTGAGCAATTTGTTTGTAAATGGAACAAATATTTAACAAATTTAATATTCTTAGCCACTGGGATTAGTAATATTATAAAAGCTTTTGTCTGACTCGGTAAATGGCTGGACTTTTCTAGCTCCCCTTGTAACCAAGCGATCGCTGACTCTTCATTAGGTGCAATCGCTTGACTAAATCAATGATCAATTTGGAATAAAATACTGCCTTTAAGCGTTCCAGGCTCATTACCGTAACTACTGAAGGTGAGCGATCGCAAATTCTCAAAGAATGGTTTTCCTACTAATTCTATGAGCTTAAGTATGGGTATTTGCTGCTCTACTAAGTTTTGACTTTTTGACCAGTCCAGATAGACATAACCTTGATTTGGTTGGGGAATGGTAGCGATACTATCTTGGAAGTTGCGATTATTGATTAAAGATTTGTCCTTGTCCGTAAAAACCTCATAAATGGTTGCTAGGTCAGAGGTGAAAATTTCATAATTGCCTAAGGTTGTATGTACCCCTTTTACCTTGGCTTCTACTGTAAATGATGGTTTGTTTTTGCCATCAGCTTTTTGAGTTGCAGTGGTTAATTCTGTCCAGGCGACGACTGTTTGCTTGTCCAGTTGAATTGTATTAGTACTGAGTCCTTGAGATGAGGCGATCGCATCTAAACGCCCAATAGCTTCTGGTACATTTTCTGACTTTTCTGTCACAAAAACCCAGTCAGGAATGCTTTGTCCAGCACGGGGGATTAGTGCAACGGCGTATTCTCCCTGTACCCAGCTAAATATATCTTGTCTTAAATTGATACCCCGACTTTTCTGCACATCAGTTAATGGTTGCACCAGTCGGGAAATTATATCTGTTCCGGAACCAGAGATAGCGGTTTTTGCTTGTGTCCAGAGTTTGGCTAAATCGCCGTCACCCAAGTTATCTAAGTGGGAACCAGAAATGACCAGCCCTGCTGATGCGGGAATATATCGTAATGCGCCTACAGGTTTAGATAATGGGGGTGATGTTGGCACAATTTCTGATGAAGTGAAGAAGCTGGTTTCTGCCAAGATTCCCTGAGGATTTAAAATGAAAGCGACGATTTCGCTATCGTAGGTTGGTTCTGGTAAATCTAACCCTTGCCATTGTGCCACTAGAGGGAGATTGAGAAAAGCCGTGGCTAAAGAACCCTTAGGTATTTGTTTGATAGATTTTTGGTATTGGGAAGAACTCAGTAAATTTAAGTCTGGAGCCTGGACATTATTAATAGCATCACGCAATACTTTAGGATTGTTAGCGAATAACACAAAGTTATCAATTACTGCACCAGCCAGAGAGTCGGACTCTGGTAGCGAACTGTCATAGATAACCTTTGCGCCTTGATATTCTTCCGTTGCTAAGTTCGCTCCGGCTAACACCCGTTTGGAAAACAATAATTGCAGAAATTCCTGGCTTTTCTCTGGTTTGCTAGTGGCTAGCGCCATCAGATAGCCTGGCTGTCTACCGTTCTCCGGGTCACGGTCAATATCTAGGGTAGTGACAGCCAATGTAATTTCATCTTTTAGCCAAGGTTGAATGTCTTGTTTGTAATCTATGCCACTCTTAGCCAATAAGCTAGTTTTGAGCTTAGATATTTCGCCTGAACTGTCGAAAGATTGTAACTTATCAGGGTTCGCCAGCAATGAAACTGTTACAGGAGCGAGCTTCGATATAAATACGGCTGCATTAGGTTGAGAATTAGACGCGACAATATTAACCGGACTTTTAGCAAAGAACCAGTAAAAGCCTGCGATCGCCGCTACAATCAAAGCGATCGCCCCAGCAATAATAAAACCAGAAAATGAGCGTTGTGTGTTCATTAGTTATTTTGTCAGTTGTTAGAGACGCGATTAATCGCGTCTGTACAGTTGTCAGTTGCCAATAGTTTTCTCTTTCCCCCCTGCTTCCCCGAAGTTCGCCCGGAGGGAAACCCTCCTTGCGACTTCTCTTCCTGCTTCCCCTGCTCCCTACTCCCCACTCTTCCCCTTTTCTGTCAACATAAATAATATAGGATTGTTTACTAAAACCTCATGACTGGGAATACTTCTGGGCAACCAATGACTCAAATTAGTGTAAATGAATTAGCTGTATATCTTGCTAATGAAGATGCAAATATTCAGTTAATAGATGTACGGGAACCGCAAGAGTTAGCGATCGCCCAAATTCATGGCTTTGTCAACTTACCTCTGAGTGAATATGCTCAGTGGTCAGAAAAAGTCCCAACTATGTTTAATCCAGAAGCAGAAACCCTTGTATTATGTCACCACGGTGTCCGTTCTGCTCAGATGTGTCAGTGGTTAGTATCTCAGGGATTCACCAATGTCAAAAATATTGCTGGTGGTATTGCTGCCTACTCTCTTCTAGTTGACTCCTCAATTCCCCAGTATTAGCGGCTTATTAGCTCATTAAATTATCTCAAGCTGGAATACTAAACTCCAGCTTATTTGTGCTATTGTTGACAAAATTCTCGGAGTTTGAGATTGCAGAAATGAAGCTCAATCTAGTTAGGTGCAACCTACACTTAGCTAGCATCATCAGTATATATATCAACCATAAAAATACGTATCTTACAATACAATTTTTCTAGGTTGTATATGCAAAAATACTGAGAAAATTAAATAATATTACATCAATTTTTTTGTTTCATCAGCCAACCCAAAAAATGGCAAACACAGAAGTTTAATAATAGTTATTACAATAGAAATATATATTTTGCGTTGCTAATTAACTATTATTAATTTTTGCTTTAAAATTTCACAATTTTTCAAAATCTACTTAGCATTTGCCTTCCGTCAAACATATCCCTATGCAAGTCCAGTTGACTAATCGACAACAGCATATACTTTGGGCAACGGTACGTCATTACATAGCTACAGCAGAGCCTGTTGGTTCAAAAGCTTTGGTCGAAGAATACGACTTGGGCGTTAGTTCTGCCACAATTCGCAATGTAATGGGCGTACTAGAGAAATCTGGGTTATTGTACCAACCGCATACATCTGCTGGACGAGTACCTTCTGACTCAGGTTATCGCATTTATGTTGACCAGTTAATTACCCCCTCTCTACGAGACACCACACGAACAGAAGTGTTAGCAAAAGAGGTAGAATCAGCCCTACAACAGCATTTGCAATGGGAAGACTGGAGTCTGGAGATACTGTTGCAAGGAGCCGCCCAAATTTTAGCTAGCTTGAGTGGGTGTATTAGCTTGATTACGATGCCTCAAACCAACACAGCATCAGTCAGACATTTGCAATTAGTGCAGATAGAAACGGGACGAATCATGCTGATTTTGGTGACGGATAGTTATGAAACCCACTCGAAGCTGATGGATTTACCCCCAGCCAGGAGCGAAACAAAACCCGACCCAGAAGTAATTGACAGGGAATTGCAGATTGTTTCTAACTTCCTAAATAGTCACTTACGGGGGCGGAGTCTGTTAGAAATCAGCACCCTAGATTGGAGTCAATTAGATCGGGAATTTCAAAGTTATGGAGAGTTTCTGAAAAATTCTGTAGCAGAACTAGCCCACCGCAGTGCTGCGCCGGCTGCAACTCAAATTATGGTACGGGGTTTGGCAGAAGTGTTACGTCAACCAGAATTCTCCCAGCTTCAGCAAGTGAAAACGATTATACAACTATTGGAAGAAGAACAAGAACAACTGTGGCGACTAATATTTGAGGAACCAGAGTTAGAAGATACGCACAAATCCAAGGTAACAGTGCGTATCGGCGCAGAAAACCCCCTAGAACCGATACGCACCTGCTCCTTAATTTCTTCTACCTATCGCCGGGGAGGAGTCCCGTTGGGTAGTGTGGGAGTTTTGGGGCCGACACGCCTAGATTACGAAAGTGCGATCGCAGTTGTAGCGGCGGCGGCGGATTACCTCTCAGAAGCCTTCAGTTAAATTTAGACAAAATCATGGTCAGAAAAATTGCCTTTGGGGTGCTGTGGTTAGGGTTTACATTTTATGCTTTTGTCCTTGCTCCTCCCGATCAACCCGATACATTCGAGCTAATCAAAAACTTGTCTATCGGTCAATGGCAAGGTATAAATCCCCTAATCATCGCCTTATTCAGCCTCATGGGTATCTGGCCTATGATTTACAGCGCCATCATGTTTATTGATGGTAGAGGGCAAAAAATCCCAGCTTGGTTATTCACTACCGCTTCATTTGGTGTAGGTATTTTTGCACTGTTACCTTATCTAACTTTGCGAGAACCCAATCCCCATTTTCCAGGGACAAAGAACACCTTAATTAAACTATTAGATTCTCGTGTGACTGGTGTGATTCTCACCATAGTCGCCGGTATTTTAGTCGCCTATGGTCTACAGCAAGGAGATTGGAGCAACTTTGTTCACGAATGGAAAACTAACCGCTTTATCCATATCATGAGCCTAGATTTTTGCCTACTTTCGTTATTATTTCCTGCCTTGTTAAGGGATGATATGGCGCGGCGCGGTTGGCAAAAACCGCAGTTATTTTGGTTATTTGCTTTGATTCCTCTATTTGGCCCGTTGCTTTATTTGTGCTTGCGTCCACCACTACCAGAAGCAAGTGTAGCTGTAATATCTAGTCAGCCGCAAAAGGTAGCAAGTTAGGCGATTTAATCATGACTAGTATCAATAAGACTCAGAAAAAAGGCAAGTCGCTACCACCTAAATTGATTATTGGGTTGGGTAAGTTTGTGTGGACAACCCTTTGGCAGATCATGATGTCAAAACTTGCCCCCCGTAATCAATCAGGAGAATATATTCGTCCTGCTAGCCAGTTTAGGAATTCTGTCAAAACTGGGGGAGATAGCCCCTACCAACCAGCCGCAGGACGTTACACTCTCTATGTTGGTTTGGGTTGTCCTTGGGCGCACCGCACGCTAGTTGTTCGGGCGTTGAAAGGACTAGAGGATGCAATTTCGGTATCTATTGTTGTTCCCTCTCCCGATTCAGGTGGCTGGGTGTTCAACACTCCAGAGGAAGGTTGTCAGACTTTAGCTGAATTATATGCCTTAGCGGAACCTGGCTATAGTGGACGCTCTACTGTGCCAGTATTGTGGGATAAAGAAACAAAAACTATTGTCAATAACGAGAGTGCAGACATTATCGTGATGCTGAACTCTGAATTTAATGAGTTTGCGAAGAATCCCACGCTGAATCTTTATCCTGAAGAACTAAAACAAAAAATTGACTGGTGGAACGGGAAGATTTACGCCAATGTCAATAACGGCGTATATCGTTGCGGTTTTGCCCAAACCCAAGAGGCTTATGACAAAGCCTGTGATGAATTATTCACCACCTTGGATGAGATTGAGGTTGCACTTGCCAATAGTCGCTACCTTTGTGGTGGTCAAGTCACTTTAGCTGATGTGCGTCTATTTACAACATTGTTCCGTTTTGACATTGTTTATTACGGCTTATTTAAATGTAATCGCCGCAGAATACAAGATTATAAAAATTTAGGCGCATATCTGCGCGAACTGTATCAACTAGAAGGCGTTGCTAGCACCTGTGATTTAGAAAGCATCAAACGGGACTATTATGGGAATCTATTTCCTTTGAACCCTGGAGGTATTATTCCCTCTGGGCCAGATATGGCTTACTTAGGACTTACGCAAGTGTCATAGTCAGAGTAACTGTAGGGTGCGTCAGCCCTAATAATTTCGTACACATTAGAGGATTTTCCGTATCTGACGCACCCTACTATTGTGCTAGTTACGTAAGTCCTGTTACTTATTAAAACCGAGCGATCGCCACGCCACAACTTGAGTAAAGTAAGTTAAAATTCCTCACCCACAAGGGGATGAGGAGTCTGGTAATACGTCATGCACTCAAAATTGACTAGATATCAGCCGACTTTTCGTGTTTTGGTAACTGACCATGAGAACAACGATCAAACCACTCTTGGTATTTTTTTTGGTGTTCTTCGTCTTCCACCACAATGGAGACTCGCACCTGTTGACAACCGTGTTTGCGTTCTAGAGCGATCGCATTTAATAATAAACTAGCAATTTTAGGAGAGCTAAAGCTGCCACTCACAGTTAAACCACCATTCCAACTTGGTAATTCATGACTAGCATTGTGAGCTAATTCAATACCGCTCATCTCTCCTTGGCTTAAATCGATCTCTGCAAGTTGTTTGTGTTCTGGGCCTATTTGTTCCACAATCAGCTTTTCGCGCCGCACAGGAACTTGCACCATCTGAGTTTCGATTACCTTACGAACAACGACTTCACCAATTTTCTGCCTATGAATATCAACTATCAGCTTTTCTTCCAATAAGCGAATGTTCTTTTCTTCCTCAATGATATGGTGATTGTTTTGCTCAGTTGAATTATCAGTTATTTGTTGGTGAATTGGTATTTTTGCGGCTAAATCATCAGGCATATAATTTACTTTTAAAACTTATATCTAGCTAGGTTTATTACAAGTACAGGTAAAGCCAATATTGATGATAAAAAGCCTTACCTGTACTGCATTAAGACGAGTTATTAGTCATTATCTAATAACTCTATTGATGGACAACTAACGTTCTTCAATGGGAAGACCGGGAGCATTCACGTCTAATTCTTCACGACGGATTTTTTCTTGAGCTTCCACAGTGTCATGTTCGACAACTTTTTGAACTCTGACTTCTTCACGTACAAAAGCCTCTTTGCGAATGTCGGGGGTTTCTTCATGAAGTTCTACGCGAGCAACTTCGCCTTCACGGAAATCAGCCGTACCAGGTGCAACAGCAGCACCAGCATCTGCTGGTGTAACACGTTCAATCACAACGCGTTCTCTTTCCACTGGTACTGCAACCCGTGCAGTTTCCGTTTCTACGTGCTTACCAACAGCTACTTCACCAGTTTTTTGACGGCGTTTATTGGCAATTAGCCGTTCTTCATAAAGTCTCAGAGTTTGATGATCTTGCTCATTGAGTCCGAACAAAGTCGGATCTTGTTCGTAATTGTAAGTGTCGCGGGTATGAGTGGGTGTTGCTGGCGTAGTTGTTTGATAGCTTGTGTCTAAAGGTGTAGAAGCTTCTAGAGGTGTTCTACTTTCCAGAGGTGTGGATGCTTCCAAAGAAGTGGGTCTGTCTACGTTTGTATTAGCGTAACTGGGATTACGATATACTCCACGCACCCGTTCTTCATAATCGTAATCAACAGCTAAACGGTCATTGAATTCAGGTAAATTTTCAGCTTGGTCTCTGGTCATCCCAATTGCATAAACACGACCAGCACCATAATCGATGCGAGAACGACCGACTGGCAGTAATACTTTTTTACCAAAAATCCAAAAACCTAAGTCAACAATTAAATAGCGGAAGTGTCCTTCATCATCCACTAAAACGTCATTGACAGTACCAATTTTTTCATCGCTTCTTTCTGTGTAGACTCCAAGTCCTTTAATGTCGTTACCTTGAAAGGAGTCTTGATAATTAGGATCAAAATCAGCTAACTTGTAAAGTACCATGTGATTCCACCTCAAATATATAAAATGTCTCCTAATTACTAACCTAAATATTTATTGTTTAAATAACCTCTTTCTAGCGAATGAAGTCATTTTTTAAATAAAAATCAAAAGTAATATGGGTAGGTACGCAACTGGCATATTATTTTAAGTTTGTAGTGAGGAATTTAGTACTCAAAATAAGGGCTGTTCGCGGAGAGTTCCCGCAGGGTAGAACTTACTACAAACAAAAAAATTATTTTTTGTGACACTTGCGTAAGTGCTGATAGGAATACTATTTAATTTTTAAAATATGTGTAGGTGGGCATTGCCCACCATAATTCTATTCCAGAAAGCAAGCACGTATTACCTGCCCTTTAACTAATTTTTCAAACATTTTCATGCTTTTCTACATTAGTTTCATTGACAAGTAAATTACCAGCAGTATCAATATCTAACTCTTCCCGACGAATTACATCTTGGGCTTCAACGGTATCACTTTCTACTACTTTTCTTACCCGGACTTCTTCCCGGACAAAAGCTTCTTTCCGAATTTCCGGGGTTTCTTCGTACAATTCAATGCGCGCCACTTCCCCTTGTTGAAACTTAACTTCTTTTGGATCTACTATCGTATCTGGTGATGTTGGTGCGGCTCTTTCAATCACTACACGTTCTCTTTGAATAGGCACAGCCACCCGTGCGTTTTCTGTTTCAATGTGTTTACCAACAGCTACTTCACCGGTTTTAACACGATGCTTGTTAGCAATTAATCTTTCTTCGTAAAGCCTGAAAGTTTGATGATATTGCTCATTCAAATTATATAAAGCTGGTTCTTGCTGGTAGTCGTATGTCTGACGGTCATAAGTTAAATTACTAGTCTGTGGACGAAATATACCGCGTACTTTTTCTTCGTATTCTTCATTAACTGCAATATTGTCGTGATATTCAGGTAAATGTTCTACTTGTTCTTTGCTCAGTCCGTCAACATAAACACGCCTTGCTGGATAATTGATCTGGGACAGACCAATTGGTAGTAAGATTTTTTTGTTAATTGAATCATCAATATGAGTGTCAATTACTAGATAACGAAAGCGTCCTTCATTATCAACTAAGACATCAGCGATCGCTCCAACTCTCACTCCACTTTGGGTATAGAGTTCTAAAGCTTTAACGTCATCACCACCAAAGGTTTCTCTGTAGTTAGGGTCGAATTCTTCAAGTTTATAAAGAGGCATAAACTGTTACCAATTGTGCAAGATAGAATAATCTATCTATCAGCGTAAAAAGCTTTAGTCTTGTTTCCCTCTGGCTGACGACTGAAGTCAGTTGAGAGATTTTATTAATCATCTATTTAAACTCTGGTACCAATAAGATGTCTGACTTGAGATTTCACGGCTTCTACAATGGCATCAGCATCAATGTTGGCTGCATGGAGTAATTCTTCTGGCGTACCGGAACCAGGCATATGATGAACTGCTAACTTAATTAGTTGCAGTGGGGGGCCATCGTAGCTAGGGAGATCCCCAATACCTGCAAAGGCATCCAACACGGCTGCACCTAATCCGCCTTCCTGCCAATGGTCTTCGACGACTACTAAATTGCCTTCTGTGTCATTGGCTGCTTGATGCAGGGTTTGTACGTCAATGGGTTTAACGGAGTACGCATCGATGATGCGTACTGTAATGCCTTCGTTTTTGAGGCGATCGCCTGCTTTGATGGCTTCGTGTAAAGTTATACCTGCACCAATGATGGTAGCTTGGTCTTGGTCAGAGCTACGAATAACTTTACTACCACCGATGGAAAACTCTTCTTCGATTCCGTAGATAACTGGTGTATTTTCTCTGGTGGTGCGGAGATAAACAATACCCTGGCGATCGCTCATCTGCTCTACTAGTTTCGCTGTTTGATTGGCATCACAAGGGTAAAGTACGGTACTATTCCCCACAGCCCGAAAGGCTGCTAAGTCTTCCAATGCCATTTGTGAAGGGCCGTCTTGACCAATGGATACACCCGCATGGGAACCAACTAATTTAATATTGGCGCGAGAGATGGCTGCCATCCTCACAAAGTCGTAGGCACGAGTTAAGAAGGCGGCGAAGGTCGCAGCAAAAGGTTTATACTGACGTACTTGCAAGCCAACAGCAGCTGCAACCATTTGCTGTTCGGCAATGTACATTTCAAAGTATCTTTCTGGGTAGGCTTCGGCAAAATCTTCGGTGTAAGTGGAATTGCTCACCTCTGCATCTAGGGCAACAACATCGGGTTGCGCTGCGCCTAAGGCTTTGAGAGCGTCACCATAAGCGCGACGTGTGGCAACTTCTGCACCTTGTTTATAAGTGGGTAGTTGCAAGGGCTGGGGGTGGAGTAATGTGGGTTGTCCTGGTTCAGGTTGGGCTACTTGAATAGTAATGTGACGTTCACCACCTAACTCAGCGATCGCTTGTTTTGCTGCATCAGGCTTTAAAGCTTTGCCATGCCACCCGCCCAAATCTTCCAAAGACGCTACACCTTTACCTTTCTTGGTACGGGCAATAATGACGGTGGGGCGATCGTTAATACTAATCGCCGCACTAAAGGCTTGGTCAATCTCCGTCAAATTGTGACCATCTATTTCTATGGCTTGCCAACCAAAAGCCTTGGCACGATTAGCATAGGCTTGAGTATTCCACCCTAATTCTGTCTGACCCCGTTGACCAAGGCGGTTGACATCGATAATGGCAATGAGATTGTCTAGGGTGTAGTGTGCGGCATGGTCGAAGGCTTCCCACACAGAACCTTCGGCTGTTTCACTGTCACCTAACAACACCCAGACGTTATAAGGTAGCTGGTCTAAATACTTCCCAGCTAAACCCAACCCCACACCGATGGGTAATCCTTGCCCTAAGGAACCAGTCGCCACATCCACCCAAGGTAATACTGGGGTGGGATGACCTTCCAGACGGCTACCCATTTGCCGCAATGACATTAATTCCTCATCGGTGATGACCCCAGCCGCTTTATACATGGCGTAAAGTAAGGGTGCAGCGTGTCCTTTAGAGAGAATAAAGCGATCGTTATTAGGGTGATGTGGATTGTCAAAATCGTAGTGAAGATAATTAGTTAATAACACCGCCATTAAATCGGCAGAGGACATGGAAGAAGTGGGGTGGCCTGAACCAGCGACGGTTGTGGCGCGAATACTATCTATTCGCAATTGTTGCGCTAATTCATGCCATTGGTGTAGTTGCTCTTGGGTAGTCATAAGCTATGATGCTTTTAAATTACATAGTCACTTGTATAGTTTGTTGACAGCTAACGGTTCTTGTAGGGTGCGTCAGATGCCAAACATCTTTTGACAATTACGAAATACTCCAATCTGACGCACTCTAAAAATGTGCCAGTTGCGTAAGTCCTATCAGTTCTTTAGGGTATGCAATGCCCACCCTAAATATATTTCATAAATGAAAGTATGAATTCTATAGTCAATTTGTATTGAACCAAGACATTAGTGTTATTTAGTTCACTCTAGAGATTTAAAAGATTAATTACTTCTTTCTAATGGAATAATCATTCTTTCTCTCAAAAGTGATAGAAAATTAACAGATATAAGAGGTTATTTATAAAGCAAAAATAAAATTATTGTGGCAGGGTGTGTTAGGTGCTGATTTCCCAGATGATTGGTCACGAAATAACCATACTCGCGCCTAACACACCATCCGTGAGACGGTGCGTTCCGGCTGAATTTTCTTGTCTCTAATACCGTTTTTTAATGAAGATTTGCTTTATTTTGGACTGTAGAGACGTTGTATGCAACGTCTCTACATCATTTATTTGGTGCAACTTCATAGAGAATTGGTATAAGTCCCAAATCCTTTCATCGTTAATCTACGACTTTGAGTAATCCGTTTTGCAAAGCTGTAAACACTCGGCTAATTTGCTGTTGTTCACCTTCGCTTAAACCTTCTTTGGAGAGCAGTGTAGACATTAATAACTGCTGATCTCGGCGTGAGATTCTACCAATAGTAAAAATGCGCTCAAAAACTGTTTCTAAATTGATTTGGGTTGAGGGGCTAGTAATTTGCATATTCCTCACCAAAATTTATGTTTTTTAAATTTATTCCAAGAGAATAACAATTTTCTGTAAAGTCTGACATGAGTAGGCACACGGAATAGCAAATGCTCAATAGTTATCAGCTTTATGCCTCCTCTGATACTCGCCTTTTAGGTACAATAACTGGGCAGTTCCGTAAGCAACAGGTAAAGAATCATGGCTCACGCACAGATTGGGATTATTGGTGGTAGTGGTCTCTACAAAATGGAAGCCCTGAAAGATGTAGAAGAAGTACAAATCGAAACGCCTTTTGGTTCGCCCTCTGATGCGTTGATTTTGGGAACATTAGACGGAACAAGAGTAGCATTTTTAGCACGGCATGGTCGTAATCATACACTGTTACCTACAGAGTTACCCTTCCGTGCCAATATTTACGCTATGAAGCAATTGGGTGTGGAGTACTTAATTTCAGCTAGCGCCGTGGGTTCCTTGAAAGAAGAAGCTAAACCACTAGATATGGTAGTCCCAGATCAGTTTATTGATAGGACAAGAAATCGAATTTCGACGTTTTTTGGTGAAGGTATTGTGGCTCACATTGCCTTTGGCGACCCGATTTGCAAAAATTTAGCTGGGGTTTTAGCGGATGCGATCGCATCCTTAAATTTACCAGATGTCACACTCCACAAAGGTGGCACGTATATTTGCATGGAAGGCCCGGCATTTTCCACCAAAGCAGAATCTAATCTATATCGTAGTTGGGGTGCAACAGTCATCGGCATGACCAATTTACCAGAAGCCAAGTTAGCTAGAGAAGCAGAAATTGCCTATGCAACTTTGGCATTAGTCACAGATTACGATTGTTGGCATCCAGACCACGATAGTGTAACCGTGGAAATGGTAATTGGTAATTTACTACGCAATGCGGTTAATGCTCAAAAAGTTATTCAAGAAACCGTGCGGCGCTTGAGTGAAAATCCCCCACATAGTGAGGCTCATTCGGCTTTGAAATATGCGATTTTGACAAATTTAGAGAAAGCACCTGTGGCGACAAAAGAAAAGTTGGGCTTATTGTTGCAAAAGTATTTGTAATATATTGTCGGTTGGGATACTGATAATATTTATGGGGATTGGTAATTGGTAATGGGTAATGGAAAACATAATTAATTACGCACTATAGGTTTTTCTGTACCCTTTACCATTACTCCAGTAATGAATTTCAGCGATAGTATAGCTAAATATACCGACAATTTCCTTACTACATATGTCAGCACAGACTATTGGACTTGATGAACAACTCTACGATTACCTTTTAACTAACTCTGTTAGAGAACCGGAAATTCTCTGGAAACTGCGTCAAGAAACAGCCAACCATCCCAATGGGAGAATGCAGATATCCCCGGAACAAGGACAGTTTATGAGGCTGTTGGTACAGTTGTTGGGAGCAAAGAAAACCCTGGAAGTTGGTGTGTTTACTGGTTATAGTTCCTTATCTGTAGCCTTGGCTTTACCTGATGATGGCAAGATTGTTGCTTGTGATGTGAGTGAAGAATTTACGGCGATCGCTCGGCGTTATTGGCAACAAGCAGGAGTTGCAGATAAAATCGACTTGCGCCTAGCCCCAGCCTTGCTGACATTAGATGCGCTGTTGGCAGATGGACAAGCAGGAACATTTGATTTTGCCTTTATCGATGCAGATAAGGAAAATTATGACGGTTATTATGAACGCGCCTTGCAATTAGTCCGTCCTGGAGGCTTAATTGCCATTGATAATGTTTTATGGTCTGGAAGAGTTGCTGATCCTCAAATTCAAGATGAGAGTACCCGAATTATTCGTGCTTTAAATCAAAAGTTACATGATGACGAAAGGGTAACACTTTCTTTAGTCCCCATTGGTGATGGACTGACTTTAGCACTCAAGCGGGGTTATACCGATTAGTAATTACTCATTCCTAGAACTTACGTACCCAGGCTGGGTGTAAGGGTGTGAGGGTGTGAGGGTATGAGGGTGTAAGGGTGTAAGGGTTTTAAACATTTGCACCCCTAAACCCCTATTTATGGGTATTCATGAGAAACAAAGGGGATAGCAATTACTTCTCCCTCGCTGTTTCCTACCTGGACTTTTAAGCCCACACCACCAGCTTTACTACGAATGTAACCTAGTCCAAAATAACCATCAGGAGTTTCTGTATAACTGGTGAGTTTACCAACTTTCTCATCACCAATAGTAATAGTATCTCCAATTTCTGTTGGAGCGTTAAGACGAATACCCCAAAGATATTGTTTGACACCTTTATATGTATTTAATCTGGCGATGGTTTCTTGCCCGATATAGCAACCCTTGTTAAAAGAAATAGTCTGCCATAAACCCACTTCCAAAGGATTATAATCGTCCGTCAATTCTGAGTCTGGTGCTGGTCTTCCTTGTAATATGCGTAAAGTATCCCAAGCGCGATCGCTCAATTCTACCGCCCCTGAATCGATAATTTGCTGCCATACTTGCTGTTTTTGGGACACTGGCAAAATCAACGTATATCCAGGAGAAGCCAAGCCACTACCCACCGCAACGATCGCACCGCCATCGATAGTAATATGATTACCTTGGGGTTGACCGATAATTCCTCCCGCACCCAATTTTTCCACTACAGCATCACTACCCGGCCCAATAATACTAAAAGTGGCAGTTTCCTCAGTAATATCAGTTAACTGTACCTTATCAGCAAAAAAGATATAGCGATCTAGCCATTGTAGCAAAAACTCCCGACGACTAGGGGAAACTAAAAGTATGACTGCATCATCAAGAACATAACTACTCACCAAATCTATAGTACGGGCTGTAGATGTCACCATCACCGTATCACAGCCCTGTCCTGGCTTTAGACTCTGGAAATCATTAGTACTTTGATTGTGTAAAAACCGCAAACGGTCATCATCAGAAACACGGATAAGTCCCCAAGTGGAGCGATCATATACAGCAACTTCTGCTGTTGCGGCTTGGATAGCGGCTGTGTCTTTACCGTCTATTGCAGATGTCGGCATGATAGTCAAGCGTTAAATTTAATTTATGTTAAATAACCACAGAAGCAATTACTTTAGATATATCCTAATTTCAGTTGACATATCTAAAAATATATTTTGTCCTTTAGATGCTAACGTTATCCCCAAAAATGAATGCTCCATTTCCATGCTTTATCTGAGTTCTCCCGTGCCAACTGTATCGGTATTTGTGCGTTTCTTGTCCCAGCCAATTTACTCGCCACATTATTGACAATTATCCTAGCTGTCATAGGTCGCCCAACCCATCAAATTTGGCAAGCCGTTAGCCTAGCTAGTATTTTTGCAGTAGTGATGATTTTACATGTATACACATGGTTCGAGATTGGCGTGGTCATGGCTCCCACATATATTTTGTTAGGTTTAGCACTCACTTGTTTAGTAGCTAACTTTGCCGCAGTAATTCTACACAAGCGCTACTTTTATCGCCAAAGTGTTTCTCAAAACGCCTGAAATTCTTAGGAGTGAGGACTTCCGAGTAACACAGTAACAATTTATCCCTCATCTTTCCAAGTACACCATTTCCGCAAGCTAGCATCAAACCTCAGCGCAACGGCAGTCGCTACAACAGGGGAAACCACTGCAACGCGCTGCCTTCCCTCTGCGTTCAAAAGTCCCCCATCAACTCACCATGACTTTACGCAAAGGGATACCAAGTAATTAACAATTTTCATAGTAAATTTATAATCTCTCCTCCCCCCTACATCAATAGAGAGATGGTAAATGCTTACAAAATCAGCACTTTGCTTCATCTACACTTACTCATATTTGCGGATGCGATTATAGTGTAAATTTATTTTTTTAGTGAAAACACCGAGTAATATCTTCCGATAAGTAGATGATTGTGTCAATATTACTGAATTAATAGGTAACAAAAATCCCTGGCAAGCCTATATCCGAAAGCAGCACATCTGCGAAAAGTAAGATATGTGATGCCATGTCAAATGACTCACTGCCTAACTATCCAAGAAGTTGCCAATGACAAACGTCTCTACCCTGGTTGAACTGCTACGCGCTCGTGCTACTCATGAGCCGGACAACCTCGCCTATATGTTTCTCATTGACGGGAAAACAGAAGGCCCAAAGTTAACATACGCAGAATTGGATCATCTAGCCCGTGCCATTGGTGCATTATTGCAGAAACACAATGCTAAAGGTGAGCGTGTTTTGCTGCTCTACCCCCAGGGATTAGACGTAATGGCAGCATTTTTGGGCAGTCTTTATGGTGGAGTCATCGCCATCCCAGCACCCCCTCCTGATGCTGGTAGATTGAAACGGGCTTTGCCTCGGTTACGGGCAATTGTTAAGGATGCCAACGCTAAATTTGTCTTCACCAACCACCACCTTTTGAGTGTTCTGCAAGCAGCCAAGTTGGACTTTCCCGAATTTGAAGAGATGACTTGGTTTGCCAGTGAAGATATTGATTTAGAACTAGCAGACCAATGGCAAGACCCGCAAATTACCCCAGATACCCTGGCATATTTGCAATACACATCAGGCTCGACTTCCACACCAAAGGGTGTGATGATTAGCCACCACAACATTATGCACCACTGCGCTTATCTACAAAAAGCCTGTGGTTATGATGCTGAAAGTGTTTCCATCACCTGGATGCCATATTTCCACGATTATGGGCTAGTAGAAGGTTTGACCGTACCCATTTACAACGGACATCCTTGCTATGTCATGTCCCCAATGGCATTTATCAAACAGCCTGTACGCTGGCTACAAGCGATTTCTCGCTATCGCGGTACTCATAGTCAGGCTCCTAACTTTGCTTATGAACAGTGTGTTCGTCGCGTCACCGATGCACAACTAGCTACCTTAAATCTCAGTAGTTGGGTAGCAGCAGGAAACGCCGCCGAACCGATTAACCCTAGAGTTTTAGAAGAGTTTTTTGAGAAGTTTGCCCCCAGTGGGTTCAAGTGGGAAACCTTTGCACCCGCTTATGGATTGGCAGAAAATACACTGTTGGTTTCTACCAGCCCTAGAAATACACCACCTGTTCTGTGTTTGGTAGAAAAAACCAAAATTGAGCAGAACAAAATTGTGGAAGCCACTACCTGGGACGATGGAGTCCGGGCTATCCCTGGATGCGGTCGCCTAGTTTGTGAGACGCAAGTCGCTATAGTCAACCCAGATACCTTAACTCGTTGCGCGGCGGATGAAGTCGGCGAGGTATGGGTAGCAGACCCCAGTGTAGCGGGTGGTTATTGGCAACGCCCCCAGGAAAGTGAAAGTACCTTCCGTGCCAAGATTACCGGAAATAATGAAGTCTCCTTCCTCCGCACAGGTGACTTGGGCTTTATCAAGGGTGGTGAATTGTTCATCACTGGACGCATCAAAGACTTAATCATTATCCGGGGGACTAATCATTATCCCCAAGACTTGGAATGGACTGTACAGGAAATTCACCCAGCCCTACGCCCAGACTACGGTGCAGCTTTTTCCATCGATGTGGATGGTGTCGAACAACTGGTGATTGTACAGGAAGTCAAACGCAAACCAGAAGAAGAGTTTAACACAGATGAGGTATTGACTAATATTCGGCAAGCGATCGCCGAAATCCACGAGCTACAAGCATATGCTGTGGTTCTTGTCAAGCCTGGAAATGTCCTCAAAACCTCCAGTGGCAAAATTCAACGACGCGCTTGCAAAGCCAGTTTCCTCGCCGGTGAGTTGGAAGTTTTAGCCGATTGGAGCGAAAACCCCAAATACACCGCCAGCTATCGGCGACTACAAGGGGAGGTAGACTCTTTGCTGGAAAAGGTGCAAGTTACTCACTAAGGAGAAAATTATGCAGCCACTCAAGCAATATTGGATTGCAGAAGCATTAGAAAAGGATTTGGGCGACCCTACTAATCCAAATAATGTGATGTCGTTCAAACAGGTAATTGACCTGGACGAACGAGAAGAGTTTCCCCACGAGATTATTAATTGGCTCTACAACTGGAAACTCCAACACTATTACATTCCCACGGAATGCGGCGGTGAATTTACCTCCTTTGATGAGTTTATCGCCTTTGTGCGCGTCCTTTCCCGCCGTGACCAAACCGCAGCGATCGCCTTCACTACCATGTTCTGGTCATACCTCACATGGATGGCAGGCACAGACGAGCAGAAGCGCATCCTGTCAAGCTTCATGAAAGATGCCAACGGGGCTATGTGTCTGGCTTATTCAGAAAAAGCCCACGGTAGCGATTTACTCGCCAGTGATGTGAGAGCAACAAAAGTTCCTGGCGGCTACATCCTCAACGGTGAAAAATGGCCGATTAACCGCGCCACCATCTCCGGCGTTACCTTCGTTCTAGCTAAAACCGACGAAGAAGGGGGTGCGCGTAGCTTATCCCTATTCATGGTAGAAAAGAGCAAAATCGACCCCGCCAACTATAGCCACCTACCAAAAATCTTTACCCACGGCGTGCGCGGTTCGGATATGAGTGGGATCAAATTTGAGAACTGCTTCATCCCCGAATCTATGCGCTTGGGAGCAGAAGGAGCAGGACTAGAACTAGCACTCAAAGGCTTCCAAATCACCCGCGCCCTGTGTGCTGCCTTTTCCCAAGGGGCTGCTGATACTGCCCTACGGACTACCCTCAAATTTGCCTTGGGACGACAGCTATACGGCAAGACCGTCTATGATATGCCCCAACCCAAGCGCACTTTAACCGATGGGTTTCTAGATATCCTGATTTGCGACTGTGCCACCATCGGCGTGGCTCGTGGCTTTAACACCATGCCAGAGCAAATCAGCGTTTGGTCAGCAGTGGTGAAATACTTCGTCACCACGACCCTAGAAACAGTCGTGCAGAATGTCTCCGTCGTTTTGGGTTCACGCTTTTATATGCGTGAAGAACACGACTACGGCATTTTCCAAAAAGTACTGCGGGATAACGCCATCATCAGTATGTTTGATGGCAGTACTGTAGTTAACCTCCATGCCCTGTTGCTGCAACTACGTCAGCTTACCAAGTCCCGCGTCAGAAATGCTGGACGCAACCAGGAAAACTTACAAGCCCGTCTAGCAGCCACCTTTGACTTAACCCAACCCTTACCCGCCTTTGATGGTAAGAAGTTGGAACTAGTCAACCGAGGCGGTGACGACGTTCTCCAAGGACTGGGTTTAGCACTGACATCTCTAATTGATTTAAAGACAGACTCCAGCCTCAATGGGGAGGTGTTGCAGCAAATTATCCAACTAACCGAAATAGTACAGGAGGAATTAAATACTCTTGATCATCAGATTACAGAGTCTAACTTCCAGTTTGGGCATGAGCAAGCGCCAGAAGTCTTCGACATAGCCAAACAATACTGCGTCCTGCACGCGGCTGCTAGCTCTGTCCATATGTGGCTTCACAACCGCCATCATTTGGGAGACTTCTTTAGTAATGGCGAGTGGTTGGCACTCGGCCTACGCAAACTGCTGTTGACCTTCCGCCCAGCTAAAGCCTTACCAGAGCGGATTGATGATACAGCAGTTGCCCAAGAGTTAGTCCGGTTGTATACCGACAATCGGATGTTTTCCATCGTTCCCTTTCAATTAGCAAACCCTCAACTACAAGAGACTACGACTGATGCAACTCAAAGACTCCAACTCCAAGCCTAGTACTAATAACGCCGTTGACACCATCCAAGAGTGGTTAGTTAACCAGATTGCTACACAACTGAGCATTAAAGCTCAAACCATCAAAGTAACTGAACCCTTGACTCGCTACGGTCTAGACTCCATTGATTCAGTTACCATCGTTGGTGAATTAGAAGACTGGCTCGATGCAGAACTACCCCCCACTTTACTTTGGGACTACCCCACCATTGAAAAAGCCTCTCAATATTTGGTGAACGAAGTAGGTGTAACACCTGCGGAAACAACAACGGCCGAACCTGTCGCCAATCAACCCAAAGAAGAAGCCCCCAAAGAAAAAGCTTGGGGCGGTTTGTGGAACAAAATCAGTGGCAGTTAATTAATTCGTAATACCCTAAGGCAAGGCTAACGCCTATGTAATTCGTAATTCGTAATTACAGGCTCAACTACGAATTACGAATTAGTAATTATCAATTATTCATGGGGGGATGTTAATTGAATTTCTCAGAGTTTTCCTTCTGGTGGGTGCTGTTGCTGTTTAGCATCCCTTACTTTACAGTCCGGTATGTTGCTAAGTCCTTGAACCTGTGGAAAGGTTCCTTTGATGCCATCGGCTTAGCGGCTATGTCTTTGCTATTGTTTGTCAACGCTTCTCGTTCTAGTTTTGCCATTTTTGTTTGTGAAATCATCTTCAACTACGTCATGGTGTGGTTGATGTTGCGTCAACAGGGATGGAAAGCTAAAGCGATCGCCACAACTGTCATAGTTATAGATATTGTCATCCTGGCTTACTTCAAATACCTCAACTTTTTTGTCGAAGACGTTTTAGGGTTGTTAGTACCAGGATTAGCCGCCAATTGGCAATCCAAGAGTATTCCCGGTATGGGTTCCATCCCCCCAGGCTTATCTTTTTACACCTTCCAGATGGTGGCGTTTGTTGTTGACTCTTACACCAGCCGCAAAAAACGTGCCATTGGCGCATTAGATTACGTTAATTTCGTCTCCTTCTTCCCCCAAGTAGTAGCAGGCCCCATCGAACGCCGGGGTGATTTGTTTCCCCAAATTGAGTCATTCCGCTTTAAATTTACATACGACAACTTTGAAGCAGGCTTTCGCTGGTTGTCTCTAGGACTATTCATGAAATTTGTCCTAGCAGATAATATTTCACCTTATATCAAATTAGAGCAAACCCAAAACCCTTGGTTGGTATGGTTCTTTGCCTTCTTATTTACATTACAAATTTACTTTGATTTCGGCGGCTATAGTTTTATTGCTCTGGGTTTAGCAAAATTTTTAGGTGTTAACTTAACTATTAACTTTTTGGCTCCTTACACATCCCAAAGCATTAACGAGTTTTGGCGTAGGTGGCACGTCACCCTCAGCACTTGGTTTCGGGATTATGTCTTCTTGCCGCTCATGGGTAAGAACAAACAGTGGGCCCCATTTTATCTATTTCTCACCTTCACCCTTTCGGGATTCTGGCATGGAGCCGCCTGGAACTTCGTCTTCTGGGGTGCTTACCACGGACTATTGTTATTAATTATACGTTACGCCGGACGACCTTTTTACAAACTTGTGGGACAGCAACGGTTCCTCATGCCCCAGTTTATTTCTTGGGCATTAACCTTTGGTTCAGTAATCTTGGGATGTCTGTTTTTCATGGAAACCAAGACACCAAGACTATTGGAGAAGTTGCAAACAATCCTGAATCCTTGGACTTATTCCCTAGCCAATCTTGGCGAAGCCATGAGCTTCTTCAGTGGTAACGAAGCGATCGCACTAGGTTTTACCCTAGCATTAGCCATCACCTTGTTACTCATGGAACACATTGGAGTCTGGCAACAACGGGAATGTGAATATGACTTGTTACTCTCCCCCTGGGTTTCGCGGGTGCTGTTGGCTTTAACCGTCTTACTAGCTGCGAATACACCATCGCCCTTTATCTACTTTGAGTTCTAAGGAATTATATGGCTGCTCTGAAAAAATTTCTACAGCTTAACAGTTGGTTGGCGATCGCCGCTTTAGCCTGGGGTGTCGGTTACTTATACAATGCCCGTTATGGGGGCGAACTCAGTTGGCTAAGGATGATGTATGAGCAGAAAAAAGCGATCGCAAGTGTTGTCCAAGCGCCCCAAAGGATTTTGATTGTCGGGGGTTCTGGGGCGCACTACACCGTAGACGCCGGATTAATGCAGCAACAATTAGGCATTTCGACTCTCAACATGGCCACAGATGGCCCCGTCGGCTTAGATGTTATTCTCCCCAGTGTTGCAGACAGCATTAAAAAAGGGGATATTGTCGTACTCATACCGGAGTATCTCATATTAAATGATAAAGATGGATTTGGCGATCGCTCTGGTCAGTTTGGTGTAGCCATTGGTAAGCCAGGACTTGGGGGTGTTCCTGCCAAACAACTAGCCCAAGATATCATGTTGCTTGGTGTTCCCACGTTGAAAGCTGTCACCAAGTCATCTGTAGATTTAGTAGAAAAAGGCCGCTTCACTGGTTATTACTCCGACCCCATCACTGCTAATGGAGACCCCACAGTGATGAAACAGCGCCTCAAGTCAGCTTGGTGGCAACTAAAAATAAAAGATTCTGTCTCTCCCCACGCTTTACGACGTATTCGCCAATTTAAAAAAGAAGTCGAAGCCAAAGGCGCAACCTTAGTTCTTGGTCTTTCATGGATTTACGCCAGTCCTGATACCGAAACCCTTAGTAACATCAGCAAAACTGCGGAGAAACTAGGTGAAATTGCCCCTGTACTCTACGACAAACAAACCTTGAACGTAAAAACAGATTCGAGTTTGTTTGCCGACACCCACTATCACCTCAATCCTCCAGGTCGCCGCACCCGCACCACAGAGTTAGTAGAACAACTCAAAGCCCTGAAGATTATTCGTAATTAAGCCGCAGGCAGAGGTGCAGGGGAGACAACAGGCGCAATTAATAGCATCTCTAACAATTGTACAGACGCGATTAATCCCATCTCTGACAATTGTACAGACGCGATTAATCGCGTCTCTGACCAATAACTCTTAACTCCACACTTTATAATTATGGCTGCAAATGAAGGAATATCTAGAAACATATTGACAAAAAAGCTAGATGATGTATTTGGGCTGGATTTGCGATCGCTAGCGGCTTTTCGTATCGGTATCTCATTAATTCTTCTGACTGATTTGGGCATTCGTTTCAGCGACTACATTGCCCACTACACCGATGCAGGCGTTATGCCCCGCATCTTACTAGCAGACATCAGCAAACCTTGGCACTGGTCACTCCACGCTATTAGTGGCGAACCCATCTTCCAGAAGGTGTTGTTTGGCATTGCGGCTGTGATGGCGCTTTTAATGCTAGTGGGATATCGCACGCGGATTGCCACCATTGCCTCTTGGGTTTTGCTTATCTCCCTCCACAACCGGAATCCGGCACTGATTTTTGCCGCCGATGATGTGTTGCGTGCGCTGATGTTTTGGGCAATGTTTCTACCTCTGGGCGCTAGTTACTCCATTGAAAGCGCTTTGAATACTAATACTCGCAAGTTACCAGAAAGGATAGTTTCTGGGGCTACTTTTGCCTTAATTTGCCAGCAGTGCTTTATTTATATATTCTCTGCCGCCTTCAAAACCAAAAGCCCAGTCTGGGTTGATGGTAGTGCTGTTTACTATTCTCTCAGTTTTGACCAATACACCACTCCTCTAGGCCACTTCCTGCTCAACTTTCCACCACTATTAACCCTGTTTACCTACGTTACCTTGGTGCTGGAATGGGTAGGGCCTTTACTGCTGTTTATTCCCTTCCGTAACAGCTTCTTTCGGATGTGTGCTGTTACTACCTTCATCTTGCTGCACGCAGGATTTGGCTTAACTTTGAACTTGGGGATTTTCCCATTCTTAAGCATCTTCAGTTGGTTAACCTTCCTCCCCAGTTCCTTTTGGAATGGTCTGCACAAGCGCCTACAAACACCAGAACGTCAAGGCTTAACGATTTACTTCGATGCTGATTGTGGTTTTTGTAAAAAAGTAGTGCATCTTTTACGGACACTGCTGATTTTGCCAGGAACGCCGTTACTGATGGCGCAAGAATACCCAGATATCCATACTGATATGCAAACCTACAATTCCTGGGTAGTGGAAGATTGGCAGGGAAACCGACATTTCAAATTTGAGGGAATAGCCTACATCGTTAGTCTCTCCCCTATATTCCGCTTTCTGGTTCCCCTACTCACATGGAAACCAGTCATGGCAGTAGGTACAAAATTTTATGAAATAATTGCTTCTAACCGCAAAATTGCAGGTAATTTCACCAAACCCTTTAAATTTAAACCAATACAGATACGCTCATCACGGATTCTGAATATTTTGGCGCTGCTATTGCTGTTGTACACTTTTGTCTGGAATATCAGTAGTTACTCGCCTGATGCCTTCAAGCGCAAAGTTTGGCAAAGTACAGAATTTATCGGCCGGGCTACACGCCTAGACCAATCCTGGAGTATCTTTGCACCCGCACCCCCCAGAGATGACGGTTGGCACGTAATTCCAGGTCGTTTGCAAGATGGAACTGAGGTGGATATTTTCCGGGGAGGAAGTCCATTAAGTTGGGATAAACCAGACTTGGGCTTACGAAGTGCCATTTACCAAAATATGCAATGGCGTACATATTTTATTAATTTGAATCGGGCGATCGGTAAAAAGCTCTACCCATTCTACGGAAAATATCTGTGCCGTACTTGGAATGCTCAACATACTAATGGGCAAAGTCTGAAAAGCTTTGATATTTACTTCATGAGTGAGCGTACTGTACCGCCAGGTAAACAGCAAAATGTTGAGAAAAAACAAACTTGGCAACAGTCTTGTTCTCAATAATTTATTAATTATTTGGTTGGTAATGGGTAATTGGTTTTTACCATTACCAACACTACAGATATTCTCAATGTTCAAACGAATATACAAGAACTATAGTTGTTGACTGTTGACCGTTGACGGTTGACGGACTTGAAAGCGTTGATTTTGAATTTTGTTGGCGTAGCCTTCCCGCAGGGTATTTTGAATTGATGTCCTAATCTATCTGGCTACGGCTATATATTCTAGGAAGCCTGACTGACTTTTTGCGGCCAGAGATAAATTCCGCCAGAGATTAATGTCAAAGCCACAGAAAGCCAAAAGGCAATTAAGGATACTTGTTGCCAATCTGATGATAGCGGTGCAATTAAAAGAGCGATCGCTACTATCTGACTCACAGTTTTCAACTTACCCCAAATATTCGCCCCTGTAATTGTCGTTTGATTAACGCGCCAACCAGCGATCGCCAATTCCCGCGCTAAAATCAAAAACACTCCCCAAGCCGGAATTTTCCCTAACTCCACCAACACCAATAACGGCGCTAACACTAAAAACTTATCTACCAATGGATCAAGAAATTTACCCAAATCACTAACTTGGTTAAGTTTCCGCGCTAGATAACCATCTAACCAATCAGTCAAAGCAGCAACTAAAAAAATTGCCACACATACCCACCTAGCCTGTGGTGTAGAGTCGTACAAACCATACAGCAGAAATGGCACACCAAGAAGACGAGAGAAGGTAATCCAGTTGGGTAAAGTCATGAATTCGGGTGAGGAAGTTTATATTAATTAGTCATTAGTCCATAGTCGTTAGTCATTAGTCAACAGTCATTAGTCCATAGTCATTATTTCTTACCCTCTGCTTCCCTAGTCCCTACTCCCCATTTCTATCCGTGTTGGGTTAAAAAAGAAACATGAAAATCATTAAACCCATCACTGACTGGTTAGAAATCCGTGCTAGCGCCCCTGCATACACCGGCTGGGTACTAGTGGGAGTTGCTGTTTGTTTTTTTGGTGCAGCGATTAATACAATGGCTGGCTGGTTGTATGCCATTAGCGGTGTTAGTTTTGCATTATTAGGGATTGCAGCTGTTTTACCACCGCGATCGCTCACAGGTCTATCTGTAACTCGCTATCCTATCCAACCTGTATCAGCTGGGGATGACTTAACTTTAGAATTGGAGATCCACAATCCCACTAAGCAATCCGTAAGTTTGTTGCAAGTTGAGGATCTATTACCATTTGTTTTAGGTAAACCCATCAAACAAGGAGTGGAAACAATTGCTAGTCAAGATAGTTACCGTTGGGTACACTACCAACCTACCCAGAACCGGGGCATCTATCGCTGGCATACCGTAGAATTGGGAACGGGTGCGCCTTTAGGATTGTTTTGGTGTCGTCGTCAGCGTCAGTGTGATGCCACAGCCATCGTCTATCCGACGGTATTACCTTTAACAACTTGTCCTTTAGTTGATGAATTGGGACAAGAAGAAAGCCAAAGGAGTGAATATCGTGGTCAACCATTGCAGACAGCCTCATCTGGATTAGTGCGATCGCTCCGTCCCTATCGTATTGGCGACCCCACCCGGTTGATTCACTGGCGGACTAGCGCTCGTTATGGAGAATTACGGGTACGGGAGTTAGAAATGGTGACCAGTGGACAGGAGATTATTATCGCCCTAGATAGTGCTGGTAATTGGTCAGCAGAAAATTTTGAACAAGCAGTAATTACCGCAGCATCTTTGTACTTTTACGCACAGCGTCAACAATTGCAAGTGCAGATTTGGACTGCATCGACAGGGTTAATCAAAGGAGAACGTCTCGTTTTGGAAACACTAGCAGCAACCAAATTTCTAGAAGAAGCTACCAATTGTGAACCACCAAACTCACCTTGGATTTGGTTAACCCAAAACTCTCTTAATCTTTCTAGTCTACCTCAAGGTAGTCGGTGGGTCTTATGGCAAGACATATCATCTCACAAAGAACAAGTAGTAATTAACAAAGATTACCCAGGCATCATTCTAGAGCAAGAAAAGCCCCTCCAACTCCAGTTACAACAGCCCTTACATTTATGATGAAATTGTATTTTAACGATTCAAAATTTCAATGAATGCTGACAATTGAAATATCTTTCATGCCTAGCAGTTCTTTGATCCCATCCCTTCTCCCCATAGCCATGTTTGAAAAATATAAATCATATCCCAAAAATAAACTTGGGGAAAAATCCCCAGCAATACTCTACTGAGGCTGAGGTACAATGCAAAGAAATATTTAAATAATCAGCCGCCGATCCCCATGATTTCATCAGAAGCTAACACAAAATCCAGCGATAAAAGTCTAGAGGCGATGCGCCATTTTTCAGAACAATATGCCAAACGCACTGGCACTTTCTTCTGTTCTGAACCATCTGTGACCGCAGTCGTGATTGAAGGATTAGCCAAGCATAAAGACGAATTAGGCGCGCCTTTGTGTCCTTGTCGCCACTACGAAGACAAAGAAGCTGAAGTAAAAGCTACATACTGGAACTGTCCTTGCGTACCAATGAGAGAGCGTAAGGAATGCCATTGTATGCTATTCCTCACACCGGAGAGCGACTTTGTTGGTGAAAAACAAGAAATTTCGCTGGAAACTATTAAAGAAGTACGAGACAGTATGGCATGAGTGAAACCATGCCCACCGAGTTTTGGCAAGGTGTAGAACAATTTAACGCTGGACAGTTCTACGCCTGTCATGACACCTTAGAGGCCTTATGGATTGAAGCCAGCGAACCAGAAAAAACCTTCTATCAAGGTATCTTACAAATTGCTGTGGGTCTTTATCATTTGGGCAATCGCAACTGGCGAGGAGCTGTAATTTTGCTTGGGGAAGGCAGCAATCGCCTGCGACGTTACCCTTCGGTTTATGGCAATATTAACGTAGATGAGTTACTAAACCAGAGCGTGGGCTTGTTAAAAACACTACAAGAACTGGGTGCAGACAAGATCAACGCTAGCAATCTCAGTGAAAGCCTCGCTCTGTCATTACCGACAATTACGGTAACAAATAATTAGTTAATCAAATGATAGTAATAAAAATTTGGGGAACGAAAAACTTCTTCTTCCCTAATTTTTTATGTGTGCGAAGAGACAACAGACGCAACGAATCTCTATAGTAATGGATCTATATTGTACAGACGCGATGAATCGCGTCTCTGAATATCGACGAAACTTTAAACTTTAACGTAGCGTCAAGATTTCAGCTAGCGACTATCTCATGCTACTCCTGATAGGAGATTATATTTTAGGAGAAAGTACTTGAGATAATTAGTATACAAGCCAGATCCCGAATATTAAATTCCTATGATGCCCTGCTATAAATTACCTCTGTCGAAAATGCGCCGTCTGGGATTAGCTTTGCTACTACCTGCGGCTTTATTAGGTACGGTAGCCTTGCCTAACCAATTATCGAGCGTTACAGCGCAAACACCAGGAGGAAATCGCCCGCTTACGATTCGCTCTGATATTCAAGAATACGATGCAAAAAATCAAGTGATAACTGCTCGTGGTAATGTGCAGATGTTGTATCCAGCTCGTCAAATTCAGGCGACATCTGCTCAAGCACAATATTTCAGTAAGGAACGCCGCATTGATTTTAGTGGTAATGTCTATATTTTGCAGCAAGGTGGCAATAGTATCCGCGCAGAAAAGGTAACATACTTGATTGATGAAGGGCGATTTGTGGCCCTACCCCAATCCAATCGCCAGGTAGAATCCATTTATATGGTGGATGATGCAGAGCAAGGTAGCCAATCTAACGCACCGGCTCCCGCAACACCAGCATTACGACGTTCCAATTAGCATCAACCAACAAGACAACACAGGCATAGTGAAAATTGTTTTAGAAAATATTCACAAGTCTTACGGCAAGAGAGTAATTGTCAATCGCGTTAATCTTTCTGTCGCTCAGGGTGAAATAGTTGGTTTACTAGGCCCCAATGGGGCTGGTAAAACGACGACGTTCTACATTGCTACAGGTTTAGAAAAACCCAATCAGGGGCGAGTTTGGCTAGATAGTTTAGATATTACTGGCTTACCTATGCACAAAAGGGCAAGATTGGGCATTGGCTATTTAGCTCAGGAAGCAAGCGTTTTTCGCCAACTTTCAGTACAAGATAATATTCTCTTGGTGTTTGAGCAAACTAATGTGCCGCGTTGGGAGTGGGCAAAACGACTCAACACTTTACTGCGGGAGTTCCGCTTAGAAAAAGTTGCTAAAAGTAAAGGTATCCAACTATCTGGGGGAGAAAGACGACGAACGGAATTAGCAAGGGCTTTAGCGGCTGGGGGAGAAGGTCCAAAATTTCTATTTTTGGATGAACCCTTTGCTGGTGTTGACCCGATCGCAGTCTTCGAGATTCAACAAATTGTCGCACAATTACGCGATCGCGGCATGGGAATCTTAATTACAGACCATAATGTTAGAGAAACCTTAGCTATCACCGACCGCGCCTATATCCTCCGTGAAGGGCAAATTCTGGCCTACGGCAATGCTGATGAACTGTACAATAATCCACTTGTCCGTCAATATTACTTAGGTGATAATTTTCAGGTTTAGTACAGACGCGATTAATTACGTCTCTAACAACTGTACAGACTTGATTAATTGCGTCTCTAACAACTGTACAGACGCGATGAATCGCGTCTCTAACAACTGACTAATCAAATTATGGTAGCCAAGAAACTCTCGTCTTTTTACAGCTTTCATTCGCTGCTGCCTTTTACAATTATGGATCGCTACTTGACTAGCGAATTACTGCCGACATTTTTGTTTGGTGTTGGGGCTTTTTCATCCATTGGTGTGACGATTGACGCTGTATTTGAGTTAGTCAGAAGAGTTGTAGAGTCTGGACTACCCGTGAGTATTGCGGTGCAGGTTTTCTTATTAAAACTGCCTAATTTCATCGTGTTGGCTTTCCCCATGTCTACGCTGTTGGCGACTTTGATGACTTATAGTCGTCTATCAAGCGAAAGTGAGTTGATTGCTTTGCGTGGTTGTGGGGTGAGTGTCTATCGCATGGTGATGACGGCGGTAATGTTGAGTTTTGTCGTCACAGGGTTGACATTTTTATTTAACGAGCAAATTGCCCCAGCAGCAAATTACCAAGCAACTCTCACTTTAGACAAAGCCCTGAAATCAGATAAGCCCAAACTCAAACAACAGAATATTTTTTACCCTGAATATCGGGATATACAAGAGAAAGATGGGACAAAGAACAGAATATTAACCCGCCTGTTTTATGCCGACCAGTTTGACGGAAAACAGATGAAAGGGTTAACTATCATCGACCGTTCAACAGATGGTTTAAATCAAATTGTCGTCGCAGAATCTGCTGAGTGGAACGGCGCACAAAGCATCTGGGATTTTTATAACGGTACCATTTATTTAGTAGCACCCGATCGCTCTTATCGTAATATTCTCCGATTTGAAAAGCAACAACTCAAACTACCCCGTACACCCTTAAGTTTGGCAGAACAAAGCCGCGATTATGGGGAAATGAATATTGCCCAAGCTTTAGACCAGCTAAATATTGAACGCCTTGGTGGCGATCGCCAAAAAATTCGTAAACTGGAAGTAAGAATCCAACAAAAATTTGCTTTGCCTTTTGTTTGTGTAGTATTTGGTTTGGTAGGTGCAGCGATGGGAACCATACCTCAACGCACAGGCAAAGGCACTAGTTTTGGTATTAGTGTCATAGTAATTTTTTCTTACTACTTACTGGGTTTTATCACTGGCGCTTTAGGACAAGCTGGTGTTTTTTCTCCCTTTATCGGCGCGTGGCTACCAAACTTTATTGGACTAGGAGTAGGAATCTTCTTATTAGTGCGGGTTGCTCAACGCTAAACTAACGAGAATTTGAGAGATTGACAACCCCTCTCCAAACCTTACAATCACATAGGCATTGCCTAAGCCTGCCGACATTATCGCCAATGTTTTTGATCTCCTGAATAGTCCTTACCATCACACACTGCAAATTCTTTACGTCGCTTCTCTGGGAGACGCTACGTGTTAAGCGTTGGCGCAGCCTCCCCGACAGGAGAAGCTATGCCGCAGGCTTTATGCTCCGAATTCAAAATTACGCCTGATGTTGATTAAACGAGTTACTGGTTCTATTGTGGTTTTGAAGCTGGTTCAAAATTCTAGATTTTGAACCAATAACCAGAGTTTCACAATTTAATTAACATTAGACGTAAGTTTTTTATAGACACTGGAGAGGGGAGAAAGAAACCACCTCTCGGTTTGTGATGTTAAGCCGCGACTAAACGCAAGTTGTAGAGAGTATCACCACTAAATCTGTCAACTGATACATAGTAAGTTCCAGGTGTCAAGCTTCTGGTAAAGAAGTCAGGACTGGTACCAGCATTAGAGGAACCAACAATAAATGTACCCGCACTATCTAATAGGCTAATATCCGCATCTGCTGTTAATCCACTGAGATTCACACTTAAAGTGCTGGTATTACCTATAGTAAAACGATAGAGATCGCGCAGGTCTGTGGATGTCACATCGTCATTGAACGTTCTACTACCATTGAGTTCACCAAAGTTCAGCGCAGTGGCAAGAGTATTACCAGCAAAGTCTGGTTGGGTAGCAGACAGATTCAATCTGTAAGACGTATCTCCAAATCTCAAGATTCTAGCAAAGTAAAGACCACCAGCTAAGTTATTCAGAGTAACCTGGTCGGCAGCATTACCACTAAGACGTGAAGAACCAATGACTGTGCCAGCACTATTCAGTATTTCAATATCAGCATCAGCAGCTAGATTGTCTAGCCGAGCAGTCAGGTTGCTATTAGGCCCAACAGTAAATTGATAGAAGTCATTAGTATCAGCGCCATTTACGAAATCTATAAACTCCTGACGACCGTTCAAGTTTCCAAGATTACGAGCTGCACCAGTACTGTTGCCTGCAACATCGGGTAAGCTACCGTTGATACTCAGATTATAGGCAGTGTTAGCACCATTAAAGGAGTTAACCCGCACAACATACTCAGTGCCGTTGGCTCTCACTTCAGCAGCAGTCAGAGTAATCGTATCTTCAGTAGTACCAGAGTTGGAGGAACTTCTCACAAGAGTAGTACCATCGGCTCTCAATAGCTGCAAGTCAGCATCAGCGCTTAGCCCATTTAAGACGATGTTGAGTCCACTGTTGGGGTTGATGGTAAAGCGATAGTAATCGTTACTGTCTGTGCTGGATACTCTGTCGCGGAAGAATGATTGAACACCAACAGGGCCAATGTTACGGGCTGTGCCAGGAGTATTGCCAGCAAGGTCAACTGTGGGGACTAGGTTGGAAGATAAACTCAGGTTGTAGAGAGTGCTAGCATTATTAAAGGAGCTAACCTGGGCAAAGTAGGTTCCTGCTAATAAAAATGTGTTGATAGATTCAGCAATGGTACCAAGACCAAGAGAACTAGCAATGACGGTACCAACACTATTTAACAAGCGCAAATCTGCATCTGCTGTTAACCCATTTAGTGTCAAATTAACGGTGCTGCCACCGGTCAAATCAAACCTGTAGAAATCGTTAATATCTCCGGGTCTCACCTCGTCATTAAATACTCTGGTGCCATTGAGTGTGCCGAAGTTGAGAGCAGTTCCAGTAGTATTACCAGCAAAGTCTGGTTGGGTAGCAAACAGATTTAATCTGTAAGAAGTATCTCCACTGGATTGCAATACTCTAGCAAAGTAAAGACCACCAGCTAAATTATTCAGGGTAACTTGGTCGGCTGCTGTGCCTCCAGCAGATGAAGAACCAATAACTGTGCCGGTAGCATTTAATATTTGTAGGTTAGCATTGGCAGCTAGATTATCTAATCGTGCAGTTAAGTTGCTATTAGGCCCAACAGTAAATCGATAGAAGTCGTTAGTATCAGCGCTATTGACTAAATCTATAAACTCCTGAGTACCGTTCAAGTTTCCAAGATCGCGAGCAGTAGCAGTGCTATTGCCGGCTAAGTCTGGTAGACTACCGTTTATGGTCAGATTGTAGGCAGTGTTGCCACTAAACTGATTCACTCGCACGAAATAAGTAGTGCCGTTGGCTCTGACTTCAGACGCACTCAAGCTAATTGAGTCTGCGGTAGTGCCACCGTTGCTAGAACTTCTGATGACTGTACCACTAGCGTTGAGCAGGCTTAAATCAGCATCAGCCGCTAAGTTATCTAATGTGATGCTGAGGCTGCTGTTAGGATTAATAGCCAAGCGGTAGAAATCAGTTGTGTCAGAGCTGGTTACCGCATCTTGGAAAAATGATTGAACGCCAACAGGGCCAATGTCACGCGCTGCGGCGGTGCTGTTACCAGCAAAATCAAAAGGTGAAGCCGAAAGATTGAGATTATAAGAGGTGTTACCCGAAAACTGGAAAACCCGGATAGCGTAGTTGCCTGTGTTCAGGGTTTGGGTGATGGATTCAGACAAGCTACCACCATTACTAGAACTAGTAATCAATCCACCAGTGCTATCGAGCAACTGCACATCAGCATCTGCTGATAGACCATTCAGAGTTAGATTGAAGCTACTACGAGATCCCAGGTTAAAGGTGAAGAAATCATTAGTATCCGTAGTTCCGACAAAATCTGAGATGGTTTGCGAGTTAAGAATGCGTCCTAGATTTGTGGCTTGAGCTAGCGTATTGTTGGGTTCTGCCATTCGTACTTATAGACTTATAATAATTTTACCCAAATATTTTGGGTACGGACAGAATCAATATACCACGTAAGTAGAAACCACATACTACAAGTATATTAGTAATTTTTACAATTTTTAATATACTTGTAGCGCAATATTTTTAGATATTATTTTTGTAAGGCGATCGCTTTGTATAACTACTTAATTGTTGACACTCTCCGCCCTATAAGGGCGAAGATTCTTCATTCATAGACCCAACTTGCTCATACAGGATTTCTCCAGCATGAGTAGAGGTCGAATCTCCTGAAGCGTTCGGGTCTATGACCCAAGTTCCGGTATGCCCTACCGTACTCAAGGCTAATTTCAGAATATTAATAGCAGCATTCCAATCTCTATCCAGCACAAATCCACATTCACAAACATGAGTTCTTGTTGATAGAGATTTTTTGACTACTGCACCACAGTTAGAGCATTCTTGCGATGTATAAGCAGGATTAACCGCAACAGTGATTCTGCCAAACTTCACCCCGAAATACTCCAACCATTTTCTGAATTGATACCAACCAGCATCATTAATAGATTTAGCGAGACAGTGATTTTTCACTAAATTCTTAATCCTCAAATCTTCATAGGCTACCAAGTCGTGAGACTGGATAACGCAACGCGCTACTCTTTTAGCGTGTTCTTCACGTTGTCTACTTATTTTGAGGTGTACTCGCCCTAATTTATTAATGGCCTTCTGACGGTTGATAGAGCCTTTGTGTTTACGAGCAACACATCTTTGTCGAAACTTGAGACGTGTTTCTCCTGTGCGATAAAATCTTGGGTTAGGTTCACTATGTCCATTACTGTCTGTGTAGAATTCTTTTAAGCCAACATCTAAGGCAATTGTTTTACCAGTTGGTTGTGTTTCTACTTTGTTGTCTACACTAACTAAAAACTGCACATAATACCCGTCTGCACGACGTACTAACCTCAACCGTTTTATCTGTTCTAATTGGTAGAAGTTTAAATCCCAGGTTCCTTTGAGATTCAGCTTGCCAATTCCTTTTTTGTCGGTAAAGGTGATCTGTTTTCTTGTTTGAGATAGTTTCCACCCAGAGGTTTTATATTCCACCGAACGGTTATTTTTCTTAAACTTAGGATATCCCTTTTTCCCCGAAATGCCTTTCTTGCAGTTGTCGTAGAACCTAGCTATAGAGCTATAGGCTCTTTCTACTCCTATCTGACAGGCATGAGAGTTTAAGTCTTTGACAAAGGAGTATTCAGCTCTTAACGCAGTGTTGTAGCGATATAAATCTTTCTGTCCGACACTTCGGTTATCCATCCAAAAACGGATACACTTGTTGCGGACAAATTGAGCAGTTTTTATCGCTTCGTTGATAGCTGCATATTGAGTTGTTTTCCCTTTAGCCTTAAACTCTAGAACTACCATTTGACGTGGAAAACATCTACGGCAACTAACATAACACAAATTAAAGCCGTCCTATAAGGACGGGGCTTGTATCCCATTCTTTTCGGTCAGTTAGGGAACTTAGGTAAAGGTTGACCAAACTCAATCACTGGATAGTTAGGTAGGGTAGGGACTGGAGGATTAGAAGAATTAGCGTTGTTAAAATTGCTGGATTTTGGCGTGGGATTATTGGAGTTGAGGGGCGGTACACTGACAAACGGTTGCTGTTGCAGACCAGTTATGGGAGGCAGGGTACTAGGTAATTGTACATAAGAAGGGGTTGTTGGTTGTTGATTTTTGGGTGACTGTTGGAAGTTGCTTGATTGTTTAGCCACTTTGACAATTGCGGGACGTAAAACCCAGCGAGTAGGGTTTTGTCGAGTGGCAGGTTGTAGTTGTACTTTGTTTGCATCTACAGTAGACCCTGGGGCTAAATCTAAGACAATGCGAGTAACATTAGCGCTTAATTGAGAAACACGGACTCTTTGAACCGAACCTGTGTAATTTTGCTGTGTAGAAACCTTGCCTAACTGAGTATCAGGAATATCTACAACTAGTCTTGGCGGTTCATTTAAATAAAAGTACTGTGGTGTTTTACTAGATGAAAGGGTTATTTCTAGCTTTTTGGTGTCTGGGTAAAAGCGCCAATTATTCAGTTTTGCCATCTGTACCTGAGCCGCAATACTACTACTGGTAACTAAAGTTATGGCGGTACACAAACTAGCGCCAAATAATTGTTTGCACCCTTGGATGTTGTTACTCATAATTGCCTTAGACATCACTATTTATCCCTTGTATGTTCAGCCATCAGGCCGGGAAATCATTGATCACCCATTGATTCTGAGACATTATTTGCTATGCTAATGGCTACGAGAATTTTCCGGTCTGACCTGGGCTGCTTCAGGTGTAGCATTAAATTCTAAAGTTTGCGAGATGTCACTGATAATTAATTGCCCTTGCAGATTACCTTTATCTGTCAGTTGCATTTGCATTTTCACTGATTGCGGTACGGTTATATTACAGAGTGTAGGTTGGTCAATTTTCCCGGCTAAACTCATTTGTTGATTTTTCCAAATACCAGACATGGTAAGAGGTTTGGCTTCTCCTTCTGAGAATAGCGCAGCGTTTAAGTAAATGCCCGACTGTTGAATGTTGAGCATCATTGGTGCTGATTTTTCACAGTTAAGAACGTTATTTTTCCAGGTAAGACGATAACTATTGTTGAGGACTGGAGAAGCTTGGAGGTTTTTTTCTCCATAAAGAGTAACAATTTTAAACAAAATGAGAACTGAAGTAATCGCTACACCATAAAATACTAAGGATTTCGAGTGGAAATGATTCATGGTTTCAGTTCCTAACTGTGGGTTCTTGATGGATAACTTCAGGTAATACAGAAGTTAGGTGAGAGGCGAGTTGACTGTAGCGACGGGTAATTAGTAGAGAAGAACGGCATTGAATGGCTAGTTCATCGGTGTATCTGCCAAGGGTTTGACGTTCAATACCCCAGGCGCGGCTAGTCCCGGCAATTGTTAAGTCTACAGTTTCCGAGGCTGCTACTACTGCTTGTATTGGCTCTGGTGCTTGGATAATGGTAATTTGGATGCGATCGCTGACACTCTGAGGTAATTGTTCAATCATGGCGTGTAGCTCGTAGCTCAATTCATCTTGAATGTGCTGTTGGGGAATTACTTGTAATATCTGCAATGTGCAAGTATCGCGATTGATTAATAATCTCAACGCCAGGGTCAGTGCTAGATCATCATGAATATTCGCCGAGTAGGGAACTAATATACTTTCTAGTCTCTCGCCTCCCTTATCCACAAATACGGCTACATCCACGGGTGCAGTGCCGAGAATTTGCCCGACTCTTCCACCCAAGCGATTGTTACTAAAAGCTGGGCGGTGCCATCCCACGATAATTAAATCAGCAGACTCATTTTTGGCAATCTGTGCAGTTTCTCTGGCAACATTGCTGGATATTCGCACAATGGGATGAACAAAAGATTGCGTTGCTGGCTCTAAAGTACTAATTAACTCTTCTAGCTTTTGGCGACGTTGGGCAATTAAGCGGTTAGCCTCAGTCGGGGTACTTTCAAAGCCATAGTCTTCTTCTAATTCAATCAAACTTAAGGGGTTAACAATTGCCGGTTGTCGGTAATTAAGGGCAATGGCGACTGCTAATTGCAGCAAGCCTTTTTGGGTGCTGGGATTGGCTACAGGGACTAAAATGCGGTAAGGATAAGCTGTAATATCTAAACTTGTTTCTGTTTCTGCTTCGGCCTCAACTACATCTAATTTGATCAACTTTTTGGGGTAAGTCCACTCTAGTAATGGCGAAGTCATAAATGTGGTTACCAAGGCCATAATTACCAGCATGGTAAACAGTAAGGGCGAAATGACACCCAATTCCAAACCGATGTTGAGGACGATTAACTCAGTTAAACCGCGAGTGTTCATCAACCAACCCAGGGCTGATGCTTCCCTTTTATTAATGCCACTAACACGAGCTGCTGTATAAGTACCAATATACTTGCCGGCGATCGCCACCAGTAAAACTGCTGCACACAATAACCAAAGTTCGGGGCGGTTCAACAAACCAATCTGTGTCCGCAAACCACTATAGGCAAAAAACACTGGCAGTAGAAATATTAAAACAAAATCTTCTGTTTTAATGGCTAATTCACGGACTAAATCTGCATCCTTGGGCATAGCTGCACCTAATAAAAATGCTCCGAAAATTAGGTGAATGCCAATCAGTTCGGTAATCAATGCAGAAGCAACTACGGCTACATAAATCCCCGCCAGTACAAATTGGCTCAACCTGCCGGCGCGACGGTAGTGAACAACCAAACGTTTGAGGAACCAACGCCCCACCGTCAGCATAAAGCCAATATAAACGGCACTTTCGATAATTGTGGGGAATGCTCCAATAATATTACCAGTACGAGCAACGGCGATCGCCACTGCTAATAAACACCAGGCGGTGACATCATCCACTGCGGCACAAGTTAAAGCTAATGTTCCCAAACGTGTACCTTGCAAATTATTTTCTGTGATAATTCGCGCTAATACGGGAAAAGCTGTAATCGACATAGCCGCACCTAAAAATAAGGCAAAGGCAGTAAAAGAAACACCAGCGTTGGAAACTAAAGGATAAAGCAGTAATGCCAACAAAGTTCCCAAGGAAAAAGGTACTAAAATGCTGACATGAGAAGTTAAAACAGCTACTTCTAACTGACCACTCAAATATTTAGGATTGAGTTCTAACCCAATCAAAAACATGAAGAATATTAGTCCTATCTGAGATAAAACATTGAGAAAAGGAAGAGTCTCTGGTGGGAATAAAGTAGTCGCTACATCAGGGGCTAATAAACCAAATAATGACGGGCCGAGCATAATTCCCGCCACGATCTCACCAATTACTAAAGGTTGCTTGATTGATTTGAATCCCAAGCCTACCAGCCGTGACAATCCAATCACAATCAACACCTCAACCAGAACAAGAATAACTGTGTGCATAGTTTCCTCAACAGTGAATACCTTGTTTCTCTAAGATAATTCTTCAAGTGAGTGGAAAATGTCAACCTTACCTAGCACATTTTAGGTTAATTCATCTTGATTACTGATAATATTATTCAACTATAAATACTGAATGATTTTGCTCTTAATTCATGAATAATTGGCAATATTTTCTATGTAAATTAAACACAGTACTCTATTTTAGAACGGTATATTTTACGTAATTTCTCTAGAAGAGAATGTTTATTTGTGATGAGATATTAAATTTTAAGTTCCACTTAATTTTTTGAGTTGCTAACTTCCAGTTAAAAACTTGGTATAAAAAGAGCTATCAGTATTAAATGAAATTAGGAATAATGAGTATATTTTATACTTGCTCAATAATTAATACACATAAATTATTAGTTATCTTGATTATCTTAACTGTCTTAACTATCCTTGCAATCTGATTAAAATTCTGAGACCTTAAGAATCGACAAATGCAGTCTTATGCCTTTCAAACAATTAGGAGAGTATATTTATAGTCTTAATCTTCCTGGCGATCGCTTATTATGCCGTAACCACTTTATATAAAAACTTTTGTGAATAACCATACTTCAGCTAAACACGACAAAGTTAAGCTTGCTTTAGTAGATCAAAGCTTGTTTATTAAGTAAAAGATGCAATGCTAATAAGTTCCAAGACAAAACATACATAAAATGTGAATTTTTTAATTGAAAATCAAGTTATTTTAGCTGGACATCTCTCATTAAAAATTGGTACTAAAAATGATAAATATACTAATTATCCTGGGTGAAGTCATATTTTTAATAGTATTTTTCTTACTCATCAACTGGTCAATTGGCATTATACTCAAACGAGTTACTAAATTTTCTTGGCTTCAAGGTAAAACTGCAAGTATCACTTTTTTGCATCGGAGTATCAACAAAATATTACTTTTGCTTTCTGTGGTGCTATGTCTGGTGCTTGTTGCTATCAATGGAATGGTGATTTATCGAGGTGGAAATGTTCAGGAATTCCAGCTTAATTTGATTCGTAGTCTGCCTGATAAATTCTGGGTCAATGTCTTCACGGCAAGCTGGAAAACTGTGAGTTTGCTAATGTTGGTTAAATTTAGCATACCACCTTTAAGTCGTGGGATAAATTGGGTTTGCAACTACGCTAAGAAGATCGATCAAATTAAAGCTAATGATGAAAGTGTTGAGTCTTTCTTCAAAACCTTAAAAAGGATTATTATTCATAGTATATGGCTATCGTCTGCCATCCTATGTGCTAAATTTGTTTACCTCCCAGAAGTAGTTTCCAACTATATTTACCTTGTTTTAAAAATATACATTACTGTTACGATTGGTTTGCTCATCGTTAAGGCTGTTGCTACTATCGTTGATACTCTCGATGCGCTAAGTCTTAAATATTCTAGCTCTGATAATTTACTGAACTTATACGAACGTTTACGCCATCTCATACCTCTTTTAAAAAAGTGTTTGGAATATGTTTTGTACGTTGGTATAGTAAATCTCGTTGTTCCAGAAATAGAACCGATTGCTTGGATAAGTTCTTTTACTCCTACAATTGTGCAGATTATTGGAGTTTTCTTTATTAGTAATGTTTTGATTGAAGTCGTTTACTTCATTCTTGATGAGTTTTATATCAAAACTACAGATGTGAATGATTCACAACGACAGAAACGGCTGACGCTGATTCCCTTAATACGGAGTTTTGCTAAATATTTTGTCTACTTTACTGGCGGAGTGACTATACTCAAGCTCATTGGTATTGACCCTGCGCCTATCTTAGCAGGTGCAGGAATTGTGGGTATCGCAGTTGGTCTGGGAGCGCAAAACCTGATTAATGATGTTGTTTGTGGATTTTTGATTTTGTTTGAAAATTATTACTTGGTAGGTGATTATGTTGAAGCTGGGAAAATGGAAGAGAGAAGCGTTGAGGGTGTTGTAGAGGCAATTGAATTGCGAACCACTCATATCCGCCATCCTGATGGTCAATTACAGATTATTCGTAATGGAGATATTGGCTCAATTATCAATTTCTCCAAGCAGTATATATATGCCAGAGTGGAAGTGAGCGTTTCATATAACTCTAATTTAGATCATGTATATAGTGTGGTTAAGAAGGTAGGACAGCAGCTAAAGCTACATGAACAAGATGTTATAGAACCAACTCGCGTAGCTGGAATAGAACATTTTGGTGAGAACAATATATTACTGTTGACCCTGACAAAAGTTAAGCCTGGAAAACATTTGCATATACAGCGTGTTCTCCGCAAGATATTAAAAGATACTTTTAGTCAAGAAGAAATTGAAATTTGCGGTTTTTCTAAAAATTGATATTATCCGTTTTCAGAATGGAGAGCGTTCAAGGCGACTTCTGCTGGATGAACGACTCCATTACCTGGGAGATTGGCTTTTTCCTGTCTGCGAAGTACAATCATGCCACGAGCGCGATTGGATGCGGAGTCTTTATCTACACAAGCTGTATATAGACGCTGAATTGGGCATTTCCAAAATCTGGTATACCGTTTGGGATTGGTATCTGCAATGGTGATTTCTTGAGTCTGTGGATGATAATCTGCTAATAATGAGAAGTGACCACCTTCTAAGCTGGGATTTTCATGGGCAATACGAGTATTAAAGTTAAGGATGTGGACATCAGTTTCATCACAAACGGCAATTTCAACTTCGCGGATGAATGCTTCGAGGGTCATACTAGGTTTATCAAAATGCTCTACGCGAATGGATAATGGTAATCCCTTTCTTTCCAAATAAGTTCGACAGGTGTCGTAAGTTTCTGCTAATGTCATGCCATCATCTAAAACTGATGCGATCGGCAGTTGGGTGGTGTAGAAAATATCATCAACGGTTGTCAAATATCCCAATGCAGTGCAGGCATAGGCAATTGCTGTGACGTTGCAACAGTAGATGGGTTGCTGAAATTGATGTAGTTGAATAATTTCCAAATCTCGTTTAGAAATTTGAGATAAGTTATCAAGATCCATTTTTTGTCTTCTTAGATATGTGTATCTACTAACTAGGGATATGTAAAATGAATATTTAATTTTTGCAATACAAGTGGGGTGAGCAATGCCACCCTACTAATACTTGATGTTTGCATTGCCTGTTTAGAAAACAGATTACAGCTTCAGAAATAATCTCAGCACCAACAAAGTTTTCATTCACATATATTCATCAAAAATCTTAACTTTGTTATACTTAGAATCTCCTTATTTTGTTGCTTATACAAGGTTGGATTATCTCAGCTTTATAGTAGAAATTCAAGGACAGTTAAGACAGTTAAGAAAATTGTTTGGCTATAGATGGGGTGATTGTGCGATCGCCTGAAATACATGGGAACACTTAACTGTCTTTTTATTATTTGGGCTTGCTTGATCAAGCAAATAGATGTATATTAGGGAATATTTGCTGAAATCGGCTGAATAAAGTCATAGCCAAAACATTACAAAGCACTTTTCTCGCGTGGGCTTAACTCTTTAAAGATTCAGCATTTGTTCGCGTACTGAATCATATCAATTCTTGGTGAGTAAATAGTAGAAGTTGTGAAAATTCTGCTGGTAGAGGACGATGTAATAACGGCGACCTTACTGCGTGAGGTTCTCACGGCTGAGTACTATACAGTTGAACTGGCAACAGATGGTCAAAATGGGTTAACACTGGCGACTTTATCAAATTTTGACTTGATATTGTTGGATCTGCTGATTCCTAAACTTGATGGTATCAACCTTTGTCGGCAACTCCGCGCTCAGGGCATTCAAAAACCGATTCTTTTACTTACAGCCAAAGATCAGAGTGCTGATGTTGTCAAAGGATTAGATGCAGGTGCAGATGATTATGTTACCAAACCCTACGATATCTCAGAACTGCTGGCGCGGATACGAGCATTGCTGCGCCGAGGCAAGACGGAACTAATACCTAACTTGCTGAGTTGGGAAAATCTTGATGTTAATGTTATCTCCGCAGAAGTTACCTATAAAGGACAGCCTATATCTTTAAGCCCTAAGGAATATAGCCTGCTAGGGTTGTTTTTACGTAATCCCCAGCGTATCTTTAGCCGTAGCGAAATTATCGATCGCCTGTGGTCAATTGATGCTACACCAAGTGAAGGAGCTGTCACTAATTTGATTAAAGATTTGCGACAAAAGCTCAAGATGGTGGGGATGTCTGCCGAACTGCTGGAAACCGTCTATGGCTTGGGTTATCGACTAAAGATGCCACCGCAAACTCAAGACGGCGAACAAAGTCGAAAGACAGATGGACTGCGAAAAACCAAAAATCAAACAGCAATTGCTGCCATAAATAAAACCATAGAACGCTACAAAGATACCTTTGCCCAACGAGTAACTTTGCTAGAGCGAGCCGAACAAGCCTTACATACAGGACAATTGCTGCCCGAACTCAGGCAAGAAGCCAGTAACGAAGCACACAAACTAGCAGGGACGCTGGGATCTTTTGGTTACGAAACAGGTTCAAAGTTAGCGCGAGCAATTGAACATCTACTAATGAGGGACGAAAATTTAGCGTTAGAAGATGCTGTGCAACTCTCGGAACTGATTGGGCAACTCAAAGAAGCACTCAGTCAATCGCCTATTTCCTTTACCATTGAACAACTTGAGCCAGTTCCACTTCCTTTAGTACTGGTTATCAATGATGAATCTTTTGCCAATCAACTGAAAATAGAAGCTGCTGTTTGGGGAGTGAGGATAGAAGTAGCCCTCAATTGGGAGAGCTATCAACAAAGTTTTTCTCAGTTTCCCAAGGTAATTTTACTCAAGATCAATGGGCAGAAATCGAGTCAAAAAAGTCTAAAATTATTGGAGCAACTCAAACAACAGTTTCCTAATACGCCAATTCTTGTCATAGCAGAGCAAGATAATCTTATGCAGCGAGTAGCTGTTGCGCGTTTGGGAGTGCAGCGTTTTCTCACCAAACCTACCAATACTGAAGTATTCCAGGTAATTACCCAAATGTTAGCTCAATTCCAAGGTAGTCAAGGAAAGGTGATGGTTATCGACGATGATCCGGTGATGTTGGATATATTGAGCAATTTACTCAAACCTTGGGGACTGGCGGTAAAGACCTTGCAAAATCCGCAGAAATTTTGGGAGACATTAATTACTACAACTCCTGACTTATTAATGATCGATTTAGAAATGCCTACATATAGTGGTATTGACTTGTGCCGTGTAGTGAGACAAGATTCTCATTGGGGAAATGTGCCTATTTTAGTAGTTACTGTCCACACAGACATCAAATCCATTCAACAGGTGTTTGCCGCAGGAGCCGATGATTTTATTGGTAAGCCTGTAGTCGGGCCAGAATTAATAACTCGTGTCATTAACCGGATTAATCGTTCTCGTTTACAGCAAAAACTCAAAACCTAGAACTGGAGGATGCAAAGGTGAGGCTCTCCAATCTTTTTAGGAAAAGGTCAGCTAACAACGAAAAGCTGAAAATTTCCTTACAATTTATCCTCACCGTTCCCTTTGTGCTGTTAATAGGGGGAACAACAGGTTTAGTCAGTTATGTATCATGGCAAAATTCCCAAAATTCAGTCAATAGCTTGGCATATCAGTTGATGAATGAGATGAGCGATCGCATTCATTTATATTTAAGTAATTATTTAAAGACTCCACATTTAATTAACCGTCTCAATGTTCAAGCCAGCACACTCCAACATATAGACGTTACCAACCCTCAAAGTTTAGAACGTTATTTTTTTGCTCAGGTTCAAGAATTTGCTTCTCTGAGAGTCCATTTTATCAATCCTCAAGGGGGACTGATTGGAGCCGGCAACGATGAACGGGGTGTTACCATTTCCTCGACCAAAGATTTTAAAAAAGGAGAGCTTTATGTGTATAGCGTAGATAGTCAAAGAAAACGGAAGAAATTATTAGTTCATCAGCATAATTATGATGGCACTCAAAGACCTTTCTATCAACAGGCGCTCTCCACAGGCAAACCAACGTGGACATCGGTTTATTTATATGTACCGACTTCCAGAGGCTTAGGAATTGCTGCTAGCTACCCGCTTTATAACCAAAGACAAGAACTTCTGGGGGTTTTCACCAGCGATATAGACCTTGTGAGCATTAGTAAGTTCCTCCAGCAATTGCGGGTGGGTACTCACGGACAGGTATTTATTATGGAGCGTTCAGGATTAATGGTTGCGTCTTCAACCCCTGAACAACCATTCCTGACAGGTATGGGTGGGACACAAAATCAACGGCTCCAGGTGATACAAAGTCAGCAACCCCTAATTCGTTTAGCGGGTGAACATCTGCGATCGCACTTTGGTAATTTAGCTCAAATTCAGACCGCAAAGCAGCTCAATTTTGACATCAAAGGCAAAAAGCAATTTCTTCTCGTTATCCCTTACAACGACCAATTAGGACTTGACTGGTTGATTGTGACAGTGATCCCCGCCTCAGACTTTACCGCAGAAATTGATGCCAATACACGCCTAACAATAATTTTTACTATTGGGGCTTTAGCAGGAGCGATCGCTTTAGGATTATTTTTGACCCAATTTATTATCCGATCAATGGAACAATTGGGTCAAACTAGCTTGGCGCTCTACAACGAGCTGCACTTACGCAAAATTGCCGAATTAGAACTGCGACGGCAAAAAGACTTGTGTGAAAGCATTTATAATGAATCGGCTGATGCTCTGTTCTTAGTAGATCCGCAAACACTGTTAATTGCCGACTGTAATCGTCGAGCAGTAGAACTATTTGAAGCTGACAGTAAAAGTGAACTAATTAGTATTAAAGTTAACACTCTTCAACTGCAACCATTTACCTCAGACGAACTGGCACAAATCACCACCCAAATCCAGCAAAAAGGTGTTTGGAACACGGAAATTCAATACCTGACGCGCAAAGGAAATTTGTTTTGGGGCAACCTCGCAGCCAAGGAAGTGACGATGGTCTGCGACCGACCGTCGGTTATCACTAACCAAGTGGTTTATCTAGTACGAGTAACAGATATTACTGAGCGCAAGCGAGCCGAAACCGCCCTGCTACAAAGTGAAGCTCGCTTTCAAAAAATTGCCGCCGCTTCTCCGGCACAGATTTATATTTTGGCTTATTACCCAGATATAAATCAAATGCGTTATGAATATATCAGTTCCGGGGTGCAAGAAATTCAAGAATTAGAACCCCATCAGGTTTTGGCAGATCCTCTACTGACTTATCAACAAGTTCATCCTGATGATCTCGCTCTCTACAATCAGCTAACAACTCGTAGCCTCAAAACCCTCAAACCCTTTGCTCATGAATGGCGAATTATTACACCCTCTGGCAAAGTCAAGTGGGTACGCGCCAACTCCCGGCCAGAACGTCGCTCCAATGGTGAAATTGCTTGGTACGGAGTTGTATTAGATATCACTGACCTTAAACAAGCCGAGGCCGCTTTGCGTGAGAGTGAAGAGAGATTTCGCCACGCGTTTTATGATGCTCCCATTGGTATGGCGTTGCTGGGATTGGAGGATCAACAATGGTTGCAAGCCAATCCCATGCTCAGGGAAATGTTGGGCTATTCTGAGTTAGAATTTTTCAGCTTCCAGGCATTTGAGATCATTCACCCAGAAGATATTCATCGGCTAGAAAACTGCATCACACAAGTTTTGAGTAATCAGAATCCCAGAGTTCAGGTAGAGTTGCGTTACCTGTGTAATGGAGGACGCATTGCTTGGGGACTAACAAGCTTGTCCCTGGTGCGAGATTGCCAGAATCAACCGTTGTACTATGTGCTGCAAATCCAAGATATCACCGAACAACAAGCTATTGAACAGATAAAAAATGAGTTCATTTCTATCGTCAGTCATGAACTGCGTACCCCACTCACAGCCATTCAAGGATTTTTAGGACTGTTGAACACTGGTATATACGACAACAAATCACAAAAAGCCAAATGGATGATCCAACAAGCTTTAACAAATAGCGATCGCCTCGTGCGGTTGGTAAATGATATTTTGGATTTAGAACGTTTGTCTTCTGGGCGAGTACAACTTGTCAAAGAAGTCTGCCATGCCGCAGATTTAATGCAACGAGCTGTAGAAGGAGTACAGTCAATCGCCCTAGCATCTGCTATCACAATTTCCCTGACTCCCACCACCGCTTGCGTTTGGGCTTCTCCCGACTTAATTATTCAAACCCTCATCAATTTATTGAGCAACGCCATCAAGTTTTCTCCTCATAACTCAGTGATTACTTTGTCTGCTCAACCCCAATCAGACTGGGTACTGTTTAAAGTCCAAGACCAAGGCAGAGGTATCCCTGCCAACAAACTAGAAACAATATTTGAACGTTTTCAGCAAGTGGACATCTCTGACGCTCGTGCTAAGGGTGGTACAGGTTTAGGTTTGGCAATTTGTCAAAGTATTATTCAACAGCATGATGGTAGTATTTGGGCAGAAAGTACCCTTGGTGAAGGCAGCACCTTTTATTTCACTTTGCCAATATCAGTAAAAGAACTATGAGCAAACGCATCTTGGTAATTGACGATGAAGAGTCGCTGCGAGACCTTGCCTGTACCTGCTTAGAGGATTTGGGAGGATGGGAGGCAATTATCGTTCAATCGGGTCGTGAAGGACTTTTGAAAGTCCAAAAGTATCTGGTGGATGTAGTTCTCCTTGATGTGTCAATGCCTGACATGGATGGGTTTCAAGTTTACGAGCAAATAAAAGCTAATCCTAAGACTCAGGATATTCCCATAATTTTGCTCACGGCTAAGGTATTACCAGATGATTACAAGCGCTTTGCTCAATTGGATATAGCCGGAGTCATCACTAAACCATTCAACCCATTACTGATTTGCGAACAAATCATGCAAATGCTTGGTTGGAGTGATTAGTTAGGTAAATCTCAGTGTGCAGATCCCCGACTTTTTAAAAAAGTCGGGGATCTACCAATTATCCTTTTATCCTTATAAGTTTCTTATCTTCTTGATTTAACCTGAATTAACGTGAATTCGACAAGTCTTTTTTGACCTCTCCCCCAACCCCTCTCCGACGCGGAGAGGGGAGTAAAGACCAGGAAATATTGACAAACAATAAAGGTTTTGAAGCCTCTCCCCGCGTCGGGGAGAGGTTTGGAGAGGGGTTCTTCCGAATTTATCGAACTCACGTTGAATTAATAAATTCCAGTTTTCACAGCATTTTAATCATGACAATCAAGAAAATATTATTGATTGATGATGAACCGACGATTCGAGAACTTGTAAAAATTTGCTTAAATGATTTGGTGGGATGGAACGTGGTAACTGCTGCTTCTGCTCAAGCTGGGCTGAAACACCTAGAGATAGAACGTCCTGATGTAATCCTACTTGATGTTTTGATGCCGGGTATGGACTTTACTACGTTTCTCCACAGATTGCATGGAAACCATTCACTAAAAACAATTCCCGTGATTCTGTTGAGTGTCAGAGCAGATTGGTTTACGTCACAGCAACTTCAGCAGCTTGGTGTGGTTCAGGCGATCGCTAAACCTTTTAACCCTTTAACTTTACCTGATCAGATAACTCGCGCTTTGGGTTGGAGTTTTCACCCTGAGTATGAATTTACACTGTAAATAAGATGGGGCTTGCTGTGATTCCTACGCGTAGGGAGAGTAAACAATGGGGAACTGAGGCTTAATGGATTTTGAGTGTCAGCCCAGGCTCCACTCAGAAAAATTCAGTAGTATACTTATCGCTGAAGAATAAAAGTCACACTATCCTTATAAGTTTCTTATTTTTCAATGGTATTTTGAAACCAATTAATGAGCAAAAGGAAGTTGATTATCAATGGCTTAACAACAATGATAACCATTATTATTTTTTGGCCGTAAAAAATATGACAAGAGGGAGAACTGTTATTTCAGGAAATAAATTGAAATAGAAAATTTGGAGCTAAACAAAGACTAAAGTAGCTTAAATATTCACTATCAAGGGTTTTTAAGCGTTAGTGAAATTAAGTTTTAATCTAAATTTCAACCTTTTAGCTTGTTTTGCTACCATTTTTTTGCATAGAACGACTTGAGAAAAAACAACTATGTTAAATAATGTAAAAACAATAGGATTGAGTTCTTAGTAAGGAATTGAGTCCTTTTTTGAGAACTAAATTTCTCACTACAAACCTATTATCTACCCTGTTTTACTTAACTGAATTGAACCAAATTTAGCGAGTTATTTCACACAAACAATAATTTGTTTAGGTTCAAAAAATAAAGTGTGACTTTTTGATTATAAATGCTCAAGTTTAATTAGTTGTTTCCTAAAAATCTCGGCGTAATTTAGTGATCACAGCCAGCTAATTACTGCTGTGACAGTAAAAATACATTGTCACAAAACTCATGAAATTAAAGCAAAATAAAACGAAGAGAAGAAGAGGAGTTATCTTAACTCCCAAGGGACTAAAACGGTTACAAGAAGCGATTCTATCTTGGGAGATATTACAAAATAAAGGCGATCGCTTAACTTTAGAACAACTGAGTAGACAAATCAATGTTTCTACTAAAACTCTGAGTCGGTTGTGGTCTTTGAGTGCCAGTGTAGATCACAGAACTTTAAAATTGTGCTTTGGAACCTTTAACTTAGAAGTAGATGAAGAAGATTACACAATTTTAACAGAAGAAAATGAAACAGAAATGTCTGATTTGCTGACAGATGTTGTATCTGAAAAAGCAGAACATTTATCTCAATTGTCTACAGAACCAGTAGGAAATTCTTTGTCATATCCAGATGGGGCTGTATCCTTAGATTCACCTTTTTATATTGAGCGATCGCCCATAGAAGAACTAGTATATCGAGAAGTAACTCAACCTGGTTGCGTAATTAGGATTCGCGCCCCCAGACAAATGGGTAAATCTTCTTTGGTACTGCGTCTTTTGTCCTTTGCAAATACGCAAAACTATCACACAGTTAACCTCAAATGTAACCAGATTGATGAGCAATGCTTCACTAACTTAAATAAGCTTTTACGTTGTATTTGTTGGCAAATCGCCACACAATTAGGGCTTGATCCTAGTCTTGATGACAAATGGGATGAGGAAATTGGTTGTAAGTTGATCTGTAGCTTATACGTTCAAAACTATATTCTGAAACAATGTCACAATCCTATAGTTTTAGTGTTGAATGATGTTGATCGGCTGTTTGAGTATCCACACATTGCTAACGATTTTTTTGTTTTATTGCGTTCTTGGTGCGAGGAAGCACGGCAAAATCATAATTGGCAGAAGCTAAGATTGGTAGTGGTTTACTCTACGGAACAGTATATTTCTCTAGATATCAACCATTCTCCCTTTAATGTTGGGCTACCCATCCGCCTGCATGAATTTACCCAGCAACAGGTAGAAGATTTAGCTAGACGATATGGGCTAAAGTGGACGGACGGTAAAGAATCGGCTCGGTTGATGTCTCTTGTGGGTGGTCATCCGGCACTGGTGCAACTGGCATTATATTATCTTAGTTCTGGGACTATGACTTTATCAGAACTGATCCAAGAAGCGATCGCCAATGGCGGGATCTATCGCCATCACCTACAACGACACTGGGCAAAGCTACAAGTTAATCCTCATTTAGCTAGAGTATATACTGAGCTAGTGACAACCAAACAAAGCACTTTTATTGATCCTATGGATGCTCATAAACTCGAAAGTTTAGGATTGATTTGTTTTGAAGGCGATCGCGTACTACCTCGTTGTGAACTCTACCGCACCTATTTTGTCAAGCAATTATCCACAATTGCTTCATGAAATCACCTATTCAAGTGGATTTAAAAGTAATAAATCTACTTGAATATTTCTTTGATTATAAATTTAGATAATTTCCTACTTCATCATTACCAGGAAGTTTTCTAACGATTCAATTAGTAATATCCTCCTATCTGTTGATGATAAAGTCAAGGACAGATAAGACACTTAAAGATTTATTGAAAAGATTGATAGACAGTTAAGAAATTTAGGACATTTAAGATATTTCAGCCATAAAAAATAGCAGCAACACACTAAAATTACCATGATTTTCTAGTAAGATACTAATGTAAATATTTTATTACTCACTCTTACACACAGGGCTATTATTTGATTTCTGAAATATATGTAGTAGGGTGGGCATTGCCCACCAAAACCATGATACGGTGGGCAATGCCCACCCTACAGATACTTAAATATTTTCAATAATCAAATTTTATGCCTATATAAGAGGATCTTTGAAAAGTCCTATGCTTGGTAGCAAAACATTTTAGATCCCCCTAAATCTCCCTTAAAAAGGGGGACTTTGATTCATTTCCCCCCTTTTTAAGGGGGGTTGGGGGGATCAACGAGTGCTTAAAATCACAGCCAATCACTTTTCAAATAACCTCTAAGAAGTAATTATAAAAATCATAAACTCTCTTCTGTTAAAGCTGCCTAAAGTAACATGAAATATCAGGTTGGTGGTAGTCTCCCTAGTGATGATCCTAATTATGTTATCCGTCAGGCGGACAAACAACTCTACGCCAGCCTCAAAGCTGGTGATTTTTGTTATGTCTTAAATTCTCGCCAAATGGGGAAATCATCTCTACTACATCGCACAAGCAACCATCTGACAAAAGAAGGCCATATTTGTATTTATATAGATGTGACACGCTTGGGTAGTGAGGATACAACAACTGAACAATGGTACAAAGGGATTATTATCAGTATTTTTTACAGCTTAAATTTGTCTGAAAAAGTCAATTTTCAGCAATGGTGGAAGATGCAGTCTGGTCTTTCCCCCATACAGAAGTTAAATCAATTTGTAGAAGAGGTGCTACTGCCACACAATCAAAGTGGGCGTATCTTTATTTTTATTGATGAGATTGATAGTTTGTTGAGCTTGAACTTTTCGGTTAGTGACTTTTTTGCCTGGATTCGTCATTGTTACAACCAAAGGGCCCATGACCCCAAATTTCAACGTTTAGGATTTGCAGTGTTCGGAGTAGTGAGTCCATCTGAACTGATTACCGATAAGCGTCGTACACCCTTTAACATTGGTACAGCAATTCAGTTGTATGGTTTTACACTCGATGAAGCAACACCATTACTCAAAGGGTTAGAAGAAGTAATTAGTCAACCCCAAGCAGTATTACAGAAGATTATTGATTGGACGAGTGGACAACCATTCCTAACCCAAAAACTTTGTCAATTAGTGGTGCAGACTGCATGGAACACACCAAACCGCAAAATTGATTTACCTCCAGCCACAGCCGGGTATTGGGTAGAACAACTGGTACAAAAGCAGATTATTCAATATTGGGAAGCAAAAGACGAACCAGAACACCTACGCACCATTCGCGATCGCCTCCTCTTTAACGAAAAACGCGCCGGCAGGTTGTTAGGGATTTATCAACAAATGCTGCAAGCTGAGTCCGGTAATTTACCTGTGGAAATCGATGATAGTCAAGAACAAAAAGAACTATTATTATCTGGTTTAGTTGAGAAACAGCAAGGCTATCTCAAAATTAAAAATCCCATTTATCGCTATGTTTTCCATCATGAATGGGTAATCAGACAATTAGATAATCTCCGCCCTTACTCACAAATCTTCAACGTTTGGGTAGCCTCTGGTTATCAAGATGAGTCTCGTTTACTGCGGGGACAGGCGCTAAAAGATGCTCAAGATTGGTCCCAGGGCAAAAGTCTGAGCGATTTGGATTATCGTTTCCTCGCAGCCAGCCAAGAATATGAACAGCGCGAAATCCAAACAGCCTTAGAAGCAGCACGAGTCAAAGAAGTAGAAGCGCGACTAGTGCAAGAGAAAAAAACTGCTAAATTACAAAGATTGCTGTTGATAGCTATGTGCGTTAAGTTTCTGCTCTCTAGCAGTTTGGCTATGGGAATCTACATTTTGTACCGCCAAGCTAAAAACAGCGAATTTCAAGCTAAAAACAGCGAAATTCGAGCCTTAATATCTTCTTCTGAGGGAATGTTTGCCTCAAATCGCAGGTTAGATGCACTCATAGAAGCAATTAAAGCCAAAGATCGGCTAAAAAAACTAGAAAACCCCAACGCAGATATTACAAATCAAGCGAATAATGTACTGCGGCAAGCTGTTTATGGTGCAGATGAGTCCAACCGTTTTTGGGGACACACGGCAGCTGTGATGGCAGTAGATGTCAGTCCCGATAGTTCTCTGATTGCTTCGGCTAGTATAGATAGAACCATCAAACTTTGGCGACGAGATGGAACCAAAATTACCACCCTTAAAGGTCATCAAGGAGCAGTGAGATCGGTGAGGTTTAGTCCTGATGGTCAGATGGTGGCTTCAGCGAGTGAGGATGGTACTATTAAACTTTGGAAACTCAATGGCACTTTGCTGAAGACTTTTAAAGGTCACACTGCTTCAGTCTGGGGAGTAGCCTTTAGTCGGGACGGTCAATTTCTCGCCTCTGCTAGTTGGGACACAACGGTGAGACTGTGGAAACGTGATGGTACTTTACTCAACACTTTTCGAGATAGCAAAGAGGCATTTTGGGGAGTTGCATTTAGTCCAGATGGTCAAATTGTGGCGGCTGCCAATCTGGACGGAACAGTAAAACTCTGGCAAAGACAAGGTTCTGGGTGGCAGGAAGCCAAACCTCTACAACCCCTCAAAAGTCACACAGCTTGGGTTGTGGGAGTAGCTTTCAGTCCTGATGGTCAGACACTTGCTTCCAGCAGTGAAGACAAAACTGTCAAACTTTGGCGGCGAGATCCCGCAGATGGCAGTTACCGCCTTGATAAAACTCTCAAACAAACGACTGGGATTGCTGGAGTCGCCTTTAGTGCCGATGGTCAAACGATCGCCTCTGCCAGTCTGGACAAAACCATTAAACTGTGGAACATCGATGGTACAGAACTGAGGACACTGAGAGGACATAGCGCTTCTGTTTGGGGTGTTACTTTTAGTCCAGATGGCAGTTTTATCGCTTCTGCGGGTGCTGAAAACGTTATCAGACTCTGGCAAAGTCAAAATCCCATGCAAAAGAGTGTCACTGCCCATTATGGGGGTATTTGGTCGATAGCAATTACATCAGATAGTTCTACCGTTGGCACAGCTAGCCATGATAATACTGCTAGACTTTGGAGTCGCCAAGGCGGATTGGTGAAAACTTTCACCCAAGAGAAGGGGGGAATTATCGCCATTTCCTTTAGTGCAGATGGCAAGCTAGTTGCCCTTCCCACTTATAATGAGACAGTTTTACTCAAAAAGCCAGATGGTTCTGATGTTGCGAGTTACAAAAATACTCAAGGTAAAATTACAGCAGCAGTTTTGAGTCCCGATGGTCAAGCGATCGCGATCGCTAATGTTCACAAGGTTGCTCAAATATGGCGGCGCAATCAGCCTACATCCCAGGTTCTCAAAGGTCATCAAGCTGAAGTTTGGCAGGTGGCTTTCAGTCCTAATAGTAAAATCGTGGCTTCAGCCAGTGGTGATAGTACAGTTAAGTTATGGACTCTCGATGGTAAGTTGCTGACAACCCTTGCTGGACACTCTTCGGTAGTCTGGAGTGTCGCCTTCAGTCCCGATAATAAAATGGTAGCTACTGGTAGTGGTGATAATACAGTTAAGCTGTGGACTATTGATGGCAAGCTTTTGAGAACATTTACAGGTCACACAGCTGCGATTTGGGGTGTAGCATTTAGTCCCGACGGCAAAATACTAGCCTCTGGTAGTGTGGATGCTACCGTCAAGCTGTGGAAAATGGATGGTACAGAACTAACAACTCTCACCGGACATACAGCAGCCATTAGGAAAATTGCGATCAGCCGGGATGGCACAATTCTAGCTTCTGGGGGTGATGACAACACCCTAATTTTGTGGAATTTACCCCAGATTCTCAGCCTAGATGCCCTAACTTATGGTTGCAATCTAGTCAAAGATTATTTGCAAACTAACACAGGCTTGGAGGAAGGCGATCGTCATATATGCAATCATCTTGAGAATTAAATTATGGGAAAGTTTTCACGACAAATTTTGACACGGGTAAAAAATAAGTGCATCTGCCATACTAGCCAAGAACCGACTCGCCAAGCCCCCATGGACATGGGTTCCGCCGATGAATTTGGGCAGATATCAAAAATATCTCCGTCATAATGTAACCATTTAACTGGTAGATGTCCTATCGGTGTATTTGGTGATAACTTAAAAGTTATTTGCTCATAATTTAACCAGTTTCCCTCTTTTCTCCAACCCAGGCGATCGCCAAGTTTCTTTTCCGTTTCGTAATCTATTTGTCCACCTATTTCTTCCCAAATACTTTGCTGAACACTAAAGCCAAAATAACCATGACTATATTGTTGCCAAAGTTGATCAATCTTATATAATTCTTGACAAGAAAAAGCGAGAATATCTGCTTTATAAACCTCATGCCAATAATTCTTACCCATCACGCGCAACATTAATTTAGCAGTTTCTATATCAGCATCTTGCCATTTATATTGTGCGAGGAGATTTTGCAGTATGCTGTAATCTATATTTTTATTGCTTTTAAATTCACTGAGATAATCAATATCATGATTATCTGGTTCAGTTGCTACTGTTGCTTCAGAAGCAATTTTAGCATGGGAATACACAACATCTGTTTCTACTATCCCCAGTACTTTTTTTTGAGCTACCAGTTGAGTAGACATATAATTAGATATCAAACAAATTGCTTGATTTGCAGTTATATCATCTTGACTAAAATCCGAATCTTGAAGCTGCCAATCTAATAATTGTGACTTGAAAAAAGCCTCATTTAGTCTATCTTGTTTTTCATAACTAGCAACTAATAAGTTGAGCAGATTATGGGAAACAGTATGATTATCTTGTATAGTGAATACATTTGGTTGATAATTTAAATCATTAGTAGCTAAATGTTGAATCTCTCCTACAGTTGCATAAAAATCCGCATCAATTTTGACTACCTCATCTATTAAAGACTGAAACGGATTAAAGCAATCTTTCAGAGAGTTTTCAACATTCATAGCTGTTTCAGCTATTTTCGCTATTTCTTGACGAATTTTTGTAGCTCTGATTTGATATTCATAAACTTCTTGATATACATCTAAATCCTTAACTATTTGCTCAATAGCTTGCCTTTGATTTTGCGTATCTTCGGCTAATTGCTTAATACCTTCACTGAGTAACTCTATCTTTTCTAAAATCAAAAGATTAGTTTTACTCAACAATAAAATCGATTTTAAATTCTCTTGTTTCTCCCGTGTTAATTTTTCAATAATTTGAGTATTACCATTATGTTTTATTTCTAGCTTGTTTCTTTCATCATTAATCTTTCTAATTTCAATGTATTTCTGATTAAATAGATTTTTCCAGTCATCTATGAATTTTAATAAAAAACTTTGATAACTATCTTTATAGTTATCCAAGGAATCAATGATTTGAATATATTCACTAATTAATAATTTAACTTCTGCAAAAACTTTTTCTTGAGTAACTTCCTGTTTTCGCTTAACTATTCCCCAAAAATAACAATTAGATTTACCACCTACTTGAATTAATTCTTGACATTTGATAATTTTTTTTTGAACTTTTTTTAATTTGGGATTTTTAAAAATAGGAAATCTATAAGTTTTTTCATAAATCGTAATTGATTCATAAGTAATTAATTGTTTGTGCTTTCTAGCTAGCATCACTAATTCTATCTAAAAAATTCTTATTATCTGTAGGGTGGGCAATGCCCACCAAACGTATATTTTAAATTTTACAACTTGCTAATGACGTTTCTTTTTTTTGACGGCAGGTTATTTTTGGGAGAAATATCTACTGTTTTTATTCCCTTTTGCCAGCGATAATCTTCTATAGACACAAGTTGCCAACCAGATTCTTGTGAAAGTTCTAATACCCATTGATGATAATTAAACAAGCTTTCTCTATGACCAACACTGATGAAAGTTGTTTTAGTTGCTTGTAGCTGCTGATATAAATTACCTTCGTTATTTAAATCTAAAGCACTCGTCGCTTCATCTAAGATAGTGAAACTAGGATGTGTAATTAATAGTCGCGCAAAAGCTAGGCGTTGTTGTTCCCCTAAGGACAATATATTTTCCCAAGGAACTTCTGTATCAAAGCTATTTACGCGGGTAAGCAAGTGTTGTAAGTTAACTTGTTGTAAGATTTCCTCAAGTTGGCGATCGCTCATTGTCCGGTCTGTATGGGGATAGAGTAGCTGTTGACGCAGAGTACCCAAAATGATGTAAGGTCTTTGGGGTAAGAATAAAATGTCTTTTAGGGGAGGACGCACTAAACGGCCAGTTCCGGTGTTCCATAAACCTGCGATCGCTCTTAACAAAGAACTTTTACCCCTACCACTCGGCCCTACAATTAATAACCCCTCTCCAGGCTGGACGGTAAGCGACAAATCTTCAACAATTACCTGCTCATGATTTGGTGTTTTTAAAGTAACATTCTCAAAAGCCAAGCGTTTCTCTTCTAAAACTTTAATAGTAGCTAGATTCTCTGTTTTCTTACTAACATCCCTCAAAGCATCTGAAAACTCAGCTAAACGCTTTACATAGCTAGAAAATCGCCCTGAAGCGCCAAATTGAGCTATTAATTCTCCCAGAGAATTAGAGAACATAAAGCAAGCAAAACTAACTTGGTTAATTTCCCCAAAATCAATTTTATCTTGAATAAATAAAGGAGTCAAAATAAACATGGAAAACACACCAATAGCAGATTGATATGCTCTCCCAAAAGCATCTTGTCCCCTCTCCCAATTCAATCTGCGTTCAGCAGTTTTTATAACATTATTAAATCGGCGTTGAATTATATTTAATTCTTCCTCTTCTCCTTGAAAAAAAGCAATCGATTCCGCATGATTACGAACATGAGTTAGGCAATAAGCAAAATCTGCTTTAAACTGTATTTCTTCTTGATTAATTTTATTGAGTGATTGGTTTAAATAAACAGCTATCAAATTACCTATGATGGTGTAAATAATTAAATAAATTGCGATTTCTGCGGAAACAGTCCAGAGAATGATCAAAGCACTCCCCATTTCCAGAACTTTTTCTAGAAAGGTCGTAGAAAAACTCAAAGCAATACTGGTAATAGGTTCTATTTCTTGAGATAGGCGCTGATCTGGATTATCTATATCAGATTTAAAGTTGATTTTGTAATAGGCTTGATTGCTTAAATATTTTTCTAAAATATGACTATTTAACCATTTATACCAGTCAAGGATGATTTTTTTTCTGACATATCGCAAAGAAGTTACTAAAATTACTATTGTGATAACAATGAGACTAGATAGCCATAAAGTACTATTATATTTATCAATATCTCTCTGTTCAATCACAATATCTAGTACATAGCGATTCCAGTAGCTATTTACAGCATTTAAACCTACAACTCCAGCTATTAATGATATTAAGAGAATCAGCATTCCCCATGAGCGAATGACATCTACAAATGCTCGTCCTTCTGCTTTTGTAGGATACCAATAAGGTTGAGCCACTACTTTCACGTCTTCCCAAAATTGAGTAAAAACTGAAAGATGATTTGTTGCCTTTTGTTGATGCACAGATGGAGTTTGCATATTAAAAAATACAGCCGTTATTAATTAGACTAGTAATTTGAAAATGGCCTTTGAGAATTAGATCAAACTCAGAGGCCATTTTTACTTTTAGAGATTAAAGATGTTTTAACATCCCTAAAAATAAATGTTATGAGAATTACATCGAATAGACTAAATTATTGGTTCTTCATCAACAATTTCGATGTTTTTTGGCGCAAGGGTTTCTTCTCCAGGCTCAGTCACAACTACTGAATCAAGATGATGTTCGAGTTTGAGTTTTAAGTCATCTGTAATGGGTAATTCTTTAATTTCTTTGAGCAGAAATCTTACAGATTCAGTTTTGCTACGTTCTTTATAAATGAGCTTGAGAACGTTTTCAAATCCAAATTCCGCAATATATTCTCCTAGAATACCTACCAGACCAAGTAGTCCTAAACCTCCTAATAAGCCGAATGGCCCTCCCAACGATGAGAGTAAAGTTACAACGGCGGCGACACTACCCCCTGATGTAGCAGTTGCAACTACAAAAATAATCCCAGGAAGACCTAAAGCAGCAATTTTTTTGACTAGTTCATCCATTGTATTTACCTACTATCTTTATAAGGTGAAAAATGACTAAGAAAGTCATGACTAATTTCTTCAAAAAAGAAATTAACAATCTTACTTCCCGCACATAACATTGACAGTTGTTTGGTGCAAGATATAAGAAACCTGATTTAGCCCAACAAAAGCTCACAAAGTTCATCGATTTGTTGACTTTTTTCAGAAATCAGTTTGTGGGCTATAGCTTGTAGCTGACGAGTATTTTGTAGTTTCGTATTATCTATTGCTTCTAACTCTGCATCTAACAATGTTTGAAAGCGATAATAAAAACTTTTAGCTTCTTTATCGCTAGGTTCAAACAACTGTTCTAATTCTCCAGATACCACACCGCTACCACCGTCAAACACAATATTTAAAAGTGGTCTTCCCCATTGTAAAAGTCCCCAATTCTTGACTTCTTTATAAGGATAAGCACTTGTTGGCGAACCTGTACCTAAAGAAACTACTAAAATATCTTCTTGATTAAGGACTGTTTGGGCTTTGCGTTTACTACTAATTTGCGCTTCTAAAATAGCTAAATGGGCTGGGTTATTAGCAAATACTCCCCCGTCAATTAAAGTATAAGCGATCGCACTATTTTCGGGGCTGACGATACGATGAGGAGCAAAATAAGTCGGGGTAGCACTAGTGGCTAATGCGGCATCTAAGAGGGATACATTACCACATAAATTATGAGAATTCTTAGATTCTATTTGCTGTTTTTCTAGTTGGTTTGTAAAAAATACCGGAATTCGCTGCTCGATATCGTAACTAGTGACAAAAACTTCTTTAAGATTATTTACTAGAGGAGTTTTACCCAAATATTGCCTTAAGATTTCTTCTTTGCTTGTGGAAGGATATTTTGGCTGGAGAAATATATCTTCTAACGGGCCAAGTAGTCTTTCAAATAATGGCTCATAAAATATTTCTACTCCATACTCAAGAAATAATTGTACAAGGTCTTCAGCGGTGTATTCAGCTAAGGGCAATTCTTCAGATGAATTTAATCGGGGTTTAGTTAGTCCCAGTGCTAAAATTCCGCCGCTTGAAGTACCAGCAATTAAGTCAAATAAACTAAATATAGGCTCTTGTGTCCGTCGTTCAATTTCTGCTAAGAGTAATGCAGGAATAATGCCCCGAATACCACCACCATCAATGGAAAGTATTTTATATCTGGGACGGGATTTTGTATTCATGGTTTCTGGCGATTCTGCCTGAATGAATGTTTGTAATTGTTGGCTATTTACAAGAACTTCAGTTTGGTCTGTTTTGCTTGCTTCTTCATGTGATGGGAGATTGATCAAGTTTGCAATAATCTCTGATTTTTCGCTATTTATTTCTGGATATTGAATTTCTATTGTTTGGTCTTCGTTGTTACTAACTAGCGGTACTGTTGCTGCCAATAAATCTGTAGTTAATGTTGAAATACTTGTTTCGGCAATAATTCCTATCTCAAATTGGACATCCTCCTGGATATCGTCTTGACTGGATAATGGTGCTGCAAATGGAATTTGCGCTAAATCCCAGCTAGGATTACCCCGAAAATTTCCTTGATAAGATTTTCCAGCTTTGTTTTTAACTGTTGTTCCTTGGCCTTCATCTAATTTCCAGTAAGCCACTAATCCTGGTTCATCCCCGACTATTAGCCCACAATGATGGGTCTTAATTTGTACCTGAGTACATGGATAATTCCAGACGCTGATGTTTGCTAATTGTCCTGTAAAATAGACTTGCTTGTGTAAGGTTGCACCCAAAGTTACAGAGCTTGTTGCTTTGTTTAAAGATGAACCTCTCAGAGAGTCATTGTATTCATGATCATCAAGATATACTGTGATTTGACCGCTATTAAAAACAATGGCGAAAAAGTGCCATTGTCCTATAGTTAATTCTCCATTACCAAAAGTTCTGATACCCTTGCTAATGGTTTCATCAATGAAGATATCTAAACTCCCTGTCTCACTGATACCGAATTCAAAATTATCACTGTATCGATCTGAAGAACGAGCAAAAAATACATTCCGCGTTCCATAGCTAGTGGATTTTTCTGTTAATTTATGAGGATTTATCCATCCTGAAACCGTAAAACATGAACTCCCTTGAGCAAAAACACCACCAATATCGTTTTTGCCAAAATCTATATAATCATCTATCCCATCAAATTTTAAGACTGTTTGTGTATTTGCTAGATTTATCACAAGCTTTTAATCTCCAAATATAAATATATACGTATAATTTAAAAATCATTTATTAATATCAACAACCAACATCAACAATGCTCATACTAACTTTTATGAGTTAGTAATATTTCGGCGATCGCCTGGGAAATAGGGTAGTATGGCGGATATATTTCCATCCAGAAAAATTCCCCGACTGGGTTAACTTCTAGGAATACATGGCGACCATCAGGGGTGACAATGATATCAATTGCTCCGTACTTTAAGCCAAAATTAGCCATCAATTTGAGTAGTTTTTTCTCAATATCTTCTGGTAAGTTGTAAGGCTGCCAATTCTTAGCTAAGTTTTTCCCTTCTTTGCGCCAGTCATAAGTAGACCCTTGCAAACTTTGGGAGTCCACTGCGGCAGTAAATACGTGGTGTCCGACAATAGTTGTCCTCAACTCCAGTGCCTTCGGTATGTTTTCTTGAAACGTCATTGGACAAAAACACAGTCCTTCCATATTCTCCAAATCGTCATTTGTAATTGGAGTAGTAAATACAACATTTTCTCGCCCTTGGTCATCATAGATAGCGAAGGAAGAAAGCATTTTAGTGATGATGCCTTGCGGACAATCTTGAGCGAATTTCTTCACAGCTTCGGGATTGTTGGAAGTTAAGGTACGGGGAGTTAAAAGTCCAACTTCTTTGGCAACTTTCAACTGTAGTTGCTTATTATTAGCCCGGTCTACATTTGCCATTTGATCAAAGTGAAATCCTGGCAGGCTGGCAATCATACCCCTGACAGTAACGCGACATTCCTGAATAGACGCATCTCTGTATTGCTTGTCCATTGAGTCGGGGATTTTCTGCCCGTAACGCATCCGCCGATACCAAACTGATGATACCTCACTCAAATCGAGCTTTTGTTCGCCATCAGTAATAATTACCCGTTCAGTATCACCGCAGTAAATATCTAACTTAACTTCGGTGGGATATCTATCTGTATCAAAGCGAAATGCTTTTTCTCCCCTGGCTTCTATTTCTTTGATTACTAAAGGAATGCTTTCGTTGTCATTGCTAAATGTAACGATTAATACGGTCATAAAAGTATCAATTTTGAAGTAGAATATCTGCGATCGCATTCGCAATCGGTAAGTCTAAATCTTTCTCCAGCATTCCCCATTCGCCTATGGGGTTGACTTCCAAAAAGACATATTCCCCTGATGGTGTGAGAATGAAATCTAACGAACCAAATAACAGCCCAAATTTCCCCATAAAAGCTTGCAGGCGACGAACCAATTCATCAGGAAGTTGGTGGTGTTGCCATGCGCCCACTTCAACACCTGGTTTACGCCAATCAGCTTTGGTTGCTGCATACACATCTGCATTCAGCGCCCCCACAAATACATGGCCATTTACATACACTACCCGCAACTCCATCTGCTTGGGGATTTGCTCTTGAAAAACCATTGGACAGTAGCGTAGTGACTCGGCATCTTCTAAGTCTTTTTCTTTAACGATGCTGGTGTAAAGGAAAAATGAAGAATTGGCTTCCATACTCCGGGAAAGAGTGGTTAAAAGCTTACTCACCATTTTGCCGTTGACTTGCCCAAAGAATTCTCTGGCTGCTTGGGCTTTGTTGGTGACAAGAGTTTGGGGAATAACAAAACCTACCTCAGACGCAATTCGCAGTTGACGCAGCTTATTATTTGCATAATTTATCCGTTCTAAATCATCTACCCATCTAGCACCCTTGAGGCTGTCCCAAAAAGCATCTAAAGTTGCTTTTGATTCTCTAATGCAGGCTTCTTGGAACTTTGGCGCTAATTCTTGACTCAGGTTTGGTTCCCAAATACGACGCATCCATACAGCCTGCACCTGCTCTGTGCTGATAGAGTGGTTGTCATATTCTATAGTGTGGTGGCTTTGAGACTTGTCAAAATGTGCTGTTAATTGCACTTGTAGAGGAAACTTGTCGGTATCTAAACGAAACGGTTGCACTCCTTTTTTTGCCAAGGCCTCTGCCACTCTATCTATTGTGAAAAAATCACCACTGTGAGTGATTAATAAAACAACATCACGAGACAGGTGCATAAAATATTCGCTTTTAAAATTTTTTCTAGATACCCGACTTTCTAATCAGTCGGGTATCTAAAGTTGTTATCTTAAATCGCTGATCATCTCTACTAAATTTTAGTATGGATGTTCAGCAATTTATTCTGCCAAGAAACAAACAAATGATGGAAATTTTCCCATATTTGCTGCTTTAACTATGTTCTTCAACACAGAATTATTTCTTGGTGTTGGTTGTTCTCACTAAGTAATTATCAAATAATTGATAACTACTATTCCCTTAATTTCAGATACAAAATAGTGGAATTATTGGTCTTCCAAATCTGAAGGATACTTGAAAGTCCAAGGGAAAGAAGGCGGATCTGTACCTTCTGTAGCTTGCTCTTCCAAGAAACGGGCAAAGAACGGTACCACTGCAACATTCACTGTTTTGACGGTGTTTGTAGACATGGTGTTTTTTCCTAAGGGAAATTCTTTTAGCAACTAAAGATATACCAGTAATTAAATACGTGTGCAAGGACATTTAAGACAGTTAAGAGGTAATTATATTAATTTATTTAAGACAGTTAGGACATTTAAGATACTCCAGTAGACAGTTAAGTGAATTTCGGAAAATTCAGGAATAAATATAATTTGCCACCACACAAAAAAATCCGCCTACACGGACTAATAGAAAATTAATATAGGACTAGTATTTGATTTAGGAATTAGAGACTATTTATAAAGGAAATCTTAGGTAAGGTATGTTACTGCTATGAAAGAATTTGAGATTTAGAGACAATAAAATTTAGCCGTAACGAACCATCTGTGAGGCGGTGCGTTAGGCGCGAGGATAGTTATTTTGTGAGCAATCATCAGGGAAATCAGCGCCTAACACACCCTACAATAATTTTATTTTTTCTTTATAAATAACCTCTTATACGTAGGGTGGGCATTGCCCACCAAAAACCGGATATAGTGAGCAATGCCCACCCTAAAAATACTTACGTTTGTTCAATTTTCTATCTATAATTCCCTAAACTCTCACCCATTTCAACACCTGAGGATCTTTATCATAGCGATAGGTAATACCGTCCCTGGTAGTGATAGTATCTCCTTTACTTGCCTTACTTCTAATAGTAGAAACAGAATAGTAGGTTAAGGAGTTCATTTCTTTATGACTAAGCCTTTCATCTGTATTAATTGCTGGCTCATTGGGAGATTCATCTTCAGATGAAATATCAATTGTAACTTGAGTATTTACTATTGGTTTAGTGATGCCTTGTTTTTGATTGCGATAGTCTTCAACTCTCATAAGTTGCCAACTAGAATCTTGTACAAGTTCGAGAACCCATTGATGATAATCAAATAGACTTTCTCGATGTCCAACACTAATAAAGGTTGTTTTCGTTTCTTGTAGCTGTTGATATAAACGTCCTTCGTTTTTCAAATCTAAAGCACTAGTTGCTTCATCTAATATGGTGAATCTGGGATGAGTCACTAATAGGCGTGCGAAAGCGAGGCGTTGTTGTTCTCCCAGGGATAGTATATTTTCCCAAGGAACTTCAGTATCAAAGCTGTCAACTCGACTTAACAAGTTTTGCAGATTAACTTGTTGTAAAACTTCTTTGAGTTCTGCATCACTCATTTGACGATGAGTTTTAGGATAGAGTAATTGTTCACGCAAAGTTCCTAAAATTATATAAGGACGTTGGGGTAAAAATAGAACTTCGTTTAGGGGGGGTCGCATCAAACGACCTGTTCCCGCATTCCACAAACCAGCGATCGCCCTCAATAGAGAACTTTTACCCCGACCACTCGGCCCGACAATTAATAAACCCTCTCCAGGCTGGACGTTTAATGACAAGTTTTCGACTATTACCTGCTCATAATTTGGTGTTTGTAAGGTAACATTCTCAAAAGCAAAATGATTTTCTTCGATTGTTTTAATCGTACCGACGTTCTCTGGTGGTTTGGCTACCGCTTGTAAAGCATCTGAAAACTCGGATAAACGCTGGACATAACTAGAAAATCGTCCAGAAATACCAAATTCAGCGATTAATTCTTCCAAAGCACCAGCAAAGAAATAGCAAGCCGTAGTCGCTTGTCCAACTTGTCCAAAATCAATGTCACCTCTGATATATAAAGGTGAGAGTACTAAAAGGGTGAGGAGTTCAATAGCAGATCGATATCCTCTGTTGAAAATTGCCTGATTTCTCTCCCAATTGATTTTGTGTTTCATATCATTGATGAGAGTAGTAAATCGGCGTTGAATTATATTTTGTTCTTGGTCTTCTCCTTGAAAAAAAGCTACTGACTCAGCGTGATTGCGGACATGAGTGAGAGAGTAGCTATAATCGGCTTTAGATTCGAGTTCTGCCTGATTAATCTTAATTAATTCTTGATTTAAGTAAACAGCGATAAAGTTACCTATAAAAGTGTAAATTAACAAAGCAATAGCTATCTGTTGAGAAATTGACCACACAACTAGTAAAAAAGTGATCATTTCCAGAATTTTCTCTAGGAAAGTAGCTGAAAAGCTGAGCGCACTACTAGTAATTGGTTCAATTTCTTGAGATAACCGTTGATCTGGATTATCAATTTCAGGTACAAAGTTAATTTTATAGTAAGCACGATTGTGCAGATATTTATTCAGTATATGATTATTCAGCCATTGATACCAGTCAAGAGAAATTTGTTTTCTAATAAACTTAGTAAATCCTACCAACAGTGTTATGAAGACAAGTCCCACACCATAAATTAATATGGTGTCAACAAATTTAGGATAATTTCTTTCTTGAATAATGACATCAATTAAATAGCGATGAATAAAAGTGTTAAAAGTGGTGACACCTACGAGAGCTAATATTGATAATATGAGGAGAATCAGCATTCCCCAGGCACGAATAACGTCTGAAAATGCTCTTTCTCCTGGCTTGGTAGGATACCAGTAAGGGCCGGCGATCGCCCTGACATCTTTCCAGAATTGGATAAAATCTAAAAAAGCATTTGTTGCTGGTTTAGCTTGAACAACTTGGGTAGGCATATTTGAGAAATCAAGTGAAATATTTGAGAGTTGGATATACTATTTTTTAGTATTGAATAATCAGAGATAATTACCGAAAAAATTAGCCTAGCCACTAATGCTGCAACTGATATTACCTAATTGTTGAGTGCGGCTTAAAGCAGTCGAAAAGGCATTAGAAATGCTAGTTCGCATCCCACCTTTTTCTAACTCGTAAATACCAGCCGCAGTCACTCCCCCAGGACTAGTTACTTTGTTGCGTAAAACTGCTGGATGTTCGTTAGTTTGCAACATCAGTTCTACACTGCCGGCAATGGTATGTAGTGTTAGTTCTTGGGCTTGTATGCGAGTTAAGCCCATCTGAACGCCAGCATCAATCATCGCTTCAATGTACAGGAATACAAATCCTGTCCCAGCACTACTCAAAGCCGTTGCCATATCTAGGTAATGTTCATTTTGGGTAACAAATTCCTTACCTAATGCTTGTAAAATAATTTGGGTGTGCGATCGCTGTATTTCTGTCACATTTGATGATGCGCTCCAGACTGTAGTTCCATGACCAACTTGTACTGCAATATTGGGCATTGTCCGAACAACAGCACCATGATTTAAGCCTTGGCAAAGAGATGAAACACTCGCCCCACCCACAATACTAATTACTAAAGCATCAGGGGGAATTTGATCTTTTAGTACAGCCATCACCTCTGGCAAAACCTGGGGTTTCACTGCCAAAATCACAATTGATGCACCTTGCACAGCTTCTATATTGCAGTTGGTGGTATGTACTCCATATTCTTTTTCTAAATAAAGGCATCGTGTAGAATATGGCTCACTAACAATAATTAGCTCGGATTTTTCAACAGTTTTTGTTGATAACAATCTACTAATTATCATTTCCCCCATCGTACCACCGCCGATAAAGGCAATTTTTAAGTCTCCCAACATAGCTGCACCCCTGATTTTTTTAAGATAAATTAACGTGAATTCGATGACCTCTCCCCAAACCCCTCTCTCTTGAAAAGTTCTGTTCGCTCTTAGCGTTGGCGAAGCCATCGGAGGAAACCTCCGCACCCTGCGGGAAGCAAGCTACAGACTTTTCGCTCCGACGCGGAGAGGGGCTTAAATATCTTGAAATCTCAACGAGAAATTAGAGTTTTGAAGCCTCTCTCCTTGCAGGGGAGAGGTTTGGAGAGGGGTTCTTCCGAATTTATCGAACTCGCTTAAGATAAATTAGGCTGAATTACTGCTTTTAATACAGAGCCACGCTCTACATCTGTCAACGCCTGATTAATCTCATTTAATGTATATGAACGACTAATTAAATTTTCCCAAGCAATATTTTTTTTCGGATCACTGTGGCGTTTAAGTAATTCAATCATTCTATAAAAATGACTAAAGTCAATGCCCCAAGTACCGCGAATATCAATATGTTTGAGATTAATTTCTAGGTGGGGATTGATGAGAATTTCCCCTGTGTTTGTGTAATGCCCAACAATGACATAACGACCACCATTTCTGGTCATATTCAAGCCTTCTTTCACAGCAATGGGAATACCTGTGGCTTCAATAATCACATCAGCACCGTGACCGTTAGTTAATTCCAAAACTCGCTCAATATGTTGTCGTGGATCATCAGCTTTAATGGCCAAAGTTTCATCTACACCGAAGGATTTGGCAACGGCTAATCGACTCTCAAATTTGTCAATAACAATGACTTTGCCTGCACCTGAGAGTAAAGCTAAAATTGCCACACTCAAACCTACAGGCCCGCAACCCTGTACTACTACTACATCACCAATTTGAATCTGCGCCCTATCAATCGCGTGTAGTGCAGTGGGTAAAGCACATCCCCCAGCAATGAATTGCTTTGGTGAGACTTCTGCTGGTAGGGTGAGAACTTTCACTCCTGGTTTGAGGTAAATCAATTCAGACCAACCACCAAGCAAACCCTCTTTAGCTGAGTAGGTGACACCATAAACCTTACGTTGGGGACAACGGGTGGATGCTTTAGCCACTAGACAATACCAGCAGTTGTAACAGGTTTCGTGAACATCCAAAAAAGTGGCGATCGCACCAGGCTGAATCAAGTTACTATTAACATCACTAACAGCGCCACCTGTTTCTACCACACGACCCACTGAGAAGTGTCCGGGAATAATGGGATAGGGTACTCCCTCTAAACGGCCGTGTAGTAAATGTACATCAGTGCCACAAACTTCACTATAGAGAGTTTCAACAATGATTCCGCCCTTTTCTAAAATCGGGTCTGGTAATTGTTGCACTACAACTGGTTGGTTAGGCGCGCTCATCACAGCAGCCTTGGGCATAAATTACTTCCTCACTCTGTTTACCAAATTGCTTCCTATCTTCTCAGGTTCAGCTTTAAGACCACAAAATAATTTCACCGTTAGGAAGTAATCCCATCGCCGAAGTGAAAGTTATACGTTGTCCATCCATCGGCTCAACAATGTGATAGTTGCGCGTATTAAAAATGAACACATCTCCCACATGAGGTTGGAAAGTAATCATGTCTGCATCTGCAATGACTGTATCACTATAGCCGTAGGAATCGAGCTTATATTGGTCATCTCCTGGTTGCCATTGGCGATCGTAAATACGCGTTTTACCATGACTACTGGCAGTTTTCTTCAAATACAAATTCCAAGAAAGTTGAGCAGTAATTGTACAAACTTCCCATCCAGACTGCTCGTATGGAGCATAATCAACATGAAGTTGAGTACCCTGCTCTATTTTTCTGATCAGTCCTGCATAATAACCACCATATAATAGCTCCGAAGCAATACGCACAGTCGCGCCTGTACACTCTCTAATTTTCACCATTAGGCGTTCTAATGGATTAAAAGAGGCTGCCAAAATCAAGTCTCTTAATTCAGTTGCTTGTTCTACTGCTTGAAAATAACCCGCCTTGCTAATTTGGTTATATTCAAACACTGTGATGCCAATTCGCTCAATTTTAGGATACACATCTTGATAACTATCAAAGTTAAATAATTGAGCCTGGGCTACTAAGTTTTCACACTCTTGGGGTGTAGCAAATTCCTGGAGTCGAATTAAAGGAATTTGGTTTTCCCAGAGCATTTTTAAAGATTCTGTTGTTAAGGAAGATTCTTGATTGTTTTTCCATACTTTGGACTTAAGCTGTTGAGAAGTAGCAGTCATAATAAATGCCTCACATTCTAGGAGAAGTTAGATTTTTTGGTGATATTGGTTGATAACTTGGAAACAGTAAATTTACGTTTCCAGTTGTTTTTTAGTAGATATGTAACGCCGTGTGCGACTTTCTCTCAAACCTAACCCCCAACCCCTTCCCTGCAAGGGAAGGGGAGCAAGATTCAAAGCCTCTCTCCGCTTCGGGGAGAGGTTTGGAGAGGGGTTTCAAAAATAAGTTGCACATCGCGTTATGTATTGATGCAATAGTAGATATCTATTCCAGAAAATCTTGAATTTTCTGCACTAGGTTCTGGATATGAGGTGGTGACATCATGCTGATATGATTACCAGGAACGACAACAGTTTCTATCTGTTCTACTAGTTGCTTCCAGCTAGATTCAAAGTCTTCCTCAGTCTCAGCAGCTTTTAATAAAACAATAGAGCCTGAATAAGATTGAGGTTGGTAATTTTGCAGTGCTTGAGCATTGATCTGAAGAATTTTCAGCAGATGAGGAGCTTGATCAAAATCAAAAGTTTCGATAAATATATTTTTCTGTTTAGCTTGTTCCACGACATAAGTTATTTGCTCCTCTGGGGCAAATTGTCGCAGTTCTTCTAAACAGAGTTCTAGCTGATCTTTAAATAACTCAACTAGTAGAAAAGCATAGTCTATTTCTCCTCGATAACTAAGAGCAGGAGGTGTAGTATCTAGTAGAGCCAACAAAGCTATCTGCTCGCCTTGACGAGAGAGTTGCTGTGCCATTTCAAAAGCTACCAAGCCACCAAAAGACCATCCAGAGAGGAAATAAGGGCCATGAGGTTGAACAGTTTGTAACTCTTTTATATAGTGAGTTGCCATTTGTTCAATACTAGTATGAGGTTGATTTTTGGGATTTAAACCAACACATTGCAGCCCATAAAATGGTCTTTCTGGACTCAAATAATAGGCGAGATGGTGATAGCAAAGAACGTTTCCTCCGCCAGGATGTACACAAAATATAGGTGATAAATTGCCATTGCTTCTGATAGGAACTAGAGCAGACCAAGACAAGGTATCTGTTGGGGAATCGAGAAAACTTGATAGTTGTTCGATGGTGGGATATTGGAACAAAATAGATAAAGGTAAGTTTATCTGGAAGTGTTTTTGTATCCGGGACACGAGACGAACAGCGAGAAGAGAATGACCCCCAAGTTCAAAGAAATTGTCTTGTACGCTGACAGGATGAATGCCTAGAATGTCTTCCCAAATTTGTACCAGTTGGAATTCCCAGAGATTTCTTGGTGCATTAAAGGCTTTGCGTTGTTCTTTGTGAATAAGTTTTGGTAGCCCTCGGACTTGGGGAACTTGTTCTGGCGAAATTCTTGCTATCAGGGTTGCCAAAGACTGTTCTGGAAGGTCAACAATGCTATTCAATAAAGCCTGAAAATGTTCCAAGATTAAGTTTATAGCTGGATGATCATAGCGCGATCGCTGATAGATGATGCGAAACTCTAGCTGTGAAGTCGGACTAACGAGAATGGTAAGGGCATATTTTGTTTGCGCTCCTATAGAACGATCTTGAGATTGCTGGTTGTCATGGTTTGCAGATTGTATGACTGATGGATCAACTGGATAGTTTTGAAAAACTAAAAGACTCTCATAAAGGGGTAATGAGCCTGGTACTTCGCTCCATTCGTGAATTTGTCCTTGGGAGCAGTATTCATAATCGCGTTGGGTGAAGTTTTGCTCTTGGATATCTTTCAGCCAAGACCAAAGTGACGCTTGGGAAGGAACCAACAGCCGCATCGGTAAGGTGTTAATAAATAAACCCAGCATGGATTCAGACCCTACCAATTCTGGTGGACGACCAGAGAAAGTCGCGCCAAATACCACATCTTCCAGACCGCTATAACGACTCAACAGCAAGCCCCAAACCCCTTGAACTAGAATATTTAAGCTCAAGTGATGTTTCCTGACCAAAGACTGTAATGCTGCTGTTGCTGAAGCTGACAGACGGGCTTTTTGTTCACCATAGCGTTCTTCCCCATCAGAAAAAGTCATAGGTTCAGCTTCTATTCCCAATGGAGTCGGGCTTTTGAAACCTTGGAGTTTGTTTCGCCAGAATGCTTCAGCTTGGGACAAATCCTGCTGTTTGAGCCAAGCAATGTAATTTCTGTAGGGATGACTGGGCTTCAGTGATAAATCTTGACCTTTGCTAAATGCTGTGTATAACGCAAAAACTTCCTGGAAGATGAGAGGTGTACTCCATCCATCTGTAAGAATGTGGTGAGAAGTCCAGACGAATTGATAAGCATTCGAGGCTACTTGGAAAAGAGCCAAACGCATCAGAGGCGCTTGAGTCATATCGAAACCGTGCAGTCGGTCTGCACTGACATAGGTTTCTAATTTTTCCTGCTGCTGGGATGGAGAAAGTCCGCGCCAATCTTGTTGCTCTAGTGGAAGTTCCACTTGCTTGAGTACAACTTGCAGAGGCTCATTTTGATTTTCCCACACAAAAGCCGTTCTTAGAATCGAATGGCGATCGCTCACACGTTGCCAAGCTTTGGCAAAGGCTAACACGTCTACTTCTGTTTGCAAGTTTAAAATGCACTGTTCCAGATGTATCCCCGATGCAGAAGCAGCTAAAGTCTCGAATAGCATTCCCTGTTGTGAAGGAGAAAGCTGATAAATTGATTCAATATTGTGACTGGGGAAGTGAGTTAATAACTCATCCAGTTGTGATTGATTTAACTGTGCATCTGGGAAATCGCTTGGTGTAAAGCCTCTATTTTCTGCTAATTGACAATGTTCTATGATGGAGGCGATCGCTTGAAGATAGCTCTGTGCTAATTTCTCTACTGTGGAACGAGCATGAACATGACTATTGTAAGTCCATTCAATGCGTAATTTACCATCTATTACCAGAGCATTGATATCTAATAAATGATTACGAGTCTGCTTTAAACTTTGGACAGACCCGGTAGTTTCTGGGGCAAATTTCCAACCAGTTTCTGATTGTACTTGGTCAAATTGTCCCAAATAGTTAAAACTGATTTCCGCAGTAGGAACTGTCTGGATTTTTTCCTTGACATTACTATCTTTACACAAGTAACGCAATATACCATAACCAATTCCCCGATGAGGAATTGCCCGTAATTGCTCCTTGATTGATTTGATAATTTCTCCCGTTTGCTTGTATGCAGGGAGTTGCAATAACACAGGAAATAAACTGGTAAACCAACCTACAGTCCGTGATAAATCTACATCGGCAAACAGTTCTTCTCGGCCATGTCCTTCTAAGTCCACAATTACCGTTGAATTTCCTGTCCACTCTGTAATAGAAATTGCTAAAGCACTGAGCAATATATCATTGATTTGTGTGTTGTAAGCTTCATTTGCCGACAGCAAAAGACTCTGAGTTTCTTGATGGCTTAATATTACTGACACACAATCAGAATTACCCACTGTGTTTTCTTGTGGAATGTCACCATAATCTAATGGTAGTGGTGTGATTTCAGACCAAGATTGGTTTAACCAGTAGTCTAATTCATCTTTGATAGTTGCTGATTGGGCATAATTATTTAATTTTTCTGCCCAATCAATAAATGCTGTGGTTTTTGCACTTAAATCTACAGGTTTTGGCGTAATTAATTGTTGATATATTTCTTCTAAATCCGATAATAAAATGCGCCAACTTACACCATCTACAGCTAAGTGATGCACAATAATGAGTAACCTGGCATCACTGTCATTACCCAAGTTAAACATCACCGTTTGCATTATTGCCCCTGTTGCCAAGTCTAAACTTGCCTGATATTTGGCGGCAATTTTTTCTAGAGTTTGTGCTTGTTCATCTTTAGGGACAGATGATAAATCAACTACGGTAAAAGGTACGCTATCATCCAACCCTTGATTTGTTTGTTTGTATTCATCTGCAACGGATGTGAATTTTAAACGTAAAGCATCATGATGCTCTAGTAATTTCTGCACGGCTATGGCAATTAATTCACTTTGCAGATTATTGGGAACTTGTAATAAAACTGACTGATTATAGTGGTGTGAATCTTGCTGATTTTGCTCAAAAAACCAATGTTGAATCGGTGTGAGCGGTGCAATTCCAGTAACTACGCCTTGTTTAGATTCAACACTGACCGTTGTATTCGCCACCTGAGCAAGTTCGGCGATGGTTTGGTTTTGAAATATCTGTTTGGGCGTGATTTGTATTCCAGCATTTTTGGCGCGAGAAACAACTTGAATACTCAAGATAGAGTCACCACCAATTTCAAAGAAATTGTCGTGGATGCTGACTTTTTCTTTTAATAAAAGTTGTTGCCAAATATTAGTTAAAGTTTGCTCTATAGGTGTTCGCGGTGCGACATATTCACTTTCCCGGTAAATTTCCCCGTCAGGTGTTGGTAGTGCTTTGCGGTCTATTTTGCCATTGGGTGTTAATGGTATGCTTTCTAAGGTGACAAAGCCACTGGGTATCATATATTCCGGTAGCTGTTGCTTGAGGAATTGCCGCAATTGGTTAGTGCTTAAAGACTCATCACTAGTCACTACATAAGCCACTAACCGTTTATTACCGTGAATATCTTCCGTAACAATCATTACCGCTTGTTTAACTTGGGGGTGAGTGTTGAGAACTGCGGCAATTTCTCCAAGTTCGATACGGAAGCCGCGAATTTTTACCTGATCATCAATGCGTCCCAGGTATTCGATATTACCATCACTGAGATAACGTGCTAAATCTCCGGTTTTATATAATCTACTGCCTTGTGACTTCTCAAAAGGATTGGGGATAAATTTTTGTTGGGTGAGTTCTGGGCGATTGAGGTAACCTCTAGCTACACCATCCCCGCCAATGTACAATTCACCTGGTACACCTATGGGTACTGGTTGGAGATGTGAATCTAGGATGTAAAGTTGGGTGTTGGCTATGGGGCGACCAATGGGAATATTACTACCTGGATAGCCAAGTTTTTCCACCTCGTAAATACAGCATCCTACGACGGTTTCTGTAGGGCCATATTCGTTAATCAATTTAGTTTCTGGTGCGCGTTTTTTCCAGAAAGAAGCTATTTTTTCTGATAAAGCTTCCCCGCCAATAATAAATGCTTGGGCTTGAATATTAACTGCTTCTGAAGTAAATAAATGGCTGAGAATTTCTAAATGAGCCGGGGTGATTTTTACCAAGCTAAACTTAGTCCCAGAACACAATGCTGTTTTCAGTGCTTCTATTTCTTCTTCCTCTGGTAAAAGTAATACTTTAGCTCCTACCAATAAAGGAGAAAATAAGCTGGTAATAGTAGCATCAAAGCTCAGGGAAGAATTGACAGTGGAACCAACTCCTGCGGCAACATCATAAGCTTTTGTACACCAACTTAAATAATTCACCACTCCACGATGGACAATCATAGTTCCCTTGGGTTTACCTGTAGAACCAGAAGTGTAAATTATGTAAGCTAAATTGTCTGATTTAACTTGGCTACAAGGGTTTTCATCAGAGTAATTAGCCAATTTTTGCCAATCTTCATCTAGGCAAATTGTTTGTGTTTGGTTGTTTGGTAGCTGTTTTAATAAGTGCTTTTGAGTCAGTAATATTGGTAATTGTGAATCTGCCAACATATAACTCAGGCGTTCAACCGGATAATTAGGGTCAAGGGGTACATAAGCACCACCAGCTTTCAGTATTCCCAATAGCCCTACTACCGTATCTAGAGAACGTTCCACACAAATACCTACCAACACCTCTGGTTTTACACCCAAGGACTGCAAGTAATGTGCTAATTGGTTGGCGCGGCGATTTAATTGGTCATAAGTGAGTTGTTGGTTTTCATATTCCACTGCTACAGCATGGGGGGTGCGCTGGACTTGCTCCTCAAACAACTGATGCAGACACTTATCAATGGGATACTCTACTTGAGTGTTGTTCCACTCCACCAGTAATTGTTGTTGTTCCACGGCTGTCAACAGTGGCAATTGGGAGATTCGCTGTTGGGGATTGGTCACAATGCCTTCCAGCAATGTCACAAAATGCCCAGCCATACGCTCGATAGTGCTGGCATCAAACAAATCAGTGTTGTATTCCCACGCACCCACTAGACCAGTGTCAGTGTTCTGCATTGATAATGTCAGGTCAAACTTAGCCGTGGAGCCTTTTATAACCAATGGAGTCACCGTTAGCCCAGTCAACTCTATGGGGGACATGGGGGTATTTTGCAGAACAAACATGACCTGGAACAGTGGTGTATGGCTGAGGTCACGTTCTGGCTGCAATGCTTCTACCAGCATTTCAAAAGGCAAGTCTTGATGGGCGTAGGCATCCATTGCCATATCTCGAACACGACCCATTAACTCATAGAAACTGGGATTACCAGCCAAATTGGTACGCATGACCAAGCTATTGACAAAAAAGCCAATTAGCCCTTCAACCTCCAGGCGATCGCGGTTAGCAATTGGCGAACCCACCAAAATATCTGATTGTCCTGTGTAGCGATAAAGTAGGGTATCGTAAGCTGCCAACAGAGTCATAAACAGGGTACAACCTTGCTCTTGGCTCAGTGTTACCAACTTCTGGGTTAACTCAACCGACAGCGCAAACTCCTGATATGCTCCAGGGAAAGTCTGCACCGATGGTCTAGGTCTGTCTGTGGGTAGGGACAACAAAGTAGGAGCATTTGCCAGTTGTTGCTGCCAGTAACTCAGTTGCTTTTGTAGTACATCTCCCTGCAACCAGTCTCTCTGCCAAATAGCAAAATCTGCGTACTGAATCGCTAATGGTGTTAACGGTGACTGCCTATCTTCGGAATAAGCATCGTACAGGGCGGCTAGTTCTTGGACAAACACACCCATAGACCAGCCATCAGAAACAATGTGGTGCATACACACAAATAAAGCGTGTTCAGTTTCTGATAACACCACTAATGTCACTCTGATTAATGGTTCATTGGCCAAATTGAAAGATATTTGCCCCTGTTCTTGCGCCAAGTCCTGTAAAACACTTTCTTGTTCAGTTGTAGGTAAATGCTGCAAATCAACAACTGATATAATCCCCAGTCCCCAATCCCCAGTCCCCAATCCCCAATCCCCAGTCCCCAATCCCCAAATCACTTGAGTCGCTTTTTCCTCAACCGTCACAAAGTTGGTGCGTAGCGCTTCATGACGATGAATAATATCTTGTAAGCTTTGCTCCAAAGCGGCTTGGTTGAGAGTTCCCACTAAACGCAAAGCTACAGGAATATTGTAAGAAGGGCTATTCGGCTCAAACTGGTCTAAAAACCATAAACGCTGTTGAGCATAAGACAGTGGTAAGTCTGTATTCTTGGTTCTTGGGACAATGGGCGGTGCAGACAATTCTAAGTCATTTTGTTGTAACTGCTCAAGCGATCGCGCCAATTCGCTGATTGTTGCACTGGCAAACAACTCACGCAAAGGGAGTTCTACTTTAAAAACGTTGCGGATACGTGAAATGAGTTGCGTTGCTAGTAGGGAATGTCCCCCAAGATCAAAGAAGTTATCATGAATGCCTACTTTCTCTACTTTCAGTACTTGCGCCCAAATTTGGGCTAACAGTTCTTCTGTTGGGTTCCGTGGGGCAACATATTTGTCTGTAATTTCGTTGTCTAAATCCGGTGCAGGTAAGGCGCGACGGTCTAATTTACCGCTAGGCGTTAGAGGTAAGGCATCCAACATCACAAAGGTGCTGGGAACCATGTACTCTGGTAACTTGGCTTTGAGAAATTGCCGCAGTTCGCCCATTGTGGTTGTAGAATCCTGATGTGCTACCACGTAAGCCACTAGGCGTTTATCACCGGGGGTATCTTCACGGGGAATGATACAAGCGGCTTGCACATCCCTATATTGACTTAATGCTGCTTCAATTTCCCCTAACTCAATGCGGAAGCCTCGTATTTTTACTTGATTGTCAATACGCCCAAGGTATTCAATATTGCCATCTGGCAAGTAGCGGGCTAAATCTCCAGTTTTATATAACCTGCTTCCTTGTCCCTGCTCAAAAGGATTAGGGATAAATTTTTCCTGGGTCAACTCAGGGCGTTTGAGGTAGCCTCTGGCTAGAGAAACACCACCAATGTACAATTCTCCCGGTACACCGATAGGTACAGGCTGTAAATAATTATCTAAGATATAGATTTTTGTATTAGTAATTGGCTTACCAATTGGAGGAAGTAATGGCCAAGTTTCCACTGAATTATCTAACGTAAAATTAGTGGCTACATGAGTTTCCGATGGCCCATAGTTATTGTGTAATGTACAGTGATTTAATTGACTGAACCATTGAGCGATCACTGGAGTAATCTGCAACTGTTCCCCAGCCGTGATGATTTCTTTGAGGTGACTATTAACTAATCCACTATCCACAGCAACTTCAGCTAATTGCTGTAACGCCACAAAAGGAAGAAACAATCTTGCCACAGCTTTTTCTTGAATCAAACCCAACAAAGCCAAAGCATCACGGCGCAATTCCTCTGTAATTAACAACAATGTCCCACCAGAACACCAAGTAGAAAAGATTTCTTGGAAGGAGACATCAAAGCTAATAGGTGCAAATTGCAGGGTTTTCGCCCCATGAGAAATTTTTGTATTTTGCAGTTGCCATAAAATTAAGTTGCACAAGGAAAGCTGATTCATGGCTACACCCTTGGGCTTACCTGTAGAACCAGAGGTATAAATTACATACCCTAAGTTATCTGCTTGTACATCTGTGATAGGATTTTCCTGGCTGGAGTGAGAAATTAATTGCCAGTCAGTATCTAAACAAACAAGTTGTGCTTGATAAGTTGTAAGTAATTTTTCCCCCTGCTCCCCTGCTCCCTGCTCCCCTGCCTTTTCATAGGACGGCAGTCTGTCGAGGAGTAACTGCTGGGTGAGTAGTACTGAAACTTGAGCATCTTCTAACATAAAACTCAGGCGTTCAGTGGGATACTCTGGGTCTAGTGGCAGATATGCCCCACCTGCTTTGAGAATCCCTAATAGTCCCACGACCATTTCTAAGGAACGCTCGACACATAACCCTACCAATACATCGGGTTTAACGCCTAAAGACCTCAAGTAGTGCGCCAACTGGTTAGCGCGGCTATTTAATTGAGAGTAAGTCAGTTGTTGATTACCAAACTCCACCGCTACAGCATCGGGTGTACGCTGAACCTGTTCCTCAAATAACTGAGAGATAGATTGATGAGGGGGATAATTTACCTGAGTATTATTCCACTCTACTAACAACTGTTGTTGCTCAACTTGTGTCAGCAAGGGCAATTGGGAAATTTGTTGCTGTGGGTTGGCAACAACACCTGCAAGTAAGGTGACAAAATGACCTGCCATCCGTTCTATGGTGCTGGAGTCAAACAAGTCTGTGTTGTATTGCCATATAGCTAATAGCCCAGAGGGAGTATTTTTAATAAATAAAGTCAAATCAAACTTAGCCGTTGTCCTTTGTGTCCCCAATGGACTCAGGGTTAGCCCAGCCAGTTCTGCCTCAGATGTCGGTGCATTTTCCAAGACAAACATCACCTGAAACAGTGGTGTATGGCTGAGGTCTCGCTGTGGCTGCAATGCCTTAACCAACTCTTCAAAGGGCAAATCTGGATGAGTGTAAGCTTGCAGCGTCACCCGTCGCACTCGACTCAGCAACTCCTGAAAACTGGGATTGCCAGATAAATCAGCACGTAAAACTAAAGTATTGACAAAAAAGCCAATTAACCCTTCAAGCTCCAGGCGATCGCGGTTAGCCAGAGGCGTACCCACCACAATGTCATCTTGTCCTGTGTAGCGATGAAGCAAAGTGGCATAAGCTGTAAACAGCGTCATGAATAGGGTAGCTCCCTCTTGCCTACTGAATTGGGTCAGGGCTTGGCTGAGTTCATTTGATAATTCCACATAGTGAGTTGCACCCCGATAAGTTTGAATGGCTGGTCTTGGTCTGTCTGTGGGTAACTCTAGTAAGTTGGGAGCATTTTTGAGTTGTTGCTTCCAGTAATCAAGTTGGGTTTGCAGTGCTTCCTTTTGCAAGCGTTGACGTTGCCAAATAGCAAAGTCAGCATACTGAATTGGTAACTCAGGCAAATTTGGGGATGAACTATTACATAATGCTGAGTAAATTGTTGCTAACTCGCCCATTAATACGCCCATTGACCAACCATCAAAAATAATGTGATGTATTGTGATTAGTAAAGCGTGTTCCACCTCTGTAAGTTTAATCACAGAAGCTCGAACTAAAGGAGAATTAACCAGGTCAAAGGGGTGATTAGCTTCTTGGGAAGCTAATTTTTGGCAAGCAATTTCTCTTTCATTGACAGGTAAATGAGTTAAATCTACTATTGGCAAACTTAAATTTAAACTATCAGCAATTACCTGGACTGGTTGCTCATTGATAGTGTGAAAGTTAGTACGTAATACTTCGTGGCGAGCGACCACTATATTGAGGCTTTGCTCTAGTGCCACAATGTTCAACTGACCATGAAGTTTTAAAGCTACTTGTTCATTGTAGAAGGGGTTATTTGGTTCCAACTGGTTTAATAACCAAAGTTGTTCTTGGGCAAAAGAAAGAGGTAAGTGCTGAGGACGTTCGGTTGTGATTAGGGATAAATCTTTGTTGGTGTTAGTAGTTTTTTCGTGCAGTAACGAAATAAGTTCTGCTTTATTTTTGGCTAATAAATCACGAGTTTCTAGGGTTAATACTCCCTTGGGAGCATTAGCGCGTAACTGCTCACCTTCAACCCACAACTTCACACCTTTTTGATTTAAATCAAACACCAATTGTTCAATATTCACAGCAATCTTACCTCCACTCCAGCTAATGCGTAATTTAAAATTATTTTTGACTCAAATTGCTATTTCTTCTCGATCAAATGCACTGGAGTTCGTATCGGGTTCTAGAGATTTTCCTATCTTTAGTGCTATTTCCGCTATCGTGGGAGATGCAAACAAACTGGCGACATTTAAGCCAATAGCAAACGTATTTCGTAATCTTGAGAGAATTTGAACAGCGATTAAGGAATCTCCTCCTAGTTCAAAAAAATCATCATGGATTCCCACCTGATTAATTCCCAATGATTCTTGCCAAATATCGGCAATTTTCTGCTCAATTTCATCACGGTGAGCTATATATGAATTGGCTAAATTAGGTCTTGAATGTAGAGTAGATAATTTTTCTGGCTGCAAGCTATCCGGCTTTATTGGTAATGAAATATTTGATTTTGTCTTAGTTTCTTGCTGTCCAGATTTGCTGCTAAATGCAGTGGACACAGCAGCTTGAGCCATAATAATCTGATGCTCAAATGCTTCATTTTCAGGAAACGCAGCAACTTGAACAAAATCTTGAGCTTGTAGTGCTGCAAACCACTGGTCCTTGATAATAAAAGGCTGACCTGGGTCGCGTCTTTGATCATCTAAAGGTTTCAATAGCAAACCCCAACTAATATCAAAATCGATTTTAGGTTGAGTTATTTCCCACACTAAAAGGAAACCCCCAGGAGCTAATAAAGAGCGTACATGATGCAGGGTTTGATCAATGTTCTGAGTTGCGTGGAGAACATTAGTAGCTATGATGACATCAAAGCTGTACTGCTCAAATCCTTGCTCAGTTGGGGGCTTGTCTATATCTAATAATCGATATTCAACAAATGGATATTCCTGAAACTTTTGTTGGGCTTGAGTCAAAAAGCCGCTACCAATATCAGTAAAAGTATAGTTGGTTTGTTGAGGCGGCAATAAAGGTAATAATGCTTGTGTAGATACACCAGTACCCGCACCAATTTCTAGAACTCTCAGATGAACAGATGATGGTAAAGACTTGACTATCTGTTCCAAGCTTGAGCGCAAGATAGAGTTGTAATAATTAATTAAGGGAGATTCTGAATATGAAGCTTTGTTTTCTTTTTGGTAAACCAGTTCATTGAAAATCTCTAATGGCTCCTGTTCACCTGTAACAATAGCAGCTAAATTTTCCCCACAGCGTTGTACTAAATCTAAATCTACTAAAGATGAAGCAGCAAACCTCGCTCTAACTTCGGCTAAATGTTCATCAATATAATTTTGTGAACATGGCACTAACCCAGTAAATAAACCCTCCTGTTGTTGTAGTTGACCCTGTTCTATTAATATTTGCAACCATCTAGAAAATAATTGTTGATAGCGGGGAGAAATATGATATTGCTCCCAAAAATTCTCCAAAGCATACTTTTCTTGGGAATGATTAAAAGCGCCTAATTGCCTAAGTGCAGTGTTGATGTAAGCTGTACATAAACTATCCAACCATTGTTTGTTTTCCTGATAGGTGGACTCGTTAAGTTCGGCATTTATCACACTTGCTTGCTTTTGACCTGCTTGTGTCAGCAAATTCCACAATTGTGATGTTGGTGGTAAAGTTGGCAATTGTCCCCAAGCTGTTTTTTCTGGGGGGTCAATCCAATAACGTTGTCGTTCAAAGGGATAAGTAGGTAAGGGAAGACGATAATATTCATCTTGACTATAAAACCCTAACCAATCTACCTTGACTCCAGCTAACCAGAGTTGACCAAATGTGTTGAATAAAACCCGAATATCAGATTGCTTTTCTTGTGGATGGCGTATCGAGGTTAAGACTGTTTGTGTAGCTACCTTACCAGGATTTCTTTTCACCAAAGTACTTAGTGTGTGTCCTGGCCCTACCTCTAATAAGACTTGCTCAGGTGTTGCTAATAATTTTTCTACACCTTGGGCAAACAGCACTGGAGAACGCAGATGTTGAGCGTAATACTCAGGGTTGGTGGCTTGGGTGACTGTAATCCAAGTGCCAGTCAGATTGGAGATATAAGGAAGCTTGGGAGGATTTAAGGTGACTTGTTGGACTCGCTCTGCAAATGCCTCTAAGATGGGTTCCATCATGTGAGAGTGGAAGGCATGGGATGTATGCAGACGGCGACATTCAATTCCTTGAGCAGCTAGCTGATTTTGTAGAGTATTTATAGCTGCTATGGAACCAGAAACTACACATTGCGATCGCACATTAATCGCAGCAATAGCAAGTTCTGTACCTAACAGAGATTGTACCTGATCGACGGGTAAAGGAATAGAAAGCATTGCCCCAGTGGGGAGTTGCTGCATCATCTGTCCCCGTGCTGTTACCAAAGATAAGGCATCTTCTAGGGAAAAAACCTCTGCTAAGGTTGCAGCTACATACTCACCAATACTATGAGCGATCGCAGCCTGTGGTTTTACTCCCCATGACTGCCATAATTGAGCTAAGGCGTACTCAATGACAAAAATAGCAGGTTGAGCTATTCCTGTTTGTTCCAATTGCTTTGATGCTGCATCAATCTTATCGTCACTGGGATAAATAATGTCACGCAAATCTAGTCCCAGTAAGGGTTTAAGAAATTCTGAGCAATAATCAACTTGTTCTTTAAATACTGCCTCAGTTTCATAAATTTCCCGCCCCATGTTCACATACTGAGAACCTTGACCAGGAAACATAAAGACCACAGGCCGTTCTGTAATCTCTGTATAGTTAGTAGCAACTTGTTTTGACTCTAGACCTTTAACAGCATCTTCTAAATCTTGACAAATCAACATCCGTCGATAATTAAAACCCCGGCGACCACTATTCAGGGTATAAGCCACATCCCCCAAGTTAACTTCCGGATGCTCTTTTAAATAAGCAACTAAATTACCCGTCGCCTTCTCCAACGCACTCCCAGTCTTAGCTGACAAACACAACAATAAGTATTTATTTTTGAATTTTGTTCGCCCTTGGCATTCCCGAAGGGTATTTTGACTTTTGCCTTGAATTGGTGCTTCTTCCAAAATCACATGAGCATTAGTACCCCCCATGCCAAAGGAACTAACACCAGCACGGCGAGGAGAGTTATTTGTCTCCCATTCCTTGAGGGTTGTATTCACATAGAAAGGACTGTTGGCAAAATCGATTTTGGGGTTAGGTGTCTCAAAGTGCAAACTAGGAGGCAGCATTTTATGTTGCAGGGCTAATACAGTTTTAATCAAACCTGCCACACCTGCTGCTGTATCTAAATGTCCTAAGTTGGTTTTGAGGGAACCAATAGCACAAAAACCTTTTTTATCCGTAGTTTGATGAAAAGCTTGAGTTAAAGCGGCAATTTCAATGGGGTCGCCTAAAGGTGTAGCTGTACCATGAGCTTCGATGTAGGAGATGGTTTCTGCATCTACACCAGCGATAGCTTGAGCCTCAGCAATGACTGCGGCTTGTCCACTCACACTAGGCGCAGTGTAACCGACTTTTACTGCCCCATCATTATTGATAGCTGAACCTCTAATGATTGCACAAATGTGGTCGCGATCGCTGATTGCGTCCTTTAATCTTTTCAAAACTACAATCCCCGCACCGCTACCAGCAATTGTTCCTTGTGCTTGAGCATCAAAAGCGCGGCAGTGTCCATCAGGGGAAAGAATCATGCCTTCTTGATGCAAATAACCTATTTTTTGAGGAATACTGAGAGTTACACCACCTGCCAGAGCCATGTCACACTCACCATTGAGGAGACTTTGACAAGCTATATGAATAGCCACTAAAGAAGTAGAACAGGCTGTTTGTATATTGACGGCGGGGCCAGTCAAGTTAAGCTTATATGCAGCTCGTGTAGGTAAGAAATCTTTATCGTTGGAAAATCCTAATTGGATAGGGTCAATTGTTGCTAGTAATTGATGATGAGGATAGAGGTTATTGAGAAAATACCTATTCATCCCCACACCACCATAAACTCCGATTAAACCATGATAAGTTTGTGGGTCATAACCAGCAGTTTCTACAGCTTCCCAAGCTAATTCTAAAAATAGGCGTTGTTGTGGATCTATTAACTCAGCTTCTTTGGCACTATAAGCAAAGAAATTAGCATCAAACAATTCAATATCTGATAGTACACTACCAGCTTTGACATAATTAGGACTATTCAATAAATCAGAAGAAACGCCAGAATTGAGTAATTCTTCATCTGTGAACCTGGAGATAGACTCTACACCATCTCGTAAGTTCTGCCAAAATGATGCAATATCTTTCGCGCCCGGAAATCTACCTGCTACAGCAATAATGGCGATTTCCGAATTATTAAATTCATGATTGTCATACCCTGAATCTATGGTCATATAGCAGTTCCTAAGCAAGTAAATTACAGATGAGATTGATTGTTTTTAAACGCGGAGGGGCGCAGAGTGAAACGCGGAGGGGCGCGGAGACTTGTAAATGCTATGTTTTATCTTTTTCTCTGAGCGCGATGTTGTTGTCTAGATTGTAATTGTCTGTTCTTTAAGTCTTTGATTTCGCTATGGGATTGAGGGCGAGAATTGTTTTGTTGTGTAACTGTATTCTTTTTGTGGATATTATTATTTAAATGTTGACTTAGGCTGTGTACCGTCGGGTAATTAAACATATCAATTATTGATAGCTCTAAGCCAAATTCTTCCTGTAATTGCTGGTTAATTTTTACCAGTAGTAACGAATGACCTCCTAGCTCGAAGAAATTATTATAAATGCCCACCTTTTCTACTCCTAATACTTGCTGCCAAATCCCCGCAATAATCCTTTCTAGTTCTGTATTTGGTGTGACATAATCTGATAGTTCTTGATGTAAATTTGGGTCAGGCAAAGCACGGCGGTCTACTTTACCATTAGGTGTTAAAGGCAAGGATGGCAAGATGACAAAAGTAGCCGGAACCATATATCCAGGCAGTTTATCAGCAAGGAACTGACGCATTTCTCCTGTTGTGAGTGTCACGTCTTTTTGCGGCACTACATAAGCGACTAAAGTCTTATTCCCTGGAGTTTCTTCACGAGCGATGACACAACATATCTGCACATCATCATGTTGGCTCAAAACGGTTTCGATTTCTCCTAATTCAATGCGGAAGCCCCGAACTTTGACTTGATGGTCAATACGTCCTAAGTATTCAATGTTACCGTTTGGTAAATAACGCGCCAAATCCCCAGTTTTATATAATTTTGACTTTTCAAAAGGATGAGGAATAAACTTTTCCTGGGTAAGTTCGGGACGGTTGAGATAGCCTCTGGCTAGTCCCACACCACCGATGTGTAACTCTCCTGGTACACCTACAGGCACTGGTTGTAAATTTTCATCCAATATGTAAACCTGTGTATTAGCGATCGCACGACCAATAGATATTTTCTCGTTATTATGGCATTGTGTGATCGTTGCACAAACGGTAGCTTCCGTTGGCCCGTAGGCGTTGAAGAAGTTTCTGCCAACTGACCATTGTCTAATTAATTCAGCAGCACAAGCCTCTCCAGCGACGATGATTGTTTGCAGTTCTGGCAGTTCCGATACAGGCATAACTGCTAAAGCCGATGGTGGTAGGGTGATGTGGGTAATAGAATAATCACGCAATCGCTCAATTAAGGGTTTCCCTGGTAATAGAGCGTCTTTTGTTGCCAGATACAACCTCCCACCTGACATTAAAGCCATGACAATTTCCCAAATAGCAGCATCAAAACTGAAGGAAGCAAACTGGAGGACGCGACTATCTGGAGTCAAGCCAAAAGTTTGTATCTGAGCTTGAGCTAAGTTGCACAGTCCTTTATGCTCAACCATGACACCCTTCGGTCTACCTGTGGAACCAGAGGTGTATATCAAATTCGCTAAATGACAGGCTTTGACTTCACTAGTTGGGTTATCTTGACTGTTTTGGGCGATTTGTTCCCAGGCTTCATCTAAACAAACAAGTTTTGCTTGATATTGAGGCAACCTCTCGATTAAATGTTGTTGAGTCACCAACACAGAAACCTGAGCATCTTCTAGCATCAAGCTCAAGCGTTCAGGGGGATACCCTGGGTCAAGTGGCGAATATGCCCCACCCGCTTTCAGAATCCCCAACAGTCCAACCACCATCTCTAAAGAACGTTCTACACAAATACCCACCAGTACATCTGGTTTTACACCCAATGAGCGCAGGTAATGAGCCAACTGGTTAGCACGACAATTTAATTGATGGTAAGTCAGTTGTTGATTGCCAAAAACTACAGCAACAGCATCAGGGGTACGCTCTACCTGCTCCTCAAACAACTGATGGATACATTTATCAGCAGGATAATCTGTTTGAGTATTGTTCCATTCCACAAGTAACTGCTGCTGTTCAACAGTTGTTAGGATTGGCAATTGTGAAATCGGCTGTTGGGGGTTAGCAATTACACCTTCCAGCAATGTGACAAAATGACCAGTCATGCGCTCAATGGTACTAGCATCAAACAAATCAGTGTTATATTCCCAGACTCCCACTAGCCCAGAGGCAGTATTCTGCATGATTAAAGTTAAATCAAATTTGGTGGTAGTACTTTTTACCTTGATGGGATTTGCTGTGATTCCAGTTAACTCCAGTTGAGAAGCAGGCGCATTTTGGAGGACAAACATCACCTGAAACAGTGGTGTATGGCTAAGATTTCGTTCTGGCTGTAATGCTTCCACCAGCATTTCAAAAGGTATATGCTGATGAGCATAAGCTCCTAACGCCACTTCTCGGACACGAGTCAGCAATTCACTAAAACTGGGATTGCCTGCCAAATTAGCGCGTAAAACTAAGGTATTGACAAAAAAGCCAATTAGCCCTTCTATCTCAGAGCGATCGCGGTTAGCAATTGGTGTCCCTACCAAAATATCTGATTGTCCCGTGTAGCGATAAAGCAAGGTATCATAAGCTGCCAACAGCGTCATAAACAGAGTACAACCTTGCTCTTGGCTCAGTTTGACCAATCTATCAGTTAACTCCCCGGAGAGTGCAAACTCTTGATATGCCCCAGCGAAAGTCTGTACAGCAGGTCTGGGTCTGTCTGTAGGCAGAGACAACAAACTTGGTGCATTTGCCAGTTGTTGTTGCCAGTAACTCAGTTGCTTTTGTAATACATCACCTTGCAACCAGCCTCTCTGCCAAATTGCAAAATCTGGGTATTGAATCGGCAGTGGTGCTAAAGGTGACGGCTGAAATTGAGAATAAATATCATACAGCGCTGCTAGTTCTTGAAAAAACACACCTATAGACCAGCCATCAAAAACAATGTGATGTATACAAACTAATAAAGCGTGTTCCGTCTCAGACAGTAAAACTAATGCAGCTCTGACCAATAATTGTTTTGCCAGGTCAAAAGGTTGTTGTGCTTGTTGTTGCGCCAAAACCTTTAAAGCATTTTCTTGTTCAGTTGTAGATAAATCCTGCAAATCCACCACTGATACTATTCCCAATCCCCAGTCCCTAGTCCCCAATTCCCAATCCCCAGTCCCCAATTCCCTAATCACTTGAATTGGTTGTCCGTCAACGGTCAGGAAATTGGTACGCAAGGCTTCGTGACGACCAATAATTTCTTGTAAGCTTTGTTCTAAAGCAGTTCGATTCAAGGTTCCAGCCAGACGCAAAGCTATGGGTATGTTGTAGAAAGAGCTATTGGGGTTTAACTTGTCTAAAAACCATAGCCTTGTTTGGGCATAAGACAGGGGTAACTTTGTATTCCTTGTTCTTGGTAAGATGGCTGATGCTGTTGGCTCTAAGTCTTGTTGTTGCAACTGTTGAATATTTGCCGACAACTCCGCAACTGTTGGTGCAGCAAATAAACTCCGCAATGGTAGTTCTATGTTCCAGGTAGTACGTATGCGGGAAATCAGTTGGGTTGCCAGTAAGGAATGTCCCCCAAGTTCAAAAAAGTTATCATGTATTCCCACTTGCTCTAATTTCAGCACTTGCGCCCAAATCCCTGCGAGAATTTCTTCTGTTGGGTTCCGTGGAGCAACATATTTGTCTGATAATTGGCTGTGTAAATCAGGTGCGGGTAAAGCACGGCGGTCTAGTTTACCGTTGGGGGAAAGGGGTAGAGCATCCAAGATAACTATGGCACTTGGCAGCATATACTCCGGTAATTTTTCCTTGAGGAAGTCCCGTACTTCCCTCACCGAGAGTATCTGCTGTTTTTCTGGGACAACGTAAGCGACTAGGCGTTTATTGCCAGGTGTATCTTCACGGACAACTACACAAGATGCCTGCACATCCCCATATTGGCTCAGTACTGCTTCCACCTCACCCAACTCAATGCGGAAACCGCGAATTTTCACTTGATTATCAATGCGTCCTAAAGATTCAATGTTACCGTCAGGTAAATAACGCGCTAAATCTCCGGTTTTATATAATTTTTTCCCTTCTACTGTCTCAAAAGGATGAGGAATAAATTTTTCCTGGGTTAACTCATGACGGTTAAAGTAGCCTTGGGCTAAAAGCACACCAGCAATATACACTTCTCCTGGCACACCAACGGGTACAGGTTGTAAGAACTTGTCCAGAATATAAATTTGTGCGTTGGCAATAGGGCGACCAATGGGAGGAAGCACAGGCCAAGTCTCTACTGCATCACTCAAAGTAAAACTGGTGGCTAAATGGCTTTCTGATGGCCCGTATTGATTGTGCAATGTACAATTAGTTAGTTTATGGAACCACTGAGAAATGGCAGGGGTAATCTGCAACTGTTCCCCAGCCGTAATGATTTCCCGCAAATGAGTATTAACACATCCATTACTAACGGCAACTTCCGCTAGTTGCTGTAAGCCCACAAAGGGGAGGAAAATTCTTTCTATGGCTTTTTCTTGGAGAAAGTCTAACAAAGCTGATGTATCTCTGCGTAGTTCCTCCGTAATTAAGAACAATGTGCCGCCAGAACACCAAGTAGTGAATATTTCTTGGAAGGAGACATCAAAGCTAATGGAAGCAAATTGTAGGGTTTTAGCTCCACGGGCAATTTTCAAATTATCTTGATGCCACAAGATATGATTGCAAAGGGCAAGCTGATTCATCGCTATACCCTTGGGTTGACCTGTAGAACCAGAAGTATAAATTAAATAAGCTAAGTTATTCGTTTTTACACTACAGATGAGATTTTCCTGACTGTTGTGAGTAATCAGTCGAGCATCAGTATCCAGACAAATCAGCTTGGCTTGATGCTGGGGTAATCTGTCAACAAGTGACTGCTGTGTTAACAACACTGAAACTTGAGCATCTTCTAAAATAAAGCTCAAACGCTCAGGGGGATACTCTGGGTCAAGGGGTACATAAGCAGCACCAGCTTTAAGAATCCCCAATAGTCCAATGACCATCTCCAAAGAACGCTCTACACAAAGTCCCACCAGCACATCTGCTTTCACACCCAAAGATTGCAAGTAATGGGCTAATTGGTTAGCACGACCATTCAATTGCTGATAGGTTAGTTGTTGATTTCCCCACTCCACAGCCACAGCATTAGGTGTACGCTCTACCTGTTCCTCAAATAATTGATAGATGCACTTATCTAGTGGATAATCCACTTGAGTATCGTTCCACTCCACCAGTAACTTTTGTTTTTCTGGCGGTGTTAGCAGTGGTAATTGTGCGATTGGCTGTTCTGGGTTAGCAACAATACCTGCCAGCAAAGTCACAAAATGACCAGTCATTCGCTCAATGGTACTGGCATCAAACAAATCAGTGTTGTATTCCCACACCCCCACCAATCCAGAAGCTGTGTTCTGCATGATTAAGGTTAAATCAAACCTAGCGTTTGCTCCTTTCATCGGGAATGGACTGACAGTTAGCCCAGTTAATTCTACTTGTGATGTAGGGGCATTCTGCAAGACAAACATCACTTGAAACAGTGGTGTATGACTCAGGTCGCGTTCTGGCTGTAATGCTTCTACCAACATTTCAAAAGGTAAATGTTGATGAGAGTATGCTTCCATTGCCATTTCCCGGACACGAGTCAGCAACTCACAAAAACTGGGATTCCCTGCCAAATTAGCACGCATGACTAAGGTATTGACAAAAAAGCCAATTAACCCTTCTATCTCAGAGCGATCGCGGTTAGCAATTGGCGAACCCACCAAAATATCTTCTTGTCCTGTGTAGCGATAAAGCAGAGTATCAAAAGCTGCCAACAGCGTCATAAACAAAGTACAACCTTGCTCTTGACTGAGTTTTACCAATCTATCGGTTAACTCTGCTGACAGTGCAAACTCTTGATATGCGCCGTTGTCGGTCTGCACAGCAGGTCTTGGTCGGTCAGTTGGTAACGACAACAAAGCTGGTGCGTCTTTTAGTTGTTGTTCCCAGTAACTCAGTTGCCTTTGTAATACATCTCCTTGCAACCATTGTCTTTGCCAAATGGCAAAATCTGCATACTGGACAGGTAGCGGTGCTAAAGGTGTTCGCGTAGCGTCTCGCAGAGAAGTTTGACCATGAGAATAAGCATTATATAGTGCGGCTAATTCTTGGATAAACACACCTATCGACCAACCGTCAGAAACAATATGGTGCATACACAGCAATAAAACCTGTTCTGTCTCGGACAAGACAACTAATGTCACCCTGACTAATGCTTGTGTTGCCAAGTCAAAGGGTTGAATAGCTTGTTGTTTGGCTAATTGCTGTGTGGCAATTTCCTTTTCAGTTGTGGATAAGTGCTGCAAATCCACAACTGATACTATCCCCAATCCCCAATCCCCAGCCCCCAATCCCCTAATAACCTGCGTTGGTTGTCCATCAACTGCGATGAAATTGCTGCGTAAGGCTTCGTGACGATGAATAATTTCTTGTAAGCTTTGTTTCAAGGCAGATATATTTAGTGTTCCAACTAGACGCAAAGCTGTAGGAATATTGTAGAAAGCACTATTGGGGTTGAACTGGTCTAAAAACCACAAACGCTGTTGAGCAAAGGACAGTGGTAATTCTGCATTGTTTACCCTGGGGACAATGGGTGCTGTAGAAAGTTCTAAGTCTTGTTGCTGTAATTGCCCAATTGATGGCGCTAATTCGGCAACTGTGGCATTTGCAAACAACTCACGCAATGGTAGTTCCACCTTGAAAACATTACGGATGCGTGAAACTAGTTGCGTTGCCAGTAGGGAGTGTCCCCCCAGTTCAAAGAAGTTATCATGTATGCCTACTTGCTCAACTTTCAGGACTTGCGCCCAGATTTGTACCAGCATCTCCTCGATGGGAGTGCGTGGAGCAACGTATTTTTCTAGTTGTGTGCTGTCTAAGTCTGGTTTCGGTAAAGCGCGACGGTCTAATTTACCGTTGGGAGTCAGAGGTAAAGACTCCAGCAACACAAAAGCACTGGGAACCATGTACTCTGGTAGCGTTGCCTTGATAAATTGGCGTAGTTCACTGATTGTGGGTGTACAGTCTGGATGTGCTACTACGTAGGCGACTAAGCGTTTATCACCGGGATGATCTTCGCGGACGATGACACAAGCTGCTTGCACATCACCATGTTGGTTCAGTATTGCTTCAATTTCGCCTAACTCAATGCGGAAACCACGTATTTTTACTTGGCTATCAATACGTCCTAAGTATTCAATATTGCCATCAGGTAGATATCGAGCTAAGTCTCCTGTTTTGTAAAGGCGAGAATTGGGGTCAAAGCTAAAAGGGTTAGAAATGAATTTCTCTTGTGTCAATTGTGGGCGGTTAAGGTAGCCTTGTGCTAGCCCCAAACCACCAATATGCAGTTCTCCAGCTACACCTATAGGAACTGGTTGTAAGTACGAGTCTAAAATGTAGATTTGTGTGTTTGCTATGGGTTGCCCAATAGGCACTGTTCTCAAATGAGTATCTGGTTGACATTGCCAGTAAGTAACATCAATTGCCGCTTCTGTAGGCCCGTAGAGATTATGCAGTTCGCAGTCTAGGCGAGCAAAAAAGCGTTCTTGGAGTTCTAAAGACAAAGCTTCGCCACTACAGATAACTCGTTGCAAACTACTGCAACTTTCTAAATTTTGTTCTTCTAAGAAAACCTGGAGCATAGAAGGAACAAAATGCAGTGTAGTAACCTGCTCCTCTGAAATCAAGTTGACCAAGTAAGCACTATCTTTATGTCCACCGGGTTTAGCCACAACTAAACACGCTCCAATCATTAACGGCCAGAAGAACTCCCAAACTGAAACATCAAAACTAAAAGGGGTTTTCTGTAAAATACAGTCGGCTGATGTTAATTGATAAGCTTGCTGCATCCACAATAGGCGATTACAAATCCCCAAGTGGGTGTTCATGGCTCCTTTGGGCTTGCCGGTAGAACCAGAAGTATAAATCACATAAGCCAAGTTACTGTACTGCACACCAGCAATGGGATTTTCTTGGCTCGACAGAGCAATAGATTGCCACTCAGTATCTAAACAGACAACTTGCCCTGGATGTTCAGGCAACTTTTTGAGGAGTTGTTGTTGTGTTAGCAGTACTGGAGCTTGAGCATCTTCCAGCATGAAAGCCAAGCGGTCTTGAGGATAATCTGGGTCGAGTGGTAAATATGCCCCACCCGCTTTGAGAATCCCCAATAGTCCAACCACCATCTCTAAAGAACGTTCTACACAAATACCCACCAACACATCTGGTTTTACACCCAATGAGCGCAAGTGATGAGCCAACTGATTAGCACGATTGTTCAACTGCTGATAAGTCAGTTTTTGCCCTTTAAAAACAACTGCCACTGCATCGGGGGTACGTTCAACTTGCTCCTCAAACAACTGATGGATCAATTTATCACAGGGATAATCTACTTGAGTGTTGTTCCATTCCACCAACAGTTGATGATGTTCTGCTGGACTCAACAGGGGTAATTCTGCAATTGGCGCTTTGGGATTGGCAACAATTGCTTGTAATAAAGTTTGAAAATGTTGGGCTATGCGAGCAATTGTCGCTGCATCAAATAAATCAGTACTGTAAGACCATACACCCTCTAAACCTCCTGAAACTTCCCAGTAGTTAACTTCCAGGTCAAATTTTACTGTTTCATCTATTGGTAAGGAGATGTTCTCAATAGTTAAACCAGGTAAATCCCAAGTTTCTTGTGAGGCATTCTGGAGAGAAAACATCACCTGTACCAGGGGATTACGGCTTAAATCTCGCCCTGGCTGGAGCTTTTCCACCAACATATCAAAGGGTAAATCCTGGTGGGTGTATGCTGACAATGTTGTTTGTCGCACTTGTGCCAAGAAGTCGGCAAAGCTGGGATTCCCAGAGAGATCACCCCTTAACGCTAAGGTGTTAGCAAAAAACCCCATTAACTGCTTGACTTGGGGATTGTTGCGATTGGCAATGGGAGAGCCAACAACAATATCTGATTGACCAGTATAACGATGAAGTAATACTAAAAAAGCAGCCAGTAGAGTCATAAACAGCGTTGCGTCTGACTCTTGGCTCAACTGCTTGAGGCTTTGTGTGACGTTGCTATCTAGTGAAAAACGCTCAACTGCACCCCGGAAGGTCTGAACTGGAGGTCTTGGTTTATCAGTAGGCAGTTCTAGTACCCCAGGAACACCTGTTAATTGTTTCTGCCAGTAAGTCAGTTGCTTATCCAAAACTTCGCCTGTCAACCATTGGCGTTGCCAAAAGGCAAAGTCAGCATATTGGATAGGTAATTCTGGTAGTGGGTTGGGCAATCCTTGAGTGAAAGCTGTATATAGCTGAGATAACTCACCAAAGAAGATGTTTAAAGACCAGCCATCATAGATGATGTGGTGCATCTTCAACAGCAGTATATACTTCTGGTTACTTAGTTGCAGTAAAGTGATTTGTACTAATGGCCCCACAACTAAATCGAAGGGCTGGGATGCTTGATAATTGGCTATTTGCCGAATTCGGTCAGTTTGTTCCTCAGCTGACAACCCCTGCAAATCATGCACTGGCAAAGCTAAGGCAGTCGAGACAGCAATTACCTGGACGGGTTTGCCATCTACTGCGGGAAAAGTTGTTCTTAATATTTCGTGGCGGCGAACAATTTCCCTCAGGCTTTGTTCCAGCGCTACTATATTCACCGACCCATTTAGTCGCTGAATTAGGAGCATATTATAAGAACGACTGTCGGGGGAGAGCTGGTGCAGAAACCAGAGGCGCTGCTGTGCAGAAGATAGGGGCAGATCACCATCCCGTGACACTGGTTGAATCGACGACTGATGAGCCGCTTTCACCTGCTTTGCTTGCTGTAAAAATAGAATAATTTCTGTTTTACGAGCAGCTATTTCCTGACGTAGGGTTGGAGTTAATACCCCTTCAGGTGCATGACAACGCAAGCGAATCTCTGCCGGAGGCGCTCCGCTAACGCCATCAATTTCTATTTCAATCTTCAAGCTTGTCAGGTGACGAACGAATTCAACAGTGCTGTTAGTCATTCTTAAAACTCCACTACCTCGCTACTGACTTCTTTATTTGATAAATTTTGTGTGACTAAATTCACTACTTCTATATAGGCTGCTATCCCAGCTACGGTGGGAGACTCAAACATGATCTGGATAGATAAATCCAATCCAAAGGTTGAGTTGATCTGTGACAGGACTTGGGTAGCTAGTAGGGAATGACCCCCAAGCTCAAAGAAGTTGTCTTTAACGCCAATGGTTTCCACGCCTAAGACTTCACTCCAGATTTGTGCCAGTTGAGCTTCAATGGGAGTCCGGGGTAAAACAGTGCCAGTTGAGAGATTTCTAGTGGCTATATCAGGTTGTGGTAGGGCGCGACGGTCTACCTTGCCATTGGGTGTCAAGGGTAAGGCATGGAGGAGAACAAAAGCTTGTGGCACCATGTAATTCGGTAGCTTTTGTTGGATATATTCGCGTACTTGCGGCACTAGCTTCTGGTTGTCATGAGTGTAGTCATTAACAGCTGGAACCAAATAAGCTACTAGACGTTTGTCTCCAGGGGAGTCCTCTCTTACTACCACAACACTTTCTTTTAATAAGGGGTGTTGACTCAAAACGGTTTCGATTTCTCCCAATTCGATACGAAAGCCGCGAATCTTCACCTGATGATCTATCCGACCAAGAAATTCAATATTGCCATCACTCAGGTAACGCGCTTTATCTCCCGTTTTGTAGAGACATGAATGGGAATCAGAACTAAAGGCGTTAGGAATAAATTTCTGTTGTGTTAACTCTGGTCGGTTGAGATATTCTCTGGCTAAACCATCACCCCCAATGTAAATTTCTCCTGGTACACCAACGCCCACTGGTTGCAGTTGGGAATCTAGCAAGTAAATTTGTGTGTTAGCAATTGGTCGCCCGATGGGAATGGTTGTAGCGTCTTCGGGAACATCCTGTACTAAGTACCAGGAAGTAAATGTGGTATTCTCTGTTGGCCCATAAACGTGGAGTAGTTGCTGGGGCGCACCATTGTTTAGTACTTCTCTGACCCATTTAACATCAACAGCCTCACCGCCGAATAAAAGATACCGCAGTGAATTGAAAGCAGAGGGGACTGCTTGAGCGATTTGATTGAACAAGGCAGTTGTTAAGAATAATACGCTGATATCTTGCGATCGCATAAAAGTTGCAAACTGTTTGGGGGAAAGTGCCAAATCTTTTCTCACTCCTAACAACCGCGCTCCGTTAAGCAAGGCTCCCCAAATTTCAAAGGTTGCAGCGTCAAAGGTGCAATTTGCAGCTTGAGCAATGACATCTGTGGGTTTGATGTTGATATAGTTTGTGTTGATCACCAAGCGGTTCACTGCTTTGTGGTCAACAACAACTCCTTTGGGTGTCCCTGTTGAGCCTGAAGTATAGATGACATAAGCAAGATGATCGGCTGTGACTTCTACCGTGGGGTTTTGCTGACTCTCTAGAGCGATCGCTTCTATATCAGTATCAAAGCAGACAACACGCCCTTGATCTTGGGGCAGAGTTTCAGCTATTTTCTGTGTTGTCAATAGCACCGATAGCTGTGTGTCTTCGATGATGAAAGCCAAACGCTCTTGAGGATATTCTGTATCCAAAGGCACATAAGCCCCGCCTGCCTTGAGAATTGCCAACAACCCAACAATCATAGAGACAGAACGTTCAACGCAAATACCCACCAACACACCTGGTTTCACACCTAGTTTTTGCAAATAATGTGCTAATTGATTTGCTTGTGTATTTAACTGGTGATATGTGAGTTGTTGTTCTCCATATACTACAGCGATCGCATCAGGAGTTTTTTGGACTTGGGCAGCAAATAAATGATGGATACATTGATTACGGGGATAATCAGTATCAGTGTTGTTCCACTCTATTAATAATTGCTGTTTTTCTGGTGCTGTGAGTAGGGGTAATTGGTTGACTGATTGTTGTGGGTTAGTGACAATATTTGCCAACAAATTCTGGAAATGTTTCATCATGCGGGCGATCGTTGCCCCATCAAATAAATCGCTGCTGTAATAACAAATCCCCTCAAGACCTTGGGGAACTTCCCAGAAATGAACTTCTAAGTCAAACCGCACTGCATCAAGCTCCCAAGGCATTTCCTCGACCTTCAAATTAGGTAGATCCCAAGAATTTTTCGGAGCGTTCTGAAGCGCAAACATCACTTGCACCAGTGGGCTACGATCTAGGCTTCGCTCAAGGTGTAACTCTTCGATTAACATCTCGAAGGGCAAATCCTGATTCTCATAAGCGTCTTGAGTAACCTGTTTTACCTGCTCTAGTAAGGTATTAAAGGTCTGTTCTGGGGACAGATCAAATCTCAATGCCAAAGTATTGACAAAAAGTCCAATTAACCCTTCAATTTCTTGACGGTTGCGATTGGCAATTGGAGAACCAACAACCAGATCCCTTTGCCCACTGTAGCGAGACATTAACACAACAAAACCCGCCAGCAGCGTCATAAACAACGTGCTTCCTGAACCTTGGCTGAGTTTCTGGAGTTGTTGCGTCAGCTTACCATCTATTTGAAATCGTTCTATACCCCCTCGAAAAGTCTGTATAACCGGGCGGGGATGATCTGTAGGTAGTTCTAATACAGGTGACGCTCCTGCTAACTGCTGTTTCCAGTAGCTTAATTGATGCTCTAGTGTCTGATTTGTCAGGTGGTGGCGTTGCCATAAGCTATAGTCTGCATACTGCACAGGTAACTCTGGCAATACCACAGAATCCCCCTTGGCAATAGCTCGATAATAAGCAGAAAGTTCGTTTATGAAAACACCTTTTGACCAACCATCAGCAGCAATATGGTGAATAGCAAACAATAGTGCATAATCATTTTGAGAAACTGTCCAGAGCATCACCCGCAACACAGAATCATTCGCTAAATCAAATGCTTTGCAGGCTTCTTTTATTGCCAGTTCCTCGACTTGTTGCCAGGGATCTACCACATTTTTCAGATCCACTACTGGCAATGCTAAGGTTATTTTGGGGTCTATTACTTGTACTGGCTTATTATTTTTGATTTCAAAGCGAGTACGCAAAACCTCATGACGCTGCACTATCTCCCCGATAGCTTGTTCCAAAGCTTTGATATTGAGATTTCCCTCTAGGCGCACAGCAAAAGCTATTGTATAAGCACCACTTCCACTTTCCAACTGATGTAAAAACCACATCCTTTCTTGACTAAAAGATAAAGGTAAATGGTGATTGCGCTCAGTAGGTAAAATAGGTTCAAAAGCTAGTTTTTTTGTATTTATTGATTGTTGAAGACAGTTCAAAATTTCGTTCTTTTGCTCCATCAAATCCTGCTTGATGTTTGGAGTCATTACTCCCTTGGGTGCGCGATAACGTAGTTGCTTGTCTTCAATCCAAACTTTTATACCTAACCTATTTAACGAAGATAAAAATGCAAATACTGTCATTTTATTCATAATTTTTTCAATATTAATAATAGAAATTACAGTTAGCAACTGCTTATTTAACGACCCATTATCTATCTACAAAATTATTTATATAAGCTTCGGTAATACGTAATCCATTACTTTACAAACATCCCTCTTCATATTCTTCTGCTATGTCATTAGCAATGGCATATTCATTTTTCATTAATATCTCTATTACCTCTATATTGCTAGCTAATTCAGCTACAGTGGGTAATTTAAATAAACTCTGTAAAGACAAATCAATGGAGAAGGTATTTCGTAACCGAGAAATCACTTGCGTTCCGACAAGGGAATTTCCTCCCAATTCAAAAAAGTTGTGATGAACACTAAACACTGGTCTTCCCAAAACTTGTTCCCAAATATCAGCAATTTGTTGCTCTAACTTATTTCGGGGTGCTACATGAGTTCCTGTGTCCTGTCCAGTAAATTGTCGAATTAATTTGTTCTTATCAATTGCACCACTTTCGGTTAAGGGTATTTCTTTCAGCTTGACTAAGTTACAATTGCAGGAATTTCCAAAGCGGTCTTCCACAGTTAAGTGCTGTAATTTAAAAATATCGTCACTACTATGAGTAGTAAAATAAGCAGATAATTTTTGTAAATTAAAGGCTTGAGACTGCCAAAGTTGAATGTTTTGGTTGCTGCCATCCAAACCTATTAATAGATGGGTTTGCTGATGTTGTAAGGTGGCAAGCATTGAAGATATTGCTTGAGAGGAAGACATGACATAGAAACCTTTGGTGCGGATGAGATTCTTCAGCTGATATCCTTGGCTCATGCCTATTTCATGCCACATACTCCAACTCAAACAATAGCTTGTTAATTCACTGTGTGAGTTTTGGTAATGAGAAAAGCCGTCCAGAAAACTATTAGCCGCAGCATAAGCACCAACAGCAGTACTACCAAAAAAACCGTTTACCGAAGAAAAGTTGATAAAAATGCTGCCTTTGTTATCTTTTACCAATTGATGTAGTGTCCAAGCACCAAACACTTTAGGACGTAGTATTGCTGCTAAGTTCTCCTGAGTTTCTTCAAGTATCATTTGCTCATGAGAAGTTCCAGCTAAATGAAGTACTCCATCAAGATTTTTACACCATTGGGATTGAGCTTTTTCAACTATTATTTGCAAGTGGTTTAAGTCACATATGTCAACAGCTTCGTAAATTACTTCTCCCCCAAGCTGTGATAGTTCTTGGTAAGCTTTTTGATGTTGTGTAATAACATCTTCTTTTCCATGATGAATTAAAGGAGTTCTACCAACTAATAGGAGTCGAGCTTGGTAATGTTTTAGTAAGTAACGCGCAATTTCAATTCCTATACCACCCAATCCTCCAGTTATTAAATAAGTACCTCTGTGCTTGAAGGAAATAGGAGATTTAGGTTTGCTGGTAAAATCTACTTTTTCTAGGCGAGGAATGAAACGTTGCCCATTTCTATAAGCTACCTCTCGTTCTTTTGAGGAAACCTGCATCTCTTGTAAGAGATAAGTTCCAGTTTTCTCAACTTCAGCAAATGGCAAATCTATATGGCGACAGTTTAAGCAAGGTAATTCTTGAGGAATGGTTTTTAGCAGTCCTAAAACTGGTGATTTTTCATAAGCTATGGGGTCATCTGAGGAAATAGACTGAACATAAGAAGATATAAATAGTAATTGAATAGGACTATCTACACCCTGAACTTTTGCTAAAGCTTGAACTAGGAATAATAAACTATATATTCCCTTTTCTTGCGCTGCTTCCAAAGCCTCAATACTTGTGATTTCGCCAAGATATTGGTCATAATTCCATAGATGAAGAATCTGCCCAATGGTAATATTATCGGTTGCTAGAGATTTGAGTAATAGTTTGTAGTCTTTGGCCTGCCCTGGGGTAATTGTGTAGTGTGAGTGATTGATTTTGCGAAAATCTTCACCTGGAGAAACTGTTATGTATTGCAGGTTACGCTCTGATAATATTTGACATAAATATGTACCCAAACCAAAAGCATCTAGAAATACCAAGGTGCAATTAGTAAGGTTTAAAGAAGAATTAAAAGTAATAGGATTTTTGGGCTGCCATACTTGACGGTAGAACCAATCAGGAATGGTATTGGCGTTACCGAGTAATATATCAACGTGTTTAATAACTGATTTAAATTCACCTGTATTGAAGCGCCGACTCAGTTGCGATCGCTGGATTTTTCCAATGGCGGTTTTAGGAATAGCTTCTGGCTCTACTGGCAGCAAATAATCCGGGTTTATGCCCACTTTATTGACAACGGAGGTACGAATTTCCTTTAGCAGAGTTAATAAACTAGTGTCATCAACGATCGCAGTATGGAAGAAGATCGCTAGTTTATCAGTATGAATTCCTGGTTGTCTAACAGCACAAGCAGCTGTATAAGAAACTTCTACTTCTTTAATTTCTTCAACTGCGGCCTCGATTTCGTGGCAATAGTAATTTAGCCCATTAATGATAATTACATCTTTCTGCCGTCCAGTAATAGTTAAACGCCCTTGATGGAGGAAACCTAAATCTCCGGTGTTAAACCAACCATCAAAAGTAAAAATTTCTTGGTTCGCCTGTGGATTTTGATAGTAACCAGAAGTCACAGATGCACCTTGAACCTGTAAACGCCCAATCGTACTTTCTGTAACTATTTGTTCATTTTCATCAACAATCCGCAGTGAAGCCCCAGCAAGTGGCAGCCCTAATTCTACAAATAAACTGTCATCTGATGAAGATTCTAGAGAAAAACTATCAGAGTATGTAATCCCAGAAGAGGTTTCGCTCATCCCAAAGGCTGGATGAATCGCATTCGTTGGTAAACCATAAGGGCGAAGCAGTTTTAAGAAATTCCTGGCTATCTTGGTAACAATGGGTTCTCCTGCGTTGATCACAAAACCCATAGATGATAAATCCCAGTGTTTTTGATTATTTTCAGGCCGATACTGTTCACCCATCTTTCCGTAGATAGAATCGCCCAAAGCATCGCATATCAGCGAAAAGGCAAAGTTAGGGGCCCAACTAATCGTGGCTTGATGTTTGTCAATTAAATCCAGCCACAAAAGCGGGTTCTGGACAATCAAGTTAGTAGGTACATGGATTTGTTGGCAACCTAAACTCACAGCCATAATACTGAGAGAAACTAGCGCACCGACGTGATCCAAAGGCATCCAATTTAAAACACTTTCCTGGCTGGAGAAATGACCCATTAAAATTAAGCCAGTTGTCATACTCAATAAATTGTGATGATTGAGCATCACACACTTGGGTATACCAGTGCTACCAGAAGTCAAGAACAAAATCGCTAAATCCTCTGGCTGACTTTGATACAGATTTAAATCCGGTTCACACTCACGCAACTGATCAATAATTGCAAATTGAAAGTTTTCTAATTTTAAAAATTTGGATAAGTCATCAATTTTGGGGGCTAAGGCAGCATTTGTTAGTACAAACGGTTTATCCAACATCTGCCAAGTGTTTTGCAGTTTGCTGGCAATACTATTAGCTAATTCGTAGGTTGGGGCGATGGATATGGGTACTGGAACGAAGCCACCAAGCACGCAAGCCCAAAAACCACAAATGAAATCTTGATTGTCTTCTAGTTGAAAAATTACTTTATCTTGGGGCTTAAGTCCTAGCTTTCTTAACCCAGATAAAATCCGTTGAGCATCTTGCCATACTTCCCGATATGATTGGAATTTTTCACTACCATCTGGTTGAATATAAATAATATTTTTAGTCGAATTTTGAGTAGCTTTTTGTAATAATTCTTTTAAAGTTTTAGGAGCATTTTCGGACTGTGGCAGAGGTTCCCCTTGACTAATAGCTAAATTTTTTGATGAAAAGGTCTCCTGATTTTCTACGTTCTGTCTAGGTATAGTTGCTTGTAAATTTTGCTGACTATCTTCAAAGGCGATCGCCTCAGTTTCACCTAGTAAGTCTTGCAAATGCACAGGAGGAACATTTGTCACCAATGGTTCAGCCACCACTGCAACACGTTCAATTGCTGACAATGACTCTAGTTGCTTCTGTGCGCGATATATTAAGTCGGAGTCAATAACTTCTAAACTAGCTAGAGTAACTTCATCTACCTGACCTGTACTTGTTAGGGGTATGGTGGAGATTGTGACTATGGCGGTAGGTACTAATTCTCTAGGTAGAATTGCTTGCAGGTGAGACAATAATTGTTCTGGTACAAACAACCCTGATGGAACTATATAAGCAACTAATTCTGATTCTAGATTTTTTGTTTGTTTCTCTATAACTACACAATCATCAACAGTTAAACTCGACAGAATCGCAATTTCTATATCTCTATATATAAAATTTTCACTATTTGGACTTTCTAGGTTTTGACTATAATTATTTAGCTGCATTAGCTTTTATATCCTTATTAAACTTGATTGTTTATAAGTTAAAAATTAGCTTTAATAAGAAAGCATGATTTTTGTTTATTATTCTTAAATTATTCAGTAGAAAGATACTCTCAACTTTATCAATGAAATGCAATAGCATTTAAGACAGTTAAGATAGTCAATCAGAAATTTAAGTGGACAGTTAACATAGTTCAATAGACACTTAAGACAGTTAAGACAGTTAAGAAAATCACTTGAGTGGCACAAAGGTAATCTTTGTTGCTTATAGTAAAGTTTGTGCAGGTGTCGTTTAACGCCTTCATTCTTCCTCTAGGTCGGCTTCTAGTTTTATGCAACCTCGGCAAAGCGTTACTGAAATTTTTTCGACTTTTGTGCAGTTCGATGCCGATCGCTTCAGTGGTTGGGCGACGGAATCACGACTGCGTCGTAGTATCCTCAGTTGTCTGAAGCACACGCCAAAGGAAACTTCGGAATCTTTTTGGGCTTTGTATTGGTATAAGTTTTGGCAAGTTCCGGAAACTCAACCTCTGGCGAAGCAACATCTAACTGCTTATCTGCAAGAACCTTGTTATTGGATATCCCAAAAAACAGCCGCTAATTTTATTAGTACGCAATACAGGTTATCGGACTGTTTCCAAGTAGCGATCGCCCAAGTTGATCGAGTCCTCAAAGGTTTCGATCCCAGTCAAAGCAGTACCCTGAAAAACTACGCCAGTCTGATTTTTGGTAGTGCGATCCGCGAAACTTTACGCCAACGTCAAGAAGTCGATATCTGTACTGATTGGGGTCTGTTACGCAAAATCAGCCAAAAGCGCTTGCATGAGTCTTTACAAAACAGTGGTTTATCTTCAACGGAGATTCCTGCCTATATCCTCGCTTGGAATTGCTTTAAAACTTTGTATCTCCCTACCAAGGCGGCTAACTCTCGCCAACTGTCCCGACCAGATGATGCTACTTGGGATGCGATCGCCAAAGCTTACAATTCCCAAAGCAACCAACCAACTAACCCCCAAGATATCGAAAAGTGCTTGTTAAATGCAGCAAAAGCAGCCCGTAAATATCTTTATCCCACCCCAGATTCTCTCAATGTCTCCAAAGGTGCGGATGATTCATTTGAGTTGCTAGATAATCTCCCAGGGACAGAACAGCCATCCCTAATTCAGGAAATTATTGCCCAAGAAGAAGAACAAGCCAGAACTTCTCAACAAACGGAAATTTATCAAGTCTTAGTTGAAGCGATCGCTAAACTTGACACGCAACTACAACAAATACTGCAATTGTACTACGAGCAAAAACTCAATCAAGATGGCATTGCTCAAGAATTAGACATCAAACAGTACACTGTTTCCCGGCGATTAACCAAAGCCAAGGAAACCCTACTACGGTCTGTAGCTGGCTGGAGTCAAGACAAACTGCATATTTCCCTGACTTCAGACATACTCAAAGCTATGAGTACATTAATAGAAGACTGGTTACAGAATTACTACAATGTCTCCAAAGCATGAAAAATGCTAAAACAGTCGAAAATTAACTATTAATAAAGAATTGGAGATTTTCACGTCTGTTCGGGAAACAGCAATTTTCCCAGCTTGCCCCAAACCCAGCCAAAGAAATCCCCGGAGTAAACCTTATGACTGCTAACCCCACTGTATTCACCTTTGCTGACTCGACAGACCTGATTCTAGAAATCCCTGACTCCACAACAGCAAATCTTGACAGCCAGTTATTTTCTCATCCTTATTCACGTTATCAAGCTTATCTCAACGAACTTTGCCTGAGTGCGGTCTTGCCGTGGTTACAGGAAGACTTTTCCACACAGGCAAAGGTGTGGCCATCCGCCACAACTCTAGCCAGTCTTTGGGAACTAGTGAACGGAACAGCAGTCACAATTGACGGCAAGAGATTTATTTTGGTTCCCAGTGAAAATATTGATCACAGCGAATTACGTGTACAGCAGGAATGGGTAGATTTACCAACTTGGGCTGGGGATTATTATTTAGCAGTGCAAGTAGATGGGGAATATGTAAAAGTTTGGGGCTATTGTACCCACACGCAACTGAAGCATCAAGGTAAATATGATCCAGGCGATCGCACCTATTCTTTAGACATAACTGATATTGTTAACGATATAAGTGTGTTAGCTGTAGCGCGGGATTTATGCCCTGATGAAATTACCCGTACGGCGATCGCCCCATTACCAACCATACCCCAAGAACAAGCCCAAAATCTCATCACCCGTTTAAGCAATCCCGAAATTATTAACCCCCGGCTAGCCATCCCTTTTCAACTATGGGGCGCATTAATTGAACACGGCGGCTGGCGACAAAGCTTATATGAACGTCGTTTGGGACTACCAGAACAAAGATCAGTGCTGCAATGGTTACAAAGTGGTGTGTCTCAAGTAGCACAGACTATGGGTTGGGGACGCTTGAATTTACAATTAAGTGCGGCTGGGGCTAGGAGTGTAGAAGAGAGACAAACAGGTGTCACCCTATCACGTCGATTAACCATTGCTGGTCAACTATACGAACTGTTGATTACACCACAAGGTGAACCAGACGCACCTTATTGGCGTTTTGAATTACGGAATGCAGCCGTAGGCGCAGTCATTCCCGGTGGCTTTAAACTCCGACTCCTCACAGAAGACCTACAGTCATTTCCCAACAATGAAGACATCGCCACAAATGCAGTAGAACAACTCTACGTTGAAGTTGCCCTAGAGGCTGGAGAAGGCATAGTATGGGAAATTGAGCCACTACCGGAAAATTATGACCGAGAAATTCTCAAATTTTAAGCTGTTTCGGGGCTTTTTTTATTGATAATGTGGATAAGCATTCTTTCTCAATCCACATGAGATAAAAAACCATGAGATTACAACACAACAAACAAATGCGGGTCTGGGCGATGTTGTGTCATTTCTCAGCGTTATTAGCGTGGTTACTTTTATTTTTTGTAGTATTTCTAGGCATTCCTTTATTTTTACCGTTAAATGTTTTAATCCCTTTCTTAGTCTGGAAATCCAGAAAGGTCAAATATCCCTGGGTTGATTTTCAAGGTAAAGAATCATTAAATTTTCAGATTTCTTTGACGTTCTACATCGTCTTCGTCATAGCCGTATCATTACTATTAGTTTTAGCTAGTTGTAGCGTTGCAGTCACTACTAATGGTGAAATAAATCAAGTTAGTACAGTTTTAGACAGCTTATTATTGATTTGGATGTACTTCACCATAGCCTTACTATTAATGCAACTATTCTTAGTAACTTTTGCCGCCACCAAAGCTTACAACGGTGAACATTATCGCTATCCTTTTACAGTGCGAGTTTTAAGGTAAGTCGTAGGGATTGGGGACAAAAAAGTCAAAAGTCAAAAGTCAAAAGTTAAAAGATGTTTTCTTTTGCCTTGGATTGGGGATTGGGGACATAATACTAAATTGGGAAAGGAAGTATTAATTGAATAACTGAGGTCAAATTTGGCAAATCCAATCAAACCCAACCTTGCCATGAACAATTTGAGGGTGAGACATTAACCATTGACAACGAGAAATTAACACAGTTTCTAGTTCATCGAGAGTAGAAAACATCTGATTAGCAACAGCTTCACGTAGAAGCGACCAAACACACTCAGTCGGTTGGAGTTGAGGTGTATAAGCAGGCAGAGGAAACAGAATGATACCAGCTGGCAACATTAATTGTTTACTGGTATGCCAACCAGCTTGATCAACAAGCAAAACAATGATTTTGTGATGATGAGGATTGACTTCAGCGGCAAAAGCATCTAAAGCCATTTGCATGACAGCAATGTTGACTCTGGGTAAAATCAAGAAAAAACTCTCGCCAGTAGCTGGATGGACAAATCCATAAGTATAAAGCCATTGGTAACGAGTGCGATGCACAGCATTGGGACGATGACCTACTGGTGTCCAAACTCGACGGACGATGGGTTTGAGGCCTAATCGAGCTTCATCTTCTGCCCAAACTTCAACTGATTTGTGCGGATGGAGGAAACGTAACAATCGCACAAACTCCGTTAACTCAGTTTTAAACATCTGTCTTTGAACAAAAGTTGCCGCCTCAGTATGCAGAGGTCGTGGTTGTTGCAGACTAAATCCTAGCCTTTTGAGGTAATCCCAAGCTGTAGTGACATGGAGTGTAATTCCAAACTGTACTCGGATCAATTCCCCTACTTTTGGCGCACTCCATAACCCCCCATCTTCTGGTGGTGAAGCTAACCTTTGGCGCAACCACTGTTGTTGCTCGTTTGTGAGTGCAAGTTTTTTTCCTCCTGGTTTCAGTTTCTGTTGATTGATGATTCCGTTTGCTCCTAGCTTGTTGTATCGCCGCACGATTTTTCTCACCCAGTCCCCTGAGAATCCCACAATCTCTGCTACCTTTTGCGCTGACAACTGTGGTTGTTGATTGAGCAATTTAATCACTAACCATCGGGTTTTCTCTTGTGCATCTTCACATCGGCGATAACTTTGTTCTATTTCTTCTGTTGATAGATGCTCTGTTAGTTTTATCCTGGGACGTACCATTTTTCTAGCCTTTTTCCCTCTGCTTCAAATGATACTACCTTTCCCTATTCAGTATAATACCAATTTGAAAAAGAATGCAACAAATCAAGCATCCGTAGAGACGCGATTCATCGTGTCTTCACCCAATCATGTGTTGCAATCATTAATTGAACGTGAGTTCGATAAATTCGGAAGAACCCCTCTCCAAACCTCTCCCCGACGCGGGGAGAGGCTTAAAACCCTGATTATTTGGTACTCAGTTATAGATTTTCAGCCCCTTCCCTTGTAGGATACTGTTGGCGAATTGATAGAGGGCAAAACCAATCATCACAAAATAGAAAATCAGGAATACTATGAGGCAGTGGGAGCAATTCGAGCAAAGTGAGAAACGCGAGTCTGACTGCGTGGGACATGTTGCCACCAATCCCACATCCGACTGAAGTTGATAGCAGCAGCAGTAATGACATGCTGCAAGAGAGTTTTGGCAAGACCAATGTAGCGACAACGGCGTAATTGGTAGCGACCAGTAGCTTGGGAAATCAAGCCTTCAACGCCAGCACGTTGGTGATAAATTTGTTGAAAAGATTCAGTTTTTTGGCGAATGCGAGCATCATGTAATGCAAGATGTAGTTCCTGTGGTTTGAGGGTCAGAAGACGCGGTAGTTTTTTGGAGCGAGTGCATTTTGAGCGACTTGAACAAAGCGAACAATCGGATTTGTCAAATTGTATTTTGACTACTGGATTGTCATGGCTATCGACAGTTGTACGCCAGGACTTACTTTGTTTACCCATTGGGCAATCAACACGCATCAAATCCCAATGAATAGTGAAGCAATTTTGCTCAAAGCCGGATTGTGCTGTTGCTTGCCAACTAGTTCCGGGGGGAACTTTTCCTACTAAATCAACATGAAAATGGGATTGACTATCGACTAAGTTTTGAGCATTGACATAGCCAGTATCGACAACATGTTCTTGTGGCAAAAGATTGTTCTGGTTTAAACGAGAATGAATTACTGGTGTCATCTCAACATCCGCACTTGTGGCCACGGACGTTTCCACATTGATAATTAAGTTTGGCAGTATGGGGTGACAAATTTCTGTCAGATGCAGATTATAACCAGTCCAGTTGATTTCTCGCTTGCTGGAATTGCGTGCATCAACATCGTAAGGAGATTCAATCTGTAGTCTATTTGGTGGTAAGTTATCTTGTTCTCGCCAATAGACTTGTTGCAATTGAATATAGTATTGTTGCACCCAAACTATACGTAATGTTTCCACTGATGGAATCTGCCACAGCCAATTACAAGTTGAGTCTGCATACAAAGCGGATAGCAAATGATGACCATCCTCACCAATTTTTCGCCTCAATTTCTCACGTTCGGCTTTTGATTTGGGCAAGCGGTATTGCTCAAATCTCAGGGAGTAACGTTCAAACCAATCAACGTCAACTCTCGATTTGAGCCAATCAGGGGCAAAATAAGCCAAGTCATTTAAGGTATGACGTAAAGTTTCTCCCACTAATTCCAAACGATTTAACTGTCGTACTGCGGCTAATACGTGAGTTGAATCAGTTCTGACACGGCCGCGATTTTTGAGCCAACCTAGTTCTTGGAAACGAGCTAGCATTTGGTTGAGTAACTCTCGCTCTCGTCCTGCTTTGATTAATCGCTGACGAAATTCTGAAAGTACTGAATAATCAAACCCTGGGTCATTTAATTCCAACGATAGTGCGTATTTCCAATCAATATGACCCCTCACTGCATCCGCCGCTTGTCTATCCGTTAAACCTTCGATAAATTGCATTACTGTCACTAATGCCAGTTGTCCTGCTGATATTCCACTTTGACCACAATCTGCGCGGTAAAGTTTGACAAAATCCTCATCCTTATATAACACTCCTATTTCATCCCGCATCTTCATATATATGTTCCCTTTGGGAAATGAATTCCGGGCTACTTGCGCTGTTGTTTCAGGAATCTGCGACATATCACGCGGGTGCAGGGTCATAATCTTTGTAGATGCTACGCTCAATATACTTATTCTCTTTTTTCCACTGTTCCAAACTCTTGAGGGGCTTAACCCTTCAATAATTCGCCAACAGTATCCTTGTAGGGAAGGGGTTGGGGTTAGGTTCCGTCGAATTCACGTTAATTGAATTGGTACGAAATATCGTTCCCCTGGCTCCACCTGTCATTATTTACACATCTCCTGCGGAAGTGGAAATTTCCTAAAAGCGTTAATCTAAGATTCCGTTGCTAGATAAAATCTGGTTCACAAGAAATCCCAGGGGGAGATTGTGGGCTAGGGCTGGGAGAGAGTTATGTCCTTTGTACCTTTACATATTCATAGTGATTACAGCCTGCTGGATGGGGCTAGTCAGCTACCTGAGTTGATTGATCAAGCGATCGCCTTGGGTATGAAAGCGATCGCTGTTACCGATCACGGTGTCATGTATGGTGCGATCGAACTACTGAAAATTTGCCGCAGTAAGAATATTAAGCCCATCATTGGCAACGAAATGTATATCCTGAACGGCGACCTGGCAAAACAAGAACGTGGTCGCCCTAAATATCATCAAGTTGTTTTAGCTAAAAATACTAAAGGTTACAAAAATTTAGTCAAATTAACTACAATCTCTCACCTCCAAGGTGTACAAGGTAAAGGTATTTTTTCTCGCCCTTGTATTAATAAAGATTTGCTCAAGGAGTATCATGAGGGCTTAATTGTCACCAGTGCTTGCTTAGGTGGAGAAATTCCCCAAGCAATTCTTAGCAACAGACCAGATGCAGCGCGGAAAGTTGCCAAGTGGTATAAAGATGTTTTTGGTGATGATTTTTATTTAGAAATTCAAGACCACGGATCACAAGAAGACCGTATTGTCAACGTAGAAATTATTAAAATTGCCCGTGAGTTAGATATTAAATTTGTTGCTACCAATGATTCCCATTACATTTCTTGCTTTGATGTAGAAGCACACGACGCATTGCTATGTATTCAAACTGGCAAGCTAATTAGTGAAGATAAGCGAATGCGGTATAGCGGTACAGAATATCTCAAATCTGGCGAAGAGATGAAGTTGCTATTCCGCGACCATTTAACCGATGATGTAATTGCAGAAGCGATCGCCACCACAGAAGAAGTCGCTGATAAAATCGAGCCTTACCATATTATGGGTGAGCCTCGTATTCCCAACTACCCAATTCCTTCAGGTCATACTCCTGATACTTATGTCGAAGAAGTTGCATGGCAAGGACTATTAGACAAACTCAATCGTAAATCCCGCAACGAAGTCGAGCCAGTCTACAGAGAACGGCTAGAATATGAACTCAAAATGTTGCAACAAATGGGATTCTCCAGCTACTTTTTAGTAGTGTGGGACTATATCAAATTTGCCAGAGATAATAATATCCCTGTGGGGCCTGGTCGGGGTTCGGCGGCTGGTTCCTTAGTTGCGTACACAATGGGAATTACCAACATTGATCCGGTACATCATGGGTTACTCTTCGAGCGATTTTTGAACCCAGAACGTAAATCAATGCCTGATATCGATACAGATTTCTGTATTGAACAACGGGATAAAGTAATTGAATATGTAACAGATAAATATGGGAAAGAAAGAGTCGCCCAAATCATTACTTTTAACCGTCTAACTTCCAAAGCAGTTTTAAAAGATGTCGCCAGAGTGTTAAACATTCCCTATGGGGAAGCCGACAAAATGGCGAAATTAATTCCTGTAGTCCGGGGTAAACCAACTAAACTGAAGGTGATGGTTTCTGACACCACTCCAGAACCAGAGTTTAAAGAAAAATATGATAATGACCCCAGAGTCCGCCATTGGTTAGATATGGCGATGCGAATCGAAGGAACTAACAAAACCTTTGGTGTTCACGCCGCCGGTGTAGTCATTTCTGCTGATCCATTAGATGAAATTGTCCCACTGCAAAAAAATAATGATGGGTCTGTAATTACTCAATATTTCATGGAAGACCTGGAATCAATGGGTTTGTTAAAAATGGACTTCTTGGGATTAAAAAACCTGACGATGATTCAAAAAACAATTGATTTAATTGAAGAAAAACACGGCTTTAGAATCGACCCTTACGAAATCACCAGTCAAGAACGTAAGGCACAAAAGATATTAGCTAAAGGTGAATATAAAACTTTACCAAAAGATGTCCAAAAGACTTATGAATTGTTGGAATCAGGTGAATTAGAAGGTATATTTCAATTAGAATCTTCAGGGATGAAACAGATAGTACGAGATTTGAAGCCTTCTAATATTGAAGATATTTCTTCTATCCTGGCACTTTACCGACCAGGCCCTTTAGATGCTGGATTAATTCCTAAGTTTATTAACCGTAAACACGGGCGGGAAAATATCGATTATGAAAGCCAAGTTTTAGAACCAATCTTAAATGAAACCTATGGAATCATGGTCTATCAGGAGCAAATCATGAAAATTGCTCAAGATATGGCTGGTTATACCTTAGGACAAGCCGACTTGCTACGTCGTGCGATGGGTAAAAAGAAAGTTTCGGAGATGCAGAAGCAGCAAGAAAAATTTATCGATGGTTCAACAAAAAATGGTGTCAAGAAGCAAGTAGCTGAAAAGCTATTTGAGGATATGTTGAAATTCGCCGAATATTGCTTAAGTTACGATACAGAAGTTTTAACAGTTGAATATGGATTTGTACCTATTGGTGAGATTGTAGACAAAGGTATTGAGTGTAGTGTATTTAGCATTGATAGTAATGGTATTGTTTACACCCAACCTATTGCTCAATGGCATCATCGAGGTAAACAAGAAGTATTTGAATATTGTTTAGAAGATGGGTCAATAATTAAGGCAACAAAAGACCACAAATTCATGACTCAAGATGGCAAGATGTTGCCAATTGATGAAATATTTGAACAAGAGTTAGACTTGCTGCAAGTCAAGGGTTTACCGGAGTAATACCAATTTGAAAAAAGAATGCAACAAATAAACCATTTGTAGGGACGCGATGAATCGCGTCTTCTTCACCCAAGGATGTGGTGCAATCATTAATTGAATTCGTATAATTTAACGTGAGTTCGACGAATTTTAAAAACCCCTCTCCAAACCTCTCCCCTGCAAGGAGAGAGGCTTCAAAACTCTAATTTTTCGTTGAACTTTCAGGATATTTAAGCCCCTCTCCGCGTCGGAGAGGGGTTTGGGGAGAGGTCATCGAACTCACGTTAATTTATTTATAGTGTGTTCAGATACCCGACGTTTTTAAAAAGTCGGGTATCTATCATCTAAGATAATGCACTGAAAACTACCACCAAATACGATTTCCGTTTTCATCTACCCTAGCTTGACGAATTACATCAGAAATTTCTTCAGCATCCTTGACGTGATGTAATGCTTTTTGTTCACCGTTAGGTTCGTCAACAATAAAGTAGGTAGGTACTTTAATATGATCGCCTGTGATGTCTGGTGCATCTACAGCCACCTGCTGGGCTTTCTCTTCGATGGATTGGGGTTCGTCGGCAATTCTATCACCAGGGTTTGCTGTTAAGTTTCTTTCTTTCGCAGTTGGTTCCTCACGGGAATGCCAATCTTTACTTACTGGTTGTTTAATTTCTTTTGGTTGATTATTTTGATTTTCTAGATTTTCGTTAGTCATGGCTATTTCAGCAATTAAAATCTTTTATGTCCACTAACACACTCTAAAAAATCAAATGTTTATTTAGTTCTTTCTCAAGTAAGAGTTTCCTACTTTGAAGACAATTACATATCTAAGGCCATATCCTAGCTTTTAGATTTACAAATAACCTCAGACTATAGAAATACAACCAAAAAATGTATTTACTTCTTTAGTTCAAAAGGCGTATATTTTCCACCCAAGGCTTCTACAATAGCGCGTGTGTTTGCCTCCATCATTTTGATATAGGAATCGCCATTACTTCCTTTAGCACCAATGGAATCAGAGTAGAGTTGATTTGGTGCTAGTTTTATCCCTGCTTCTTCGGCAACAGTTCTAATTAAAGTGGGATTAATTGTAGTTTCGGCAAAAATTGCAGGTACACCGATCTTTTTAATCGAGTCTACTAATCTTTTAACTGTTTGGGCGCTTGGCTGTTCTTCAGTGCTAATGCCAATTAAAGTACCGGCGATCGCCAGACCGTAAGCTCGTCCATAATATTGGAAAGCATCGTGGGTTGTTATTAGTTTGCGCTTATCAGGTGGAATTGTCTGTATCTGCTGATTAATCCAGCTATGCAACTGTTTTAATTCATCTGTAAGCTGTGATGCCCTCTGAGTATATTTTTCTCTATCTTTAGGGGATAAATCAATTAAACCATCTCGAATAGCATTAACCATAGCCGCAGCATTTTCTGCACTCCCCCAAACGTGAGGATCTGGCACTACCTCACCTTTACCTTTATCTAACTGCAATGGTTTGACAACTTCTCCCACAGCTAACTTTCTGGCTTTACTACCAGCAGCATTCATTAACTTAATCAACCCTGGTTCTAGGTTGTAACCGTTATACAAAATCAAGTCAGCTTTTTCTAAAACTCTGCTGTCGGCTGGTACTGGTTCGTAAACATGAGGATCTGTTCCTGGCTTAAGTATTCCAGTTAATTGAATTTCTTCTCCCCCAACTTCTTCAGCTAAATCGGCGATGATGGTACTAGTTGCTACGACTTGCGGTTTACTCTCTGCATCCCCAGGAGTACGGCTAGAGTTGACTGAGGTACATCCACCTATCAAAAGTCCTACAAGTACGCCTAATACAGATCGCCAGCAAAATCTGGCTTTTGAGTGAGTGATTGCATTCATCAGACTGTTATAGTTATTTTCATATTTTTCTCATTTTTTAAGTTACATTATTTTCATAATCTTTTCATTTTTTACGTCTCGGAAATGACACCATGCAAATTGCGAACTTTTCCTTAGCAACTAATTCCATGCGGGAACCAGTGGATACATCAACAGCAACAGCAACAATTAATATCTCCCATCTAGGGGTACACTACCGTACACAAGAAGCCTTGCGGGATGTTAACTGTATTGTCAAACCGGGACGAATAACAGGAATATTTGGCCCTAACGGTGCTGGTAAAAGCACTCTGATGAAAGCAATGTTAGGCTTGGTTCCCGTTAGCAGTGGTAAGGTATTATACCAAGAAAAACCCCTGATGCAGCAATTGGGGAAAGTTGCTTACGTTCCCCAACGTAGCCAAATTGACTGGACTTATCCCGCCGTAGTTTGGGATGTGGTGATGATGGGACGGGTAAAGAAAACAGGTTGGTTACGTAGTTTCTCGGCTGTGAGTCGCCAAGTTGCCAAGAATGCCTTAGAACGAGTGGGAATGTTGGATTATTGCGATCGCCCCATAGGACAATTATCAGGGGGACAACAACAACGGGTATTTTTAGCGAGGGCTTTAGCACAACAAGCAGACATATTCTGTTTTGATGAACCCTTGGTAGGTATCGACCAAAAAACCCAAACAGTTATTTTTGAGGTTTTCCATGAACTAGCTGCGGCTAACAAAATTGTGTTGGTAGTTAACCACGATTTAGGCGAATCCATCAGCCATTTCGATGATTTAGTATTACTCAACCGTGAATTAATCGCCGCAGGTTCCCGCCAACAAGTACTTACAGAGGATAACCTGCACCAAGCTTACGGCGGTAAAGTCATCTATTTCTCGGATGCAGCTTGAACGGGGATTGGGGTGTAGGGGTATAGGGGTGTAGGGATACCTAGTATCAACAGAAAATCTGGTTGCGTAAGTCTCATAACTCATACGACGCACAACAACTAATACCAACTCAATTAATGATGGCAACACATCATTGGGTGAAGAAGACGCGATAAATCGCGTCTCTACAGACGGTTTATTTAAATTGGTATAACAACTGACTATTGACAATGGACTAATGACCACTGACCACTGACTAATGATTAAACATCCATGTTAGAAGCTTTAATTGAGCCGTTGCAATATGGCTTTATGCAGCGATCGCTTGTGATTGCTATTTTAGTAGGTTTGTTGTGTGCGGTTGTGGGTAGTTACTTGATGGTGCAAAGATTGGCGCTGTTGGGTGATGCTATCAGTCACTCGGTTTTGCCAGGACTAGCGATCGCTTTTATGGTGGGCGCTAACATATTCGTGGGCGCATTTATTGCTGGGGTTTTGAGTACGATAGCGATCGCTTGGATTAGGACGCGATCGCCCATCAAAGAAGATGCTGCAATGGGTATAGTATTTTCAGCATTCTTCGCCTTGGGTATTACCTTGATTACCGTTGTTCAAAAAGATAATAAAATCGACCTCAATCACTTTCTCTTTGGTAATATCCTTGGCGTGACTGTTGATGAGGTGCGTGATACCGCCATTATCGCCGCTATAGTTTTAACGGTCGTAATTTTATTATATAAGGAACTATTATTTTACACCTTTGATCCTTTAGGCGCTCAAGCCGCAGGCTTACCAGTAAATCGCTTAAACTTTGGTTTAATGCTGCTGATTGCTCTAACAATTGTCGCCAGCATGAAAGCAGTAGGCGTAATCTTAGTACTATCACTGTTAATTACACCAGGAGCAACCGCTTACCTATTGGTGAAACGCCTACACCAAGTCATGATCTTAGGCGCAGGGATAGGGGTTTTTTCGAGTATTAGCGGTATGTACCTGAGTTACTTTTATAATTTACCCTCCGGCCCAGCGATCGTTCTAGTAGTTTCAGGACTATTCCTATTAGCATTACTATTCAGTCCCAAACACGGAATCCTAATACCAAACTCATATCAAAAATAAATTACCAATTACCAATTACCAATTCTCTCCACCTTCTCACACTTGCCTGCAACTCCCCTGACAACCAACCATCAAACTGTGGATACACAGGCAAACGTGGCATCAAATCCCAACCCGCAGGTTGTAAAATTTCTCTCAATTCCTCCGCCTGAAGATGAGGATAATCAGGGTTCACTTCATCTTTCGGCCCAATTCCCCCTAAATCTCTCGCACCCGCTTCTACACAAGCCAGTAACCATCGCTCATCTTTAACTAAATTTGGCGGAATTTGAATTGTAATATCTGACGGTAAAATCTGGCGTGCTTTGGCAATCACTTCTGGTAACTGATGGGGATTAAAAGCTGGCGCGTTAAATGTCTGCTGGTTTCCTGGGCTGTGGGGTTGTAAAATAACTTCCTGAATGTGATGGTAACGCTGATGTAACTTCGATATGGCTTCTAGTGTCTCCCAGCAATCATCATTAGTTTCCCCAATCCCCAAAAGTAACCCTGTTGTAAAAGGTATTTGCAACTCTCCCGCCCACTCTAATTGTTGTAACCTTAATTCCGGTAACTTACTTGGTGCATGGCGATGGACTGTTTCTAATAATTTTGGTGTTAACTGTTCCAGCATCAAACCCATTGAAACATTAACGCTTTTTAATTCCTGCATCTCTGCGAAACTCAAAGGCCCAGCATTGGTATGGGGAAGAAAACCCAATGTTAACGCTAGTTTACATAAATCGTAGATTCTCTGGAACCATACTTGACGCTTTGGTGAGTTGGGGTGTACCTCTCCACTGAGGATCAGGATTTCGCAAACTTGCTCATTTTGCAGCCGTTTGAATATATCTTCTGCTGCTGATAAAGACATCCATGAACTTTCCCCAGGGTCGGTGCGAAAGTTGCAGTAGGTACAGCGATTGAAACACTCATAGGTAGGAACAATCGTATATGCAGGACTATAAGTGGCAATACCTCCGGTCGGCTTTCCTATGGAAGGCTGTGTGGACACTAAGGCACAGGTAGATTCGGCAACTGTCATAAAACAGATTTTCCTGAAGAAATGTAACTACTGTTCGAGCCGGATTTAGCGAAACTCATTTTTATCTACACCCAAAATCATTGTAAATAGTGGTTTTCAGCGTTAGTGACCAAGTTTTGTAAAGTTTTTTTTCTCAAAACACTTTACAAAACGAAATAATTACTGTTAATGTATGTAACAGGTGGAAACGCCTAAAACATACATACAACCAACGTAATCATAAAGACATGACCGCAACCTTACAACAGCGCAAAAGCGCCAACGTATGGGAACAGTTCTGCGAGTGGATTACCAGCACCAACAACCGCCTATACATAGGTTGGTTCGGTGTACTCATGATCCCCACCTTGCTAGCTGCAACCACCTGCTTCATCATCGCCTTTATCGCCGCACCTCCAGTAGACATCGACGGTATCCGTGAACCAGTAGCAGGTTCCTTAATCTACGGAAACAACATCATCTCCGGTGCAGTTGTTCCCTCCTCCAACGCCATCGGCTTGCACTTCTACCCAATTTGGGAAGCAGCATCTCTTGACGAGTGGTTGTACAACGGTGGTCCTTACCAATTGGTAATCTTCCACTTCTTGACCGGCGTATTCTGCTACCTCGGTCGTGAGTGGGAACTATCCTACCGCTTAGGAATGCGTCCTTGGATCTGCCTAGCATTCTCCGCTCCCGTAGCAGCAGCAACAGCAGTATTCTTGATCTACCCAATCGGACAAGGTTCCTTCTCTGACGGTATGCCCTTGGGTATCTCCGGCACCTTCAACTTCATGATCGTGTTCCAAGCAGAACACAACATCTTGATGCACCCCTTCCACATGTTAGGTGTAGCAGGTGTATTCGGTGGTAGCTTGTTCTCCGCAATGCACGGTTCCTTGGTAACTTCCTCCTTAGTTCGTGAAACAACCGAAAACGAATCACAAAACTACGGTTACAAATTCGGTCAAGAAGAAGAAACCTACAACATCGTTGCAGCACACGGCTACTTCGGTCGCTTGATCTTCCAATACGCTTCCTTCAACAACAGCCGTCAATTGCACTTCTTCCTAGCTGCATGGCCTGTAATCGGTATTTGGTTTACCGCGTTGGGTGTAAGCACAATGGCGTTCAACTTGAACGGCTTCAACTTCAACCAATCCATCATCGACTCACAAGGTCGTGTAATCAATACCTGGGCTGACATCATCAACCGCGCTAACTTGGGTATGGAAGTAATGCACGAGCGTAACGCTCACAACTTCCCCTTAGACTTGGCTGCTGGTGAAGTTGCTCCTGTTGCTTTAACCGCTCCTGCTATCAACGGTTAATTCTGAAGTCTTAACTCAACAAAAAAGCGTCTCCTTAACCGGGGGCGCTTTTTTGCTTTGGAGTCATGTCCAACATAGGTTAAATTACACACAGCATAGATAAGGCAATTAGGGAAGAAAACGCGATCGCCTTAATATGGCATGATTAATCTCGTCTAGTAAGGATAGCGTGTTCAAATATGACCTCTGCTAGACGTTCAGCCTGATTCGGTCTTGTTCCCACCGTAAATTCACCAACGAGTGAGTAATAAGCCATTTGAGCGCGGACTTTCGCCTCTAAAGGTGTAAAGCCAACTTGCAAGAATAAATTTTGTGTGTAATTTAGCCGACTTTGATCTACTTGAAGCATAATCTCGGCGACATTTGCAGCTTTTGCAGCCCAAGCTCGAATTGCATTTTCTAATCGACCATCAATTTCAATTGCTAATTCAAATAAATGCAGCAATTTAGTCGTTGCGTCCCCACCTATCGTTTCGACTCGCTCAATTAAATTATTGGTTTCACCTTTCACCCATTCCTGTAAAATCGCTTCTAGCAAATCATCTCGGTTCTTGAAGTGCCAGTAAAAGCTACCTTTTGTCACCTTGATTAACTTGGCAAGTGGTTCTACTCTGACGGCTTCAATTCCTCCCTCCGCCAAAACTTTTAAACCAGCATTAATCCAGTCCTGTCGTTCCAGTTTGATGTTTTCTTGTTTTTTTTCCATACGGCAGCGTATTGACATTTATTTGTTGAGGTACTAATCTGTTTCCATACGCTACGGTATGGAAAAGATAAATAAGTGAGTAACGCAAATACAGAGCTACTTTTGCAATGGGCAAATTTATGGTCTTCAGGAAATGTAGAATCTTTTCTCTCACTTTTCACTGAGGACTGCGACTACGAAGATGTGGCGTTTAGTATGGTGAGTAAAGGTAAAGAACAACTCAGAGACTTTTTTATCGCTACTCGCACAGCATTACCTGATTTAAAAATCAATGTACAGTCTTGTTTTGCATCAGAAACCAATGGCGCGTTAGAGTGGGTCATGCAAGGGACTCATAAGGAAGCATTTCATAATGTGCCAGCATCCCATCAAATAATTGAGGTGCGGGGCGTGACATTTATTAATCTAGAAAACGGAAAAATCAAAACTAATAAAGACTATTACAATCTTGCTACTTTATTACAGCAGATCGGAATGTTACCACAGTTTTAGCTAATGTTAGTTAGGCGATGTGCTGTTCGTTCATGGATATACACAAGCCCAGCCATTTACGAATTTTCAGTAATCGCCTACCGTAGAGCAGTATTTATTAGCTAATAACTAACACTTAAATTAAGTGAATGCTGCTCACCATTAGCACCACCCACTCCCCAGCGACAGAGTTAGGCTACTTACTCCATAAGCACCCAGACCGTTGTCAGTCATTTTCACTGTCATTTGGACAGGCTCACGTTTTTTATCCAGAAGCGAATGAACAGAAATGCACGGCGGCGCTGTTGTTGGATGTTGACCCGGTAAAGTTGGTGCGCGGGAAAGGTGCGACATTGGAACAGTATGTGAGCGATCGCCCTTATGTGGCATCATCTTTTATGAGTGTAGCGATCGCACAGGTATTTAGTACAGCTTTAGGCGGACGTAGTAAGGATAAGCCAGAATTAGCCCAAAAGTCTCTACCTTTGGTAGCGAAACTATCTGTTTTACCTTGTCGTGGTGGTGAAGGTTTTCTGCGACAATTATTTGAGCCTTTGGGTTACACTGTAAGTGCCCAAGGTCACGTTTTAGATGAAAAATTTCCAGATTGGGGAAATAGTAAATATTTCACAGTTGAACTCCAGCACACCATACCCTTGAGTGATTTGTTAAGCCATCTCTACGTCCTGATTCCCGTACTAGATGATGAGAAACACTATTGGGTCAACGAAGAAGAAATCGAAAAGTTACTACGTCATGGTGAGGGTTGGTTATCACAACATCCAGCACGAGAACAAATCACCAGACGTTACCTCAAACGACAGTACCGTTTAACTCGCACTGCTTTAGCACAGTTAGCAGAGGAAGATCATCCAGACCCTGACAGTGCGGAAGAAACCCACGCTGAGGAAGAAGCGGCGGTAGAAAAGCCCATTAGCTTGAACCAACAGCGTATGAATGGGGTGGTTGCTGCGTTAAAACAAAGTAATGCTAGGCGCGTTATTGATTTGGGTTGTGGTCAAGGAAATTTATTAAAAATCCTCTTAAAAGATAGCTTTTTTGAGCAAATTACAGGTGTAGATGTTTCCTACAGGTCACTAGAAATTGCCCAAGAAAGATTAGACCGCTTGCGTCTTCCCCGCAACCAGTGGGAACGTTTGCAATTAATTCAAGGCGCGCTTACTTATCAAGATAAACGCTTTCATGGTTATGATGCTGCGACCGTGATTGAGGTGATTGAGCATCTTGATCTATCACGTTTGGGTGCATTTGAGCGAGTTTTATTTGAATTTGCTCAACCGAAAATCGTGATAGTAACCACACCAAATATTGAATATAATGTCAAATTTGCCAATTTACCAGCAGGGAAACTACGCCATAAAGATCATCGCTTTGAATGGACGCGATCGCAATTCCAAAATTGGGCAAATAAAATCACAGAACGCTTTGCTTATAACGTCCAGTTTCAACCTATAGGAGAAGCAGACCCAGAAGTTGGTTCACCTACACAAATGGCAGTTTTTATACATAGGTAAGAGATTGGGGAGCAGGGGGAGAAAAGAACTGTTGACTGTTGACTAATGACTAATTAACTATGAAAATTACTATTCCTGAATTATCTTTAGTTGTCTTGATTGGCGCTTCTGGCGCAGGTAAATCGACATTTGCACGTCAGCATTTTCAACAGTTTGAAGTGATATCTTCTGATTTTTGTCGTGGGTTAGTTTCCAATGATGAAAATAGCCAGTCTGCTTCCAGGGATGCTTTCGATGTTCTGCACTATATAACTACTAAACGCCTAGCCGCAGGTAAATTAACAGTCATAGATGCAACTAACGTCCAGCCAGAAGACCGCAAGACTTTATTGCAAATGGCCAAGCAGTATCATTGCTTTGCAGTGGCTATAGTTTTTGACCTACCAGAAGAATTATGTCATGAACGTAACCAACAAAGAAGTGACAGACAATTCGGCTCCCATGTAGTCCGTCGTCACACCCAAATGTTACGGCGTTCTTTGCGTGGTTTAGAAAAAGAGGGTTTCCGTTACGTCCATACCCTCAAATCACCAGAGGAAATTGCCAACGTTGAAATTGAACTCCAACCATTATGGAACAACAAAAAACACGAACACGGCCCCTTTGACATCATCGGGGATATCCACGGTTGTTGTGATGAGCTAGAAGCTTTACTCCAGCAATTAGGCTATGAAAAAAGTGGAGGAGTTGAAAATACAGTCTGGAACGCTCCTACCTACTACCACCCCCAAGGACGCAAAGCGGTCTTCCTTGGTGATTTGGTAGACAGAGGGACACGTATTTTAGATACAGTCAAGCTAGTACGCAACATGGTGACGGCAGATACAGCCATCTGTGTTCCTGGTAATCATGAAAACAAGCTCTTGCGGAAACTACGGGGTAAAAATGTCAAAGCAAGTCATGGGTTACAGCAAACCCTAGATGAAATTGCAGCGTTACCAGAAGCAATCCGCACACCATTCACCAAGGAACTGACAGATTTTCTCGATTCCCTCATCAGCCACTACTTACTTGATGACGGACGCTTGGTAGTAGCACACGCAGGGATGAAACAGGAAATGCAGGGACGGGGTTCTGGTGCGGTGCGGGAGTTTGCTTTGTATGGTGAAAGTACTGGCGAGATTGACGAATTTGGTTTACCAGTCCGGTATAACTGGGCTGGAGACTATCGGGGTGAGGCGCTGGTAGTCTATGGACATACGCCTATACCTGAGGCGGAATGGCTGAATAATACTATTGATATTGATACAGGTTGTGTGTTTGGTGGCAAACTTACAGCTCTGCGTTATCCCGAAAAGGAATTGGTGAGTGTTCCGGCGGCGCGGGTTTACTGCGAACCGGTGAAACCTTTAGTTGAGAACATTGTAACGCGGACATCCCAACAGGAATTTGATGATGTTCTCAACATTGAGGATGTATTGGGTAAGCGCATCATCAATACCAAGCTACAACCAAATATCACCATTAGGGAAGAAAATGCGATCGCTGCTTTAGAAATTATGAGCCGTTTTGCTGCTAATCCCAAATGGCTGATTTACCTCCCTCCCACCATGTCCCCGGTAGAAACTTCCTCAGAGCCTGGATACTTGGAACACCCATCCCAGGCCTTCGTCTACTACCAAAAGCAAGGAATTACGGAGGTTATATGCGAAGAAAAGCACATGGGTTCACGCGCTATTGTGGTTGTTTGTCGGGACTTAGCAACAGCCGAGAAACGGTTTGGTGTGGTGGATGAAGGTATTGGTATTTGCTATACCCGCACAGGTAGGAGATTTTTTGATGAGCCAGGATTAGAAACACAACTTTTAGCGCGGGTAAATGCTGCCCTGACTGCAAGCAAATTTTGGGAAACATTTAATACAGATTGGGTATGCTTGGACTGTGAACTCATGCCCTGGTCAGCAAAAGCTCAAGGATTAATCAAAGGGCAATATGCACCAGTTGGTGTAGCATCACGCCTAGCTTGCAATGATGCCGTAGAATTATTGCAACAAGCAAGCGATCGCGGCCTCAATATTACTACCCAACTCACTCACTACCAACAACGAGCAGAGATGGCCAATCAGTACATCACTGCTTACCGTCGCTACTGCTGGAATGTCACCGATATTGGAGACTTAAAACTAGCCCCCTTTCATATCCTCGCTACAGAGAAAGCAGTACATATCGACAAAGACCATCGTTGGCATATAGAACAAATTACCCAAATTTGCCAATCAGACCCGGATTTACTCCTTCCTACCGCCTACAAAGTAATAGATTTAACTGATCCTAGTAGCCAAGCTGAAGGGGTACATTGGTGGGAAAAACTTACCCAAGTCGGGGGTGAGGGTATGGTTGTCAAACCCATGCAATTTCTCGTCAAAGGTAGTCGGGGTATTGTCCAGCCTGCGGTGAAATGTCGTGGACAGGAATATCTGCGAATTATCTACGGCCCTGAATATTCAGCCCCGGAGAACTTGCAACGTCTACGCCAACGAGGGTTATCTCTGAAACGTTCTTTGGCCATGCGAGAGTTCGCCTTAGGTGTGGAAGCATTAGAGCGATTTGTCACCCATGCTCCTTTACGTCATGTACATGAATGCGTATTTGGAATTTTGGCTCTAGAAAGTGAACCTGTCGATCCACGACTGTAGCACCTCATGAATCAATTCAAAGTACCCTACGGGAAACTAAAACAATTGTACAGACGCGATTAATCGCGTCTCTAAAAAATGACATACGCAGTGTAATAAAGTCGAGCTTATAGTAATTTGTCTTTAGGCTCTTCCGGAAACATCAGGCAATCAAGAGAATACTTATATAAGGACTAACTCAGTAACCAGCTCATGAACCACCACATGATCGGTAAAATACTGCAAGCACGCTACCAAATTGTCCAAAACCTGGGTTCAGGGGTATTTGGACAAACATACATTGCTGTAGATATCAATTACCCACATCAACCTAAATGTGTTGTTAAACAACTTAAGGTTAACAGTTTCCACTCTAGTCAACTAGATACAATCAGATTACGTTTTCTGACAGAAACTGAAACCCTCAAGCACTTGGGACAACACCCCCAGATTCCCAATTTCATTGCTTGTTTTGAAGAAAATGAGCGTTTCTACTTAGTACAAGAGTACGTCGCCGGACACGCTTTAACGGCGGAATTGCCAATTGCTCAAAATTGGGGTTCTCTGTGGCGCGAAGATGAAGTTATTACATTTTTAGAAGATGCTTTAAGTATTTTACAGTTTGTACATTCGCAAGGTGTGATTCATTGCGATGTTAAACCAGAAAATTTAATCAGACGTGCTGTTAATGGCAAATTAGTTTTAATTGACTTTGGTTCTATCCAGTCAGTTAATTTCGGTATAGATGAACAATTATCTATCTATCAGGTTCCGGCTACTTCCTTGGGATATATACCACCAGAGCAATTTATTGGTAAAACTCAAATTAATAGTGATATCTATGCTTTAGGCATGATTGCTATCCAGGCTTTAACTGGGTTGGAACCACTGCAACTAAAAATAGATCCTGATAGTAATGAAATTATTTGGCGTTTTGCTGATACGCCTGTGAGTGACTATCTAGCGGCAATTCTCAGCCAAATGATTCGCTACAATTTCCAAGAACGCTTTCAGTCTGCGGCTGAAGTGTTGCGTGTCCTCCAACAAATGAAATGGGAAACATCCTTGCCACAACTTTTGCAAACACAACAGATAGAATATAGGCAAGAACCTAATTCTGATCAACCATCGCCGCTAATCACAGGAATGAAGGTAGGACTAGCGGTTAATACCTTATTAATGGGACTGGGAACTTATTCATTGCTGAGTACTTCTCCAGCCAACACAGAGACAGAAATTTTATATAAAGCTACAAAAGAATATCAAGACGGCGATTTAAAACGAGCGATCGCTCTAGCTAAACTCATACCTTCTCATAGTAATGTATATCCAGATGCTCAAGCCACCATAGACGAATGGCAACAGCAATGGCAAACAGCAGCCAAACAATATTCCCTAGCTGAACAAGCATTACTTGAGAGTAGATGGTCAGATGTTTTTGTTGCTGCAAGCGAAGTTCCTAATATTTCATATTGGCAATCTAAAGTTAAAGATGTAGTGGAGAAAGCCAATGTCAATATCGAAGCCCAAACACAAAATTTATTAGCCAAAGCTTATGATAAAGCCAGAGCTAAAGATTTTTCCTCAGCATTAGAATATTTGCGTCAAATTCCTCAAGAAAGTTCTGCTGGTGCTTTGGTACAACAAAAACTGGCTGAATACAACCAGAAAAAACAAATTAGAGCCGCCTATTTTTTACACCAAGCTCGTAAACAGGCATTAGCGGGTAACTTTAATCATGCGGTCAACTACCTCCGCAAAATTCCTCAAGGTACTCCTGTTTATGCCCAAGCTCAAGCTAAACTCAACGAGTATACCCAAAAGCTACGCCCACAAATCCAAAAGGCTAAGTCTTTGATTGCTCATAATTCAGTTATTCAAGTCGGTAATGTGCAATCTGAAATTCAACTACCAGAAGTAAATATTCGCTAAGTAGAATATAGGGGATAGGAGGAATAATTTATTACTGGTCTGGGTTTAGGGTGCGGACGATTAGCGCAATTACTAAGCCAATATATTGTGATTGTGATTGAGACTGACAAATCATGGGGAGTGCAAATAATCAGGGGATTGGCTGGTGGTTTCTACCAAAATTGACCTGCTACAGTTTAACTCTATTGCTGAGTGCAGTTTTACCCTCTGATGCTGGGGGAGTGACACTGAGAAAGCAAGGGCTACAGATAGCACAGCAGCCAGAAACCACTCAACAAGATGCAGCTCGCGCTGCTGCAAAACGTGTTTTTCAAGAGGGGATGCAGCTAGAACAACAAGGAACAGGAGAATCACTGCGACAAGCGATCGCAAAATACCAAGAAGCACTCAAGCTGTGGCAACAAGTTGATGATAAACTCTCAGAAGCTAGTACCCTCAACAATATTGGCTTGGTCTATGGCTCATTAGGAGAAAAGCCAGAGGCCCTCAAATACTACAACCAAGCTTTACCTATACTCCGTGCCGTTGGGAACAGAGGACAAGAAGCCGCCACCCTCAATAATATTGGCTTAGTCTACGGCTCATTAGGAGAAAAAGAAGAAGCTCTTAAATACCTCACTCAAGCTTTACCCATAGGTCGTGCAGTGGGGGATAGAAAAGAAGAAGCCGTCACCCTCTCCTATATTGGCGGTATCTACAACTCATTGGGAGACAAAGAATCAGCACTCAAATACCTCAACCAAGCTTTATCAATACTCCGTGTTGTGAGAGACAAGGGAATGGAAGCCAGCACCCTCATTAATATTGGTAGAGTCTACTCCGATTTAGGAGACAAGGAAGCCGCCCTCAAATACCTCAACCAAGCTTTACCCATAGGCCGTGCAGTGGGGGACAAAAAAATAGAAGCCCGTACCCTCAACGATGTTGGCACTCTCTACAGCGCATTAGGAGACAAGGAAGCAGCACTCAAATACCTCAACCAAGCTTTACCCATAATCCGCGCAGTAGGTGAGAGCAGAAGGGAAGCCACTATCCTTCACAATATTGGTGGTGTCTACAACTCATTAGGAGACAAGGAAGAAGCACTCAAATACTATAACCAAGCTTTACCAATACGTCGTGCAGTGGGGGACACAGAAGGGGAAATTGTCACCCTCTCTAACATGGCTGCCCTACAACACAGTCGGGGTAATTTACAAAAAGCCCAAACACATATTCAATCAGCTATTAGAATAATTGAAGATTTACGAGCCAAAATAGCTAACGAAGAACTACGTGCTGCTTACGTTGCCTCAGTCCGAGCCTATTACGAGTTCTATACCTATCTGCTGATGGAACTGCAAAAAAACTAAGCTGTTACGCATTTAAATTTTATATTTCGCACTCAGGTTGTCAAAAGTCCAAAGTCCAGAGTCCAAGCTAGCCTTTGACTCTGGACTCTTGACTATAGACTATGGACAGCCCTGACTTAGAACTTACGCATGAAAACGAAATATCAAGGGTTTGGACAAGAGTGTAGGGCTGTCAATTTAAAACCCCTACACCCCTAAACCCCTAAACCCCTACACCCAGTCTCAACAGACAACCTCGGTGCGTAAGTCCTACTACTAATCAGCGCTGACTCAAGCTATCGTCACCTCTGGCGACAAATAAACGTCCTGAATAGCATGAAAGAGTTTCACCCCTTCCTCAAAAGGACGCTGGAAAGCTTTTCTCCCAGAAATTAATCCTGTACCACCAGCCCGTTTATTAATAACTGCGGTGCGGACTGCTTCGGCAAAGTCGTTTTTGCCGGATGCACCCCCAGAGTTAATCAAGCCTGCGCGTCCACAATAGCAATTGAGTACTTGGTATCTCGTTAAATCGATGGGGTGGTCGCTGGTTAAATCTGTATAGATTTTTTCATTAGTTTTGCCGTAACTCTGACCTGTGGCTTTGGCTACTGCACCATAGCCATTATTATTTTCGGGCAACTTTTGTTTAATAATGTCGGCTTCAATTGTCACACCTAGATGATTTGCTTGTCCGGTGAGGTCAGCTGCAACGTGATAATCTTTGTCTTGTTTAAAAGCGTTGTTCCGCAAATAACACCAGAGAATTGTGACCATTCCTAGTTCATGGGCGCGCTTAAAAGCCTGGCTGATTTCTTGAATTTGTCTGGTGGACTGTTCGGAACCAAAATAAATTGTCGCACCAACAGCCACAGCCCCCAAATTCCAAGCCTGTTCTACATCAGCAAACAATACTTGGTCAAATTGATTGGGAAAGGTTAACAATTCATTATGGTTAAGTTTAGCAATGAAAGGAATTTTGTGTGCATATTTACGCGAAACACTACCCAATACGCCCAAAGTTGTAGCGACAGCATTACAACCACCAGCGATTGCTAAACGGATGATATTTTCTGGGTCGAAATAAATAGGATTGGGTGCAAAAGATGCTCCGGCTGAGTGTTCAATACCTTGGTCTACTGGCAGAATAGAAAGATAGCCAGTATATGCCAAACGACCTGTAGAATAGAGCTGTTGGAGATTTCGCAGGACTTGAGGATTGCGATCGCTATTTAACCAAACTCGATCAATAAAATCAGACCCTGGTAGATGTAATAAGTCTTGAGAGACTTTAGCTTTGTAAGTCAGCAAGTCTTCTGCTTCATGCCCTAGCAATGACTCGATAGAATTAGATTCTAAGAGTGTGGTAGTCATAAGGGTTTCCTCAAATCTGAGAAAATGATTTTGCTTTCAAGATAGCATCTTACTAGTTTTAAACGTTTACTTGAAACCTTTCTCTGCCTTTTTAGGTATCTTGCCTTTGGGCTTAGATTTGTGAACTTCTGCAACTGCTTCCTGAAATAATTCATGCAGGTGTATCGGCACACTAGCAATATCTGGTAAATCTGGCTCAAGTGGTTTATTGAACTCTTGTAAAATAGCATCCAAATCATTACTTATCTTGAGACCTGGACGTTGTAAAACAACTTGTAAAACTTTTTCCAAGGAACTGGGGTACTGTTCAGCTAAACGATGCCAAATAAACGCATTAATATTCTTATTTTCTAGATAATAACGAACTAATTTTTCCGCCCCATCAACACTTTGCCAATCTTCTGTTGATAACAAATTTTGAAACTTATTATATGTTGGTAAAAACATTTGTCCCCAACGGGGATGAGAAATAGCTGTTACCTGTTCGGCTTTTTTCAGTTCCGCAGGTAAATCAACTTTTGGCATCACCATTTTGGTATTACCACTTTTATTATTCAATATCTGGGAAACTAGCTTGGCATCTGCACCAGTTTCTTTAACAGCGGCTTGAATATCCTCTTCTTGAACACCAGCTTCTATTGCTAATTCACTCAGAGATTTTGTTTGGTCAATTCCTAAATCTGCCAAACGTTTCTCTGTAATTAATTCTTGAAATTCAGCTATCTTTTTATTTAGTTGATATCCAGGTAAAGTAATTTCATCACTGCCAAAAAAGTCAATAAAATCCTGATGATATTGATATACAGAATTCCAGGCTGCTTCTAGGACATCAGGCGCATCACTGTAAAGATGATTCTTATAGTTTTCTTTAAAATTACCAATAGCTACAGCTAATTTTGGTTTGCCCAATTTACCTAACAATGTATATGGACTAGAAAATGTCCAATAATTATCGGTAACAGGAGAAATGCGAGTTAGTAAAATCTCGCCTATTTTTAATCGTTCAATCGCTTGTAACGTTTGGGAATTATTTGGCTTAACGATATAAGATTTATTCGTTAACCAGTTGAGCAATTCCAAGCCATCAGGTAAAATTTGACTAATAGCAAATAAACCCATAAAGCTACGATGCCAACTGTTGAGAAGATGGCGATCGCTCTGTGATAAGTTTACCTGACTAGCGATGAATAAATTTAGTGGCGACTCATCACCGACTTTTCCCTCAATCAAAAAGCTGTCAATGGTTAAGTCTTGCTGTGTATTATCCCCACTACCACGGCGTAACCTTTCTGCTGCATAGGTTTCTAACGCTTGGGCTATGTCACCCTCCGCATCCAGAACAAAATCCATTAAGGCTTGTTTAAGTTCGTGCGATCGCTCTAATATCTCATCCACAGGTCTATTTCTACAGTGCAACAGTTGTAGATTAAGCCTTTCCAGAGAATGACAGCATCTAGCAATAGCTAGATTCGTAAAAATATATATTGAGAAAGTTGACTAAAATCAGTGCTTTGTGCAGAGTTGTGTTACCGTGGGCGGGGCGATGAGCAGCGTCCTCAATTATGAGTTTTTCATAAACTACATACAAGATATTACACAAGGTGCTAACCAATGATTGCAACTCCCAGTTCTAGCTATATTTCCTCTGAAGAATATCTCAAAGCCGAAGACAGCAGTTCCATCAGGCCTGCATATCGCCAGGAAGAGATTGATGCAATGGCGGGGGCGAGTAATACTCATGTAGTCATTTCTCTGAATATGGCTTCTATGCTGAAAAATCATTTGCGTGGAAGCGGATGTCAGACTTACATCTCAGCCACCAAAGTCCATATCGAGTTATTGGATATTTACTACTATCCCGATGTTACCGTTACTTGTGACCAGCGAGATAGAACATTTAATAACTTTCTCCGTTATCCTGGCTTAATTATCGAAGTCTTATCTCCCAACACCGAAGCCTTTGACAGAGGAGAGAAATTTGCTCACTACCGCCAAATCAAATCATTACAAGAGTATGTACTCGTGAGTCAAAATCGCCAAAGTGTAGAGTGTTTTCGCCGCAATTCCGAAGGACAATGGGTACTTTATCCCTACGGACAAGGAGAAGAAATACATATAGCTAGTGTAGATTTGCGCTGTGCGATCGCCAAGGTCTATGAAGATGTTACATTTGAAGTAGCTCAAGCTGCCAATTAAAAGCGATCGCAAAACAAAGCTTAAGACTTGGGAAGTTAGCCCTGTAACAGTTTAGCCTCATGAAAGCTAACTTAGTATTGAATTGGTGAAGCGTGAGTTTATGACAAGTGTAGTTCAATCTCCCTACAGTAGCGAACAGATAGCCGCTTGGTTGCGTGGATTGCTGACAATAGCTTGGGCTGATGGTAACTTTGATGAGCAAGAAAAAGCATCAATTGCCAGCATTACGCAAGATGAATTAGCCCCTAGTATCGAGTGGGATTCACTGGAAGTAATCACACCAGAAGAATTAGCAGAGGTTTTGGGTAAGAATACTCCAGTAGCAGAAAACTTTTTGCGTACAGCTGTTATGGTAGCGATCGCAGATGGTACCTATTCTCCCAGCGAAGATCAAGTCCTGCACAAATTATGTCAAGCCTTAGGAGAACCAGAAGACATCCTGGAAGCCTTACGCCAAACTTTAATAGTCAAAGAACCAACACATTCCCCTGCACTAATCGCACCTCACGCCCCCCCTTTAGAAGTACTTGACCCCCTCCGCGACTGGCTAGATGGGTTAGACATTCAAGACCCCAGAGTCGCCCGTTTTTTATGTAAAATGATTCCCTCCCAATGTCCCTTTGAACGGGATGTAACCCTATTCGGACGCAAAATTGTTCATATTCCCCCCTTATGTAAAATCAACCCCTTGTATGAACAACTAGTAGGGTTACGTTTCCGCGCCCTCTCCTATTTGGCAGATGAATGTAAAGAGGACGTTTCGCCTTATATTTAGTTGTTAGAGACGCGATTCATCGCGTCTGTACAGTTGTCTCTGGCAAAGAGTGACTACTTCGGCGTAACCTGTTAAGTAGATCAACTAAAAAAACATAAACTTTTGCTGATGCGTTACGTTGTGAAGAAGACATCATGATCAATGGAAAGCATTCCAACGAACGACTAACCAATAAGCATTGACGACTGACAACTGACTACTGACAATTGACTAAATTATGCAATTTATCGACCAAGCACAAATCGAAGTAGAAGCTGGTAAAGGTGGCGATGGTATCGTCGCTTTCCGGCGTGAAAAATATGTACCTGCTGGTGGGCCTTCTGGTGGAAATGGCGGACGTGGTGGTTCAGTCGTTTTCGTGGCAGTAGAAAATCTGCAAACCCTGTTAGACTTCCGATATAAGCATATATTTAAAGCAGACGATGGAGGTCGTGGCGGCCCCAATAACTGTACCGGCGCTTCGGGAAAAGATTTAATTGTTCAAGTTCCCTGTGGAACCACTATTTATGATGCGGAAACAGGTGATTTACTTGGTGATTTAACTCAACCTAACCAACAACTACTTATTGCAGCAGGTGGTAAAGGTGGTTTAGGAAATCAATACTTCTTGAGTAACCGTAACCGCGCCCCAGAATACTCTCTTCCAGGATTACCAGGGGAAAGAAAACTACTCCGTTTAGAATTGAAATTATTGGCGGAAGTAGGAATTATCGGTTTACCCAACGCAGGTAAATCAACATTGATATCATCTTTATCGGCGGCGCGTCCGAAAATTGCTGACTATCCCTTTACAACCCTCATCCCCAACTTGGGTGTAGTACGCAAACCCACAGGAGATGGAACAGTATTTGCCGATATCCCTGGCTTAATTGAAGGTGCAGCCGATGGTGCAGGATTAGGGCATGACTTTTTACGTCACATTGAAAGAACGCGGGTACTCCTGCACTTAATTGATGCTACCAGCGATGATGTTATCAGAGACTACAACACAATTGAGCAGGAATTGCAAGCTTACGGACGGGGTTTAAGTGAGCGAATGCAGATTGTAGCCTTGAATAAAATTGATGCAGTTGATAGGGAAACTGTAGACTTAGATGCACTAGCCACCCAATTAAATCATCTTTCTCACGCCCCAGTTTTCCTAATTTCTGCGGTAACTCGCACCGGCTTAGAACCAATGTTACAAGAAGTTTGGGGAATTCTTGACCAAGTAAATGCTCTTGAGGAAGCAGAAGTTTTTCGCTAACAGCAAAATAGCGAGTTATTCGTAAAAAAACCTGCGTACCTCCGCGCTAACCAGCCTGCGGCAAGCCGCAAAAGCGTCTACCGCGTCCCTCTGCGTTCATAAAACCACCATTTCCCAGGAATCCAGTAAAATCTCAATCATGAATTGAACCATCAGGCATAATAGCTCCCTGTAGTTCAGCATCTTTGAGAATTGCTCCTGTTAAGTCTGCACCTTGCAGATTTGCTTTTCGCAAAATGGCACTTTCCAAATTTGCGTAACTCAAGTCTGCACCTTGCAAGCTAGCCCCGCTTAAATCCGCCGCCAGATTTCCCCACTGAATTGTCCGACCAAAATTCGCTCGACACAGCTTTGCACCATCTAAATTGGCGTGATGGAGAGAAGCCGCTCTCAGGTCAGCGTAGCTTAAATCTGCCCCAGTTAACTGAACATAGCCCAAATCTGTACGCTGGTTGGAACTGGGACGTAAATCTGCTTGAAAGAGTAAGCAACGACAAAGATTAGCACTATTCAAATTAGCTCCGCACAAACTAGCCTTGATTAAGTTGGCTTCTTCCAAACGAGTCTTGACTAACTTTGCACCTGTTAAATCTGCTTCGCGGAGGATGGCGCGATACAAATCGGCTTCACTCAAATCTATTCCCCAGAGAATGGCTTCGCTCAAGTCTGCTTCTCGTAAACAGGTGTGGCTGAAGTTGCTCTTACCAAGTCGCGTCTGACGTAAATCGGCGTAGCTCAAATCTGCACCTGTAAGGCTTGCATTTGTTAATTCTACTTCTTGCAGATTGATATGCTGAAAGTTGCGTTTGCCAGCAGCATAATGTCTCAGAATTTCACCCACATTCATAAATAATTCAAATTCAATAATTAATAAATTTAAAGGGTATGATACCAACTCTTTAAATTTCTTTTCTTCTGATTCTTGGCTGGTGCAGATGCTCCTGTCTAGTATTTGTCACTAGATGAAACTTCAATGGTATGAGCTTGAGTGAGTTCTGTCATCAGTTCTGGGACAGATATGATGTCTTGGGTATAACCAGCATTTGCGCCCGAAAAAATTAAACCATTTTCCACATCGCCACGGGCTGCTTGAGCAAGTGCTTGCAAAAGGCAATAAGTTTTTCCATGATCTCGACATAAGCACGTTTCTAAACAGTTAGCAATACATCGCTTTTCTAAGTTTGATGAATTACTCATTACCTGTTCTGTAAACAAATTATGTAAAGCACGACTGGGTTTGCCCACTGGACTTGGTACAGTCACAATATCTTCTGGCTGGGCTTGTAGATGATAATCTTTATAACGTTGGTCGGCATCACATTCTACTGTGGTCACGAAGCGCGTACCAATTTGCACACCATCAGCGCCTATTGCTATCATCCGATCAATATCGGTGCGATCGCTAATTCCTCCACTCACAATCAATGGTATCCTTGCACCTAAATGATTTTGGCAATAATCCCGCAGTTGCCGAATCACCAATTCAAGAGAAAATCCCGGAATATTCACTTGCTCACACTGGGTAAAATGTCCCCCTACCTGCTGGCAATTCTCCACAATCAACGCATCCGGTAGACGATGATACCGACTTTGCCAAGTTTCACAAATCAACTGCGCTGCTTCCAAATTCGCCACACTCGGCACTAGTGCCACATCGGGATATGCTGCGGTGTACTCTGGTAAAGCTAGGGGTAATCCTGCACCAGTAATGATGATATCTGCTCCTTGGGCAGCAGCTGTTTGGGCTAATACAGAATAATCTTTGGTAGCAACTAGAATATTTACCCCAATCACCCCATCGGGGCTGATACTACGGGCTTTTGCTAGTTCATCTATTAAAGCTAGGCGATTGGCTGTAAAAAAGCTGCGTTTTTTGCGTTTGTCAAAATAGGGCGAATCTAAACCCAGTCCCAAAGAAGCAATCACGCCCACACCCCCAGCATTGGCAACGGCTCCCGCTAATTTTGCTCCCGATACCCGCACGGCCATTGCCCCTTGAATGATGGGATGGCGGGCAATGTGTTTACCAATCCGTAAAGGCTGGAGGATACGGGTTTTTACAGAACTATTCATTCATTAACTAAATAACTTTAGAGTAATTTTAACATCTCGGTGTCAATTGTCATGCGGATAACATTTATGTACTCAGCCGAAAAATTTTACTTACTCTGCTTGACAACTATATTACTATAAAGTTATATAATAATTGTACGACAAGTTACACCCTTGTCAGTTGATATTTCACTCTTACATTCGCAATCATCACCACAAATGACAACACTTTTAGAACAGCGTAGTAGCGCTAATTTATGGCATAGATTCGGTAACTGGATTACCAGTACGGAAAATCGAATGTATGTTGGTTGGTTTGGAGTACTGTTAATTCCCACAGCCTTAACTGCGGCGATTGTCTTTATCCTTGCGTTTATTGCCGCGCCACCAGTTGACGTGGATGGCATTCGTGAACCAGTATCAGGTTCTCTGCTCTACGGTAATAACATTATTACTGCTACTGTAGTACCAACTTCAGCCGCTATTGGCCTGCACTTATACCCTATATGGGAAGCGGCTTCTTTAGACGAATGGCTGTACAATGGCGGCCCTTACCAAATGATTGTCCTGCATTTCCTGATTGCCATCTATGCTTATATGGGTCGGCAATGGGAACTGAGTTATCGCTTAGGGATGCGTCCGTGGATTCCTGTAGCTTTTTCTGCTCCCGTTGCGGCCGCAACAGCCGTGCTGTTGATTTATCCCATTGGGCAAGGCAGTTTTTCCGATGGGATGATGCTGGGTATTTCTGGCACATTCAACTTTATGATTGTGTTTTCACCGGAACATAATATTCTCATGCACCCATTTCACATGATTGGTGTAGCTGGAGTCTTTGGTGGGGCATTATTCTCGGCAATGCACGGTTCCTTGGTGACATCTACACTAGTGCGGGAAACCTCAGAAGTAGAATCAGCCAATACTGGCTATAAGTTTGGTCAAGAAGAGGAAACCTACAATATCGTAGCTGCACATGGTTACTTTGGGCGGTTAATCTTCCAATATGCCAGCTTTAACAACTCCCGTTCTTTGCATTTCTTCCTAGCAGCTTGGCCGGTAATTGGTATCTGGTTTGCGGCTTTGGGTATCAGCACCATGTCCTTTAACTTGAATGGGTTTAACTTCAATAACTCAATTTTGGATCACCAAGGACGGACAATTGACACTTGGGCAGACCTGCTTAACAGAGCCAACTTAGGGATTGAAGTGATGCACGAGCGAAATGCTCACAACTTCCCGCTAGATTTAGCGTCTGGTGAAGTTCAACCAATTGCTTTGGCTGCTCCAGCGATCGCTAGTTAGTTTCTCCTGTGTATACTGCTTAGTAGATAGCACCCTAATTTTAGGGTGCTTTATTTATTAGATGACTATGTGATTTTTAAAAAATCGGTGTTTTCTCTTGAAGGGCTTTCAGACTCTTAGCCTGCTGTATTAAACGTTGACTAATGCGATCGCATACTAACTCACAAAGTTCAAATATCATTGGATCAGTAATCTCGTAGTAAGCGCTAGTACCCTTAGGCTGACGAGATACCAGACCTGCTTGAGTTAAAACTTTCAAATGCTTAGACAAATTTGCCTGTCCTAAGCCAGTCGCCTCCGCAATTTCCATGACATTCATCGGCCCTGACTTGAGACAAGACAAAATCTGTAATCGACTGGACTCCGATAGTACCTTAAAATAGTCAGCAACCGCCACAAGAACAGACGGATCAGCCTGGGATGGCTTTGTTTTTGGCATAGTGAGATTTAATTGCCGACACAAAAAGCGTTTAATAACTAGTTGGTATTATAGCTAAATACGATTAAAGTTTGTCATCAGTAGTCAACCGTCAACCGTCAACCGTCAACTGTTGACCACGGACTATTGATTAATCCCAAACACTGACTCAACTGTTGACTTAATCGAATCCCTCGCATCCTTGAGAGTCTGAGTAATGGGGTGCTTAGTCTGCAAAAATACCCGCGCACAGTTGCGTCCTGGCATTCCCGAAATCGAACCACCGGGATGAGTACCTGCACCAGTGAGAAATAAATTATCGATGGGGGTTTTGTAGTTAGCTATTTCTGGCAAGGGACGGAAAAAGACCATTTGATCCAAGGTCATATCAATGTGGTAATAATTACCTTTATATGCACCTAGTCTTTCTCCCAATTCCGCCGGGCTTTCTACACGCCGGGCAATAGTTGATGTTTTGACATTTGGCGCATAAGTTGCCAATTTATCAACAACCTTGTCTGCAACTTGGTTTTTCAATTCGTCCGTCCAACCAGTACCTTTGAAACCAGTACCTTCTGCACCAGCGATTTGATAAGGGGCGAAAAATTCAATCCACACAGTATGTTTGCCAGAAGGTGCTAGTGTGGGGTCGAGATAGCTAGGCATAACTACATACATCGATGGGTCAGAATCAGGAATTTCTCCCAAGGTACATTTACTATGTGCTTGTTCCACATGGGCTACAGAATCGGCAATTAAGATAGACCCAACCAAGTATTCATCTTTATGAGCGTGGAAAGGAAAGCGCAAAGGTTCATCTAATGCCAAATCTATCTTCAGAATGGTTTCATTATTGTTGACAACGCGCCGTTCCAATCTTTCCCATAAATCCGGGTCGGCTGCATCTACATCACTTTTATCGGTCATTTGCAAAAATAACCGTTTTGCGTCGATGTTAGAAATCACACCATATTTAGCACGATATTCTGTACCACCGCCCACTCGCACACCAACGGCTTTACCATCATCAATCAAGACTTTTTCAACGTGTTGGTCTGTGAGAATCACACCGCCTTTACTTGTGACCAAATTCACCAAAGCTTTGATTAATGCGCCAGTACCGCCGCGAGGTCTAGCCATCCCAGGATTGTGACGCATCGCCATCATGATTGCACCGATGGCAATGGTTTTCTGAGACGGAGGCGCGCCGAGTTCTGATGCTAATCTTGCTAAGGGTGCTTTGAGAAATTCCGAATCAAACCACTCATTGAGAATATCTTCTGCGCTGGTTAACATATTGCGAATGAAGTCCAGCGTTTTGTTAGGAGAACCGATGACTGAAAATAAGTCCTTGAATTTCGTGATATCGTAATTACCAACAATATCGATAATTGATTTTGGCGGGGCATTAAACATAGGAATCATTGCGCCTATTGCCCGTTGCCAATATTCGGTAAACTCGGCATATTTTTTAGCATCACGTTCGCTATACCGAGCGATTTCTGCACAAGTTTTTTCTAAAGATTTATGAGCTAAAAAATACTTGCCATCAGGATGAGGACAGAAAACAACTGGATCACACTCTAAATATTCCAGGCCATATTTCCCCAGTTCTAATTCCTCAACAACTGGCCCCAGGTGAATAAATTCGTGGTCAATCGCACACAAATTAAATTTAAATCCTGGTGCTTCTTTTGGCAGACACTCCTCTGTTGTAGCTGCACCACCCGGAACAGAACGCTTTTCGAGCAGCAGGACACTATAGCCAGCTTTCAGCAAATAAGCGGCGCAAACTAGCCCGTTATGTCCTGCACCAATCATTACAACATCATACTCTTGCATATTTGTTATCTTGAATTAGAGTGGCTTGATAATATTACAAAGGGTAAAACGAAATTACAACCTTGATAGTTATTAGTAAATAAACTACAGGTAATTTTACTGGTATTTTTAATCGGAATTTTCCATGATTGATTCTGGTAATTGAGCGAGATTTACTTCTAATAAAAGTATCAATATACTTTGGCGAATTTCCATATTTTTAATACGAATCTTCATGCCTTCCCAAACAAGATAAGGGAGATTTACTAGTTCTTGAGCTTTCTGCACCAATGTCATAATTAATTCTAAAGAAACCCCTTCTCCTTGAGTACAATGGAAACTTTCTAATATTATAGGTTGGGAATGAGTTCGGGGACGAAGCATAGCAGTAAAACCAAGTGATCGCCGATGATTCTTCTCTTTTAATAAAAAATTACCGCGAAAGCCCATCTGTCCATCACTAGGCAAAAATATTTGCATATCTTGCATTTCAAAACTAATAATTTCTCTATCCACTTTTAACTCGAAATCTTGCATAAAATTACGAGTAAAATCAGATGTAAGTGCAGAATTAATATCGGCTTCTGTGAGAATGACACGAGCAGTTAAATTTACAGGCTTATCTAGTTGAACTTCTCCAAAAATGGCACTTAGTGGATTGATAGCAATACTATCTGTTTTTACTTGGATTTCTTGAACACGGATATTTTGTTTAGTTACTAAGCCTTGACCACTAACTGTCACGCCATCAGCTTGTCCTTGAACTACTTTTAAAATATCAGTTTGGACATAAATGTCAATTTGCTCGGCTGTATCTAGCTGATTTGATATGCTTCTTTCAGCTACCTGAGATATTAACCTTTCTTCTAAATTCTGCTTATCTGGCATGAACTCATATTTTCCTAGTTTCCTCTCACTAATAACTTTAAACTCTAAATGTTCAATATCGGATCTGCAATATGGTATATACAAAAAAACAAATAGTTCCTGTTAAAACATTTTTCAGGCAAATCATTAATATTCAATAAGCCCTAAGAATGATTTATTAAGGTTTAACCATCCTTGAGAAATAATTCTTCTTGGAGTTTTTTCTGACAAGGTTGTACTCACAAACTATAAATCCCCGACTTCTTGGAGAAGCCAGGGATAATACCAATTCAAAAATGCGGGATGAATTGGGACTTTTGTACAAAGCAGAATATTGATTCTACCCTTCGGGTTCCGCGTTAGCGGTATGCGTGAGACAAAAAAATCATCCCACTAATCAGCAACGCCCTAATTACTTAGTAATCATGGTTTTGGTGGGCAATGCTTGGGGACTGGGGATTGGGGACTGGGAAGTAAAAATACTAACTTCTAGTCTCTAACCTTTAGCAAGTCATCAAAGCATCTAATCTGCCGAGTACTGCCATATCTTCTGCATCTAACTCTAAGGGTGTACCACTACGAATTAGTTCGGCGAAGTCTTCGTTAGGAACCATAATTGTTAATGTGTACAGGCGACTAGAGCCTGTATTTTTGATTAAATGGGTGCCGGTGGGAGGTACTAATAAACTATCTCCGGCTTTAATGGGAACTTTTTTGCCGTCACACATGGCTATACCTTCCCCTTTGATGACAAAAAACATTTCTACCGCCCATTGATGTCGATTAGGGGGTGTTTGTCCACCGACTTCAAAAATTTCTACGCAGCAGGTTAGGGAAGTATTGGCATTGGTGGAATCAAAAATAATTGCTAATCGATTTGTATCGTGAGGGCTAATACGATATACTTGGTAATCTTTGGGAGATTTAATAACAGGAATTACGCAACGAGTAGCTTGCATTTATTTATCCCTTCCTGTGGCTTCAGGGTGATTTAGGGCTGTGAAAATTGCTTGTGAATCACTAACAAAACCAAAGCATTGTTTAACGTTATATAAGGTCGCTAACCAACAATAATCGGGAGAAGTTGTAGCAGTACAATCTTTGACTAAAATACAGTCGTATCCTAAGAAGTTAGCATCACATAAGGTAGTCAGTACGCATTGATCAGCGTTAACGCCAGCAAACAATATTGTTGTAATTCCCAGGTTTTTTAAAATACTATCTAAAGGTGTGTCCCAAAAGCCACTCATGCGGTATTTATCCACACAAATGTCTTGTGGTAATTGCTGGAGTTCGTCTACGACTGCTGCCGCCCAACTACCTGCCATCAGTACTCTAGCATCGTTTTTGGGTAAGCGATCGCCTAACCCCACCCCCTCTCCTGTAGGATTGTAAACATGAAGTAAATTGGCGCTAATGTTCAGTAAGTCGGGACGATTGCCCCAATTTAACCAAATTACAGGCACACCAACCGCACGCAATTCTGGCAGTAAATTATTTAAAGGTACGATGGGTTTAGCTGCTGGTGTCACATCTACGCCGATATGGGCTAACCAACCATCTGGGTGACAGAAGTCGTTTTGCATATCTATGACAATAATGGCTGTTTTTGCCAAGTCTAGGCGCAGAGTTTTGGTTTCTGTTGATAAGATAACGGGTTGTGGGGTCTTTTGCGGACGAGTGATATCTGCGATCGCTTGATTCACCATCCAAGCATTTGGCGCTACTCCCAATGTGCGTAAAGACTGATCCATAAAATTGCATCACCCAACATAATTACTATTTTGTACCTTGAAATCATATTGAGCGTTTAATTACTTAATTAAGGTTAAAATCTGTGAGTTTCACTATCCAAAATGTGCTGCTGGCTACTGACGACGGTTACATCACTACCGATGTTCAGATTTTAGGGGATAAAATTACCGCTATTGCCCCTAATTTAGATGTTGTGGGTACTGTCATTGATGGTACACATAAGCTGTTACTACCTGGTTTTGTCAATGCTCATACCCACTCATCGGAAATGTGGCAAAGAGGCTTAATCTCTATTTTTCCTTTAGAGTTATGGCTGGCAGAATTATATGATTTTGCCCCCTTGGATACGGAGAAGGTTTATCTCAGCGCCTTGGGTACGGCGGTAGAAACTTTACTGTCTGGGGGAACCAGTGTAGTAGATCATCTGGTATTAATTCCTGGAGAGGAGTTAGAAACTATCGCCAGTGCAGTCCGCGCTTATCAAGAAGTGGGGATTCGGGCTTTTATCGCCCCCCTGATTCAAGACCAATCCCTCTCCGCCGGGCTACCTGCTGGGGAATCGACCCAAACCCATGAGCCTTTTTTCCGTTCCACTGCTGCCACCTTAGAATTAGTAGAAGAAGCTGTGAGACAGTTTCATCATCCAGATGCAGGTGTGAGTATTTTAGTTGCTCCTACGGGGATACAGTTGTGTACTGATGCTTTATTCACAGGTTGTATTGAATTAAGCGATCGCTATAATCTCTGTCGTCACTCTCACTTATTAGAAACCAAAGCCCAAGAAAAACTTGCTCAAGAGAAATATGGTTGTAGTGCTGTTACCCATTTGCAACGCATTGGTTATTTAGGCGATCGCACTTCCCTAGCTCATTGTGTGTGGTTAAATGATACTGATATTGATATTCTTGCACAAACCCAATCGACAGTCGTTCACAATCCCTTAAGTAATTTACGTTTAGGCAGTGGAATTGCCCCCATTTTAAAATATCGCCAAGCCGGGGTGAATGTTACTTTTGGTTGTGATGGTGCTTCTAGTAATGATTCACAGGATTTGTTAGAAGCTATTAAAATCGGGTCTATTTTACATAACGTCACCGACTTTGATTATCGCTCTTGGATTTCTCCCAGACAAGCAGTAGAAATGGCATCTTTAGGCGCGGCCAAGGGACTAAATCTGGCGGATCAACTCGGTTCAATTACCGTTGGTAAAAAAGCCGATTTAATACTTTATGATCTGACTAATTTATCATTGGTTCCGCGTACAGATCCTATTGGTTTATTAGTTTTAGGTCGTCCTACAAATGTTGTCGATAGTGCTTGGGTAAATGGACGACAAATTATCGCTAATCGTCAAGTAACGACAATTGACGTTGAAAAATTACGAACAGAATTATTCCACCTCAGTGAATGGGCTACTAATCGCCAATCTCAAACAGTGGAACAATTCGAGGTTCATTACCGCACAGTCATGGGTTTAATTTAATCTCGTCCAGAGAGCTACAGTGTACACACAAATTTAGTAGTACTTTTACTGTCAACAGTTATCAGCTTTATCAACTTGATAATTTCCACTTCTTTACAGTAAAAATGACGAAAACTTGTAAACGCCAATCTCCCGTGCGCTTATTTGTCCGTGTTCTGCTGTGCAGCAAGTTGGATGGCTTCTACGTCAACCTTGAGTTGTTGAGCAATCTGTTCTATACTCATCCCTGTTTTTAGTAACAAAGGTACAGTTATTCTCAACAATTCAGCTTCCCGTTCCTCTCGCCCTTCTTCTCGACCCTCTTCTCGACCCTCTTCTCGACCCTCAGCTTTCGCCTCTTGGTAGACCCTTGTTTCCTCTAAAGTCAGTCCTAGCATGGCTTCCACTTCTTCTCTACTTAATGAAGAAAACTTGTAAACAGCAATTGTGGTGATAATGTCTATTATCTCGTTTTTCGGCAGTGTGCCTGTTGAATCTAATTGTACCTGCTCAATCAAAAGACGCGCTTGCTGTGCGATCGTTTCAGAGGATGCGATCGTCAACTGCATTAAATTGATGCCTATCGGCATACTAGAAGTACCTAACTCATCTAAATAAATGCGTTGTACTTGGTCGCTGTTTAAAAATATTCGATGAGTTCTTGTATCAGTTGGTTCCAAAGAACGTGATGGAAAAATTACTACACAATGCCAATCGTCGTATTGAGACTGATTTCGGTACAAATACGTCAAAGATTCGGTAAAGAAACGATGATAAAGAGTTTCGTCTTTCTGAAACTGAACTTCCGCAAAAAAGATTATCTTGGGTGTTGCATCTTCTGGAGGTAAAAAGACCCCATCAATACGAAAGGCAGTTTCTTTTACCTCAACTGACTCAAATCGATAATTCTGAGCTTGTTCAGGACGGTCATCAACAAGCTCAAAAATTAAAGCAGGAAATCGCTTAAAAATTTGGTAAAAAATGGAGTCGCGTTTCACTAAAATATACAAATAATTAACAATTTAACTGTTTATCTTAACGTCAAGATGACACTACTTATACATTGAAATTTGTCACGTTAATAATTTTATTATTTGTTTTTGACAGGTATTAACTACTGTGATTTTGGGACTCTGTGGCAAAAATCATCCACCACAGAGGCAAAACTTTATTTTTTAGCTTGAATTACCTGTAAACTGCCACCAGCATATAAAGTTGATTTACTTACTTCAAAACCAATTTCAGTGAGTAAACCAGCTAAATCTGTTTTTAATAACTGCCAAGCTGTTTCTGTCTCAAATAACAGTAAAAATACTGTTAAACCAGGCCAGAAGATAGGATTAGTAGGAGTGTGAAAATCTACTAATGTAAATATTCCTCCTGGTTTCAGAACTCGATACACTTCTTGAATAATTTCTCGCAATTGTTGCGGTTCCATTTCATGTAAAGCAGCGCTGGTATGCACTACATCAAACTGTTTATCTGGAAATGGCATTTTCTCCGCAAAAGCTTCTACATAATTAGCCTCTGGCACATTTTGTCTAGCCCGTCGCAAAGATAAGGGAGAAGCATCTAATCCTGTTACGTTTTGTGAATATTTCACTAATAATTGCGTTGCTTGACCACTACCACAACAAACATCAAGGACAGAAGTATTTTTCTCAATGGTTAATCCTTGCAAAGCTAATTGCCGAAATCTGGCTTCTCCACCCACAGTCAGCGCAGCTACACGAGATATGGAATCGTACAGCCATTGATAGCGATAACTTAAATCCCTGAAAATTGTTGCCATAGTACTATTCCGAACTGTTAAGCTTTATATTTAATAAAGATATATTGTTAACATTAGTAAAAAATCTGAAAAGGTTGGGGGAAAATAACTGCTATGGGTCGTGTAGGCGTATTATTACTCAATCTCGGTGGTCCCGATAAGCTGGAGGATGTAGGGCCTTTTTTGTTTAACCTATTCTCCGATCCGGAAATTATACGCTTACCATTCCGGTGGTTGCAGAAGCCCTTGGCTTGGTTTATTGCTTCTCGACGCACCAAAACCTCCCAAGAGAACTATAAGCAAATTGGCGGTGGCTCCCCACTACGGCGGATTACGGAAGCCCAAGGAGAAGCCTTAAAGGAACAGTTGCATGATTTGGGTCAAGAAGCGAATATCTATGTGGGAATGCGTTATTGGCATCCATATACGGAAGAAGCGATCGCTCTTTTGACCCAAGATAACCTGGATAACTTGGTGATTTTGCCACTATACCCCCAATTCTCCATCAGCACTAGTGGCTCTAGCTTCCGTCTACTAGAAAGACTTTGGCAAGAAGACCCCAAACTACAACGTCTGGACTACACCGTCATCCCCTCTTGGTATAAAGAACCATGTTATTTACAGGCGATGGCGGAACTCATTAGCCAAGAAGTAGACCAATTTCCTGATCCTGATCAAGTTCATGTGTTCTTCAGCGCTCATGGTGTACCCAAAAGCTATGTTGAAGAAGCAGGCGACCCCTATCAGCAGGAGATTGAGGAATGTACTGCATTAATTATGCAAACCCTCAATCGACCAAATCCTCACACTTTAGCCTATCAAAGTCGCGTCGGCCCAGTTGAATGGCTGCAACCCTATACCGAAGATGCGCTCAAAGAACTAGGCGCGCAAGGTGTCAAAGATTTAGTTGTCGTACCTATCAGTTTCGTCTCCGAACACATCGAGACACTACAAGAAATTGATATCGAGTATCGGGAAATAGCAGAAGAAGCCGGAATCCACAATTTCCGTCGTGTCGCTGCACCTAATACCCATCCGGTATTTATTAGAGCTTTGGCGAATTTAGTAATTGACGCGCTCAACAAACCCAGCTTCAAGCTGTCGCAAGCAGCCCAAATCAAGAAAATGGTGAAAATGTATCCTCCTGAGAGTTGGGAATGGGGTATGACTTCTAGTGCGGAAGTTTGGAATGGACGGATTGCGATGTTAGGTTTTATTGCTCTCATCATCGAGTTAGTGACAGGTCAAGGCCTACTGCATATGATTGGGCTTTTGCAGTAGTGAGAGAAAAGCGATGACATCCCCTCTGAGACCGTCGCTGTAACATTTCTATCACAAAAAAATATTAATTGAAGTGATAAATCGGGCATTAAATTTTTGTTAATGTCCGATTTTTTATAACTAATGAATAGTAGCAATTCCTTCAAAAGATAGGAATAAAAATTGGAGAAAAATCGACTAAATATCCCATTAGTGGGACGTATTGGCTACTGAATTTTTTTTAAAGTGAGTTTGATTTGATTGATAAATTACGTTGATTACAGGAAACTCACCATGAAAAAATTATTTTGGTTATCCACATTAGGCTTGGCGATCGCTGCAACTAGTCTACCCGTTGTAGCCCAAACACCAGAAACCCAAACCCCCGAAACTCAAACCCCAGTAACTCCAATACCCGAAACCCAAACCCCAGGAACTCAAATTCCCCCAACAACACCAATAACTCAAGATAGTTTTGGCGCACCTCGAATTAAACATACAAGTACCTCTCGTACTACCAATTACATCAGTCTCTATACAGGTAGTCAGCCTTTAGCCTACGTCACGATTTTACCGCCAGAAAACATTGGTATTGGCAATAATATTACAGTCACAGATCAATCTGGTCAAAGCATCAATGCCAACGTTACCAGAGAAGGACAGAAGGTGAGAATTAGCTTTGCTCAACCAGTAGCCCCAGGAAGTACTCTAGAAATTGCCCTCACAGATTTGGCATTTGGTTATCCCTATCCCTCCAAGAGTACTTTTAATTATGAATTAGCTGGTGGACATATTGGCTTTAACCGAGAGATTCCTTATGGTTTAGCTCAGTTTCAAATATACTAACTCCATTTGCTAATTGAAGTCTCAAGAAAATTAGGAAGTGTTGGGTTGGAAGTAATAATTTTCAACTCAACACTTAACTATTAATGACTATTGACTAAATAGATCATTATTTATTTTCCTGCATATTCCTGACAATTTTAGTTACTAGTTTCCTGGGGATAAATCTGATGCTTTTCGCCATTATTTTATTGATCAAACCAGGAATAACAATTGTTTTGCCCTGCATCAAACCACGATAACCAATATCGGCAACAGTAGCTGCATCCATCATCCTTTTACCTTTGACTAGTTTAGAATCTGCCATCCCCGTCCTTTGATGGAAAGCAGACTGCGTTGTTCCTGGGCAAAGAACTGTCACAGTAACACCTGTACCGTCTAATTCGTTGGCGAGTGCTTCAGAAAAAGATAATACGTAGGCTTTAGTAGCAAAATAAACTGCCATTAAAGGCCCTGGTTGAAAAGCCGCAGCAGAAGAGACATTTAAGATTTTGCCCTCACCTTGCTGAACCATGTTTTTGAGAAATAACTTAGTTAAATGGGTAGTACATACCAAATTTACCTGTAGCATTTCTAGTTCATCAGCAAGATTAGTGTCATTAAATAATCCATAAGTACCAAACCCAGCATTATTAACTAGCACATCAACTTTAATATTTGCCTGTTCTAGCTCTTGGAAAATTTCTTCAGGAGATGTTGTTTTAGATAAATCTCTGACGATAGGCTTAACATAAATTCCAAATTTATCTTGAAATTTGGTCGCTATTTCTTCTAGTTTTTCCTTTGTTCGATCTACTAATACAAGATTGTAACCATTTTCAGCAAAAATGCACACTAATTCATAACCAATACCACTAGCTGCACCAGTAATTAGAGCAGTCTGCTTATGTGTTTTGTTCATGTTTGATGTTGGGTGATTTCAATAGATTAACTAGGTCTGTATTTATCAAAAGGGAATTGATAACTAAGGAATTGACCTATTTTAAAAACCAAAATGATAACGCTTTAAATATGATTCAGGAGCCTGCGGCAACTATCAGGGTAAATAAATTTCAGCAATCGGAATTAGTTAGTGGGCGCTTAAATCCTCTTGGTTTGATTCAAGATAAGCAAGCTATATCCATAATCCGCACATAATTTCTGCTGATTTCAGGCTCCTGAATTCTAATCTTTCTTTGATAAATATTAACAAGCCGTCCAAAATTATATTCAACTTATTGGATCATTTTTGTATATATATATTCTATCTAGAAAATAATTTTTGTTTGTAATTGCGACTAAAATATTTAGAATAATGCTGGCAAAAATTTAAATATGTATATCCGACTGGATTAATTTTTATGTAGTACGTGCTAAAAAAGCATTATACTTAAGCTTTGATTTTACGGTGGTTATTAAACGAGAAATCCTTGTAAAATATGGATTTTTGAGTTTTACAGTGGTATTACACTTAAGGTTAAAGTTTATTTAATTTTTCCAAAAATTAAAGGAAATTCCTATAGTGTCGAGTAAGTTAAAGTGGGCAACAGCAGAAAAATAATTCTGATATTGTTGCCAATACTACAAAGTATGATATTTCATTATGAAAATTAGCGTCTATTATAACTTTGTATATCGATATAAATATGCTAAACACTGTTTACATGGATTCAGGATTCAGCTTATTTTATTTTGGAGTTTGGGTATTTGGGTGTTATTAACAGCGAATTCACAAGCTGCCCCCATACACAGCAATTGGGATACGCTCTCAAAATCTTTAGAAAAGATCACTTCTAATAATTCTGGGGATAATGTTGATTTACTCTCTATCCAGAATCATCAACGCCACCCCAATATACTTTTAAATCAATTAGATAAAAAACATATCTTAATTGCTGCCCCGGAAAACTTCAATCCAGGATTGCGATTACCTCCAGCTATACCAATACCACCTACAATACAGCCTAACCCGATTCCACCTGCAAATCCCACCGAATCGGTTAAGCCAGTGACAGTATTAGAAAGTATTCAGACAGACTTTCGTAATGATACTAATAACTTTGGTCAAAGTAACTTACTCGTTGAACCAACAATTCAGTTTAAATTGCCTAATGGCAATAAAATATTTCTCAAAACAGGTTTAGAATTGTTTGAACAACGGGATGTGGAATCGGTTACTAACATTCCCCTGGAAATTGGTTGGCAAGGAAAAGTAGATGAAATAACTCTGCAAACAACAGTAGGAGTTGATGTTTTTAATCGATTACCTACAGCTATCAATTTCAATGCTCAGATGGAAGCTCCTATTATACCACCACAAATTTCCTCCTCAGGTCAATTAGTACCGGGTTTAATCATATCGGCTAACTTAGAACAAGGCCCTTATAAATCTAATATTCAAACCTTAGAAAATCAAATTACAGCTTGGCGATTTGGGCCTAATTTATATTGGCAAATTGATCGTGACACTAGTTTATTCTCATCGCTGCGTTTGGGTAATTACAGCGATCGCAATTTTGAAATTCAGTCTTTCAGCAGGCTAGAACGCAAGTTTGGACAATTTTCTTTGGCGGCTAACTTATTCAGTTGGAGTTACAGTCGCAATCTGGAAAGCACTAGCGGCTATTTTTCTCCTCCAGATTTCCTCGCATACAACGCTGAAGTTACTTGGCAAGGGGATATTGCTAATTTCTTGCTGTGTCGGCTGTCAGCTAACTTAGGACAACAGCGAATTAATGGAGAAACTGATAACGCCAACACTTATCAAAGTCGTTGTACAGTCAAGGTATCGCCAAAAATAGAGGCTGATATCGGCTATGGCTTTAGTAATGTGCGAAATCAAGATACAGGCGGAAGTGATTACAGTGGAGGTTCTTTGACGGGACAGTTAAGGATGAGATTTTAAATGTTAGTTAAATTTGCGAATTGGGAAAGATAACGTTGTTAAAGCTTTGAGTAAATTACACAATAAGGCTTGATACAGCATGAGTTCCGACTTTCAACCCCCACCTCCAGGCTTATCTATGCTAGTTGCTGTTGGAGGGGTGGTTACCGCAGTGATAGCGATCGCTGGGTTAAATTCTTTGTCTAGTCGTCTGGCTCAAAATACGTCAATATCTGCAATATCAACACCTCAAACTTCTTCTACCGCTAATGTGGAAACACAAGCACAAAAGGTAGCAAAACTTGATGCTAAATCTGTAGTTCTACCAGGGACAGAGGTTCCTGTTAGTGAATTAACGAAAACTAAAACACCTGACATCGGGGTGAAAGTTGGCAAACTGGATGCAGCAGATATGGCTAACGCTCGCATAGCTTGGTCATATTTTCAACATAACTGGAATGATGAAACTGGACTGGTTAATTCCGCCGATGGCTTTAGTTCTGTAACTATGTGGGATCAGGCGGCGGCGATCGCTGCTTTGGTAAGTGCTAGAGAACTGAATCTCATTCCAGTGGCAGAATTTGAGGCGAAGATGAGTCAAACATTGCAGACTCTAGCAACCCTACCTTTATATAAGGGTGAACTACCCAACAAAGTCTACAACGCCAAAACTCTTATCCCTGTTAATTATGGAAAATTAGATCAACGAGAAGAAATTGGCTGGTCAGCAATTGATTTAGGACGAATGGCAATTTGGCTGAAGATTGTCGAAGCCAAGTACCCCCAAATGCGATCGCCTGTGCAAGCTGTCTGGAAGCATTGGCAAGTCAAGCGCCTAACCAAAAATGGGCAAATGTACGGCACTAGCGTTGTTCAAGGTCAAGAACAATATCACCAAGAAGGGCGTTTGGGCTATGAAAATTACGCCGCCTACGGTTTGCAACTATGGGGGTTAGATGTCAAGCAAGCCCTAGATTATCGGTCGCAAACCGCCTTTGTCAATCTCTACGGACAAGGTGTTCCTTACGATCTCCGCGACGCTAACAACTCAGGCGCAAATAACTACGTCCTCAGCGAACCTTATATTCTGGATGGTATAGAAACTGGGTTTCAGGCTTTGCCTAAAGTTTATGCTGATAGAGTTTTAGCTGCTCAAGTAGCCCGTTATCAAGCAACACAAGAGTTAACCGCTTTGACAGAAGACAATGTAGACCGTCTGCCTTACTTTGTTTACAACAGCTTGTTTGTGAACGGTAAACCTTGGGCGACGATTACAGACACCGGACAACAGTACAATAATTTACGCTTTCTCAGTGCCAAAGCGGCGATCGGCTGGCATATGCTTTACAACACTGATTACACAAGCACTTTATCTCACACGGTTTTCAAGGAACTGAAATCTGAGAAAGGCTGGTACAACGGATTGTATGAATCCTTACGTCAGCCAAATAAAGCACTTACAGCTAATAATAATGGCGTAATTTTAGAAAGTTTTCTTTATAAGCAAGTTGGTCAACCCCTCACTGTTTGGGCAGGAGTTAAGCTTGAAAGCGGAGGTTTTGGAGCGATCGCACCTGAGCGATAGTTTCAAAGTCACGATCACTTTGAACTAAAAGTAAATAAAGCATTATACCCAGAATATATCAGTATATTAACTTGTATTTTGTACCTAAGTACAAGAGATTCAGTGTATTCCTCGCTGATATAGCAAAAATTTCCGCCTAATATCTAAATTCATGAGTCCCCGACTTCATGTGATTCGCTAATGCGATTTAATTCATTTCTACCGCAGTGCTATCAAGGTACTGATTCTTAACTCTCCGTATATGCTATACAAGCAACGCCAACAAAAGCTGTGGAAATGGATGGCATTGTTCCTAGTTGGGACATTGTTGCAGTTTTTGTTTTATGTTCCAGTACGTACCTTAGCACAGAGTTCTCATGTTGCTGCTAATTCCGCTAGTTGTAGCAGTATTACATCTCCTCTCACCCCTGAGGAACAAACTTATGCTCGTGCGGCTTGGCAATATTTTGTGAAAAACTATCAGCCAGCAACAGGATTTACCAATTCCACCGGGGGTTATCCTTCCGGTACGCTGTGGGATATGGGGAACTACTTGATGGCGTTGAATGCGGCGCGGTGGTTGAATCTCACTGATCAAACAGACTTTGACGCTCGCCTGAATAAGTTTTTGACTGGTCTGGGAAATCTGAAATTGTTTGAGGATGCTTTACCTAATAAAGTCTACAACGCAGCCACCGGACAGATGGTAGATTACACTAATAATCCCATTGAACGGGGTATTGGCTGGTCTGCTTTAGATGTCGGTCGGATATTGGCGGCCTTTGATGTGATTCGCACCTGTCACCCTCAATATAATGATTGGCTCAAAGGGATTGTAGCTAAGTGGCAAGTAGGGCGATCGCTCAAAGATGAACAACTGTTTGGCGCAACAGTCCTCCCAGATAACACCACATTACTGGTACAAGAAGGACGACTCGGCTATGAAGAATACGCTGTTAGGGGTTATCAACTTTGGGGTTTTGCCGCGCCCAAGGCTCTGGCGTTAGAACCATATAAGATGGTGGAAATTAATGGTGTACAGATCCCTGTTGATACCCGTGATTTCCAAAGCACCAATGCCAATAATTATGTTGTGAGCGAGTCTTATATTCTTGAGGGCATCGAATTTGGTTTTCAGGGAGAGTTAGGCGATTTTGCGGCTAGGGTTTTGGAGGCGCAGAAGCGGCGCTACGATGCGACAGGTCAGTTAACTGCGGTGACGGAAGACAACATCGACCAAGAACCTTATTTTCTCTACAACACCATTTACGCCAACGGTAAAAACTGGGCAACCATCACCGATACTAACCAACCTTACCCCCAGTTTCGTAGCATTAGTACCAAAGCAGCTTTTGGTTGGCGCTATCTTTTTCCAGATAATGCTTATGCACAAAAGATTTTCGATGCGGTCAAGGATCTCCGCAGTCCCGATGGCGGTGGTTTTTACGCTGGCATTTATGAGGAATCAAAGCAGCCGAATAAAGCTTTAACTGGCAATACCAATGGGCTAATTTTGGAGATTTTATACTACAAAGCCAGAGGAAATCGTCCTTTAATTGGTTCGAGTGCTGTTAGTCAACCAAGCAAACCAGCAAACAACAATACTTCCTCTGCTGCGACTCCCCCACCAGCAGAAACTCCCAAGGTGACACAAACATCTACAACCCCAACAAATTCTAGCCCTCCAATATCAGGAAATACTCCTCAGGTTGCGGAAGTGACGATCGCACCCATTCCCCCAGTGGGTAATCCAGACCCATCCTCTACCCTGAAACTGGCTCGACCCCTAACGGTAGTGGAACGACGCTATGCAGAAGCAGCATGGAGGTACTTTCAAGCCAATTATCATGCTCGTAGTGGGTTAATCGACGATCGCAGTGATTTTCAGGGTGCTACTCTTTGGGGATTGGGAGATTATTTAGCCGCGCTTCATGCAGTGCGATCGCTTGAGATTATTACCCCGAAGGAATTTGACCAGCGTACCCGGCATTTATTAGCAGCCTTAGGCCAGCTACCCTTATTTGCCGGAGAATTACCGCATCGAGGTTATGATACGCGAGTTCTCCAACCGATTGATTATGGTGGGAATCCGGTTCCCCAGGGTAACGGTTGGTCAGCTTTAGATATAGGTAGGTTATTAGCAGCACTGTATAACTTAAAAAGCTGTCACCCAGAATATACCCAAGCAGTTGATCAAATTGTCTTGGATTGGTCATACCTGCGGGTAGTGCGGGATGGAGTTCTTTCCAGCGCCACAGTTACCCCAGGGAAGGAAGGACGATATCTTACCCGCGTCAATTTGGAAACCCGCTTGGGTTATGAAGAATATGCTGCTCGTGGTTTTCAACTATGGGGATTTGAGGTAGAGGGTTCGGCTATTGGTGGTGAATATCAAACTACCTTGGTGGAAGGTGTGGAGGTTCCTACCCAACGCCGTCGCACAGATACCAACTCCAAAGTTAACCAATATACAGTCAGTAATCCTTTCTTACTTTACGCCCTGGAATTTGGCTTAGATCCACAAATGCGATCGCTCTTTGAGTCCATTTTCCAATCACAAGCAGCGCGTTACCGCCGCACCGACACCTTGACAGCCTCAGCCACCACTCTCATAGACCGCAAGCCTTACACCGTCCACAGCACAATTACCGGTAAGGGTGAACCTTGGCAAACCTTAGGAGATGACGGACAAACTGTACCCCAAGGACGAATGGTAAGTACAGCCGTGGGTTTTGCTTATCATGCGCTCCTGCCAGAAACTCAATATAGTCAAAAGTTATTTGCAGGAACCACAGACTTATATAACCCACTAGCAGGATTTTATGAGGGCTTTTATGAAACCACAGGTAAAACAGCCGTTGGTTTCACCAGCAGCACCAACAGCATGATTTTACAATCCTTGCTATACATGGTCACCAACCGCCAACCCTTAATTCGTCCATCAAGCGCTATGCAGTCGCCTTGGTGGCAAGCTGTGGCTCAAGGGGACTCCGGCCGAGGCTTACCGAGAATTGCTAAATCAAGGGTCAGATTAATTTCTGATAGTTATGGCAGTTATTGGATGTCCGATTCTTCCCGGTGATGTAGCAGGAATTGGGAGTTTTGTTTCCGACGATAATTTTATTACCATTGTCAAAATGACTTCTCTATTTATTAATAACGCTCCAACTTTTTCTGGCAACAGTCGTTCCACCCTCAAAAAAAGAACACTGCTATTTCGCTACCTCGCAGAAATCAATTTAATTTTTGGTCTGTGGTATTTACAATGGCGCATTACCAACTCCATAAATTTTGATGCGTTATGGCTCTCGATTCCGTTGTTGCTGGCGGAAATTTATAGCTACATTGGCGGAGTGATGTTTGTCATTGGCTTGTGGCGACCTTTAGTCCGACAGATTAAGTCACTTGACCAGTTGACTCCACCGCTACCGCCAACGGATTGGCCGATTGTAGATGTTTTTATCACTTGTTATAATGAACCGCCGGAGATGGTCGAACAGACGGCCCAAGCCGCTTTAGCCATAGATTATCCACCAACTAAGTTGTATGTTTACGTTTTGGATGATGGTAATTCCCCCACTATGCGAGCCATGACGGAAAGGTTATGTATTGCAGATTTACAGTCACCACTACTACAGCAAGAAGCCAACCGCATTGATGCAGAACGCTCGCACTTGGTAGAACGTCTGCAAAATCTAGAAAGTTTCACCCCTAATATTCAAGTGGCTGAAGAATGGTTGTCAAAATCGTCATCAGTTCCTAGCCAGGACACAACCAAAACTGAAGTTTTAGCCCAGAGTTTGCAACAGTTTATTCGTTGGTTATCTCCCAAGCATCATAGTGTTACTGAACGACTCAAAACTGAACGCCAAGCTTTAGCAGCCGCTATTCGCCAAAAAGAACTAGAATTGGTCGAACTTGCTAGATTGCGTTATATTGCTCGTCCTAAACCTGTGGGTGTGCCCCACCATGCGAAAGCGGGAAACCTCAATTACGCAATTTTTTCTGGCGAAACTTCGGGAGAATTGATTCTTACTTTAGACGCTGATCATATTCCCAAACCCCAATTTCTCAAACGGGTTTTGCCATACTTCTACACATACAATCTGTTCAATGGCAAATATGAACAGAACCGCATTGCTTTTGTACAGACACCTCAGGACTTTTATAATATTCCCCCAAGCGATCCCTTTGGGCATCGAGCCAGTTTATTTTATGGGCCGCTACAACAGGGTAAAGATGGGATGAATGCGGCATTTTATACAGGCACTAACGCCATTTTGCGACGTGAGGCCTTAATTAATGTGGGACTGCAATATTTTGCTGATGATTTTACCAAAGATGAAAAACGATTAGATGAATTTCAATTAGTCGGTGGTCTATCTAGCAACAGTATTACAGAAGATATGAATACCGCCATGCGTCTACATGGTGCTGGTTGGAAATCGGTTTATCATCATGAACTTTTGGCAGAAGGTTTAGCACCTGATGACCTCAGTTCTACTTTGAAACAAAGACTACGTTGGGCGCAGGGAACAATCCAAGTACTAGTGAGAGAAAACCCACTGAGCAAACCGGGACTCACGTTTTGGCAACGTCTGCAATATTTTAAGACGATGTATAGTTATTTTTCTGGTTTTGCTACGCTTATTTTTATTTCTTGCCCAATTATCTATTTCTTTACAGAAATTTCTCCTGTAAAAACATACGGTATTGATTTTATTGTACACTTTTTACCTACCTTTATCATCAATCGTCTAACCTTTATTGTGGCAATATGGGGCATTCCAGCTAGTGAAATTTGGCGTTCTGAACAATATGCGATCGCCTTATTTCCCGTATTTATTCAAGCTGTTTGGAGTGTATTCACTGGACAGAAGATTAACTTTCAAGTTACACCCAAACAACGACAGTCAGGGATTTATCTACAAATGATTTGGCCACAATTAATGTTTTTATTGCTAACTATTATAGGAATAGTTTGGAGTCTTTACAACTTTGTAATTGGTCACCTCAATCATCCTTGGGTTAACCTACTCAATAGCTCCTGGGCTATCTATAACCTGCTCCTTTTATCAGGTATCATTCGTGCATCTGTTTGGCAAATGCCAAAAGATCATTCAAATAAAATATGAATATTATTCATTGGGTAAACTACTCTAATTTTAAGTTGCACAATCCATCATGATGGCTGTTGATAGTTGACAGAATGGAAAGATTTTTATTATCAGGATTTGATCTTATACCAAATTAATATGAAGCTGCATAGAATAATTGAACGCAGATGCACGCAGCGAAAAGTTCTGTAGGAGGGTTTCCCTCCGTAGGAAACTTTCAAGACAGAGAAACGCGGATAAATCAACGGATTTTATATTGTATGCGACCTCATATAAAACTGATATTAGCTTGATATCATAATATATCTGGCTACAGCTATAGGAATCTTATATCGTCCATAAAAATACTTGGTTTTGTTCTATAATTAAACCTTATTTATATGAATAAATACTGATTTAAAACATTCTACGGTCAAGACAATATTTATAAGAAGTCTATAGGAATCAGATTTGATTATTGAAAATATATAAGTATCTGCATAGTGGGTATTGCCCACCCTAGATTTGAGAGATTAAATACTAGTTCTATCTATGGTTAAAGTTAAATTTGTTCAATAATTATGATTTTAATATTTTTGTTAAAATTTACTTTTGCACAGTTAACTACCTTGCCGTTTCCATCTAATAATGCCAGAATGTATAAATCAATTCAATTATTGTTATACCGTAAAATTGCCTATATTTAACTCAATAATTAAATAGTACAGTAATGGCAATTTAACGATTTATTTACAGAAAAAACTGGTTTATGAATACTAACTTTCAGGTCATTGAATTGTCGGGAATTTTAGATGGAATTAGGGGTAATCAACTACGCCGTGAAATTAGCGAATTGATTGCTGATGGTAACAATATTTTTTTGCTGGATATGAATGCAGTAACTTTTATGGATAGTTCTGGCTTAGGTTCTTTAGTATCGGCAATGCAAATGTTACGCTCTGTTAATTCCCAACTTTTTATCTGTTCTATGAATGACCAAGTTAAGATGTTGTTTGAATTAACTAAAATGAATAGGATTTTTCAAACTTTTATCGATCAAGATGACTTCAAACGGCAAATACTGACAGCTACAAGAGCTATTTCTTAATTAAAAGAATTTAATATAATGCTATCAACCCAAAGTAATTTTTAATAATGATAAATCATCTTCAAGTATTTGTTGAATATTTAAGGTCATTATTTGCATTAATATATAATGAATATTACAGGGTTCTTTCTGGCTAGAGTTAGTTAGTATTTCAATAAAGGCATCGAGTCCTAAAATCTTACCATCTGGCTCTCTAATTTCATAAATGCCATCACTAAATATGTAAAGAGTGCTGTCTTTCTTCACTTCCCAGATAGCATCCTCAAATTGCACATCAGGTAAAAATCCTATGGGTAAATCTAAAGAATTGAGTCGTTTAACTTGAAAACCAGTTTCAGGTTTACCAGATAGGATTACGGCCGGGGGATGTCCGGCGCTAGCATAGACAAGTTGATGTTGAATACAGTGATAAACTCCATACCAAATCGTGAAGTATTTATCGCCGTGATTTGCCATCTGGAAAGCATGATTTAGCGCCTTTAAAACTTCTCTAGGCTTGTAGAAATTAGTATTAGGTAAAGATTGCGATCGCAGAATATTCAAGATAGAGACAGATAATAAAGCAGAACCTATTCCATGTCCTGATACATCCAATAGATAAATTGCCAAATGCTCGTCATCCAGCCAGTAATAATCGAAGCAATCACCCCCCAACTGGGTTGAAGGAATAAATAAGGTTTCTGTATTTACTTTTCCTTCCAGGGGTTTGGGTAGAAGCGATCGCACATAATCGGCAGCTTCGGCTAAGTCTGCTTCTAAGGTTTGCTTTTGGGTTTGTAAATCATGGTTGAGCATTTCTAAAGTTTGTTTTTGGATTTGTAAATCCTGGTTGAGTTGATGTAACCTGAGTCCGGCTCTTACCCGCGCTTTTAATTCAATCATTTCGATTGGTTTAGAGATAAACTCATCAGCTCCAGCATCCAGTCCTTTAACTCTGTCTTTCTCCTCTCCTGGTGCTGCTCCCTTAGCAGTTAACAAAATAAAAAAACTAGTTGCTAACTCTGGATTTGCTTTAACTTGACGACAGACTTCCAATCCATCTAACCCAGACATCACCCAATCACAAATAATCAATGCGGGACGGAGGAGCTTTGCTTGAATAATTCCTTCCTCTCCATTGTTGACAACAGTAGTTTCGTAACCCTGATTCTCAAGCGTTCTTTTTAGCACCGTCCGCACAACCGGATCATCGTCAATGACTAAAATTTTTACCATAAGTGATGAGCTAATAAATATAATTTCAATTAAGTAATATATTTATTTCAACTTAACTATAATCGAGTTGATAATGTACAGTGAAAATACTCAAATTAAATAAAATGATTATTGTGTATGCTTAATTCAAGTCTAGTTTTATCTAAGAAGTGAATCATAAAATCTATTTAAAATTAAATACGGACTTGTCAGCCTCGGCTAAGGTGTTGTCGTGGTTCGAGCAGATAAATCAACCAGTTATTTCTCATAAGCAAATCTGGTGGCAATGTCAAACATTACTAATGGAGGGATTTGTTAATATTGTTGAACATTCACACAAACATTTACCAATAGAAACACCTATTGAGATAGAAGTTTCACGAACACAGGATTATATAGAAATACGTATATGGTCTCAAGGTGAACCCTTTGACTTAGAACAGCGATTAAAAAAAACAACTGAACTGGAAAAAAATATTCAAGAGCGCGGTCGCGGTTTAAAAATTATGGAAGCGATCGCCGATGATTTAAGTTATGAAAAACTAGCAGATAATCGTTACTGTTTATTGATTCGTAAGCATTATTAAATCTATTTATTATCATATCCTCATCTGTAATTAAAGATGAAAGCACAATTACCTGATAACGAAGTGCAGAGAATTGCAGCACTTTTAGAGTATAAAATTCTTGATACTCAATCCGAAGCAGCATTTGATGATATCACACGTTTAGCATCATATATTTGTGGAACGCCGATTGCTTTAATCAGCTTAATTGACCAAAACCGTCAATGGTTTAAATCAAAAGTTGGGCTGGAGAGGCGAGAAACACCGCGAGATGAGGCATTTTGCACTTATACTATTTTAGAATCTGATGTCTTTATCGTGCCTGATGCTACGACTGACGAACGCTTTGCGACAAATCCATTAGTAATATCTGATCCCAAAATTCGATTTTATGCTGGTGTGCCTTTAACTAACCCTGAAGGCTATTCCTTGGGAACACTTTGCGTTATTGATTACATACCCAGGAACTTGAGTCCTGAACAGATTGAGGCGCTACAAATTCTAGGTCGCCAAGTCATCAAGCAACTGGAACTGCGTCGTAACTTAGCAAATCTAGTACTTGTAAATAATCAACACAAACAAGCACAAAAAATCCGCCATCCATTTTTTAAAAAGATTGCTGGTGGCTTTGGATTAGCATCAGTCATTTTAGTCTTACTTGGCTTGGCTTCCTATCAAAGTGAAATAGAATTAATTCATAGTAGTAATCAAGTTCAAATAACCCAAGAAAGCATTAATAACTTAGAAAAACTGCTATCTCAAATTAAGGATGCAGAAACTGGACAACGCGGTTACATTTTGACAGGAAAAGACCTTTATCTGCAACCTTATCAAACAGCTCTGACAAACATTGACCAGAAATTTGCGGAACTGAAAAATACCACTGTTGATCAAGTTCAACAACAGCGTCTTGTCATACTCAAACCTCTGATTACAGCAAAAATCACTGAACTGAAGCAAACTATCAAACTACGTCAGAATCAAGGCTTCCAGACAGCATTACAGGTCATCCAATCTGATAAAGGGCAAACTCTCATGGATGACATCCGCAAGGTGATGCGTGAAATGGAGACAGAGGAAAAGGTGCGCCTTCAACAGCAATTACAAGCGGTAAAAGCCAGTGGGCAAAAAGTTATTGTCATCTTGGCGATCGCCATCGTCTCAGGTTTAATCATTCTCGCTGTTGTTTACTACCTAATTTATTGTGAAGTTATTGCACGCCAGTCGATGGAAAATATACTCAACGAAGAGCGTAATTTTATTTCGGCAGTACTGGATACAGTCAGCGCTTTAGTAATCGTCCTAGATTCCCAAGGGCGAATCGTTCGCTTTAATCAAGCTTGTGAGGTAATAACGGGTTACTCATTCGATGAGGTCAGGGGTAGGCATTTTTGGAATCTGTTTTTGCTTCCTGAAGACGTAGAGTCAAGCAAAGCATCTTTTGCAAAGTTTCCCACAGATTCAAGAGTTTCCGGTATTCAGGAGTCTGAAAACTACTGGGTAACTAAAGATGGTAGTCGGCGCTTAATTGCATGGTCGAGAACTATCCTGCAAAACCATGAAGGCTCGGTAGAATACATTATTGGGACAGGTATTGATATTACTGAGCGCAAACGTGCAGACAAGCATTTAACAATACAATATGCCATCACCCGTGTCTTGGCAGAATCTACAACGATTACCGAAGCTACTCCCCAAATTTTGCAAGCCATCTGTGAAACCTTGAAATGGGATGTCTGTGAAATTTGGATGGTAAATCAGCAAGGAAATTTCTTGAGTTTTTTCGACCTGTGGGATCAAACATCTTTGGAAATGCAGGAGTTTAAAACCCAAAGTCAGCCAATCACATTTGCATCGGGGATTGGATTGCCAGGACAGATTTGGGCTAGCGGTCAACCAATTTGGCTGACCGATATTGCCGATGATGCTAGCTTTCTCAGAAACCAATTGGCAGCGCAAGTAGGATTGCGTGGTGCTTTTGGTTTCCCGATTCGGAGTGGGCAAAAAATTTTGGGAGTCATTACCTGCTTTAGTCATCAAGTTCAGCCGCATGACCCAGATTTGGCAAAAATCATGGATTCTATTGGCGAACAAGTAGGGCAGTTTATCCATCGCAAACAGGCAGAGGAGGAACTGCAACGGCAAAACTTGCGATCGCAATTATTTACAGAAATCACCCTCAAAATTCGCCAATCTTTGCAAATTGAAGAAATCTTACAAATCACTGTCAAAGAAGTACAAAAGATTCTCCAGACTGATCGAGTTTTAATTTATCAGTTACTGCCTGATGGTTCTGGAAGTCTAATAATTGAGGCAGTCGTTGCTGGTTGGGCAGCAATTAAAGGACAAAATATTACTGATTTTTATTTGCAAACAGAATATCAACAACAGTATTGTCTACAACAATATCGCCTGAGGCATCTGGAGGCGATCGCCAACCTAGATTTGGCAGAGATTCAACAAAGTCATCTAGAATTACTCAGAAAGTTTGGAGTTAAAGCTAATTTAGTTATACCTATCCTTGTCAAAGATGAACTCTGTGGCTTACTAATTGTCCATCAGTGCGCTAACTCCCGCCAATGGACAAGTTTTGAGACCCATCTTTTACGACAAATAGCAGACCAAGTAGGCATTGCTGTAGCCCAAGCCCAACTCTTAGAAGTGGAAACTCGACAGCGACAGGAACTGGAAGTTGCCCGTAGTCAGGCTGAATTAGCTTCTCATGCTAAAAGCGCTTTTTTGGCGAATATGAGTCATGAAATCCGTACACCCATGAATGCTGTCTTGGGGATGACTGGCTTAATGCTAGAAACTCTGCTCAACCAAGAGCAGCGAGATTTTATGGAGACTATTCGCATTAGTGGTGATGCACTTTTAACTCTCATTAACGAGATATTGGATCTCTCCAAACTGGAGGCTGGGGAAATGGCTTTAGAAAATTTGAATTTTAATTTATCAACCTGTGTAGAAGAAGTTTTAGATTTATTAGCCCCCCAAGCTCATAGCAAGGGATTAGAAATTGCTGCTTTAATCTATCGCCATGTTCCGATCCAACTCCAAGGAGATGCCAGCCGTCTGCGACAAATTCTCATGAACCTGATTGGTAATGCTATCAAGTTTACTAGTTTTGGGGAAGTAGTAATGCGAGTAGAATTGCGATCGGAAACTCCGACTACAGCTATCATCCACTTTGCCGTTACAGATAGTGGCTTGGGCATTACTTTAGAAGACCAACATAAACTGTTTACCCCTTTTACTCAAGTAGATGCTTCCACCACGCGTAAGTATGGTGGTACTGGTTTAGGATTAGCCATATGCAAACAACTAGTGACATTAATGGGAGGAGAAATCGGTGTAGAAAGTCAGTTAGGCAAAGGTTCTAAATTTTGGTTTGAAATTCCTTTTGCCAAACAACTCCAGCCTGTTTCTTTTGTAGAAGATTGCGGACTGTTAAACAATCGCCGTTTACTGGTGGTGGATGACCACGCCACTAATCGAAAAATTATCTATCACCAAGTTAGTCGATGGGGAATGCAGGTAGATCAAGCTGATAGAGCTGTTGCTGCTCTAGGCATGATTGTGGAAGCTTGCCAGCAGAACAAGCCCTATGATGTCATCTTAATCGATATGCAGATGCCTGAAATGGATGGGATGGCTTTGGGAAAACAAATTAAGGCCAATTCTGCTATTCCTCCAACACCCTTAATTATGCTCACTTCAACTAATCAACGTGACGAAGTGCAACAGGCAATTAAGATTGGATTTGCTGCTTATTTGGTCAAACCAGTGAAATCATCTCGGTTGCTCGACACTATTATGAGTGTTTTAAAAACTCCGTCACAATTGGAAGCGGAGAAGTTGGAAGTAAAGAGTCAAGAGTTAGAAAAGAACAATTTAGATCACAGCCGCAACCGTAACTTTACTGCTACCCAGGCTCAAAATTCTGTTTCCACAAAAACTAGAATCCTACTGGCTGAGGATAATTTAGTTAATCAAAAAGTGGCTCTTAAACAACTCCAAAGCCTTGGTTATACAGCTGATGTTGCGGCTAATGGCAAAGAGGTTTTACAACTATTAAAACAAATTCCCTACGATTTGATTTTAATGGATTGTCAAATGCCAATTCTTGATGGTCTGGAAACCACAAAAGAAATTCATCGTTGGGCAGAAAGCTCCTTTGCTAGCGGTCGTCGTCCTGTGATTATTGCGATGACAGCTAATGCTATGAAAGAAGACAAACAAATGTGTCTAGATGTCGGCATGGATGATTACTTGAGCAAGCCTGTGATGAAAGAACAATTGGCAACAGCATTAGAATATTGGTGCCAGTTGATACTAAATGCACGACAGGCGGTAGAATTTGATATACATAGTCTTCCTATTGACTGGGAACACTTACATCAACTTTCCGAAAACGATACAGAGTTTGAATTGCATTTGTTGCAAATATTCGTTGAAGATGTCCGAGCTAGATTAGAGTTAGCTAAAGAGGCGATCGCTAACACAGACTTTCAAAAAATGGCTCAACAAGTCCATCAGCTTAAAGGCGCTAGTACCAATCTCGGAGCTACCGCTATGTACCTAGCTGCGGAAAGGCTAGAGCAGCTAGCTAACAACCAAGAGCGTAGAGGTAGTATGGAGCTAATTACAGAAATAGAAGAGTCTGTCAACCAGATTCAAGCTTTTTTAACTAGAAGCCAAGTTGTTTGACCGGAAGAGGCACGGGGAAACCTTCTCCTGACAGATGTAGGTTTTTTACACTACACCTCCAAAACACGGGTTTAGGGTATAGGGGTATAAGGGTGTAGGGATTGATGAAACTATTATTCTTGTGTTAGTGCGAGACTTATCACTCATCACTTTATTAAAAACCTATACCTGTGAGGAAACCTTCTCCCCATCTCCCTGCTCCCTGCTCCTTTTCCTCTTCGTGATCATGTTTTGTTAGTAGTTAAAGCAACTAACAAATGACCACTGACAACTGACGCACAGTGCAAAAAAAAAGGTTTGGCTCACCACCAAACCTTTCTATAAAATCCAGTGCATAACAACATCCCGAAATAATGTACCTGTTATTTTGAGGCGATCGCATCTTCCTATAGGATGTAGCTAAACGTTAAAAAGCCTTATTTTAGACGAAATCAGTATTAATAATTACATTTAAGGTAATTTAATCCGTTTTTTTGATTGATTGCCAAAAAAAAGACGGGTTTTACCCCGTCGAAGTAGCTTGAAAGTGGCAATACACCTTGGACTCTGGAAAATAGGAAAAATAAAATTTAATAGATTGAAAGGAATATCAATGATGTAAACAACAAGAACGTTTATTTATGCTGTACTTGGATTGTTAATCATTTCCATCCTTGCAATTCTCATCAAGTTATCACAGTCAAGTTTACATCAGTTGCCAAAATGCCAAAACCGACAAAATGAATCAATTCAAAATTCAAAATACCCTACGGGTTCGCGTAGCGTTCTCGTACCCCTATAGGGAAGCAAGCTACGCGTTAGCGTCTCCGACAGGAGAAGGAGAAGAGTAGGCTACGCCAACAAAATGCAAAATAAAATAATGCTATTTCTGAGTATTTTAAAACAACATTCAGAAATAGTAGTACTATTTATTACATTCAAAGTTTGATGATTTACGCTTACTACATCTGTAATCAATCAAGCCAATAAATAATATTGCTAGAGAAAATCCAATATGGGTATCTTGAATAAATTTCGTCAGGGTCAAATTTTTACTTGGTCGTTACTAAATATATTTTTCCTTGCTGGTTGTTCTTTTCCTCAGGCGGAAACTCCTACAAACTCCACACCCGTAACAAACACTAGTACAGGCGAAACCTTACGTCTACTTTATTGGCAAGCACCAACTATTCTCAATCCTCACCTAGCGCAGGGAACTAAAGACTTTGAAGCTAGTCGTATCGTCTATGAACCCCTCGCCAGCCACGATAAAGACGGTAAATTGGTTCTGTTTTTAGCCGCAGAGGAACCTACTCTAAAAAATGGTGGTATAGCCAAAGATGGTAAATCAGTTACCTGGAAACTCAAGCAAGGAGTCAAATGGTCTGATGGTCAACCTTTTACAGCTGCGGATGTGGTATTTACTTACAAATTTCTTTCCAATCCGGCTGTCGGTGCTACCACTTCCGCTAATTACGAAGCTGTGCAAAGCGTCGAAGCCATCGACGATTACACTGTCAAAATTAATTTCCAGAGTCCTAACCCAGCTTGGTCACTACCTTTTGTGGGCTTAAATGGAATGATTATTCCCCGTCACATTTTTGAGAAATTTAACGGTAGTAACGCTAGGGAAGCGCCAGGTAATTTGATTCCTATAGGTACAGGCCCTTATAAAGTCGGAGAATTTAAACCCGGTGACACCATTATCTATGAAGCTAATTCTGTGTTCCGTGAAGCCAATAAACCTTTCTTTAAGCGAGTAGAACTCAAGGGAGGTGGTGATGCGACATCAGCCGCGAGAGCAGTACTACAAACTGGAGATGTAGACTACGCTTGGAACCTGCAAGTAGAAGCCCCGATTCTCAAGCAACTAGAAGCAGCAGGCAAAGGGAAATTAAAAATTAGTTTTGGTTCTTTTTTAGAACGGATTACCATCAATCATACCGACCCTAATAAACAAACAAAAGACGGCGAACGTTCTAGCACTGAATTTCCTCATCCATTTTTTCAAGACATCAAAGTGCGTCAAGCATTTAACTATGCAATTGATCGGGACACAATAAATCAACAATTATATGGTTCTAGTGGTCGTCCTGCCGCCAATATCCTATTAGCACCAGAGATTTATAACTCACCTAATACTAAATATGAATTTAGCCCCAAGAAAGCTACTGATTTATTAGATGAAGCTGGATGGAAAGATACAAATGGTAATGGTATTCGAGACAAAAATGGTGTAGAGATGAATGTTTTGCTTCAGACATCTGTAAATCCAGTGAGACAGAAAACTCAGGAAATTATTAAACAAGGATTAACCTCTATTGGTGTTGGGGTGGAACTAAAAAGTATTGATGGTAGTATCTTCTTTTCTGGAGACCCATCGAACCCAGACACCTTGGGAAGGTTTCAAGCTGATTTACAAATGTTTAGTACGGGTAGTACGAATGTAGATCCTGGTGCTTATATGAAAGGCTTTACTTGTAGCGAAATTCCCCAGAAAAAGAATAACTGGTCAAAATCCAATCATTCACGTTACTGTAATCCTGAATATGATAAGCTCTGGCAACAGTCCAACACAGAATTAAATCCTGAAAAACGTCGGCTGCTATTTATTCAGATGAATGATCTGCTATTCAAAGATATTGCTTTAATTCCCTTGATTGCCCGTGCTGATGTCAATGGCGTGAGCAATAGACTGGTCGGTGTAGATTTGACCCCTTGGGATACTGATACATGGAATATTAAAGATTGGCAACAAGTCCAGTCTCTTGGTAATAGGTAATTTGATTATTACTCATTACTTATTACATCGATCTCCAGCTATAAATTAATTTTTTTAATTTATAGCTTGAGTATAATTTAATATCTTGAAAATCTTACTTATATAAAAGTATAGGTGAATAACACCTATTGACGTAAGTGAGGCTAACAATCATGTCGAATCAACTTTTTGCATCGGATTTACTCATAGACTTATCCGCAGAAGAACAGCAACTTCTTGCTGGGGGTCAAGACCGTAGAGATGAAGAATTCCAAAGAGATCGAGATAGAGGAGATAGAAGAAATAGATATTCCTGTCGCTATTGCTATGATTGTCGTCGTGACTAAACCTTTTAATGAACGACAAATTCCATAATCTTGGCAGATAGTGGAGGATAGTGGAAGGGTATGGAATTACCCTTCTACTAAGGTATTTATCTCATTCTTTTTTTCAAATGATCAAAGCTTAATTTCAGAAGTCAGAAAAATTCCTCTTCAAATATTTTTAGGTAGTTTGACTGTGAATTTACTACCTTTACCTACTTCAGAAACCAAACTAATCATACCTTCGTGCGCTTCAACGATACGACTGGATAAATGCAAACCTAAACCGCTACCTGAGCGTTTATTTCTTCCCTGACGAAATCGCTCAAAAATGGTCGCTTGGTCTTCGGGAGCAATACCATAACCAGTATCTTCAATTTCGATCGTTAACCAATGATTATTTGGTTCAAAAAAGCGAATTTCAATGCCGCCAGTGTCTGTAAACTTGATGGCATTTGCTACTAAGTTGTACAACACGCGCCGTAGTTCGAGGGTATCACCCATAACTACACCTGCTTTTTCGCCTAAGTTATCTATCTGAGTGCTATCTATTTTTAAGGCGATACCTTTTTCATTAGTTAGAGTTGTGAGTTCGCTAACCACTTCTTGAGCGATTTCTTTTAAGTTGCAGCTTTCATAATTTAATGTTTTCTTACCGGCTTCAAAGCGATAAACTTCTAGTAAGGTATTAACCATTTGCATCAAATTTTGGTTGCTGCGAATCATGACAGCGATCGCCTGTTTCATTTCTGGTGAAATTTTGCAAAAGGCTTCTTGTTGAAACAAGTCCAACATCCGATCTGCTGCTACTAGCGGTGTGCGTAAATCGTGGGTTAGGCGTGACACAAAGTCTTCCCTTTGGCGTGCCATTTTTTTTTGTTCGTCCAGACTGTGCTTGAGACGTAGGAGCGATCGCACTCTAGCCAATAGTTCATCTGTATCAAATGGTTTGCGAATGAAATCATCCGCGCCTACGTCCAAACCTTCCACAACACTCGATTCGTGAAAAGCTGTAATCAATAATATTGGTACATAACTTAAGGCTGGGTTATTGCGGATGCGTCGTGTCACTTCATAACCATCCATCCCCGGCATCATTACATCTAATAAGATTAAATCCGGTGGCGACTGTTCTACTTTTTGCAAAGCTGAAATGCCATCACTGGCTAAATCAATTTCATAGCCTTCACTTTCTAAAATTGTTTGCACTAAAATCAGGTTATCTTTAGTGTCGTCAACAGCCAAAATTCGATCAATTTGATTATTTTCCACAACAGACATGATAATAAGCTTGTTTTTTATATATAAATTTATAACTTGAGATTATGATATTTCCTGGGGGCTGGGTTGGATTTAGCCGTAGGGTGGTGTACTTTGTGATCTGGCTGCATCATTTCTTTCGCATCTTGCACAGATGATGAAGATAGAGATAAGTTTGACAATGGCAATTGTCTTGGCAATGTAATTGTAAAAATTGAACCTACTCCCAATTGACTTTCTAAGATAATTTTACCACTCATCATTTGCACTAACGAGTCGATAATTGCCAACCCCAAACCTGTACCTGCATACTTGCGAGTAATGCTTTGATCAACTTGTCGAAAAGCCTCAAAAATATATTTAAAATCTTTAGATGCTATGCCAATACCTGTATCTTTTACTCTAATTTCCACCCAACTTCCTGGTAAGTCTTTTACATCGATCCAAATACTACCAGAGTCTGTGAACTTAATGGCATTAGATAATAAATTTATTAGAATTTGTTTAATTCTTACTGGATCATTTACTAGCAAAGGATTTTGTAAGTCAATCTGCACTAGCAAAGACAGCTTTTTTGCCTCAGCTAGAGAGCGCATTTCCGCAACGGCAGCGTTAATTACTTTAGTTAAATCAAATAATTCTGGCTTCAGTTCTAATCTTCCCTCTTCTAATTTGGAGAAGTCTAAAACTTCATTTAATAGCATCAATAAATGTTTGCCATTATTCAGAATCCGTTCTACCATATCGGCTTGCTGACCTGTGAGATTGCCGAATTTAGGGCGTAACAATATCTGAGAAAAACCAATAATCGCGTTCATTGGTGTTCTCAATTCATGGGACATGGTAGCGAGAAATTGAGATTTCAGCCGCGATGCTTCTAATAGTTTTAAGTTTTGAATTTGGATTTGTTGCCGTTGTCGTTCTAATTCTTGATTTTTTCGCACCAGTTGCTCATGACTTTCTCTCAGTTGTTGGTAGGCAATAGCAGTCTGCATTTCTGCACGATAAAGCCGCATTGCATTACGTAAAACTTGAGCTAAAGTTTCCGATGAAACTCTAAATTTAGATAAGTAATCTGTTGCACCAGCTTTCATTAACTCCACGGCAATTTGTTCATCACCTTGAGAAGTCAAAACTACTAAAGGAATTTTGATATTTAAGCTACGAATTGTTTCGATTAAGTTTAAACCGTCTTGGTCGGGTAAACGATAGTCGATGAAGGCACAATCAAAAGATGTATTTCTTAAGATAGAGAGCGCCGTGTTTCCGTCACTTACCTCTGACATTTCCATACGTACCCCAGCTTTAACCAAAGCACGGCGAACTGTCATGCGGTCTACTTCATCATCGTCTACAACCAAAATCTTTAGCGTCTCTTCCATCGGTTTTTATATTTGCTGCCAAATACAGGTTGATTTCAAACATTTCTGGTTTCAAATTTTTCAACTAAAAACTTTGAGCCTCTTGAATATAGTCTTTATTAATTTTTATATTTGAATTGAGCAAGTCTGATTTTCAGTATCAAAGATAAAAATTAGTGTTTCTCGTTTTGCTTATATCAATCTAATAGGGCATAATTCATGTGATTAGAAAATACGATAGTCTCTGTTCACAAAATCTGTTGTTAGACAGACTAAGGCATTTCACAGAATACCCAATATTTATTGAGTGCTGCTATTATTTCTACAAAACTAGAGAATGTGACGGGCTTGAGGATATAACCAGCAACGTTTAAGTTGTAAGCTTCTACACGGTCTTTATCCTGGTTTGATGTCGTCATCACAACTACGGGAGTCAGTCGTAGTTGGGGATCGGATCTTAATTCTTGCAAGAATTCAATACCACCCATTTTAGGCATATTTAAGTCTAGCAAAATTAGGCGACGCTCATGAGGAAAATTTGGCGTTTGAGTGTGGTTCCCGCGCAAAATCTTTAGAGCCTCTAAGCCATTATCTGCTAAGTAAATAGGATTAGTAATATTAACTTTCTGGAATGCTCGTTTGACATTCATAACATCAACTTCATCGTCCTCCACTAATAGTATGTTAATCACTCTTTCCTGCATTTTTTGTATTTAAACTATGCTTTTTATAGGAGGCTAGCTAATTCGTGAATAGTTATTCATGAATTAGTAATTAGTACTATACAAATGCTGAGTGCTTTTGCAGACTAAGCTTTTACTAAGTCAAATAAAATACTTGAGTGAACCTTCAACCCAATTGTAAAAGAGCGACTGAACGCACGTCCTCACCCATTAGTGAGAGTTGGAGAAAATCATTGTGTACCATAAGCTTGAGCTATTTTACTCAAGAGAACGTTTAGGCCAAGTAAAACGAAATGTACTTCCAGGCCCAGAGACAGGCTTCAAATTAATGGAACCCCCTTCCGTCTCGACAATTTTTTTGACGATCGCCAACCCAATTCCCGTATTTTCTTTGCGATCGCGCGGTTCGAGAGTTTGGAAAATTACAAAGACCTTATCGTGATATTCTACAGGTATGCCAGGGCCATCATCTTCCACACTAAATTCGTAGTATTTCCCCAAATCTCGCACCGAAATTTTCACCCTACCATCGACCCCTGTGTGGTGTTCAATGGCATTTTCGATTAAGTTAGCGAACACCTGTTGTAAGGGAACTCTCTTTGTCACTAAAGTAGGCATTTTTGGCTGGATTTGAATCTGAAAACTTGCTGGTGGTTGCAACGAGTCGATTACTTCTCTGAGTAATGAGTCCACATTGACCTGTGTTAATTCTGTGTGGACGCGGCCAATACGCGAATATTCCAGTAGACCATTAATTAAGGCTTCCATGCGCCGCACCCGACCCCGCAACAACTGCATTTGATGTTGATTTTCTTCAGGAAGTTGGTCAGCGAGGTCTTCTTCTAACCATTCTGATAAACTAGCGATCGCCCGTAAAGGTGCTTTTAAATCATGGGATGCAACATAAGCAAACTGGTCTAACTCTTGATTACGTTGTTGCAACAACGTGGTAGTTTTCGCCAGGATAGTGTTTAAGCGTGTCAGTTGTTTGGTTCGTTGTTGGAGTGTAATTTCGACTTGCTTACGTGGGTTAATATCAACACAGGAACCTATGTAACCAGCGAAACTACCATCTGAATTAAATCTGGGTGTACCTGTATCGAAAATCCAGCGATATTGTCCATCAAAACGTTTTAGGCGATACTCCATCATGAAAACTTCTCGATGCTCAAAGGCTGTAGTATATGTGTGAATGCAGCGTTCTCGGTCTTCTGGATGCACCCCTTCTACCCAACCATTACCTAATTCTTCTGCCATTGTGCGTCCTGTGAAGTCTAGCCAGCCTTGATTAAAAAAATTGCAGAGTTTGTCTAGTCCTGACATCCAAATCATCACAGGTGCGCTATTCGCCATAATTGCGAATCGTTCTTCACTTTCGCGCAATGCTTCTTCTATCTGGTGACGTTCACTAATATCGACTACTGTGCCGATATAGCCGACTATCCGCCCATCTTCATTAATTTCTGCTATTGCTTCTGACAGTACCCAAGTAATTTTGCCTTGAGGATCTTGCAAGCGCAACTCAGTTTTATATGACTTCTGTCTTGACAAAATAAACTGGGCTTGCACTTCTATAAGTTGCAAATCATCTGGATAAATAGCTACTTGCCAACCTCGACCCAATGACTGTTTTTTAGAAAGACCAGACATTTCACACCAACGCTCGTTGACATAAAGACAATTACCGGATATGTCTGCGTGAAATATGCCAACGGGAGCCATTTTTGCTATATTTTCAGGGTGGCGATCGCTCTCTGGACTTGTTTGATTGCTTGTAGTTATCATACAAACATCCCTCATAAAAATTCTAAACAAGATCCCCGACTTCTTCAAGAAGTCGGGGATCTGAGTAATCAGACTTCGTATATATATTGCTGATTCAAATTCTTCATCTATTAATATTTCCTACCTTACTTTTAAAATGTTGACAATACTTTGTCACAAGATGAAATTAAACTTAAAATCTTACTCCCGCAAAGATGAATTTTCCTACTGTCAAAAACAATAAGTTGTCACAGTATTCTATATTTTCTTGTAAAATAGCGATATATCTATAGCCAGATTTTTATCTCTATCTAGGCCCAAAAAAAATAGATTTATTATTTCTATCGGTGGATGCAGGCGCATCAAGATATCATCTATCTTTGGTTTGGGAAAATAATAGAAGTGACTGAAAAAATAGCTTAGTTTGCAAGAAGCAATTAGACAAGAGTGAGTGTAACGATGAGTGAAATCAGCATTATTTTAATTGAAGATCATGACCTAACCAGAATGGGGCTAAGAGCTGCGTTACAGGCCAACACTGGCATCAAAGTAATAGGTGAAGCGGCTAATGCCACTCAAGGACTGAAACTTTTGGAAACGGCGAAGCCGGATGTAGCGGTGGTAGATATTGGCTTGCCGGACATGGATGGGATTGAACTCACTCGCAAGTTTAGGCGTTATCAAGCTGAGAGTGGGCAAACCCACACCAAGATTTTGATTCTGACAATGGATCATACCGAAGATGCAGTACTGGCGGCTTTTGCGGCTGGGGCAGACTCTTACTACATGAAAGAAACCAGCATTAGTAGGCTGACAGAAGCAATTCAAGCGACTTTTGGCGGCAACTCATGGATTGATCCAGCGATCGCTAATGTAGTATTACAGAAGATGCGCCAAGGCATCCCCGGAGAGAGCCAATCATCTGATAAGCCCAAAACCGTCAAAATTGAGGCTCTACCTTCTGAATACGAACAAGTATTAGAAACCTACCCCCTTACACAACGGGAATTAGAAATTCTAGAGTTGATTGTTGCTGGCTGTAGCAACGGTCAAATTGCGGAGAAACTTTATATTACCGTTGGTACGGTTAAAACCCACGTCCGCAACATTCTGAATAAACTCTGCGCTGATGACCGTACCCAAGCTGCTGTACGTGCTTTGCGTTCTGGCTTAGTAGCTTAAACATGACACCATAACGCACTTAGCAAAATTTAACACCCATACTCTAACCTTGGTTTCTCCCGCAAATCAAGGTTTTAGCTTTTTGCGCTAATTTTAAAGTGAGTTCGACGGAACCTAACCCCAACCCCTTCCCTTGTAGGGAAGGGTCTGAAAATCTATAACTGATTACCAAATAATCATGGTTTTAAGCCTCTCCCCGCGTCGGGGAGAGGTACCCTGCGGGTACTCCTGCGGAGAACTCGTAGAGTAGCAAGCTATGGAGAGGGGTTCTTCCGAATTTATCGAACTCACGCTAATTTTACGAATTACTACTAATTACGAATTGCTATTAGTACTAATATCTTGGTAATCACGGTTATGCAGGGTTACAAGAATAACTAGATTACTAAACATATGACTATAGATTTACGGGGTTTTTTTCAAGCTACAGACCCTAGTCGGACTCTATTTCTCAATCAAGACACAGATAAAAAGTACTACATTGATTTTTCCTCGGTGCGTGGCGGCGATATTATCGGTAAGCTCAAACAAAAGATTACCTTTTTTAAGCCAGATGAACCTACCTGCACTTTATTTACAGGACATATCGGCTGTGGTAAATCGACAGAACTCATCCGCTTACAGGCAGAATTAGAAAAGTTAGGCTTTCATGTGGTTTATTTTGAGTCTAGTGATGACTTAGAAATGACCGATGTTGATATCGCCGATGTGTTGTTGGCGATCGCTCGGCGTGTGAGCCAAAGTTTAGATAAAATCACTCTGGAAGAGACTAACAAATTTAATGATTTGCTACTAGGTGCATGGAAGGTTTTAAACTCTGAGGTGACGGGGATTAAAGCCAAGGTTCCCGTAGTGGGTGATGTCGGTGTTAGTGTAGAGCCAGCAAAGTTATCTTTATCTGTAGGTATTGGTGAAATCACCACCAAAATTAAAAGCGACCCCACACTCCGAGAGAAAATTAATCAATATCTCGCACCGCAAAAAATCAAGCTGTTAGAAGCGATTAATCAAGAATTATTGCAACCGGCGATCGCTAAACTCAAACAACAAGGTAAAAATGGTCTAGTTGTCATTGTCGATAACCTCGACCGCATAGATAACCGTCCTAAGTCTTGGGGTCGTCCCCAACAAGAATATTTATTTGTAGACCAAGGTGAATATCTCACCAAGTTAAATTGTCATCTAGTCTACACCATGCCCCTGTCTCTCAAATTTTCCAACGATTACGGAATGCTGACTCAGCGCTTTCCCGAAGACCCCAAAGTATTACCGATGGTTCCCTTACATTGGCCTGATGGTAGGGTGCATGAGCAAGGAATGGAGCTGATGCAGCAGATGGTATTAGCCAGAGCCTTTCCTGACTTGCAACCAGAACAACGCCGAGACAAAATTTCTGAGATTTTTGATAGTGCTGATACCTTAGAGCGTTTATGTATCTTGAGTGGTGGTCATGTGCGCGACTTGTTGCGGCTTCTGAATAGCTGGATTATGGAAGAAATGGCGCTTCCCCTCACCCGCAATACCTTAGAACAAGTTATTCGTTCCCGTCGCAACGAAATGATTTTGCCAATTTCTGAAGAAGAATGGCAATTATTACGCCACGTCCAACACAAGAAAAAAGTCAGCGATGATCACGGCTACCAAAAACTCATCCGTAGCCGTTTTGTCTTTGAATATCGAGATGGCGGCGAGTCTTGGTTTGATGTCAATCCCATTTTGATTGGTGCAAAGGAGATGGGGGGATGAGGGGGCAGGGGGCAGGGGGAGCAGGGGAAGTAAAGAAGAATAACTATTGACTATTGACTAATAACAAATAACAAATGACCAATGACAAATGATTTAGTAAATAACGATCGCTCTGTGCAACAATTAGCCTGGGCGATTGATGCTTCTGTGGGACAGTTTAAGTTGATTTTGGCACGGTGTAATTATGCCAGCTTACGCGATCGCTTAATCAAAAGATTACAAGAAATTTGCCAAGCGGAAATTTATGTCTTGGAAGTACAGCAATCTGATAAAACCCTCTATACTGCCATTCGGGATGAATTTGGCGCAGAGATTCTTGGTTGTGTGATGGTTGTTGGTTTGGAAAAGGTGCAGAATTTAGCAGTGATGTTAAGTTCAGCCAATCAAGTGCGCGAGGAATTCCGCCAGCATTTTCATTTCCCTTTGGTGTTGTGGATTGATGATGAAATTTATAAACAATTAATTCAAGTTGCACCTGACTTAGAAAGTTGGGCAGTTACGAGAAATTTTGCTATTGACCAACAACAATTAAGAGATTTTATTACTGAAACGGCTCATCAATATTTGCATGAACAGACTAAACTGACTCTCCATGAATCACTAAAGCTAGAAACTGAGTTATTAGCAGCCCAAAGAGATTTATTTATAGATGGACAGATAGATAATTCAGAATTAGCGGCTAATTTATTATCATTACTGGGCTTAACTAATAAGAATATCAATAAAATTTCAGCCGCGCTAGAATATTATCACCAAGCTGGTAGTTTATGGCAAAAACTTGATTTGATTGCACCTCAAGAATTTATTTTTTTAGAGACTGCTTTTTGTTATTATATTCAAAGTTACAAATATCAAGATATCAATCATATATCTTGGAATAATACGCGGCGTTATATTCAAGAATATATTGATTTTGTTAACCAGATTCAACGTGCAGATTTAGTTGCTAAATCTCTTTATAAGTTAGCTACTATTTTACGTAATCTTAAAGCCTGGGAACAGTTAGAAAAGCTATCCCAGCAAGCTTTAGTCATTCATCAAGCAAATAATAATCATAGAGAAATTGCTAGGGATTATGCTTGTTTAGCCGAGGTAGCTTTAGCCCAAGAAAATTGGCGACAGGCAAATCAATTAATTAACCAAGCATTAGATTTTATATCAGCCGATAAATCAGAGAATCTACTTTCAGCACCAGAATTAAGCTTGTATAGATTTATTCAGGGTTGCTCTCAATATAATTTAGGGCAAATCCCCCAGGCGATCGCCAACTTAGAAGATGCTATAAATAGGTTAAATCCTCAAGAAGATGTCAGACTTTATCTGCATATTCTCAGTTATTTACATAATTTTTATTTCACTCAAAAAAAATATCTTGCAGCCTATGAAATTAAACAGCAGTCGCTTTCCATTGAACAACAATTTGGCTTGCGGGCTTTTATTGGTGCAGGAAGATTAGAAGCACGTAAGCAAACACATTTAGAAACCTTATCTACAACTTCTCTACAAGATAATATTGCCTTAGAAATTGCTGCATCTGGTCGTCAATTAGATGTAGAACGTTTAATAGAACGCGTCGGTCGCCCCGATTATAAATTGATAGTCATTCATGGGCAATCGGGCGTGGGTAAAAGTTCCCTGATTAATGCAGGTTTAGTCCCGGCTTTAAAGAAAAAAGCCATTGGTGTGCAAGATAATTTAGTCGTCGTTATGCGTGTTTACACCAACTGGCTGCAAGATTTGACGCGCATTTTGATAAAAGATGGGGGACAAAGAGAAGGAGAACCTCAACATTCTAGTTCAGAACCTCAACGTTCTCCTTCAGAACCTCAACATTCTAGTTCAGAACCTACTGTTCCCCTTTCTTCTTCCTTTCTCTCCTCATTACTCATCACCAAGTTGCGTGAAAACGAACAACACAACCTCCGCACAGTGTTAGTTTTTGACCAATTTGAGGAATTTTTCTTCGTTTACCCCGAACTTGGACAACGAAAACAGTTCTTTGAGTTTCTAGGAGAATGTCTGCACGTTCTTTCAGTGAAAGTTATTTTATCGTTGCGGGTAGATTACATCCATTATTTGCTGGAATGTAATGATTTGCCGGAATTTCAGATTATTGGTAATGACATTCTCAGTAACAACGTGCTTTATAAGTTGGGCAACTTCTCTCCCAACGATACAAAGTCTATTATCCAGCGTCTCACTGCAAATACTAGCTTTAACTTAGAACCTAATTTAATAGATGCACTGGTAGAAGACTTAGCAGGAGAATTGGGTGAAGTGCGCCCCATTGAGTTGCAAATTGTAGGAGCGCAATTACAAACCGAGAATATCACCACCCTAGAAAAATATCGGCGTTTCGGCACAAAACAAGACTTAGTACAGCATTATTTAAATGAGGTTATCCATGACTGCGGTGAAGAAAATCAGCAATTAGCGGAGTTTTTGCTGTATTCGCTGACTGATGAAAGAGGAACTCGTCCCCTAAAGACACGGGGAGAATTAGAACGAGATTTTCAGCAATATTTTTCTACTTATGATGTGGAATCTGCGCGGATTTCCCCAACCCCACGGCAAAAACAGGGCAAAATTACGCCAAAAACTTCACAACAGGCTGTGAGAAAAGAGCAAATCTTAAATCTCCAGCAATTCGATTTAGTTTTAGATATTTTCGTCAAATCTGGCTTAGTTGTGTTGCTCCCAGAAAAACCCACTGACCGTTATCAACTGGTGCATGACTATTTAGCCGCCTTTATCCGCCAGCAACAACAACAGAAATTAAAACAGGTAATGGCGGAACTAGACAAAGAAAGAGCGCAAAGAAAACTAAGTGAAGCCAAACTTTATCGCTTTCTGCAACGTGCTTTGTTTAGTTCAGTGGCTGTGGGTATAGGTATTGTTGTTTTAACCGCTTTAGCAGTGCAGTTAGCAAATGAAGCCAAAAAACAGACACAAAACGCCGAAATTAGTGCTGGAATTAACGAAATTAACGCCTTGAATAATTCTTCAGAAGCTTTTTTTGTCTCCAAACAATATCCTGATGCTTTGATAGAAGCACTAAAAGCAGCTAACAAACTCAAGGGTACACCGTGGGAGAGAGAAAACAGTTTTGCCACAATACAAACTGCGGCAACTTTACAGCGAGCTATCTACTTACAGCCCAATGAATATAAAGAAAATCGTGCCACAGAGGTGAATACTTTGGCAGGTCATGAAAATTGGGTGAGTAGTGTCGCCTTTGCCCCACAAAAACGACAGTTAGCCTCTGGTAGCGGTGATAAGACAGTTAAAATTTGGGATATCAACAGTGGTAAAACTCTAAAAACCCTCTCCGGTCATAGTGATTCCGTCATCAGCATCGCCTATAGTCCCGATGGGCAACAATTAGCTTCTGGTAGTGGTGATAAGACAATTAAAATTTGGGATATCAACAGTGGTAAAACGCTGAAAACCCTCTCCGGTCATAGTGATTCCGTCATCAACATCGCCTATAGTCCCAACAAACAACAATTAGCTTCTGCCAGTGATGATAAGACAGTTAAAATTTGGGATATTAACAGTGGTAAAAGCCTAAAAACTCTCTCTGGCCATAGTCATGCAGTGAGAAGCGTTACCTACAGTCCCGATGGAAAACGGTTGGCTTCCGCTAGTCGAGACAAGACCATCAAAATTTGGGACATCAACAGTGGTCAACTCCTGAAAACTCTTTCTGGTCATAGTGATGGGGTAATTAGTATTGCTTACAGCCCCGACGGAAAACATTTAGCCTCCGCCAGTAGCGACAAGACCATCAAAATTTGGGACATCAGCAATGGTCAACTCCTGAAAACTCTCTCCAGTCATGACCAGCCTGTTTATAGCATCGCTTACAGCCCCAATGGACAACAGTTAGTTTCTGTCAGTGGTGATAAGACCATCAAAATTTGGGATGTCAGCAGTAGTCAACTCCTGAAAACCCTCTCTGGTCACAGCAATTCAGTCTATAGTATTGCCTACAGTCCCGATGGCAAACAGTTAGCTTCCGCCAGTGGTGACAAGACCATCAAAATTTGGGATGTCAGCATCAGTAAACCCTTAAAAATACTCTCTGGTCATAGTGATTCTGTTATCAGCATCGCCTACAGTCCCAGTGAAAAACAATTAGCCTCTGGTAGTGGTGACAACATCATCAAAATTTGGGATGTCAGCACTGGTCAGACCCTCAAAACTCTTTCTGGTCATAGTGATTGGGTCAGAAGCATCACCTACAGCCCCAATGGAAAACAATTAGCCTCCGGTAGTGGCGACAAAACCATCAAAATCTGGGATGTCAGCACTGGTCAACCCGTAAAAACTCTCCTTGGTCACAAAGATAGAGTGATTAGCGTCGCCTACAGCCCCGATGGACAACAATTAGCTTCCGCCAGTGGTGACACAACAATCAAAATTTGGGATGTCAACAGTGGTCAACTTCTAAAAACTCTGACTGGTCATAGCAGTTGGGTGAGGAGTGTCACCTACAGCCCTGATGGAAAACAGTTAGCTTCCGCCAGCGACGACAAAACCATCAAAATTTGGGATATCAGCAGTGGTAAACTGCTGAAAACTCTCTCTGGTCATCAGGATTCAGTCAAAAGTGTTGCCTACAGCCCCGATGGCAAACAGTTAGCTGCCGCCAGTGATAACATCAAAATTTGGGATGTCAGCAGTGGTAAGCCCTTAAAAACTCTGACTGGTCATAGCAATTGGGTGAGAAGCGTCGCCTACAGCCCCGATGGACAACAATTAGCTTCCGCCAGTCGTGACAACACAATTAAAATCTGGGATGTCAGCAGTGGTCAAGTCCTAAAAACTCTGACTGGTCATAGCGATTGGGTGAGAAGCATCATCTACAGCCCCGATGGAAAACAGTTAGCTTCCGCCAGTGGTGACAAAACCATCATTTTCTGGGATTTGGACTTCGATAATTTATTACACACTGGTTGTAACTTACTGAATAATTACCTGATAGCCCATCGACAGGTTTTAGAAGAACTGCCATCATGCCAAACTTCTGGGCGATAGAGTCTGCCAAGATAATACCAATTTGAAAAAAGAATGGGACAAATGAATCAATTCAAAATTCAAAATAAACCATCTGTAGAGACGCGATGAATCGCGTCTTCAGCCAAGGATGTATTGCAATCATTAATTGAATTGGTATAAGTAGTGGGTTCTGATGGTGAGAAATTTTTGAAGTGGGTGATTAAAGTGTCAAGCCTAAAAACGATCGCATACTCCCGCGTGATTCACTTAAGTCATATAATTGACCCAGATATTCCCCAATGGCCTGGCGACCCTCCCGTTGAATTTACCACTGTTGCCCAACTCCCTGATGATGGCTATTACCTGCGGCGCTTCGCCATCGGGGAACACAGCGCCACTCATATCAACGCTCCTAATAGTTTTTATCAAGCAGGTATAGGAATTGACCAATACCCGGCTCAGTCTTTGTTTGTGTCGGCGGTAGTTATCGATATCCAAGCAGCCGCAGCCGTCAACGCCGATTATAGACTCACCATTGATGATATCTTCGCCTGGGAAGGAGAACACGGTGAAATTCCCAGGGGTAATGTAGTGTTATTACATAGTGGTTGGCAGAATAAATGGTCTGATAAAAACGCTTTTCTCAACCAAGATGCTGAAGGAATCATGCACTTTCCGGGTTTTGGTAGTGATGCAACCCAATTTCTCTTGGATGAGCGACAGATTGCAGGCGTAGGAATCGATACTCATGGTGTAGACCCTGGACAAGACACCAGTTTTGCTACCAACCGCTTAGTATTGGCGCAACAAGGTATTGTGTTAGAAAATTTGACAAATTTGCATCAACTACCAGCAAAAGGTAGTAATCTGGCGATCGCAATCCTTAGATTACGCGGTGGCTCAGGTTCGCCAGTGGGAGTTTTGGCATTAGTACCTTAAATTAGTGGTGAGTGCTGAATCATAAATTCTCTAACTTTAAATTTTGAATTTTAAATTTATATGAAAACTCCCCTAAACTGCCAAAATTACATCAATGGTCAATGGTTAAACGCCGCCACAGAAACCACCCTCAACAGTCACAACCCTGCTAACAAGAGCGAAATTGTTGCTACTTTCCCCCGTTCTCAAGCTGACGATACAGATAGAGCCGTCACCGCCGCCCGTCAAGCCTATGGCAGTTGGCGCAAAGTCCCAGCCCCAGCCAGAGCCGAATATATCTTTCGCGTCGGTGAATTATTACTCCAACATAAAGAAGAACTAGCCCAATTAATTAGTCGGGAAATGGGTAAACCCATAACTGAAGCTAGGGGCGATGTGCAGGAAGGTGTTGACTGTGCATTTTATAGCGCTGGTGAAGGACGGCGACTGTTTGGGCAAACCACACCATCCGAAATGCCCAACAAATTCGCCATGACAGTGCGAATGCCCATCGGAGTTTGTGCTTTAATTACTCCCTGGAACTTCCCCGTAGCCATTCCTTGCTGGAAAGCAATGCCAGCTTTGGTTTGTGGTAATACGGTGATTCTCAAACCTGCGGAAGACACCCCCGCCTGTGCCACAAAATTAATTGAGATTTTCGCCGCCGCAGGTTTACCACCGGGTGTAATTAACTTGGTGCATGGAGTCGGGGAAGAAGCAGGGAAAGCTTTAGTCGAACATCCAAATATTGATTTAGTTTCATTTACTGGTTCTTCCGCCACTGGTGCCTATGTTGGTGAGACTTGTGGGCGCACTCACAAGCGCGTCTGTTTGGAGATGGGTGGGAAAAATGCCCAAGTGGTGATGGAAGATGCAGATTTAGAACTTGCCCTTGATGGGGCATTGTGGGGAGCCTTCGGCACAACAGGACAACGATGTACAGCTACCAGTCGCTTAATTTTACATCGTGATATCAAAGAAAAATTTACAACCATGCTGCGTGAACGCACCAGCCAACTACGCTTGGGTGCTGGTACAGAACCTGAGACAGATATCGGCCCGATAATCAATAACCGACAGTTGCAACGGGTACATGAATATATGAATATTGCCCGTGAAGAAGGGGCCAAGATTTTAATCGGTGGGGAAATTGTCACCGAGGGACAATTAAAACAGGGTTACTTTTTTCAACCAACAATTTTAGATAATGTCACCCCACAGATGCGTGTTGCCCGTGAAGAGATATTCGGGCCAGTAGTAGCATTGATTGAGGTTAGCACCTTTGAAGAAGCGATCGCTATCCTTAACGATACCAAATACGGTCTTTCCTCCTCAGTCTACACCCGTGACATCAATCGCGCCTTTGTTGCCATGCGCGACATTGAAGTCGGTATCACCTACATCAACGGCCCCACCATTGGCGCAGAAGTACACCTGCCTTTTGGTGGTGTCAAACAAACCGGTAACGGACACCGGGAAGCAGGCACCACCGCTTTAGATGTGTTCACAGAATGGAAAAGCGTTTACGTAGACTTTTCCGGCAGTTTACAACGCGCGCAAATTGATAACAGGAGTTAGTTGATACCAATTCTCTATGAAGTTGCACCCAATAAATAATGTAGAGACGTTGCATGCAACGTCTCTACATTACCATTGACTATTGACCAATTAAATTAAGAACGCCTGATAAAGCGCCCAATAGCAGATGCACAGCGTAACTCAATTTTTTTCGTCAAATATGACCGTCTTGGATAAAGTTGAATTGGTGATTGAGTATGTTGCCAATAGGCTTTATCAGTCAAGCTAGGAGGAACACCATCCAAAGCTTTTAAAAGCAGTTTTTTGCGCCACGGCTTGATAGCTGCCCCTGATGCGTGGGACATCAGATAGGTACTAGCATTGCCGAAATCCATACCCAACCGGCTGACAGTACTCAGGGGTTCATGAGACAATGTTACAGCTAAATTCAAAACACATTGATCAGTTAAAAAATAAGGATATTGCTCCGAATAAAGATGAAAATTATGGAGGTCAAAATATCCCGCAGATTCAAAAGTTTCTAGTAAATTTTTCCATAATACTAGTATGTCTTTTTGATTCTGTTTTACTCCAATGAAACCTGCATTGTAATATCTATCTAGTTGCCGAAGAGAATGATAACCGTGGCGTTCTGCTAGTTCCTTCCAAGCAATGCGATTAGGATCATTAGCAGGCATATAATCATAGGCATCTTCGCATAAAGCAATGCCTCGACCAACCCACTCTTCATAAAAAGCCCAACGTCTTTTATTGACAATATCAGGGTCAAAATAAAATATTGCTTCTGTTTCTGGGCAATAATTTTCCCAGAGTTGGAGCATGAAATCTGGTTTATAGTTTGTAAAACACTTGTAAGTGTCTAACTTAATAAACCGAATTACACAATCCTGGGCAACAGTAAATTCCTGATAGTCTTCAGCATTTTTAACAGATTCAGTCCAAGGTGGTAAATTACCCCGATATCCTGCCCAAATTACACCACGAAAACCGTGGTTATAGAGAGAATTTACCAGGTTTCCCACACCGTAGTGGTAATCACCTTCAAATAAAGTACAAATAGCTGTGAGCATGATGGGTTTAAAGGTATATGAACTTTATGATGAAGGAAAATATTCTCAGTATGTGAGCTTGATGTGCTACTCACACACTTTCCTAGTCAGATTTTATATATAAGAGATAATGCTTTTAAAATACTCGGTAGACTGCAATAACAAAAGTTCCAATCTGGTTGATATCCGTTAAAGATAACTTAACAATTATTCTTTAAGTTGCCATTTTGGCAGATTTCTAAATAACAATTTTTTCCGTATTTACTATTTACAATGTAGCTAATTTATTTAGTAAGAATATACACCCAGCTAATGGATCATTTAAACATCCGTGCAACTTAAACAAAACGGTACTAACTAATAAGTATATTGTCTCTAAATTGTTTTTGATGTGGTTTAATACTCTATCCCATTGCAGATAAAATTTTATAATTTATTTTACCAATTACCCATTACCACAGATAATAAATTAATCCTCTTGGGAAGGATTAGTAAATTCAGGAGTAGGCATGACTGGGATAACTACAGGTTTTGGTGTTGCAGCTTGGAGTTGACGCTGGGCTTCGTCACGAGCGTTAATTGCTTGGCTATAATCTGGTTTATGTTTAATGGCTTGTTCATAGGAGGCGATCGCATCCTGATATTGTTTTAAACTAAATAAGGCATTACCCCGACTGTACCAACTTTCAATATGCTTTGGTTGGTAACGCACTGCTTTGTTATAAGAAGCGATCGCCTCTTGATATTGCTGTAAAATATACTGAGAATTGCCTAAACTATACCAAACCTGATAATTACTAGGCTTAATTGTTGCTGCTTTCTTATAAGATTCTATTGCCTCTGCATAGCGTTGGTTTTGATGTTGCGACCAACCTTTTCCATACCATGCTTGATAACTATTAGGATTAAATTTTATAACTTGATTAAAAGATTCAATTGCTTCTGGATAACGTCGTAAAATAATCAAGACGTTACCTTTTGATAACCAAGCTATAGCATAATCTGTTTTATATTGTACTGCCTTGTCATAAGCCTTAAAAGCATCTTCGTAGCGGTTCAGATTAACTAGAGAATTTCCTAAATTATACCATGCTCTCTCATAATCTGATTTAATTTCAATAGCTTTATTATAGGCATTTATGGCTTCATTATATTCTTTCAGGCTTTGCAAAGCTAATCCCTTATTATAAAAACTTTCATAAGCATCTGATTTAAATTCAATGGCTTTATCATAAGATTTAATCGCTCGGTCATACTGTTTTAAATTACTAAAAGCTTCCCCTCTAGCATTCCAGACTTCTGGATAATTTTCATTGAGTTGTAAAGCCTTATCAAAAGAGGCGATCGCTTCTGCATAACGTTGTAAACTTTGCAAACTAAAACCCCTACCACTCCAAGCTTCTACATAATCTGGTTGGATTTGAATGGCTTTATCATAAGCTGTCAATGCGTCTTGATATTGCTTGAGTCGAAATAAGGTTTTTCCTTTGCCATACCAAGCAGGAGCATAATCTGGCCTAATATCAACCGCTTTTTTATAAGCAGATAAGGCATCTTTGTATCGTTGCAATTCAAAAAAAGTATTACCTTGTTTAGCCAACTCTGTAGCATTATTACTATTAATACTGTTGACAACAAATACTGAAGCTGTACCAGTCGCACTAATTAATAAAATTGCTAATAATAACTTGATGAATATACTTTTTTTAGTGTGATTAAATCTAAATTTGGTAGGTGGTAAAGTGGGAGTTATGGCGATCGTATCAGACGCAGGTTTTGTTAATTCTGTGAGTGCTTGTAATGCAGTTGTCGCTGAAGCATAGCGTTGCCGGAAATCATAACACACCATTTTGTCTATAAATCTGGCAAACTCTGATGAGACTTGAGCATGATTTTGCCAGATAATTTCATGAGTATCAGCATCATGTTCTAGTTGATGGGGTAATAATCCCGTCAATGCTTGAATTGCAACTATCCCCACAGCATAGATATCACTACTAAACTTGGGATTACCTTGGGCTTGTTCTCCTGGTATGTAACCTGGTGTACCAATAATCACAGTAGATTTATTTTCACCAGTGGGGGTCACTATTTGGGTGGTGATTTGCTTCACTGCCCCAAAGTCGATGAGAATTAACTTACCATCCTGTCGCCTGAGTAAGTTTCGCGGATTAATGTCACGATGAATTACATTTTGCTCATGGACAAATTCCAAGATGGTCAGAATCTCTTGTAATAGTATTGTCACCTCATCTTGAGTAAAGACTTTTCCTGGCGTTAACTCTTTACTCAGGTCGTGACCAGGGATAAATTCCTGTACCAGATAGAACTCTGCATTCTCCTCAAAATAAGCCAAAAGTTGAGGAATGCGATCGCAACTTCCCAATTTATATAAAACTTGCGCCTCTGTATCAAATAATCGCCTGGCTATTTCCAAGGTAGCCTGGTCATTTGCTTGGGGTTGCAGTTTCTTGACTACACATTTAGGCATTCCTGGTAGATGAGTATCACAAGCTACAAAAGTTTCACCAAATCCCCCTCCTCCCAAGTGGCTAATAATTTGGTATCTTCCAACAAGTGTGTTTCCCAGCATCCAGTTTACCTACTTGAGTGCATTGTGTCTGATTCCAATCTTGCCACAGATTCTTTAAGGTGCGGGGAGAACTAATAACCACTGACAAATGTACGGGCGGGTTTACAGATATCCGCACTCTCAGACGATGATCTTCATAAACCCGCCCCTACTAACAAATTTAAATGATTCCTATTAGTGATAACTTACATTTTCGTGAACGACCGATTATTAATTATTGGTTGATTGGTATTAATATTGTTATCTTCCTTTGGGAAATCAAACTAGAACTGAGTGGTGAATTAGGTGCTTTCATTAACACTTGGGGTTTAGTCCCATCCCAGATTAGTACCGCAGTTAATCATGCACTGATAAATCCTGCGGCTTTAGTAGTCGTATTTGGGCGTTTATTTTCTTTGTTGTTTGCTATATTTCTTCACGGCAGTTTTAGCCAAATATTGGGGAATATATTATTTTTATGGGTCTTTGGTAAAGCGGTAGAAAATATTTTAGGACATCAGCGCTATTTAGGATTTTATCTGGTTGCTGGAGTTGTCACAGGGTTAGCACAGATTATCATTGAACCAAATTTGACTGTACCACTCATTGGTGCAAATGGAGCGATCGCCGCAGTTTTGGGAGCGTATATAATCAAGTTTCCTCAGGTCAAAATAGACACTGTTTTACCGTTAATTATTATTTATATCCCCATTGAATTACCAGCTTCTTTCTATTCATTATGGTGGTATATTCAACAATTATTCTATGGCATTGGTAGTTTAAACATTCCACCGACGGGAGTCAATCAACCCAGCCTAGCCTACTGGATGCAGCTTGTAGCCATGACTATTGGTGCAGTCTATGTCCGAAAAAAATTCTGAAACACCTTTTTCATCCACTTTGCCCTTCATTTTGCCTAATTATCCGTATAAAAACATACATGAATTGACAACACCACTTTAGCAGTAGGTAATCGTTCAGAATCCAATTACCCATTACCCATTACCTATTACCAAAAGCCCTATCCCTTTGTAGCTAAGGACTCCAATAGAATTTATCCCCCACTGAAATCAGCATTTTTGTTTAAGGAATCTATAATGACTTGCCGTTTTGCTACTTCGATATTATAGGATGGACGGAGTGTTGTAAGGGGCTTGGGGCTATTATGGCTCGCTATACGTGTTCATTTGTGATTTCTATCCGTTTTGACTATCTCCAGCCATTACTTCTAGACTTGTTACAGGACTGTGATTTAGAAATTCAATACCACACACCTGATTACATTTTGGCGCGTGAGATTCCTGGTACTGTTCCTTTTCCTAAATTGGTGAAAGTGGAAGTACTGATTGATAAATCAACGGCTACTGAGACAGAAAGCCGGATGAGTATTGTGATTAAAAATGAAGAATTACCCCTCTACTTGGATAATCACTGTCGGCAAGTATTTGAACTGGTTAAGCAGTCGATTGAACGTAGTCGCCATTGGCATCTTCTCGAAAGTCTCGCTGGCTAAGCCAAAATTTAAGTATCTGTAGTATTTGTAGGGTGGGCAGCGCCCACCGTATCACAATTTGGGTGGATAATGCTCATCAAGTAAGAAGTTCACAGTTCTTCTGCATCCTCAGTCATACCAGGATTGATAAGCGTGATGTCATATTCACTAGCGTCTGTTTGTCCTGAACGCTGAGTATTCTTTAATAAGTAGTAAATGGCACGTACTTTCGGGCCAAAAACTATCTCATCCTCATTTTTTAAATCATGGGCTGGGATTTTGCGGCCATTAATCATCAGACCGTTGGCGCTTGCTTTACCTTTACCATCACCATCAACAATCCGGTAATAATAACTATTATTATTTTTTGGCAGTCGCACTAATGTAGCATGGCGACGAGAGACAAACTGCGACACTAAACGAATGTTCGACTCTTTGTCTCTGCCAATGGAGTATAAAGGTTGATCTAAAGAAAATTCTTTACGACCTTGGTCGTCTTCGAGAATTAATAGATGACTTTCAAGAGTTTCTACTGTCATTGATACATCTTTGCCACAGTCAGTTGAAGTTGGAATTATCCAAGTTGCTTTGATTTATCGTAGCTGATTTTTTCCACACCAGCGTTAGCATAGCTTACCGTGGGTATCGCCTGCATTCGAGCAAGCTAATTATACTCTGCACAATGACACTGATTAGCATAGATATTGGAAGTGCGTTAGCGTTCGCGCAGCGTCTCGTAGAGAAGCTTACCGTTCTCGCAGCGTCTCGTAGAGAAGGTATCGCCTCTACTGGGCAGAACGCTAGCGCACTTAGATTTATACTTTGAATAGGAGTATAGATGCGATTTGTGGTCAATGATCCAAAAACCACTAACACGCCCAGCATAATAAAAGAGATTTGAGAGAGAAAACTTTATGTCATGTCTGGATAGAATTAGCTTTAACCATAACGGTTTTAAGCCTCTCCCCGCGTCGGGGAGAGGTTGGAGAGGGGTTCTTAATTTTGCTACCGATGAGCTAACCGACGCAATAACAGAGAGTTAGTCACCACACTAACTGAACTAAATGCCATCAGTGCAGCCGCACCGGAAGGACTGAGAACAAAACCCCAGTTGGGAAGCAGAACACCTGCGGCTAGAGGGATACCGATGGTGTTGTAGGCGAAAGCCCAGAATAGATTTTGGCGGATTTTGTTGAAGGTGGCGCGACTGAGGTGAATTGATTCCACAACATCACTAATGCGATCGCGCATTAAGACAATCTGTGCGGTTTCCATTGCTACATCTGTACCTGAATGTAAAGCAATGCCTACGTCTGCTTGAGATAAGGCCGGGGCATCGTTGATACCATCGCCAACCATTGCCACTTTAGCGCCAGATTTTGTTTGTAGTTCTTGAATAAAGGTGGCTTTTTTGGCGGGAGGAATACCAGCCATCACATCAGCCCTATCTATGCCTAGTTGTTGAGCGATGGCGTTAGCAGCTTCCGGGCGATCGCCACTTAGCAGCATCACCCGCAAACCCATCTGGCGTAATTTGTCTACTGTAGTTTGGGCATCTGGTCTGGTAGTATCTTGTACACCAATTAATCCGGCTAAACTCTCCCCAACTGCTACACCAACGACCGTTTTACCTTCTGTGGCGAGCTTTTGCGCTTCCTGTTGGGCAGTTTCACTCCAAGTAATTCCATGCCAACTCAACCAATCCCCGTTACCTAACAACACAGTTTGACCATCAACGACGGCAGAAACACCCATTCCTGGTTCAGTATGGAAGTCTGTAGCTTCTGGAATCGATAACTGTTGCTGTTGTGCAGCTTGCTGAATCGCTCTAGCTAAGGGGTGATGTGTGCCGCTTTCGACTGCGGCTGCTAGTTGTATGAGGGAGTGAGAGGGGTGTAGGGGTGTGGGGGTGTGGAGGTGTAGGGATGTGAAGCTTATTTCATTGGGAGTGTCTTCTGCAAATACAAGACAATCTGTAACAACGGGATTACCTGTGGTGAGAGTGCCGGTTTTATCAAAAACTACGGTGTCTAGTTGATGGGCTTTTTCTAAAACATCGCCGCCTTTGATTAATAAACCCCGTTCTGCACCTATACCTGTGCCTACCAGAATCGCTGTAGGTGTGGCTAGTCCCAAGGCACAGGGACAGGCGACGACCATAACAGCGATCGCTAGTTTTAAACTAATTAGGAGGGGGGAGTTATTGGTAATATGGGCGGCGTGGTTCATCATCATTTCCATACCACCACCGGATACGGTGATATCTGGCCAAATGTGCGTGCCGAAGCAGTACCAGAAAATGAATGTCAATACAGATGCTGTTAATATGCCGTAGGTAAAGTAACCTGCTACTGTATCGGCTAATTTTTGGATGGGGGCTTTGCGAGTTTGGGCTGCTTCTACCAAGGCGACAATGTGGGCGAGGGTGGTATCATTGCCTGTACGGGTGGCTTGGATAGCGATCGCCCCTGATTGGTTAATCGTTCCGGCTGTGACTATATCTCCTGGTTGCTTCATGACCGGCACAGCCTCCCCAGTCAACATCGACTCATCTAAAGTTGTCTGTCCAAAACGTACCTCCCCATCCACAGGGATTTTATCACCCGGTAATACTTGCAACCATTCTCCCACCTTCACCTGTTCAGCCGGGATTTCTACAGTATTTGCTCCCAGTCCAATATTCTCTGGGTCTGGGTTAGCAATCAATCTTGCTATTTGTGGTTGCAGTGCTAGCAGTTGCCTAAATGCTGCCGCCGCCTTACCTCTGGCTTGTTGTTCTAAGGTTCTGCCCAACAAGATAAAGCCCAGCATCATTACTGGTTCATCAAAGAAGCACTCCCAACCCATTTGCGGAAATAACAACGCCACCACGCTGGCTGTATAGGCTGTCAGGGTTCCCAATCCCACCAAGGTGTTCATATTGGGTGCATTCCGCCGCCAACCAAGCCACCCATCAACCAAAATAGGGCGACCGGGAATTAGTAAAGCGACTGTTGCTAGTCCAAAGTGAAACCAAATGTTATTTAATATGGGCAGAATTGAACTGCCAATGTTGCCCAAATGCCCGATCCCCGAAAAGACCAGCAGCACAGCAGCAATAATTAACTGCTGGAATGCTGTCTGCATTTGTTGGCGTTGTCTTGCAGCTGAGTCTTCTATTGTTGATTCACTTGCCTTACTACTGGCTGTTCTTGGTTGAGTAGGAAATCCGGCAGATGTCAATCGCTGTGCCAGCATTTCTGGATCGACTGTACCAACTTCCGACTCTACCACCGCTACTTCTGTAGCCAAATTCACACAGGCATTCTTCACACCTGAATATTGGGTGAGCTGTCGCTCTACTGCCTTTACACACCCAGCACACTTCATCCCCCCAACATCCAGAATAATTTTCTCTAGTGTGGGGGTTAGTTCTGGGTCAAGCTGAGTTTGTGGGACAAGTTGCATGGCAAGTGTTGAGATTCGCTACGAAGATTAGACACTCGATGATAAGCATCTCTACTTCGAGCGTAGGCGAAATTTTGAACTATGACTGATCGTCATTACCATTTATTTTATTAAGATGTGGCACTTATCTCACGTTTTTGGGTCTGGGGATGGAGAAAATGAGTAATGAGTGGTTTTTGGTGTTAATTACGACTCGCTTTTCTTACAGTTACGTAGGCGATCGCTGCCATTTGCACTGGTATAAAGGCAATCAGGCTTTTCCAGAAATAGTGAATTTCTAAGTTAGACATAGCACTGAAATACCCCACACCCACCAACAAGCACATAGCCCAAATCATGTGTTTACGTTTCATGATCAGCATATTGATTGGGATGAAGAAAGCAGGGGGGAGAACAATTCAAAAAAAGAGCAGGGGGAGCAGGGGAAGATTAATGAGTAATGACAACTGACAACTGACTAATTTAAAACCAACTTTGTTTATTCACTAAATAAGTATTGACGAATTCTTCAGGGGTTTTGTTTAAGTAGATCATGCCTTCAATTAATCCTACCAGTTGCATAATTAATAAAGTAATTCCGTAGGAAAAAGAACCACCAACTAAGGTGATCACTAACATGATGAACCCTTCGGCAGCATAGCCCAAAATAAATTTGTGAATACCAAAGCCACCAAAAATAATGCCACAGTAACCAGCTAGTAATTGTTTGTTGGTTTGAGTAGGGTTAAGATTTGCCATAGGTAGGTTACTCCTAAAAAATAGTATAAAATTGCAGTTTTTATTGTATTGATTTTTCAAAAATATATTCACCCAGTAAACATATTTTTACCTAGTTATTAGTTGGATTTTTTACTATGTTGCCAGACAATAGTCATTTGCCATGAACATAGGTGACATCTTTATCACATAAGACATCGCCTGGTTTTATAGTGTTCCTAACATAGCTAGATATAATGCTAATTACATAAACTAAAACATAAGTATTACAGTATTTTGAGAAAAATTAATCTTTCGAGAGAATTAATTCACATTAGTCAGTGAAAATGCTTGTAATATATCACTTTCTACAAGTACATCAGTGTTATCTCCGGATTTTTTGGAGACTGTTACAAGTAAGAGGATAATCTCTCATAGAAATTACCTTTGTTTGGTATATTAGGAAATCGATGATTCAGCTAAAATTAAGCAATCTATAGTAATCCGATTTGATTATTGAAATGATATAAGTATCTGTAGGGTAGGCAATGCCCGCCCTACTTAAATTTCAAAAATCAAATAGTAGTCCTGTAGCTACTGATGGGGAGAGATATAACTTAGGTCTTTATTTAGTTGTCAGCTGCTGTAGGGTTAGGTGAGGATTGAATGGGTAAGTTACCGAATAACTATGTCTATTTATCCAGATGATACTCAAAGTCCACCCAGAGTTTTGTAATCTATTTAACAATATTCGTCGCAATACTTTGTTACGTCATGTAGGGTGCGTCACTTAGAGGATGTTTGAAAAGTCCTATGCTTGGTAGCAAAACATTTTAGATCCCCCTAAATCCCCCTTAAAAAGGGGGACTTTGATTCATTTCCCCCCTTTTTAAGGGGGGTTAGGGGGGATCAATGAGTGCTTAAAATCACAGCCAATCACTTTTCAAAAAACCTCTGAGATAGGATCTAACTATACTCAGACATTATTCATCCTGACGCACCCAAGCAAACCATCTATGTTTGGATAATTGATTTCTTGGTGTTGCCTAATTACTACTACCTAAGAGAAACAGGCTGAGTAGTGTGCCACTATTCCAGAGACTATGGAGCAGTATAGGAGCTAGGAGGTTGCGCGATCGCGTGTATACTACCCCTAAAACGATACCCAAAGCAGTGAGTGGCAGTATTTCTGACAAACTGAGGTGGGCGACGGCAAACAATACCGCACTGGTGATGATTGCGCCCCAAACGGGTACGTAACGAGTTAAGGAAGGTAATAAGAACCCGCGAAACAGTACTTCTTCAAATAAAGGGGCGGCGATCGCAGCTGTCACGTAAAATATGCTCAATGCTGTAAAGTCTTGGCTTTCTAGTGCCAGTTGTAATAGAGGATTGCTACCACCTTGTCCTTGCCATAGCTGTTGATTAATCAAAGACACAATCACAACTATTGGTAAAGCTGCACAATAACCACCTAGTCCCCAGAGAAACCAATTATCTCGCAGGCGGAAACGAAACCAATATTGGGGTAACGGGAAAAAACGTTTAATCGAGAAATATAAAACTGACAACGCGCCTGATGCTACTAACAGATAACTGATGAGGACGGAAACGGCTTGTAGTCTTACATTAACTATGGGGCGAGGTATGGGGAGTAGCACCAACAAGGAAGGAACAAAAATTTGCCCCATGAAGAAAAAGCCCACAACAAAAACCGAGAGAATTGTTTCTACATCCCAAGGTGTTGACCAAGCTAACTCAGCATTCTGACTCAATAAGGCTTCTTTTCCCTTGATCAAGCGTTGAGCAATTAAGAAAATTAACAATATCGTTCCTACTAAAGCTGCTAGGCTGGGAACAGTGGCGATCGCCGCTAATTTAAATACAGCTTGAGCTGCTGCCTCTTGTTGTGTTGATTGAACTTCTTTTAAAGCATCTTGTCGTTGCTGGAGTTGGTAAAGCTGAATCAAAGCTGTGGAGCGAAACCAGCCTTCTAGATTATGCTGGATTAACTGTTGAGCGTCGGGAAAAAGTCGTGGGGGATCACTCCACAGTCCACTCAACACCGCCGCAGTTTGCTCAATTTCTTTGGTGAGTTCTGGAGTGTCTGAAGGCTTTTGTAATTCGTTCCAAGTTTTGATGGCTGTTGGTATCTGTCCTTGCTTTGCTTGCAAAATTCCCAGTTTTAAGTCTAATTCAGCCGCAAATTTTTGCAGTTCCTGGAGAGACTTCTGTAATTGCTTTTCTTTGTCATTACGAGAAGTATTTGTGGTGGGAGGAACATCTGGTAAGGGTTTAGGCGGTGCAGGATTTTGGGATGAAGAGCGCAGTTGTGCAAGTTGGTTTTGAGTTTTCGTCAAATTAGTTTGCACTGATTGACGGGTTTTTTCATATTCCTTGCTAGCGTTTTCCAGGGGTTTTTCCCCCAAAATTGCTTCTTGAATTACTTGGGGACTATCATCGTTGCTATCCTCTGGTTTCCAAGCTTGTGCTTGCAGGGCAATATTGGTTTGGTATAGTTCCAAACGACTTTGAAACTGTGGTTCTTGCAAACTACCAAATAAAGACGAAGCCGCTAAAAAAGCCGCTATCGGCGTGAGTACAAAAAATAAAACCAACCGCTTGATGGTCATCTATCCCCCTTTGACAAACCAGTAGGGAGCTTACTCCCCTTAGGAATTATCGCAAGAAAAAGTAATAGGTGGATAGATTCGATCAAGAAGATTGGTATGGATTGACGAAAACCCTCTCAAGATTTGCCCAAAACTTGGGGATCTAAAACGATTTGGGAACCAGACTGATTGACGTGATAAACCCAAGATTGATTCCCCACTCGTACTACCACTTCCCAGCCTTGGATTGGTCGATATTCTTTGGTGCAGATTTCCCCAAAGTTGAACTCACAGGGGTTCCCAAAGGTTCTGCGTGTGACTTTGGTAATTTCTATGTTCCGTCTGGGTACACGAGAACGTCTAGCTGCATCAGTAAGAATATTATTAGCGATCGCTCGCGGTAGTTGGCTATTTTCGCCTACGTTAGCTTTAGGATCAAGGACTATTTGGGAGCCAGACTGATTGACGTGATAAATCCAAGATTGATTCTGCACTCGCACAACTACTTCCCAACCTTGGACTGGTCGATATTCTTTGGTGCAGATTTCCCCAAAGTTGAACTCGCAGGGATTCCCAAAAGTTCTGGGTGTGGCTTGAGTGATTCTTAAATTAGTGGTTCTAATTCCAGAACGTCGGGAAGCATCATTGAGTACTGCTTTAGCGATGTGACGAGGTAGACGATTCTGAGAGTTTTGAGATATTTCTATCGATTCTGTTGCTGGTGTAGCTGTAGCCCTATAGTCACTAGCCAAACCGAGTCCAGAAGATAGCAGGCTGGTTAACGCCAGAGTCAAAACTAACTTTTTAGCAAACTGATGATGTTTGTTCATTAAAACCTCCTGAGATGATTCGTACCTTGACTAAGCTGTTACGCATTTAAATCGTATATTTCGCACTCAGGTTGTCAAAAGTCCAAAGTCCACAGTCCAAGCTAGTCTTTAACTCTGGACTCTTGACTATGGACAGCCCTGACGCAAGAATATTTGATCCAGGTGCTTATCACCTTAGTTTCTAACTATTAGTCTGTTCATCATGTTCAACTACTTCCGATTTATCTGTTAACGGTTTGACAACCCTTGCGATCGCTTCCTGCACAAATGCTTTAATAAACTCATCCCGCCGATTCATTTGGAACTGCTTCTGAACTACTTCTGTCATCCCACCATCGCCCCAATCTTGGTCATGACGGAAATATTCAATGAAACTTTTACCTGCAATGCGGGTTAAATAAGCGGCTGTTACCCCTTGAATGGCTTTACCAATCACAAAAGTGGCAACATTTAGTTGTAAAGCTGTGGTTAGTAATTGAATTGCTCCCTTGACAATACCTAAACTAGCAATCGTCTTGGCTAAAGAAAGGGCTAACTCCCGTCCCCGTTCCATGTTCAATTCACAACCATAGACTCTACCAATTTCTACGACCATTTGGGCATTTACAGCCGCCGTTGCCAGTAAATCTACCACAGGCAAAGGCGTAACTGATACTACACCCGCCCCAATCCACTGAAAACGCTCAACGATTTTATCAGCTTGGCGGCGACGTTGCGCGTCGATGAGTTTGCGGGCTTCTTCGCCTAAACGCAGAGATTGTAAAAGAATATTATCCGCTACCAAATCCTCACCCTCAGCCCGTAAAATCGCCGCCATCCGCCGCAGTAAGGGGACTATATCTGGTTCTGGTTGGAATGGTTCCCCTGTTTCTAATTGTGCCGCTTCGGGGTTAGCTGCGATCGCTACGACATCATTTGTAGCAATAAATCCCAGCACCCGTTGACGTAACCGTGCCAAAATCGCTTCTTTATCCTCATCTGTATACAAGTCGGTTTTGTTGAGAACTAGGAGCGATCGCTTACCAATTTCCGCTAAACTCTTCAAAGGCTCATATTCTGAGCGTCTTAAGTCATTATCCACCACAAATAATAGTAAGTCTGCCTCCGTCGCCAATGCCCTGGCTAATTGTTCCCGTTCTGTTCCCGCCACCCCAGCCTCTAAAATCCCTGGCGTATCTGTAATTAAAATCTTTCTTTCCAACCCTTTCAACCGCAGACAGTAAGTTTCTCCTACTTGGGTTGTCCCCATTGGCGCATCTACTTTCCCTACCATCCGTCCCATAATTGCATTGACTAAGGAAGTTTTGCCAGCACTCCCTGTTCCAAACACCACTACTTGGATTTCACCCCGTGCTAAGTTCGCCTCAATCTCCTTGGAACGACTTAATAAAGCTTGGCGCGCCACTTCATCCTGAATTTGCGACACCTGTTGCCGCACCGCCTGTAATGTAGTAGAAGCCGCATCAGATTTAGCAGCCGGGATTTGCGCTGCTGTCACGCGCCGACGATTGCGGCGGGAACGCTGTTCACCAGCCTGCAACACCATTACATAATAGACAAAAGCTGCAACTAAGCAGCCAATGAGGACAATCAGCAGTAATAACAGCAAATTCCCCAGTAATGGCGAATATGATAATTGCCAGTAAAGACGTGAAAGGGAATCAATCAGCCACAGGGCGAGTCCCAATATGACGATTAAACCAACAATCAACGTGACTATGCGCGACAGAGGCATGGGTAAGGGCGGTAAAGATTAAATAGGCAGATGCTTCTGATCTTATAAGATTAGTTAAGACTGATAGATCCTTCTCGCTACATATAGCAATACGGTTCAGTTAAGAGAATAGTAGGTTGGGTGGAGCGATAGCGGAACCCAACAAAGTCTTGAGAATGTTGGGTTCCGTTCCTCCACCCAACCTACACCAGTCTAAGTTGTTGCCTTAACTGAACTGTATTACTACATATAGGACTCATACTTAATTTTTGAAATATACGTAGGCTCATGGTTTTGGTGGGCAATGCCCACTACAGATACAGAGATCCAGTCCAATTACCCATTACCCATCTTCCTTATAGGTGAGGACTTCAAAGCAGCTTCAGATTACCATTACAAATTATTCTTCAACCAGTTTCTAAAATTACGCATCGACATCTTTCGGCAACATTTGTTGTCCTGGCTTGACTATGATTTGTTGTAGCTTTAAAAGCATATTGCCTCTGAGAACAGGTGCAAGGATTTAGAAGCAAGACATTTTTATTTTAACTTAAACCGTTTCTTGATGTAGCTTGCCTGGCGTAGCCATAGATGCACTTTATTCTCTACATCATTTATTTGACGCAACTTCATAGAGAATTGGTATTAAACAGAGAAATCAGTCTTTGGTCGTTAGTTTTTCTCCTCTACACCCCTAAATCTCTACTATAGGATTCATAATTTATTTCCGAAATATTCTTCTGGTGGGCAATGCCCACCCTACAGATACTTAAATTTTTTATATCTACCAATTTTTACCTAATAATGATTCAAATTCAGCTTGTAAAGCCGTAATATCTGCCAATCTAGCTACAAGTATATTCTCATTACCACCATCAGTTAATCTGGTTTTCCAGTAACGAATACTTTCGGAATTATTCATCCAAAACTGCACTACAGTATCTAACACTTGCTCAGTGTTCCAACCCCATTTCAATGGTAATGGTTCTACTGTTTCTATCAATGCGTCGAGTGTACATTTATGGCTACCTAAATATTCTATGCCTGGGTGATTTGATTGTTCTTGAATTTGCTGTTGGTGACTAAAAAATTGCCAAACAGGAGATACACCAACAATATCAAAAGTATATTTCATGCTAGTATTCCCAATGGTTAGTTAGTTTTACGTAACGTACACATTTTGAAAGTTAATTATGTGGGCAAAATCACCTATATTTCGTCCATGAATACAGTAATGTTTGCCTATATATCCAGATTAAAATTGTCTTTTATGATTAGCACTCTCTAGGTTTGAGTGCTAAAAAATATGCTATTATTTGGGGTGTTATTAAATAGTTTCAGGCATAAATTTAGAGGAGCATTTTATTTTTAATAATTATTTAACTTTGCCATTCACAGATGGTAAAGGTGAATTAGCCGCCTTGGTTGCTGCTGGTTTGTGGGCGATCGCTTCTGTACTGTATGGGATTGTGGGGCAAAGGATTGCACCGCTACAGTTAAACTTGATTAAAGGAATCGTGGCGATCGCCTTTCTTTCCCTGACTATTTGGTTAACTGGCGAATCCTTGCCTATCTCTGACCACACACAGATTTTGCTCCTCTGCTTGAGTGGTGTTGTTGGTATTGCTTTGGGGGATACGGCTTTTCTAGCTGCAATCAATTACTTAGGGGCGCGTCGTGTGTTACTTATCGGCACTTTAGCTCCTCCCATAACAGCGATCGCCGCAAATCTTGTCCTCCAAGAACAGTTAAATTTCCGCGCTTGGTGTGGAATTTTACTCACTATTATGGGGGTGGCTTGGGTAGTTACAGAACGGGTTCCCGATACAGGAGGTAAGAGGGTAGAGGATAGTCTTTTGATGCGGGGTCTTGGCTTTGCTTTACTCGCAGCAATGACTAATGCCGCCGGTACAGTCATCTCTCGTGCCGCATTTGCTATTGGTAACGTTACACCTTTGTGGGCGGCTTTACTGCGATTATCTGCGGCTGAGTTAATTTTGGTGGTAGGGATATGGTTGAGCTACAAACGTCAAATGTCGTCCTACTTTTACAGAGAATCGTGGCGGGTTATATTGATTAGTTGCTTCGCTTCCTTTTGCGGCACATATTTAGGAATTTGGCTACAACAAACAGCAATTAAACTCACAGCTGCGGGAGTTGCTTCCACCTTGATGCAAACTAGTCCACTATTCGTTATCCCCCTGTCCCTATGTCTCGGTGAAAAAGTGAGTTGGCGATCGCTCGCTGGGGTAATCATTGCGATCGCAGGTATTGGATTATTGTTTTATCTCAAGTAACTTCACCTACCAATAATTTGCGGCTGCCAAACTCTGATAGTTTTATCTTTAGCGCTACTTACTAAGATTTGCTTTGCAGGGTTGGTGGCGATCGCTAAAATCCAGTCAGAATGTCCAGATAGGGTTTCAAGTAATTTACCTGTTTGCAGGTTCCAGATTTTGAGCTTGTTGTCGAGGCTGCCACTGACAAGGGTTTGTTCAGCAATTCCCAAACTCAGAGTTACTACTCGTGAAGTATGCCCCAGGAGGGTATGGAGCAATTTACCTGTGGGCATCTGCCAAATCTTAATGGTTTGATCCCAACTACTACTAACGAGCATCTTACCATCGTGGCTGAAAACTAACGCTCTTACTGCGTCTTGATGTTCGGCGATCGTGCGGAGGCATTCCCCTGTATATAAGTTCCAAATTTTGATGTTTTTATCAATGCCACCAGTAGCGAAAGTCTCCCCGTCAGGACTCATCGCCACAGAGAAAACCCGACCTTGATGTCCCTTAATTGTGCGGAGGAGTTGTCCTGTGGGAAAGTTCCAAATTTGGATACTACCATTTTCGTGAACGGTGACCAGTGTTTGTCCGTCGCTGCTGATAGCCAGTGACCAAATACCACCAGACAAGGAACTCATTGTTCTTTTTAACTTGAATGTCTGGAGATTCCAGATTTTAATTGTCTTGTCTGCACTCCCACTGATTAAAGTCTGGTCATCTGGGGTGAGAGCGATCGCCCGTACTGTATCCGTATGTCCTTGTAGTGTAGTTGTAACCTTTGCCGTATCTAGATTCCAAACTTTAATAGTTTTATCTTCACTAGCACTCATCAAAGTTTGTCCATCCTTGGTGAGTGCAACAGACCAAACCGAATCTGTATGACCAAATAATGTTTTAGTCAGGGTAGTACTTTGCTGGTCTACAGGGGGATTTGGAGTGGGGATAGGTGCGGTAACTTTTTGGACAGTCCCAGCAAAAGGGGCAATTTTCAGAAAATAATTCAAGGTGAGTAGAGAAACAACAGTTGCTATTGTCCCCAGCATTAAAGTCAACTTTCCAGGGAAGGGGAAAACAGCTTTTTGGTTATCTGTGAGATGAGTTTTAGCTGCCGGCATCTGGTGATCATTTTCCGCTATCCTGACCGCCAGAGGTAGTTCCTGCTGGGTAATGGCTTGATTAGGGGTTGTAGGGGTGTCTAGTAGACGTATTTTCTGTTTACTAACGATCAGTAAATTTCGATCAGCTATGGAAGTATCTTTTATTTCATCCTGGGATGCACAGACAAATAAATTGAGCAATTCTTCCTGCTTGAGGGTAATTTGGCTTTCCTCAATCACCTGTCTGGGAATTTTTACCCCAGCACGAGTAGGCTGGTAACTCCATAAGTTTTGAGTTACCAAGCTTTCTAAAGAAACTGGGAGATTTTGCCTGTCTACGATGGTTATTGGGCCAGTGCATAGACAAATAAAAATGTTTTCGAGTTGGCTGGGGTGTAGTTTGCCAGGTAAATAGTAACAAAGAAAATATGGAACATCGCTGCGACCAAAATCATCCAGCCCATCGTTGTATAACCAACCAAACAAGTTATCCTCTGAAGTTACCTGAAGTAAGTATGCAGCTCTATATCCTGCACTGGGTGGATTATAGGCATCCCAATACTGGTAAACCACCTTTTCTAAGAAGGCCTGCTGAATTTCCGGAGGAACTTCTTTACTCGCCACGGTTCTCAATCCCGCGATAGCAAAGCTGGTGTATACAAGTTGACCTAAATTTAAAGGGGTCATACTACGAGGGCAGGGGAAAGAGAATCTGATCTTGTATTAAATGTGGGAACTGGGGGATTGTATCAAATTAATATTGTTTAATTGGGTTTTTTGGTTGTTCGATGGTTGGTGCTTGTTGGGGAATAGATGTTAATGACTTGAAGGATAGGAAAAGTGATGCGATCGCCCCTAGTAAAATAGCACTTACCAAAGATACAAGTAAAACTTCCTTGGAGCTTTTTGGTCGTGGTATCCGTGCAGTAAATGACTGCTGGCTCGGTTCATCTGTCAAATCTTCTTGTGGTGGATAAATTTCCACATCGTTGAGATTTGACAATAACCACAGTAAGGGACTAGCTGCACCTTGAGCTTTGAGACTGGAAACACCATCTAGAGAAACAATAGGAATAGCGGAATAAAATTTTTGATAGGTGGCCTTGAGCGAATCAAGATAGCTAATTAGAGGTTGTAGGTGCTGATCAATTTGTAGCAGGGTAGATGGGTTGAGTTCGAGCAGATCACACTTAGTCAAAATCAAAGCGAAGGCGTACTTAATATTATACTTGTAAACTACAGAGGCGATCGCTGCTACTTGGTTGTAAATATCCTCCAGTAAGCGGGGGTAATTTTGATCATTAATCAGAGCATGGGCATTAATGAATACACAGCAGCCACTAGAAGTGAGGATCATTTCCTGAAAGTCAGGATTATGAATATTACAGGACTCACCAGGAATATCCCACCAACGAAAGTTGCACACTGTTTCCACATTTGAACGAATTTGACGCTTCAAACTAAAGTTAAAATTAGTAATCTTAATTGTGGCAGGTGGGTAGAGATTGGTACGAGCAACATGATTTTTAATATTTTCCAGATTTGCTTGTACTTCGCTATCTTGGCAATCGAACCACAACTTCTGAGGAGTATTTGTTTGATTATCAGGACTTAATTCTGTATAGCTGCCAGCCAGGAAAACTGTTTTGCCAACTCCTCGTTGACCAATACTTAAAAGACTAAATGTTTTGGGGGTAGTTGCAGTCGCTAAGTTCATAATAATCACCATCACTGTAATAATTATTCAATATTTTGTTGTGATCTAGAAATTCTAGATAATTTGCAACATTAAAAAACTGCTACATACATAATTCTCGGAAAAACAGTCATAAAATAGGAAATATAAACAAATACAAAAATATATCACTCTCTAGATTTTGTAATTAATTCATAACTACAACTCACGTTAATATCCGACAATTATTCAGCAGAAAATCAAGTTCTTTGGCAACTGTTAAGGGATTTTTACCTTGGAATACAGCAGCGATTACAGCTTCATGAGGATTTCTCCCTGTACATTTGACGGCGGCTATAGCATCTTGATTTGCAAACCCTCTACCACAAACCAACCACGCAGCTAACACATGGCCAGTACGTCCAATGCCACCAGAACAGTGAACAACAACTCTTTCTTTGAGTTTGTCTGCTTCTATTAAAAATGGCAGTATTTTCTCTGTAAGAGTTGCTAAATCAGCTAAGTGAAAATCGGCGATTGCTGCCCAACAAACTTGTTGATTGCCAAATTCTTGTTGATATGTACTTAAAAGATGAGAGTAGCCAGCTAGTTGTTCATTAGATAGAAGACAACATACTCGTTTTATATTTTGCTGCCGCATAAACTCTATCCAATTGTATACTTCTTGGTCTGAGTAACCAGGACGGGCAGCACCAAATACAATTGTCTCTTGTTCGCAAGCAGGAGCAAATTTGTACATTCAAGCTATTTACCAACTGTCTGAAAGTAGATAGATGCTAGAGTAGTGTACTATTTTTAAATAAAAGTTTTCATATAGTTTGTAATTATTTTGCAATTCGTAGTCAGCATTATTAACTACACACTACGAATTACCCATTACGAATCTACACACACCATGTTCTTTAAATTATGCCTGGAAACGTTGACAACCGTCCTTAGCTGCTGTTTCTCTGTAGGAAGGACGGTAATCGGCAAAGAAGGCATGGAGTGCATGAGTAACTGGACATCTGGTACTTTAGCTGCGTAATTTTTTAGCTCAGGTTTGTATTATTATCTAAATTTTTATTTTGTAAACTGCTGAGATTGCGACTAGCGACATCAGCACTAATTCCCCAGAGAATTAATCCTAAATAGTCGGAGAAAGGTCTAGCACCAAAAGTGAGTCCGTTGTCTACATAAAGCGAACCTATACCCACCAAAGACAAACCAACTAGTAGCGTTAGGGATAAAAAAGGCCGCACAAGCCAAAATGTAGCTCCGATGCGTATGTCATCAGACACCCCAGAAAGTAATATTAGGAAATCTTGACAGCGAATTTTCCATTCCGGTTGGTTACTCGGTATTGGGGAAACTGCATCAGCTTGAATTAAAAACCTTTGTACTGAATCGGCTAGTTCTAGCAGTGAGAAAGCTTCATTGTGCAGGAAATATTTATCTAATTGCCGTTTTTGATTGAGGTTGGCTAAACCCTTCATTACTTCCTGCATACACTTTTGAGCAACAGCATCATTCCTTTGTGCTAAAAGTGAACGAGTTTTAATAATATTTTTATGCACCTCATGAGCCATTTTATTGAGGCTGTCTTCTTCCCGCATCTCTAGTATTTGGTTTTCTATTTGTCTCAGCTTGTTTAAGGCTTCCAATCTGGCTTCAATGGCATCTATTTCTGCTAAGGCCTTATCTATCTTCTCCCATCGAATTAATTGTCCTACCCATTCAACCATGTTGTTGAGTATGTCTTGGTCTTCGCTATGTTCTGCTTCTTGTCTAATTCTGGCTTTGAGGCGGTAAACTGCCTTAATAGCTCTGGTAATGTCGCTACCAGATTCCTGCATATATTTGAATAATCGACCCAAAATTACGCCAAATATTAACACCATTAGGGGTAAAATTGGCCCAGAACGCATCCTCAAATCTACTGGTATGGCTAACCTTTGCGTTTGTCCTGATAGGGTGAAGTAAATAGTCCCTGTGTAACGATCTGGGGGGATGATGGAACGATTTAAATTTAATGGTAAAGTAACTATGCGATCGCCTGGTAAATTCACAGATCCTTGAGGCAAACTCAAAGCTGTCTCTGTTAATTGATATCCTGTCTGTTCACCTCTGAGAATGACTCTAGCATCAATAATAGTTACAGGCCCTTGACTAGGATTATCAAATTGGAGTTGCCACTGGCTTAAAAATGCACTAGCTGGTAGTAATCCTTTAGCGAGCAAGCAGTCAAAAAAACCGAGAATACCATCACAGTTGACTAGATGTAGTTGAATTTGTTCTGTACCACCCAAGGGAATGAGAGTCGGTCTAGCTTTAGCAATTACTTGAAGAGAAATATTTTGTATTTGCGGCTGAGTTTGATTTGGTAGCAATACTTGGAGAGTTCCTTCATAAGTTCCAGGTAAACGAACATCGGTGACTTTCAGTTGGAAATCTTGAGGAATACCTACAGAAAGTTTTGTTTCACCTACTACGGTTACTTGGTGGCGGTTAATAATTTCGTTGCCTTCTTTTCGCCGCAAATCTGAGGCTAAAAAGACGAATTTCTCAATATTTTCTCCCTGAGCCGTTAATCTTAAGTTACCAACTAAAGCACTTTCTTCACCTAACCAACCAGTAATATGTATAGATTTATCACTAGAATCTACCAATATATTAGGTGCAGCTTTTGCTGGAACAGTATGAGTAATGACCATAACACACAGCAACAGAGATATTATTCGGTATTTCATGAGCAATTCTCAAGATTCAGAAGCAGATGAAGCGGATTGATATCAATAGGAATTACGCATGAAAAACGATCATGGAAATTAGGGAAAATTAATTCAAAATCCCCTGTGAGTAAACTTGCGCCTGCATAGTCAAGGCAAGCGCGACAAAATCCGAAATTGTTACCGCAGCGTACCGGATGCAGGAAAAAGAGTAAGGTATGTGGGGCTTTAACTCCTCTTGTAGAGAGGCTACCACCAAACCACAGGGTGGGAGATAAAGGACGTAATTATCAAATCCCTCTTCCTGCCCTATGATGCACCTAGCCTTCTATCTTTAATCATACAACCAAGTATTTGAAGAAAAATCATCATTGGTTTCTACCTGTTGTGTTGGGTAATTTTCAGGTAGCCGATGTGATTTTCGATAATGTACTGGTTTATAGCTTTCTTTCTCTTGTCTTTGTTTTTCTAGCAGTTCTTTTTCTAGCAGTTCTTTCTCTTGTCTTTGTTTTTCTAACTGTTGTCTCTCCAACTGCTCTTTTTCTTGTGCAGAAGCCAAAGATTTCTGTTCTTCTATAAGCTGGGAGTTAGCTTCTGCCAGTTGTAGGGCAGTTTTTTTGGTTTCGTCTAGTTCCTTAGTGAGTTTTTTAACTGAAGATTTTTGTTCAGATAAAGCTGATTGCAAATCATCTATTTTTTGCTGTAGCGATTTTTCCTGTTGTTCAGATTTTTTTAAACTGGCTTGTAATTCTTTGATAGTAGCTTCTAAATCTGCTTTAGTAGGAGTGCTACGTTTAGCAGCAGTTGCTTCTAGAGTCTGTTCTGATTCTTCTGGGGTAGTAGAAGTTTCTTCAACCACTTCTTGCGCTGTCACTTCAATGGCAGTTTCGCCAGCAGATGGTGTAAATTTTTGGGCTTCCTCTTGGATTAAGTCCGAGAGATTCTGTTTTCTAGGCATTATTTCCTCCAGTCACGCTGTAATTCTTCCGCCACTCGATGGTAGTCTGATTCCGCTTCTCTAGCATTTTTGCCTCGCCATTGGTCAATAGCTACACCGTCCAAGGCTGCTCTTTCATGGGCTTTATATATCCGAATAAAAGCCTTACAAACGGGAATTCCTAACCTTTGGAGAGTATTTTGTGCTTCTATTGCTTCATTTATACTCCGAGTGTCAACCTTTGTAAGTAGCACCCGATGGGGAACCCCGGACGGAACTACAGCCGCTTTGACTGTCTCAATTAATACAGCCAAATCCATTGCTGATGGAGGTGTAGGTAAAACTAGATAGTCTGCGATCGCTACTACTGTAGCTAATGCTTCCGAGTGTAGCGCAGGTGGCGTATCTACTACTACTAAATCGTAACCTTTTATTGTTTGCAACTGCCCTAAGAGTTGAGGATTGGTTTCTTGGGATAAATCAAACCCCATACCGTTTTGATTTCGGCCAAACCACCAACTGGCAGAACCTTGTATGTCTGTATCAATGAGAATAACTTTTTTTTTCTTCGCAAACTGAGCAGCTAAGTTGATGGCGGTAGTCGTTTTACCGACTCCCCCTTTACCGTTGAGAATAGTGATGATTTTTGGCACTGCTTACTTCCGACCCTGCCATACTTGAATATACCGCTTTGTGTGACCTTGCAAATTCACAATCCTAAATTAATAAATTCAGATTTTACAACTTTTCCCGACGCTAACCTCCATGCCCCTTGTGCCAACGTCAACTATTAACCCCTCCTTTTCATAGTGAAAGGATGCGTGTTTATGGTCAAACTATCCGTGAAATAACTCAACAGTAATTATAGGTAAGGATGTACTCACAACGCATAGGGAAGGAGTGCATGAGTTGGAAGCATCAAATCCTGAAATTCATAATTCTATTCAGAAATGCTCTAAGGGAACACAAAAAAATAAATTATTCCCAATTTATTGTCAGTAAGGTGCGTCAGTATGAATAAGTTCTTGGTACAGATAGGTTTTCTCACACTGGCGCACCCTTGTATATTTTTTTATCTGGAAGTCCCTAATTTCTGCTTAAAAATCTGTTAGTGCTAACAAATACTACGATTAGCAGCAGTGTTTGTATTTGCCAAGGTGCTAGGACTAGGCTCACAATCAAACTCAGCACCGTAAATGTACTAATAATATAAGCTACTTCATCTTGGCATTTTTGGGATATGTAGCCAGTTGCTAAACCAGCCAGCAAGGGAACCAAAAAAAACATGGGCATTTTTACTTACCTTCCCACATAAATGTAAACTTTTACTAAAGCTAAGTGAGAGCTATTCTTATATATCGGGTAATCTCTTATTGTAGCAAGTAGAGTCACAGTATCTTACTTAAAATTACCGTATTTTTCTCAATATTGCGTAACTATTTGGTAAAGTAACTTAATACATACTACCAATCCTAAAAGAAAGATTTAGCATTGTACCTTTAGGAGTAAATTTTTCACATACAAATACCTGATGCTGAACATTCCTCAACTACTGGCAACTGAACTAGAACTCAAACCCTTTCAGGTGCAAAATGCGCTGGAACTTTTGGCGGAGGGTGCGACTATTCCTTTTATTTCCCGTTATCGCAAAGAACGCACTGGTGAAATGAATGAGGTGCAGTTGCGTGATTTAGCTGATAGGTATACTTACTTAACGGAATTAGAAGAAAGAAAGTCGGTAATTTTGAAAGCTATTACCGAACAGAATAAACTGACGGATGAACTACAAGAGAAAATCGTCTCTTGTTTACAAAAAACTGAACTTGAGGATTTATACTTACCCTATCGTCCTAAGCGCCGGACTCGCGCCACTATTGCTAGAGAGAAGGGATTACAACCTTTAGCGGATTTCATTAAGTCTTTAAATACTAAAAACCCCGTTTCTGCATCATTATCGGAAGAAGCAGCAAGATATATTTCTGAAACTCAGGGAGTCACCAGCGCCGATGAAGCACTAAAAGGTGCGGCTGATATTTTAGCGGAGGAAGTGGCAGAAAAGGCTGATTTACGTGCCTATATTCGAGATTATCTCTTAGAAGATGGGGTGTTTGTTTCTCGTATTAAAGATGATTACCCGGAAGGTACAACCAAGTTTGAAATGTACCGCAACTATCAAATTAATGTGAAAAATATTGCCCCCCACAATTTGCTGGCGTTGTGTCGGGGTGAAACTGAGGGAATATTAAGCTTTGATGTGGTATTTGCAGAAGATTGGGTTCTTTCTTACTTAGAATCTCAAGAAATTAAAACAAAAGTGCAGGGAATTCGGGATTTCTATCAAGCGATGCTGAAAGATGCGTTCAACCGTTTGATGAAAAATTCCCTTATCAGTGAAGTCATTGCTGATAAGAAAACCTATGCGGATATTGAGTCTATTCGGACATTTGAAATCAATTTGCGTGAATTGTTGCTATCTGCGCCGGCGGGAATGAAACCAACTATGGCTATTGACCCTGGGTTTAGAACTGGCTGTAAAGTGGCAATTATTGACCAAACTGGGAAATTTCTGGAATATCAAGCGGTATTTCCTCACCAAGCTGCGGAACAACGGACAAAAGCGGCTCAAATTCTCAAAAATCTGATTGAAAAATACAAAATTGAGTTAATAGCCATTGGTAATGGTACAGCATCACGGGAAACAGATGAGTTTGTCATGCAGGTATTACAAACACTAGACCGTAAACCTACCAAGGTGATGGTCAATGAATCTGGTGCATCTATATATTCTGCTAGCAAAGTCGCACTGGAAGAGTTTCCTGATTTAGATGTGACGGTGCGGGGTGCAATTAGTATTGGTCGGCGTTTGCAAGACCCGTTAGCGGAATTGGTGAAAATAGATCCGAAATCGATTGGTGTGGGACAATACCAGCATGATGTTGATCAGAAATTGTTGAAGAAGAAGTTAGATGAGACTGTAGAAAGCTGCGTTAACTACGTGGGTGTAGATTTAAATACCGCTTCTAAGGAACTGTTAACTTTTGTTTCGGGAATTACACCAGCAGTCGCTAATAATATTGTGGCTTACCGTAACCAGTATGGAGCTTTTAAAAATCGTCGCCAACTTTTGAAGGTTCCCAAGTTGGGGCCGAAAGCTTTTGAACAGGCGGCGGGGTTCCTAAGGATTCGTGGCGGTGATAACCCTTTGGATAATACAGCAGTGCATCCAGAAAGTTATGCAGTAGTGGAAGCGATCGCCTCTGACTTAAGTGTAACTTTAAATCAGGTAACACAAATTGCCGAAAAACTCAAAAAAGCCAACTTGAAGAAATATGTCACCGATACAGTTGGTGAACCGACACTGCGGGACATTCTCAGCGAATTAGAAAAACCGGGGAGAGACCCCCGTGCAGAATTTAAGTACGCCACCTTCAAGGAAGGGATTAAAGAAATCACCGACTTGCAAGAAGGGATGGAATTGGAAGGGATTGTCACCAATGTTGCTAACTTTGGTGCGTTCGTCGATATTGGTGTTCATCAAGATGGTTTGGTGCATATCTCTCAACTGACTGATAGATTTGTTGATGACCCCAAGAAAGTTGTCAAGGTGGGACAAGTGGTTAAGGTGAGAGTGCTGGAAGTCAACGCCAAATTGAAAAGAATTAGTTTGTCGATGAAAGCAGTGAAGCAATAGATTACTTTTGGCAGATGACAGTTTATCAAGTCCGACTTATAAATAGTGCGATCGCATTAGATTGCATTATCTCAGTACCAGACGATCAATATATTCTGGATATAGCCGCAGAGGCTGGTATTCGCTTACCATCGGGATGCAAACAGGGAGACTGTTCTGCTTGTGTTGCCAAACTTATTAGTGGTGAAGTTGACCAAAGTGAGCAACAATTTTTGCGTCCTGATGAAATTCAGCAAGGCTACGTTGTCACCTGCGTTACTTATCCCTTATCAGATTGCACTTTAGAAACTCATCAAGAGCAAGTTTTGTATAATTCCTCACTTTACCAACCTTGATGCGTAAAGCCTCCAATTAATTAAATTTGGGGGAGTATGTCAATATCAATCTGATGCAGGGAAATCAGAAGAATCTCATTTTGAATCTGAGTAATTTCACAGTAAGCAAGGATTTCCTGATTTTTGAGTGATTTTATCTGATTTTTCCGAAAATACTCCAGATGGTAGAAAGGCAATCTATCTTGTTAGAGATGCTTTTACCTATTGAAATATTCAAGATAGTAATAGCAAAAACAAATAATCTATTACTGAATTTTAGGTAAAAAAATGTTGGGAATGTTTTTAACCGCTCTAGCTACAGCACTCAGTCTATTAATTGTTGATTTAGTAGTTCCTGGTGTTAATATTGCTAATTTTCCTGCGGCGATAATTGCTGCTGTTGTAATTGGCTTAGTTAATGGCTCAGTTAGACCAGTTCTATCAACTCTATCGTTACCGCTTAACTTCTTAACCTTTGGTGCATTTTCTCTAGTTGTTAACGGTTTGTGTTTTTCATTAGCAGCAGCTTTGGTTCCTGGGTTTAGCGTTCATGGCATTCTTGCTTTTATCCTTGGGCCGGTTGTCCTTTCTTTCGCTAGCACTTTCATCAACAACTATTTTGTTGAGAAGAATCTTTTAGCTGGAAACCAAAAAACTCAACCAGAATTACCTTCTGAAGGTGAATTGTCATCTAGATGATTCCTCAGATGGAGTTAGGAATTCACTTAATTTCCGACAATGTAAGTAAATAAAATTTGAAAGGTAGCAACAATCCCATGAAATTACTTCGTCTTCTTCTCGGTTTACTATTACCTCCTGTAGGTGTGTTCTTGACAGTCGGTGTCGGACCAACTTTGGTAATTAATATTTTGCTAACTCTTTTAGGTTGGCTACCCGGTAGCATTCATGCTGTTTGGGTAATCGCTAAACATGAAGAACAGTTTAATTATTGATTGAAGTTAGATGTCACCTTTTTGAATTAGATAGGTCGGGGAATTCCCGCCTATTTTTATATATAGCCGTAGCTAAATTAGGGCATCAAGATAAGATACAACCCTGACATTAACAATTCAAAATTCAAAATTCAAAATTCAAAATTCAAAATTAAAGACATTTTCAGACGGGAATTTAAACCCCGCCTGAAAATGATACTACGTATAGACGTAGCGCAAAGTCTGAGCGCCGGCTTCCGGCGATCAGAACTTTGTAAGAGAGGGGTCTTAAACCCTTTTATTTACGATAAAAAGCTCTCAAGTCTGTCAACAGTCAACAACTATAATTATTCTCCAAAATTTAAATAGCCCAGACTTATCTGATAAGCCTGGGCTATTTTTCATCTATCCGATTACTTACGCGTAACTTCTTTCTCTTGCTCTGGATGTTCCTTATCTTTGAACAAATCGGCCGTTGCTAATAACAGTTCCCTCAAAGTTTGTTTGATTTGACGCTCTTTTCTCGCTAGGGATGTACCAGCTTCTCCTAGTTTACTATCTATTTGCGATCGCTTCTCCTCTACCTGAGTAGCCAGAGCCTCAGCTTGGGGACGAGCCTGTTCATACCAGGTTTTGGCTTCATCCAGATAATTTTTGACTTCTTCTGAGCGTCCACCATAACGAGCCGCTAAATTAGCCCTAACTATTGATAGTTGCGCCTGTAATTGCGCGTAACGCTTTTGTAATAGGGAAACTTCTTCACTATTTTTGATACTATCGATAGCGGAGTCAATTACAGTTCTCCTGCTAGCAGTTTCTTGCTGACCATTCTCCGCTATTTCTGCTAAGATGCCATCAACTTCTTGCTGAATTTTTTCTTCTTCACCATCAATTTGCGCTTGTAACCTTTGCAACTCTGACTGACTTCTAACTATTGCCGCATGTCTTTTAGTATTAACACCCTCGATGGCTCCTTCAATTGAAGCTGTAACTTCCTCCTTAATTTCTGTACCTTTGTCTTGCAGATTTTCAATTACGGTAGAAACTGCATCTTTAACTAAAGAACGAATTTCACTAGAACCCTCCTTGAACTCAGAGGCGACTTGAGAAACTGCGGTTTTGACAATTTCTCTAATTCTTTCGCTTTTTAGCTGTCCAGTTGCTTTTGCTTGCTGTAAGTCTGCTTGAATTTGTTGTTTGATATTATTAGCCATTTTCAACTCTTGTGATTTAGATAATTTGGATAAAATTTTTGTAGATAGTCTTCCTTCTACATTGTGGTTTAGTCATCATATTTGCGGTACTTCCTAGAGACATAAAATTAGAATATCCATACTAAAGTAGGTCATGTATAACTTGTTATCCATCTATGGGATGATGAGTATGTGACTATAGGAATCTGATTTGACTATTGTTGGCATAGCCTGCGCTTGCCCATAAAAACATAAGTATCTGTAGGGTGGGCATTGCCCACCAAAACTACATATATTTCAGAAATCAAATACTAGTCCTATGGTTATGTAAACATAGTCTATAGATTTGGTAGTTGGTAACAGGTAATTGTTAATTGAGAAGAAATCTCTATTTATTATCAATTCCGGTCTATGAATTAAGAACTTTTCATGGAAGTTAAAAATTAAATTATTACAGGAGAATTGTAGTGCGGCATTTGATTAAATTAGTGTTGATAACCCTTTTATTTTTGATAAGTACATTGACTTCGCCGGCAAGTGCAGTAGACACAGCGAATGGCGAACAAATATTTAGTGTTCATTGTGCAGGCTGTCATATCAATGGTAGTAATATCATCCGCCGTGGTAAGAACTTGCAAAAGAAGGCGCTGAAAAAATATGGGATGGATTCCCTAGAAGCTGTTGCAGCGATCGTCACTAATGGTAAAAATAATATGTCAGCCTATAAAGACCGTCTCAGCGAACAAGAGATTCAAAACGTGGCTGCTTATGTTCTAGAACAAGCAGAGAAAGGCTGGCGTTAGTAATTCAGAATTCAACATTCACAAAAATGGCACTATCAGCAGACAGTCGGTTGCAATTTACCTCTGATTTAAATATTTGCCGCATATTAAATGGAATGTGGCAAGTATCCGGCGGACATGGGAAAATTAATGCCCCAGCTGCTATTAAAACTATGTTCCAGTATGTGGATGCAGGCTTTACTACTTGGGATTTAGCAGACCATTATGGCCCGGCGGAAGACTTTATTGGTGAATTTCGTCGTCAGTTAGTGGCTAACCGTGGCAAAGAAGCATTAGCTAATATTCAAGCATTCACGAAATGGGTTCCTCGTCCTGGGAGAATGACCAAAAAACTGGTTGAGGAAAATATAGATATCTCCCGCCGCAGAATGGATGTAGAGTCATTAGATTTGATGCAGTTCCACTGGTGGGACTATCAAGATAAAAATTATTTAGATGCCCTCAAATATATGGCAGAACTACAAACTGAGGGCAAAATTAAGCATTTAGCTTTGACTAATTTTGACACAGAACATTTGCAAATTATTACCGAAGCTGGCATTAAAATTGTTTCTAACCAAGTGCAGTTTTCTTTAGTTGACCGCCGTCCTGAAGTGAATATGGTGAAATTTTGTCAACAGCATGACATCAAACTTTTCACCTATGGTACATTGTGCGGCGGTTTATTATCGGAAAAATATATTGGTAAACCAGAACCACGCGGTTTTGATTTGGGTACAACTAGCTTACGTAAGTACAAAAATATGGTTGATGCTTGGGGTGGTTGGCACTTGTTTCAAGAGTTGCTGTCTACCCTCAAGCAAATCGCTGATAAGCATGGAGTCAGCATTGCGAATGTGGCAACACGCTACATATTAGATAAACCAGCCGTTGGTGGTGTGATAGTTGGTGCCAGACTAGGCATATCTGAACACATTGCAGATAACGCCAAAGTATTTAGTTTTACTTTAGACGCAGAAGATAGTAATGTCATCAACACAATCTCCAGTCAATCACGAGATTTGTACCAATTAATCGGTGATTGCGGTGACGAATATCGCCGATAGTAACCATGACACGTCTTTTATTCATTACAGAAAGATTTGCCCCAGACTTAGGCGGTTTGGCGACTAGTGCCACACGGCTAGTAACAACACTGTCCCAATTAGGCGTAGAAGTTGATGTTGTCAGTTGGAGTCGTTACTTGCAACCAGGGGAAGTCTCACCACCCACATCTTTAGATGCACAACCCCGCGTCTATCGTATCGGCTTATATCGCCATTGGGATATGACAATGCCCCACACCCTCAATTTTTTAGAGTGGCTGCATCAAACTCGCGCCTACGATGGAGTTTGGGGACATTACTTATTTCCTAGCGGTTTCTTAGCTACTTGGTTTGCTGCCTTGCAAGGAATAGCCAGTACAGTTAGCGCCCGTGGTAACGATATTGACCGGGAAATGTTTCCCCCTGGAGATTTTGCCCGGTTGCAATGGACACTGCAACACGCCAAAGTAATCACCGCCGTGAGTGCGGATATGGCGCGGAAAATTCAGCTATTGAGTGGAAGAGATGATGTTTTGGTGTTGAAAAATGCCGTGGACACAGATATTTTTGCACCATTGGCGGAAACTAATCTGCGGGCCACTTTAGGAATTGCCCCCGATGAAGTGGTTTTAGGATTTTGTGGAGAATTGCGGGAAAAAAAAGGACAACAGTTTCTCCTCAATGCCTTAACAACAGTCCGCCAACAGCGTCCGGCTTGTCTGTTAATTATTGGTGAAGTGAGGACTTCTCAAGAATCGGTGTTGCAATTATATGCCAGTCAGCAGCCAGAAGATGCCCAAAGGGTGATTGTTACCGGACATTTGGCTGATGCACAAGCAGTTGCAGCCTATCTACAGTTATGCGATGTTTACCTCCAGCCTTCCTTGTGGGAAGGTATGCCCAATGCACTGTTAGAAGCGATGGCTTGCGGTTGCTGTTGTATCGCCAGTGATGCAGGTGGTATTCCAGAGGTGATTTTACATGGTGAAAATGGCTTTTTACTGCCTCGTTCTCATCTCCATAAGTTAGGTGAGGCGGTGTTGGAGTGTTTGGAAATGCCCGCAGGAGAGAAAAATTCCATTCAACAAGCAGCACGCGATCGCATCCTCACCAATTATTCTATCTCTCAAGAACGACAGCAACTACAAATTGTCATTAATTGTTTAGTCAATAGTCAGTAATTCCTGATAAGCCGCAATTAACTCCTTACCCGCGCCTTGCCAAGTATAATACTCTTCAATGCGTTGACGGGCATTAGCAGCTAGTTGACTCCCTAACTCCCCATCATTTCTTAACTGTAATACAGCATCCTTAATTGCCTTTGCCGAACCCGGCTTGACTGATAAGAAATGAACTCCGTTTTCTCCCAACTCCTGCACGACTGGTATATCACTAGTAATTACAGGTGTTCCCGTCGCCATACCTTCCAAAATCTTTAGGGGACAACAACCTTGGACGAGATTGCGATCGTTTGCCGCTAAAGGCGCTAAAATTACATCCGAACTATGAATATGTGCAACCAAATCTTTTTGGGACATGGGTTCTAAAATATTCAGTTTATCTGCCACACCCAGTTTGTAAGCTAGCTGTTTTAAAGTTTTTATCTGATGATTTCTCCCTTGTCCTATCACTGTCAAACAAGCAGGAAAATCTCGATTCAATAACCCTAAGGCTTCAACTGCTAAATTTACCCCTTGCCAAGGTGAAAGCGTCCCAAAATATAGCATCTGGTAAGGTAAATGACCTACATTGATGTTTAACTGCCGAGTATTTTTACAAATAAATATGTCTAAATCTACGCCATTAGGAATAACTTTAATTTTATTCTCTGATATTCCCCTTCCTTGTAAATATTTAGCAGTCACATTACTAGGAGTTACAATCAAATCTGCTGCATCTAAACAAATTTGCTCTTGGGAATATAGCTTATAGAGTAGGTCATCATCATTAGCTACAGCCGGATAGCGATATTTTAACTCAATCGAAGGTAACCCATTCACTTCAAAGATCATCTGGTCACAATATTGCTTTTTATTACAAGCAATTATCAAACCTTCATAAATTGAGCGAATATGTATCACATCAAATCGTCGGTTATTTAACCAACCTTGTAATTCTCGACGGAAGTACAAAACTCGCTGAATGAAATCATTACCCACAGCAGGTAACATTACTTGTTTAATATTTAAATGGATTTGGTCTGATTCTATTAATCCCACCGTTGGTGAAACTGTTAATAAATGTATTTCCTTATAAACATCTGCTAAAGCCGAAGAAAAAGCCTCAATATGAATTGATGCCCCTTTTGGTGCTGGTACAATATCGAAAGTAATATAAGCGATACTCAATTTATTCATACAAGTTTATAAATTCGTTGACAGGTTATTTTCTGTTTGATATACTTGCGGCGAAGCTGGAATAATAAAAGTTTGTTATTAACTTAAATTAATAAGTTTTAAATAATTATCACGATTTTTAAATAATATGGCTATTGAATTAAGCAACTTGCGAAAAGATTTGCTCTACACAGCACAATCTCCTTTAGCAAACATCTTAGATGATTTACAACAAATTGCAGAAATTGATCAGCTTTCAGAAATGAAGCAAAAAGAGTATGGTAAAAAAGCTTTATTTTATTTTCTGGGAATATTAACTTCTTGTACCTTACTTTTTATTTTATTAGTCGCAAGTAATAATCATCCTATATTTAGCTTATCCATGATAGGGCTATTCCTAGTCACACTTGCGCTGATAATTGCTTGTATTAGTGCTTTAGTGAAACGGAGTCGATATAAAAAAACAAATATTAGTAACCATCGATATGATTTAACAAAACAGATTTTACAGATGCTTGCCAGAGATATGGATAAGGCATCGACCTTTGATTTAAAACTGTCTTTTCAACCTATAGAAATTGATAACAACAAAATAGGTACTAATCCTCACCCATATAAGTCAGGATGGAAAGTAGACAATTATCGCCATGAATGGTTACACTTACAAGGTCAATTTTTAGATAAAACTCGTTTCAATCTGAGTTTAACTCAACTATCTAAAAAAGAACATGGCTGGAAGCGTGGCAGCAGTGGAAAGCAAAAGTATAAAACCAAAACTAAAGCTATTGGTTTAGATGTAGACTTAAAGTTATCTTATCCTCAAAGTCGGTATGGTGCAATTAAAGTCTTACAAACTGAAATCAATAGCGCAGTTAAACTACCCCAATCATCTACATTACGATTACTAAAAGTTACAGATAAAGCTATTAATATTAGCGCCAGAATCGCGCCTCAATTTCTGGAATCTCAAAACGCTTTATATGAAACAATCGCAGCCATATTTCTCAGTTGTTATCAAATACTGAATTTAGCCAAGTTACTTTCTAAATAATCATGAAAAAACAGGTTATAAATTTTTTATTATCAGGCTTATTACTGACATTAATTGTTAGTTGTAATAGTAATAAATCATCTAACTCTGTAGTAACTCCCAACAACCCAGCCGTAACGCCTGTAGCCGCCAATGTTGAAAGTACTGAGAAAATTAAATTTAAAACAGAAGGTGGTTCAGACTTATTTGCACTCAAGCAGCAAGCAGATGGAGCAAAGTTATTTGATGGTAAAAATCAAGAAATAGCCAGAATTAAAGTAGATAAAGACAATAAATTAAAACTGAAAAATCCTCAAGATCAAGTTTTAGGCTACGTAGTTACATCTAAGGGTAATTGGCAGTTAGAAAATTCAGATAGCAAACAAGTTTTATATATTCTCAGCCTACAAGGTAATGGTAATTATCAGTTAACAGATGGTACAAGAAAAGAAATTTACCAGATTAAGACAAGTGGCAAAGGTTTAGAAATTGCTAGTGCAGATACGAAATTAGTGTATCAAGTGAGAATTAAAGAAGGAAAAATATCCTTAAGAAATCCCCCAGGTAAAACTGTTTTCTCCACAAAATCAAATATCTCTCCCATTGCCTTTGCTTGCTTTGGATTTGACGTACTTACCCGTGAACAACAAGCGGCTTTAGCTTATGCAGTTAATTCCACAGGAGGACAGTAAACCTTGCAAATTCAACTAAGTTGGATAGTTCCTAACACAGGGGAACAAAGAGAACCAACATTAGAAACCCCAGTGGCAATTGGACGACAATTTACAGCGATGCCATCAGAAAATAATGGTCAAAGAGTTTCTAGAATCACTATTGAAGATGACCTCACAGCAGATTACCATGCCTTAATTGATTGGCAAAATCAAGAGTTGATAATTATTGACCAAAATACAGATAATGGCATCCAAATCAACGGCATACAACTAACTAATAGTAGTCTAAATAATGGCGATCGCATCAAAATCGGCACTTGTGAAATCACCATCAAATTTACCCCTGTCACAAACCCTGGGGAATGCGATCGCATGATAGGATTTCTCTTTAAGCGTCGTTGTGGACGCACAGATACCACAGGCTGTCCCCACTGTCACCCAACCTACGAAGAAGACTACGCCTACTATTCCGGCTATGGTAACTACCATTCTGGCTCTTGGGGTAGTAGCTATTACTATAACCGCGATCGCTACGAATACGACTCAGAAACAGGCAACATAGACTTTACCGAAGCCGACGCAATAAGTTTAGAAAACGAATATGATACTGATTATGAAACCAATATGGGCGCAAGTTAAGAATTTTTAAAACCCTTACACCCCTATACCCTTACCCCCTTATTACCCAGTCTCAACAGACAACCTGAGTACGTAAGTCCTACATTGACGACTAACCAACAATTGACTAAAACTTGGCTAATTTACGCCTTGGGTGGCGGTTGGGGACATTTGACTCGTGCTTTGTCTTTGGGAAGAATTGCGGCAAAGCAACGAAACGTCAAAATTATTACAAATAGTCCCTATGTACAACAAATCAATCATGAAGGCTGCACACTGCATTGGATTCCCGATAGTGTAAGTTTTGCTGCAACTTGTCAACAAATAAGGGAAATTATCCTCAATACTAACCTTGACTGCTTAATTATCGACACATTTCCCAGAGGCTTGGGTGGAGAACTAGCCGACATTCTACCCCAGTTGCACACCACACCCAGGATTCTGATTCATCGAGATATAAATCCTCATTATGTAGCTACCAAAAACTTGCGATCGTTTGTCTTAGAGAACTTTCAGAGGGTAATTATACCTGGAGATGGCACAGATATAGCCTTTTCCGACTTACCAGGAGTAATGCACACAGCACCTTGGTTAATTCGTAACCCAGAAGAATTACCCGATAAGATGATAGTGCGATCGCATATCCTCAAAACCAACCCATCCCATAAAACTATCCTAGTTTGTGCAGCCGGACAAGCATCAGAACTATCTTTATTTGGTGAAATTACACTGCATCTACATCACAATTTTCCCGAATGTGCTGTCAGAATTTTAGCTCCTCATTGCCCCCATAACTGCCCAGAAAGCTTGTGGATATCCCATCATCCTGGCATTGAGTGTCTAGCGGCGGCTGATATAGTCATCGGCAGTGGGGGATATAACACGGTTTACGAATGTGCTGCCGTAGGTGTACCGTTGGTAGCGTTAGCCTTACCACGATTGTATGATCGCCAACAAAAAAGAGCTAGCAAAGGTTACTGGGTGCAGAATATCGAAGATGCCATTGTGACAGTGAGATTGATCCTACAGCAATTAAAACTAGGAAAGCCATCACCTATACCAACATATACCAATGGTGCAATTGCCGCCATGCGCCACATCATGAAATATGAGTTATAAGTTATAAGTGTTATTCCTAACTTCTAACATTTAATATCATGTCCGTTTAAACACTAATAATATCTGTGAAAGTTGGTAATTAGTTAAAGGTAGAAACCAGTTACCCATTAGCAATTACCTGTTACCAACAAAACCAACCATATTATTAAGTAACTATCCGCACTTGATATAATCCCTCACCTTTTACCTGTAATGAATCGTGAAGCTACGCAGCCTAATTCCATTTTTTGATGATTCCGTCTCCACCTGGGCATTAGAAGCGCGGTTGCTGCGCTGGTTAACATTTCTCTGGTTATTTTTTGGCTTAACCATACTCTTTTCAGCATCATACGTAGTGGCTGATGTCCGTCAAGGTGATGGATTGTATTACTTTAAGCGGCAAATCCTTTGGGTTTTAGCCTCACTTATTGGATTTAACATCATTGTCAATCGACCGTTACAGAAAATTCTGGGTATCTCTCATTGGCTACTAGGATTATTCTTACTATTAATTTTCGTTACCCTTGTCCCCGGATTAGGTAAAAAAGCTTTTGATGCAGCCCGTTGGATAGCTATCGGCCCCATTCCCATCCAACCCTCAGAACTCATTAAACCCTTTTTAGTACTGCAAAGTGCCAGATTATTTGGACAGTGGGAAAGGTTGAGTTGGCGAGTAAGACTCACCTGGCTAGGTATTTTTGGGTTAGTCATTTTAGGCATCCTCGCCCAGCCTAACTTAAGTACAGCCGCACTCTGCGGCATGACTATCTGGCTAATTGCCCTAGCTGCTGGCCTACCCTACAAATATTTAGCAGGAACAGCAATTGGTGGATTCTTATTAGCCCTACTCAGTATTAGCATCAAAGAGTATCAGCGCAGACGGGTAATGTCATTTCTCAACCCTTGGGCAGACGCGACAGGCGACGGCTATCAGTTAGTACAAAGTCTCTTAGCCGTAGGTTCTGGTAAAACCTGGGGTGCTGGATTTGGGATGTCACAACAAAAGCTATTCTATTTACCCATTCAGGATACCGATTTTATTTTTGCCGTATTCGCAGAAGAATTTGGCTTTGTTGGTAGCATAGTTCTGCTAATATTACTGGCTTTATTTGCTACGCTAGGTTTAGTAGTTGCACTGAAAGCAAAAAATCCCGTTCATCGCTTGGTAGCAATGGGTATCACCATTATTATGGTCGGACAATCATTGTTACATATTGGCGTAGCTACAGGAGCCTTACCCACAACAGGCTTACCCTTACCTATGTTCAGTTATGGTGGCAACTCCATGATTGCCAGCTTAATCGGTGCAGGGTTACTAATTCGCGTCGCCAGAGAAAGTAGCGAAGCCGAAGTAGTACCACTACGAAGACCGCAAATGGAGAAGAAGCGTCAACGTCGGCGGATGTTTTAACAGTAGTTCGTTGCTAGAAGCATTGATAGGGTTTGCATCGCCAGTTTGGTAAAAAGGATTGAAAAAACCCCCTGTTGTTGGGCGCGTCTTTTTATTTCACAAATTGAATGTTTCTGACACTTCCATATCCTGCGCTCATATTGAATCCAACAGCTTGATGAAAGTCATCACGGACAAACTGCAAAGTGATGTCCGTACCTTCCAGTAAATCTTTGTTAATTGGCTTGAGGGTTTCTCGAAGAGAATTTCTTCGATTTAGCAGCAACTCTCCGTCTTCTATAGTGATTCTGTAGGTGACATCTAACTCTTGGCAATAATACTCTCCTGTAAAATCCATCAACTGTTCAGAATCAGGAGGAGCAAAGTCCAACCGTTGGAAAACCTCCCGTGGTTTGCCATCCACACAAACGTAAAGATGAGAGGGTTCATCTAAACCTGACTCTTCAAATTCAACATCGGGATTAGAAGGAATATCCATTATGACAAAATGACTTGAACTCACAGGAGCAAGTGTAAAGCTCATTCCGGCAAATTCCACGATTAATTTTCCATCCTTTACCAATAACTCCCAAACGGTTCCTGTTTTTAGGTTTTGATAAAAGCCAGTCTTGCTCTCTAAATCAACCGATGGAATTTCTCTTATTTGGGTTTGGCGACTTACAGATTCTATGCTTTGCTCAGTAAAGTCATCAACTAAGTAAATATCTGCGACTTTTCTGGCAAGCTCTGGTGGTTCAGCGCTGCCCAAATTTGACAAGCAAATTACAGAGAATCTCTGTTTGGGGAATCGAAGCATCTGTGATCTGTAACCCATCCATCCGCCACTGTGACTGATGGTTTCTAATCCTCGGTAATGCCCTATAACTAAACCAAAGGCATAATCTATCACTTCGCCGCTATTCAATCTTCCAGGTGTAATGATTTCTTCGATCAGGTCTTGCCCATATCCTCCTAATTTGTTTTGGTAAAAATTCTGATCCCAGATACATAGATCCTCAACTGTGGTATAGATACCACCGTCACCCACTACATCAAGAATAGACATATCAATCCGAAAGCTACCTTCGTCCCTCACAGAGTAGCCAATCGCTCTATTCCTGACAATCCTTGTGAAATCATCGTGAAAGTGAGTTGTCTTCATCCCAAGGGGACTGAAAATATGCTTATCAGCAAAAACCGCAAGAGATTCTCCGGAGACACGTTTGACAATTTCTGCCAAAAGAAAATATCCTGAGTTGCTGTACAAATGCTCCTCTCCTGGCTTGAAGTTCAATTCTTTTTGACGAGCTATTAAACCAATGATTTCGTTATCAGGATAGTCATTCTCACATTGCATTCCTGCCAACCCCATCAGGGTTAGGTAATCACGAATGCCGCTTGTGTGGTGAATCAGATGCCGCACAGTAATGGGATACTCATATCTGGGTATCTCTGAAATGTAGATTTGGATCTCGTCATCTAAAGAAAGTTTCCCCTTTCGTGCAAGTAAAGCAATGCACATCGCTGTAAACTGCTTGGACGTTGAGGCAATATCAAAGACCGAATTTGGAAAAATCTTTATGTTGTGTTCTAAGTCAGCGATACCATAGCCGCGCTTATAGACAGTCTCACCATCTTTGGTGATGGCTAAAGCAAAACCAGGAGAGCCTGGTTTATCCCATTCGGAAAATAATTCATCGACTTTATTTGGTGATGGGAGTGTCATTATTGAAAGCTTAAAAGATGACTTATTTACTTATTATTGTACGAAGCGCTCAACGACCCGCTTCACCCGATGCTAGTGCGATCGCCTGATTTTGTAGCGACTATCTAGACTAAAATGTTGCATTAAAATTCACTTGTGGTGTGAGACAGACAACACCGGACGGGCTAGAAACCCATCCCAAAAGAGAAAGGTGGCGAGTTGCGTTGGCGTTAGCCTACCGCTTGCAGTATTGCGAATTGATTTAATCTCCCCCGAACCCCCAACTGTGGCACAATAAAGAACTGTAATAAGAAAAATATTGTTAAGGTAATTTAGTGACTCCAACTGCTCAAACCACGGCAAGCGCGCGTCGCGTGGTATTCCCATTTACGGCAATTGTGGGCCAGGAAGAGATGAAACTGGCGCTGCTGTTGAACGTGATTGATCCCAAAATCGGTGGTGTAATGATTATGGGCGATCGCGGCACAGGTAAATCCACAACTATCCGGGCCCTGGCCGACCTATTGCCAGAAATCCCTGTAGTTGCCAATGACCCCTTCAACAGTGACCCCAGCGACCCCGACTTGATGAGCGATGAAGTCCGGCAAAAATCAGGCGCAGGGGCAGAAATTCCCATAGAATTTAAGAAAGTCCAAATGGTAGACCTGCCCTTAGGCGCTACAGAAGACCGAGTGTGCGGTACTATCGACATCGAAAAAGCTTTATCTGAAGGTGTCAAAGCTTTTGAACCAGGACTCCTCGCTAAAGCAAACAGAGGTATTCTCTACGTCGATGAAGTCAACCTCCTAGATGACCACCTAGTAGACGTACTTCTCGACTCAGCCGCAAGTGGCTGGAACACCGTAGAACGTGAAGGTATTTCCATCCGCCACCCAGCCCGTTTTGTACTCGTCGGTTCAGGAAACCCAGAAGAAGGCGAACTCCGACCCCAATTGCTTGACCGCTTCGGAATGCACGCCGAAATCCACACCGTTAAAGAACCGGCTTTACGTGTGCAAATCGTGGAACAAAGGTCAGAATTTGACCAAAATCCCCCAACATTCCTAGAAAAGTACAACTCTGAGCAAACAGCACTACAAGAGAAAATTGTCAATGCCCAAAAGCTTTTGCCAGAAGTAAAACTAGATTATGACCTGCGGGTAAAAATTTCGGAAGTTTGTTCAGAACTAGATGTAGACGGTTTACGCGGTGACATCGTGACCAACCGCGCCGCCAAAGCCCTCACAGCTTATGAGGGACGCACAGAAGTTACAGTTGACGACATCCGTCGTGTAATTACATTATGTTTGCGTCACCGCTTGCGGAAAGACCCCCTAGAATCAATTGATTCTGGCTACAAAGTAGAGAAAGTGTTTGCCCGCATCTTTGGGGTAGAAATACTAGAAGAAGAATCTTCACAAAAAAACGGTACAGGTCAAATTAAGACAGGTGTCCGGTAATTATCATCAGTGAACAGTAATAATTAACAACTGTTCACTGATAAATTCAAATTCAGTACTCAGCATTCACTTGGTACTTGGCAACTCAGCACTGATGAGACATTGGAACTTTTGGTTAAACAGCTTTATTTTAGCTAGCCAATACAACCCACCCCGATTTGTAGAGTTAGTCATGCTGATGCTAGCGATCGCCATGTTAGCCATTGCCGTGATTTTACCAGACAAACCTTATTTAATACTGGGCTTAAGCTTCGTAGTGGGTGCATCCATTTCCATCTTAGTACGAGAAGCGATCGCCCCCTCACCCGAAAACAAAGTCACCCAACTCACAGCCTTACTCCTACTCTTCATCAGCCTTTATGGTTTCGCTGACTTACTCAAAACTCTTTAATTTAGTCAATAGTCAATAGCCATGAGTAATGACATCTGACAATTGTACAGACGCGATTAATCGCGTCTCTAATTACTCTCCCCACCCTTGCATTTCCACTAACTCCATACACAAACTATTAATTGCCTCTAAATCAGGTTTATGGGGTATAGTTGACTGTTCATAAGCCGCATCCATTTGAGCAACCAAATCATTAGCCATTTCCATCACCTGCTGATAAGAATACTCACCCTTGAGGATAGCTTTTAAATCCTCAACATCACCCGCAACTCTCCTATCTACAGTTATTTCTCCAGTCTTTAATATTTCCAAACCACTGCGTAACAAGCGAATGCAGTGCATCCCATGCTTGAGATCAAAGCCAGACTTCCTCTCCATCTCCGCCCTAGCCGGGTTACGATTTTCTTGCCAACTTAAATAAGCTTTCCATTCCCTCAAAGCTATTTGGTAATTTTGGCTTTTTTGTAACAACCGAATAAAATCTTTACGGCTATTAGTTAAATTTTGCGTATATTCTAAACTTTCATCAGGTAAAGTATACTGTTTTAGCACTCCTTTAAAATCAATATCAGCAGTTAATAACTTATATAATTGTTCTGCTTCCTCTAGAAATTCAATCCTACCTCTAATCAAAGTATAAAGATACTCCAAAAAAGCATTCAAATCATCCTTAATTAGTGGTGCTTCATCTTCTATGCCAAAATCAGATGGTAGTGGTTTCTTCTCTGGTGGATTTAATAACCACTTACGATGAGTCTCCATCTTTTTAATTTGAGCAAAAGCATAGCCTGAATAAGTATGTTTAACCTTTTTACTTAAAAATAATTTCCGATGATTGATTAAATGTTGTCCGACATCCCTTAATACAGGATACTCATTTAACCATAACAACTCCAAAACATTAGGATTAGCTCCCGACAACAACTGGAGTATTTTCCTTAATTCATATATAACCGTATCTTTATTCCCATCCAGCAAAGGAAATATTCCCGGCTCATCCCAGCCTGCATCCTTTTGTTCTATGTGGTCAAATCCCAAATAATATCTTTTAGGTGCAATAAACACCCCCCTAAAATCTAAATCAGAATCAGGACGATTTAATCCATACCCGTGGCTACCAGCCAAACCAACTAAAATAGTTCTTTTTTCAACTTCAATTCGTTTCATATCTATAAATTAAAATATTGTTATTATCTAGCAATAAGCTTTTAACTCTTTCAGATAGTTTTTCTGGATTTCCTGTTGACCCAATATAGCGTTTCCTAGTCTGCTGAGGTACAAATTTATCCGCGTACCGTGCGGGAAGACTTCATCAATATCCGTGTCCATATGGGTTTAATTATTGTCGTTAATGTTACTGTTATGGGCTGTACTATGGGCTTATGCCAATTCGTGATTAAGAAAATCACTTGCATCGAGCATTTACATAACTTCCCAATCCTTCATAGATAGGGCTTACGCACCCAGATTTTCTGTTGAGGCTGGGTGTAAGGGTGTAGGGGTGTAAGGGTTTCAAACATTTATACACGCCAGGTTGCTCAAGTCGGGAAACCCGCCCACGCAACTGGCTCCTCTACACCCCTACACCCTTCTCCAAACCCTTGATCTTTCGTTTTCATGCGTAAGTCCTAATAGAAAAGGGAAAATCTGAGCCAGGAGATCCTTTGCTCAGACTTGTTGGTGCTGTTCTGTGTCATTGTTTACTACATCAAGCACTTTTGAGATTTCGCAAATTTCGCCAAAATTAATTGATAAGTTCTTTATTTGAAAATTTTCCAGCTATATCCTCAAAAACTATAGATAAAAGATTGACCTAATGCTGGCTAATAACATACAATTTTAGATTGTCTGTCTAATTACCTGCTCGGATCAGGTAGACATACTACAAAAGCTGGTAAATCAAAATCAGCTACCTGTACGGCAATCTCAAGGACAATTTCATGGCTTACGCGATTATTGAGACTGGTGGCAAGCAAGTGCGAGTTGAGCCAGGTCGTTTTTACGATATTGAACTCCTCTCTGCCGAACCAGATGAAAAAGTTACAATAGAGTCTGTATTACTAGTGCAGAATGACGGTGAAGTCACCATTGGACAACCGTTAGTAGCTGGGGCAACAGTGCAAGGAACGGTGTTGCGGCATCTTAGAGGTCGCAAAGTCCTGGTTTATAAAATGAAGCCGAAAAAGAAAACCCGCAAAAAACGGGGGCATCGCCAGGAAATCACCAGACTTTTAATAGATTCCATCACTTTTAACGGCACAGTCTTAACAGCACCTACTGCAAGTGCGGAAACTGCTGATGCTACCCCAGATACAGAAACTGCTGCTGAATAATAGTAAAGAAGCAATAAAAAGGAAATTATGGCTCACAAGAAAGGAACAGGTAGTACACGCAACGGTCGTGATTCTAACGCCCAGCGTCTGGGTGTAAAGCGCTTTGGCGGACAAGCCGTTATTGCAGGTAACATTCTCGTGCGTCAACGTGGAACCAAGTTTCATGCTGGTAACAATGTTGGCATCGGTAAAGATGATACTTTGTTTGCCTTGGTTGATGGTGTAGTTACCTTTGAACGCAAAGGCAAATCCCGCAAGAAAGTTAGTGTTTACCCAGCAGCTGCCGCAGCAGAAGCAGTAGCAGGCTAAATTACCAAGGTGGGCATTATCCGCTCACCTTGTTTGTAGTTAATACTTTAGTTCTTAAATTGGGTCTGGAGTGCCTACTACAAACCTAACATTATCTTTTGGGTTAACAGCATATTTGTAAATGCGCCTAACCCTACCCCTGCAATTGAAACAATCAATGTAGCTATAAAAGCTTGCCATTCTGTAAACCCATCTGATTGGAAGTCGATTCTTGCTAAGAGGGCGGCAGAAATGACAAGCAGTGTATCAAGAAACACGCGAAACCAAGCTATCATTATAAAAAATAAGAAAGCTCCGGCTACAGCAACGAAAAAACTCCTAATACTGGAAGCAAGTAAAACACTAGAGTAATCAGCTATCTTGGGATAAGGGGCAGTGATGCTTCCTATCAAGAAAAATATTGCTAATACAAGAATACCCCAGACAGCCCAAGGTGCTTTCATGTCGGACAATACCCAACCCAAAGTGCTGTAGCTCAAAAGTAGTAACGTTAGGGCTGTCCAAGGGAGTTTATTCAAAATTGACATGGGTGGGTATCGCTATTAGCAGAGCAATCTACATTTGTAATACTTAATTAGAATTATACCTATGGTAGGCATTGCCCACCATGCACATACTTAAGTTTGTTTAATAATCAAATCGGATTCCCATACATTTGTAATACTTACTTAGGCGAGGTTCATCCGAGACTCAAAAATCTCTTTCCTAATTAAGGCAAGTTTTGTTACGGTTGTCTGATTTCAAAATACGACAAGAAGCACACTGTACTTAGAAACCAGCAAAAAACCTAATTTGCTTGGATGGATTTTGACTGCGATCGCTTAGACTATTAGTTTATCATCCTATTTTTTCTATATGCAATCAATAGGTTGTCAGTCTCTGACAAAAGTTTAAACAACTTTCGCAGAGATTACGGTAAAAACTAGTTAAATATTTTAGTAAACATTTGTAAACTATTAGCAGCCGAGTAGCGAAGTATCACATCGTGTTCAAGGAATGACCATGAAACAAATTGTTATTGCAGAGCGGATATGCCTTATTGGTCATATCGTCTCGATGTTTTTTGGACTAGTAGGGATACTACTAGTTGTACCTAATGCCGAGGTGCTGTTCCATCTATCTGAGTTTGGACAGACAGCCATGCAGTGGAGTATGGCTGGTGGTGGTGTAGTTTACATGATTTTGGGGGCAGCGGCCGTATTTTTATATGCCCTGCGAACATTAGGGTTAGGTCGTACCTTGGGTTTTATGCTACCTGCTGTACTCATCTCCTTAACTAGTGAACTGTTAGGAACCAGCACAGGGTTTCCTTTTGGTCACTACAGTTATTTAAGTGGCTTGGGCTATAAAATTGCTGGTTTAGTACCGTTCACAATTCCCTTGTCATGGTTTTATGTAGGATGTTCCTCATACCTGTTGGGGCGTGCTGGTTTAGAAGTAGATAAAAAACCCACTTTGTTACGCCATATCGGTGCTATTAGCTTGGGTTCATTACTACTCACCTCATGGGATTTTGTACTTGACCCTGCCATGAGCCAAACTTCACTACCTTTCTGGTATTGGCAACAACCAGGCCCTTTCTTTGGAATGCCCTATCAGAACTTTGCTGGTTGGTTAGGTACAGGTGCAGTATTCATGACAGTGGCTGCTGTATTGTGGAGAAATAATCCGATCAAATTTGAGCGATCGCAGCTTAATGTACCTTTAATAGTTTATTTAGGTAACTTTGGTTTTGCTACCGTTATGAGCTTGGCAGCAGGCTTCTCTATCCCTGTATTGTTAGGCGTAGTGTTAGGTGTAGCCCCAGCGCTAGCTTTATGGTGGAAAGGCTCATCTGCATCAAACCTGATCAGCGTAGAAACATCTACGACAGAAGTCTCCATAGCCAGCAGCATTAAAGCTGTGAATTAGGTACTGGGGACTGGTGAGTCAGCGCGGTCTTGGGGGTTTCCCCCATAAGCGACTGACGAACCCCGAAGGGGGGACTGGGGATTGGGGACTGGAGTTTGGGGACTGGGGACTGGAGAAAGCCCCGCTATCGCTCTCAGGACTCATTACTCAGCACTCAGCACTCCTTGATACCTAATTCAAAATTAAAAACATTTTTGTTTATAGTAGCGATTCCAGTTGCAAAGTATTTTTATCGTGGATAACGCTTTGACAGCAGCAAGCGCCTTGGCGCTTCTGTTACTAATCATCCAAGTGCCAGCAACAGCAATTCTGCTGTCTCGTCTATTTAAGGGGCCAAGAAGGTTACCCCCAATTCAACCCCAACAACCCACACCAGAACTGTTGGGCAATGTGAGCGTTGTTGTTCCCACACTGAATGAAGCCCTGCGTATCAGTCCTTTGTTAGCTGGTTTGAGTCGCCAGAGTTACGAAGTTCGGGAAGTAATTGTTGTAGACAGTAAATCCCAAGATGGCACTCCCGACTTAGTAAAAGCTGCACAGCAGCAAGACCCGCGCTTTCGCCTCATCAATGATGATCCTTTGCCCTCTAATTGGGTAGGAAGACCTTGGGCATTGCATAACGGCTTTTTGTATAGCTCAGAAGATAGTCAGTGGTTCTTGGGCATGGATGCTGACACTCAACCCCATCCTGGTTTAGTTGCTAGTTTAGTGAAAATAGCCCAGGCCCAGGAATACGACTTAGTATCCCTATCACCCCAGTTTATTCTTCAGTATCCGGGTGAGTGCTTGTTGCAACCCGCCTTGCTGATGACTCTTCTTTACCGATTTGACCCCGCAGGCATTACCACAGACCAACCGGAAAGAGTAATGGCAAACGGACAATGTTTTTTATGCCGTCGCTCTGTATTAGCTGCTGTGGGTGGTTATAGTAGCGCCAGTAGCTCTTTTTGTGACGATGTTACCCTGGCACGTCATATTGCAGCCCAAGGCTTTAAGGTGGGCTTTTTAGACGGGGCTAAGGTATTGAAAGTGAGAATGTATGAAGGGGCATTAGAAACATGGAAGGAATGGGGACGCAGCCTTGATTTAAAAGATGCCTCTCCCCGCACCCAAATTTGGGGAGATTTATGGTTACTATCGGCAGTACAAGGCTTACCTTTATTGATTGTAACTGGTTACTTGCTGATTGGTTCCTGGCAACTACTGTTGCCTGTCAAGTTGTTGTTGGGACTGAATGTATTTTTACTGGTGATTCGCTTTGCCATGCTATTAGCGATCGCTCCTTCCTACGACCGTCAAAACGCTAAAGCTGGCTGGCTGTTTTGGTTATCACCCTTGGCCGATGCTTTAGCCGTTCTGCGAATCTTCTTATCTGCTTTTCGCACTCCCAGGGAATGGAGAGGTAGAACTTATAGCAAGGAGTAGTGAGTGTTGAGTAGAGAGCAATAATTTCTGCCTCCGGTTTCCTAAGACCCTACCCCCAATTACTCATTCATCTTCACCCCCTAAGCGATCGCCTCGCTCTAATTCCCAGAGAATTTGATTACCCTCACGGCGTACCCGTGAAACAATCCAGTTGCGCCAACGCCACTGATCTCCCCTACTAGTAACAGCACTGGCGTGGACATCCATTAAGTCTGCCAACTCAGAACTGGTGATTAAATAACCCTTCGCCGCAATTTCGTCTGCAATATGCAGAGTTTCTACTAAGTTGCGGAGTTGTTCCACCCGCTTTTCCGGCGGGTTTTCCTCGATTGTAGCCGCAACGTGTGCGGTAGATGGTTCCATAGTGTTGATATTTGACGCAGAAGTACTGATTTCTTGTGTCGTTTTGTGAACTATTGTAGAGGTTGTAACATGATCAGGTACTTTAACTACATTTATTTTACTGATGTCAGGTAAAGATTTATGAGCATGACGGGTGGATAACTGTTGTAGAGAGGGCATTCTACCAGTTGCAAAACAGCGAGCAATCACATCACAACGTTCGTTACCGATGTTGCCAGAATGACCGCGAACATGATGCCAATTTACCTTACGGCTATTTAATTCATCTAAAGTTTCTAGAAGGTCTTGATTCTGAACTGGGTTGCCATCAGATTTTTTCCAGCCCTTTTTTTTCCAACCTTTTACCCATTTGGTAACGCAGTTAATTAGATACTCACTATCGGTATAGAGGGTAATGGGTTCAGTTTGTCCAGAGTCGTGGAGAAATTTGAGAGCGGCGATCGCTGCCTGCATCTCCATCTTATTATTGGTGGTATGCTTGGCAGCATCGCCCATTTCGTGAACTGAACCATCACTAAAATATACAACTACACCCCAGCCACCAGGACCAGGATTGCCAGTGCAAGCACCATCAGTGTATATACTTTCAATTATCGGTTGGGTAGACATAGTAAAAATATCAAAGCACAGAGCGAATAGGTATTAGCCATGAATTGCTAATTTCCTTAATAACGAATACGTGGGTCAACGTAAGCATTGAGAATATCGATTAAAATACTTGCTGACACCACGATCGCCCCAAAAAATACCAGCACACCTTGGACTGTGGGATAATCGCGATCGGAGATTGCCTGATATAACCGATTTGCCAAACCAGGCCAGGAAAATGTCACTTCAGTTAAAATCGCTCCACCTAGCAGGGAAGCAAAGGTTAATCCTAAAACAGTAATTACCGGAATGAGGGCATTTTTTAAGGCGTGCGACACTAAAATTTTATTTTCTGCAATTCCTCTAGCTCTAGCTGCTTCTACATAATCGGCTCTTAGAGTTTGCTTTAAATTAACTCTGACGATGCGCTCAAAAATTCCACTCAGCAAAATTCCTAAGGTGAGACAAGGAAGTGCTAAATGATGCAACGATGTGAAAAACTGCGTCAAGTTACCACTGAGCAAACTATCAACTGTATATAAACCCGTGAATGTAGGCGGGGGTGGAAGATTGGGTGGAAAACGATTGGAATTGGGAAACCAACCCAACTGCACTGAAAAAATTAACTGTAGCAGCATTCCCGCCCAAAACATGGGGAGTGCATAAGTAATAATCCCAAATAAACGTCCGCCAATGTCAAATGAAGTTCCGGGACGAGAAGCGGAAAGCGTCCCTACCAAAATTCCCACAATTAGAGCCACCGCCATACTAAACACAGCTAACTCTACTGTCGCCGGAAAATATTGTCCAATGATATTCCAGACGTGCTGTCCTCGACTGGTCAAAGATGTCCCTAAATCAAAATGCAGTAAATCACCCAAATAATTTAGGTACTGTATAAATAAAGGTCGGTTTAAACCCAGTTGTTCTCGATATTGCTCTTTAACACTTTCTGAAGCACGCCCACCAAGAATCGCATCTACCGGGTCGCCTGGTGTAGCTCTAAGTAACAAAAATACAATCGTAATAATAGTTAGCAGTTGCAGGGGCGCGAACAGTAACCGAGAGACAATGTAGTATTGTAGGGCTTTGGAGCGAGACATAAATGTTTAGTCATTGGTCATTGGTCATCGGTCGTTGGTCATCGGTCATCGGTCATTGGTCATCGGTCAAAAATCAATAGTCGTTAGTGATTAGTCAGTTATTTAGATTACGGACTAATCACTAATGACTATGGACTGTTTACTATGGACTGTTGACTATGAACTATTGACCTTTGACTATCGACTTATAAACGAGAATTTGCGATGGGTCAAGTTGTACACTGCTGACACCTTTTTGAGCAAACACATAGTCTTTGCTTTGCCATAAAGGAATGTAAGGAATATCAGTTGATAATTGAGTTTGAATTTCTGTAAATATTTTCTGACGGGTTGCGGGATTTTGCTCTTGACGTTGCTGGTCGATTAATTTGTTGACAGCTTCGTTATAGTAAAAAGAACCTTGAGTTTGGCTACCGCCCTCTTCACATCCTTTAACAACTGACCCTTTCTGACAAGCTAAGAATGGCTGTACATAATTATCTGGGTCTAAAAAGTCGGGATACCAATCAACTAAAGCTGCTGGATATACACCCTTTGAGATGTCCTTATAAAAGGTAGCACCTTCAACGGTACTAACTTCAAACTGAAGTATACCACCAAGGTTTTGCTCGGCGATCGCTTTTAAGGTCTGGGCTGCCAAACTGCGAGTGGCGGAACTAGCGGGATACCAAATCTGTACTTTTGCTGGATTTTCAGGAGAAAACCCCGCCGCAGTTAGCAATTGTTTAGCTTTATCAAAGTTTGCATCACCATACTTTTCTTTAAAGATTGGTTGGGACACATCAAAAGTGGTAGGAATTAAGCTATAAAGTGGTTCAGCTTGACCAAATAAAGCTCTTTGATTTAAAAGTTGACGGTCAATAATTGTCGCTACTGCTTGTCTGACTTCTAGTTTATCTAAAGGCTCTTGATTGCGATTCAAAGCCATAAAAGTAACAACACTACCTTGAGATGTTATCCCTTGCCAATCTCCTTTTTTAGCACCTGCTTCTAAGCTTTTAATTTGGTCTGGTTGTAGAGACTGATAAGCTACATCTACCGCACCAGTACGGAAAGCATTAAATAGATTTACCGGACTAGTTTGAATCTGTACATTAATGCCTTGATTCTTGGGTTTTTCTCCCCAATATTTATCAAATACATCGAAGCGTAGTGAATCTGTACCATATTGCGCCAATTTGTAAGGGCCAGTCCCTACAAAAGTATCTGGTTTAAACTTTCCTGCACCTAGTTCATAAGCTGTAGGTGAAACTGCACAAACTCCAGAAAATGCTAACAGTGAAGGAAACGCTGCAAAGGGTTTTTTTAGTTGAATTGTTAGCTCATAATCGCCTGTAGCTTTCACCGAAGCTATGGTATCAGCTAGTAAGAACGAGGGTTTGCCTTTATTTTCAATAAAGCGCTGGATACTAAATTCCATTGCTTTAGCATTGAAAGCAGTACCATCGTGAAAAAGCACTCCCTGACGTAAGAGTATGGTATAAGTCAAACCATCCTGGCTAACTTTTGGTAGTGCTGTAGCCAATTGTGGCTGAATTACTGTACTACCTGGTTCATAAGTATAGAGGCGATCGCTCATATTAAACACTAACCCCAAAGAGGCTAATTCATACGCATCAGCCGGATCTAGGGTTCGTGGTTTGAGTGTCGTCCCCACTGTAATTCGACCATCCCCTGAGGGACTATTAGTAGCACTTGATGTTGGTGTAGTTGTTTGTTGGCGAGGAGTGCAACTGATAACCAAAACTAAACAGAGACAGAATAAAGAGAAGAATTTTGTCATCCGTCCCCACTGTCTACCAGACAAAGCAAACCAGTTCATAGTGTCCCAAATTTTTGCAATTAGCGGTCAGCAATTATACTATATAAATTATCTTTTATACCTTATTTCTCAAAAATGAACTACGCGATCGCTTTGGAGAAATTTAAAACCCCTACACCCTCACACCCAGTCTCAACGGACAATCATAGATGTGTAAGTCCTAATATATATTATTTAATTTTATTTAAATTTAATTGAGCTAATTCATATTCAGTAACGACGAAACAATTTTTATCTATTCAAGTTTTTTATTATTGAGTAAAATTGTTATAGCTTCATAGCCTGTCAGGGAAGGTATTTTGTGAAACAATTTGAGTGATTACGGTATATTGAATCAACGATTTGCCTATTGTCACTTAATTGCCAAACACGCCAATAACTACTACCGAATCCTAACTCAAAGAGAAATTACCGGTTGGGCATTGTGTAAGATTACAGTTTCTCTTCCAGAGTAAGGTTTATCTAAATACAAGTGTTATCAGCAATTAGTCGAATCGTTTTGACTAATTGAATTCTATGTTTATACGTCATCCACTTGTGATGATTGCAAAATTATCAACAGCAGATTAAAAGTTGCAAAAGTGAGAATAAAACAGTGAAATATTTTTTTCTTTCCGAAGGATGGACTATTGGCAGAGTTTGGGGATCTGATGGATTGTGGCAGATCACTGCATGGCGCAGATCACCAGAAATTCAGCGATTAAATATTTGTTTGGTAGAAAACAACGAATTAATGTGGCTTTATCGCATTGAAGAAGCCGTAATTACCGTAGAAGTAAAGCCAACCACATCTGTCTTAGTTAACCAAACCATCGGGCAAGTAGTTCTCAAACGACTAATGACCGCCGAACAAGTAATTGAACGCCTGGGTACAGGTGAGGCAAAGTGCCAGTTACAAAATATTCAATCAGTCGTCTAGTAGATGCAAAGAGGGGTTAGGGACTGAGATTATTACTCAAGGCTTAGGACTATTCTCTCTTTGTAAAGATTTATAAACATACTTAGGATAACTTGTAACGGCGATTTGTGGGAAGATAAAGCCTAGTAGGGAAGCGATACCCACGGTGAACTCTGCTAACGCATCAATGGACACGCTTGCAAACGGTTCCATCAATAGTTACACTTTTTAAAACATTCTCATTTTTACTTGGCGATCGCCACCCTCTAGGGACACAATCCCAAAACGGTTGAAAATCGCCAAATAATCCACTCTCTGAACTTAATAATAAAATTCAGGTGTGGTAAAGGATCAGACTCTGGCAATAAAAAAAATTTCAGAGAAGTCCGAGGTGAGGCTTCCAACCTTGGAACCTTAACTAAAGAAAATTGTTTTGTAAACATAACTCATCGAGGAGGAGCGTAGTCGATGGGACTACCCTGGTACCGAGTACATACAGTAGTTCTGAATGACCCAGGGCGACTGATTTCTGTACACTTGATGCACACAGCCCTGGTGGCAGGTTGGGCTGGTTCGATGGCACTATACGAACTAGCTATTTATGACCCCAGCGATCCGGTTCTCAACCCGATGTGGCGGCAAGGGATGTTCGTGCTACCCTTCATGGCACGGTTAGGAGTTACCCAATCTTGGGGCGGTTGGAGCGTTACTGGTGGTACAGCAACTGACCCTGGCTTCTGGTCATTTGAAGGGGTTGCCGCAGCCCACATCGTGCTTTCTGGTTTATTATTCCTAGCTGCCGTTTGGCACTGGGTTTACTGGGATTTGGAACTCTTTAGAGATCCTCGTACCGGTGAACCTGCGCTAGATTTGCCAAAAATGTTTGGCATTCACCTGTTCTTATCCGGTTTACTCTGTTTCGGCTTTGGTGCTTTCCACCTCACAGGCTTATTCGGCCCTGGAATGTGGATTTCTGACCCCTATGGAGTCACAGGTAGCGTCCAGCCAGTAGCGCCCGAATGGGGTCCAGATGGGTTTAACCCATTTAACCCTGGTGGCGTAGTAGCTCACCACATTGCGGCTGGGATTGTCGGTATCATTGCTGGTTTATTCCACCTCACTGTCAGACCCCCCGAAAGGCTTTACAAAGCTTTACGGATGGGTAACATTGAAACCGTACTTTCCAGCAGTATCGCCGCAGTATTCTTCGCAGCTTTCGTAGTTGCAGGAACCATGTGGTACGGCAACGCTACTACACCCATCGAACTGTTTGGACCCACACGCTATCAATGGGATCAAGGCTACTTCCATCAAGAAATTGAGCGCCGTGTACAATCAAGCGTAGCTCAAGGTGCAAGTCTTTCCGAAGCTTGGTCACAGATTCCCGAAAAACTAGCTTTCTATGATTACGTCGGTAACAGCCCCGCTAAAGGTGGTTTGTTCCGTACAGGGCCAATGGTTAAGGGTGATGGTATTGCCCAATCTTGGCAAGGTCACGGAGTATTCAAAGATGCTGAAGGCCGGGAATTGACAGTACGTCGTCTGCCCAACTTCTTTGAAACCTTCCCAGTAATCTTGACAGATGCTGATGGTGTTGTCCGCGCTGACATCCCCTTCCGTCGAGCAGAATCCAAGTATAGCTTTGAACAATCAGGCGTAACAGTTAGCTTCTACGGTGGCGATTTGGACGGTAAAACCTTTACTGATCCCGCCGATGTGAAGAAATACGCCCGTAAAGCTCAAGGTGGAGAAATATTTGAATTCGACCGCGAAACCTTAAACTCTGACGGTGTATTCCGTACATCCCCCAGAGGTTGGTTTACCTTTGGTCACGCTGTATTTGCTTTGTTATTCTTCTTTGGCCACCTCTGGCACGGCGCTCGGACAATATACCGAGACGTATTCGCCGGTGTGGAAGCCGATCTAGAAGAACAAGTAGAGTGGGGTCTATTCCAGAAAGTGGGTGACAAATCAACCCGCGTCCGGAAGGAAGCTTAATTTTAGGGACTGGGGACTGGGGACTGGGAAATATACCGAGTACCTAGTACCCAGTACCCAATACCCAATACCTCAGCAGGAGTTTTTAATATGGAAAGCGTTGCTTACATTCTAATTTTGACCCTAGCAATAGGCGTTCTCTTTTTTGCGATCGCATTCCGCGAACCACCCCGCATTGAAAAAAAAGAAGAGAAATAAGGCAGCTAATGCCCACTTTCTCAGTCAAATGAAGAAAATATCCGTTGTTTTTCTCAAGAAAAGCAACGGATATTTTCGATGAATACATCCCTATCTCTAAGCCATAGAAAACTGAGAAAAATTCATTTACATGGCTAATTACTTAACAACTATTCTATATTTATTTGTGATATAATCTTCTTTCTGGAAGTTAATTATGTGTGAACACTAGCTTTTCTGCGCTAGGATTAGACAGAGATATAGTGTACACTACCAACTCAGGCAGTTGCATACACATGGCTATTATGGCATAACCATTACGGAGACTAGAACCAGGAACACAACAGCATGGTCAATCAGAATTTAACCGCTACAGAAATTGGATTCACTCACGAAGATTTCGCTGCCCTACTTGACAAATACGACTATCACTTTAGCCCAGGAGATGTCGTACCAGGTACAGTTTTTAGTATAGAACCGCGCGGCGCTCTGATTGACATAGGTGCTAAAACAGCAGCTTATATACCTATACAAGAAATGTCTATAAACCGGGTCGATGCCCCGGAAGAAGTTTTACAATCAAACGAAACAAGAGAATTTTTCATCCTCACCGATGAAAACGAAGATGGACAGTTAACCCTTTCCATCCGCAGAATTGAGTATATGCGTGCTTGGGAGCGAGTACGCCAGTTACAAGCAGAAGATGCTACAGTGCGCTCTGGTGTATTTGCCACCAATCGTGGGGGGGCGTTGGTCAGAATTGAAGGACTACGGGGCTTTATTCCTGGTTCTCACATCAGCACCCGCAAACCCAAAGAAGAATTAGTAGGCGAAGAACTGCCTTTAAAATTCCTAGAAGTAGACGAAGAACGTAACCGCTTAGTTCTCTCTCACCGTCGTGCGTTAGTTGAACGCAAGATGAACCGCCTAGAAGTGGGCGAAGTCGTCATCGGTACAGTACGTGGTATCAAACCCTACGGTGCATTCATCGACATCGGTGGTGTTAGCGGCTTGCTGCACATCTCGGAAATTTCTCACGAGCATATCGATACACCTCACAGTGTATTTAACGTCAATGATGAAGTGAAAGTGATGATCATTGACTTGGATGCAGAAAGAGGTAGAATATCTCTCTCTACTAAACAGCTGGAACCAGAACCCGGTGACATGATTAAAAACCGTGATTTGGTTTACGATAAAGCCGAAGAAATGGCAGCTAAGTATAGAGAACAACTGCTGGCTAAACAACAAGGTATCGCCTTACCCGCAGAAGGCGCAGAAGATTTGATTGAGGAAGAAATTCCCTCTGCAACTGAAGATGCTGTAGCTGAAGAAGAAATTTCAGCAGTTGAGGAAATCCCAGCAGCTATTGAAGACTAATACAGTTGTAGTTTCATTAACAACATCAAGAAATTTTTAAAAGAGGGATTTTCCCTCTTTTTTATTTTGACTTTTTATGGGGCTTAATTTTGTGACTACTATTAAATGTAGAGATATCGCATTTACTAATATTCAAGCGATTTTATTTGATAAAAACGGTACGCTAGAAAATTCAGAAGTCTATTTGCGATCGCTTGGACAAAAAGCAGCGAGAATTATAGATGCCCAAGTACCAGGAATTGGGGAACCTTTATTAATGGCCTTTGGTATTAACGGCGATACACTCGACCCAGCCGGTTTAATGTCGGTAGCCAGTCGCCGCGAAACAGAAATAGCCACAGCCGCCTATATTGCCGAAACTGGGAAAGGATGGTTTGAGTCATTAAAAATAGCGCGTCAAGCCTTAGATGATGCCGAAAAATATATTGGTGTAACTCCTGCACCTCTTTTCACTGGTGCATTAGAAGTATTGCAATCTCTCTCACAAGCCGGACTAAAACTTGGCATTGTTTCAGCAGCAACAACATCAGAAGTAAAAAACTTTGTCGCACAACATAACTTAAGTAGTTATATCCAAGCCCAAGTAGGTGTAGATAACGGCCCCAGTAAGCCAGACCCCATATTATTTTTACAAGCTTGCCAAGCTTTAGGAGTAGAACCAGAAGCCACATTAATGGTAGGTGATGCTGTAGGTGATATGCAAATGGCTCGTAACGCTCAAGCCGCAGGTTGTATTGGTATTACTTGGGTGAATAAACCAGATAATGTCCAAGGTGCGGATGTAGTGATTAATCGGCTAGATGAAATTCAAATTTTAGAAAGCTAAAGGTTAGCAAATAAAGAGTTTAGCAATAAGCCATAATGACAAATTACGAATTAAGTTAAACTTGCATTGAGACTCATCATGGAGAAACCCTGATGCTACAAGTAAAACATCGCTTTCAAAGCTTTGACGAGTACCTATCTTATGATGATGGCACGGATAAACTCTATGAGTTGTTCAATGGAGAATTAATCGAAATGCCTCCAGAATCGGGAACTAATGTTCAAATTGCAAATCGCCTTTTCCTCATTTTTGCATTGCTTGTAGGAATTGATCGAGTTCGCGGACATGGTTTAGAACTGGAGGTGAGAGGAGAACCCAGAAACCGTTATCCTGACCTAACCATTATTCGAGAAGAGCATATTCAGCAGTTAGCCAAGCGCAATACTATTCGTCTATCAATGCTACCTCCACTATTAGTAATTGAAGTGGTTAGCCCTGGAGAATTGCAACGAGATAGAGATTTTATTGCCAAGCGATCGCAGTATCAAGATTGTGGTATTCCTGAATATTGGATTATTGACCCTGAAACTAAAACTTTATTAGTCTTAGAACTTACTGGTAAGACATACACGGAGATAGGTAACTTTTCTGGTGATGATTTAGTTGTATCTCCACAATTTAATCAACTAAATCTCAAAGTATCGCAAATATTGGAATCAGTAAATCCAGCTTAAACAATCAGCTTTAAGTTTATTTTTTATATCAAGCTAAATATTTATTATTTATAGGCAACTAGCCATGCAAAACACAGAAACGACATTACAACTTCGTCTGTGGACAGTTGAAGAATACCACCGGATGGCTGAAGCTGGTATTTTTGGTGCAGATGAACGGGTGGAACTTCTAGAAGGAAAGATTATTTGGATGATTGCTAAAGGAACAGCTCATCGGTCGGCAGTAACTCGGACAGATAGATTACTGCAAAATAGTTTAAAGGATTTAGCGCTAATATGTGTTCAAGATCCTGTAAAGTTAAACGATCGCTCTGAACCAGAACCCGATATTGCTGTTGTCAAAATAGATCCTTTAGACTACGCAGACCACCATCCTACACCATCTGAAGTTTACCTGATTATTGAAGTAGCCGATAGCAGTCTGAAACTAGATTGTGTAACTAAATCTCAGGCTTATTCCCAAGCAGGAATTACTGATTATTGGGTGTTAGATGTAATTAATCGCCAATTGCACGTTTTTCGGCAACCGACTCCACAAGGCTACGAAAGCAAAGTAGTTTTGGCAGAAGATGCAACGATCGTACCCTTAGAGTTTCCTGATTTGCAGATAGCGATTTTAGATATGTTACCACCAGTCAAGAAGTCATGATGAAGGCGATCGCCTCATTTTTTATTGCCAGCGATCGCTTTTCTCAACTGGAGATATCAGATCAGTAAATTGTTGCTATGTTTACTAAACTCGTGAATTCCAAGGACCCCAAATTGCGAAGGTAATACCAGGGCCCTGCATATTGACAAACAGAGTCTGACCATCAGGAGAGAAGCAAGCTCCAGCAAACTCACTACTACCACCCTGAAAGTTGTTACGTACCAAATTATATAGTTTTCCTTCAGGAGTTACACCTCTCAAGAAATTGGGAGCCGCCCCATCCTCACATATAATCAGATCGCCAAAAGGTGCAACACAAATGTTGTCAGGCGCACGAAGATCAGATGCACTTGGAGACTGTACAAACAGTTGAAGTGTATTAGTAGCAGGAACATAACGGAAAACTTGGCCACGACTTCCAGGCCCACCACTGGTAGAACAGAAGTACAATTCACCATTACCGTACCAAATACCTTCCCCACGGGCAAATCTAGCCGCTCCTAAATTACGTCCTTGTACACGGACATTATCTGTAGTTGGGTCTGGTTCAGGAATATCTACCCAATCTATGTTAGTCCATGTTTGTCCTGTATTGAAACCAGTTGCAGTGTTAACACTATTACTACTGCCAGGAGTGCCGCCTATTCTCAGTGCTTGGAGTTTACCACCTAGTGCTAATTGGCCGGGTACATTAGGGATGAAACGGTAGAATAGACTATCGCCGCTATCTTCTGTCTGGTAAACAATTCCGGTTGCGGGGTCTACAGCTATAGCTTCATGATTAAACCGTCCCATTGCCTTGAGAGGAACTGCCTGTACAGGACCAGTTGCACTAGCTGGAACTTCAAAGTTATAACCGTGGAACTTTGTAGACCCATCAGTGCTAGTGGGTGTGCTGACATTTTCTTCACAAGTAATCCATGAACCCCAAGGAGTTGGACCACCTGCACAGTTACGAATAGTTCCACCAAGAGTAGCAAACTGTTTAATTAGCTGGCGATTAGCACCGATAACCAAGTTGGTAGTACCACCTCTACTAGCAGAATCGTAGCCGTAGCCTTGGGGTACGATTACTTGTGTTCCAGAATTGTTGCTCAATTCGTGGTTACAAACCAATATTGTTGTGCCTCTGGGCCCTGGGAAAGCTGCCATACCATCATGAGCGCCAGGTACCGTATTACCATCGATCATGCGATCGCCTGCACGAGATATAACCCGATACTGAAATCCGTTTGGTACTGCTAAAAGCCCGTCGGCACCGGGGAAAAGTGGACCATATCCTGTGGTTGTAGGCGTTGTCTGACCGAAAGCGGCTCTAGCCAGAAGCCCTTCTAAAGGAGAAGCAGCTAATGTTCCGGCAGCAGTTGCACCTGCTATTGTGAAAAATTTACGTCTGGAGAATGCCATGAGAAAATTTTTGGTTAATCAAAATGCCTAGTAAAAATTACTTGTGCTTGATTAAGTTCTGGTAATGATTTATTTAAAACAAAACTAGTTAATAGAATTTACACAGTTTATTTTTTCTACAAAATTGAGATAAATAATATATCTTAAGCAAAAAATGACGGATTTATACTACATGAATGAGCTTGCAAAGAAACATATACGTTTATTATTTTGCTGAATCACCATTAGTGAAATGGTGCAGTTAAGATAAGAGTAAACTCACCCATTAAACCAACAATCAGAACAATTAAGTGATACGTAAGTAAGATGCAATATTAGGTTAAGACCAGTTAAAGATTAATTTAATCAAAAGAAAATTCAATGATTTTTTGACGAATATATATTTTTTGTATTTTATTGAGAAAATAAAACCTAAACTATTAAAACTAAATTCAATCTAATGATAAAATTCCCCCTAGTGGTTTTAGACATTATGAATGTCTAACAACACCAATTTTGTTATTAATTCCCAGGGGCTAGTGAATCTAGCTATTATCAACAAAGCCTATTAGTATAGGCGAATTAAAGCTTTTTATGTGCTTATTAAGCGACATAAAAGCATTTGATATGGCTTGAATATCGCTAAAATTATCTCAGCTTTTGTAACGGATAATTGCGAGTTAGCGATCGTTGCAACAACATCAGAACTCATTTCTAATCTTAAAAAATGAAAAGCATACGTAACCAAATCCAAGCTACTTTAGCTGTTGCTGCTGTTACTTCAATGGCTACTTTAGCCAATATCTCCAGTGCTGATGCTGCTTCCTACAGACTTGATTGGATAGGAAGTCAAGGTTATTCAGCTCAAGGACGTTTCGACTACGACAATATTTTCCAAGGAAGCGTTATTACCCGCGATCAACTAAGCCGTTTCGATATTTCTTTCTTTGACCCCCAAGGAACTTTGTTGCAAAGTTTCAAGTACAGTTTCCCGAATCCTAGCAGTACTTTTAATTTCAACTTTGATACAGTTACAGGGACTATCCTACAAACTGATAGCTTTAACACACCCAACGGCTTTGATTTGGGTATTGACTTCAACACAACCTTAGCAGGATTGTCTTTCTATACTTATCAAGGAGCTGATCTGTCTGCGCTGGGATTACCTACCACTATATTTTTGAAAGATGATCTCTCTCCAGAAGTCTGCGGCACATTTCCCAACTGTCGATTAGATAATGGTGGTCAATTGACAGCAAGTGTTATCCCCGAACCTGGGGTCATTTTCGGTTTGTTAGCAGTTGGTTCCTTGGCTAGAGTCCTCAAAAAAAAGCCAGCATCAGTCTAGACAGTAAACCTGAATAGTTGAAGCCAGCCTGATTATAACTTTAAGTAATCTCTATTCTATCCATAATTAATTCGCCAATTGAGAAAACAAGAGATGGTTATCAAGGTTTTCTCTAGTGTGTAGTTAATGTCAACTGAATTATTCACAAAGCCTGCTTTTATAGGCTTTGTGAATAAAATGAAATATGTACAGCCGTTTGCAAGGAAGTGAGGTAAAGATGCAAAAGTGAACTGCTGCAATCAAAATTTTCTGATGTATTCCAACCACTGCAAAACGCGATTCCACGCCCACCAAGGATCAGCATCTTGGGCTTGTATCTGACCTTTTTTGCTACTTAGATAGCCCATGTGACCACCATAACGAGTCATCAGTAAATCTATCTTGGGATTGCTGTCACAAGTGGCTTGTAATTCGGGAACAAGTTCTGGATGAAATAGCGGGTCATCCGCAGCGTAAACAATGAGACTAGGTTTTGATATCTCTGGTAACAGTTGTAAAGGACTGCTTGCCGCATAATAAGTTTCTACGGATGGGAAACCAAGGCGCTTAATTACCAGTTCATTGTCAAAATCCCAAATGGTGTTAGCTCGTTCAATGGCTTCTGAGTCTAGGGTGCCTGGATGGTGATCATGTATTCGCCATGCTAATTTCTTGAGGTTTTTGGCGATACTCTGTTCTAAATACTTACCTACAGGATGGCGAACTAAGTAACTGAGCGATCGCGTTGCATCTAAATTTGGGCAAATTACTGCACCACCTCCAATGTCACTATATTTTAGCCCAAAATACTCAGTGCCATTAGTTAAGTCTGCCGCAGCTTTCAGTCCCCACAACGCCAGTTGTCCTCCTAAGGAAAACCCTGTAAACCAAAATTTACTGGGACATCCCATAGCAGCCGCACCAGCCGCAATTCTGACAAAATCTTCACCTTCAAATAAACCATCAGAAGTTAGTGTTGGTGATAATTCGGCTGTTTTGCCGTGGGCGCGCCAATCAAATAAAACTACAGCAAATCCTTGAGCATATGCTTTACGTCCCAGCAATCTCAAAAACCATTCATTTTCTAGATCGCCTGTAATGCCATAAGTCCCTACAATCGTACTGTGGGCATTTTCAGGTATGGCAATCAAACAAAAAATAGGTACATTTTGCCCACCCATTAATACTGTTTTATGATACTGAGGTTCTAAATGGGGAGTTGTATTTTGCCAATAACGTTTTCCCCACAAAGTAGTGTAAACAGTTGTAACAACACCATTTCTCAGAAATACAGGCGGATTGTAGGGAGGGAAACATATCATACTGCGAATTTAATGTAATTTTAGTTTTGTTTTCTTAATCCTAGTAGTTTTAAGGTTTATGTTAGATTTAAAATCTTTTTTATAATCAAGACAGAAATCTTTGTATCTACCAAAGGTTCTTATTTATCCTTAATAAGTAGTAATAATTTTTTAAGAATGCCAAGGATTCTTGTAATAGACGATGACCCAGCGATTTCAGAACTTGTTGCTGTCAACCTAGAGATGGCTGGCTACGATGTAAGCCAAGCTGAAGATGGCATAAAAGGTCAAGCACTAGCTCTCCAGCTACAACCAGACTTGATTATGCTTGATCTGATGTTGCCCAGAGTTGATGGTTTTACGGTTTGCCAGCGCTTACGCCGAGACGAACGCACGGCGGAAATTCCTGTTTTGATGTTGACTGCTCTCAGCCAAACTCAAGACAAGGTAGAAGGCTTTAACGCCGGAGCAGATGATTATCTGACCAAACCATTTGAAGTGGAGGAGATGCTGGCACGGGTGCGGGCATTATTACGCCGTACTGATCGCATTCCTCAAGCAGCCAAACATAGCGAAATTCTGAACTATGGGCCTTTGACCTTAGTTCCCGAAAGATTTGAGGCTATATGGTTCGGTCAAACTGTGAAGCTGACTCACTTGGAATTTGAACTCCTCCACTGTTTGCTTCAACGTCACGGACAGACAGTTTCCCCAAGCGAAATTCTCAGAGAAGTTTGGGGTTACGATCCAGATGATGACATTGAAACGATTCGAGTGCATATCCGGCACTTGAGAACTAAGCTAGAACCAGACCCCCGCCACCCCCGCTATATCAAAACAGTATATGGTGCGGGATATTGCCTGGAACTACCCAGCGTCCCACAATCCGGCGAGGGCGCTACCACATCTGTTGTTGAGTGAAATCTTGTTCAAGTCATTGCGCTGAGTCTTTGATTTCATTAATCCGTAACATCTGTGTCACACTGAGGGAAATGCAGTTCGCAAGGTAGGGTAGTATCACGGGATATATGCTCTTCGAGAAGCCGCGTATACGCGTCCAAATCCCCCAAGCTACGTATCCTACAGAATGACACTCACATCGCTACGAATCAACACAAAACTTGACTAGGTAATCAAAATGGCACTCCCTATTGGTATTCAGGGAGTGCCATTTGACAATTAATTTGTAATGTTGTGAGTTGTCAGTTGTTTTGGAGGTGGTTTAATACTCCATCCTAAGAATGGGTGGTTTTTATGTGTCTTCTTGAAAAGTTGCTCCTCTTGAGTAGAACTCAAGACCGCACGGTTCGCTTTGCCACTGACCACTGACTACTGACCACTGACAAACTCCATCCCTATTATGGGTGGAGTTTTTATGATCATCTGAAATTTAGGGTGCTAAAGCGTTACCACGGATGAGACTACCAATTGTCTTGGCAGTAATTTTTAACTGGGTGATGGGGTTCGCGGGGACGACTGTTTTATACAGATAGCTGTCAAAAGTCAGCTTTTGTACATCTAAGTCAGCACACATCTCTACAAATGCCTCACGGGTGGCATCGGAGCGGTAAAATACTGTTTGCAAGATGTCCAGTACTTTGTACGTGAGTCCGTATTTTTTATCCCAGCGTTTGAGATAAATCTTGAGTTCGTTTTCTGTGGGAATGCGACTACCATTTTGAGAAACTTCTACAATGGTTTCTGCACACATCCGCCCAGATTTAGCAGCGAAGTAAATCCCTTCACCAGAGGACTTGGTAACATAGCCAGCAGCGTCTCCAACTAAGGCTATGCGACCAACAACACGCCGAGGACGGGGATGTTCGGGGATTGGGTGGGCTTCTACTTTGATGATTTTACCGCCTGCTAATTTTTCGCTAGCGCGGGCGCGGATACCAGCCTGTAGCTGCTTGATGCTGGCTTTGTGTACCTGCATTGTGCCAGTACCGACGGCTACGTGGTCATATTTGGGGAATACCCAGGCATAAAAGTCTGTGGAAACGTCATTGCCTACATACATTTCGGCAAGGTCGTTGTAATATGCCATTTTATCTTCGGGTAAGCGGATACGCTCTTGGAAGGCGATCGCATAATTATAATCCCCAGCATCCATTTCTTTGGCAATGCGGGAATTAGCCCCATCTGCACCAATAATCAAATCTACTTTTAAAGTTTTTGTGACACCTTGTGCGCCGCCTTCATTATGGTCAACATAATGAATGGTGTATGGGTCGCTGTTATTTCCAGGTATATCAACTTTATGAACGGTGGCATTAATTAAATTTGCCCCTAATTTTGCCGCGCGATTGCGTAAGAAGCCATCTAGGACTTCACGGCGGCACATTCCTATATATTCGTCTTCTTTTATCAGATTGATATCAACTTCACGATTGGAAGGTGAAATCATTTTCATCTTCCGCACTTGACGATCAATAATTTCTGGTGGTAAGTCAAACTCACTTACCATACATAAGGGAATCGCCCCCCCACAGGGTTTGGCGTTATCCAATTTGCGCTCAAACAGGTAGGTCTCAATCCCAGCTTTGGCTAGTGTTTCAGCAGCAGAGGAACCAGCTGGGCCTGACCCAACAACAGCAACCCGTAGTGTCAAAGGTCTTCTCCCAATCTTCACATTTACCGAAAGCATCCTACCACGGTCTTTTGGGTGATTTCTCGCTCTACCTCTAGGTTTTGACAGAAATGCAATATTCCTTAATGTTTCGATACAAATTTGGCACGAGAGATAGAGCTTAGTGAATGGGTAACATACTGTTAGTCAATGGTCAGTTGTTGGTTGCCAATGTTTAAGAGACGTTGTATACAACGTCTGTACATTAACTACTTATCCCCCTACTCCTCTCTATCTTCCTAATCCCTAACTATGCAAATTTCTCCATTGGATACCTTTAGTAGGAAAATTGGTATTGTAGCGATCGCTGGATATCAAAAACACATTTCCCCCCATAAAGGTTTTGCTTGCGCCCATCGACTGTTGTACGGGGGTGAATCTTGCTCTGGTTACATCAAGCGCGTGATTGCAGAGGAGGGATTAATCGCAGCTTGGGATAAATCCCACACCAGGTTTCAAGCTTGTAAACAAGCCAATTTAGTTTTACAAGCATCGAAGATGCAACGAAAGCTGTCACAAATGGAGGACTCAGCACCGACAGAGGAAGCGGATGGAGAAATTGAAGATGATAAGCCGTTAACACGCCCTCAGGCAAGGTCATCAAATTGCTGGGATTCAGGATATTTAAGCGGCGATGATTGTTCTAATTGCTCAGAGATTGTTGATTGTAGTTTCCTCGCCTGTAGCAGCGCTGATGATTGCCATTTACCAGATTGCAGTGGTGTTGAGTGTGATTTCTTGGATTGTGGCAGTGGTGGTAATTAAATCTTTTTTTAATCAGTGAATTTAACTGCATTTATGTATGATATATCTATAACACGGTAAACCTAGCAATTAGCCGTAGATAAATTGGCAGAGGTGTAGCGGCAGTGGGCATAGTAGTTGAAAACGTATCCAAACAATTCGGTAGTTTCCGAGCGGTTGATCAGGTAAACTTAGAAATCCAAAGCGGGAAACTGGTAGCCCTGTTAGGGCCATCGGGATCTGGTAAGTCTACGTTGCTCCGCTTAATTGCTGGTCTCGAAAAGCCAGACGATGGCAGAATTATTCTGACGGGAAAAGACGCTACAAACCAAAGTGTACAAGAACGTAACATTGGGTTTGTATTTCAACACTATGCTTTATTTAAGCATCTGACAGTCCGGCAAAACATCGCTTTTGGGTTAGAAATTCGCAAAGCACCAGCGAATAAAGTCAAAGGGCGGGTAGAACAGTTATTAGAACTAGTGCAGTTGAGTGGGCTAGGCGATCGCTATCCTTCTCAGCTTTCCGGTGGTCAAAGACAAAGGGTAGCCTTAGCTAGAGCCTTAGCAGTAGAACCTAGTGTATTACTTTTAGATGAACCCTTTGGCGCACTTGATGCCAAAGTCCGTAAAGACTTACGCGCATGGTTACGCCGTCTCCATGATGAAGTTCACGTTACCACAGTTTTTGTCACCCACGACCAAGAAGAAGCAATGGAAGTTTCTGATGAGGTCGTAGTCATGAATCAAGGGCGTGTAGAACAGGTAGGAACACCCGCAGAAATTTACGACAATCCAGCTACGTCCTTTGTGATGAGTTTCATTGGGCCAGTAAATGTCTTGCCAAGTAGCTCCAGAATTTTCCAAAGTAGCCAGTTAGAGATAGAACATCCAAACGTATTTTTACGCCCACAAGATGTAGTGATCGAGAAATCTGCTAACGGCACAACCGCACCTGCTACAGTCACTCGATTGATCCACTTGGGCTGGGAAATCAAAGTTGAATTAACCTTAGACGATGGACAAGTTGTCAACGCTCATTTAACACGCGATCGCTACGATGAGCTACAGTTGGAACCAAAGCAAAAGGTATATGTAAAACCTAAGGATGCGAAATCTTTTCCTTTGTATTACTCGATTTAAAGCTGAAACTTTTGTGTGGAGAAGGGTATAGGGGTATAGGGGTGTAGGGGTGTAAGTCTTCAAAAACCCTACACCCTTCCAACGTTTATTGAAATCACGAAAAACTACGTCGTTTGTTAGAGTCTCAAGCGATCGCTTATGCCTTATAAAAGAAAATAGTTAATAAATTTTTGATTGAAATGATTGATATGTAATGTCAATCAATTTAGAAAAAGACTTATTTTTTCAAGGGGAGCATGAAATATGGATATGCAAGTCCTGAGAGAGCGTGCGGGTCTCAGCCGTGCAGAAGTTGCCTTCAGGCTTGCAATCAGTGAAACCAGTGTCCGCAATTGGGAAGCTGGACGCACTGAGCCAACAATGACACCAAAAAAATATGTGGATGCTCTACGTATATTCAAATGTACACCGGAAGAACTAGCATCTGCCAGCGAAAAATCCATTAATCAGCGTCATAAACGCAAGCCAGGAAGGCCGAGACGTTTCCCTGAAAATTCTATAGTTCAGGTAACTGATTCCCCTGTTTGCAGTTAGATTCTCAAGGACTAGGGTGAATTAGCTCTATGCCTAATTTGCTGCCGAGTTCCATAACATTATTTGTAAAGTCTGCCACACTTGCGATCGGGGCAGCAGCTACACTCGCGGCAGTTAGTAAAGCCACCAAACGCTTTTTAAGTTTTGGTGTATTGCGTTCTTTTTCCGGCTTTTGAATTTCTACTTCTACATCATCAATATCAATAATAATATCGTCGCGGCTTGCTGGCGGAAATTGGGCTACAGTTTGGCGTAGGTTGTTGATTAATTGGATAATTTCGTTTATGTTTGCGCCGCTTGTTTGAGTTAAGTCACCAACTTGCTGACTGGCCTTGTCTTTGACTTCGTTGCCAATGTTGACGATACCTACTTGTGCGCCTTGAAAGTTGTTTTTATTTTCTGTCATGGGTTTAAAATCTCCCTGATGGTTGTTATTGTAAATATTGATTCTAACCAGATCGCTTTCTGGATCGTCTTTTTGTGATTTTCGGCGTGATTCTAGTGATTCGTAACCATCTAAAAGTTGACGCAAATCGAGTTTAAGCTTGAGTTTGCCGATGGTGATTGTGGTTTCACCCATTGATTCGAGTCCCAGAAGTTCTTGGTAGTCGAGGGTCGGGTGGTTGGGATGCTTGGGAACGGGAACCCATTCGGTGATTTCCAGGTTGGGGAGACTTTTGTGGATTTGTTGGAAGACATCGCGGAGAATAGCAAGAAATAAGCGGCGGGTTTCTTTACGTCCGCTAATGGCGATGAAGATTTTTTTGTCTTCGGGGTCAGCTTTGATGCGAGCAATATTGTAAATTTCATTGTGTTCTTGATATTGCAGCATTACGCCACTGCGCCAATAGATTTGGTTATAAATTCTTTCGTGGGTTTTGACGATGAAGCGGGAAATGATGCTTTCGGGCAGAACTTTGTAATGGTATTGAAATTCTAGGGTTTCACCTTCTAGTCCTGTTGCGTCTGGTTGGTCTTTGGGGAGAAGTCCCGCAATCAGGAATTGTGGTGGGTAACACTCTAGCGCAAAGCCAAGCTCAAATTCTTTCATCAGTTCAATCAGATAGTCGTGACGCTTGGTAGGGTAACGCTCTGGATTGAGGATGCGGGTGAGATCGGCGGGGGTAAAAATGCCTTTGCTTTTAGTTTTGAGGGTTTCATCACTCAGAAGTGCGTAAATTCCTTCTGTCACCCAATTAGGTTTAAGGACGTTGGTATCTTTGAGGATGGGATGATCGCGGAAGTTGAGAACTAAGCCGAGTCGATGCAGCAAGTCGATGAGTTGATCTTGGTCTTGTTCTTCGGGAATCTTGTTTTCGTGACAGATGCCGATGTAGCGGTTGTAGGTGATGAAGTCTTGGGGCATGGATTCGAGTTGCTGTTTAACCTCAAACCATGAAAGGGGTAGAAGGTCGTAGACTTCTTTGAGGTTGGCAACTTGCTGGAAAATGGAGGTACGAAGTTCATCAATGCCGATATTGTCTTGGCAGGAAGTTTCGATAATTGCTTGGATGTTAGGATATTTTTCCCGTAATGCTTTGCGGTTGATGTCGAGGGGTTGTTCATCTTTTTTATTGCCAACGATAATCACCGGGGACTGTCCGCCGAAGCTTTCGATTAGTTTCAGCCAATATTCGATGCGGTTTTCTTCTTCGCTGGTACGACAATTACAGACTAGGAGATAGAGACTGCGCTTAGTCAGAAAAAACTGATGGGTAGCATGATAAATTTCCTGTCCGCCAAAGTCCCAAACATTGAGACGGATGTCTTTGCTATTGACCTGCACATTCCAAGTTTCTACATTGAGTCCGTTGGTTTGAGGTTGATTTTTATCATATTTATTGTGGATTAGTCGCTCGATGAGGGATGTTTTGCCGACGCTGCCTTGTCCGATGAGCAAGAGCTTGGCTTCGTTGAGTGGACGTACTTCACCACTACGCAGTAATCGCAAGTAATTGAAAATTTCTTCAACTGAACCAACTTCATAGACAGATCCTAAAATCTCTGGTGAAATAGGAAGCGGATTTCCCCGTAAATCTAGTTTTTCCAATTTCGGCAAACTTTCAAGCGCCTCTGGTATCTGGGTTATTTGGTTGCCATCGAGGTGAAGCTCAGTCAAATTGGTTAATTTCGCTATTGCCTCTGCTATCTGGGTTATTTTGTTGTAATTGAGGTAAAGCTCCGTCAGATTGGTTAAATTCGCTATTGCCTCTGGTATCTGGGTTATTTGGTTGGAACTGAGGTGAAGCTCAGTCAAATTGGTTAATTTCGCTATTGCCTCTGCTATCTGGGTTATTTTGTTGTAATTGAAGTAAAGCTCCGTCAGATTGGTTAAATTCGCTATTGTCTCTGGTATCTCGGTTATTTTGTTGTCACTGAGGTCAAGTTGCGTCAGATTGGTTAAATTCGCTATTGCCTCTGGTATCTCGGTTATTTTGTTGTCACTGAGGACAAGCTGCGTCAAATTGGTTAAATTCGCTATTGCCTTTGGTATCTCGGTTATTTGGTTGTAACTGAGGTCAAGTTGCATCAGATTGGTTAAATTCGCTATTGCCTCTGGTATCTCGGTTATTTGGTTGGAAAAGAGGATAAGATGCGTCAGATTGGTTAAATTCGCTATTGCCTTTGGTATCTCGGTTATTTGGTTGTCACCGAGGTCAAGCTGCGTCAGATTGGTTAAATTCGCTATTGCCTTTGGTATCTCGGTTATTTGGTTGTCACCGAGGTCAAGCTGCGTCAGATTGGTTAAATTCGCTATTGCCTCTGGTATCTCGGTTATTTGGTTGGAAAAGAGGATAAGATGCGTCAGATTGGTTAAATTCGCTATTGCCTCTGGTATCTCGGTTATTTGGTTGTCACTGAGGTCAAGCTGCGTCAGATTGGTTAATTTAGCGATCGCCTCTGGTGTCTCGGTTATTTGGTTGGAAAAGAGGATAAGATGCGTCAGATTGGTTAAATTCGCTATTGCCTCTGGTATCTCGGTTATCTCTACTCGAATTAAGATTAGTTCCTCTAAATGTAGTATTTGCGTTACCAGATCAGGAATACGCTCTAAAGGATTGCCACTAATATCCAACTTACGCAAATTAGGCAAACCCAATAATTCGAGTGGAAGCGTTTTTAAATTGTTGCCTGAAACCTTTTTGAGATAGCGGTCTCCTACCCATTCATAACCACCAACCTGCTTTCCCAAAATCAAAGACTCAAGCTGCTGCAACTTACCAATTTCCCCAGGTAACTCAGTCAACTCTTGTCCAGATAAATCCAACTCTCGCCAACCCTCAGTAGCCGCTTGCTCTATCAGTATCAACAACTCATCCTGGGTCATGATTCTAAGGAAAAAGGTAAGAGAAGAAGATTAATGGTGATTATCTTAACTGATTAAGAAAAATGTTAGACATCGTTTTTTACTTGTGCTGATGTGGTTATTGCGGATTTAGGCAACCTCAAAACATAATTGGCAAACCACAGGAGAAGTTCAAAAAGCAAAAAATGCAGATGCCCGACTTATGCAACAAGTCGGGCATCTTCTCATGAATAATTTAGGATGGCTATAGCCCCTCATTTCTAGACGATCGCACCATGACTCAAACTTTACGTAAAGTAATCACATTTGATGAGTTTGCGGCTTGGTATCCAGACAACCCAAGACAACGCTGTGAATTACATGATGGAGTAATTATTGAAATCTCACCACCCACGGGCGACCATGAAGAGATAGTTGGATTTTTAGCTACAAAGCTCACATTAGAATACAGTCACTTAAATTTTCCCTATTTCATACCCAAGACAGCGTTTGTCAAACCCGTGGAGGGTGAATCAGCTTATTCTCCAGACATACTGATATTAAATCGCCCCAATTTAGTCAATGAACCACGTTGGAAAAAAGAATCAACGGTGAGTCAAGCAGCCTCAATTCCCTTGGTAATTGAAGTAGTGAGTAGTAATTGGCGTGATGATTATCACAAGAAATATGCTGACTATGAGCAGATGGGAATCCCTGAATATTGGATTGTAGATTACGCTGCTTTAGGTGGGAGGGAGTTTATTGGCAAGCCGAAACAACCTACTATATTAGTTTGCTGTTTACATGATGGTGAATATCAGATTCATAAATTTCGGGGAAATGACCGTATCCAGTCCGCAACATTCCCAGAGTTGAATTTGACTGTAGAGCAGATTTTTCAAGCCGGAAATCCATCTACCTAAGTATAAACTCACGGAACTTATAAATGAACTTTCAACTAGTGCGATCGCTCACCATATTAGCTACGATGGCACGATAAGATTCTAAAATAATAGTCGTAATAAAAAGTCTAAATGGCAGAAACACTATTCTTCAACGCTCTGCGGGAAGCCATTGATGAAGAAATGGCTCGTGATTCCAGTGTCTTCGTTCTAGGTGAAGACGTAGGACACTATGGTGGCTCCTACAAAGTCACTAAGGATTTATATAAAAAGTATGGTGAACTCAGAATTTTAGACACTCCCATCGCCGAAAACAGTTTTACTGGTATGGCGGTAGGTGCTGCAATGACCGGATTGCGGCCGATAATTGAAGGTATGAACATGGGCTTTCTGCTCCTAGCCTTTAACCAAATCTCCAACAATGCGGGGATGCTACGCTATACTTCCGGCGGTAACTTTAAAATTCCCTTGGTCATTCGTGGCCCTGGTGGTGTAGGTAGACAGTTGGGTGCAGAACACTCCCAACGCTTGGAAACATACTTCCAAGCAGTTCCAGGGTTAAAAATCGTTACCTGCTCTACACCATACAACGCTAAAGGACTGCTAAAATCAGCTATCCGCGACGATAACCCCGTTCTATTCTTTGAACACGTCCTGCTTTATAACTTGAAAGAGGACTTACCGGAAAAAGAATACTACCTACCTTTAGATAAGGCAGAAATTGTCCGTTCTGGTAAAGATGTGACAATCTTGACTTACTCGCGGATGCGTCATCACGTCACCCAAGCGGTAAAAGCTTTAGAAAAACAAGGTTACGACCCAGAAGTAATTGATTTAATATCCCTCAAGCCATTAGATTTAGAAACAATTGGTGCATCAATCCGCAAAACCCACAAAGTCATCATTGTGGAAGAAGCCATGCGAACCGGGGGTATTGCAGCAGAACTAATCGCTTCCATTAACGATCGCTTTTTTGATGAATTAGATGCGCCAGTTCTCAGGCTATCATCTCAAGATATTCCTACACCATACAACGGTACTCTGGAGCGCCTAACAATTGTTCAACCAGAGCAAATTGTCGAAGCTGTGCAGAAAATGATTGCGTTGCGCGTATAGAGAATGGGGACTGGGGAATAGGGACTAGGGACTGGGAAGAAAAAACTGCTACCTCATATCCAATACCCAATACCCGATCCCCAATCACCAGTACCCAATCCCTAAAAGCAACTCATAACTGATTCAAAGAGCGTTATTATAGCGTTTGTCAGTTGCGAGATATGGTATGCAGAGACAGCGATCGCTATTAGCGTTGATTGTAGTTTTATTAATCGCCGCCATTGCGGTGATCTTCACAATTCCCATACCCTTGGGACTAGATTTGCGGGGAGGCTCACAGATCACAATTCTGGTGAAACCAACAGCCGAAATTAAGCAAATCACCGAACGTGAACTGAATGGGGTCAAAAGTGTCGTTGAAGGCCGAATTAATGGTCTTGGTGTTTCTGAACCCGTAATTCAAACTGTAGGGGCAGATAAGATCCTTGTACAGTTACCAGGGGTAAACGACCCAGAACAAGCGGAACGGGTGCTGGGAGGTACAGCACAACTAGAATTCCGTAAACAAAAACCAGGGACTGAAACCCAACTACTAGCATTTCAAGCATCAAGATTAGAACTGCAAGCAAAACAAGCAGAATTAAAAAAAAGTAACGATAAAGCCGCAGTTAATAAAAATTTAGAAGATTTACAAAAAAATAATCAAGCGATCGCTGAGTTATTTGAAAGCACCAATCCACCCCTTGATGGTAAACACTTGCAAGATGCCTATGGTGAACCAACTCAAGGTAGTAGCAATTGGAATGTGGCTATTCGTTTTGACCAAAAAGGCGGCGAACTATTTGCCGAACTGACGAAAAATCTTGCCGGGACTGGACGTAGCATTGGGATCTTTTTAGATAACGAACTGATAAGCGCTCCCAATGTAGGTATAGAGTTTGCTTCTACCGGGATTACTGGTGGTTCGGCTGTGATTACGGGTAGATTTACAGCACAACAAGCCAATGATTTAGGTGTGCAGTTACGTGGTGGTGCTTTGCCTGTACCAGTAGAAATTGCCGAAATTCGCACAGTTGGCGCAACCTTAGGTCAAGACAGCATCAAAAGCAGTATCTATGCTGGACTTGGTGGTTTGGCTTTAGTACTCATATTTATGGTTGTGTACTACAGGCTGCCAGGATTAATTGCCGATATCGCCTTAGTTATCTACGCTATCTTAACCTGGGCTAGTTTCGCGCTGTTAGGTATAACCTTGACCTTACCAGGCATCGCAGGTTTCATTCTCAGTATCGGCATGGCAGTAGATGCCAACGTGCTAATTTTTGAGCGCACACGGGAAGAACTACAGGCTGGTAAATCCTTGTATCGTTCTGTAGAATCCGGCTTTTACCGCGCTTTCTCCAGCATCTTAGATGGTAACCTGACAACAGTCATTGCTTGTGCTGCCTTATTCTGGTTGGGGGCTGGTCTAGTCAAAGGTTTTGCTTTAACCTTGGCATTGGGTGTCGCCGTGAGTATGTTTAGCGCCATTACCTGTAGTCGCACCTTCATGTTTTTGGCAATCAGTATTCCTAGTTTGCGTAAACCAGAACTCTTCTGTCCCAACCTACCAGGAACAAGTGCATCGAATAAGACTGAGGTGGCTAAATGAAACTAAGTATAAATAAATCGCGATCGCTTTGGTGGATTCTTTCTAGTGTCATCACCCTGGTTGGTCTGATTTCAATGTTGATCTCTTGGCAAAACCCTGATATTCGCGCTCCCTTACGTCCAAGTTTGGATTTTATCGGTGGTACGAGATTACAGTTTGAAAGGGACTGCACCAAACCAGGAAACTGCGACCAACCGATTGATATTAACGTTGTGCGGGAAGTAGCCAAAGCCCAAGGTTTAGGTGACAGCAGTATTCAAATTGTCACTGATAGAGAAACAGGCGCAGAAAACGGCATCTCAATCCGCACCAAAACCTTAGAGCGTGAGGAACGGACTAATTTACAAAATGCCTTAAGTGAAAAAATTGGGTCTTTTGACGAGCAGAAAAATCAGTTTGATACAGTCGGGCCTACCTTAGGGAGAGAATTATTTACCTCTGGGATGATCGCCCTGATTGTATCTTTTGCAGGCATCGTCATTTACTTAAACTTCCGCTTCCAATTAGACTACGCCGTATTTGCCATCATTGCCCTATTCCATGATGTCTTAATCACAGCAGGCATATTCTCAATTTTCGGTTTAGTTTTCGGTACTGAAGTCGATAGCTTATTTATCGTAGCTCTACTGACAATTACTGGTTTCTCCGTCAACGATACAGTAGTAATATACGATCGCATCCGAGAAACCCTAAAACTAGAACCCAATCGCCCCATCGCTGATATAGTCGATGATGCAGTAAACCAAACCCTGGGAAGGTCAATTAACACAACCTTGACTACCATGTTGCCACTGTTCGCAATCTATTTATTTGGTGGCGAAACCCTAAAAAACTTTGCTCTAGCTCTAATTTTTGGCTTCTTAGCAGGAGCTTATTCCAGTATCTTCATCGCCAGCACCCTACTAACACTGTGGCGTGAACGTACCAGTTCATCTACAGTATTACCAAACACAGAGGTAGCTGATACACAATAGTCATTACCCAATCCCCAATCCCCAATCCCCAGTCCCCAATCCCCAATCCCCAATCCCCCGTAGCCTATGGATGAACCAGAACAATCCCCAAGCTTTAGCAATCATACAGAAGGTAACGAGTCATCTTTAGTTGAACAAGTACGGAGACTACATCAGTTAACTGTGTATGGTAGGTGGTGTTTTGTTGGCTGTTTATGGCTAACAGTTGCACCTGTTTCCCTATGGAATCTACGGGCAGAAATTGCTTTGTGGCAACAATATTTTACTTGGGTAGCAGTGCGTTATGGACTTTTTTACCATCCACTGTCTACCTTGGGTTTAGGTTTGTGTATAGGGATGACGGCGGCTATTTTAGTTTGGCAGAGTCGGAATATTTTGCTGGGTATACCACAAGAGGAAAGGCAGCGCCTCGAAAAGCAAGTGTTTCATATCCGGCAGCAAGGGCCAACACACCCTCTATGGAAGTGGATTTCCCATTAAACACTCAACTGGAAAATAGTTGCATATACATACACATTTACAATAATTTCTTGCAAAATAGGACTAAAAGACAGTAAAAATACTGCCCTATCGGAGCAACTATACATGAGCTATCCTCAGATCCAGTTTCGTAATCGCCAGTCTGAAGTAGACCTTTATCAACTCCAACAGCTATTTAATATTTCTGCTTTTTGGGCGAAAGGACGCAGTATTGAGGATTTAGGTGTAGCTATTGCCAACAGTGACCCGGTAATTTCCGTTTGGGATGCAGAGCGTCTAATTGGTTTTGCTAGAGCAACCTCCGATGGCATATATCGCGCCACAATTTGGGATGTTGTCATCCATCCAGACTACCAAGGTAATGGCTTAGGAAGTAAATTAGTCGAAACTGTCTTAGCTCACCCCCGCATGAGGTGGGTAGAGCGTGTATATTTAATGACTACCAACCGACAGGAGTTTTACGAAAAAATCGGCTTCCACGCTAACAACAGCACTACTATGGTGCTATATAACCAATCCCGAATTAGCTCTTTAGCTACTACAGAAGTTCAGCTTCAGGAATCGCTAGGGGGATAGACAATTCTAGTCTAGTTAATTGCTCTGCTGGGTGAGATTCAGAAGAGGGGAGGATTTCTAACTTTCCTCCCATCACCGTTAGCAGTTTTTGATTAAGTAACAGCTTCATACTCGGAGAAAGACGAGTGTTCTGTTTATCTTTCGGCGAAGATTCGTCAGTCATTTGAAGTAAATCAATCGATTCACTTTTAACTACAGTATGACTAGGTAAATCTAACCAAATAGAAACATCTTTGCTTTCAGGTGCAAGCTTTGCAGAAATAAAGATACTTCCTTCCTGCATTTGACCAATGGCAGTGTCCACTAAGTTTAACAGGACTTGTCGTAGCCATCTTGCATCTGCCAAAACATAAATCTCTGGGTCGGGAGGTGAAATCTGCAATTTTAAATTGCGGTCTACCGCCAGCATATAAGTTAATTTATATACTTCTTGTAAAATTTCGGCTAAAGAATTTGGCTGAATATCCAACTTATTGTTACCGTGTTCTGCCTTGGCAACATTGAGGATTTCATCCATGAGATGCAGCAGTTTTAAAGCTCTCTCATGAGCTTGGGCAATAAATTCGTGCTCCTCTGCTGGATCTTCACAAAGATCAGACAAAATTAACTGATGTAAACCAATGAGACCATTGAGAGGCGATCGCAATTCATGGGTAGTCCTCGCTAAGAAACCCCCTTTAAACTGGCTCATCTCTTGCGCCATTTCGTAGGCTAGCTGTGTTTGTTGGAGCTGTTGCTGGAGTTGTAATGTGTACTCTTGCTCCTCCGGTGTGACTGTAGACTGGCTGGCAGTGCTATTTGTAGACCGCGCAAATAAACCACGAACGCCAAGCCCAAATAATAATCCTGCTCCTAGATATACCCAGTTGCTCCAATTCATATTAGAAAGTTATTAACTTGTTAAATTGACCACAAAGTATAAAAATCAGTTTCCTTGAAGACTTATGCACCCCATTTATTGCTTGAGACTGGGTGTAAAAGTTTAAAACCCCACACCCCTACACCCCTAAACTGACTGCTCCTTGCCGCAATATTTGCCAATTTTCCCCTGTCCATTTGGCAACAGTAGAAGGTAAGCCAATTCCCTCCATTTCTAACGCTGTTGATTCCAGTGTCAACACCGAGGGAAACTGAGCATCAATCTCTGCCATTGTTAGTAAAGCCGGCTGTCCTGAGAAATTAGCGCTAGTAGTGGCCAGAGGTCCAGTTTGTGACAAAATCTTTTGAGCGATCGCATTCTTAGGCACACGAATACCAATAGTTGTTGGATCAATCGGATTCATCACTTTGGGAACGCGCTTACTAGCTGGTAATACTAATGTCAACGCTCCCGGCCAATATTGACTGACTACTTGTTCCCAAATTTGCTGATCTTGCTCACTACCTTCTACATAAGGCCACAAATCTTCTGCACTTGCAGCCATCAAAATTAAAGGTTTGTCCTGACTGCGCTGTTTAGCAGCAAAAATCAATCCTGCTTGTTCTGGTAGAGTCGCCAGCGCCGGTACCGTATCCGTAGGGAAACTAACTAAACCGCCAGTACGCACACCAGCGATTAATGCTGCTAATGAAACACTAGTCAAGTCGCTTCGCTCCAATTCAAAATTCAAAATTCAAAATTCAAAATTTAAAATTAAATACCCCACGGATAAATCCAGGGGCTTGAATTAATGCTGTTTCACTTTTTTTCTTCTCCTAAATCAATTCAAAATACCCTACGGAAAACTAAAGCTACAAAATTTGTCTTGAATAGGACTTACGCAGTGTGACTAATTTTCTGGCTTTTTTGTCAATAGTCCACAGCCAATAGTCAAACCATCCCTCTTGCTATTTCAGCTAAAGCGAAACGCTCAATACCAGCTAAGTCAGAATGGATTTGAATGTTACTATAACTGCCCTGTTGAAGCAACAAAGCCTGTACCGCTTCCGCTTGACCTGCCATCATTTCAATTAACCATATACCCTCAGGTCGTAAATAACTGGGGGCAACTTCTATTAGATGGCGGATGGCATCTAAGCCATCCGCACCGCCATCTAAGGCTAAATGTGGTTCATGGTTTACTACTTCTGGTTGTAGCGTAGGCACGATGTCGCTGGGAATATAAGGAGGGTTAGATACCATACCGCTAAATTGACCTTTCAGCAAAGTTAAAGGCTCCCACCAGCGACCCTGATAAAACCGCATTCTATCAACCAAACCTGTGTTCTGGGCATTTTGCTGGGCGATCGCCAAAGCTTCTAAACTGCAATCTACAGCATGAATTGTGGCTTCAGGGAAAGCATCAGCTAACCCCAAAGCGATCGCCCCACTACCAGTTCCCAAGTCTACCCAATGTCCTTGCTGTAACTGCAAAGCCGATTCACTGTTCGCAACAGCAGCTACAGCTAAATCAATCAAGCACTCAGTTTCTGGTCTGGGAATCAAAACAGCACTCGACACCGTAAGTCTGAAGTTGCGCCAAGGTGTGACTCCAGCGATGTACTGTACGGGTAAGCGATCGCCTAATCGCCTTTGCCAAAGTTGGTCTAACTTGTCCAGAGATAAACCCATCGGCACTTCAGAGCAGTCTTTAAACGACTCTAAACGCAGTGCCAAGCGGTCTAAACCAGCTATTTCCTGCAATAGCCAATCAACTTCTACTATGGGAATATTGTGAGCGATCGCTGCTTGATTTGCTTTGATGCGCCACTGCCAAAGTTGTAAACCAGAAACTACATTTGCCTGTCGATTTGTCATGCCTAACGTGAATTCGGTCGGGAATTATTATTGTTACGATTAGGAGCAGCAGGAGTGTTAGGCGCTTTGTCTTTCGGTAGAGTCCTAATATATTCTCTCGATTCTGGAGATGGCACTAATACAACTTGATTGAGCCAAGGATCATTCTTATCTTGTAATGTCTGTAGCACGCCGTCTATGTCTAGAACTTGAATATCCGCCTTTGGATGTTTTGGCTTGACTTGCCCCAATAAGCCTTGTGCATCCTGTTTACTCAAAAATAGTGGGACAACTTGTTCGTTGCCAGTACCTACTTTGATTGGCACATAACCCTGATCTGGCGCAAATCTCACAGCAAACATCGGTACACTCTTAAACTGATTTACCTGTTGACCACTTTGGCGCAATAAATCCATTGCCCCTTTAATTTCCTGGTCTACAGGTTTAAAAGCAAATAACAGGCGATTAGGGTCTTTTTTTGTTTGTTGCAACTGTTGATAAATCACCCCTAGTGGCACTGCGGTCACCTGTAGGCTTTTAACGATTTCCTGCATCTTGGGATCTTTATTTTTGGCGTTGCGCAGTTCGTTAATAAAAGCCTGAGCTTCCTGCCGACTCATATAAGCCCCAGTGATTGAACCACCGGCCTTTTGTCCGTTTTGCGCGTTTGGTAAAGGACGGCTTAATGGTAAGCCTTTTTCATTTGTAACTAAATAAATAGGTACGCTATCCAACTTTTCTTTGATTTGTTGTTCTGATAATGCTACTGCTGGAAGGCTACCTAAAGATAATGTTCCGAGTAAAGTACTTCCAACTAAACCTAGTGTTGCGCCCCAGCGAACCAATGCTTTCATGAGTATTCCTCGTCTTAATGTGTTCCAGTTGAGTTAGACAAATTGTTGGATTTACACGCCACCAACCCGTCTTAGTTATATATCAATCTCTTGAAAATGAGAAAAGTTGTGGTAGTTGTGAAATGCTCCTAATCTACTCTTAAAGCACTAGATTTTCCAACTCTCAAGGATAGTTGTCTTATCGTTGCTGCCTGTTGACCGTACTCTTAGTTATACTTTTCTCAGTTTTGCTTAACTATTTACTACACATTCATGTAGATGCCTGTTAAATATAGCCGCCACCGGGCAGAAAACTTTCCCGCTTTGGTAAATACGGTCAATGTCATTTTATTGCCCTTATCCAAATATGAGGACGCTTTTAACCACTAATCGTTCCTCCTATTGCTAGTTACTTTGCTGCTCGATTTTATACATATATATTTAGTTTTTAGATTTTAATTTTACAAAAAATTCTTTGTAATTCTTTCTTAATAGGCGATAGTTATAAAATGATTAATTTAAGATTTTCAGTGTAAATACAGGTATTAATAGTATTTTGAAAATATTAATTGAGTAGTGGCATAGTAAATTTTAATTGTTCTGATTTTTATCATAAGAAAAAACCATACCTCGTTTTCAGAGGTATGGTTTTTTCTTATCAGTAATTCTAATCGGGATGACAGGATTTGAACCTGCGGCATCCTGCTCCCAAAGCAGGCGCGCTACCAAGCTGCGCTACATCCCGATTTCACTTTATTCACACAAGCTTTAGCTATCATAGCTGATTTTTTAGATATTGGCTATGTTTCTTTCCCGAAAAAATTTAATGAGGATACCAAAACATACCTTTGATGCCTTCCGGATCTGGCATAAAACCCATAGTCCTGTAGAAGTCTACAACATGAGGATCAGCAAAAAGGGTCACATTACTAATTTCTTCACTCCTGAGTTTTTTAAGTACATACTTCATCAAAGCTTTACCCAGTCCTTTACCTTGAAAATCTGGGTGAACTACCACATCCCAAATAGTGGCATTAAAAGCGTGATCTGAGGTAGCACGGGCAAAACCAATCAGCCGCCTTTGGTTTCCTCGCACTTGCCACATTGTGGCTACGAGAAAACTATGCTCAATGGCTTTCTTTACTTTCCTTAAGGGACGACGTGACCAACCTACAGCATCACAAAGTTCTTCGAGTTCATACAGATCAATATCTCGCTCGGTGCTAAAAACGATACGTTCCGCATTTCTTGTAGCTGCCGAAGCGTCGCTTTTCGGATTAGAGTTGCCCGTAGCGTCTACTGTATGTTCTTCAAGCGGTTGTGTTCTACTTGTCGCAGATTCAGGAGTACTAAACCAAGTTTTCCAAAAACCCATGCCAACGCGGTTCGGGTAGTATAACTAAATTGGTGTCCACTATCGAGAGTGTTGATTCACACCTGACAAAGCAAGTACCATTGTTTAGCCCTTACACTCAATTTTGTGAGAAGTCTTTGGGACTTTCAATGGTGACAGCCCGTTACGGAGTTTTTCACACCAATTATTTTCAACTTTAGCACTTTGTTGTAAAGGCTAGGACAAATTCCTCAAAACGAGAGTATCTAAAGAGTGAATTGTATATAAAAGAGATTAGGTATTGAGTATTGGGCAGTGTTGAGTACTAAGTACTGAGTATTTTATTTACGATTTACTTAGGTTTACCACTGATTTCCAGTCCCCAGTCTCCAGGCGATAAAAGCAAGCGAGTCTTACACTACGATGGCTTCTGGTTTAAAATCTTCGACACTGGAACTTCTCAAACGCTTTAATCGAGCGTTTCCCCAGTTCTATGAACAATTTGTAAGCAGTGAGATTCAACTGCAAAATTTGCGGCTAGCTTATCGTCTCTATAAAACCAAACGTGCCGTAATTGAGTTGAAGCCGGAAGGTAGTAAAAGTGCGCTGCATTTTGCCTACCGCAATCAGTCATTTCTTCTCAGTGATATTTTCGGTGTACTAGCCGCTTACGGACTAACTATTCACGGTCTGAGTCTATATGGACAAATTAGACCCCCGATGTTAGTTTTTATCAAACTTTTGGTATCGCGTGGCAGTAAAGCCTTAACAGAGAAAACCGCAGAAAACGTTTGCCGCGCCATTCGTGAGGCTTTGGGAGGGCGGTTTGAGGTAGAAGAGATGTTGGCTGTGGAATTCAACCTAGATGTGGGTTTAGAACAAGTACAGACTGAATTCTATGTTGATCCGGTTTTTCATCTCCCTGCTTTGGTGATTGAAGCTGACAATCAACCGGGATTATTTTACAAAGTTATGTACGCCATTTGGCAGGAAGATTTACTAGTAGTTAATGCGAATTTACTAGTTTGGCGCGGACGGACTCGGCTAATTCTCTATTTGTTGGGACCAAATGAAAGCCTTATTCCTGAATATTTAGGACACAAAATTGCTGAAGGGGTACGCCAAAGGTTGTTGGGGAAATGATGGTAAGTAGTAAGGACTAGGGATTAGGGACTACAGAGCGTACTGATCTCCTAAGCCCTAAACTCTATTTTCATTTTGAATTTTGAATTGCTTATTTCAGTCGCGCCCACCCTTAGGGTTACGATATAAATATGGCAACTATTGAAATCTTAGGCTTTCCACACGCCTACGAGCTGACAGCTCCTACATCCTACCCAGATGCTTTAGTATTTATTCACGGTTGGCTCAATAGCCGTGGATACTGGCAACCTGTGACTTCTCGCTTGTCAGTTGACTTTCAGTGTCTGTCTTATGATTTACGAGGCTTTGGAGAGTCTCAGTCACAGCTAGAAACTGATTTTCATCGGGGATCAAGTTCTGCCAGTTTATCTGCTCAGTCTCTTCAAGAGATTAATTTATCTTTTGATTCTCTGTATACACCAGCAGCTTATGCTCAAGATTTGGCAGCCCTGTTGGAACAGCTAAATATTACCAGTGCTTGGCTTGTTGGTCATTCGTTGGGAGGTACTATCGCTCTATGGGCAGCTGCTCAAATTCCTCAACGGATTAAGGGTGTCATTTGTATTAACGCAGGTGGCGGTATTTACCTGAAAGAAGCGTTTGAACAGTTCCGGATGGCAGGACAAAGATTTTTACAAGTCCGTCCGCGTTGGTTGTCCCAATTGCCTCTAATTGACTTATTATTCACCAGAGCTAGTGTATCTCGTCCCCTGGATCGCCAGTGGGCGCGTCAGCGTGTAATAGATTTTGTTGTAGCTGACCCTGAAGCAGCTTTAGGTGCTTTGCTAGATTCCACAACAGAGGATGAAGTTAATCGATTACCAAAGCTAGTATCTCAGTTAAAGCAGCCAGTTTATTTCCTGGCTGGCACTGACGATAAGGTGATGGAACCCAAATATGTTCGCCACTTAGCGAGTTTTCATCCACTTTTCCAATACTGTGGTGATAACGTGATTGAAATTCCTGATTGTGGACATTTGGCAATGTTAGAACAACCAGATGCGGTTGCTAGTCATATTAAGTCATTGGTCATTGGTCATGGGTAATGGGTCAACAGTCTCTGACAATTTTACAGACCGTGTCTCTGATAATTGTAAAGACGCGATTAATCGCGTCTTTACTGATATAACTTCATCACTTGGCTAAGACTGAGGCGTGACTCTACGCCTAAGGTGATGGGGGATAGATGACCCCGTGATAAGTGATCGGCGGCAGCGCAGGCTATCATGGCGGCGTTATCGGTACAGAATTTTAGGGGGGGAAAGAGGACGCGGAGATTATTTGCGGTGGCTGCTGCTTGTAGGTGCTGTCTCAAACCACTGTTAGCGGCTACCCCACCACCTACAGCAATGGTATCTAGACCATAGTCTAAAGCACAGGCGATCGCTCTCTTGGTTAATGCCTTGGCTACTGTCGCCTGGAAGCTGGCGGAAATGTCCTCTATAGGCAATGGATCTCCATCCCTCTCTAATTGCTGCACTAAACGCAGTACAGCCGTCTTTAAGCCGCTAAAACTGCCATCATAGGGATGATATCCCCCACCAGCTAAGGACACTTTTCCTTCCGGCAACGCAAAGGCTTGAGAATTACCTGTTTGCGCTAGTTTATCAATGACTGGGCCGCCAGGATAACCCAGCTTTAATAGCCTAGCTACTTTGTCAAAAGCTTCCCCAGCAGCATCATCACGAGTTTCACCCAGACTTTCATACCTGCCACATTCCTTAACGTAAATTAAGCTTGTATGTCCCCCAGAAACCAGTAAGCTAAGAAAAGGGGGATCTAAAGTTGGCTCACTCAAATAAGTCGCGTAGATGTGACCTTCAAGGTGGTGAACTCCCAAAAATGGTTTATTGTGTAAGATTGCTAAAGTTTTGGCAGCAGTTAGCCCCACTAACAGCGCTCCTACAAGTCCAGGCGCACAAGTGGCAGCGATCCCATCGATTTTATCCCAACCTAGTTGAGCTTGATCCATCGCTTGAGCGATCGCGTCATTTATCGTTTCCAAGTGCGCTCGTGAGGCTACCTCCGGTACCACTCCACCGTACTGCTGGTGGACTGGAATTTGTGAAGCTATGATACTGCTGCAAACTTGACGATTGTTAACAATTGCCACGGCAGTTTCATCACAGCTAGTTTCGATTGCTAAAACAGTTGTCATTGCTACGAAGAAGTAATGAGTGCTGAGTCTTGAGTCCTGAGTTTCCGGGTATGAGGTCTAAAATAATTTTCCCTAATCATGAGAAATTTTACTCAGCACTTACTACTCGGTACTCAGCACTCTCTAAAGATTTGTTTGAGAAGCTTTAACTTTTATTTACTTAAACTTTACTCGATTCCCACGCAAGAGTATGATGACTTGCTAGTTAAGCAAATCAAGAATGTACAAGCCGCTTCGTTTTGTACAAAAAACTTTTTCTTGTGTAATAAAAGGAAACAAATCCATGCGTCGATTGTTTGCTTTGATTTTAGTGATTTGTCTGTCATTCAGTTTCGCTCCCCCAGCCAAAGCCCTGGGAGCTGATCTGACACCTTGTGCAGAAAATCCCGCATTTCAAGCACTGGCAAAAAATGCCCGCAATACTACAGCAGACCCCCAATCAGGACAAAAACGTTTTGAGCGTTATTCTCAAGCGCTTTGTGGTCCGGAAGGCTATCCTCACCTGATTGTTGATGGTCGTCTTGATCGTGCTGGTGATTTTCTAATTCCCAGCATTCTCTTCCTCTACATTGCCGGTTGGATTGGTTGGGTAGGTCGTGCTTACCTACAAGCAATCAAAAAGGACTCAGATACTGAACAAAAAGAGATCCAACTCGATTTGGGTCTTGCGCTACCCATTATCGCTACCGGCTTTGCTTGGCCAGCAGCCGCAGTTAAAGAACTTCTTTCTGGAGAATTAACTGCTAAGGACTCTGAAATCACTGTTTCTCCCCGCTAATTCCACCTAATCAATTTGTTCGTTTGGAGAATAAATCATGGCAGACAAAGCTGACCAATCTAGCTACCTAATTAAATTCATTTCCACAGCACCAGTTGCAGCTACTATCTGGCTGATAATCACGGCTGGGATTTTGATTGAATTCAATCGCTTTTTTCCAGATCTACTTTTCCATCCCTTACCATAAGTTGAGACAGGGATTTTAAGGCAGTTTAATCTGTTGTTTTTAGCCTATTTTGTGTGATTAATTTGCTTTATTAATTTAGTCAAATTATCACTCAAATAGGCAGTAAAAATTATTTCTAGAAACTCGTAAAGCTAGAATTAGCTTACGAGTTTTATAATTTTAAGTAATCTAAATTAATTTTTCTAAACTTATCGAATAAAAAACGTCCTTAGCTACAATTATTATTAATATAAAAATGCCACCATTGTATTTTTGAGGCAAACATAAAATATGGCGCAAGCAGTAGACGCATCAAAAAATCTCCCCAGTGACCCCAGAAATCGGGAAGTGGTTTTTCCGGCAGGACGCGATCCTCAATGGGGCAACCTAGAAACCCCGGTTAACGCTTCTCCCTTAGTCAAGTGGTTTATTAACAACCTACCCGCCTATCGCCCAGGTCTCACCCCTTTTAGACGTGGATTAGAAGTAGGTATGGCTCATGGTTACTTTCTGTTTGGCCCCTTTGCCAAATTAGGTCCACTGCGGGATGCAGCTAATGCTAACTTAGCAGGTTTGTTAGGTGCTATAGGTTTGGTGGTGCTTTTCACACTTTCTCTGTCTTTGTACGCTAATAGCAATCCACCCAAGGCTCTTGCCAGTGTTACTGTACCCAATCCTCCTGATGCTTTCCAATCCAAAGAAGGCTGGAATAACTTTGCCAGTGCTTTTTTAATTGGTGGTATTGGTGGCGCGGTAGTTGCTTACTTTTTGACTAGTAATTTTGCTTTAATTCAAGGTCTAGTAGGCTAATTTAGTTTTTGATCATTGGGGAACCACTGCATTATAGTGGTTCCCCTTGTATTAGGTAATAAGAACACAAAAGAAAACCATCATCTTCTCTATGTGTCCTTAGTTTTGATTATTCGGTGTAAAAAATGGTTGGCTTTGATTTTATAGAATATCGATTATCCAAATAAAGCTACTTCGATCGCCTGGAGTGCAGCTTCAAAATCGTCATTCACAATTTGAATATCAAATTCATCCGCAGCTTGAATCTCTTCTGTGGCACGTTGTAAGCGACGGGCGATCGCTTCCTCTGAGTCCTGTCCACGTCCCCGAATCCGTTTCTCCAACTCTTCAAAGGAAGGCGGCAGAATAAAAATACTCAACGCTTCAGGGAAAGAAGCACGAATTTGTCTTGCCCCGGCTAGTTCAATTTCCAGCACAACTAACTTACCAGATTGAATTTGGTTCAGTACAGCTTCACGAGGAGTGCCATAATAATTACCCGCAAATTCTGCCGATTCGAGAAATTCGCCTTGAGCAAGCAATTCTTCAAATTTGTTGCGGCTAATGAAGTAATAGCTTTCGCCATTTACTTCCCCAGGACGGGGAGCGCGAGTTGTTGCAGATACAGAGTAATAAAGTTCCGGATGACGCTGAAGGAGCGATCGCATTAAAGTACCTTTACCGACCCCACTAGGCCCGGTTAAAACAATCAGCTTGCCTGACGATGGATTTTCTTTGGTAGTAGCACAATTCTGGATGGATAAAACTTGCATCATCCGTTAAACCTGTGAATTAATCAAGAAACATCATTCATTAGATAAGTTAGTAATTTAATCTAGTCTACGTTACCAGCGCAAACCTTAACTAACGAATTTGTAGCACGAGTGACAGAAAACTTGTCTAATTCACATAGTACTGCTGATGTGGTGCAAATCTGGGCGGGTTTTTACTCCTCCCACCAACTAATTTTCTACACTCTGATGCTCGCGGGAAATGACGAAACGATTTGCTACCGTTTCCGGTTGAATCGCCGACAAAATTACGTGGCTGGAATCAGTGATAATTACAGCTCTTGTTCTGCGACCATAAGTCGCATCAATTAACTGATTTTTGTCCCTAGCATCGGTAATAATCCGCTTGATAGGCGCTGATTCCGGACTAACAATGGCAACTACTCGGTTAGCAGATACAATGTTGCCAAAACCGATATTAATTAACTGTATTTCCATAAAAAAACTGACACCTTATGTGGTGTACTAAACTAAAGAGGATTGTATTCTCATGTTATCCCGAAAAAATAAGAGTTACAACGCATTACATTTAGCCACGTTGAGTTTTTATGTAACTCATGCTTTTTTTAGCTATTTATTAGTCAAATTTACTTAAAATATGCCCAAAGGTATAGGCATTAACCAGTCAATAAGAGCTAGAGCCAAGTTGACAGTACAAATACTATCTAAAGGTAATTGATGACGACTTTCCTCTTCCCCAAGATATTAAAATATTGGGGGAGATATCTGTGCTAAGTGATATCTACAACAAGTTCCAAGTTTTTTAAACGGTAAGCTTAAACGCTTTTAACGGCTAAAAATAAATACGATTTATCAATTAACGTATCTAGGTAATACGACGGTAGAGTCAATTCAGGCTGTTGGAAAATCTACGGACATTATTCTTGATCATCTTCATCAAAAATAGGTTTTTGGGTGGAGTGTCGCACAAATAGAGTCTGAACAATATCATAAATAATAGTAAAAATAATCCGATAAATATTTTTTCCTTTTCCGTAAATAAGTTGATGGATTTATTGCTCGAAAAAGTTATTTTCAAATGCTAATGAGCATCGATAAGGCATATTTTCTGGGGATAAAATAGCTTTATATAAGCCTTCTATCCAGATTCTATGCTTACGAGATAAATCATTGCTCAACCATAAATAAGCTTCTTCGATCGCCCTTTGTGCTGACGGTTGTAAATAACCTGATATTTCTGGCTCATTGGAACCTGTCTAATTTCTCAAACAGTTCATTAAAAAATTCTTCCGCCTTTTTCCCTTATCCTTCTTGCATCTGTTCCAAGCCTAGCTTCATACCCTTTAAAGTTTCCACTAACTCAGCAGCTTTTAGATGCTGCTGAAACTAATTCTGCTTTTCTATTCACGGTGAGGACTAGGGGATGTTTTGTGTGCTTAATAAGATTGAAGCGAGTGAAGCAGTGTGACTTTTTGCTTCACTCGCCCCAGGTAAATTTAGAAAAAGCTTTGTATCTCTACAAGCTACTATTTACCCGATCGTCACCCACCTTTTTTATCTTTTCCCATTTTTGTCGCAGTTGATTTAAGTTAGGTTTTTGACCACCATACCGCCAGCCAACATAGGCTTGACAAATCTCATCTATAACTTGGGCGGTGGTACTTCCGTGATGGTGATAGGCTACTTGGGCATACTCTAAAGGTGTTTGGGCTGGATGTTTACCCAAGCCTTTTTTAGCTGTCCATTGCAGCATTTGTTGATAAAGGCTTTCCATTGGGGGTAGTTGACGTAATCGGCGATGGTTACGCCATTCTCTCCACTGTGTCCAACCTAACCAACCAAAGAAAGCGGTTGTCGTTCCTACAAGTAAGCCAGTTAATACGCCAAACCAACCTTGAGTAAACAGAGTAAAAAACCAAGCGATCGCCTTACCAATCCAACTAAATAATGTCCCAAATATAGTATTAAACAAACCTGTCACCGGAGTCGGCAACCATCCAGCTACCCATTGCCAAAATTGCCGCAATACACTAAAAGTCTGCACATCCTCAACTGAAGGCGGAATCAGTGGATGATTGGGAATTGGGTCGAAGGTAAACCAACCATATTTAGGGAAATATACTTCCGTCATCGCGTAAGCATCTGTGTTACGTACAACATACATCCCTGTAAATGGATTAAATTCCCCCGCACTGAACCCAGCTACTAACCGTGCAGGGATACCAATAGACCGTAGCATTACCGTCAGAACTGTGGAAAAGTGGTCTGGATAACCGCCTTTATGTTTGAACAAAAACGCTTCTACTAAATCTTCCTTTTCACTCAAATAGGGCAACTCTAAAGGATTTTCAGGGATGGAATAGTTTTGTTTGAGATATTGCGCTAAATAAAGCGCCTTCTCATAGTCGGAATCCAAAGTCTTTTGAGTTTGCGATTTCCAGACCAGTTGTTGATCGTAATCGGCTAAAATTTCTTCGGTACGTTGCTTAACTTTAGACGCAATTTCTGGAGGAATTTGTAGATAATAATTTTTGATGCTATCGGGATAATCGTTAGCGGCTTTTCCCAGTAAAGTGCGATCGCGGTAAGGTACTTCGGAAATAACTGTATAGGTCAAATCTTCCGATAAACCTACAGGTGCGCGTAACCCACCTTCTTTATCAACAGCAATCATGGGTGTGGGAAAGTAAACTTCCCTGGGATAAGACATAGCAGGAATCAGGTTAGGCAAATCCGATACTACAGTGTAAGTCTGCACTACTTCCCTAGTTTTGCCAGATATTGGTGGTGGTGATAAATATATTTGATAAGACCAAGGCGATCGCCTCAGGGTTGTCACATCATCATTACGGGAAATATCCCAACCTTTACCTGTGTAACGGTCAAAAGCCAACACTCGCCAAAAACCCTCAACTTGCGATCGCACCCGCATCACTACCTTGGGTTTCATTTCTCCCCGCAGGTTTTGGTTGATCTGGTTATTGAACCCGTAATAGAAGCTATCATCTACCTTTCCTGGTTGACCATTTCCACTTTGTTCATTTTCACCACGACCGTTACCTTGATTGTCAGCATTACCTTGACGAACATAACCAGGATTAATAATGCTACGGCCAGTAAAACTTTGGTTGACCTCGATAGGCGAACTCACAGGAAAAGTCCGCAGTTGATAGCCAGGGAATCGGGGTAATAAGGCAAAGACTACCAAGCCTAACCCCACAACTACACCAAATAATAAAAAATAAGTAGGTAAACCAGAGGATAATTTCTTTGTTTTTGAATTTTGAATTTTGAATTTTGAATTGTTTAGCCCCAATTGGGAACGATAATTGATGACTAAAGTGGGGATGGCGATCGCTAAAAACAATAATAAAACAGGTGCGAATGCCAGGGTTTGGCTTAATGTTGCGGCTACACCCAACAAAATCAACCCAATCACAATAGAATAACCCAAGTCTTTGCGACGAGGTACATCAAAACTGTGGAGGACTTGTAGTTGAATTAACAACTCGGCTAAAGCCAACCGCGTATCATTCAATTCGCCAAATAATCGCCCAAAGAAAGCCCCCAATGCCATTAACATTCCAATAGCAATGCAAAACTTGATGGGAATATTGGGTTTGCGGCGATGATAATAACCCCAAACTGTTCCAACTACACTTATGGGTATTGCCCAGAAACTGAATGTAGTCCCTGCGGCAATATCCATAGCCACAATTCCAGTAATTACCAACGCTAGCACTAGTACCCGCAGCGAAATGGAATTTTCTACTTCCATCAAAGGCGAACCCTGGTGATTTTGTCCCCAATCAAGACTTACAGGTAAACGCCAAAATTGATTCATCCTGGTTAATTTAAACATTTCTATTGTCAGTCAAGAAATAAAGTAGATGCTTATAGATACAAACTTTCGGGAAGTTCCTCTAAGAAAACAGGAACTCCCCGAAAGTAAATTTTGGGAGTATAGGTAAGTTGTAAATTTTCATTCTCGCTGCGGGTTATTGTAGAAGCCCTAATGACCCTTGATTGAGAAAAATATTAGCCGTGAACCAACTATTGGCACTAATCAACCATCAGTTGAAAGAGGTACAAAAGCTAATGCCAGAAGATGTACTACCTCCAGCTTCTTTCTACCTTCATCTCTATTGTGCTAGCGGTGGCAATTTCAGCTATGTTGTGGGATTAATGACAAACAGCAATGGTTTCTGATCGAGTTCGGGACAATCAACCTCTAATGTATAAGATGGTTGAAGTTGTTTACAGGTCAACTCTACACTCAAACATCCTGGGCTTGATGACTGTGCGATCGCAATACTGCCATTACCTTGGAGTGTCAAAATACCTTGAGTAGGTAAATCACTGTGGACAACTAACTGGGTAACATCACCTTTGGCGTAGTATTCTACCCGCAAAGTTAAAGCACCAAGGCTAGTCAGCCAAAGTCTTTCTACCACTGGTTGAGTGGCTGACACTGGTAGAGTCAAGTTAGCTAGCAACTGTTTAGCAGCCAACAAAGACAACGCCATTTGTTGACGAGAGTCTAAATCTGCATAATCACTCTGAATATTAGGCATTGTATCCAGACTTTCTGGCGATCGATAGTTGGTTCGCAGTACTAACCCAGCTAAGTCATTGATTGTTTGTGACTCGTTAGGGAAGAAACCTTCCACTACCTGAACTAATTTTGCGCCTAAGGGTAGTGAAGATGCGACCATCTGCTGGCACTTTTCCAAGATTTCTTGGAAAACTCTTTCTGGTAGGTTCACTGGGAGATTCAGTTTTGTTTGCTGGGCTAACCATCCCCAATTAGGAGCTAAAGCCAATGATGGCTCTTCTATATAATCTGGGTAATCCACTATTTGGCTTTCCCAGGGGAATAGAGGTGGGTGGTTTTCGATGTGAATCTGTAAACGACGCTTGATTACGGCTTGAAAACGTTCTTGCACAGTAGGAATTTCTCCTAATCAAAAGGTTTGGGGCTGCCTTTTCAGATTATGCTTACCTCATTTGTGAAGTAGCAAGTTGAATCGCATTGTCCCCATCGATTCCTTGACAACTTTCCCTACTATTTTCGTGTTTGTTGACAATGGATGCCAACAAACCGAGTAAGTACTGTTGCAAAGATTCTGAGTCACTATTCATGAGTAGATGCACTTGATCCGGACACTAGGGAATTACGAATTTCCCAAGCTTGTTCTAAAATCTTAAACCACCGTTTCTGTAGTTGTGCCATTGATAACCCTAAAGTTTTGGCAATTTTTTCATCTGGTTGACCTTGTTGTTTCAAATCTAATAAAGACCTTTGTTTGTCGTCTAGCTCTGCTGTGTAAGCTTCCCATTGTTGAGGAGTCAAACCCAAATTAGTATTTAAGGAAGCTTCTAACCATTCGTGGACCAATTCCCAGCGATGTAACAAAGCGAACCGAATCAAATGATACTTGAAGCGTTGTTGTAAGTAATCTCGCTGACGTGGAGTTAAACCTAAAACGTTCTCAATTTCTTGAGCTGACATATCCTGAAGACGTAAAGAAAAGTAATCAGCACAGTCAGATTGTTGTTTCTGCTCCAGATAGTCCATTAATTCTGTAATCACTACAGAACGTAAGGTGTCTTCTTCTGGTTCTGGTTCTGGTTGGGTAGCCATTGCAGAGCGTAAGCGCTGTACTGCTGGTTCTTCCCATGTACCATCACCATCATTAGAGCTACCTTCGGCGGCTTGTTCAATATCGACGTTGGTTTCTGGTGGTTGCTGTTGGGAGAAAGTTTGCGCCCGCAGGATAATCAACTGTTGTTGTCTTCCTGGTAAGGGAATGCGGCGCTTACCATAGCGCTCGGTAAATGCCATATACTCTGCCAACTCTAGAAGAGTTTGGGGACGGTAGGTAGGACCGAGTTGATTTTCGCGGCGGAAAGCGTTTAATGCTTCTAAATAAAAACTTTGTAAGAAATCTTCTATAATAGTCAGCCGCCCTTGATAGCTTAATTGGCGCTGAGGGGGATTAATGTAACGATAAATAATAGCGCTGAGTGTGCTGTGTAGTTCGACTCTGCCTCGGTTAGAACCTTGTTGATAATATCTCAAACATTGTTGTAGCCGATGCTTGGCTAGGGTCATGGCTGAACTTTCTACAGCGCCAGAAGCTTGAATCCGTTTACTTTCGGTACAAATTCGGTATACTTCTGTAGTGATACGATTTGCTACATCATGACAATTCTGGTCGGAAGCTTTGGTAAACTGTTTTAGCTCTTTGTAAATCAGTTTGAAGATGACCTCTGTACCAAAAGAGTTTTCTTCGAGAAGATTTGCGGTTGGAATAGTTGCTGTTGCGGCTGAATTCATAGTCTCGACTTTCACTAGACCCTAACAATAAACTTACATACAACCTGTGACGACTGTGGGTATTGGCATTATGGTTTTGCGGATAAACTAAACGCATACCAATTTGTAATGAGGATGTGGTTGATTTTATTATTCCCAACTCTAGTGGGAGAGATCACATTTTGATAAATGTTATTGCCATTACCCAGGAGCCGTTGACAAGTAATTATGGATTTAGAAGCACAAATACAATTGCTGATTAACAATGCACCCAATGATGGCGTTACACCACATCTTGTTGCAGCAATTGCTCCTTTGCTTGTGGCGATCGCTCAAAAGTTGCGTCACACCCAGTACTACATTCTTCAAGATTCGGAAGGTAGCTGGGTCTTGACTACATTGAGAAATCGAGCAAACCCAGGAATCGAAAAGCGTGTTGTTTACGCTTTCCCTACCATACAGGATGTTTCTCTAATCTCACCTGCTGGGCTAGACCCTCACATTAGTGGCAAGATCACCCCAGTTACCCACATTTTGTTCCAATTGGTGGCATTAGAACCCGTAGATAGTATCGTTTTTTTGGAAACACCGGGTAAGACCACTCACACCTTTGAATTGCGGCGGGCTGATTTCCAGAAACGTATGTACAAACAGTTAAAAAGCCAGCGATCGCCTAAACCGATACCCCCAGATATTGCCTAAAAAAATTTTGGATGTGGGATTTCTTCAATACATCCCACATCCAAAATCGCAAATGTCAACAATCGCTAATTTAAAATCGAAAATTTTAAAATTGACTAATATAATCGGCTTAGTGTGTATTCAGCTATGTTGATTAGTGCTTGGTGAGATTCCGAAGTTGGCAGTGTCGTTAGATGCTCAATTGCTAACTTGGTGTGATGAGCAGCTAAATCTCGTGCTTTCTGTATGCCTTGACTATTTTGGATGAGTTCTAGTGCTTGCTCTAAATCTCCTTCTTGGGCAAACTCTCGTTCAATCAGCACTTCTAAGTATGGTTTTTCCGCTAGAGCAAATAAAACCGGTGCGGTGAGATTGCCACTTTTGAGATCAGACCCAGCCGGTTTACCAAGAGTGTCTGTGGTGCTGGTGAAATCTAAAATGTCATCGACAATCTGAAATGCTATGCCCAAGTGACGACCATAGGCGTAGAGATGTTCGGCAGTTTCTGGGGAAACTTCGCTCAATAAACCAGCAGCTTTGGAACTGTTAGCAATTAAGGAAGCTGTCTTGTAGTAGCTCTTCTCGATATAATTCTCGATGGAAATACTCGCGTCAAAGCGGTTTAGTCCCTGCTGAATTTCCCCAGTAGCCAAATCCATAATGACTTCTGAGAGAAGTTTCACCACCTGTAAATTGTCCAAGTTTGCTAAATACCAGGAAGATTGAGCAAATAAGAAATCTCCTGCTAGGATGGCAATTCGATTGCCAAACAAACTGTGAACGGTGGGTACACCTCGCCGTACTTCAGATTCATCGACCACGTCGTCGTGTACTAAGCTGGCCGTATGAATCATTTCTGTAATCTCGGCTAGCCGTCGGTGACGCGGCGTAATATCTTGCTCTAACATTGTTGCTCTTGATATCAGCAGCACGATTGCTGGTCTGATACGCTTTCCCCCAGCTCCGAATAAATGTTCGGCTGCCGCAAACAAAATGGGGTGGCGATTTCCAACTAGCTGTTTCAGGTTATCTGCTAGTATTCGCAGGTCTGCTTCCACAGGGGTAAACAGGGAGGTGGCTGGGGTCATGGATTGGCGGACTCTGACTTTGGTTACGAAAGTTTACATATCCTATACTCATTTTAAGATAAGCCTGTGCCTGTGCAAGGTTTTGCTTGGGATATTCTCATTTTCTTTACTGGGATAGGGTATTAGGCACTGGAGATTGGGGATTGAGCAGCAATTGTTGAATTTTGAATTGATTTGTCCCCTTTCCGGAATTTGTTAATGTCTACTGAACTTGACTAACTGCTACGTACCTACCGTAATAAATTTAGTCTCGTAAAAATTTATACTTTTGGATAAATAATAAAAAGTCTTTGTTGTTTTCAGATAATTCGTGGATCTCAAAAATCCGAGTTGCAGGATACATATCTTTAGTGGCCTGGAATACAACTCTGGATATATACTCATTGTCTTCACTAATACTTCTTACAGATTAGTTATTTTTAGGTTAAGACTAAGTTCTTCTAACCTCTGTGTAACCATCTAGAAATTTTGAAATTTAGCCTCAAAGTTGGCTTCAAAGTTTGAGTTGTTGTGTTACGCTAAAATGTAAGGATTTTAAATTTTTCAAGTATTCACCGCGCAAAATTAGATCACTTTTCAAGTGATGTTAATTTTCTCGCGTGGCGAATCGAAAATAGTGCATTGTCAAGAACAGAATCAAGGAAGTCTTTTCTCATCTCTTTTCTTGATGATCAGAACTCTTTATTCGGAGCTAGGCAACTCTCATGGGAGAAGTTGCTGCAAGTTTCGGGCTTGCGTTGAGCGTAAGCATGGCTCCTGATATAAGATGTCAGCAAAATTCACGCGGACTAGGTAGGCTGCTGAGGCAATCATTGTAAGTCACTATTTTAGTGACCCAACTGTTGTCGGATGTATGGTCTGCAAAAATCAATTAAATATTAAATCCGTTGGGCAAAGAGAATTAAAACTCTACGGAAAGATTTGCCAATGCAAAACGTGGCCATCAAGAGTGAACTTGGTTGGCTAAAGTCTTGCTAATTTTATGCGATTTCATTATGTATTTGAAAAAGTGTGGGTGGCACAATGATTTACGGGAATATGCCTATGATGATTTTTATTTTAGCTTCTGGATACCTATTCACAGTTTACCTATTATTAGGATTAGCTAAACGAACTGGGAAAAAATCCAATATTAATAATCGTTCTGTGGTGGCTAAAAATAATAGTCAACAACAATTGTCTATTTCACCTACAGTCACTGAGATAGTCAATAGTCAATAGTTATTAGTAATAATTTGAACTAGAAGTTAGTGAGGCTATAACTATTAATTCTGAATTCGTAATACCCTACAGGAGCGCTGCGCCTAAGCAATTGATTTAGGTAGTTTCGCCATAGATAAATTTACGGACAAGTGCCTAAATACTCTACCGTGAAGCAAAAATTTATAGTTAAACAGTAAGACGAGCTTCTATTTGTAGGGTAATCATTACGAATTAGGAATTACGAATTATGCCAAATCCTGTTGAAGTTGGGAAACTGGTATGCCAGTAAAATCGACGGCTTCAACTAAGGGGGTATAACCTAACCAATTTACTCCTGATTGAGAAAACTGTTGGGGACAACCACTAACGGCAAAGCGCGTTGGTAATGGTGGGTGAGTGTTGCTGAGTCCAAGGATGTCTAATTCTTGGGTACAAGCTGTGACGACGTGAACAGCAGGGTCAATGATTTTGACTTGGGGGGGGAGAAGCGATCGCAGTACTGGCGCAAGCAAAGGATAATGGGTACAGCCATAAACTAAAGTATCAATATCTTGCTGAATTAGGGGTTCTAAATAAGCCCTGGCTACTTCTGTGGTGTATGGGTCTTGGATACGGTTTTGTTCAATTAGGGGAACAAATTCCGGACAACCAACTTGCCAGACTTCGACATTGGGGTCTATTTCCCAAATTGCTTGACGATAGGCATTACTTTTGGCTGTAGCTGGAGTAGAAATTACGCCAATACGCTTACCTTGCTGTACTGCGGCTTTAGCCCCAGGCAGGATGACACCAAGAATGGGGAAGTCATATTCCTCACGAACAATATCTAAAGCGAGGGCAGAACTGGTATTGCAAGCCATGACTACCATTTTGACGTGTTGTTGCTGCATCCAGTCAAGGATGTCGCGCACAAACGTTAAAATCTCCGCTTGCGAGCGGATACCGTAAGGTAGTCTAGCTGTGTCACCAAAGTATATTACCGATTCATTGGGTAGTTGGCGATAGATTTGCCGCAGTACCGTTAACCCGCCTACACCACTATCAAATACGCCGATGGGGGCGCGTTGAGGTTCTTGTTCTGAGAAACCGTAAAGATTACCTTCAATGCTGGAAGATGAATACACAGGCAGATATTGTTAGAGATTTTGGAATATTAAAATACAGAATTTAACAGACAATTTACCAATTGACTACCCAATTCTGTATCTACACGCAGTTTACATACCACCTCTAGAGTGAGTAATTGAGACTAAATTTTTAACTTAATGAAAATTTTACTGTCTCTTTAAATATTGCAGGATACCACGAGCGATCGCATCTGCCATACGATTTTGGTATTCTGGTGAGCCTAGTCTGGGATTATCTTCCCTACCACTCATATAACCTGTTTCTACTAGAATCGATGGCATAGAACTCTTCCTCAGGACGTAGAACCGAGCTTTGCGTGTGCCTCGGTCTTTGAGTGTGCCAATACTCTGGAGAATAGTCTTGCGGACTGTTTCGGCTAAAGCATAACCACTATCGTAGTAATATACTTCCAAGCCATTAACATCAGGGCGACCATCTACAGAGTTGGCGTGAATACTCACAAACAAAGTCGCGTTGGCTCGTTCGGCAATATCTACCCGTCCCTGTAACTCCACGAAAAAGTCAGAATTTCTCGTCAAGACTGCTTGGACACCATTCTGTTCTAAAATAGCGGCTACTCTTAAACCAATGGGCAGGACTACATCTTTTTCTAGTAATCCACCTAAACCAGGAGCGCCAGAATCTTTACCACCATGTCCAGGGTCAATGACGACTAGAAGTCTTCCCCTGGGAACTGACCTGGGTATTGGTTGTGGAACATTTATGGGATTATCGATATTTGGATTTGGCAATTGACTACGATTTGTTGATGGTAGGGGTGGTAAACCTACTGGTGGTATCAATTGCCGAGAAGATTGTAATTCTAGAGCTAAAATTTGGTTACTTACTTGATTAAGTTCTCCTATTTGCACTCCGGCTGCTGGTTGTACCAAAACAACTACCGTATCGGCTGCTTGGGGTTGCAGACGGACACGGAGGATAGGACTGTTAGCATTAAAAGCTGGGCCTGTAACTCTAGGAGATAACTTAGCGTTATTGATAATGATGCGGTAAAGTCCAGAGGTTCTGTCCCAGCCGCCTTTAGCTGTGACTGCTTGGTCAGAGCGAATTAAAAGTTGTGTGCCATTATCACCTAGTTCTACAGCTTGAATAGTAGCTGGTGAGTTGGTATTTGCTGAAATGGTGTTGGGAGTATTATTTTGGGGTAAGTTGGCAATGCCTTTACTAGGGAGAAGCACAAATCCACCCACGCTGCTAGTACTCACTCGCCAGTCAGGACTGTTTCTATCCACCTGCATGGAGATACGTACAGTTTGCGTTGACAGTTGAGTCAATTGGATGTTGTTAACACCATAACGATTAATTGATAAATCTCTCTCGATGTTTGGTGATAAAGATGCGCCAGCAACGTTGATATTAATTACCCGATTATCATCTGTACGATTAACTTGAATTTGGGGAGTAGCACCACGGGTACGGATAAAAAATCCATCGCCTGTAACTCGTAAGTTATCAATTTGAGTTACAGATGCAATATTAGTAACTTGAGCTTCTCTAGTATTTGGGGTGACAGAGTAAACATTTCTGGGTGATAAAACCGAGGGTGTCTCAACGACGGTTTCCGAGGGAATGGTCGGTACTGGCTGCTGTGCAGTTTCTCTTGGCGATGCGACTCTTTCAACTGTTGGGGTAGGTAACTGCACAGTCCAGCGACTAGGGCTGATACCGACAAATTTGACTTGTTGGGGGTCGAGTGTGTAACCAGGATTGAGTTCTACGACGATACGCGTGGTTTGTGGATCAAATTGTCCTACACGTATAGCCCGAACTGCACCACCTATTGGCTGTGTTGATGGGGGCTGACCAAATGTAGTTTCGGGTAAATCAATAACTAAACGTGTCGGATTGAAAATCAGTTGCGCCTTGGGTTGTACAGCGCCGTTAGTATTAATCTCTAAACGATTTTGTCTAGGGTCAAATCGCCAGGAGTCTAGCCTTGCTGCTAAAGCTGGTGACGATAGTAAGAAGATGGTTCCAACCGTACCGGATAGTAACCAATGTAATTTCACAATCTTTTCTCCTGATGTGCGTTCATGAGAGCCGTTAAGGCTCCAAAATGTTGGCTAATCCTCACACCATCACCGTTAAAACTTCAGCTTTACTGCAATAAAAATTTTGCGCTGGTATAAAAATACAACTAATGGCGACACATCTTAACACGCCCTTTTGATTTTGCCATGTCGTGAAGGCATAAGATCCTGGTTGAGAATATAAGGATGTGGTTAGTATTCACACAAAATCTTCAGGAATAACAGGCATAGTGTGGTAATCAGGATGATTCTAAGTTTGTGAAGACTGACTGATTATTTATCGTTTGAGGTACTGAAGAATACCGCGAGCGATCGCATCTGCCATTTGTCTTTGGTAAGCTGAATTTCGTAGTTTAGCAGCATCATCTCTACCAGTTAAATACCCTGTTTCTACCAGAATAGAGGGCATAGAGCTTTTTCTGAGGACATAAAATCTGGCTCGACGTACTCCTCTATCTCGGACATTCACATTTCGGAGAATGCTGCTATGAACTACACGAGCTAAACTCAAACCACTGTCATAATAGTAGGTTTCTAGACCACTGACATCGGGACGGCCTGCGCCTGCGGAGTTGGCGTGAATACTGACAAAAACATCAGCACCAACTCTTTCCGCCATTTGTACTCGTCCTGGTAAGCTAACAAAATAGTCGGAATTTCTTGCCATCACCACCTGTACACCATTTTGCTGTAAGACTTCGGCTATTCTTTGGCTGATGGGCAAGATGATGTCTTTTTCTCGGACTCCACCAATACCAATCGCTCCTGGATCTTTACCACCGTGTCCGGGATCAATCAAAACTACTAATCTACCTTTGGGTATTGGTCTTGTCCCTGGCTGGGGTAGAGGGCGGGGATTGCTGGGATCTGGTAATTGTCCTTGGATGGGGGGTAAGGGAGGTGTGGTAGCGAGCCGACGTGAGCCTTGTAATTGTAGAGCTAAAAGCTGGTTGCCAACTTTGTTGAGTTGTCCAACTTGCACCCCAGCAGCTGGCTGGACAAGAACAACTACGGTATTAGGTTCTTGTTTTTGCAGGCGTATTCTGAGAATGGGACTATTAGCATTTAAACTCGGCCCGGTGACTTGGGGAGCTAACTGGGCGTTAGGAATAGTGATGCGGAATAGACCAGTATTTCTGTCCCATCCACTGTTACCAGAGACTGCTTGATCGGCTCTAATCAGTAGTTGTGTACCATTACTAGAGAGGTCAACTGACTCAATTGTGGCAATGGCGCTGGTTGTAGGTATTCTGTCAGGTAAATTTGAAGTGTTACCTTCGCTGTAGTCATTATTGGGCAATCTGACTATACGACTAGGTAGAACTACTAAACCACCGGCATTACTGCTAGTTGCTCGCCAGTCTGGGCTATTTCTATCTACCCGCAAGGTCATACGGACGCTTGGGGTTCTGGTTTGTAATGGGGTAAGTTCGACTCGGTTGACACCATGTTTGTTGACAGGGATATTTCTTGGGGCGCGTGGTGATAAAGTTGCCCCAGCAATATCCATGAAAATAGTAGCGCGATCGCGGCTGCGAATGACTTGAACTTGAGGATTGCCACCACTGGTGCGGACAAAAAAACCATCCCCAGTCACCTGTAAGCCTTCAACTTGCGTCGTTCCGGGTGCAGCGCTAATTGTATTATCGGAGAACTCTGGTCTGGTATTATTCGGTAACTCTGGTCTTGTGTTGTTGGGTAAATTTGGTCTGGTGTTGGAGTCAATAGTCACCACATTATAGGTGTTGTCTGGTGAAGACTCTGCTTGCTCCGATGTGGGAGTTGGTAACTGGACTGTCCAACGGCTAGCGGTCAGCCCGACAAATTTGATTTGTTGAGGATCGAGAGTATAACCAGGAGCCACTTCCACAACTATACGCGTGGTTTGCGGGTCAAATTGCCCTACGCGGACAGAGCGGATTCTACCACCGATTGGTTGTGTTAACTGCGATCGCCCAAATGTAACATTTGGCAAATCTATTACTAACCGTGTGGGATTAAAAATTAGTTGCGCCCTTGGTTGGACTGCACCTGTTGTATTAATTTCCAAGCGGTTTTGATTGGCATCAAAGCGCCAAGAATTTAACCTTGTTGCTAAGGCTGGCGACGATAGTAATAAGACAGTTCCAACAGTACCAGATAGTAACCAGTGTAATTTCACAATCCATTCTCCTGATTTGCATTCATGAGAGCCGTCAATGTCTCAACATATCGGCAAGTTGTCACATCTTTGCCACCTGATCTTGAGCTTTGATAGGCTCTATATCCCTGGGAATTTGGTATAAAAAGACAATATAGTGGCTTTGAATCTCAGTATTCCCTTAATTATTGCCGTACTATCAGAACACAATATTTTGCCTTTGAAGCATTAAATACAACATTAATAGCTCCGGAATTTACGACATTCATCCAAAAGTTTTGGTGAGCGATCTTCGAGCTTACCAAAAATTGGGAATCGAGTTATTTTATGACCGATAAATCAAATTTTTAGATAAACACTCCAACGATTTGGTAAACGGCTATGAGGATAAAAAAGTTTCAAGGTGTAAGAGAAAAATATTATCATTCTTTGGCGGTTGACCTAATCACAAAAGTGTTTGGTTTTTAGTTCTGCAACAGATAACATTCCGAATACTAAATAGTTATGAGATAAAAAATAAAATTGATAATTCCTCAGGACGGAAACGGGAAGATAGAAGTTTCCATGTGTGGGGATTGGGCATGGGGGCTGGGGAGTAAGAAATCAAATATCTCCCCTAAACCCCTACTTTAAGAACTTACATTCCCACTATCTTTGGCAGTAGATACAACAGATGATGGTGTTTCTATCGCTAATTCTTTCCCTGGGGAACCATCTAAAATCAATGGTGCTGAGTCGTCTATACCATCGTCTGAGTCTGGAAAAACGAATCTTAATAAAGGGGGGGCGAGAAAGGTTGTCAGGATCACCATCATAATAATTGCTGCCCCTAACGGTTTAGAGAGTGCGCCACTGGCTGCACCGACACCAGCAAATACTAACCCTACCTCACCTCTGGGAATCATCCCTACGCCAATGGCTAGGCGGTTGATTTGGGATTGACCAAAGACGCTAAAGCCTGTGATTACTTTACCGAAGATGGCGACCATGATCAGGAAACTTGCCATAATTAACCCTTCCCGATTGCTGGGGATGGCTGGGTTAAGTACGCCTAAATCAGTTTTTGCGCCTACGGTAACGAAGAAAATTGGCACTAACATATCAGCAATGGGGCAGACTTGCCTTTGTAGTTCTTTGCGCTTGTCTGTTTCTTCCAGAACTAAACCTGCGGCAAAAGCGCCAAGAATGGCTTCTAAATGGATGATGGCAGCGAGGTATGCCATGACAAAAGCAAAGATGAAAGCTGGGATTACTAGTTCACCCCGTGTTTTGAGCATATCAGCGATCGCGACAAAGGTTTTATTGAAAACATTACCCAAGACAATCGCGCCCAAAAGAAAGCCACTGGCACTAATAATCAGATAGATGACTTGACCTACATCTACTGTGCCTTCTTTAGCGAGGCTGGCAACTACAGCTAAGACAATAATTCCCAGTACATCGTCAATTACAGCCGCACCTAAAATTATCTGTCCTTCTTTGGAATTGAGCCTTCCTAATTCTGAGAGTACCTTAGAGGTAATACCAATACTGGTAGCCGTTAAAGCTGCCCCAGCAAAGATTGCGGGTACAGCATCGATGCCAAATAAGGTCATCAAGCCTATAGTTCCGGCGGCAAATGGGACTGTAACCCCCACCACTGCAACGACTAAAGCTTGGACACCAACCGCCATCAAGTCTTTTAAGTTTGACTCTAAGCCGATTTCAAACAGTAGGATGATCACACCCAGTTCAGCCAAAACAGAAATTACCTCTGATTGGGCTGTAAAGACGGCTGGTGTCGCTTCTGGACTTAAACCAGCCGTTGTTTGGAGGAAGGTCATAATCATAGAACTGGAACCGTCTGCACCACCTCCAGGGAACACCAACAGGTGCAGGACAGAAACACCCACTACTACACCACCTAAAAGTTCGCCTAAGACAGGTGGTAAACCCACTCGGTTGGATAACTCGCCACCAACTTTGCTAGCTAGGTAAACTACCACTAAACTTAGCAAGACTGCGGCGACAACCATCGAACTGTCTGCGGCTTCAGTTGTACTGGCCAGCAGAGGAAAAGCGAAGTTGATTGCATTGAAAAACTGCATTTGTTACGCGTTGTTACGTGAACATCCTTCTGTTCCATTGTTACTCTTTTAGGGAAAATACACTTCGTGCGGGTGTGATCAATGATGTTTGGCGGATGAATTTGCGTAAAATCGGAGTGAATTGAGGATAATTTTTAACGCAGAGGAGGGTAGAGGTAAGCGCTGAGGTACGCTAAGAAATTTGTGAGAGATTAATCGGATTTTTTATGGGATACCTATCTATGAAGACAATTGAATAAGTTTGGTCTAAGTTTTTTAGTTTCAAAAAATGTAACCGTTTTAACTTTTGACGATGGCAGTGTCACAGTAGGAACATACAAATCGTATCGACTAACTGCATAAGGTATAACAGTGCAAAGTTCTAAGTGGAGGGATTTTTACTTGGAACTCAGCGCTGAATTGATACGGTTTAAAGGTATCTGCATATATTTATGAGGAGTGTAAATCATGGTTAGAGCCGCTTTATTTGGTTCTCAGTTGCGTGCTGGCAAATTTTGGCAAAGTTTACCGTTAGCGTTGTTAGTCTTTGTCAGCTTTGTGCAGCCTGGACTAGCACAAGAAAAAGAAAGAATGTGGCGTACTTTGACTGTTAGTGGTCGTGGTGTTGAATCGATTCCTACCACGTTGTCGGAAGTTAGTTTAGGGGTGGAAATTCAGGGTAAAACTGCTCAGGAAGTGCAGCAGGAAGCAGCACGTAGATCATCGGCTGTGGTTGCTTTACTGAAAAGCCGAAATGTGGAGAAGTTACAAACAACTGGTATTCGTCTCAACCCTGTTTATAGTTACAACAATAACGTACAGAGAATTACGGGATATGCTGCTAGTAATACAGTAAGCTTCCGTATTGCTACTGAGAAGGCTGGGACATTATTAGATGAAGCTGTCAAAGCTGGTGCGACTCAAATCAATGGTATCAGTTTTGTGGCTACTGATGAAGCGATCGCCTCTGCTAGGCAACAAGCTTTAAAGGAAGCTACCCAAGACGCACAACAGCAAGCCAGTGCTGTGTTTAGTAGCCTTGGTTTTCAAGCTAAAGAAGTAGTAAGTATTCAAGTTGGTGGTGCAACTGCGCCTCCACCACCCATATTGTACAGAGACGAGGCTGCCAAACTTAGCAGTGCAGATGTTTCTACTCCTGTAATTGGTGGCGAACAACAGGTTGAAGCCTCAGTCACGTTGCAAATTAGTTATTAGTTAGTTGTTAGTGGTCAGTTGTCAGTTGTTTCCTTGGCTACTGACCACTGGCCACTTCACCTACTAAAAATTTTCTGGTGCGAAGTCGCCACCACCACCATCTCTATCTTGTTTGGAACCTAGCAGTTCTAGTTGGTCTACTCTAATTATTGGTGTAGATCGGTTAACTCCAGTTTGGCGATCGCTCCATGTGTCAAACTTCAAGGAACCTTTAACTCCTATTAAACTACCTTTGCGGACATAATTACCCGCGACCTCTGCTGTTTTATCCCACAATTCTAAGGTGAACCAGTCAGGTTTATCACTGTTTCGAGTTCTGCGATTGACGGCTAGAGTTAATCGACACTTCACACTTCCAGACTCAAAATATTTAATGTCTGGATCAGTGCCTACGCGACCTACTAGGGTGACAATGTTAATGCTCATCTGCTTTACTCTTTAGTACATAAGTACTTATTTATTTTGACTTTAATCATAACTAATTGTGACCTGATTGAAAATGTGTTAGAAACTTAGCAATAAATTTACAGTATAAAAATATGCAAAATTACTTGACAAAATTGAAAAACTATACGCGTATACTGAATTAGTCAGAGAATATCAATACCGTGGATGTTTGAGACTGAGGAAAAATTGCCGAAAGTTATCGACATATAGCCTACTTGGCTGGACTCAGGCTCAAAATCATAATAAAATCCAGCACGATTCGCATTAACAGTTGTAGTCTATAAAATGTCAGAGATAGGGGGCGTAGAGACGCGTGGGGCTTTTTAGGAACTTTCGCTCATCGTGGGATATGGGTATCGACCTCGGTACAGCAAATACCCTCGTTTATGTGTCTGGTAAAGGTATTGTACTGCAAGAACCTTCTGTGGTAGCTATCGATCAAAATGAAAAGGTAGCTTTGGCAGTTGGGGAAGAGGCTAAAAAAATGCTCGGTCGCACACCGGGAAATGTGATTGCCCTGCGACCTTTGCGCGATGGGGTAATTGCTGACTTTGATACAGCTGAACTAATGCTAAAAAGCTTTATTCAGAAGGTCAATGAAGGTAGGTCTTTAATATTGCCCCGGATTGTGATTGGCATTCCCAGTGGGGTAACTGGGGTGGAAAGACGCGCCGTAATGGATGCAGCAGCTCAAGCAGGAGCTAGAGAGGTATATTTAATTGATGAACCAATAGCAGCTGCGATCGGTGCGGGATTACCAGTTGCGGAACCTACTGGTAACATGATTATCGATATTGGTGGGGGAACTACGGAAGTTGCTGTACTAAGTCTCCAAGGGACTGTGATTAGCGAATCAGTACGCATTGCTGGGGACGAATTAACTGAGTCCATCATTATGTATATGAAGAAAGTTCATAACTTGGTGATTGGGGAACGCACTGCTGAGGATATTAAAATTCGCATGGGTTCTGCCTATCCTACCCATGATGATGACGATGCGATGATGGAAGTCCGAGGTTTACACCTGCTCTCCGGTTTACCAAGAACTGTCACAATTAAGGGGCCAGAAATTCGTGAAAGTATGCTGGAACCTTTATCTGTAATCATCGAAGCGGTGAAGCGGACATTAGAACGTACACCTCCTGAACTGGCGGCAGACATTATTGACAGAGGTATTATGCTAGCTGGCGGGGGTGCTTTGCTCAAGGGTATAGATACCCTCATTAGCCACGAAACAGGAATTGTCACCCACATCGCGGCTGATCCTCTCAGCTGTGTTGTGTTGGGAACAGGTCGTGTGTTAGAAAACTTCAAACAGCTAGAAAGAGTTTTTAGCGGACGTTCTCGAAATATGTAGGGAAAAAATATTTAGATATTGGGTTCTATTTGGCTGTGATTTGGGTTTTATATAAATAGAATCCAGTATCTTCTGAATCTGAGAATAGGTATAAATGGTTACTGTACGTCGTTGGTGGGATCGCAAAGCCTTACAAGTTGGTTTATTAGGGTTAGCAGTTGGCAGTGCTTGGGTGTTGCGTCAGACTCAAGGCGGGTTTTTAGCGGAAGCATACCAAGTAATTACCCGTCCTTTGCAAATGTTGCAGACAGGCCCAAGCCTAGAGGAACGCCAGGAAGAACGTCTCAAGAAAGCGCAATTCTTGGAGATGCAAACACGCATTACCGAATTAGAAAGTCAAAACAAAAAACTCACAGATTTATTAGGTTACGTTCAAAACGAACCACTAGCATCGCGTCCAGTACCTGCAAGGGTGATAGGACGCAGTGCTGACCATTGGTGGCAACAAGTAACTATTAATCGCGGTGCTAATGCTGGGATTAAAGAAGGTTATATTGTCAAGGCTGAGGGGGGATTAGTTGGTCTGGTAGACAGCGTTACACCTAACACCAGCCGCATATTGTTAATTAGTGACCTCAAAAGTCAAGTCGGTGTTACTATCAGCCGGACTTCAGCCAAAGGTGTTCTGCGGGGAGATTCTTCTTCGGAGGCTGTGTTGGAATTTTACGAAAAAGTGCCAAATGCGAAAGTGGGAGATTTAGTTTCTACGTCAACTTATAGCCAAAGATTCCCCTCTGGTTTGGCAGTGGGCAGAATTAAATCACTGGATTTAAAGAAATTACCCGCATCAATCGCCAAAATTGAACTTTTTCCAGCGCTCAGTTCATTAGATTGGGTAGCTGTATATCCCAAGGTGACAAGCCCAAATTTGGAAAATCAACACTCCAATCAGCCACAGCAACAAAAGTCCAACTAGATTTTCTGGAAATCTCTCAAAACAATGAAGACACCTTCATTTAATGGTAAATCAAAACCGCCGGCGCGAAGATTCAGCGTCCGGCGTATGCCTTTGTCGCGTTGGCATCCGGGTTTGCTTCACCTACTCGATTGGGGAGTAACGATTGGTTCGGTATTGTTATGTTTGTTATTGTTACCAACCCGCTTACCAGGTATGGAATTGTTGGGGATTGGCCCTAATTGGCTATTAATTTGGGTGGTAGCTTGGAGTGTCAAACGTTCAGTATGGGCGGGAACTTTTGCTGGCATTGTGTTAGGGCTGCTGCAAGATGCCATTACATCCCCTCATCCGTCCCATGCCATCACGTTGGGGTTAGTAGGCTTTTTGACTGGATTATTACAAAAGCAGCGTTTTATCCAAGAAGATTTTATTTCTATTGCCTTAATTGTCTTTGGGATGGCAATTTTGGCAGAAACAGTTTTTGCACTGTTATTGACTTTAGCAGGCGATCGCCAAACAGAATACATCTGGGCATATTATCAACGTGTCACCCTAGCTTCTGCTATTCTCAGTAGTCTTTGGGCCCCTGTGCTGTACTATCCCTTAAACAGTTGGTGGCAAAGAATGAAAATGTTGGAAAGTTAGTAGTTATGACAATTTTGGTGTGGAGTCGAAATCAATAGCTCAATACCTTTGAGACACAGGTTAGTATGGCAAATTTTTGCCACTAAAGCAGACCTATCTCCTGTTAATCGCCCCAGCTTATTCAGCTTGATTTGGTTCAGGCGATCGCAAATTCAGTCAGTCCTCTTTTGCTAGGGTGATGAAAGCCCAAAATAATGTCGGTTTGGGGGATACCTGCTACCAGCATCTCATCAACAATTGCTAAGTTGGTGCTATCTTCTTCTATCCAGATTTTACCGTTTTGAATCTGGAGGTATAAGATAATATGCTGTACCCGTTTTTTGCCATCCCAGCCACAACATAACCATAGATATTGGTCGCGTTGTTCGTCTATAATCAGGCGATCGCCTACGGTGTCCGGAAGGTCATCGCTAATTTTAGTTTCTGTGGCAGTAGCGGGTTGAGAATTGCTCAAGTCATAATATTTTTTAATTATTTCTTGGATAGTATGCCGATAGTGGGTTAATTTATCCATTGCTCGATTTGCTCCTGTTCAGTATCTACGACAATTAATTTTTTACCGCATCATGATACAGGTCATTGGCAGGCATAGGAGAAGGTGCAGATAGACGACACGCGAAGGGATATTACTGTTTAAATATCACTATAAGAGCATTTAAAGTGCAGAATATTTACAGTAATTCCCAAAGTTATGGATAAATTTCCAGTGGTCGCTCAAGCAGGTGCATCCCAACCCAACAACATTCAGCAACATGAACCCTCAATACAGCCATCAGTGCTACAGAGGGTAGGAAATGATTTTGATGTCCGTATGATGCAACGGTGTTTAGAACTGGCACGCCGTGCTTTAGGACGTACTTCTCCTAACCCGTTAGTAGGGGCAGTTGTTGTCAAGGATGGGGAAATTGTGGGGGAAGGGTTTCATCCCCGCGCAGGTGAGCCTCATGCAGAGGTTTTTGCTCTCAGGGCAGCAGGAGAACTGGCTCGTGGTGCTACTGTATACGTCAATTTGGAACCTTGTAATCATTATGGACGTACTCCCCCTTGTTCGGAAGGATTGATTGCTGCTGGTGTAGCGAAGGTGGTGGTGGGTATGGTTGACCCGAATCCCCTGGTAGGTGGTGGTGGGATTGAACGGTTACGTGGGGCTGGGGTGGAGGTGTTGGTGGGTGTGGAAATGGCAGCCTGTCAGCAATTGAATGAAGGCTTTGTGCATCGGATTCTTCACAAAAAACCTTTGGGTATTTTGAAATATGCCATGACGTTGGATGGCAAAATAGCAACTGTCTCTGGTCACAGTGCTTGGGTGACCAATCCATCAGCTCGTGGCGAAGTTCATCAATTACGGGCTGCTTGTGATGCGGTAATTGTTGGTGGTAATACGGTACGGCGAGATAATCCTTACTTAACTAGTCACCAAGAAGGGGTACATAATCCTTTGCGGGTGGTGATGAGTCGTCAGCTAGATTTGCCAGTGGATGCTCATCTTTGGGAAACAGCTGAGGCTCCAACTTTAGTATTGACTCAAGTAGGTGCTAATCCAGATTTCCAAAAACTGTTGCAGCAAAAGGGAGTGGAGATAGTAGAATTAGCATCGCTGACACCAGAATTTGTGATGTCTCACTTATATGATCGCGGTTTTTGTAGCGTGTTGTGGGAGTGTGGAGGGACTTTAGCTGCTAGTGCGATCGCTCAAGGTGCAGTACAGAAAATTCTGGCCTTTATCGCTCCTAAAATCATTGGTGGTAGCCATGCACCTACGCCTGTGGGTGACTTGGGCTTTGATACGATGACAGAAGCTCTAATTCTAGAACGAGTGCGTTGGCGTGTGGTGGGTTCTGATTGCTTAGTAGAAGGTTATTTGCCCTCACTAAACCCATAAATGGTAGTTCATAGCCAATAGCGATCGCCATTGACTATGGACTAATTTATCGTGGAATTAGAACTATGAATATTGGCGCTCATAAGCAAGATCACGTATTAGTGCTAGCCGAGATTGAATATAGTCAACCAAGAAATCGGTTTCGTTGGGTTCTAACAACGCTTGTGTTGTTGTCTGGTGTACCAACCATTGCACCAAGCTAGCATCGTCCATCTGCAAGAGGGTCTTTGTTTGCGAGTTTTCAACTACAGACCAAAGCTGACGCAGAATTTTAGGAGTCATCAGACCTCAATTTAATCATGAGCTTAGTTACTTTCACATTACACAATTACAGCAGTAGATCACGACATTAACCTACAAGCTGAGACAAGTATTATTAAAAACTTCACATAGCGATTTATAACTTGATTAAGTTTAAGAATTGACTTGCTATATGTCAGGCTTTACATAAGTTAATTTTTTCTAAATATTTTAGTCTAGTAATTAATACTCACAATGAACCGATGAGTGCCTAGAAAATACTAATTATAAAATTTTGTTAAATCATTTAATAGTTAATCAATCAATGTGCGTGAATTGGATATTAATTTATATGTGATTTTGCATCTGAAGAGATATTATCATAATTAGGGATATTATCTACTATTAAAAATAACTCGCAAATAAATAATAGAGTGCATTATGAGTAATAATGCACTCTCATAAACAATTTAATTTTAGTCTTCGTATTCTACCCAGCTATTAGGTGTTTCCGAAACGTGAACTTTTAGTTGTACATCTGGTGGTACTCGTTTTTTCGTTTCATCATAGATATACTTAGCAATCATCTCAGCAGTTGTTTCATACTCAGGAGGCATCACTTCATTTAAAATACCGTGATCAAGCCCTCCTTTTGTCACATCTTGTTTAGCCCAACGTAAAGTTCGGAAATCAGCTACCATTACAGGATGCGGACAATATTGAGAAGAATGTAGTTGTGTTGATATTGCTTCAATACGGACTTGATAATTATGACCGTGCATCCGCCCACAAGGGCCATTGTAATCTTTAATGTAGTGAGCGCTATTAAATGAAAATTCCGTTACTACCTTCCATTTTGGCATTTTAATATTACCTCGTAGCCAATTTTGATATAAATGCTCATGTCACCTGATTTAATTAGTGACTGCAACCAGGTATTTACAAGTATTACTTATATATAGATTAAACAACCAACTGAGCAATTAGGCTGGTTATGATTACAAAGTCTTCAATAAATTATGGATACTTCAAATTACTACAAATTACTACCTAGACAAACCATATGGTAAGCAATTAACTTCATACTTTTTCTTGCAATGCCCAAGCTAAAAAACGCTCGGTGTGGTAAAGGGCTAACTGATTACTTGCTCCATTGAATATATAGTCAAAAGCGTGTTCAGCCCAAGGAATTTCTAATAAAATCGCTTTATTTCCACTATTTTGCAAAGACTGAAACAAAGTTCTGGGGAAAATGATTTGGATGATATGGTCGCGACCACCATGAATTAACAAAGTCGGTGGCAGTGGACGATTCACGTAATTAATTGGGGAAGCTTTAGTATATTGTTCTGGGACTTGATCTGGTGTACCACCTAAAAAAGCTTCAAGTACTGATCTTACATTTAAGGGGTCTGGTGTAGGTGGTTCTCGATAACCTTTTGCTAGGTTAGATGGAGCATAATAACTAATGACTGCACGAATGGGTAAAGCATTTTGCTGATAAGCAGTTAACATTGCTAATTGTCCACCGGCGGAACGTCCAAGTATGGCGATACGGTTAATATCGGTTTCATACTCGGTGGCGTGTTGCTGGATAAAAGTTAAGGCGCTGCGGACATCATCAAGTTGGGCTGGAAATTTGTAAGTGGGTGCATAGCGGTAAGTAATGGCAAAGACTGTATAGCCTCTAGCGGCCATATATCGACTGAAATCGGCGTTATTTTCTGGACTTCCACTTTGCCAACCTCCGCCATGAATGACGACGATTCCGGGGTATTTGCCAATTTGCTGAGGACGGTAGATGTTGAGGCGCAAAGATATCCCATCAGGTGATGCAAATTCGATGTTGGGTGTGTAACGTACATCATCTATGTGAATACCTTTAAACGCATCTATGATATTAAAAGGATGGGATAAGGTACGCCCCATCATAGGCGATCGCCCAAAATGTTTTTGTTCTAGAATTGGTTTGAGGTAGTCTTTACCTAATTGTTTCTCCATTGCTGACTGCATCTGCTGTTGCGTAGTTGGTATTTGCAGCAGTGGCGTTATACTGAGAATAATTCCAACTATACTAATACTTAAAGCAGCGTATTGCAGTAAGTTACCAGGTAATCTGAAAAGCAAGAGGGCAAAAGCTGTAGCATTTAACAATAGTGACCAATGACAGACTTCTGGCGCTCCCACCCCTAGAGGTAGTAAAAGGTAAATTGGTGCTGGAATTATAATCCAGATGCTCAAGAAAAGACCAATAAAGCTCAAAAGTATCCCCACAATGGAGAAGACTTCTTTGATAGACGGGAGCAGATTTGGCATTATTTTCTCATTCTGTAATACCGTTAGGACTTACGCATGAAAACGAAATATCAAGGGTTTGGAGAAGGGTATAGAGGTATAAATGTTTGAAACCCTTACACCCCTATACCCTTACACCCGGTCTCAACAGACAACCTGTGTGCGTAAGTCCTAAGCATTTATTGATGAAGATACACTTTATTCTGTACTGTAGAGACTTTGTATGCAACGGCTCTACATCATTTATTTGGCGCAGCTTCATATTAATTTGGTATGAATGTTTAATTGTCGAGAGGAGTAAAATCACGAATAATGATTCTTTTATTGATATAGCCTACTAATGTGCAGTTTCTTCCAGGATATATATCACTCAAAGAATTGAAGTGTAACCAACGTTTTTCCGGTTGTAATTTAATTGCAACTCGGTGTGGGTATCCAAATCGATCATCATAGGTAGCATCTACTCCTATAGTTCCATCACAAGCGCATCCATTTGGCCCGCATTCTTTTCCTGTTGCAAGCAGTTCAATTTCCTTGAACATCTCCGTAACAGTTAATGGAGATATACTTGTACAAGTGTTGTTCTTGACAGCAACTACTGTTTCATTTTTAATCTCAACTTCTTGCTGACATTTATTGGGAGACAAATAATTAATAGTAATTCTATAATGTGAGATTCCCTGTTTAAGCCAGTTTTCTTGGGCTACCTCTAATTGCTTTTTTTCAGCATTTTTGAAAATGAATTGATTGCTAAGATAGGCAACACTGCTGACTGTGAGTATGGAAGTAATAATTATCCATTCTAAGGATGAATGTTTATTCATGGATTTGTTTATTTATCACATTAATTGATCCAAGAGTAGCTGACATCTTGCACCTGCTCAATAAGCAAGTGGTGGACATTGCCCACCCTACGAAATAAGCAGCCTTTTAGCCTGTGATTTTGGCAATAAGAGAGTGGTGCAAGATATAAGGTAGAGAATGTGTTCTCGGAGATTTTAAATTTGTTGAGTTACTTCTAAATAAATATGTTCTAGTTTTACTGGTTGGCGAGAAATTGCCTCGATATTTATACCTTCAAAACGAGAAATTATCTCTTTTAACTCCAAAGATTCAGGTAGCCAGAAGGCTAATTCTTGATCATAGTATCTATGGGTAAAACCGTAGGTTTGAGCGCGAGCGATCGCCTCTTTTTCTTGTGTAGTTTTCAATAATAAAACCTCTTGTGCTGGAATTAAATTACGTAACTCAGCTAAACTACCCTCAACTAAAATCTGTCCGTTTTTAAGGATACCAATTTTTTCACATAAGCGTTCTGCTTCATCTAATAAATGAGTGGTGAGTAAAACTGTAATTCCCTGAGTTTTCAGTCGTCGAATCAATTCCCAAATTTCGTAACGTGCTTCAATATCTAAACCTGTAGTTGGTTCATCAAGAATTACCAACTTCGGCTGATGTACTAATGCTACAGCAATATTTAATCGCCGTTGCATCCCGCCACTCAAAGTTTCTACCGGACTTTTTGCCCTATCTGATAAGTTGATAGCATCTAAAATATCTTTAGTTTGTTTTTGAATATTTTTTCTACTTAAGCCATAAATTTCTCCAAAAAACTGGAGATTTTCTTCACAAGTCAGGGTTTTATATAAAAGATTTTCTTGAGGGGCAATACCAATTAGTTTTTTGGTTGATTCAGAAATAAGCTGATTATTAAGTTTAATCTCACCACTATCAGCTTTCAGTAAATTACAAATAATATTAATTGTTGTGGTTTTACCAGAGCCATTTGCACCTAGTAAACCGTAAATTTCACTGTTAGTAATATTCAGAGTTAAATTTTGTAGAACCTGACGATCGCCATAGGATTTATTTAAATTATGAATATTTAGCATCTTTCTGCTCAATTATAATCTTCTCTCTACAATTAACATTCGTTGATACGATAACCAACCACCAATAATCATCGCTATAGCGAATGCTAATAAAAAAGTAATGTGTGAAGCTATTTTATCAACTGGTTCCCCTTTTGAAGATACAGCAACTAAAGCTTCATTCATATGATAAATGGGATTATATTTAGCTATATTGATCAGGGTTTTAGGAAACAATGCAGTCGGTAAAAATGCCCCACCCAGAATTAATAAAGGAACGCCAAAGGCGGCTACCAAAGAATTGACATCTTCAATCCGCCTGGCTAATTGTGTACCGAGAATAAAACCCAAACCAACGTAAGCAGCAATACTCAGAAAAATAATTCCCAATCCTAATAAAATTGAACCTTTAAAAGTTGCGCCCCAAAAAGCAGCGATCGCATAAATTAATAAAGCCTGACCAATACCAATGCAACTATGGGCCAGGAAAATCCCCAAAAAATAAGATAAACCACTCAAGGGAGACAGAAAAAGACGTTTGAGGGTTTGTTGTTCTCTTTCTGCTACTACAGTAGACACAGTACCGCCCAAGCAACTAAAGAACAGTGCAGCACCCACTAAAGTTGAAGGTGCAGCATAGGAAAAAGCATCAGCTAGGGGTAGTTCCGCCCGTTCTGCTAATATAAAACCACTCAAAGTCAGTACCGAAATCGGGAAGATACTCCAAAAAATCAAACTGCGTCTACGGCGTAACAGTTCAATTAAAATACGTTTGGTAACTGCGATGGTTTCACGCCAATATTTCATCATTGGGGACAAGAAAGTAAAAAGTAAAAAGGTAAAAGATTTTTTCTTTTGCCTTAGATTGGGGGAAGTAGTGAGAAAAATAATGATATTTGACCAATCACTTATTGACTATTGATTAAAATCTTTGTCCAGTTGTAATCTCAAATCTGATTTCTCCTTGGTCACTAACTCCCAAGTCACCACGAAATAAACCAAAAGGAGAGTTTAAGCGGACTCCTAAGCCATAGCCAAAGCCGCTTCCCGGTTTGTTTCTGACTACACCTGGTTCCCCGATGACTGTTTTACCAGAACCAAAATCTGAGGCGAAATCGGTAAATACAACTCCGCCGATTGACTCCACAATGGGAAAACGATATTCCACAGAAGCTAAACCATAACTGCGACCACTGGCGAGTTTTCCTGAACCATAACCGCGTACCGAATTTAGCCCGCCTAAATTAAACGCATCAGCCGGGGGAAATTCTCCAAAAATTGTGCCAAGTTGCAAATTTACAGCCACCATCTCCGGATTATCTGTAAGATTCTGATTTCCTATCCAGGTGACTGGTAGATATTGAATATAGTTTCCTTGGAGACGGTTACTAAAAATATTCCCTAGTCCCAAGGGAATGGCTTGTTCGGTGCTGAGGGTGAGAATTGAACCTTGAGTGGGATTGAGGCGATGATCTCGTAAATCTCTCGTTACAGCCAAGGATAATGTAAATAGGTCATCAATGCCCTTACCACTTGCCGAAAGCGGATTACCTAAGCCATCAGCCCGGACAACGTTGTAATCTTGATCACGGAGACTAATCCTGGTGTAGTTAAAACCTAACGCCCCATCCCATTCATCAAAAGAACGGAGTAAAGCCACAGAACCACCAAATCTACCTTCCCTGGTTCTGTTACCATTGGCTAGTCTGATCTCATCATCAAAGGTACGGGATATTTGGCGATCGCGGAAAGCTGTTACACTATAACCCAGACGTTCTGGTTCTCCTGGACGATAAGGACTTGTAAATCGGCTATTAAATTGGATATCTTTACCGCTAACCTGCACGGTTGTTGTCAGTTGGTCATTTAAACCGCTAATGTTGGCATCTTTATAAGTTACCCGGCCAGACAAGCCAATATCATCGTTATTGCCTATACCGTAATTCCAACTAGGAAAGCGGCGCTCTTTAACATCATAAATAATACTTACCCCAAAGGGATTTTCTTCTCGGTAAGCCCTAACATAAGTGAATGACTCTAGTTTCTGCAATCTTCGCAAATCTGCCTGTAGAGCTTCATCACGGAATATTTGACCAGGCTTGAGTTTTAACAAACCTAAAATAAAATCTTTTTGGGTGCGTCCTATAATCGGTTTTCCCTGCTCATCTACAGACTGATTATTGTCGTCGATAAACCGAATTTGCACATCCTGAACAATTGTTTGGGTAAGTTCACCCGTTTCCGGAACACCTACATAATCACCATATTTGGCGTATCCATCAATAACCGTTCCGTCAGACAAATCTTTCGTCTCCACCGGAAAATTCGCCAGTACTGGCTGATGTTCCCGACTCACGAATAGCCCCACCACCAAAATCACAACTATTGGAACACGCATATTGGCAACCAATTAGTGTTATCAATTTTGCCTTATTTAGTGAGTGTACGCAACTCTTGGAGGGTGTAGGGGACGGTTCGCGGTGGCGTAAATTAACGTGAGTCTCCAATGGAGGCGAAGTTGGAGACTCAAATTAAATGAAAATATTTTTTGATGTATGCTTGCCAAATATAGGGAGGACTTAGCAAGCTACCAATAAATAGTTCCAGTTCACAAGCTGCAATCAAATCCCTCTTGACGCTACCGCGATATTTGCATAAGTGCAGAAGAAGTTTACGTAGATCATTAAAAATATATACCCAAAATAAAACAGGAGCTTGCCAAGGTTTAACACTCAACATCCGCGTGTGATAACGGCTCAACCCAATACCACGGCATAAATCAACAAGATAATCTTTCTTTAACCGCCAATGAGGGATTTGGTGAGTTATTTGCATTTCTGGGTTATACCAAATATCCCATCCGGCTTGTTGAATATGTAGTAGTGCTTCTAAATCTTCCCCTGGTAAATAGGGTTCGCAAACTCGACCTTGGAGAAAACATCTTTCTGGCACATTTTCTAACCAAGCTTGTTTTCGCACCACTAACCCGGCTCCAGGGGGCAGTACCTTTTTTTTTGGCTCATAGAGCAGCTTGTTCGAGCCTCGCTCTGTTAAGGCTAGTAGTGCTGCTATGCGTTGGAAATCAGCTGGAGGAGGAGCTTCAAATTCACCCTGAATACGACTACCATAAGCACCTGCACGAGGATGATTTTGAGCAAATAAATAGGCACTAGCAACCCATGTGGGAGAGGGAACATTATCGTCATCTAAAAAGCCAATTAGCTCTCCTCTGGCTGCTGCAACAGCGTGTTGACGGGCGATCGCTAATCCTTGTTCTGGCTCAAAACTATATCGCAATTGCCCGAATTTAAAACAAGTATTTTGATACTGCTGGACTACTTGTTTGGTGCTGTCTGTACTGTTGTTATCAACTACAAGTATTTCCCACGGAATCGCTTCTGTACCTATTTGATTTTGCAATTTATCAAGTACATTAGGCAGTCTTGTTGCACCGTTATAAGTGCATATCACCACGGTGAATTTGATGATCATATTTCTTTAAATGACATGAGATAAAAGGAATCAATTCATGCTTGAGCCAAATGCACCTCAAGTTTTTAATCTTTTTTGCAGCGCTATATACAGTATAAGTAAGTACACTTATTTGAATATGAAAACTTGATGTATTTTCAGTGAAAAAACGTGATTATAGTAGTTTTTTCGGAGTATAGTACTACGCATTTAATTGATTGATCTAGCAGATAAGCTACTCTGTTTTTAAGTTGCACAATCCATTGTGAGGGCTGTTAAATGTTAACAGCCCTTATTGATAGTTATTTACTTACGTATTTTTGCCTTGATCGTAAAGTTAAGACTTGGGAATAGGTTTAATTTTGAACTGCTTAGGACTTATACCAATTCAAATAATGATTGCAACACATCATGGGGTGAAGACGCGATTTATCGCGTCTCTACGGATGGTTTATCTATCGCATTCTTTTTTCAAATTGGTATTACGCATGACAACGAAAGATCAAGGGTTTGGAGAAGGGTATGAATCAATTCAAAATACCCTACGGGAAGCTAAAGCTTAAAATTCAAAATAAATGTTTTACACCCCTACACCCGGTCTCAACAGAAAATCTGGGTACGTAAGTCCTATTGTTAAGACAACTGCTGTAATAACTCTTGTATTTGCGCTGGATTTAACTGTTCAACATTACTTAAAACTACTGCTGCACCGGCTGTTACTAATGTTTGTGCATAAGCTTCTCGACGGGCTGCTGTTTCTTGGACATGAGGCGGTAAGATACCTACTCCAATCCAAGTACGGTGAGGTTTGATTTCTCTAGCCTTGCTGACTGTGTACATATCTGCTACCGTGTCTCCGACATAGAGAATTACTGATTTTTCCTCTAGCCCATCCTCTAACTGGCTAATAGTTGCAAAAAGTCCTGTGGGGTCTGGTTTACCTGGCGCATCTTCCATTGCAATGAGTACGGGAGAGTGTAAACCCAAACGTTGTTTTAAAACATAGTTAGCAGAACCACGAGTAGCACCGCTAAAAAATCCCCAAGCAATACCCGCTTGTGTAAGTTGTTCTAAATAACTTGGTTGTAATAATAACGGTTCATCACAGATATATCCCGTCCAATTGTCTGGGTCTGGGCCACGGTAACGGGATTGAAAAAAGGCAACTATATTGTTGTAGTCTAGTTGCAATTGTTCACGGCGTGTTCCTTGAGCTGCAAAGTAACGGGAGATTAATTCTTGAGACGCTTCCCAATCGTTGTTCCAAATACCTTCGGATTTCAGTTCATCAATTTCTAAAGAAGTGGGACGATAGGCCTTATTTGTAAAGTACTCTACCGTGTCTGCTAAGGCTCGACGATAGGAACCCCCAACATCGCGGATAACTCCATCTATATCAAATATTGCGATCGCTTTTGTAGTCATCAGAACTGTTCATAAGGTAATGGGTAATAGGTAGTGGGTAATTAGTTATGTTCTCCGGCTTCACCTAGTTCCCAATTCCCAGTCCCTATCTTTTAGGCAATTATCCCATTGATTGACAATATTTAATATTGTGGATTTAGGCGATAACCCATACCATAAACCGTTCTAATCCACTCTGCTGCATCTACTTGCTGCAAACGGTGTCGCAGCTTGCGTACCAGTACGGTTAAAGCATTGCTTTCTGGTTCCATTCCCCACTCCCACAGTGCTTCTTCTATCTGGCTGCGAGTTAAAACCTGATTGGGGTGACGCATGAGGTATTCGAGTAATCGTGCTTCACGGGGAGATAGCTCGACTTTGAGTTGCTCTCGTTCTACGGTTAAATATGCTAGATGCAATTGTAAGTCTGCAACACGCAAGCTGTCTCCTTGCCAATTGGGAACTCGCCTTGCTAAAGCACGAACCCGCGCCAACAGTTCTACTAAGTCTGCGGGTTTGACGAGATAATCATCTGCACCAGCATCTAAACCCATCACTTTGTCTGGTGTGGTGTCTCTGGCCGTTAGCATCAATATAGGTGCAGTTTTACCCGAACAACGATACTGGCGGCACAAACTTAACCCGCTTATTGTGGGTAGCATCCAATCTAAAATCAGTAGGTCATAATCCTTTTGGGAAATCAACCACTCGGCAATTTCTCCGTCTTCCGCCGTATCTACAATATAGCCAGCTTCCGATAAGATACCTTGTAATGGCTCTAATTGTTCATAATCATCTTCCACTAGTAATATCCGCATAAGATTTTTGGGGATGGAATTGTCAGATCCTTTTTAATAAAGATAAGTGTTTTGATATCTATCATAACTACTATCCCAATTTTATATTTTGATTTGTTCGACCAGGAGACAGATTATATATCTATCAATAGATAGTTTTACTGGAAAATTGATAAATTTTTTCAGACCTTATTAAAGATTTAAGACCATTTTACTTGACAAATTACATCTATGCCTGATTTACGTCCACATATTTTGCTGATTATTATGTCACTTTTGCTGGTGGGTATTTCTTTTTGGGCTGGCAGTGATTTGTTAACGAAGCACTTATTAGCTTTGTCTTATAGGACAATAGATAAGTTACAAGCTGATCAGCTGACGCAAGTTATATTAATGATGAGTTTTACGGTAATTGATACTCAAATAGAACAAGACCAAAGCCTAACAAAAGTTAATATTAATATTGGCGATTCTCTGCTCAAGACAGTAGAAATGGAATTTCCTAAATCTAATTTTGATGAAGCAGCGATCGCCAAAACATTTGGATTGTATCCTCAAGTAAAAAAGATAAATCGTAATCAACCAGTGACCGTCAATATTCCTGTAGCATTAAAGGCAATTAAAGCTGAGATTAAAAAAGAAAAAGAAATAACATTTATTGAAGTAATAACTGCTAATAAATCACTGAGAAAGTTGAGCTTTGTATTTCCAGTCACCGAAATAAATATGATAGAATCAATGACTGCTCAAGTATTAAAACTACAGCCTCAAGATGTTCAAGAGCTAGTACGTTATCAGGTGAGAAAATCGTGAGCGCAGGCTAGCGTCACAGCTAAAAAGAATAAAATCTAATTGTCTTATTACCTATTATCTATTAACTCTGAATCCAGATTAAGTTATTGTGTTTTAAGCGCCATATAAAGTCCAATTTTTCTGGCAATTATTTATTCTTTGCTATTAAGAATTTTGGCACCAACTATATAAGCAGAGCATATTATAGCTCAATTTAAGAACAAACAAGAGGCAACAACATGAAATCATCTCTGTGGCAACGGTTTATTGGCTTTTTCATGGTAATTCTAGTGACATCTATGCTTTATGCTTGCCAACCTCAAGAGGCAGCAAATTCCCTCCCAACTAATGTAGCAAGTCCTGTGCAAACCACTGCGACCGCAACAGATAAACGTTCCATAGGTTTTCTAGACCGCCCACTGGGGACAAATCCAGCCGAGTTACCGCCATTACCTTATGGTTATGATGCACTAGAGAAAGCGATCGATGCAGAAACTATGAAACTGCATCACGATAAACATCATGCCGCTTACGTTAATAACCTTAATAATGCGTTGAAAAAGCATCCAGAACTGCAAAATAGTAGTGTAGAAGCTTTACTGCGGGATTTGAATAGTGTGCCTGAAGATATTCGCAACACAGTACGTAATAATGGTGGCGGACATCTCAACCATACAATTTTCTGGCAAATTATGAGTCCCAATGGCGGTGGACAACCAACAGGAGACATCGCCCAAGAAATCAACCAAACCTTTGGCAATTTTGAAGAGTTCAAAAAACAGTTTAACAAAGCAGGAGGCGATCGCTTTGGTAGTGGTTGGGTTTGGTTAGTGCGAAATCCCCAAGGACAGTTACAGATTGTCAGCACTCCTAATCAGGATAGCCCTATCGCAGAAGGTTCATACCCAATCATGGGGAATGATGTCTGGGAACACGCCTATTATCTCAGATATCAAAATCGTCGTCCTGAATATTTAAATAACTGGTGGAATGTAGTTAATTGGTCAGAAATTAACAAACGCGCCCAAGCTTCACGGCAAAGTAATTCGTAATAACCTGCGGCTTCTCTATGTTTCCGTAGCGTGTCGTAGACAGATTGACACTAACCGACCTAAAGCCAGTAGGGTGCGTCAGTATGAATAATTTCTCTGTATAGTTAGGTTCTATGGCACTGACGCACCCTACCAAAATGTCAACGGTTCTCAGAGAAATTGCTTATTGTGAACACCAAATAGGTGAGGTTGATCGAGCATCAAACTATTACGAACAAGCTTTAAATCTTTGTCCCGCAGAAGACGAACGAGAATTAGGAGCAATCTATGATTATTTAGGGATGCTGAAAGACGACAAAGGGGAAGTGGATCAAGCAATAGCACTCTACAATCAGTCTTTAGAAATAAAAGAACGCATTGGAAATGTCCAAGGCAAAGCGGCGACTTTGCACCAACTGGGAATTCTCCATGCCGATAAAGGGGAAGTCGCTCAAGCGATCGCACTCTACCACCAGTCTTTGGAAATAACTGAACACATTGGTAATGTCCAAGGCAAAGCAATAACTCTGTGGTGTTTGGGGCATTTGGCGGAACAGCAGGGTGAATACGCTAAGGCGATATCTTATTTGCAACCAGCTTTAGAGATTTTGCAGCGATTACAGTCACCACACGCTGAAGATGTGAGGGTGAGTCTTGAGAGGGTGATGGGGAATTCTTGAAAGTTTTTGTCTCACGCAGAGGCGCAAAGGCGCAAAGAAGAAGGTGAGTGTGTGGTTTAGGTAAATGAAAGTTGCTGTAATGAGTGTTTAATACTCGCGGGAGAGTGTTTGATATTCGTGGGCGAGTCTTTGATACTCACGCGAGAGTGTTTAATACTCGTGGGCGAGTCTTTGATATTCACGCGAGAGTCTTTGATACTCATGGGCGAGTGTTTAATACTTGTGGGCGAGTGTTTGATACTTGTGGGAGAGTGTTTAATACTCGTGGGAGAGTCTTTGACATTCACGCGAGAGTCTTTGATACTCATGGGCGAGTGTTTGAACTCCATTGATGAATCTTTGAGCTTAATTCGAGAACTTCAAAGCTTCGTTAATGAACTTTTGAGCTTAGTGATAGCGGTTTGCAGTTGAATGTAATACAGACCTAAACCCTAACTCTTCTCTACAAGGGAAGCTACGCTGTACACACATTTATATGCTGTGTAGCAAGTGGCGTGGATTTAGGGGGATCTAAAACGTTTTGCTACTGACCAGAGAAATTTTAAAATATGCTCTTAGATTAAATCAGGATCTACGCCAAGCGATCGCAATCTTTCTGCTAATAATTCGGCGCGTTGCTGTGCTTGCTGTGCTTGTTCTTCCGGAGTTAAAAGCCTTTGCCCTTCTTGGTTATACCAATACACCCACTCGCGGGGAATACCGAGATAAGTTCCCTGTTCTATACCAATTCCTAAACCTATTTCTGGTAGCCACACAGGATTGCCATCATATAACTCATAAACATTGTTAACTAATTTGTATACTTCCAATCGTGGCTTGCGGCGACGCAATGGATTGTAAACCACATAATACAAAATCCCTAGTTTTGCATACTCCGCTTTCTTAGTTGAGTATTCACCGCGATATGTTTGGGATACTACCTCCAGCACTAATACTGGTAGTTTCTTTTCTTCCCAAAGCACATAACTGGGACGAAGATTTGCATCATAAAATCGTTCTACACCCAAACTCAAAAACCCATCCGGTACTATTGCTGGTGAGTCAGGGTCATAATAAATACCCATATCTACGCCAAAAAACCAATCCATGCGTTCTGGCCAAGCCATCGCCAAAAGGGCTTTGAGTAAACCGGGAATCAAATCTTGTAATTCATTATCCACGGGGGTATCGTCCGAGTCTGGTAGTTCCTCTGATGATGGTAAGCAAGCTAATGGATTGTAATTTAGCATGATTGATTTCCCGTTCCTCAGTTATGAGTACATCTTTATTTTATAAATGAAAGTATTAGGATCTATGCCGAGCGATGTCTACGACGGGTTACGCCTACGCATCTTACAATCAGTCTATTGGATATCAAAAAACGCTAGGCGATCGCCACAAAAATAAACAATTAAGCTGTGATTCTTCTCTATAGGTGAAAACTGTTATGCAAACCGCAACCCAAAAACGTTATTACACCCCCGAAGAATATCTAGAACTGGAAGAAAAAGCCGAATTTAGAAGCGAATACCGCAATGGAGAAATCATTCCGATGACAGGCGGCACTACTAATCATAATAAAATAGCCCTTAATACAGCATTTGCTTTAAAATCTGCTTTGCGCGCTCAAGATTACGAGATTTACATGGCTGATGTGCGTTTATGGCTACCCCGTTATCAGCAATATACCTATCCTGATGTCATGGTAATTCAAGGTGAGCCGGTTTATGCCGGAACTAATACCACCACTGTCACCAATCCATCATTAATAGTAGAAGTTTTATCTAAGTCCACAAAAAATTATGACCAAGGCGATAAGTTTCATTATTATCGCCCTATTCCAGAATTTCAAGAATATATTTTAATCGACCAGTATCAACATCATGTGATGAAATATGTAAAAACTGCGGCTGATCAATGGTTGTTTACTGAATTAGAAAGTGACTCTGCAACTTTATCACTCAGCACTGTTGATTTACAAATTTCTATACCTGAAATTTATGAAAAGGTGAGTTTTAGTGACAGCAATGATGAAGAGTAATTCAGTCTGAGTTGATGGAAATTTTACAACCCTTACACCAGATATCAACAGAAAATCTGGGTGCGTGAGTCCTATTTAACAATAACAGTTGAAGTTATACCAATTGTCTATGAAGTTGCGCCAAATAAATGATGTAGAGACGTTGCATGCAGCATCTCTACAGTGCGGAATAAAGTGCATTTTCATCAAGAAACTGTATTAGTATCATCTTCCCACCTTTCCTGAAGTTTAGGTTTTAATACTTATGAAGTAGGGAAATCTATGCTTTTTGTTACGGTAATCTTGCCAAGACGAATAAGTTATGTATGATATGTGAGGGATTTTAAATTATGCCAAGAAATATCAATATTTAAGAGATTATTTATAAAGTAAATCTTTAGGAGACAAGACGACGTAGCATAATTCTAGTCATAACAGCATATTCAACATGAGCTTGGATCATCAACCAAACACAGAGTGCAAATTTATCACCGTCGTAACCAGAATCAACCCACATAACTTTAACTTTTTCCAGTAATTCCGGGCGTTCTTCTAGCAATTCCATGAGTGCGTAAGCAGCAAGTACTCGTTCTGGGGCGTTTGCTTCACTGACAACGACTTTTAACAAAAGTCCTAGACTATCAACCAAAGTCTGCCGCTTTCTGCCCTTTACCTTTTTACATCCGTCAAAACCGTACACATCCCCTTTTTTGGTCGGTCTTGGATCGACTGACTGTCTGCGGCGATCGCAGTTGGTTGTGTTGATTTGCCTAACTTTGAGCGAACTTGACCACGCAATGTATGATTTAATTTTTCCAAAACTCCCTTGCGCTGCCATTTCCTGTAGTAGCTGTATACCGTTGAGCTTGGTGGGAAGTCCCCTGGAAGCATATTCCATTGACATCCTGTTTTCAAATGATAATAGATGGCATTGCATATTTCACGCATATCTGTTGTGCGTGGATGTCCTCCAGTTTTTGCTGGTGGAATCAACTCAGACAGAATTTCCCACTCTATATCAGTTAAGTCTGTGGGGTAAGACTTTCGAGCCATGAGCAACTATGTAAATACACTGTTTATGAAGTATTTTATCGTTACCGTAACTCCTTTTCTCTCGCTTTTAGATTTACTTTATAAATAGCCTCTAAAACGTGATACCCTTTGGGTAATTTGATTTACAGGATATTTATTGAGTTATAAAATACGCTGATAAATGGCATTATTTGCTACAAGTTGAATTTGAGAAAATATCGTTTTTATTACAACTTTAAAATTTAGTTAGGCGCACAATGGGGGCAGAGAAATAATTACTGTTTATTTGCGCTCGGAGACGAATCATGGTATCGATGTCTACGACCGGCAACGCCCACACAGAAAATGTTCAGCATCGTCTGACTGTAGAAACTGTAGAAATTGCCCCTAACACTACGGCGATTCGCTGTCTAGACTGGGATCGCGATCGCTTCGATATCGAATTCGGACTACAAAACGGTACGACTTATAATTCATATCTAATTAGAGGCGAACAGACAGTTTTAGTTGATACTTCTCACCAGAAGTTCCGCCAGCTGTATTTAGAAACACTAAAAGGTCTAATTAACCCCAAGGCTATTGATTACATTATTGTCAGTCATACAGAACCAGACCACAGCGGTTTGGTGGAAGATGTGCTGCAATTAGCACCAAGAGCAACTGTCTTGGCTTCTAAGATTGCTTTGCAATTTTTGGAAGGTTTAGTACACGATCCTTTTTCTAAGCGGATTGTCAAAAGTGGCGATCGCATCGATATTGGTAAAGGTCACGAAATTGAGTTTGTTAGTGCGCCTAATCTGCACTGGCCTGATACCATTTTTAGCTATGATCGCAAAACCGAAGTTATCTATACTTGTGATGCTTTTGGGATGCACTTTTGCGACAACCGCACTTTTGATGAAGACTTAGAAGCGATTGAAGCTGATTTCAGATTTTACTACGACTGTCTCATGGGGCCAAATGCGCGATCGCTATTGAACGCGATGAAGCGCATGGGTGAACTGGGCAAAATTAAGATAATCGCTAACGGTCACGGGCCTCTGTTGTACCATCATTTAGATGTGTTGACTGAGTGTTACCAAAGCTGGAGCCAAAGACAAGCCAAAGCGGAAACCACCGTTGGTTTATTCTATGTCGCCGACTATGGCTATAGCAACTTACTAGTTCAAGCCATCGGCGAGGGTATTCAAAAAACTGGTGTTGCTGTAGAAATGATCGACCTCAGCACAGCAGAAATTCAAGAAATTCAAGAATTGGCAGGTAGGGCAGCTGGTTTAATTATTGGTATGCCTCCCACAACATCGGTAGCAGCTCAAGCTGGTATTAGTTCCCTGCTATCTGTAGTTAAAGATAAGCAAGCAGTCGGCTTGTTTGAATGCTTCGGTGGCGATGACGAACCCGTTGATACCATCCGCCGCAAATTTATTGATTTGGGTGTGAAAGAAGCCTTCCCGGCGATTCGGATTAAAGATGTTCCTGGCGCATCCGCATACCAATTATGTACAGAAGCGGGTACAGACTTGGGACAACTGCTGACACGGGAACGTAACATCAAGCAAATCAAGTCCCTCGATGTCAACATGGAAAAGGCATTGGGACGGATTAGCAACGGTCTGTATATCGTCACAACCAAAAAAGGTGATGTTAGCAGCGCCATGTTAGCTTCCTGGGTATCCCAAGCCAGCTTGCAACCATTGGGCTTTACGATTGCCGTAGCTAAAGATAGAGCTATTGATACCTTAATGCAAGTAGGCGATCGCTTCGTTCTCAATGTCTTAGAAGAAGGCAATTACCAAGAACTGAAAAAACAATTCCTCAAGCGCCTCCATCCCGGTGCAGACCGCTTTGCCGGAGTAAGAACCCAAATTGCCAAAAACGGCTCCCCCATCCTCACAGACGCTCTAGCATACATGGAATGCGAAGTCCAAAGCAGCCTAGAATGCAGCGATCACTACATTTTATACTGCACCGTGGAAGATGGTCGCGTTTCCAAGCCCGATGGACTAACAGCAGTTCGTCACCGCAAAGTAGGCAACTATTACTAAGAAAGGGGTATAGGGGTATAGGGGTATAGGGGTGTAGAAGAACGTTTCTATACCTAATCCCCAGTCCCCAGTCCCTAGTCCCCAATACCCAACTCCCAATATCTATGAACTTAATCCAATCAATTAAAGACTGGGCAAAATCTACCCGGTTTTTGCAATTTTTTGACAAACCTAAAACAAAATCTATGAGCGATTCCAAGCCCCGTGACGTACAGGTTTTGCCGATTGCTACAAACACGAAAGTTCTCAGAGCGCGTAGTTGGTCACGTTTGCGGTTTGAAATTGAATATGCTTTAGAAAGAGGTACTACCTCTAACTCTTATGTAATTGAAGGTGATAAAACAGCAATTATTGACCCGCCTGTTGAAAGCTTTATGGGAATTTATCTCGAAGCATTGCAACAGACGATCAATTTGAAAAAATTGGATTATGTTATTTTGGGTCACTTTAGCCCCAACCGCATACCTACTTTCAAGGCGCTGTTAGAATTGGCTCCCCAGATTACCTTTGTCTGTTCCCTACCGGCGGCTGGTGATTTACGGGCGGCTTTCCCTGATGACAACTTAAATATTTTGGCAATGCGGGGTAAGGAAACCCTGGATTTAGGTAAGGGTCATGTGTTGAAGTTCTTGCCAATTCCTAGCCCCCGGTGGCCGGCTGGACTTTGTACTTACGATGTGCAAACCCAGATTCTCTACACAGATAAGATTTTCGGCGCTCATATCTGTGGCGATGATGTATTTGATGATAACTGGGAATCCTTCAAGGAAGACCAACGTTATTACTACAACTGTTTGATGGCTCCCCATGCTATCCATGTGGAAGCAGCATTAGAGAAAATCTCTGATTTACAAGTGCGGATGTATGCTGTGGGTCATGGGCCTCTGGTACGTACCAGTTTAATCGCCCTCACCCAAGCCTATGCAGATTGGAGTAAAGCCCAAAAAGAGCGAGAAATTTCCGTCGCCTTACTCTATGCTTCAGCTTACGGTAATACTGCAACTATAGCGCGGGCGATCGCTCTCGGATTAACTAAAGGCGGTGTTGCGGTTAAATCTATCAACTGCGAATTTGCCACACCGGAAGAAATTCAAAGCAATTTAGAACAAGTCGATGCTTTCCTCATCGGTTCTCCTACCATCGGTGGTCATGCACCAACCCCCATTAATACTGCTTTGGGTATTGTCCTCAAAGTTGGTGATAACAACAAACTAGCCGGGGTGTTTGGTTCCTACGGTTGGAGTGGTGAAGCCTTAGACATGATTGAAGGTAAACTGCGGGATGCGGGATATCGCTTTGGTTTAGAAACCTTGAAGGTGAAGTTTAAACCAGACGATGTTACCCTCAAGTTCTGTGAAGAAGTTGGTACAGACTTCGCCCAAACCTTGAAGAAAGCCAAAAAAGTCCGCGTACCCCAACAAGCCGCTACCCCTGTAGAACAAGCTGTTGGTCGCATTGTCGGCTCAGTTTGTGTCATTACCGCCAAACAAGGCGATGTGTCTACAGGAATGCTTGGTTCTTGGGTATCTCAAGCCACCTTTAACCCACCAGGTTTAACTGTCGCCATTGCCAAAGAACGGGCGATTGAATCCCTCATGTATCCCGGTGGTAAATTTGCCTTGAATATCTTACCTGAAGGCAGTCATCTGGAATACATGAAGCATTTCCGCAAAAACTTCGCGCCAGGGGAAGACCGTTTTGCCAACTTCACCACTACAGAAGCTGACAACGGTTGTACAGTCCTCGCTGACGCTTTAGCTTATGTGGAATGCTCGGTTGACCAACGCCTAGAATGTGGCGACCACTGGGTAGTATATGCAACTGTTGACAACGGTAAGTTACTCAAGCCCGATGATGTAACTGCGATTAATCATCGCAAAACCGGTACTCATTATTAAAAACCAGACTTCAAACTAAAGTCTCAATCTATACAAACTAAGCTTGCTTTGGCAGGCTTTTTTTATTGCACAGCGTATGTCAGTTGTGGAAATGATCTGGTCTAATAACCCAACCCGCACATGGCGTGGTTTTTACATATCTTTGCCACTGACTACTGACCACTGACAAAACTCTATCCCCTTGTGGGTGGGTTTTTATCCATAAAATTTCGCTACCCGTTTTGCCGATGAGTGTGTAAACTTTATACAGCAAATGGATGTAAATATTTTTTAGATGGGCAAATTTATATTTTGTAGATACTGGTGAAGAACTGCAATTTTTCAGTCACCCCAGGTTTAGGTTACACAGTCAATCAAATTTTTTTACAAAACTATGGAGCAAAGCCAGCCCGAAAAGCGCCGTCACCTTGAACAAGAGTTTCAAGCATCCCTGGAAGAGTTGGAGGATATCTTACAGGAAAGCTTAGTTGAAGATGAAGAAACTACCGTTACATCTACTGATAATATTGGTCAAGTGACGGCTTGTGAGGATGAAACTCATATTGATTTGGCAGCCTTGGAAGATGCGGTTGCTGATATTGAAAATTATTTAGAAGAAATCACAAAGTCCAAATAGTCGCCACCCAACGCAGCAACATCAATGTATTACCTATTGAAAGTTTAACTGTCGCTGTACTTCGTACAACATTAAGGCGGATGTAATTGCCACATTCAAAGATTCTACACCAGGACTCAGGGGAATTTTCACTTCCTGGTCTGCCATCGCCGCTAAATCAGGCGACAAGCCAGCGCCTTCATTCCCCAATAAAATTAAACTGGGTTTATGCCAGTCTATTTCCCAATAAGTTAACTTAGCTGTGGGTAAGGTGGCTACTACCTGCATTCCTGCTTGCTGGCAAAGCTGCACTGTTGCTTTTAAATCTTCACTAACTGCGGTGGCTAAACGAAACCACTGTCCAGCCGAAGCCCTGAGAACTTTCGGGTTATCTAAATCTACACTATCTTGACTCAACCATAACCCGGAAGCACCAGCAGCCGCCGCAGTGCGAATGATTGTCCCTAAATTACCAGGGTCTTGGATGGTTTCTAAGGCTAGGACTACACCTGTAAATGGTATTTGGCTTTGGAGTTCGCTGCGCTTTGCTGTTGCCACTACCCCATCTGGTTGTACAGTAGTAGCGATCGCTTGCAATACTTCTTCACTGACTATCTCACAGCGATCGCATCGATTACAAGCCTCTTCCCACAAAGCTGTGTGGCTTGCCTCCCATTCTGGAGTACAACACACCACCTCTAGGGGATAATCCATTGCACAAGCTTCTTCTAACAAATGCGTCCCTTCCAACAGGAACAGACCTTGTTTATGCCGCTCCTTGGTGGAGTGCAGCTTGCGGATTTGTTTAACTAAAGAGTTTTGTAAACTTGTTAACATTACTAGTGCTGAGTTCCGATTATTTAACAACTCAGCACTCAGTACTCATAACTAAGCACTGAATTTATGCGGAACCCGGGACTTGAACCCGGAAGCCTTGCGGCACTAGAACCTGAATCTAGCGCGTCTGCCAATTCCGCCAGTTCCGCTTGCGGTTTATTTATCGACCGTTTTTGATTGTTACCTAATTATTGATTTTTGTCAAGTCAAATTCTTGAGAGTTAAAGTGCGTAGGGTTGCTAGTAAGTTGCCGCTCAGTCTTCCCCCTTGCTCCCATGCTTCTTGTGACTGAGCGATTGCTGGCGATCATTGGCAAACAGGGGTTGGTAAACTCTTTTATAGCTATGCTACTAGAAAAAATGATTCTTGTGGCGTTTTTCTAGCCAACACTCATTGCTTGATAAAAAATATCAACTTGTCAGACTTTAATTAGGGTCTTATAGAAATTAGAGTTAACGAAATGGGAATTATTCATAGGTGGATAATCGCTGATGGCTTAATTTGCAGTAGTGAGGGCATATGACAAGATTTTATTGAGTATTTATTTTTACATAAAAACAATGCTCTGTATTAAGTCGTCGATAAATTTAGTTAAAACCTATAAGCCTTGCTATCATTAACTTCCAGCCATCAGCGCAGACCCGAAAAATGATTTATCAGTACAAGAGATAACTACAAAAATGTAGACAAATCAAATCTTTACTGTAGAATCAAAACCAACTTCTAACCTAGAAAATTACGTGTTTATTTTGGAGGTAGGCTTATTAATCCTTCTAGCAGCTTACCAGATGCCAAACTGGTGCCAGAAGCAGACTCCTCAGTCTTGCAAATTTGGGGTGGGCATCCCTTACGGGGTCATGTCAAAATTAGCGGGGCAAAAAATTCAGCATTGGTAATCATGGCTGGAGCCTTGCTTTGTTCAGGAGATTGCCGGATTCGTAACGTTCCTTTATTGGCGGACGTAGAACGAATGGGTGAAGTAATATCGGCGTTAGGTGTACGCTTGACACGACAAGCAGACATCATAGACATCAATGCCAGCGAAATTAAGACATCAAAAGCTCCCTACGAGCTAGTTACCCAGTTACGAGCGAGTTTCTTTGCCATAGGAGCCATTTTGGCAAGGTTAGGCGTTGCACAGATGCCATTACCTGGCGGTTGTGCCATAGGAGCCAGACCCGTTGATCTGCACGTCCGAGGACTGCAAGCAATGGGCGCAGAGGTGCAAATTGAACATGGCATTTGTAACGCCTATGTTCCTGGTAGTGGTGGTAGGTTGAAAGGAGCCAAAATTTACCTAGATACTCCCAGTGTGGGAGCGACAGAAACCTTGATGATGGCAGCCACCCTCGCCGATGGCGAAACCATCTTGGAAAACGCTGCACGGGAGCCAGAAGTAGTCGATTTGGCTAATTTCTGCAAGGCAATGGGAGCTAATATTCAGGGCGCTGGCACTAGTACAATTACTATTGTTGGTGTTCCTAAATTACACTCTGTTGACTACAGTATTATTCCCGATCGCATTGAGGCTGGAACTTTCCTCGTTGCCGGAGCTATCACCCGTTCCGAAATTACTCTTTCCTCAGTAGTACCAGATCATTTAATCCCGTTAATTGCCAAGTTGCGGGATATTGGCGTAACCATCATTGAGGAAAGTCCAGATTGCTTACGCATTCTTCCTGCCGAAATTCTCAAGGCTACGGATATTGATACCTTGCCCCATCCTGGGTTCCCCACGGATATGCAGGCACCATTTATGGCCTTGTTAACTTTGGCAGAAGGCGACAGCATTATTAACGAATCAGTATTTGAAAATCGCTTGCGCCATGCCTCAGAGTTAAATCGCTTAGGGGCAGATATTCGGGTGAAAGGCAATACTGCTTTTGTGCGCGGAGTGCCAATTTTATCAGGTGCGCCAGTCATCGGCACAGACTTACGAGCATCAGCCGCGTTAGTCATAGCCGGATTAGCCGCCGAAGGTAAAACTACCATTCAGGGCTTACATCATCTTGATCGGGGCTACGATCAAATTGATGTAAAGTTGCAACAATTGGGAGCTAAAATCCTTCGAGTACGCGAGGAGCCAGCAAATGCTGAAGTAGCCGCTAATAACAATGCGTCGCCAGCGCCGATTTCTACTTAGGTAAGGGTGTAGGGGTGTAAGGGTGTAAGGGTGTAGGGGTGTAGGGGTGTAAGGGTGTAGGAGTATAGGGGTAGTTTTTCTCCCCTGCTCCCCTGCTCCCCTGCTCCCCAATCCCCAGTCCCCAACCTCCAGTCGCTATACTAACTGTGGGAGGCTGTTGATGTTTTGTTTTACCAACTGGCTATATCATGTCCTTGTTCAAATCTCCGCTCATCGGTTTAAAAGCTGACTCGTTTCGTCATCCACTAGACCTGGAAGCTACTACATCTCTCAAGCAAATACCGGGCTTGGATATGTTGGTACGAAATTTACTAGGGCCAATGGCGGAGCAAGTTTTTTATGTAGAAAATATTGCTTCGAGTGTTTTGGTAGGGGAAAAACAACTGCCTAATTTACACAAGCTGTTGTTAGAAGCTTGCAAAATTTTGGATATTGAGCCTCCCCAGTTGTATGTCAGACAACACCCGGCTCCTAATGCCTACACCTTTGCTATGCGGGGTAAGCAACCTTTTGTAGTGTTGCATACTTCCTTAATTGATATCCTGACTCCAGAGGAAATCCAGGCGGTGATTGCCCATGAGTTGGGACATCTCAAGTGTGACCACAGTGTTTATCTGACACCTGTAAATTTATTAGTATTAGCAGCATCAGCAGTCCCCAATATAGGGGCTTTTATGGCTCAAGCTATCCAGGCACAACTTTTAGAGTGGGTACGTTGTGCTGAGTTTACCTGCGATCGCGCCGCATTACTAGCTACCCAAGACCCCAAGGTCGTGATGTCAGTTTTAATGAAGTTGGCTGGAGGTTCCCCCACCCTAGCACCGCAACTGAATTTGGATGCTTTTATTGAGCAAGCTCGCGCTTACGACGATATTAGTAAAAGCGAAATGGGGGAAATGGTTAAAGCTGCTCGTACTGCTCAATTAACCCACCCCGTTCCAGTCCTCCGTGCCAGAGAAATTGACAGATGGGCAAGTAGTCAAGAATACCAATCTTTATTACTAAATCATGGTCAGAAATATACCAGTGAAGTAGCACCAAAAGGTGGCTGGCGGAATTGGTGACATAGTGCAAGGTATTAGGTATGTATGATTTTTACTTACTATGCCTAGTTTGCTGTGATAGCTCGTTAATTAACTCATTCAACACATCAATTTCAGTCCTTGAGGCTTCCCTACAGTATTCCTCAAGGATTTTTAATTCTTTCTGGCGAAGTTGTATAGATGCACTATTAGGAGTTTGGATTTGCGTTCGTCCAGCTTTCATTGCTTGGTAATTCAAAACTGCATAGGTCATTTCGGAACTGTTGACCATCTTCTCAAAATCTGATTGTTCAAAAACTATAACTTTTATAGGAGTGTCACTTGCCGCCCTTACTGTTGCTGTCCGCGTAGTTTCGTGAAGTAACCCTATTTCACCAAAATAGCTATTAGGCCCTAATCTTTTTAATAATTTTGGTTCTGAGTCCCCATCTTCTTGAATTACCTCTACCTCTCCTTCCATCAAGATATAGAATTTATCGGCTAAGTCACCTTGGTGGATGACAATTTCACCAGGTTGGAAAGTCAGCATTTTTAATTGAGGAAGTAACTGGATTAATTGCTTATCAGTTAAGGTCGGTAAAGCAACAGATAGCCGGCCCTGATAGTCTAAATCTAGTTTGCCATCTTCCATACGCAGAATCCGATTGGTCACGCCAAAAATACGGTTATCATGGGTGACAATCACAACAGCACTCCCTTGTTCCCTCGCCAGTCCTGTCATCAGTTCAACGACTTCTTTTCCTGTTTGTCCATCTAAAGAAGATGTTGGCTCATCTGCAAAAATTAATTGCGGACGATGGACAAGGGCGCGGGCGATCGCTACCCGTTGTTTTTGCCCACCGGAGAGATCCCTTGGATAAGCGTTTATGTGCTTTTCCATACCAACTAATTTGAGAATTTCTGTACTTTTGCTAATAGCATCTTGAGGTGTAAAATTATCCTGTAGTTCTAGAGACAGAATGACATTCTGACGAACAGTCATAAAATCTAATAAGTTGAAATGTTGAAAAACATAACCAATTCGTCTGCGTATTTGCGTCCGCTCGAATTCGTTAGCTCCCTTTAATTCATGAGCAAACAATTTAAGACTACCCTCTTGCACAGAACGTAGACAGCCCATCAAAGATAGAAGTGTCGTTTTCCCTGAACCAGACGCTCCAGTTAAAATCACAACTTCTTGGGATTGAATTTCAAGATTAATGCCAAATAGAATTTGTTTTTTTCTTCTGCCTTCTTGATAATAATGGTTAAGTTCTTTAATTTTAATAACCTGATTCATAAATTCCGTAAAAATATTGGATTAAACTTATTTAAAAACATCCACTGGGTCTGCGTCTTTAATCTTAATCAAAGAAAGAATTGATGATATTAAGCAAATCATATACACTAACAATAAGACAGTCAAAGCTGTTCTTAAATTCATTTCTATAAAAATCTTTGTCACATTAATTAGATATGAATAAGCTAAATAAGATAATATTATACCTGGAATATATCCAGCAATTACTAAAATAATACCCTCATGGATAACTACGGAAATCAAAGATTTTTGACTAAACCCTAAAGCCTTCAACGTCGCATAATTCCCCAGGTTTTGTGTAACTTTTACATAAAGAATTTGATATAAAATAAAAATACTGACAACGACAGCAATAATCAAAATAAAACGAAAGATAAAACCCATTGGAGAATTATTTTCATGGAAGGTTCTTTCTCGTTTGATTAATTCAGATTTAGAGAATACTTTAATGGTTCTAGGTAGATAATTCCTTAAGTCATCAACAGTTTTCTCTATATCTACATCTGAGTTATACTCTGGCTTTAATTTAATTAAACCAATATCTATTTGTGAATTGTCACGTCCGAATAATTCACTAAAAGTTGTTGCACTGATAATAAAACTAGCATCGTAAGCATTATTAACTCCTAATTCAAACAATCCTACAACTCTAAGTCCTCTCAACGAGCTAGTATTTCCTACTTGGATTTCTGCGGCAGATTCTCCTTTTGCTTGAAATTCGGCAATGATAGGATAAAATTCATTTCTGGCATTATGGTCAAATAACGCAAATTTTTGCTTCTTGAGTTTTTGCAGATTTTCTTTTACTCCCGGCAAATTAAGTGTTGATATATTTAAAGGAATACCTAGAACGTTAACTCTAATGCGATAAAGGGAGTTGTTTCTGTCGTACCATTGGGTTGATGTGATGTAAACTGGTGCAACAGAGTTAACTTGCTTTAATGCTAGTGCTTCATATAAAGGTCTTGAAGAAAAAGTTACTGGTTGCAGTGCAGTGGAAGAGAGAGAGCTAATTAAAACAATATCTGCATTGAAGTTTAAAGGTAATTGTAATGACCCCTCTAAAAATGCGTTTCTCAGTCCTATCTGAATAAATAGTAAAAATGTAATGCAAAGGATGCCAATAATTCCCGCAATAGTTTGATTGCGTTGATAGCTTAGTTGTAGCCAAGCAATGGGAATTTTTTGCAATTCAAGGAAATAACGTTGAATCATAAACTAAAAAATATTGATACTTCTTTAACAAGCTAAAAAATACTTTGAGTTTAATGCTGGCTGTGCTTCACAGGTTTAATTTTTTATTTCTAATAAATCTATGGCAGAGGATTTTAATGTTCCATGTCTATGGATACATCAACTTTGAGATTCGTCATTCCTGCTACACGATGACTACTTTCTTGATGCAAAAGAATTTTTACTTCTACTACACGAGTATCTACATTTGTTGGGGAATCTGTATCTAATACATTCCGAGTACCAATTTCTAATCCTACTTGAGAGACTTTTCCAGAGAGCGGTTTGGTGAGGCTAGGACTGGTAATTGTTGCTGTTTGCCCTAGATGTATTTTGCGGATATCCGTTTCGTAAACTTCTGCTATCACTACCATTTGCGTTGTATTACCTAAACTCACGATGCCTTGAGTTCCCACCAATTCACCGGGAAAAGCTTGCACTTTCAATATTTGTCCATTTTGTGGCGATCGCACTATACTCAAGTCCAGTTCTGCCAGAGCCTGCACCACCTTAGCTTTTGCCTGTTTCACCTCTGCCTGGGACAACTGCACATCCACTGTGCGTACTTCTGCCAAACTCTTCAACGCAGCATAGGCTTGAGTCATATATCGTTGTGCAGCTTCCATCTGTAGGCGTTTGCTATCGTACTGCGAAGCTGAAACCGCTCCTTCTTTATACAAAATGCGATATCGTGATTCCTCGATTTTGGCATTGTGCAGTTCTGCTTCTAATCGAGCGATCTCTGCTTGTTGAGCTTGTAAATCTCCCTGTTTTGCTCCTGCGTTGACTTGCATTAAGCGGGCTTGAGCCACCTGCACTTCTTCCTCTGCCATTTTCACAGTTGCTAAACGACGGGCATAATTATCTAACACTGCCAGCACTTGCCCCGCCTTTACCTTGTCCCCGTGCTTCACCAGTAGTCTTTGGATACGAGCCGATTCTGTTGTAGAAGCCGGAAACACTTGCCTGACTTCTCCTTCCGGTTCTATACGTCCCAAAGCAGTTACTCCTTGTACTACTGGAGTTGCAACTACTGGCTGAGGTGTTACTGCTTCATTACTCCCCAGTATCGGTGAGATAATTACCCTGCCGGACGCGATCGCACCCAAGCTCATAGTTGCAAAAATAACTAGAATGTAAGTAGATTTCCTGTTGCTAATTGAAATAAAAAAATGCGTCATACTTTTTTTAACTTGAGCGACAAAACTTTGGAAAATTAATAGATATCTAGTTAAATTTCAGTTCTATTAGGCAAGATGAGTAGGGTAAATTAGCTGGTGTTTTTTGCTTTCTCTAATATAGGTTGTAATTATTGTTACTGCCAATTGCTCTTCTTGATCCTTGGTGGGCTAGTGCTAGTAGTTCACCAACCCAAAATTGCTAGGCTAAGGGAAGCAGAGGAGCAGGAAGCAAGATTGGCGATCGCTATCCAAGTGATAAAAGTAGCGCTAGTTCTTGGCTGTTGAGAATCACAAAAAACTCAAATCTGACACACCATACGAATCTGCCAGTTGTGTAAGTCCTCACTTTATTTGAAACTATTAGGACTTACGCAAGTGTCATAATTAAACTAACTTTAGGGTGCGTCAGCCCTAATAATTTCGTACACATTAGAGGATCTTCCTCATCTGACACACCCTAATATTGTGCGAGTTGCCTAAGTCCTGACTATTAAACAGTGTTTACTAAAAATCAGCCCCATGACAGCTATATCCAGTCCCATCAACCTTTTTGAATATGAACAGTTAGCCAAAACTCATCTATCTCAGATGGCTTTTGACTACTACATTAGTGGGGCTGGGGATGAAATCACATTACAAGAGAATCGTACAGCCTTTGAACGCATTAAGTTGCGTCCGCGAATGCTAGTGGATGTTAGCCAAATTAACCTCACAACCTCTGTTTTGGGACAACCTCTGCAATTACCTCTATTAATTGCACCAATGGCGTTTCAATGTTTGGCTCATGCAGAAGGCGAACTAGCCACAGCAATGGCGGCTGCATCGGCTGGGGTAGGTATGGTTTTGAGTACCTTATCTACCAAAAGTTTAGAAGAAGTAGCAGAGGTTGGTAGTAAGTTTTCCGACTCCCTGCAATGGTTTCAGCTTTACATTCATAAAGACCAAGGTTTAACTCGCGCTTTGGTAGAAAGGGCTTATACAGCAGGTTACAAAGCATTATGTTTGACTGTGGACGCTCCTGTACTCGGACAACGGGAACGAGATAGACGTAATGAATTTGCGTTACCTCCAGGTCTGGATTTGGCTAATCTGGCAACAATTTCCGGGTTAGATATTCCTTATGTGCCAGGAGAATCGGGGTTATTGACCTATTTTGCTCAACAACTCAACTCGGCTTTAACATGGGAAGATTTGGAATGGTTGCAGTCTTTATCTCCCCTACCGTTGGTACTGAAAGGGATTTTACGGGGCGATGATGCGGCGCGGGCGGTGGAATATGGAGCTAAAGCAATTGTAGTCTCCAATCATGGAGGTAGACAATTGGATGGTGCGATCGCCTCACTAGATGCCCTCCCAGAGATAGTCGCAGCCGTCAATGGTAAAGCTGAAGTCTTACTAGATGGCGGAATCCGCCGGGGTACAGATATTATCAAAGCCTTAGCAATAGGCGCTCAAGCTGTACTCATAGGTAGACCAATTTTATGGGGACTGGCAGTAGGAGGACAAGCAGGCGTATCTCATGTTATCTCGCTACTGCAAAAGGAGTTAAATGTGGCAATGGCGCTGATGGGCTGTTCTCAGTTACAAGATATTGATTCTAGTTTTCTGCATTTTAAGTAATACCAAATTAATATGAAGCTGCGCCAAATAAATGATGTAGAGACGTTGTATGCAACGTCTCTACAGTACAGAATAAAGTGCATCTATGGCTACGCCAGGCAAGCTACATCAAGAAACGGTATAAGTAGAGGAGAAATTTTAATTTATTCCTTGCATTAAACTTAATTGCTATACTATAATAGTGAAGTTGCTTCCAAGGGCGGGTGGCGAAACTGGTAGACGCACCACACTCAAAATGTGGCGACCTTGCGGTCATAGGAGTTCGATTCTCCTCCTGCCCACTGTTAACTAGATAAAAAAGAAGATGCGATTAAAAAGATGGGAATCTCCCCGCAAAGAAGGGAGAAACGACAAAGGCAGAGGCGGCTCTGCAAGAAAGCGACAACTCAAGAAACAAAGACAAATGTTACGGCAAAAGCTCAAAGAAGCTAACAAGCCAGACAAGAAGCAGAATAATCAAGGTGGGGAAGATAAACAAATCTTCCCCATTTTTTTATCTACTTCACCCTTCTTTCAAGTTAAGACTCTCTCCCAGAAGCCCAAGTATCACGCCATTTAACAGTGCCTTCCTTCGCCACTACCCAGCGACGATTTAAGGTATTTTCTCGCAGAGGCGATCGCCCTTCACGCCACATGGCATATTTGTAACTAATGAGTTTGCCTGCACTTTCATCAAAGGGAATTTCGGCAAACCAAGTATTAGAGTTGATATATTCCAGGGGATAGGCTTTACTAATATCCCAGTTACCCAATTCTGGACAGTCGCCGACAACTACGATAGTTTCCCCTGGTTGAGTATGTACACCATTAAGTTGAACGCGGATAATGGTTTGCGCTTTTACTCGTTCGCCTACATGACTTAAAACGATGACTCCCCGTTCTTCCAGTTGTAGATTGTAAATTTTACCGTCTTTTACCTCAAATTTATTCCGAGTCACCGCACAAGTATGTTCACCATCTGGTAAGTCTGTTTGGACTTCTGGTAAAGTCACCTCTCCACCACGATTAAGGGCGACGAAGCAAACAGAAGAACGATAACGGCGGACATAACAATAAACATCGGGTGTGAGGTATTTTTGCCACTGGCTACCCATAGAGACGGCTGGATTTAACCGTCGGATACCAGACAACAATCGGAGGTATCTATAAACCTCAGTATCAGTATCCCAATTTTCCATCATGGGGCGGTTATAGGGGTCATTACCGCCGTTGGTATCATCGTGCAGATATTGTTCTGTACCGTAATAGATACATGGAATACCCCGTGATGTCATAATGAGAGCGATCGCTACTTTCAACATCGCTGGATCGGGGTTGAGGGATTGAAAGCGGGGCATATCATGGTTATCAACAAAGGTGATTAACTCCGTAGCCCCGTTGTAGCGATCATCTTGGTCGAATATTTCTTGGATGAGATGGAATCCCCCTTCCGCACCTTGGGCTAATGCGCCGCGAATTGCTACGCACAGACCAAAATCAAGTAAAGTCATACCGGAATTATTGGCAAATTCCACCGAGCGATCGTCACTGGGATAATTGTAAATCCACTCACCAAAAATAAATACATCTGGTTTGTGATTATACATATCACCAGTAAATTCTTGCCAAAACCAAATTGGCATATGTTTGACTGTATCTACCCGCAGCGCATCCACACCCCGGTCTAGCCATTGCTTAATTGCAGACTTGATATAGTTACGATACTCAGTATTATTTTCATTAAAAGTAGCTAAACCAGCCAGTTCACAGTTTTGGACTTGCCAATCATCTTCCCAGTTCTGCACTTCACCATAGTGGTGATACCAGTGATTCACATCATCATTAAAGTCGGCAATTTTTACGCCGTCATCATATAACTCACCTTTGCTACCACTAGTATCAGGACTGCTATGGTTACAGACAATATCTAGTATCAGCTTCATTTTCCGCTTGTGTAATTCTGCAATTAAGCGGTCAAAAGTCGTATTTCTGGTTTCTTGAGTATTGTTTAAGGAAGGATCTTCTCCATTACCAATGTAGCGAGGATTTAGCCGTTTAAAATCTTTTGTCCAATAGCCGTGCATGGCTGCGTTACCAACAAATAATTCCTCGACTTGTTCAAATAAAGGAGTTAGCCAAAGTGCGGTTACTCCCATATCTTTCAAGTAGTCTAATTTGTCGATTACTCCTTGTAAGTCACCCCCCCAATACTTGCCCCAATCTTTCCCATTGGGGTCATAAAGTTCTGGATTATAACCTTCGCTATTTTCAGCATCGCCATCATAAAAGCGATCTACAACGAGGAAGTAAATAGTTTCTTGGCGAAATTCAATATCTCTAGTGTAGAGAAATTCTAAATCTATTTCTGTATCTGGCGTAGGCGATTCGATTAATGCTTGTACCTCTGCATTAGCATTTTCGACTTTGTATTGCTCTTCGGAAAATTGTGATGGTGGTGTTTGTACCATAAAAAAATGCAATTTTTAATGCGATATAAAGTATGTATAAACAGAGATACAAATTTTTGTATTTCCCTATTTCTGTAGACAATAGGTATTATCTATTCAAATTTTTTTTTTGAGCATCTATCTTTAGGTAAGTTGTATTTAAAGCTTCCTAAAAGCTGTTGTGCAAGCATATCCAGCGTTTTCTAGAAAATTTGGAGATATGAAGCCTGCTGATTCTACTCCTTTTAGCTATTAACAAATATATCTTTTGGCGCTAGTAAATTATCTCCAAGACAATTCATGATTCTATCTGGAGCTTTTGGGAAAAGTGTGTAATTGATGACATTTGTTGTCGGCTAACCTTTACACAAAATCTGATTTAACGGGAGGATGCTGCGTGAAAATTGGCGCTCACTACTTGGGTAATGGAGAGTGTGAGTTTACAGTTTGGTCTCCAAAATTAAACAGCGTTGCAGTGCAAATCTTAAAGCCAGAGCAACAGTTAATTCCGCTTAAACCTCTAGCGGAAGGTTATTGGCAGATAAAAGTAAATGATGTGTATCCGGGTACGCTTTATCGCTATCAATTAAATGACCAAGAAGCCTTTGCTGACCCGGCTTCCCAGTATCAACCAGAAGGAGTCCACGGAGCATCTGAAGTTGTTGATCATCAATTTGAGTGGACAGATGAAAATTGGTCTGGTGTTCCCTTGGAATCGATGATTTTCTATGAAGTCCATGTAGGGACATTCACACCAGAAGGAACCTTTACAGCTATCATTCCCCGTTTATCAGAACTGAGGGAATTAGGAATTAATGCCATTGAAATTATGCCGATCGCTCAATTTCCGGGTGATACTCATATTGAGGCTGATTTAGCATACCGTAACTGGGGTTATGATGGCGTTTATCCGTTTGCTGTGCAAAATTCCTACGGGAGTCCTTCAGATTTAAAGCAATTTGTCAATGCTTGTCACGAAAATGGTATTGCTGTAGTGCTGGATGTGGTTTATAACCACTTTGGCCCAGAAGGTAATTACATGGGTCAGTTCGCGCCCTATTTTACTAGAACATATAAGACACCTTGGGGCAATGCGATGAATTTCGATGATGCCTATAGTCAAGGTGTGCGGAATTATTTTATTGAGAATGCGCTGTATTGGTTGGAAGAGTTCCACATAGATGGGTTGCGCTTGGATGCGATTCAAGCAATCTATGATTTGGGTGCAAAGCATTTCTTGCGGGAGTTGGCGGAGGTTGTACATAACTTCTCCCAAAGGGGAACATGGAAACGCCTTTTGATTGCTGAAAGCGACTTGAATAATCCCCAAATCATTCGTCCGGTAGAATTGGGTGGTTATGGACTGGATGCACAGTGGAGTGATGATTTTCACCACGCATTACACGCATTGTTAACAGGCGATCGCCAAGGTTATTATCAAGACTTCGGTAAGTGTGCGGATTTAGCTAAAGCTTACGCAGATACTTTTGTCTATGATTGGCGGTATGCGCCACACCGTAAACGTTTTCATGGTATATCATGCCGCGATCGCCCATTATCTCAGTTTTCGGTATGTATTCAAAATCATGACCAAATAGGTAATCAAATGCAGGGGGAACGCTTATCTGAGCGGATTTCCTTTGCGGGTTTGAAGTTAGCGGCTGGTGCTGTGTTGCTATCGCCTTATTTACCGTTGTTGTTTATGGGTGAAGAATATGGCGAAACTGCACCTTTTATATATTTTGTGAGTCATTCTGACCCGGATTTGATTCAAGCTGTACGTGCTGGACGCAAGGAAGAGTTTGAGGCGTTCCATTATGCGGAAGACCCACCAGACCCCGAATCGGCGGAAACTTTCTTGCGGTGTAAACTCAACTGGGAATTACGTCATCAAGGTCAGCACAAGGTTTTATGGGATTGGTATCGTCAGTTAATTCATTTACGTAAAACTCATCCCGCATTGCAGAATTATGACCGCGACAGTATCGAAGCAACTAGTGATGAGGATAAGCAAATAGTTGTGGTGCGGCGTTGGTGTGAGTCTGGCGAAGTGATATTGGTGATGAATTTTAATACTTCTCCGGTGACGGTGGTTTTACCAATTCAGAAAAGTGTGCGGAAGTTGTTAGATTCTTCTGATTCTGGAGGCGTTGAGAAGTTGTCTGTGGGGGAGGAGGTTGTTTTACAGCCTACAAGTTTGGTTTTGTATGAGGTTTAGGAGGTTTTTTTAACGCAGAGGGGCGCGGAGTGTTTGTTGGGTTTATTAAATTAAGAGTTATAAATTATGAGAATACCAAAGGCAACTTATAGAGTTCAGTTTACACCGGAGTTTGGGTTTGATGATGCTAGAGCGATCGCATCTTACCTAGCAGATTTAGGTATTTCTGATTTGTACGCTTCTCCGATTTTTAAGGCTAGAACTGGTAGTACACATGGTTATGATGTGGTGGATGGGTCACAACTCAATCCCCAACTAGGAACTACTCAGGCTTTTGAGGCTTTGGTAGCTGAATTACAGTCTCTAGGTCTGGGTTGGTTGCAAGATATTGTCCCAAACCACATGGCTTATAGTAGCGAAAATCCATATTTAATGGATGTGCTGGAACATGGCCCGGATTCTAGCTATACAGACTACTTTGATGTGTGTTGGAACTCTCCATTTGCTAATAGTCAAGAGCGTATCCTTGCTCCTTTGCTAGGGGATTTTTATGGTGAATCTCTAGAAAAGGGAAATATTCAACTACAATATGAGCAAAATGGTTTAACCGTTAACTATTACAGTTTAAAATTGCCATTGCGGTTAGAGTCTTACACAAAATTTATTACTCATAATTTGGGTAAACTCACGCGTATGCTGGGACGTAATCACCCTGATTTTATTAAACTTTTAGGCATTCTCTACATTCTGAAAAGTGTTCCCTCGGAAGTTGCAGGAAAACAGCGACAAGACCAAATTGCTTTTATCAAGGGTTTGATTTGGGAACTCTACACCAGTAATGATGATATTCACGCATTCATTGAGGAAAATATTCAAATATTTAACGGTGAACCAGGGAATTCTGAAAGTTTTAATTTGTTAGATGACTTACTCAATGACCAATTCTATCGCCTCGCTTTCTGGAAGGTTGGGGCGGAAGAAATGAACTATAGGCGGTTCTTTACTGTTAACGAATTGATTTCCGTGAAAGTAGAAGAATTGCGCGTGTTTAACAATACACATAGTTTAATTCACCAATTAGTAGAACAGGGCATATTCACTGGATTAAGAATTGACCATATTGACGGACTTTATCAACCGACGCAGTATTTAGAACGTCTACGGGAAAAAATGGGGGATGTTTATGTCACGGTTGAGAAGATTTTAGAATTAACTGAAGATTTACCAGAAAATTGGGATATTCAAGGTACGTCTGGATATGATTTTTTGAATTATGTAAATGGGGTATTTTGTCAATCTACAAATGAATCATTTTTTGATCATATCTACCATAAATTTATTGGTAAGCCTGTAGATTATCCATCCCTTGTGAATGAGAAAAAACACCTGATTTTAGACAAGAACTTAGCAGGTGACATAGATAATTTGGCGAATTTGTTAAAGAATATTGCCAGTAAATACCGCTATGGGAATGATTTTACATTGAATGGGTTGAAGCGAGCGATCGCCGAAGTTCTGACCCTCTTTCCCATTTACCGCACTTATATCACTCCCGATGGGATTGGAGATAGCGATAAAGCCTGCATCCTAGAAGTAATGAAGACAGCTAAAAAACAAGTTCCTCTCCTACATCACGAGATGAACTTTATAGAAAAAGTCATGCTGCTGGAATTCGATGCTTCCCTTACCCAAACAGAACGGGAACAGTGGATATATTTTGTCTTGCGGATGCAGCAATACAGTGGGCCTCTCATGGCTAAAGGTGTAGAAGATACTACCTTATATGTCTACAACCGTCTGCTTTCCTTGAATGAAGTAGGCGGAAATCCCAGCCATTTTGGTATTAATGTCGATAAATTCCATCACTTTAACCAACAACACCAAGCTAACTGGCCTCACACCATGAACGCCACAGCTACCCATGACACAAAGCGCGGCGAAGACATGAGAGCAAGGTTAAATGTGTTATCTGAAATTCCCCAGGAGTGGGAAGAACAGGTAAATCAATGGAGCCAACTTAATCAGGTACATCGTAGCAATAACCAACCTGATCGCAACGACGAATATTTTCTCTATCAAACTCTGGTAGGCGCGTTTCCTTTTGCAGAACATGAACAAGCGTCCTTTGTCCAGAGAGTGCAAGACTACATGATTAAAGCCATTCGGGAAGCGAAAGTACATACCGCATGGTTACGCCCCGATAATGAGTATGAAGAAGCTTGTACCTCCTTCATTCAGAAAATACTTGACCCAAACTTATCACGGCAATTTTTAGAGACATTCCAACCCTTTCAAGAGAAAATCGCCGAATATGGGATATTTAACTCCCTTTCCCAAACTCTCCTGAAAATTGCTGCTCCTGGTGTACCCGATTTTTACCAAGGAACAGAACTTTGGGACTTAAGCTTAGTTGACCCCGACAACCGTCGTCCTGTTGATTTTGAACAACGGCGGGATTATTTAACTACCATCCAAGAGCAAAGCAAAACCGATATTCTCGGCTTAATTTCCGAACTACTCCATCAAAAAACCGACGGTAGAATCAAACTATTTTTAACACTCCAAGCCCTCAAAACCAGAACACAATACCTAGAATTATTCCAAGACGGCGAATATCTCCCGCTAGAAGTTCACGGAACCCACGCCAACCATATCATCGCATTTGCCAGACAAAAAGGTGAGCAAACATTGATCGCCATCACCCCCCGCTTCCTCACCACCCTCACCCCCCCAGGAAAACCCCCACTAGGCGAAATCTGGCAAGATACTCACCTAAAACTCCCCCCCCAAATCTGGTACAACCCCCTCACCCACCAAACCCTACAAACCGAAGACACCCTACCCATCGCCCAAGCCCTCACCCACTTCCCCGTAGCCTTATTAATCGCCCAATAACCCTCTTCCCTCTCTTCTTTGCGCCTCTGCGCCTACTCTTCGAGAACGACTTCGTCGAATGCGTGAGAAAAAACCCATGACCAAAAACACCGTCAGAACCTACATCAAACAAACCTGGAAAACCCTCACCCGCTCCCACCAACATTTACTAGAATCCGCCCAAGACACCAAACTAGAACACCAACCCAACACCCCTTGGATTATCTACATCTCCCCCCAAGAAGACTGTAATACAGTCAAGTCCGTATTAGAGCGATCGCTCTCGACAAAAGAGATGCAGCAAATAGAAATTCGCACCTTACCCAGCGAAGTTGAAGCCATCCAAGAACACGGATTGTTATATCTCCCAGGGCCTTACGTCGTCCCTGGTGGTCGTTTTAATGAAATGTATGGTTGGGATAGCTATTTTATTTTGCTTGGACTGTTGCAAGATGAAGAATGGGAACTAGCCCAAAGTCAAGTTGATCAGCTACTTTACCAAGTCCAGCATTACGGTACGATCCTCAACGCCAACCGTACCTATATGCTGACGCGATCGCAACCCCCCGTCCTGAGTATGATGGTATTGGCGTTATTCCAGCACACCCAAGACCAAGCATGGCTCAAATCAACCCTGCCATTGCTAGAACAGTTTTACTATTATTGGGTAGTTCCACCTCACCTAAATTCAGCCACGGGCTTATCTAGATACTACGCCTTAGGCGAAGGGGCTGCACCAGAAGTATTATTTTCCGAACTGGATGAAGCCGGACGCAGCCACTACGAACGCGTCAAGGAGTATTACAAAACATTTGAGATTGATGACTATGATGTGAGTTTGTTTTATGACTCAGAAAAAGACGAACTCACAGACTTATTTTACAAAGGCGATCGCTCCATGCGTGAGTCTGGTTTTGATATCACCAACCGTTTCGGCCCCTTTAGCGTTGATATCGTCCATTATGCGCCCGTCTGTTTGAACAGCCTGCTTTATCAAATGGAGCAAGACTTAACGCAAATTCACAAGATTTTAGATAATCCAGAACTTGCAGAACAATGGAGCGATCGCGCTAATATTCGCCGTGAGCGTATCAATCAATACCTGTGGGATGAAGAAAAAGGAATTTATTTAGACTATCACTTCTACAGTGGCAAACGCCGTCATTATGAATTTGCCACTACCTTCTATCCCCTGTGGACAGGTCTTTCCTCCCCAGAACAAGCCCAACGCATTGTAGAAAATCTTTCCTTATTTACAGCCCCAGGAGGAATATTCACCAGCACCCGTGTAACGGGGAACCAATGGGACGCACCTTTTGGCTGGGCCCCACTCACCTTAATTGCAGTCCAAGGACTTTATCGTTACGGATATCGCAAGGAGGGGGATGATATTGCTCATAAATTCCTAACTATGGCGATTCAAGAATTTACGAAATACGGTTTTTTTGTAGAAAAATACGATGTAGAACGTTGTTCGGCTCAAGTTTCCGATGAAATCTGCTTTGGCTATAGTTCTAATGAGATAGGTTTTGGTTGGACGAATGGAGTCATTTTAGAACTATTAGCTAACCTTGACGATTCATGAAGGCTGAGTGTGAATTACAAATTCAGGAAACTGGCGCTTTAAAGCTGAAAAAACTGGACAAGGGGCTTGTTCTTGTAAATTCTCTGGTTTACTCCAAGTAAAGGGGGCTTTTTGCGCCGCAGACATCCACAGTAGTTGCTTTGCCCTGGTCATCGCCACATATAGTAAACGATATTCTTCCGCCGTTTTCAAGTGTTTTGCTTGCTCCCAAGCTGAAGTTACTTCCGGTATTCCAGTTTCACCATGAAGCGCAGCCCGAATCTGGGCGCGGGCAACTTCTGATAAAGTAAAGTCACCCAAAAACTGGCTTTGGGGCGGAACCCAAAATCGACCAGGGATTAAGTTTTCATGGAGGAAGGGGATAAAAACATAATTCCAGTCCAGCCCTTTGGCTTTGTGCATGGTGATAACCGTTAATTGACCATTGCGGGTGTAACGGGCTTCCGAATCATCGGTTTCCACAGGTTCAAAACGTTCGGAATTGACGATTTCACTTAAGGCTGAAAGCATAGCCCCCATTGAGTTGTTACCAGCTATTTGCTTGTTTACCCGTTCCGAAAGTTTATCAGCAGTTGCTAGTTCCGCTTGGTCATAATTTAAGGTCAAGGCGAGGAAGGAAATAATCTGATATAGAGGCAATTCCAAACGAGCGCGCAGTAAACTACGACAAAGATGAGAGGCTTTTTGGACTACTTCTGATTGGGGTGCAGCTAAGGGGCCAGGATACAAAAATTCCTCTGGTAGACTAGCCAAGGCGTTGAGGTCTTGAGTCGGAATTAATTGGCGCTTTACCAATGCTTCCAAAGCTGCTTTGAGGTAATCGGGAGAATGGGGGCGATCGCAAAATTGCAATAACGCTAAAATCTCTTGAGGAACATGAGAACGGCGATCGCCTTCTCCCACATCAAATAGTGTAATATTATGCTCTTTACACTTAGGTGCCAGCGCCTCCGCCAACCAACGTCCTTGGCGATTCTCCCGCACTAACACCGCCGCACTCTTGCCCATGTCTTCAGTTAATAACTCAATCACCCTTTGAGATAGCAATTCTACAGTGTGATAAATATCACGGGGTGTATGTAATTCTAATCCCCTACCTACTGGTGCTGGGTTGACATCAGTTTGGTGGACAGGACGTATTGTTTGCAGACTAAAGGGGGTGGACAAAGGAAGATGGGGAGACTTTTGATTTTTGGCGATGTAAGTACTATTTACCCATTCCAGCGCAAAATTAGCGGCTGCAATAATCATGGCAGTACTACGACCAGCTTGATCCATTGTTGCTAGTCTACGAGAGCGATCGCATTCTTGACAAAATTCCCGAAAGTAAATCGGGTCAGCCGGGGTAAAAGTAGAGTTAATCGCTTGGTTGGGGTCGCCGACACGAATTAAGTTGATTGGGGATTGGGGACTGGGGATTGGGGACTGGGGATTGGGGATTGGGGACTGGGGATTGGGGATTGGGGACTGGGGATTGGGGATTGGGGACTGGGGATTGGGGATTGGGGATTGAGGATTGGGCGAAAATCTTGCAGTCAGTTCTCCCCCTGCCCCCTGCCCCCTGCCCCCTGCCTCTCCACCACTCGCCAAAATCTCTAATAACTGCGTTTGCAAGGGGCTAGAATCTTGGGCTTCGTCTTCAAAGACGGCGAAAACTTGGTTTTGCTCAATGCGTCGGGCGCTGTCGTTTTCCAAGACGCGTAGGGCTGCTAAAATCATGTCGTCGTAGTCGATGAAATCGCGCGATCGCATCAGATTTTGATACTGTTCGTATAAACCCGCCGCAATTGTTAAAATCTCGTAAGCGTCTGTAGTTTCCTGACTCCATTGCCGTAGTTGCTCTGGTGATATACCAGAACTTTTGGCTTCATGAATCACGGTAGTTGCCAAATCAGGTAAAATTTCCGTCCGCAATACTGACTGGCGACGTAACCTTTCTGTCTCTTCACCATCAAATTGCTGTCCTTCCAATAACCGCAAATAAAGCCGGGGATGATTATTAATCCATTGTTCGACTGCGGTACGAATAAAGCGATGGCTTTGGTTAGGGGTGATGAGGGTGACATTTTCTAACTCTAACCCCGACAAATCAGGATGGCGACTGGCAATGTTCAACGCCAAACCATGCAGAGTATAAACAGCAAAACCAGTTTGCGGTAAGGATAATTGCTTGAGGTAGTTGCGGATTTTTGCTTTAATATTGGCAGCCGCAGAACGAGTAAAAGTAACTACCACCAACTGACGACGGGAAGATGTGCGCGACTCCGCCGCCTGCTGATACTGACGAGCAATAGCGATCGCCGCCGCCGCCGCCATCCCCGTAGATTTACCAGCACCAGGTACAGCCGATACCGCCAAAGGCCCCGACTGCCAGTCAGCCATTTGTTGTTGTCCTGGGCGCAGAGTACTGCGAATTAGAGCAATTCTCTCCTGCAAAAGCGCAACAAATGACGGTTGGGATACTGATACTGTGGCAGTAACATTAGTCTCTGACATATCAATTTAAAATTCAAAAATAATTACTCAGGACGTTACTCAACGCCCCGCTACTATTTTCAGCGCTGCTATTCCCGCTTCATAGCACTTAAATTACTCGTCAATTTGCCACGAGTCCTTAGTTACGTTTTCATCCAAAATTTTTCGCGGACGAACCAGAATAATCACCTTTCCTAATATGGGAAACTCTGGTTCCGTTTCAAACCACTGAAAATCTAATTCGCCGTCGTGATCTACGGCAAAATAACTAAAATCATTCCATTCCCGTTGAGAACGATCTACCACTACTAACACAGGCCCAGACTCAGTTTGATTCTGCTTAGGAAAGCGATCGCTTGTGGCTAAAATTGTTACTGGGTCTTCTGCTGCTAATAAAACTTGCCAACCAGGCAAAGCTACCCAAGCCTGTTCACCAACAAATTTTACTAGGCGAAATGGCTCAACTTCTTCAACTAAGGGAACAGCTTTTAATTCTTGGGCTTTTAAAGGTAACTCACCTACAACAGGAACAATCCGGGGTAACTCATCTTCTGTATCGAAGCGGAAAAAGGGCGGAATGGGAGCCGGACGCTTAGAAACAACGGTAAAATCTACTAGTAATTGTTCGATTTGTTTCCTAGCTGTTTCACTGTGAGCAAAACGTAACCCTTTGGCAATGAGACGCGATCGCTCTTGCAAATCTGAGTATTGCCGTGCTAATTTCCAAGCTTGATAGGCGACTGCATCCCCAGGATGGCTAGAGAATCCTTCTGGTAAGATGCGGAAGCGAGAGAAATCTTTAATCGCTTTGGCTACTTCCCGCGCCTCATCTGCATCGACTTTATGAGTAAAGGTCAATTCACCCGCCGCCGCTCGTTCTTCATGGGTGAGCAAACGTAATTCATATAAAACATCACTTCCCCGTGTAGCATAATGGGCTAATGTGGCTGCTGATGCTCCTGCTTTTTCTAAAGAATTATAAACTTGAGAGCCAACAATTACCTGATTTTGTTGTACTGGTTCAAATCCAGTTGCTTCAAAAATATCTTGAGGATTGTAACCAGATTTTTGTAGAGAGGCGATCGCCTGACCCCATTCCACCCAATTACCTTGTTTTTGTCTTAATTTTCGTAACAATTCTTGTGCCAATTCATTGCTAGTGTTCTCTGGATTAGGAGCGTTGGGTGGTAATTCAGTCATATTGCAATTCAAGATTCAACAAAATGTTTTTGTAGCGTTTCGTAGAGAAGAAATGGTAGCAGTGCTGAGATTATAGATTTTCAATAAGACACAATTTAAACGCTCATCAGCTTAACTTTATACTGCATCAGTAAATCTTATTGTAATCTTTAACAGCTAACCATCTCTACACTCTACCGCCAAATATATTTTTGAGTTATGAATATTACTCATTACAGTAGGGAAAACTATATCAGCAAATTCCCGCAAGGCTTGGTAAGGATAATCTACTAAGCTTGTAGGGAATATAACAATATAAAAATATTTACAGGTAGTAACTTATGGCTGATGCTGTTACCGAAATTCAGACTGGTCGCCGTCAATCCGCAACATTGGAACGAACAAAAAAACTGAAGATTTTAGTGGTTGACGATGAGCCAGATAATTTAGACTTGCTTTATCGCACTTTTCGCCGAGATTTTAATGTCCTCAAAGCTGATAGCGGAGTAAATGCCTTAGAAGTATTGGCCGCAGAAGGAGAAGTAGCCGTAATTATCTCCGATCAGCGAATGCCAGAAATGAAAGGAACTGAGTTTTTGAGTAAAACTGTGCCTCAGTTCCCCGATACAGTGAGAATAATTCTGACTGGTTTTACGGATATTGAAGACTTGGTAGAGGCGATTAATGCTGGGCAAGTCTACAAGTATATTACTAAGCCCTGGGACCCTGGCGAACTGAAAGCAGTTGTCCAGAGGGCAGCAGAAACCTATGATTTGCTCAAGCAAAGGACAGAAGAATTACGCCGTGCTAATGCCCAAATGTCACTGTTAACAGTTTTGGTGCAGGTGACACAAGCCTCAAACAGTTTAGAAACAATTCTGACACCCATTGCCACTGCATTTGCTGAAAGTTTCGCCGTCAATGCTTGTATTTTACAAATGTTAGAAGGGCAAACCTTAAGCACAATACAAGGCTTTTACAGTCAACAAGGTACTGTCAACAACTGGCTAAACCAAGACCCCCTGACAAACGAGGCGATCGCTACTGGTCAAATTCAGGTAGCTGCCAATATTGCCAAAGACCCCAAATTAGCCAGCATCAGTCAATATCAAGATAACGGTATCCAAGCTCATGTAGTCATCCCCATTACCTACCGCAATGAGATGTTAGGTGTGCTGTCCCTCCAGTGGCAACAACCAATCTCTTTACGGGAAGATGAATTAACACTCATCCATTTATCAGCCCAACTGGTAGCGATCGCTCTGACTAGTAGTCGCTGTAGTCTATAGTCCCTGATATATTCAAGCCAATTCACAGTTCGCAGTTACTTGATAACTGCGAATTTTGTCGCTCATACCGATTGGGCTATCCATAATTATCGTGTATTTTGCCCCATCTTATGGTTGACTGTTGACTAATGACTATGGACTAATGACCATTGACTAATGACAAACGAAATTCGTGCTATTTTTGACCGCATTGCCCCCGTCTACGACCAGTTGAATGATTGGCTAAGTCTAGGACAGCATCGCATCTGGAAAGAAATGGCGATTAAATGGACTGGGGCTAAACCAGGAGATACTTGTTTAGATTTATGTTGCGGGAGTGGGGATTTAGCCCTACGTCTAGCACGGCGTGTAGGCTCGACAGGCCAAGTATACGGTGTGGATTTCTCTGCTAACCTGCTAGAAACCGCCAAACAACGCGCCCAAGCACAATACCCCCAACCTCATATTTCTTGGGTGGAAGCCAATGTCTTGGATTTACCTTTTGAGGATAATCAATTCGATGCGGCGACAATGGGCTACGGCTTAAGAAATGTCACAGATATTCCCCGTAGTCTCCAAGAACTGCGCCGCGTACTCAAACCCAATGCAAAGGCAGCCATTTTAGATTTTCATCGCCCCAACAATCAACAATTCCGCACCTTTCAGCAATGGTACTTAGATAGTATAGTTGTACCACTAGCCGATCGCCTGGGAGTCAAAGAAGAATACGCTTATATCAGCCCCAGTTTAGACCGCTTCCCCATTGGCAAAGAACAAGTAGAAATAGCCCTTCAAGTTGGTTTTACCTCAGCCACACACTACCCCATTGCGAACGGTATGATGGGAGTATTGATAATTAGTAAATAGGTAATTGGTAATTGGTAATTGGTAATTGGTAATTGGTAAACGGGAATTGGTAATTAATGGTTAGATAAACTATTAGCCAGTACCCGGTATCTATTACCCAATACCTAATACCCATTCCTAATCCAAAAAAAAACAGTGGATTGGTCACATCTTTGGCTGTATGTATCTCCCCCAATATTGGGTGGAATTATTGGCTATTTCACCAATGATATAGCTATCAAAATGCTATTTCGTCCCTACCGAGCAATTTATATTGGCGGACGAAGAGTGCCATTCACACCCGGATTGATTCCTCGCAACCAGGAACGTTTGGCAAAGAATATTTCTGATACAATCATGGGGTCGTTACTGACACCCGATGAATTGCAAAAATTGGCACGGCGTTTATTGAAAACTGAGCGTGTACAAGGTGCAATTCTCTGGTTGTTGCAACTTGCCATAGATCAAATTAAAACCGATACAAACAAGAAAAGCGCCAAAATTGTAGCGGGTATTTTGCGGGATTTGATAGGGGAATCATTGCCTCGCTTACTCAAGGTTTTGGCAAGAAGGGAAGATTTTTTAGAAGCGCAAATTAATCAGATTTTTGATCAGATCCTCCTAGAATTACAACTCAGTGAAGAACAAGCTAGTAGACTAGCCGATTGGTTCTTAGAAGTTGTTTTGCCACCAGATGTTATCCGGCAAGCGATTGTAGATTTCTTAACAGATCGCACAATTCAAATTATTGACGAAAGCTTTCGGGAAAAAACCAGTGGTACTTATTGGGTAGTAGCAAATCTGTTTGGTTTACGTAACACCCTTACAAGGTTACGTACTTTTTGTCTAGATGAAAAAGAAGCGACTAATAATCGTTTAACAGAATTAATTCAAGATTTGCAGATGCGCGATCGCTTCAGAAAAATTTTGCAGAATTTAACATTGCAAAATTTACCAATCGGCACAGTCAGACAACTGCGAAAAACTACACGAGAAACTGTTCGTCAATATATTCAAACCAGTGGTAGCGACTTACTACAAGGATTAACAGACTCTATCAACTGGGAAAATATCGCCGAATTGCTGTTAAATCGTCTGAGTAATTCACCAGTGGTTATGAGTTCTTTAGAAGTCGTCAGCCAAGAATTAGCTCTAATTTTAGAACGATACCTAGAAAAAGATTTAGAGGTCATTGTTGCCCAGGTAATTCCTATTTTGTCTATAGATCAAGTAATTGTTGACCGTGTAAAATCAACTTCACCTGCTGATTTAGAAGCAGCAATTGAGGGAATTGTTAAAAATGAATTACAGGCAATTGTCAGTCTAGGTGGAATATTAGGCTTAATAGTCGGACTATTTCAAACAGCATTTTTCATTTTTAGCCAACAGTAAAAATTCCTATTCTCGTTCCCTGGTACCTGGATTAAAAACTACTGTAAACTGCTGATGTATCCCAAAAATTGCAGTTATAAGGTGAAAATTCAGGTTTATGCAGGCAAATGTGTTTACTAATGTGATTTTGCCTTTAGCCCTAGCGATTATCATGCTGGGTATGGGGCTATCTTTGCAGATAGAAGACTTTAAACGTGTCACGAAATATCCTAAAGCAGTCTCTATTGGTTCGATAACTCAGCTAATTCTTTTACCAATCATAGGCTTTTTAGTTGCTAAAGCTGTGCCGATGCAGCCAGAAATTGCTGTGGGATTGGTCATTTTGTCTTTGTGTCCAGGCGGCCCTTCATCGAATATGATTACCTACTTGGCTAAAGGCGATGTGGCATTGTCGGTGACCCTGACTGTCGTCAGCAGTATGGTTACAATATTTACAATTCCTATATTTGCTAATTTAGCACTCCAGCATTTTTTGGGACAAACGGCAGCGATCGCCTTACCCATTGGTTCCACAATGCTACAAATATTTTTAATTACAATTGTGCCGATTGGGTTGGGAATGTATATCAAGCGCATCTTTCCCGCAACCGCCTTGCGCTTAGAAAAAGTAACCAATCGCCTAGCGATCGCCTTTTTGGCTTTAATTATTTTGATCCTCGTAATTCGTGAATGGAACCGTATCCCCGGCTTTATTGTGCAAGTGGGTGTGGGAGTAGTAATTTTGAATATCCTCGCCATGTTGTCTGGATGGTATATGAGTAAATTCTTTCAACTCAACATCCCTCAGCAAATTTGTGTCGCCATAGAAGTGGGAATTCAAAACGGTACACTAGCGATCGCCATCACTGCTGGACTGCTAAAAAACCAAGACATGGCGATTCCTGCGGCTATTTATAGCTTGTTTATGAATCTCACGGCTTTCGTCGCCATTTACTACGGTAGAAAGTTATCCGCAATTAATTCTGTTAGTAATAATTTAGTTGGTAAAGTCTAGATTCATAACAAATTACTGTTGACTGTTGACTGTTGACTAATGGCTAACAATCCCTGACCACTGCACTTTTTTCTGTTTTTCACGGCGATAAGAGAAGAAATGCTCCGGTGTTTGGTATGTACAATAAGGAGCGATCGCTATTTGCTCTAGGCTAATACCTAAGTTTTCTAGCTGTAAAGCATTGACTCGTCTGACATCAACCCTCACCCTTCCTGGTTCTGGGTCGGCTAGTAAGGGTGAGTGGGGTAGCTCGTGTAATGAATTGATGATTGTGTGAGCGTCTTCATGTGATATGATACTAGCCCCAATTTCGGCGGCGACATTGACAGAGACTTGGTAAACCTCACCGGCGATCGCTGGTCCCAATGCAATGCGTAAATCGGCTAACTGAGTGCCGTGTGTTTGCATCCGGGCGATCGCTTGGGGGACAATTTTCTGGGCTGTACCCCGCCAACCCGCATGGAGTGCGGCCACCTGCCCAGTTTTCACATCTCCAATCAACACTGGTGTACAATCTGCACTGGCTACCCATATCGCTTCTAGGGGTTGCTGACTCAACAAACCATCGGCAGAGGCTAAAGCAGAATCGTCCGTATTGCCATCAGTTTGATTGTCAACTTCTTGCGGGGTAAGGACAGTATTGCCATGCACCTGCTTCAAGCGATATGCTGATGCTTCTGGGTGCAGCACCTTTGTTAATTCGTGGGGCGATCGCGGCCAAAATTGCTGTGTAAAAAAGCCGTGCTGCCAATCTTTTAAGAGAATACAACTCAAGTAAGGTAGTCCTTCCCAATTGTGCCAGTGCCAAGTGTGCATCTTGAACCAAACCTAAACAGAAAATCACTCATCAGCCAATTAATGCTAACTTGATCAACGGGATTTCGGTTAATGGCTGGGGAATTTAATCAACAAAAATTAGAAACTGCTCTGCAAACAGCACGGAAGTATGGCTATTTACCATTTTCGCTGCATATTTTTTCTACTGTCGCCTCAACTAACAAAACCCTCTGGGGATTAATCGACCAAGGTGCAAGTACAGGTTCCGTAGTTATTGCCACACAACAAACAGCCGGACGGGGACAATGGGGTCGTCAGTGGGTTTCGCCAACGGGGGGATTATATGTTTCTGTAGCACTCACTCCCAAGGTAGACGCAAATGCCAGTTATCAAATAACTTTAGCTACTGCTTGGGGAATTGCCTGTCAATTACGGGAATCTGGGGTGAATGTGGGGATTAAATGGCCCAATGATTTAGTTTTGGAGGGACGTAAATTAGGTGGAATTTTAACAGAAACAAAAGTCAGCCAAGGTCAGATTTCCCAAGCTGTTGTCGGTGTGGGTATTAACTGGTCGAATTCAGTACCAGAGACGGGAATTAACTTAGAATCATGGCAGGCTGACCAAATCCATAAACCCATATCTTGTCTAGAAACCTTAACCAGTAAGGTCTTACTGGGTATAGAGTCCGGTATGGTGTGCCTTTTCCAAGAAGGAATTAGCATACTCTTGTCTCGCTATTCAGAATTATTGGTGAATATGGGCGATCGCGTACACGTCAATGATCTTTCCGGTATTGTGGTGGGAGTTACGCCGCAGGGAGATTTACGCGTGTCTTTAGAAACAGCTTGCGTAACTGACACCAAAGCACCAGAACTTTATTTAGAACCCGGTACAATTAGTTTGGGTTATCGTAGGTCTTTAGGTACATATTAGGTTTGTTTAAAAAATCGCTCTTTGGGCTAGACAAACCACTGTCATCATCTGTTTAGCAAAATTAAACATAAAAGAGAGAACAAATGACGCAGCGCCATAACTCTGCCCATAACCATTTGCACCAACCACAGCAACAAGGTTTGACCACAAAACGTCTAGCTTATACCCTACCAGCACAAAGTCTGTGTTTGTTGAGTAGCGTTAGCCTTCTTAGTGGCGGATTAGCAGTCGCCCAAACGGAAACATCCATAGATAACATCGTTCCTACTATTGAAAATGCCCAGCCCGCAGCAGGCACAATTACTGTAAAAAAAGATATTGTTATACCGGAAGCATCACCAACTCAGCCAAAATTTTCCCAACGACGAGCCTCACTTAAACAAAGACTGCGTAAGCAAGAAGTAGCCGAAACTAGACAGTCTCAACCCAAGCCTGAGTCTACTGAACCCGTTTTTAGTGTGCGACAGTCGCAACCACAAGTAGAAACTTCCCGCGTTGCTCCCACTAAGAACCCAGAAGTTAAACCCAAGGTAGCAGAAACTCCACGAGTTACCCCTACCAAAGACCCAGAAGTAGCAACTCCGACACCTTCCCTCAGAGATAACCTTCCAGCCTTTGCCAAACCTGCCAACAATGGTGTTGCGGCAGAGCAAACCAGGGATTTTAACAACGCTTATATTGACCCAAACGATTACAGTGATAAAACTGCGGGTACTTATCAAGCGCCAAATTCTGTAATCATCACAGAACGCTCCAGTGGTTGTCGTACTGTGTTGTCTTCAGGACAAGGGATTGGCAACGCCTGCGCTAAACCTGCGGATAACCAGCCTGTAGCTAATTCCAGTGGCAAATCATCCCCCTCTTGGCTCAGAAGAAGTCAAAATGCTCAGTTAGCTACTGTACCCCCAGCCCGGCGACTCCTAGCCACTAACAACAATGCTAGATGGGGCAATTCTGGGGTCGCTGCTGCTGGCTCCACCAAAGCCTCATATCACCCCAATCGCTTTATTCCTAACCCCAGCAATTTCGTCAGCACGACAACAGTTAGCGCGACTCCCATTGCTCCCAGTGGTGGTACACTACCCCCACCAATGGCAGAAGGTAACGTTGCTCCTCGCGTCAGCACCGTAGCTTACGACATCCCCTTGGCATCGGTATTACCACAAATTCCTTACGCCAATACCATCGCCTATCGCGGTACAGGCATGGTTTATCCTTTAGCTGTCGCTTCTCCCATCACTTCCCTGTTCGGCTGGCGTGTCCACCCCATCACAGGTAATCAGCGCTTCCACGCCGGCACTGATTTAGGTGCGCCTACAGGTACACCGGTTTTGGCAGCCGCTAGGGGTCAAGTAGCGACTTCTGATTGGGTGGGTGGTTATGGTTTAACGGTTATCCTCAATCATGGTTCTGCTCAACAAACCCTCTATGGGCATATGTCAGAATTACTAGTCCAACCAGGACAATGGGTAGAACCAGGAATGGTAATTGGACGAGTCGGTAGCACCGGTAACTCCACAGGTCCTCACCTCCACTTTGAAGTACGCCACCTGACACAAAACGGATGGGTGGCTGTTGACCCTGGTGTACAACTACAGATTGCCCTCAGCCAATTGCTCAACAGTTCACGTACAGCACGAGCTATTAGGGATTAGGGATTAGGGATTAGGGATTAGGGACTGGGGACTGGGAGTGTTAACACTCCCATACTCCAGGCCTTCCAGGTCTCGGAATTACAAATTACAGATATCCATGCTCTAAAAGAAATGCAGGCGTAATATCTGTATCTGTGGTGCGACGTTGACCGGGTTGGAGAAATTTTTCGACGTACTTGCCTAAGATATCCCCTTCCAAATTTACCAAGCTGCCAGGGACAAGATAGCGGAGATTAGTCTCAGCGTAAGTAAGAGGAATAACTGCCACGGTAAACTGAGATAATTCAGGCTCATAGGCAGCTACAGTGAGACTAATGCCATTGACAGTAATGCTACCCTTGGGGACAATGTAACGTGCGATCGCTTCCGGTGCAGTAAAGGTCATTTCCCAAGAACTGGCTGTCTGTTCAAACCCTAGCAATTGACCTACCCCATCTACATGACCCATGACAAAGTGACCGCCGACTTTACCACCAACTCTTAAGGAAGTTTCTAGGTTGACGTATCCTTGTTGTGTTTGCTCATTTCCTAGAGTGGTGCGGCGCAAAGTTTCCGGGGAAGCTGAGGCGATAAACCCATCTTTTAAAATTTCTTCCACTGTTAAGCAAACACCATCTACCGCAACACTGTCACCGTAAGCCAGATCCTGCATAATTGATAATGACTGACTCACACAAGTAATCTGCCAAGAATCGCCCCCTAAAGGTTTGATTGTTCCTAATGCCTGTACTAATCCTGTAAACACGGCTTTTTTGTAAAACTAACTTTATTTATTACTTAATTTTGCCGAAAATCCACTGGTAATTCTCACAAGAATGGCAAAAATTCTGAGTATATTTTCTGACTCTATTTATTATAAGGTTATTAACACAATTACATCTTTCACAAGGCATACTTGGTTAAGAAGGTTATTGTCTACAAAGACCCATTTTCCATTACTCTGGTGTTCACAACCAGTTCGGAGTTTAATAGAGGCAATTATAGAAAACAATGACTATGTTTATTCCTGATTTTACTTACCCGGTAATGGGTATTATTAATCACTTAGCCTTAATAACTCAAAGGATGATAGAGGCTTAGTCAATGATTGAAATGAAAGTCGCTGGCATAGCATTAGATGCCATAACCCGCAGCCCCATCGTCTTGTTGAAAGACGCTTCCGATCGCCGAGCATTACCAATTTATATTGGTCAGGAACAGGCTAGGGCAATTATGGGCGCACTGGAGAATCAAAAGCCTCCCCGTCCCTTAACCCACGACCTGATGGTCAATATTCTAGAGGCGTGGAACATGACTCTAGAAAAGGTGATTATCCATTCCTTGCAAAAGGATACATTTTATGCAGCCTTAATTGTTCAGCAAGGTGAAGTCAAGAAAGAAATCGATGCACGTCCCAGTGATGCGATCGCTGTTGCTCTCCGTACAAATACCCCTATTTGGGTTATGGAAGAAGTAATTGCTGATGCCTCTATTCCCGTAGACCGTGACGCTGATGAAGCCGAACAAGAAGCCTTTCGGGAATTTATTTCCAATCTTCGTCCTGAGGATTTAATTAAGCGCTTTGGTAATGGTGACAGTTAGACAAAGTGTTGAGCCATGAATTGGGGAATTTTGAAGAAAAAGGACGCAAAAATTAGCATGAAAAGACAATTTTCTGGTATTGGTTTTTGTTAGTATTTAACTCTTTTGGAGAAAAGATTCATCATCTGATACTCAGGAATCAAAACGGGCGGAACATTCTGCTACCGATATAAGCGCACTATGCCCACAGGGCTTGACTGCACTCAAACTATGCTCTACCGACGCTTTGGCAAAACTAATCTGCACCTCTCGGTTTTTTCTTTAGGGACAATGCGCTACTTGGCTGATAGCGAAAATGTGCAGCAAACTATTGCCACAGCTTTAGCGCTAGGAATTAATCATATAGAAACAGCCAGAGGTTATGGTAAAAGTGAGGAGTATTTTGGCCAAGCAATCAAAGTCGGTTTATCTGTAGCTCGTTCCCAACTTTACGTAACTACCAAAATTCCACCAACATCTGATGCTGATAGTATGCGTCGGTACATCGATGAATCCCTAGAACGATTGAATTTAGATTATCTGGATTGTCTAGGAATTCACGGCTTGAATACTTGGGAACATCTGGAGTGGGTACAAGCCAAAGGTGGCTGTATGAAAGCTGTCGAGGAAGCGATTAACGACGGACGAATTAGACACGTTGGCTTTTCTACCCACGGTTCATTAGAGGTAATTCAAGCAGCAATTAACACAGATTTTTTTGAATTCGTTAATCTCCACTATTACTATTTCTTTCAAAGAAATGCCCCAGCTATCAAACTAGCATCTGAAAAGGATATGGGCATTTTTATTATCTCTCCAGCCGATAAGGGAGGAAAACTGTACACAGCACCCCAAACCCTCCAAGATTTGTGTCAGCCCCTTTCGCCTCTAGAATTAAACTATAGATTTTTACTCAGTGATCAACGAATTACTACCTTGAGTGTAGGGCCAGCCACTCCAGAGGAATTGGTCGAACCCTTACAAGTCGCTGATAGTTGTGGCGAACTAACATCAGCAGAAATTACCATTTTTCAACGCTTACAAAATCATCAAGAGTCAGTTTTAGAAACTGATAAGTGTAGCCAATGCTATGCTTGTTTACCCTGTCCAGAAAACATCAATATTCCTGAAGTTCTTAGGTTACGAAATTTGGCAGTGGCATACAACATGACAGATTACGGACAATACCGTTACGGAATGTTTGAAAATGCCGGTCACTGGTTCCCAGGTATGAAAGCTAACCGTTGTACAGAATGCGGTGATTGTTTACCTCGGTGTCCAGAAAAGTTAGACATTCCTAATTTATTAGAAGATGCCCACAATCGATTAAATGGGAGAGCAGGGAGAAGGTTGTGGGGATAACTCGTAATCCATAATACGTAGTTAAAGATTTATCGAGGAAGTCAGGACGCAGGAGGAAAGTATTTGTTAATTGACCAAAACCAGATTCGTATAGAGCAGTTTTCTAAGACAGAGAAAAAGCAATGCAACCTGCGTGAGTATGATGAAGAAAATAAAGCGATCGCACTTGTAACTGTACCCTTCGAGATTACCTTACAGGATTTATATAACAAAGTAAAGTTTGAAGTTGCAGAGCCGCAAGGAAAAATTGATACTGTGGAGTAGAGTGAGCGATCGCCACTGTTTGCTAAACTAAAAATGTTACAATTACTAATCTTAATAGTATTTGTTATCTGTGTTTCATCTTCGGCTAGCAAAATTATGTTGAAGTCGATAAGAATAGAAAATTTTCGAGGTTTCCACTCTTTTGAACTTCAGCAGCTTGGTAGAGTGAATTTACTAGTGGGTAAAAATAATACAGGTAAAACATCAATATTAGAAGCTATTCAACTGTTATGCTCACGAAATAAAGTTGATTTATTAGCTCAGAAAATGACTAGCCGGAGTGAATTTTGTTTTGATGAAAAGTCTAACAACTCACTAGAACTGGATGTACGTCACCTTTTTTATGGACACGAGATTCAATTAGAAACGAGATTTGCAATCACAGCAACTCATGACAATAGTTCAGAAGAGCTTGTTGTATCTATAAAAGCACATAATATTCATATTCCTGAAGGAAGTAGGGTACTTGATGCTTATCAAAATGATGAATTTATAAAAGCATTATTAGAACGTGATTCTTTTCTAGAAATAAGTTGGAACGGGACAGAAAAAGAACCTTTAATACTACTGCCTTTATCATCTAAGGGAGGGCTACCAATAGATTATGTTCGTCGATTTCGTGGGGATAATAAAAATTCAGCGTCAAAAGTACAATTTGTAACATCATCCTTTTTAGAAACAGAGAGGATGATTGAATTATTCGACCAAATTGTACTAACACCAGAGGAGAAACTTGTAGAGCAAGCACTTAATATAATTGATTCCAAAATTAAACGTATCGCTCCAATGGGTTCTATTAAATTTAGAGGTTCTTTAGATGGTTCGCGGGGCGGTTTTTTCGTACTGCTGTCTGATATTAACCAACGTGTACCAATTGGTAGTATGGGTGATGGGGTTTGGCGGATGTTAGGACTTGCACTAGCTACAGTATGTGCTAAGGACGGATATTTATTTGTTGATGAAATAGATACTGGGCTTCATTTTACGGCAATGTCTGATATGTGGCGGATGATTTGGGAAACAGCAAAACGATTAAATGTACAAGTCTTTGCAACTACTCATAATAGTGATTGTTGGATGAGTTTAGCCAGTATTGTCCAACAGGAAGACGCTGCTGAGGATGGTATTAGAATTCATCGGATTGAAAAAGGTAAAGAAAAAAGTGTAGTCTTCACAGAACCACAAATTGTCATTGCTGCCGAAAGAGAAATAGAGGTACGTTAGTAATGGCGAGAGGTTACATAGCTAAGAAGCTTTTAGTTGAAGGAAAAGATGACCTCCGAGTTATACCAGAACTGATAGAAAAAAACGGAATAGTTTGGGGAAATAACAAGAAGGAAGCGATCGTCACCATCGAAGATTATGGTGGTTATACCAACATCAATTCAGACCTTGTATCTACTGAATTGCAAGCGTCAGGACTGACTCATCTGGGTTTAATGGTGGATGCAGATGATAAGCCTCAAACACGTTGGCAAAGTATTAGAGAAGCTTGTTTAGATAGTATTCTTGACATTCCTGAAGAAATACCCACAACAGGACTAATTCACACTACAAACACAGGAATTAAGTTTGGTGTTTGGATAATGCCAGATAACCTAATGCAAGGAATGTTAGAGACTTTTTTAGCTTACATGATTCCAGATGAGAGTGAGCCACTATGGATGTATGCCCAGGAAGTTGTAGCAGAGGCGAAAATTAAGGGAGCATCATTTATAGATGCTCGTATTGATAAAGCCAAAATTCATACCTGGTTGGCATGGCAGGAAGAACCAGGAAGATAACTACATCAAGCGATCACGTATAAGATTTTAAATCCCCAGCATCCAAAAGCACAGACATTTGTCAAATAGTTTAAAACTTTGTATGAACTCTGATTTTTTGGTGGCTGAAAATGGCGATCGCTCTTGTCACCATCAAATCCCCAGTTCTTTGATGTCTGTATTAAATGCTAGTAATTCCTAAAAAGCCAGCAATTATTAGAGTTAGCTAGGCGCATAAATAACTTTTATTCCGGCAATCAACTACTTTTTTGCTGAAATTATTGCTTCTATTTAGCAATAGATATATTTTTATATTACTAAATGTGTCTGTTGTGATTTCCATATATATCTATCTTTAGACAGATTTACAAAGGTTATTTTTTATGAACTAAAATGTTGGCATAAATTAATTGCAACAGAACTGTAAATAAATGTTGCATTTACGAAAAATATTGTTATATTAATTTACATACGGCAATAATCCTTATAAAAATAAGTTTGGAGTGCCACCCATGACAGACACAACAAAAATCTCTGCTTCAGTAGTTGAAGACCGCAATTCTTGGCGCTGGGGCTTTACTCCCCAAGCTGAAATCTGGAACGGTCGCCTAGCAATGATTGGCTTTTTAGCAGCCATATTAATCGAACTATTCTCTGGTCAAGGCTTCCTCCACTTCTGGGGAATCCTCTAAGCACGAGAAAGTAGATAATAAAAAATAAACGAAAAAACCTGACAGTGTATTAGTACTGCCAGGTTTTTAAGTTATTTGTCAGTGGTCAATAGTAAAAACAACCGAACACTGACAACTGACTAACGAATATATTCTTTCAGGACGCTGTTGCGGTTGGGGTGGCGTAATTTACGGAGGGCTTTGGCTTCGATTTGCCGAATCCGTTCACGGGTGACGTTGAAGATTTGTCCAATTTCCTCTAAAGTCTTCATCCGACCGTCATCTAAACCGTAGCGTAGGCGGAGAACATCGCGTTCACGAGGGCTAAGGCTATCGAGGACTTTTTCTAAATCTTCCCTTAGCAGGTTTTTAGAAACCTGGTCTTCTGGGGTTTCGCCGTCGGATTCGATAAAATCACCTAAGCGAGAATCTTCTTCTTTACCAATGGGTGTTTCTAATGAAATTGGTAACTGAGCAGATTTAGCGATGAACCGCAGTTTCTCGATGGTCATTTCCATACGAGTAGCGATTTCTTCCTCCGTAGGTTTGCGTCCCATTTCTTGAGACAGCAACTTGGTGGTTTTCTTAATGCGGGAGATGGTTTCGTAGAGGTGGACTGGTAGGCGGATGGTGCGGGATTGGTCAGCGATCGCTCTAGTAATTGCCTGGCGAATCCACCAAGTAGCGTAGGTGGAGAACTTATAACCTTTCTCATGATCGAACTTCTCAGCCGCACGAATCAAACCCAGACTACCTTCCTGAATCAAGTCTTGGAATGATAAACCACGATTCATATATTTCTTGGCAATTGAAACCACAAGGCGCAAGTTTGATTGCACCATTTTATCTTTTGCTCTGCGGCCAATGTGCAAGCGATAACGAAAGGCTGGCAAGGGCAATTGTACGGCTTCTGCCCATTCACTGTCACGGGGATCACGTTCTAACTTTTCTGACAGTCGCTCCCGCACCCGTTCTAATTCTAATAAGTCAGCGATTTTTCTAGCAAGTTCAATTTCTTCATCTGCCCGCAACAAACGAATTCGACCAATTTCTTGCAAATACAGACGAATTGAATCTTCTGTGTAGTGCTTTTTCTTGCTTTGTGTCCGACGACGCGACTTAGCGGCTTTTCCAGACTTTGCGTCGTCCTCATCAGTCTGAGGCTCTAAAAACTCATCAATGTCGCCATCATCAGCGAGCAACAAATCCTCATCTTCTTCAATGAGGAGGTCATCTAACTCGATTTCAGGCTGATTCATTATTTCTAGGTCAGGCTGATAAATGCTATCGAGTACGTTGTTAGCCTGGTTCATGCCGCGTTCCTCATGCTCCTTGCAGAATCAATTACTCAAGATGGTTTTACTGCTCTTTTTAAAACGAGCTAGTTAACAACCGAAGATAGGGTTTTAAGTTCATTTCCCTAATCTTTTTCGGACGTTTTGTTCCTCATAAAAGAGAAACTTCTGGCTGAGTGTGAAAAGTCACATTAAATGCTGACTTACTCATTTGAGTACAAACCAAAAGTGTTGCCTTCGCATATCACTTTTAAGTGGCTTGTCTGAAAAAACTGGTCTTGATAAAAAAAATTACCCCTTCATAACAAATGATTTATGACTGTCGGCATATTTTCCTATAAAGACTCTTCCGATTGTAGCCTGTTTCACAGAAATTGCACTCTTTTTGTGTGTTAATCATGAACTGATTAAGTAGGGTCGAGGCTCCAATATCAAAAAGATATTGTAAATGGTAGTAATCCCCTTAAATTTTCTCTAAAGCTTCTTGCAATTGCTGTGGCATTATCTTTACATTCTCAGGAAATTAAAGTTGCCTTCATACAATTTCTGGTATTGTGTGAAACATAAATTACTTAGAAACAGTGTACTTCAAGTTAACTGAGGCAAGAATTATGAACGCACCCATTTTTACATTTCCTTCATAAATAAATTAGTCCGGAGAATTGAATAGGTCTTCCAACAATGTGCATACAGCTAGAGAAATGATCCTTCTTTTCAGAAACTTAACTTTTTGCGTGTTTGTCACTGTTAGCTCGTAGTAAAAAGCTATGAGCTAACTAGCCAAACGACTAGCGGTTGAGATTTCACAAATTTGGTCTTATTCACACATTAGCGTATCGCCGAGATTTTCAACCTCTGAATCTTGACAAACTCTTATTATTGTATCCAACGATATTTTAATCAATTCAAAAGGACTTTGACATTTAAAATTACAGATATTTGTCTACTTAAGGCAAAACTTTATCGAATACAGACAAAATATGTAACCTTCTCCAAGACGAAATAGTAATATATCAGCAGCCTAGTAGCAGGATATTATCTAATACTAGCAACGTCCTGTGTAAATAGAAGTCAAGTGAATTGATTATATTGGAGACTTTTAACTGTCTGACTTGATATGAGGAAAGTGTGAAATAAACTACGTTAGTTCTCAACAGGATTTATTATCTTGTGAGATTTAATCCTTAAGCATAGTCAGGCTCACGTTACAGGCAAGAAGAAATTGAGCTTTGCTCTACAAGCTTAACAAATACTTTTTTGGTCTGTGGCTGGCATCAACCCATGACTCACAAACCTGGTGTTTATCTTGATTACTTAGATGCCTGATAAAAAAAATACAATATTCGTATAATATACTTGGCAGTGAGTAAATTTTGTGCATCGGTATATGCAGAAAAAGTGATGATTGTGCTTAATATTCTTTATGTATCCTATCAAACATTTTTCTCGAACTAATAAAAAGACAAAAAATTTTTCTATACGGGATTGGTAATAAGTGATGAGTGCTGTAAAGCTCCGGAGGTACAGTCACGCTCAAAGAGGTAGCGGGGCAATGAGCAGTGTACTGATAAGAATTTATTTCTCAGCTATTCTGCTTTTAAATTGCATAATCCCTCGTAAATTTTGTTAACTGTTGACCGTTAACAGTCAACAGTTAACAGCCCTTGTTAGTAGTTATGCCATTTAGGCGCGCATTAGCTTATACTTTCTCTGCCACCTCTGCCCCTCGATTACCTATTGTGGTGTCGGCGTTGTGTTGGCATTGTTGGGAACATTGGGGGGTAAGATAACTTTGTCTACGACATGAACGATGCCGTTGCTAGCTGGTATATCTGCTTGAGTGACTCTAGCGCCGTTGACGGTAACTGTGTTACTGGTAGGGTCAACTTTGATGGTAACAGGGCTACCTTCAACTGTTTTGACTTGTCCAGATTTGAGTTGTTTTGAAGTAAAAGTGCCGGGAAGAACGTGATAGGCCAAAAGTTTCACTAATTGCTGTTTGTTGGCTGGTTGAAGAAGGTTATTTAAGGTGTTTTTTGGTAAAGCGGCGAAAGCAGCGTCTGTAGGGGCAAATACGGTATATGGTCCTGGGGCGGCTAACTGATCAGTTAAACCTGCGGCTTTTACTGCCTGTATTAATGTTGTAAACTGTCCTTGATTTGCTGCCGAATTTGCGAGTTCTGCCAGGTTACGATTCTCAGTGGTGTTATTTGGTGTTGTGGGGCTGGGAGTTGGGGTGAGAGGAGGAACCGTTGATACGGGAGTTGACGCATCAGGGGGGACTGTGGCAGTGGGGGTTTCTGTAGTCGGTTGAGCGCAGGCAGATAGCGCTGTTAGACTAATCACACCGAAAATATTGAAAAAGGTTTTTCCTAGCAAGCTGTTAGTTGCCGGCATGGTTTTATTGTGACTTTATTAGATCAAGAATTAATGACAATAGTCTTGAAATTTATGTGGTGTTCCCTCATCCTAATGGCGTAGTTTGGAGATTGAGCATTGGGGATTGAGAACTATAGGAATCTGATTTGATTATTGTTTGCTACGCCGAACATAATTAGATCGTATTTCTATATACTCAGAAATTATTTATACTGAAGCACCCTACCAAACCATCAACTTTGGATAATTTATTTTTTTAGGACTTACGTAAGACAAGGGACTTCCAACTAAAAAAATATACAATCACTGTGGTAAGCAGGGGAGGCAGGGGGAGCAGGGGAAGCAGGGGAGGAAGAATACAATGATCATATTTGCTCTGACCCATTGAATAATTTATTTTCTGGAAGTCCCCAACCTGGGTGCATAAGTCCTATTTTGGTGTTCCCTAATCAAGTTGTTAAGGCTCATGAAAAGGCGAGCCAATTATCTAGTTGGTGGGTAATATTGTGGATTCATCACTGGAGCGGGATAACTATTAGATATGGGAGGGGCAATTGATGGATTTATGGGTGTGTTGGTGGCTGGAGAAGCCATGATTGGTGAAGGATAAGCAGTTGTAGGTAGATTACTAGTCGTATTACTAGGCGTTGGCTCACTTTGGCTAAACTGTTGGTAAGCCGCACGAGAAATTGAGCTAATAAGTTTTTCCGCACGGGGATCATTATTGGGGCGTTGTACCATGACAGCAACTATATAACGCTTCCCTGTGGGTGTATCAATTAACCCAGCATCTGCCAACATAGTACCGATATCACCAGTTTTATGGTATACCCTGGCACCTGCACCTAAGCCAGAGGGTAGGAGATTATCTCGTTCTGTCTGACGCATGATATCGAGAATTTGATCACGCGATCGCATACTCACCAAATTACCCTGACTTACCATAGTCATAATGTTTCCCAACTCTTTGGGACTGGTGGTGTTTGTCCCTGGTAGGTCTGGTAATATATTGCGAATGACTGTAGTTGTTAATCCCCAACTACGAAAACGCTCATTGAGTGCTTCTATACCTCCCAGTCGGGCAATCAGCATATTAGTAGCTGTGTTGTCACTAACAGTGATCATTTTCGTAGCAACTTCCAAGGCAGGATATTGAGTTCCGGCTGGTTTGTATTGAAAATTTCCTGAACCCCCTGCTACCATTTCCTGTTGCATGGTCAGCACTTCATCTAAGCGGATCTTACCAGCATCCACATCCTGGAAAAAAGCGACAAGAATCGGGATTTTAATTGTGCTAGCGGCGGGTAAAGCATTAGCAGCATTGATATCTACATAACCTCCTGTGTCTAAATCTACCAAAAAGACCCCAGGGCTGAGGTTAGGATTAGCAGTAGCCAATTGCTGCACAACATTTTTGAGAGGGGTAATTTCTTGAGTCAAGTATAAACCTGCTGTTGGGGTAGGTTTTGACTGATTTTGTCCTGTGTTGCTGGTATTCGATGGGGTAGAAACAGGAGCCATGCGAGTGGCGGGGTCTAAAACCGACAAAACTGTACCGACGATCGCACCAATACCCACTCCGACAATTAATAAGCGTATAGCATACAAAATGGCTCTGGCCATTGGCTTTAATCTAGTCTTGCGTGATACTCGTCTACCGATTTGGGACATCGGCTGCTTCTGCACTCGTACTGTTCTGACTTTTACATTGTTGGGGTTGAAGGGGGGTATCGGCCCTTTGGCTGTGGGAATGGGTTTGACTACACTAGGCATAACCAGCCCTTGTTTGGGTCTGCGACCTCCAACAGCAACAGGGGGAGGTACAGCATTATTATTAGAGCGGGTGATGACGGCTGCACCAGCACCAGCGCGCTGCTGGTTAGGAACTTTGACTTTTTTTGATTCTACCTTTTGGACTTTACGCGATCGCTGGCGGCGGTTGGCGGGTTGTCGCCGCGAAAAATCTCTTAGTTTGTCACTTGACTCTGACACTACCACTCCTTGTGACCCACTCAAATTGTTTTCTGCCGACTCCCGATTCAAAACTTACGCCATCGGCTGGTTGAATTGGGGATTGGGGATTAGGGACTGGGAATTGGGAAAGAAACATTGTCATCCTTTGGTTGTAGGCTTTTCCCTATCAGGAAAATAAGGGATAGGAACTATGAGCAAATCTATAGACTTGAACTAACCTCTTTCCAGTCCCCAGTAACCAGTACCCAATCCCTAATTAGTAGTAACATTTTTGTGTTTAGTTTAAGCCATATTAAATATTTTGGGGAATACTTGCGTAGATATTAGACAATGAATTATACCAAATTGGGAAACAATGTCTTCGGGCATAATTACGAACTACACATCACGCTGGTTGTCAATTGCCCATTCTATTTGTCGTAGAATGCCGCGAAGCATACCCACTTCATGAGTTTGCAGATAGGCACGGTTATACAGTTGGCGAAATTTTTCCATCCGACTGGTTGCTGTATGAGGGTATAAATAGCCAATTCTTAGCAATAAGGATTCTAATTGTTGATAGTAGGCCTCCATAAACTCTAAAGATGCAAACTCAGTTTCGCTGATTGTTTGAGTTTCAGGGGGTGTTAGATTTTGTGCTAGTTCGTAGCAGCAGATCCCGACAGCTGTAGCCAGATTTAAAGACAGATAATCGGGACTGGTGGGAATGCGAATAAATCTTTGGGCGTAAATTAATTCTTCATTACTTAGACCCCTATCTTCTCTGCCAAAAATCAATGCTGAAGGTTGACTGGTTTCTTCTAATAACCAAGGTAGGGCTATTCTGGGGGTTTCTAGCGTTAGACCCCTATCATTATCGCGGCCTGTAGTGGCGATCGCCCGCACACATCCATGTAAGGCTTCTGGTAAAGTTGGGACTGTGATAGCAGATTCTAAAATTTCTTTGGCATGGACTGCCATTCTCATTGCTTCTTCCGACAGTGGATCGCATTGGGGATTAACTAAGACTAGCTGTGCTAGACCAAAATTTTTCATCACTCTGGCGATCGCACCTACGTTCAATGGCCCAGCTGGTTCTACCAACACAACTCTTACACCAGCCAATCCCATTATTTACCTCCAACTATCTCAGTTAACTTATTGGTTAAATATCATCAATGATAGTAGCTTTAGGAAACTGTACATAAAAAGTTGATTCACAAAAATCGCACTTGTGATGGGCGACAATGATTAAATTTCTAGCCTACATTAAGAAGGTTGTGTATATATCCGCACCATCATGAAGGTTTCTGGGCTTTTTGTGCTGTCTGTGTTTCTATTCATCACCGCAGCAGCTTGTAACCAGACTAGCGCCTCATTAGATAATTCCCCACCACAAGAAGCATCCACGTCTGCGGCTCAATTGGCACAAAATCCGACAGAAGGGAAAAACCTTATCCCTACAGAAACATTTTCACCTACACCTATCCGCATTGACTTACAGAATTTACCAGCACCCTTTGCTACAGATAGTGCATCTAAAGCCCCGCAAGTTGTACCGATTCCCCAAAAACCAGTTTTGAAAGTCCCCGCCGGGTTTACAGTTAACGTTTTTGCTGAAGGTCTAGATGCACCGCGTTGGCTAGCTTTAACTCCCAGTGGTGATGTATTGGTGACGGAAACTAGACAAAACCGGATTCGTTTATTGCGTGATACTAACAGCGATGGGGTAGCTGATGTCCGCCAGACTTTTGCTAGCAAAGACAATGGTTTGAATATTCCTTTTGGGATGGCGTTTGCTGGTAATGCCTTCTTTTTAGGTAATACTGATGAGGTTTTACAATTTCCCTACACAGAAGGACAACAACAACTCACTGGTACTGGTAAAAAAATTGCTGACCTCCCCGGTGGTGGTTACAATCAACACTGGACTCGCAATGTTGTGGCATCACCCGACGGTAATAAACTATACGTTTCCGTTGGTTCTCGTTCCAATGTGGATGAAGAAGAACTACCAAGGGCTTCTGTACAGGTAATGAGTTTGGATGGTTCCCAAAAGCAGACTTTTGCCTTTGGCTTACGTAACCCTGTTGGTCTTGACTTTCATCCTGTGACTAGAGAACTTTATACTACCGTGAACGAGAGGGATGGGATTGGTGATGATTTAGTTCCAGACTACCTGACACGGATTCGCCAGGATGAATTTTATGGTTGGCCTTATGCCTACTTTACACCTAAAAATCTTGACCCCCGGCAAAAGACTGGCGGTCAAAGTAAGCGTCCAGATTTAGCAGCGCGTACTCGTACACCAGATATATTATTTCAAGCTCACTCAGCCGCTTTGGGTTTGCAATTTTATGATGGTAAAACTTTTCCTCAAAGATATCGTAACGGTGCTTTTGTAGCCTTTCGGGGTTCTTGGAATCGCGATCGCGGTACTGGATATAAAGTAGTATTTGTTCCCTTTAATAGCAAAGGAAGACCGCAAGGTTACTATGAAGATTTTCTCACGGGATTTATGCTAGACCCTGATGTACCAACCACTTGGGGGCGACCTGTGGGCTTACTTGTATTACCTGATGGCAGTCTATTAGTCACAGAAGAAGCAAACGATCGCATTTACCGAATTCAGTATACGGGGGATTAGAGATTGGAGAAAAAACAGGAATTATTCCATCTTTAAATTTAGATACAATTTATGGCCTAGAGTAAACTGAGAGCAGTAGTAATCATCAAATTCTTATACCGATTTGAAATAAGAATGCGACAGATACATACGGACATACCCTTATTCCGTTTGGCTTTCCCAATTTTGAATTTTGAATTGGTATTAGTTTTCTCTGGTTTAAGTTAGATTACCTGAAAACATTAATAATCTTTTAGCTGAGAAGTTTGGTTATGACTCAGAGTGAAAACAATGGGCAGTTAGATGCCAATGATTCTTCCTCACATTCAGGTTTACGTTACTGGGGTAATGTGGAGGTAATAGAAGAGGGAGAGAGCTATAGAATTAGTCGCATTGAAATCAAGCCTAGACATGGTATTAAACCCCAAATCCACTATCACCGTAATGAGCATTGGGTGGTAGTCTCTGGTGTTGCTAAGGTGACTTGTGGTGATGATGAGGTTTTACTAGGTCGTAATCAGTCAACTTATGTACCAGCAGCAACACTACATAAAGTAGATAACCCTGGGTCTATCCCGTTAGTAATTCTAGAAATTCAAAATGGGGAATATTTAGGGGAGGACGATACTGAGCGTCCCTATGACTTAAATTTAGTTAAGCCTGGGGTTGAGATTAAGTAGAGGGGACTGGGGATTGGGGACTGGGGATTAGGGAGTTGTAAGAGTCAATAGTCACTTGTTATTGGTCTTTTCTCTCTTCTCCTGCTTCCCCTAAACCCATACACTCCTACACCCTAAAACCAACCCTCTTGTTCTAGGGTTTCAATGAGTTGCAAGCCACGGGGGTCGCCTACACCCAATAATGAGGCTTTAGCATCTTCGCGTACACCTAAGTCTTTGTCTTCGGCGAAGGCCTGAATTAAAGCGTCGATCGCTGTGGCATAAACTATGTTAGAAGGCAGTTCTTTACACAACTGCCCAATTGACCACGCGCTGTTACTCCGCACGGCGGCTACTGTATCTTGAACTAGTGCTTCAATTAGTGGTGGGATTGCGCCAACGATCGCCTCATAGCTAACTCCTGTCATTTGGGCTAAGGCGCTAGCAGACCAAAGGCGCACGGCGGAAATATCCGTTCTGAGAGCATCGGCTAAGGGTGCTAAACAACGGCGATCGCGGCAGTTACCTAATGCCCAAACAACACCTTTCCTGACATAGCCATTCCAATCCCGATACAGTTGGGCAATTAAGGGTTCAACTGCATCTGCGCTGGGATTTCGCCCAATGCCATAGGATGCGCTCACTCGTACTAAAGGACAGTTATCACTCAAAAGACGAATCAAAATTGGCGTAGCGCGTGAGTCTTCGATATCGCAAAAAGCACGAGCCGCTAGCATCCGTTTTTGTGGTTGCGGATTGTCTAGAAGCGCTAGCATTTCATCTGGGTCAGGCTTTGGTATTTCTGACTCAGCCGTAATTGGTTCTATCTTATCTAAGGGGCTTTCTAACTCCTCCTCGATATCGAGTAGGCTTAGGTCTTCTTCGTCATACATATTTCTCTTGCACGCGCGAGTGAGATTTATATAAACCCCCCGTGCTAATTATTTAAAACTTTGTTGTTATGGGTTCAATAATTGTACACTTTCTGATCCATCTCACACCCGATGAATTTGGAATTAGTAAGACTGTTAATTGATGACTGTTGACTGCTGACTGTTGACTAATTAATTTTCTTTACCATCCAAAGGGATTGGGTTTGATAACCTAAGTGATTGTAAAGATTTATGGCTGGGGGATTGGATTGAAATACTTGTAGTGCGATTTGGCGATCGCCTCTTTGCTTTGCCCAATTCTCTGCATATTGCATTAATGCTGTAGCAATCCCGCGTCTGCGATGTTCTGGGACGACGTACAGCAAAAAAATATGAGCATGGCGATCGCCTTTAATTTGATCTATCGCATTTCCCATCCACAGGCAAGCTACGGGAGAAGAGGTAGGAGGGAGCAGAGGGGAGGAGATATTCAAAGACTCTACTCGTGTCATGGTTCCTAATTCTGCCCTTGATTCCTGAGATGAAAAATCGACCCACCACAAAGGTGTGTCTTTAGAGAAATATTGCTCAACTGTAATTGCTAGATGAGCAAAGTCTTTTTGTTGGGGGAACAACTCTTGGTAAGTACGCTGGATGAATTTGACGAGTTGCGATCGCTCCAAGGTTGAGCCGCGTCGAATATGATAAATAGTCATTGGTCAGTTGTCAGTTGTCAGTTGCTTACCAATAGTTTTCCTCTGCTCCCCTAATCCTCTGCTCCCTCACAGGGCTACGGGAAAATCGCTAATTGGTATAAGACTGACACCTACCTCTTCAATGGGTGCTGGGGCTGCCATGTCTGAGGGTAAAAAGATGCGGGCGCTGACTGCTACTAGGGCAAATATAAACACTAGTACTACTAGTAAGGGGGCGATGTATTGTCTGAATATAGCCATATTTTGATTTGTCATTAGATCAGGCGTTATGAGACGACCTAATCAAAGATTTGTAAATTTTACTTGACTTATTTTAGCTATATTTGGGCATGACAAACCAAAGATTCAGGACTTACGCACCCAGGTTGTCCGTTGAGACTGGGTGTAAGGGCTTTAAATATTTACACCCCTACACCCCTATACCCTTGTCCAAACCCTTGATTTTTCGGTTTCATACGTAATTAACGAGTGTCGCGGTCTAGGTCGTCAAGAACTCTCTCGCAGTACCAGTTGTCTGGCATCCCTGGATAGTTTTGCCTTGCTTGGTCTATTAATCGTTCTGCTGCTTCTACATCACCAGATAATCGAGAAATGAGTTTATTTTTGAGATAATTTTCGGGTATTGTTGTGGTTTGCGTTTGTGTTTCTATCTGAGTAGGCAGTTCTGCGGGTATTACTTGGGTTTGTTCCCGCTTCAATTGCCAAAACAATACATAATATAGAGTGCCAAAAATCAAAATCAGGCTGACTGTTCCGAAAAAAGTTAGGAGGTTGAAGGCTAAAAAACCTAGAACTAACTGTGAAAGAACATAGCCGAGTAACAAACCCGTGAGTAAAAGAATAAATGTGCCGACGATAATCACTACTTGGTTTCCCATAAATCCTCGTCATCAAGTCCTGGTCTATTTATTGCCACTGGTTTAGGATTCCAAGGGGCGACAACAGGCAAAAGCAGCAATCCAGGTAATGCTGCTGCTAGGGTGAGCAAGAAAAATGCCGGCCAGCCTGTGGCTTTAGCCAAATCTCCTGCTGGTGCAGATAAAACGTCCCTACTAATAGCCATTAAGCTAGAGAATAAAGCGAATTGAGTAGTAGTAAAGCGATGGTTACAAAGGTTCATTAAGAACGCTACTGTAGCAACTGTGACTAATCCTGCACTGAAGTTTTCGATATTCACTGCCAAGACTAGAAGTGAATAATTTTTGCCAGCAATGGCTAGTGCATAATAACCTAAGTTGCTCAGTAATTGAAGAATACCAAAGATCCACAAACTGCGATTGAGGTGGATTTTTGTCATGATGACACCACCGGCTAATACGCCGATAGTTGTGGCAATAAAACCGATACCAGCCTGAATTGCCCCAATCTCAGTTTTGGTAAAGGCAATTTCTCGCAGAAACAAGTTGGCGGTAATGCCTACTAAGGAGTCACCTAGTTTATAAAGGATGATGAAAATCAGGATGACACTGGCTTGAGTTAAGCCAAATCTGTGAAAAAATTCTTTGAAGGGTAGAAAAATAGCGGCTTGCAAATTTTGGGGAGGACTATCTTCTGTGACTTCTCCTAAGAGTTCTATGGGTAATAACAAGGATGAGACAATCCAAGCAACTATTAAGCTTGCCAATAACCAGTAAAATACAGGCAGGGCAATATACCCAACAAAAACACCGCCAATTAATCCCGCAACTAAGACTGTAATTAAGACGATAAAAATAACGTCTTTAACAGATATAGGCGCATATTTTTCAGCAGCGTTGCGGATTTCTGGCTCTGGAGGCGACCACAAGGTAGTGAGAATACTACCCGCCATGAAAACAGCCATGAGTAAGTAAACGCCATTCCAAGGAATATAGTCGGCTAAAACTATCGCTAGGGAACTGGTGATAAACAGGGCGATGCGATAACCCAGCACCCACACTGATGCACCTGGTTCAGCTTCGAGTGGGTTTAAGATATCGGTACGGTAAGCATCTCCGGCGATGTCTTGGGTAGCGCTCAAAAAAGTAATGATGAGACAGTTGATAGCCAGGATTTGCAGTACTTGGTCACTTTGAGATGGTTGTTGTAATGCTAAGGCAGCGATCGCTAATGTTAACCCAATTTGGGTGCATATTAACCAACCCCGTCTAGCTCCTAAAAGTGGTGGGACAAATCTATCTAATAAGGGCGACCACAGAAATTTTAGGGAATAAGGCAAAGCCAACAACCCAAATAAGGTGATTTTGCCTAAATCAACTTTGGCATCCTGCATCCATAGCTGCAATGTTCTACTAGTCAAGAACAACGGCAATCCCGATGCAAAACCTAGCAGTAGTAGCGCTCCCATTTTGCGACTTTGAAAGGCTTGTCGCAGTGCTTGAACTTCTCTCATCGTTTATACTTTTCCTTTTCACCAGAGCGCATTGCCGTTATATTGCCATAGTTACTGTGTGATTTCTCTAATCACATGAATTTCATGTCCCCTAATTTCTACACCGTGAGCAGCGAGGCATTTTTCCCAACCTTCACGAGTGCCAATTTCACTTTTCTGCTTGAGCAATCCTAACTTCTGTTCTTGTTGGGTGAGTTTAGCAAATTGTTCATACAAGGGATAGTTGGGAGTAACAAAAGTTTCTTTACGGTGCAGGACGGGTGGATTGGCTCTGGTGCTATAGTCGCGGTGAGTTACATACAGTGTTTTTAAGTCAATTGTGATACTGGCTTTTAAGGACGGGTGGGGGTCTATGTCGAATTCTGGATAGAACAAATAGGATATTTGCGGTTGGTCGGTGTAATATTTGATGAGCGTAGCTCCATCGACACGCCCAATGGTACGGCTTGCACAACCTTCGTAAATTCGTAGCAACGGGTCGAGGGCTGCCAATGCAGAAACGTGGACGTATAAAGCACCCCGTGTGTGCTTACCTACTTTGCTTTTTTCGCAAGCTGTTTGGACTACCTTTGGTTTACCTAAACTAAAAAGTTTTTGGTCGGCGATATTACAGGCTTCCTCGTAGCTCCCAAAGAAAGCTTTGATGTCGTGGCGCATTTCTGGCGCTAGTTGGGAGAATTTGGGACGTTGATCAAAGTGGGTGAGGGCAAGGTAAACTTGAATATCTAAAGAACGACGATAGGCGATCGCATCCCATTCTGCCTCATCGGTGGCTTGCAGGACAACTGCGAAAGCCCGGCGGAAGTTGCCAAATTCGCTCAGTAATTCTTGTGCGGTGGCTAGTTCTCCTTTTATTGGCAGTCTACCCCGTTTGGTGAAAAATGCCATGAGGGGCGCGAGTTGTTCTTGATAGTCTTCAAACCGTTTGACAGGAATGCGGACTCGCGGTGTAGAGGTGCGAGAAAAGAAACGGATGGCTTTGAAGCTTTCTTTTTCGGCTTCATCGCGGAAGACAAAATAAACGCCAAGGGCGACTGGTACTGCATCAACGTTTAAAACTTCATCGATATATTTTTTCAGTTCTTGTTGTTCGTAATATTTTTGGAAAGTATTCCGGCTGGTGACAATACCGTCACTGTAAGCCAGTTGGGCTTTACTAGGGGCGTTAATTAATACTTGCGCCGCGACAATTAAAACTCTGCGGGTGAGTTCCCAGGCTTGAATGAGGCTTTGGCGGCGTTCTTCTTGGTCTTCGATGACGTTGAGGACGTAACCCAAATTCACCACATCGGCGGGGTTAATGGCTGCATCAGGGTAGTAGTAAGGGTCCCAACCTGTACTGGTGTAGCCAAGATTAGCTACACGTTGCACATCACCACCATAACCACAGCCGTAGTCAAAAAAAACCGTGTCTGGGTTGAGGATTGCCCATTCTATAGCCAATCGTACAGGACGAGAGATTTCAGTCCGAGCGATCGCGGCTCGATGACGTTCGATTTCTACCGTTTCGGCCATAATAATACCAATTTGAAAAAAGAATGTGACAGAAGTACAACCCCAAACGCTTGTCCTCTCTTGATTCTTAATTTTGAATTTTGAATTTTGAATTGGTATAACCCCTTCTCTACGGGATAAGCTGCCCTTGCTTTAACTTGCACATCTTTTCGTGTTAGCTGTTGACTGCTAAAGGTCAACTGTTAGCAGTCTACAAACCATACAAGTAGATGTGTAATTTCCAAGGGTAATAGCTTACTTAAGTCTAGTTTGCTTCCTCGTACCCCTCCGGGGAATTCAAAGTTGAAAATTCATGAGCATACAATATGTGAGTTTACACACGAGTCGAGCAAGTTGCTCAATTTGTAGTTAAAGTTAAAACCTATTTGTTTTGGAAACAGGTCTTCTTGCTGAATTTAAGAGAATTTGTTTGGTTAAATCTTGACCATTAACCTTGATCCAAATTTGATCCAACCTTGCCGTTTTTACTATCAGACTTGAGCTGATTAATCACTTGAGCAACATCGACACCAGTAGTTTGACGCAACTGCTCAATTAACGAGGCTATTTTAGTTACACCACCACCATTAACCGCATCAATCACAGTTAAATTTTCTACTTGTACCTCAGGTACTCCCGTAGCCATCATTTTTAATAATGGTTCGAGTTTTTGGAAGATAAAGATTTCTCGCGCCGATGCGCCTGCATTTTGCCAGGATTCTGCTAGGCGCTGGGTTCCTGCGGCTTGGGCTTTGCCTTCTTCGATGATTTTGGCAGCATCTCCCTTAGCTTGAGCGATCGCCGTTTGACATTCTGCCTCGGCTGGGGCGACTATATCGGCTTGTAGTTGGTTTTCTACTTGAATGATGCGTTCAGTTTGCACTGCTACTTCTGCCTGCACCTTGGCAATTTGGGAATTGACTACCGATTCTACCTCTGCAATCACTGCGGTGCGTTTGGTAATTGCATCTCTAACTCTCCGTTCTGCTTCGGCTTTGGCAATTTGCAAATCCCGTTCAATTTGTCTGAGTTTAGTAATGCGGAGATTTTCTGAAGATTTAATTATCGCTTGGGCTTTGGCTTCGGCTTCAGCTATGCGCGCATCTCGTAGCAACTCTGCTTGTTGTTTGCGTCCTATAGAATCTAGGTAAAGAACCTCATCAAAAATATTCTTGATTTGCAGGTTATCTAGTACCAATCCCAGTTTTTCTAAATCATCTTCAGCTTCTTCCAACAAAGTCTTAGCAAAAGTGATTTTATCTTCGTTTACCTGTTCTGGTGTGAGATTCGCCAAAACCCCCCGCAGATTACCTTCCAATGTGTCCTTGGCTAGTTGTTCAATATCTTTGCGACTTTTACCCAACAGTCGCTCAATGGCATTGTGAATTGTCGGTTCTTCACCAGCAATTTTAATATTCGCCACTCCTTCCACCGTTAAAGGAATCCCACCTTTTGAGTAGGCGTTAGACACCTTCAATTCAATAATCATGTTAGTCAAATCCATGCGGAAAGTTTTTTCCAACAAAGGGATTTGAATACTACTACCACCTTTCACCAAGCGATAACCAACCGATCGCCTCTCATCAATCTGAGTCTGACTCCCAGCAAAAATCAGCACTTCGCTAGGCTGGCAAATATAGTACAAGTTCCGAATCACCCACCAACCTGCGGCGGTTCCAGTCCCAAAAATTCCTAAAAGTAAAGCGATAATTTCCATAATGGTTGTTTGTTAGTTGTTAGAGACGCCATTAATCGCGTCTGTACAGTTTTCCCAATCCCCAATCCCTAATCCCCAGTCCCCAAGGTTCCAGTAACATCAATACCCAGGGTGCGATTGACATTTTCTAGGAATTGCAGGACGATTTCGGGGTAAATATTCACCAAGCTGGCTACGGATTTGCCATCGCCGTTATCAATCACGTTTACCTTCTCTAGGTGAATGCGTTGAGGAATCTGTACTGCTTCTTGGAGGACGGTTTCAATTTGTTGAATGAGGAATAACTTAGAAGCATCGCTGCCAGTTTGCTGCCAAACTTGGGAAAGAATGTCGTTAACTAAAGCTGCGGCTTTGGCATTTTCTTCTAGGAAGGCGGCTTCCCCTTTGGCGCGGAGTTCTTGGGCTTGGCGACGGGCTTCGGCGGGTAGGACTTCATCGGCTTGTAGGCGTAGGCGTTCTAGTTCAGCCCGCAGTACTTGTAAGACTTGTTCGGCTTTGGCTTTCTTTTCTTGTGCAGCCGCCGTGGTAATTTCTTCTTCTGATTTGGCTCTTTGTTCTAGCTGGGCTTTGATGGTGCGGAGTTCGTTTTCTTTCTCCAGCACAATGATTTTGTCTTGGGTTTTGGCGACTTGGGCGTATTCTTCGGATTGGGCTTCGATTTGTTCGGCTTGGGTGAGTGCGTTTGATTCGGCAATCTCTGCGTCTCGAATTACAAGGGCAATTTGTTTACGTCCCCAAGATTTGAGATAGTCTACATCGTCAGAAACGCTTTGAATTTTCAAGGTGTCCAGTTGCAATCCCAGTTTACTAAGGTCGCGGCTGACATCAGAGGCGATACGCTGGGCAAAACTCAGGCGGTCTTCGTTGAGTTCTTCTGGTGTAAGGGTGGCGACGACACCCCGGAGATAGCCTTCTAGAGTCTCGCGGGAAACACGAGCCAATTCTGAGCGATCACGGTCTAAAAAGCGTTCAATGGCGTTACCTACAACCACCGGATCTGAGGAAATTTTCACATTGGCGATCGCTTGAATATTCAAAGGCGTTCCCCCCTTGGCGTAAGCATTCCGCACTTCCACCCGTACCGGCATAGTTGTCACATCCATCCGTTTTACTGTTTCCACTATAGGAATCCGAATGGCGCGCCCACCCAATAACACTCGATAACCCATCTCTTGCCCATCTTTAGTCCGCCATTTGCGTCCCGAAAGTATCAAGATTTCGTTGGGTTTACAAATACACAAAAAAGACTTGATAAACCACACCAGTAAAAATGCACCAAAAATAGATAGAGCAATGGGAAGACCACCATAAAGTAGACTTTCTATCCCATTATTTTCTTTATTAGTAGCAGGTGTATTCGGATCAACTTGCGCTACTGTTACAGTCGCTAATTCTTGTTTAATTAAGTTCATAGTTATTTATCAACTGTCATCAAAGTTTCCTTCTAAACTGGTCTGTGACAGGCTCCGCAAACTGCCTATATTATTAAACATTAACCACCCAAACCTTATTTCCCTTAATTCGTACGATAACAACAGAATCACCTTGATTAAATTGATGAATTTCATCGGTGAAAGCTACAAAGTCTACTAGAGAACCTTTGAGATTGATGCGTACTTTTCCTGGACTATTTTGGTTGATGGGAACTTCCACAATCCCAAAACAACCAACCACGTTATTAATACGGATCAAACTGTCTACTACTTGCCGTCGCCGTTGGAGATAAATCAATCCCACAATTAAGACACCAACAATGATACCGAAAGCAATTACAACACTAGCAGTTGCGAGAATTGGATTATTCATTACCCCATTTCCAGGTATTTTATAATTATTGCTTACCCTTTATTGGTAACAAAAAATCTCAGATGATGTTGATATAACTTTACTATTGCCACTTTCATAAAGGCTAGCTTTAATTAATATTTAACAAATACATATAAGTAAGGCAGAGATATAACATCAATTCTGTTATGTCTCTGATGTTATTGAACGCGGTATATGGAGATTACAGTTGCGGTTATATAGGTATTTCTGTAGAAGTAGGACAAATTTACTCGGTATGTTACAGAAATTTACAATAAATATTCTGTAACTGGTTTGAATGTGTGACAGGTGTCAATATTAACTAATAGAAAATTCCAAATGGGGCGTTGCTCTAGACCACAACACACCATAGAACAAAAGATTGGCCCTAACTAAATTAGGCGTTGCAGAATAGTGGGATGAATTGAGGCAAGCAGAGGAGGCAGAGGTTGCAGAGGAAGCAGAGGAAGAAATTTATCAGTTACTAAATCATCCCTTGATTCAGCAATGCCACTAATTATTGATGTGTATAACTAGAACAGCGTAAATATTTGTTATTGATATCAGGCGGAGGGTAGTCCTGATGTCGATTCTTCTCTGAACAGTATCACCCCACTTTCTTATAGCGGTTTGCAGTTGAGTCGAGAAAAGGAAAAGGGGCAAGGAAAGAAGTCGCAAGGAGGGTTGTCTCCGGGCGAACTTCCCTACGGGACGCTACGCGAACGGGAGCAAGTCAGAAGACCGGAACGGAAGCTCAGACTCCACCCTGTATCAGCGTCCTTTATGACTAAATTTCTCCAGTAATATTAACTAGCTCGTGATTACACTTCATCAATTCGTATAGGTCATAAGCGTATAAATCTTCTTGGCTAGGCTCATTACTATGGCTTGCTGCCACTATGGGATCACCATAGGTATTAGTTCTGCCAATTAGTAAGAGTTTTTTCCCCGCAAACTCTCCAATTAACTTAAATTTGTGTTCAGGTAAAAAGTTAACGTCAGTGAAAAAGTTGCGATTTTGAATGGACATTTTATTCTCCCGAACTGTTTATGAATCGTACTTCTATCGTGAATTTTTCTGACAAACTAATGCCACTAAACTGCATCGAGAATTTACACCTAGCATCAGAGGTTGTTTGAAAAGTATTATTTTAAACATCAAAATCTGAAGAACCGAACCCCTTGAGCCTCCCCTTCCCTACAAGGTAATGGGGGTTCCAAAGCCTATCGACTTTTCAAAGAGAGGTACTCTACAAGAAGCACTCCGCGCTATGGAGAGGGGTCTTGATTATCATTCATCACTTTTCAAATATTCTCTAATGACGGATGTTTTCTCTACAGCCTGCTCAAAGTTTTATCAGTCCTGTGTTTGACTTTTCTCTATAGGAACAACCAAACTTTCAATACTATTTATGGTGGTGCTAACAATGTCTACTGTAATGAAAGTAAAGTGATGATTTATCTGCAAAAACATAGTCAAAAGTACCTCAAGGCAACTAATCCGACCTCAGTCCCTAGAAACACAGACTATAAAATCCTGACTTCCAGTGCGAGGACAGGTAAAACGAAGCGTAAGTTTACCAGCCAAGGATACTGACGACAGGCATTATTTGTATAAATGCTGCTCGTTCAATCTCCTCTCAATGCCTACGAAGTTAGCTGACGGGCTAGGACTGAGAGATGTCCTTCTCTAGATGCTCTAAGTCTAAAATTTGAAATTTCTTTTTCACACTTTAGCTTTAGCTTTTTTGGCAGATACGCCCCAAACTTGGTTCCTCCGTTCCTAGCTTAAACCCTGCACATAGATGTTTTGGGGATAAACCTGGATTAGGCAGACTGATTTTTGTTTCCTGTAATACTAGCGTGTTCCGACGTAAGGTAACACTCCAGTAAACAAAAAGATACGATCGCATCCACAATACTGAATATAGGCGATCGCCTCTTTTCCTCTACCGTTTTGCATAGGCAATTAAAGAAGCGCCCAGAATCACAAATACATCTCTGGCAATACGTGTTGGACTAGCCGCCAAATTGAATAATCACATTAACAAAATGTAAGAAATATTTAGACATTGGCGCAGCCTCCCATAGAGATGGACTACGCCCCACCGTAGGCGATCGATACTGAATTATCAATGTGATTACTTAACTAATTTTACGGGAACACAAGACAAAATTCTTAGTCATTGAGCGAGTATAGATTAAATATTAAAAGCTTGACTAAGCAGTCGGAAGCTAGGAGCCAGCATTAATTGGTGGAAAAATATCCTACTAATTATACTCTGCTAAATATTTGGTTTAGCACCTCTAATAATGTCGTTAATTTATCCAACGATATTACAAGCAAAAACTTCTTCTGGCTAATAAATCTGAATTCTGTTGAGATATCTATATCAGCTATTCAGGGCAACTTTAGTTAGCTTAAATTCAGTATGCAGATGTGGCTTCATTAGTTATTGTCAGGCAATTTATTGATAACCATGAGTATCGAAATTGTTGATAATGCTATCCGTTGCTCTTTTTTGCTAACTAATTTAATAATTGGCAATCTATACAAGGTAGAGTTAAAAACTTCTGTTTATTTCATTGATTAATACGTTAATTATTTGGCTAGAATTCGCTTATTTTATAAGTATATTCTATGCCACAAATCAGGCTGTTAACAATGTCATATACAAGCTATACTCTACAAAAAATATGATTTATGCAGAGTTTCCTAAATAATTTTTCTGGAATTTCATACATCATATTTGGATCTAAGTCTATTCAAATTATTCAAGTTAGGTGAATCATGAATAATCCCAACATCAAGATAACATCTATCAATTTTGTTCAAGCTTTTCTGGCCGCAGCTACACTAATTACGGCTTCTGTTGGCCCCGCTCTTGCTAGCGACAAAGTTGAGATTTTAGGTGCAGAATATGGCGGTAATGGTTGCCCTGATGGATCTGCCAGCGTCAGTGTCAGCCCTGATGGTCAAGAACTCAGCATCCTCTTCGATAACTTTATAGCTGTGGGTAATAAGTCAAGCGAAAGCCGCAAAAGTTGTAATTTGAGTATTCCTATCAAAGTACCTCAAGGTTTTCAAATCTCCCTCTACGATGCTGATTATCGAGGCTATGTTGCTCCCGGTACAACGGGGAGACTCAGGGCAGAGTACTTTTTTGCTGGTCAGCGCGGCCCTGTTTTTTCTCGGACATTTAGAGGCGAAACAGATTACAATGTCCGAGATCAATTAGTGACCGTAGCTGATGTCTGGTCACGCTGTGGTGATAGTGTGAATATGCGGGTGAACGCCGCCATGACCGCCAGTGGTCAAGGTATGGCCACCGTGGACTCTTTCGACCTTGCTCACCGTGGTTTGGTTTATCACATCAAATATCGCCAGTGTCGTTAGGTCTTTTTGTTGTAGCGGGGTAGTTTCATACAATCAGAAGATAAAGACAACTGTGTTTCTCAGCCTCTCCCTCTCGTGTCGAACACAGACCCTGGGCGAACGTAGAAAAGCGACTTGACTAAATTCTTGGAGTTTGGGAAATTTCATATTGGCAGATGAAATTTAGGTAGTTCTTCTCTCAGACTTAGCTAAAAAGGGGACTGTATTCAATCAGACCCCTCAACTCCAGAATTGAATTGTCAGCTTGAGGATAAGGGAGCGTATATGCGAGTAAATGCTATGGCAATGACTCTGTTGGTCTCACTGGCTGCGGCGCAGAGTGCATACGCCCAAGACACTGCCATCACAGGCCAGCCATTCATGCGGGCAGCCCTCACTGTGATGACTTTCGACTACTTCGCTACGAAATGCAAGCAGGGTCGGGGCTTTGTTCCTGCCGACTCTGCCAAGATCGAGGCATGGCAAACCGCGAACGGTGTCAATCAGATTCGTCTCCGGATGCGTGACCTCGATCGCTACCCCTCCCAAAAGCAGGAAATCAACCAGGCTTTTGCACAGATCACCGAAAAGGTAACATCTCAGAATACCAATATCGATGCTTGTGCTGTAGCACTTTCTATATCGAAACTGCCTGACTCACAGTTTGCTACCGTATCTCCCCAACTGCTCGCACAAACGAGTAGTCCAGCCAAAAAACCTCAGAGGGGCGCTCAGAGGTCTGTTAGCACTCCTGTGAGTGTTACTTCTGGATCGAATGCCAAAATTGCGGCTCAGATCGATAGTTTTGGTTTTAATTCGCGTCCAACAATAGGTATCGGTGGTTTTGTCGCCATCGACATCTATCCTGTCGTCCTTTTTCGCAACGGTGATGCCCTCACTGATGTGGAAGGACTTTCATTTCCAGGTGGACTCGAAGCCCACAAACGCCTAAAACCGGACAACTGGACGCGTTGGCGTCGTCAGGGTGGCGAATTGCAACTTGCACAAAAGGGCGGCTGGAAGGCGTTACCTTTTCGGACGACTTATCCCAAATTACCGGACAACTTCAAGCTCGACGGACTCTTTCGCTCTCTCTCTGGTACAGGTACAGTGGCGATCGGGGGTAGCCAATCCCTAGCTGTATGGCAAGACTATCGGTTCTCGGCTGATGGTCGAGTTGTGCGTGGTAACGGTGCTGGTGGAAGTGCAGAAGCTGGCGACGTAGCGATCGCCACCAGCAACATAGCACCAAATCGCCGTGGTCGCTATCGTGTCCAAGGGATGACGCTACATATCACCTATGATGATGGCTCCAGGGAGAGTCGCATCCTAATTACCGATCCAAAAGATCCCAAGAGTGCGATTTGGCTCGATGGGGTGAGCTACGTCCGCCGAAAGCAGTAAACCTCAGATACTATAAATCACCAATATCTTGTAAAGTGCCGCAATGCTTACAGTGTGGTAAATGTTTGTAGGTTAGGTTGTGACAATTTTGACATTCAACGTATTGATAATAACCACAGTGTGGGCAATAGGCATCATTAGCCCGAATTTTTTTCGCACACTTCACACACCGTGATTTTTGAATTCTATTAACTGCTTGTAGTTTAGGATTGAGAACAATTTTCTGGAAAAACTTGATAATCCCAAAACCAATCAAAGGAATCAATAATATGTAAACATAGCTGACCAGGAACAGTAAACTACCAAAAACGGCACTAATAATATCAAAGGCAAATTGAAATATTGCCCCTACTTGTAAAAATTCAAAGATTTTCAGAACTAAAGGGATGAAAAAGATCACTAATAAGTGCCAGCTAATCAGAGCAATGAGTCCGTAACCCCGACGCTGAGAAAATTGATGAACTAATAAAGCTGCAAATATCAGTGGTAACAAAAACAGAGATTGAAAAGCAAGTTGAATACTTGGATACCAAAAAGATGCTTGTTTATAACCTTGTTCAACCGTGGCAAATTCTCCCCTATTTTGTAGGAAAGCAATCAAACTATTACTTTCTGGTTGAGTCAATAGTTGATTCTTAAGATTAGATATTTCCTTTTCTAACTGAGAAATTTGCAGATTATTTTTATCTAACTCCTGTTTAGCTTTTTCTGCTGGAACTTGATTAATCGATTGGCCAGGAGCTTGTCCGGCAAGTTTGTCTAATAGTGTAGAGTCATACTGGGCGCGAATCCGGTTATTAGATTGCTTAAGATTGCTGATTTGTGCTTGTCGCTGGTCAATTCCTTTGATAGCTTGCTGATTTTGAGGAGTTTTGATTTTATCGATGTATTCTCCATACCGCAAGCAAGTAGAAGATACTTTACCCAGATGGTCTATCTCATTTTGTTGATAAGTTTGTTTTTGATTGGGTAGATTACTAATATTACCTAGCAGCGATCGCCTAATAATTTCATAATCTTTATCTTTATTAGTTTCTGTGCGATAAGTCTGCCATTGGGAATAACATGGATAAGCTTGCGAAGGGCTGAGATGCCATCTACTAATATCATCTAAACCTGTAAAAACATTAACTAAGATAAAAATATCAATCAAAATAATGACAGTCAAACTCACTCTATTCAGAGGTTCATTGTTGATTTTTCTTGACTTACTAAAAAATTGATTGACAAGACGGCGGATTCTGGCAAACATATTGGCTGTTGATGACTATTCAAATTAAACGACTGTGATGGTAAGTTAGTTTGATTGTCCTTGTGATAGAAAATTTCTACGTAAATGTTCAAAAAACAAACGGGAACCCTATATTAACCGTTAAGTAGAGTTACACAGTCGTGTTTGTAATTATACTTAGCAGAGGAAGTACCAAAGTTTTTAGTAGTTGAGCAAAGCAAAATTGTTATGAGAGGATGGAAGGGTGGGGAATTCGTGACCTCTACTGATAACATGACTTTAAGAAAAAAACTAACTACCTTTTAAATCAGTCTGTTAAGTTGTGTGATTTTTCTTAAAATCTATCAAGTGAGAATGCGAGGCAATGAAGATTGGACGATAACTATCAAACTTACCTAAATCGGGTAGCAAGACTGACACTACCAGAAGCGTTGAGATCCCAAGCCCAGCATATTCAGGAATCATATAAGTTTCAGCCTTCTTCGGGATCTAGGCAAGCAGTACCTTTTCCTGGGTACACCCTAATTACTCCATCGGCGGCAGAAGATTCGGAAAATTCTGGTTTTTATACTCAGGTACAAGCTTATCAGGAGGAACTGTTACAGTTACCTATCAACAATGGTTTGATAGTTCCTGTACCTCCCGCAAGCTTCCATTTGACTTTGGCAGATTTGATTTGGGACAGTGCTTACCGTGATGCTTGTGAAAAAAATCCTGACTTTGAACAACAATTACGCTCTTGCATAGGTGACACATTACAGCAATATCAAGAATCTCTAACATCAGGGAGTAATCCGATTTATTGGCAGATGTTGGGATTGATTCTCATGCCAAGGGCTGTTGCTGTTTGTTTAGTACCAAAAGATGAACGTTGTTATGAGCAGGTCATTAAATTCCGTCGCACAATTTACCAGAATCCCAAATTAATAGCCTTGGGTATTGAGCAACATTATCATCTTACTGCTCATATAACATTAGGTTATTTTGGGGAGGTTTCGTCAGATTTAGACAGGATCAAATTCAGTGATACACTATCTGATTTGAGTCAAAAATGGCTATTAAATACGCCAGAATTTTTGATTAGCCGTGTAGAATTGCGAAAATTTGACGATATGACACGCTATTATCGTCAGCCAGACTGGCCAAGCTTGAATTTTTAATTTTGCTTCGAGTATGAGGCTTTGAGAAAAATGTTCACGGCTTTTGGCGCGTCATTAGTTGTTCATCAATAAGTTAATCATTGTGCAATTAACAAAATCCTCATCTCCTTGTTGGTGAGGATTTTTCTTATTACACTAAAAGCAATAAATATGCGGTTACACTAATTATTTAATACATATTAAATCATAAAATCCATAATTGATTTTTAAAATATGTGTAGGTGGTTAGTTAATGGTTACTCAAGACTTGAGTGAGTATGTCATCTCCACCCTATTTACTCTAAAAATGCTTGATTTTTTTGCAAAAATTAAATCACATCCCTATATAAGAGTATACTAATTTTTTATTCACCGCTTACGAATACGAGCAAAGATGAGCCGTCATTGCATCAAAATAGGTATCTCTATCATTTTAGGCGTAGGTGCAATAACTGGCATTGAGCATCCTAGCAACGCCGAAATTATTCAAGATAGTACACTACCTGAAAATACTAATGTGACTGTTAATTTCGGTAAAGAGGGTGATTCTACCTTCATTATTAATGGCGGAACAGCAATAGGCAACAATCTATTTCATAGTTTTAGCAAATTTTCCTTACTCAAAGGTCAAAATGCTTACTTTAATAGTACTGACAATATTCAAAATATCTTTAGTCGGGTTACTGGTGGAGAAGTATCAAATATTGATGGCTTAATCACAGCTAGAAGCAGGGTTAATTTATTTCTCATTAATCCCAATGGAATTATTTTTGGGCCTAATGCTCAGATAAATATTCAGGGTTCTTTCGTTGCTAGTACTGCTCATAGTGTCAGATTTGCTGAGGGTGGAGAGTTTATAGCTAAAACTGCAAGTGTTACGCCCTTACTCAATGTCACAACTCCTATTGGTTTACAATATGGGGCTAATTCTGGCAGCATTCAGTTACAAGGAGAATCAATACATCAGCCTAGTAGGCTGCAAGTTGAAGGCAATCAAACTTTAGCCTTAATTGGTGGAGATGTTATTTTAGGAAACGCTAATCTTAGCACTATAAAGTCTGAAGGCAGGATAGAACTAGGCAGTGTTGCATCAGCAAGTTTAGTGGGAATTAAATCAGTCAGTTCAGGCTTCTTGTTTAAATTTGACGGGGTATCTGAATTTGGTGATATTCAACTATCTTCAGGCACTAATATTAATAGTTTAGGTGACCTCAATCTCACGGGAAAAAATATTGTACTTCAAGATGCGTCTTTGAATGTGTTCAATAATCTCACAGTCAATGCCCAAGAGAGCATTCAGTTAATAGATAGAAGTGCAATTGATACTAGAAGTTCTAATAATTCGCCAGGAAATCACACTATTAATACTCGCAGATTATTACTGAGTAATCAATCTTTTATCGGTATAAACGGCGGTAATCTGGAGGTGAATGCCTCAGATGTGGTGGAACTGACAAGTGATCTCAAAGGTACTCCCAGCCGTATCTATGCCACAACTTCAGATGGTGACGCAGCCAATGGAAATTTAACAATTAATACTGGGGATTTATTAGTCGAGAATGGCTCACAAATTATCACTAATTCTTCTACTGCATTTTCCGGCATTATTCCCCTTAATGTGCAGACAAAAGCTAGTTTAACTATTAATGCCGCAAATTCAGTGACTTTGCGGGGTAGTTCATTGGACGAAATATATTCTAGCGGTGTGTTTAGTCAAACTGATGGTGATGGCAAGGCTGGAGACCTGACGATTAATACTCGTGTGTTACGAATTGAAGACGGGGCGCAGGTCATTGCCAGAAATTTGAGTGTCGGTAAAGGCGGAAACTTGACTGTAAATGCTTCTGATAAGGTGCTAATAATTGGTACTTCTCCCAAAGGTTCAATTCCTGGGAACTGGCCTAACGATTCAGAGCTAGATGAGCAAGTACCTAGAGCTGTCGGCCCCTTAAAAGAGTTGTTGATAACAGGGGTGTTACGCAGAGATAGTTTACCTAGTGGTATATTTACTGACTCAGTTTCTTCCGGTGATGCTGGCATGATCACGATTAACACTGGTGAGTTAACAGCACAAAATGGAGGGCGAATTAGTGCCGATGCTTTTTCAGCAGGTAAAGGGGGAGATTTAATGATCAGTGCTACTGATAAGGTGGAATTGATTGGTACTGCTGTCAATGGGGTTGCTAGTGGTTTGTTCACGAGAACAGGTTCTTCAGCTACGGGAAATGCCGGATCTTTGACAATTGTCACTGGTAATTTATTAGTAAAAGATGGGGCGCAAGTCAGTGTTAGTACTTTTGGTACGGCTAAGGGTGGCAACTTGTTGGTGCAGGCGGCTGAGGGGATAAAACTCATCGGTGTTTCTCAGAGGAATATTGCCAGTGGTTTGTTTGCCCAAGCTAATCGTTACGCAACAGGAGATGCGGGTAGTTTAAAGATTGATACCTCGACCTTATTGGTACGTGATGGCGCACAAGTTAGTGCTAGCACTTTCGGGGCAGGTAAAGGTGGAGATTTGTTTGTCCAAGCTTCTGATATCAAACTAATCGGTACTGCTGCTGATGCTTCGTTCTCTAGTGGCTTGTTTACTGTAGCAACGGCAAACTCTACTGGTAGCGCTGGTAAACTCACGGTGAACGCGGATGTATTGGATATTGAGCAGGGAGCGGGAGTAGGAGTGCAGAGTAGTGGTAAGGGGAGTGCAGGCAACTTAAATATTAATGCTCATAGAATCAGATTGGATGATCAAGCTTTTATCAGTGCCGATACTCGTGATAATGGGAGTGACCCTAACCGATCGCAAGCAAATATCAATCTGCGATCGCGCAATCTCATCCTATCTCGTGGCAGTAGCATCACCACTAACGCCACAGGCAGTAATGTCATTGGCGGCAATATAGACATTGATACTAACACTCTAGTTGCTATTCAAAATAGTGATATTAGTGCTAATTCTGCTGACTTTCGTGGTGGTCGAATCAATATCAATGCCCAAAATATTTTTGGAACCAAATTTCGCAATCAACGTACCCCCAATAGCGATATTACTGCTACTGGTGCTAGTCCTGAGTTAAGCGGTGCAGTGGAAATTACTACCCCTGATGTAGACCCTAGTCAAAGTTTAAGCCAACTCCCATCAGAGGCTGTTGATGTGTCTAATCAAATCTCTCAAGAATGCCGGATTGATGAAGCGACGGCACAGAGACAAAATCAGTTTATTATTACTGGACGCGGTGGTGTACCAACAAACCCCTATGAAACCTTAGATAACACGGCGATAATTACGGATTGGGTAACTGTTAATGATGTCAATACTGTTGCTCACAAAGAAAATAATTTCGCCCAAGAGGAAAACACTGTTGCCAATAGTATTGTTGAGGCTCAAGGCTGGGTTTATGATACCCAAGGAAATTTGGTTCTGACTGCCGAAGCAACTAAAATAACAGGTCATGGTTCAGGATTGACAACCGATTTCTGCCAGGTAAATAAGGGATAAACACTCCACCCACAAGGGGATAGAGTTTTGTCAGTGGTCAGTGGCAAAGATAAACAATGCCCCATTCGCTACTTTGCTCAAGATGAAAGTCGTTTTGGACTGCACACACTGCTGGGACGCTTTACTACCTGTGGAGTCAAACCGATAGGACAATGGCAGTGGTTATCCAAAGCCTTTTGGCTCTTAGTATTTAAGTAGATTTTTTTCTTGACCGCCTTATAGTTACGCTGCAACCCAGGGCGGTAAATAAACCCAGGATAGTACTTGGTTCAGGAACTGGAACTCTCTCTAGCTTGATGTTACTAATCTCCAAAGCCGATGTAGTCCCATAATCATCTACATCCACTACTCCCAAGGCGAAGGTGTAGGTTCCAGGAGTACTAAAGGTATAAGAACGAATCCCTGTTTTTTGAAGAAAGGGACTGTCAGCTTGAGTTGCATCAGTGAAGTCAGCCAACTTAATCAGTGTACCGTCTACCAACAGAAAGGCGAAGTCCTTGTTAAGTGTCTCGTTAGTGCGGAAGTTCCAGTCGAAGTTGAAAGTATCACCAGCCCCTAAAGTAAGTGTATTTTTTATTGCAGACCCCTCAAATACAAATCCTCCAATATCCAGGTCAGAGAGATCAGCTAAAGCGAGAAAATTTTGCAAGTCTGGATAAAAACCTTCATCACCTGCGGGTATACCGGAATACTACCAATTGTTTAATAGATGGTGCTTTTTCCAACACAAACACCAATACGTCCCAATACTTCTCGGTTAAGAGTTAAGCAGTATTGAACTGTAAAGCACTTTACTTCATGGTTAGGTTTATGCACTGGTAGCCGCGTGACTGGTGGTAAGGTTAAAAGTTCTCAAACTCGTTCTGTTGCCAACCGTGCTGCCAATGCTTTCCGAATGGCTGCTCAAACTCTTTGCCGCAGCCATTCGGCTTTAGGCGCTTATTACCGCCGTATGCAAGCTCGTCTTGGCGCTCCAAAGGCCATCACTGCTGCTGCCCATAAATTGGCACGTATTTTTTATCGCCTTTGGACTTCTGGAGATACATTTATTGACCCTGGCATTGATACTTACGAACAACAGTATCGAGAACGGATACTCAAAAACCTCAAGAAAAAAGCTCAGGCTTTTGGCTTGGAACTCATTCCTATTTCTGACCCTACGCAATGTGTTTCTTAAGAGTTTACACATTGCCATCAAAGACAGAATAGAAGATCCGAGGGTCATCCAGCTTCCCTTTCCAAACCATCACCAACTTATCTTGATAGGTGGCTAAGGCCGGAGCATGGGAGGTACCGCGATCTCCAGAAGTGAGCTGTTGAGGCGACCAGGTATTGCCATCAAAGACAGAATAGAAGATCCGAGGGTCATCCAGCTTCCCTTTCCAAACCATCACCAACTTATCTTGATAGGTGGCTAAGGCCGGAGCATGGGAGGTACCGCGATCTCCAGAAGTGAGCTGTTGAGGCGACCAGGTATTGCCATCAAAGACAGAATAGAAGATCCGAGGGTCATCCAGCTTCCCTTTCCAAACCATCACCAACTTATCTTGATAGGTGGCTAAGGCCGGAGCATGGGAGGTACCGCGATCTCCAGAAGTGAGCTGTTGAGGCGACCAGGTATTGCCATCAAAGACAGAATAGAAGATCCGAGGGTCATCCAGCTTCCCTTTCCAAACCATTAATAACTTATCTTGATAGGTGGCTAAGGCCGGAGCATGGGAGGTACCGCGATCTCCAGAAGTGAGCTGTTGAGGCGACCAGGTATTGCCATCAAAGACAGAATAGAAAATGTGCGGGTCATCCAGCTTCCCTTTCCAAACCATTAATAACTTGTCTCGATAAGTAGCCAGGGCCGGAGCATGGGAGGTACCGCGATCTCCAGAAGTGAGCTGCTGAGGCGACCAGGTATTGCCATCAAAGACAGAATAGAAAATGTGCGGGTCATCCAGCTTCCCTTTCCAAACCATTAATAACTTGTCTCGATAGACAGCCAGGGCCGGGGCATGGGAGGTACCGCGATCTCCAGAAGTGAGCTGCTGTGATGACCAAGTACCCGTCGTTGCTTCTGTGGATAACTCTGCAAGTAAATCCGATGTAACGATTTGAGCCGACATAGTTGACATGATTGTTAGCCTCACTTGTACATAGGTATTGCACACCTATGCTTCTACTTGTAACTATGCTTTCTAGAAATTAAATGCTCCTTGAGCTAGAGATTAAAAAGCTCTTGCATCCTGCATTTGGGGGAGAAAGTAGCGAAGACACTGTTGGCGAAATATTTCTTCACATTAAAAAGCGATAAAAATTAATCAATTTGGAGAAATCGTGAATGACTTCTTGCAGCAGTTTTGGCACCAATCACTTTTTTTATTCTCAATACTGCTTAACTCTTAACCGAGAAGTATTGCAATACGTCCCGCAAACTTGGGTAACTCTCCAGTAGGATTTTTGAACAGCCCTCCTGCTCGACAGAGTCAAACTTGTATGGTGTTTGGTTTTATTGATCTATTCGTCCTCACACAGTGCGATCGCAATGGCAATTGCTTGAGTATTTAAACTTTGGCTCATTCGCTTTCTTATCTGTGCAAATTTAATTTTTCATCGGGAGAGGGCTAATTTAAAAACTAGCCCAGTCTATCTTGCCGCTACATAATTGAGATGATGACGGATCAATACCTAGAAGTAGCGAAAGCAGTTGAGATTAAACGCTTCATCATGTTTTCTTTCCGTCGTGCTTGAAGAATATGTTTAATATCACTGATTATTATTAGGTGTTCTAGTTCAGTTTCAGTCCACTGCTCTACTGATCTAAAATTGAGCTTGATAGATTTGGCGTAGATAGGCAGCAGTTAAGTGCGGGGATTGCTAGGGTTGCGTTTGGGCAGAATCACCTTTCGCGGTCGTACCCTCTTCTATACTTGCTTGCACCCAACCGATTACTGATTTGATACTGCCAGGATTTCTGATTTAGGGCTGTCTTGGCACGGATACACAACTCAAGCTTTAAATATTGCCAAATATCGCCACTGCTTAGAGTCAATAGTGGCTTCACACGTCAATTTGGGAACAAGTTATCTTTCAATACGTCTGCAATCGGCTAGTCTGTTAGTGAGGAGAAGACAAAAAAGCGATCGCTATAACTTGATTTGATGCGTCGGCTAATTGACGGGCTTGTTCGCGTAAATCCTATGAGATAGCTACAGTATAAAAACTTTTCCTCAGCCCACAAGTATGGCGAAAAATAATTCTCTCGTTAAATAATTTTACTTTTGTCCTATATTATGAACTTTCAACAATACTTGGCTGTCTCAGGCTGAAGCCCTGGAAATGATTAAAAGTAGGGAAAGACAATGCCTTATGAGATTACTAGTAGAATACAGAATATATGAATTTTCCGTAAACTTGTTTCATTAAGTGTTTTTACATAAACATGGTATGATATGACTGATTAAGCATATATATCAGGGAATATCTTTGGTGAATAACAACTTACTTATCAATCAACAAACTCACTAGTATTCCTTAGTTATATTCTAGGAAAAAATTGCCGATTATCGGTAATTTAGCACCAATCAGGTGTTTATTACAACTAAAAAATCTTTTGGGTGCTTTAGAGTTTAGGTATTGATATTCTTTTAGCTCAGTTCTTTTAAAGTCACTTTGTCTGTAGAACTTTAAACAAATCAGAGAGCATGAGTTGTATGTGTTGAAGGTGCTTTCATCACTCAAAAGATTCAAGATTGTGTACTGTATTCTGTTCTGTGTATGGGTTAAACCCAAAAAGTACACTTTGTAAAAAATTCATTAGTTAATATTAACTGATGAGTAAATTCAACTAAAAATTGTTTCCTGATAGTAAACAGAAAACATGAAAATTGTTAAGTAGACTACAGTGTTAATGGTTCATAAGCACTGGTATAATCTGCTTTCGACAGTCTTTTTTATAAAAGTTTGTATATATGACAATGGACTCTTTACAAGGTTTTGAAGAAGTAGATATTCACAAATACGTAGAAGTTCTTCAACGACGTTGGTTAGCTGTAGTAGGAATTTTTGGACTATCGCTAACCCTTGGGTGTGTGTATGCCTTTTCACAAAAGCCTTCATACAAAGCAGAAGGAAGTGTGATGATTAAAACTAATCGCACTTCCTCACTCACTGGTTTACCACAGGACATTGGTCGCTTAGAACCATTGAATGTGAATGACAACCCCTTGGAAACTCAAGTGAGAATTATTGGCTCAAATCCAGTACTTGAGCAAACGATTAAAGCACTTAACCTTAAAGATAAAAATGGCAAACCGCTATCAATTAGAATTTTTGCCAAACAACTAAAGATAGAAGGCATCAAAGGCACAGATGTTGTGCAGCTTTCTTATAAGAGTAATGATCCTGCACTAGCTGCCAAAGTTGTCAATAAAGTTATTGACAATTATATAGCCTTAAATATTAAAGCCAATCAAGACGAAGCACTCACAGCTAAACAAGTCCTGATTGCGGAAATACCCAAAGCTGAGACAAGCGTCAAAAAAGCTGAGTCAGAACTGCGGATATTTAAAGAAATCAATAAAATTATTGCTCTAGAACAGGAAGCAACCGTAGCGGTTGATACCGTTTCCAAACTTAGCAACCGCATCTCTGAAGCACAAGCACAACTAAACGACGTTACGGGTCGTTTAGAACAGTTACGCGCTCAAGCTCAGGTTGATTCACAACAAGGTGTCATCGCATCCGAATTGAGCCAAGCGCCGGGAGTGCAGAAAGTACTAGCGGAACTCCAAGAAACAGAAAGTAAATTAGCGGTTGAACGTACTCGCTTTGAATCTGAACACCCCGCAATTACTAGCTTAGAAGAAAAGATTGTAGTTCTGAAAAACTTGCTCAAAGATCGCACAGGACAAGTAGCAGGTACAGCGCAGGTTACCCAGGGAAGCTTACAGGTCGGGCAACTGAAGCAAAGCATCATAGCAGATATTACTCGTGCAGAGTCACAACGTGTTGGTTTAGAAAGACAAATCAGTACACTCTTGCAACAACGAGAGGCATACATTAAACGAGCCAACTATTTACCAAAACTCGAACAAAATCAAAGAGAGTTAGAACGGAGGCTACAAGCAGCACAAGGAACCTACGAAACCCTCCTGAAAAAACGCCAAGAAATTGACATTGCTCAAAACCAAAAGATTCCTAATGCGCGGGTCATTTCCTATGCCTTAATTCCCGATTTCCCAGAGGGGCCCCGCAAAATTCTATTTATTATTGGCGGTGGAGTAGCTGGTATTTTCTTAGGTATCATTGCCGCCTTTAGTATAGACTTGATCGATCGCTCAGTGAAGACTGTTAAGGAAGCTAAAGAAGTCCTGAGATACACCGTTTTAGGAGTTATTCCTACATTAGGTAGAAACACTAAAGATGATATACCCATACCAGGACTTGATAGAGCTGTTCCCAAAATCATTGGTAGAGATATCCCCTACTTTCCCTTAGGTGACGCATATCAGATACTGCAAGTTAATTTAAAGTTCCTCTGTTCTGATAAACCACTCAAAAGTATTGTAGTCACCAGTTCCGTCCCTAAAGAAGGCAAGTCAGAAGTATCGGCAAATTTAGCTGTAACTATGGCTCAGGCTGGTCGTCGGGTGTTGTTGGTAGATGCAGATATGCGTCACCCCATACAACATCATATTTGGGATCTATCTAATGCGATCGGGCTAACCAACGTCCTCATTGGTCAAGTAACTTTAGATGAAGCAGTACAAGAAGTAATGCCCAATTTAGAGGTACTTCCGTGCGGAATTTTACCACCTAATCCTGTAGCCATGTTAGATTCTCAACGCATGGCCACATTGATGAGTAACTTTGCTAGGGATTACGACTTTATTATCTTTGATACACCACCCCTAACAGGCATAGCGGATGCGGCTGTATTAAGTACCCTGACTGACGGAATTTTATTAGTTGTTCGTCCGGGGGTAGTTGATTTTAATAGTGCTAATGCAGCTAAAGAGTTTTTAACTCAGTCAGGTCAAAAGGTTTTAGGAATAGTCATCAATGGAGTGAATATTAAAAACGAACCGAACGGTTACATTTATTCCTCAAAATACAGACAACTTGAACCAAATTCCATATCTAGTAGCTTAAGCAAGTTGTCTAGAAAAAGTTGACCTAGTATAAGGTGCAGAGGATATCATCGAATATTCATTGAGGCGATTATTTCCATTTACATCTTCAAAAAAATATCACAAATAAATTATGGGAATAATCGCTGACAACTAAATACACTATCATAAAATTCTTTTTGTGAGTTCAGGAAAAATTGGTTGTTATCAACCTACATTCTTGTTTTTTGTTCCCCTGTCAAACTCTTTCCTATGGACACAAAAAAAATCAAAACGTCTTGCTTAATTAATAATTATAATTACGCAGCCTTTCTGTCAGAAGCAGTTGCTAGTGCTTTACAACAAACAGTTAAATTTGATGAAATTATTATTGTTGATGACGCATCTACAGATAACTCTGCCGAGGTGATAGCTAAGTTTGCTCAACAGGCAGATATTAAATATATATTAAAAGACAAAAATCAAGGTCAGCTATCTTCATTCAACGAAGCTTTTTTAAATGCCTCTGGAGACATCATCTTTTTTTTAGATGCTGATGATGCTTATGAACCTGAATATTTAGAAACTGCCCTGAATTTTTATGATAGACGTAGCGAATGTGATTTTGTATTTTGTGCCTATAAAAAATTTGGAGCAGTAGAAGGCATATTTCAAGATTATCAAATAGATGTAGATTTGGGTTATTCAGTCATTAGAACCTTATGTAATGGTGAATGGATTGGCTCGATAACTTCAACATTGTCCATGCGTAGAAACATACTGAGGAAAGTTTTACCTATTCCTAATACAGAAGATTGGCGAGTTAGGGCTGATGATTGTTTGGTTTGGGGGGCTTCTTTAGTAGGAGCAAAGAAATTTTATTTGTCTCAACCTTTAGTAAGGTATAGGATACACCAAAATAACCAATTTCATAATAGTAAATTTGTAAATACAGATAAAGATTATGAATATAAGAGATTTTGGAAGCGCAATTCATTATTTAATTACATTCTGCAAAAAAATAATTTAGAGTTGCCTTTGTTATTAGCTTTTACATCACTGAATGAGCTAAAAACAATACCATGTCCTAATACTCAAGATTTCATATCGTATTTAAAAATCATATTTCTATTTGAGAAGAATTTATATTGGAAAATTAAGGGCATACTTTTATTATTTAATTATCTTGTCAAAGTTTTGCTGAGTGGGAAATTACAACTAAGGTAAGCATTAATTAAAGAAGGCACAATTTTTTCCCTAAATATTATGAATTTTGACAAATAGCAAAAAATCTGATTAAAAATGCTAAGCAAATTAAGGCTTTCAAACTTATCTAAATTAAAATCTCATTCTCGCTTGCGTGCCATCATTGCTAATACTGGTTGGTTGTTTGCCGATCGCATCCTGCGTATGGGTGCAAGCCTGGTGGTGGGAGTATGGATAGCACGCTATTTAGGAGCGCAACAGTATGGTCTGTTTAACTATGCGCTAGCCTTTGTGACTTTATTTACTCCTGTTTTGACTTTGGGTTTAGATGAAATAGTGGTTCGCCATGTGGTACGTGAATCATCAAATAAAGAGGAGATTTTAGGAACCACGTTTTGGCTAAAATTTCTCGGAGGGATTGCCTCTGTATTATTAGCAGTTGGTATTACGCTATTCTTGGGTGAACGGGAATTTTTGAAGATATCCTTAGTGGCTATTTTAGCAATAGCGGGAATTTTTAGGGCGGCGGATACTATTGAATTATGGTTCCAGTCGCAGGTGCAGTCAAAATATGCTGTTATTGCTAAAAATATAGCTTTTTTATTAAATACGCTGATCAAAGTAGCCCTAATTTTAACAAAAGCACCATTATTAGCATTTGCTTGGGTAACCTTGGCAGAATTTGCCATGAATGCAGTTGGTTTAGCTATTGTTTACCAATCTAAAGGATTTTCATTTTGGTCATGGCGTTGGAATTTTCAGGTTGCGAAAACACTCCTCAAAGAGAGTTTACCTTTAATTTTTTCCGGCTTTGCCATCATGATTTTTATGAAAATTGACCAGATCATGTTGGGTCAAATGATTGGGGATAAGGAGGTAGGGGTTTATTCTGCGGCTGTGCGGATATCGGAAGTTTGGTACTTTATTCCAGGTGCGATTGTCCCTTCTGTAGCTCCATCAATCTACGCAGCGAAGGATCAATCAGACGGGGTTTACTATCAGCGTCTAGGACAGTTGTTTCGGCTACTAACTTGTATAGCTTTGGCGATCGCTGTGCCAATGACTTTCCTTTCTGACAAAATAATTATGGTGTTGTTTGGTAATGGATACGCAGGCGCTGGTGCAATACTCGCCGTACATATTTGGACTTCTATATTTGTATTCCTTGGTTTTGCATCATCACCTTGGTTTATTGCCGAAGGTTTGAATCATGTAACTCTAGGTAAGACTGTATTTGGGGCTATATTGAACATTATTCTCAATTTCCTGCTGATTCCCCAATATTTAGGACTAGGTGCAGCGATCGCCACAATTATATCCCAAGCTGCGGCAGCTTTCCTTTGCAATGCTTTCGATAGAAGAACACAAAAAATATTTAAGATTCAATTGCAGTCACTTCTGCTGTTCTATAAATATTAGCCTGTTTAAAACTAACTAAAATACTAACTAATACTCAATATGGAAACACCAGTAACTTTTATTATTTTTAAACGCCCACAAACAACAGAAAAAGTTTTCCAAGCGATTCGACAAGTCAAGCCGAAAAAACTTTTTGTCATTGCGGATGGCCCCCGGAATGACCGCCCAGGTGAAGCTCAAAAGTGCGAAGCAACCAGAGCTATTATTGACAAAGTAGATTGGGAATGCGAAGTTATCAAGAATTATGCAGATACTAATTTAGGTTGTGCAAAGAGAGTTTCTAGCGGCTTAGATTGGGTATTTAGTCAGGTAGAACAGACAATCATTTTAGAAGATGACTGCATCCCACATAATAGCTTTTTTCGATTTAGTGAAGAATTACTAGAAAAATATCAAAATGATACGAGAATTTCTAGTATTTCTGCACAAAATGTCCAAGCTGGTAATAAACTCACAGATTATAGTTACTATTTCTCTCGCTATAGCCACTGTTGGGGTTGGGCAACTTGGAAACGTGCTTGGCAACATTATGATTTAAACATCAAACTCTGGCAAGAAGTGCAAGCACAAAATCTTTTATATAACATTCTGCTCGACTCAAAAGCAGTCAATTATTGGCGTAGAACATTTCAAACTATTTACGAAAATCCTACAGGCATCACTTGGGATTATCAATGGACTTTTGCTTGTTGGATGCAGGGGAGTTTAAGCATTACACCCAACGTTAATTTAGTTGCTAATGTGGGCGTGGGTGCAGATGCAACTCATTTTACATCTAATCAGGAATTTTCCTTCATCAATCTACCGACCCAACCAATGGAATTTCCCTTGAAGCATCCGCCATACATTATTCGTAACGTAGAAGCGGATACTTTTACACAAAAAGTTGTTTATAAAGCAACAGCTTTAGATATTTTTAAAGAGGAATTAAAGAAAAAACTTAATTATTCAAAATCCTATAAATAATGCCCTATAAATTACTACAACGATTAAAATAGCACTATGAATGTCAAGTTACCGGAAAAAATATTAACTATATTACTATTATTAATTGCTGTAGGAGCATTAACAATACATCCTGCACAAGAAATCTCCACCTCTCCTTTAGGTGGCGACAAGCTAGATACTTTATTCAATATAGTTTCATAGTAAGGATTCAGGTAACAGAGTATTGACAAAGGGGACAGTAGAGGTGGAGTATCAAAAATATGAACCAAAACTTGCCTCAAGATTTAGACAGAGAAAGTTTGAGCCAGTTATCTAAAGAAGAACTGGTGGACATCATCATTGAGCAGAGCAAGGTAATACGTGAGCTACAAAAGATAATATTAGAACTACAGCAAGAAATAGAGCGTTTAAAAGTCAGCAGAGATTTAGATAGTTCTAATTCATCAAAACCTCCATCACAAGACATTCACAAAAAAAGCGAAAAAGAAAAAGTGCCTCACCTTGAGGAATCAAACCCACCGAAAAAGAAACCAGGTGGGCAACCAGGACATCAAGGTAAAACTCGAAAGGGTTTTGGCAGAGTAGATCGCTATGAAATTTTACGTCCAACGGATTGCATTTACTGTGGTCAAAAAGCATTTGCACCCCTAGCAGTAAAAGTAGAAAAACACGCGGTAGCGCAACTAGTAGAATGTCCCATAGAAATAGTTGAGTATCAACGCCATACGTGCGTGTGTGAATGCTGTGGAAATATACAAACAGCAGCCTGGCCCCAAGAAATTATTCCAGGACAAGATTTAGGAACGTCGTTACAAGCATTTTTAGGGTGGACAAATAACTATGCACATATGCCCTACGAAAAACAGCAGGAAATGCTTTGGGAACTTGGTGAGATTGAAATTGGATTGGGAACTTTAGTCGCCACCAATGAACGAATACAACAAGCAATTGAACCGAGTATTCATGAGTTAAGTAATTGGGTAAAACAGACACAACCTAACATCCATGTAGATGAAACACCTTGGTCAGTTAAAGGGGTTAAAGAATGGTTGTGGGTAGTGGCTAATTCTGAATTCTGCCTGTTTACTGCGGCTGATACTCGTTCTAGAGCCGAACTAGAAGCAATTTTAGGGACTGAGTATACAGGTGTACTCAGCAGCGATGATTTTAGTGTTTATAATGGCTATCAAGCTGTTGCCCAACAGAAATGTTTGGCTCATCTACGTCGTCACTTCAAAAAATTGATTCAACTTCCCGGTCTTCACAACAAAGCTATCGGCGAAACCTTTGTCAATTTAATTGATGAAGCCTTCAGAAGTTATGCTCAATGGTTTGAAACTCTTGACTCAAACAGTTATAACGATTGGATAAATCAATTCAAATTCAAGTTGCAATTTTCTGTTGATCAATGGATTAACTTGGCAGGAGCTACGGCTGGAAACCTTTTACGTTCTTTGCGCGATAAAGCAAGCCAATGGTGGTATTTCCTTGACCATCCTGAAGTTCCTCCTGATAATAATCTCGCTGAACGCTCGCTGCGTTTAGCTGTGACAAAACGTAAGGTTAGTGGTGGTTCACGCTCGATGAAGCGGTTTCAACATACTGCCAATTTGTTGACGGTAGTGCAGACTTGTCGCCGTCAAGGTAGGTCTGTTATTGATTTTTTTGTGCAAGCTCTAATTGCTGATTCTAATAATTCTCACTCTCGCCCCTCTTTACTTCCGCAATATTAGACCTGAATCCTTACGTTTCATATTTAATTCTTTTCTTCTTTATAATTTCTTACTGGAAAGGTTTTTTATATGTCATTACCAAGGAGCCTTTACAGTTCATTTTATTAGGAATAGTTATATTATCTCTTTTATGGTCAGAAGATATTAGGACTGCTCTGAACTATACAAGAGGGCTAATCAGAATATATTTGTTAGCAATATATTTAGCCATGCGCTATTCCATAAGAGAGCAAATGAGGCTCATAGCTTTAGCTCTTGGTGTAGCCACATTATTATCTCTGTTTTTCTCTACATTCCTGCCAGATTATATTCACAAAGCCCCTGAATTAGCAGGAATGTGGAGTGGAATTTATGGACATAAAAATGAGCTAGGATACATGATGGCGTGGAGTGCGGGAATTTTTCTGCACTTAGCCTTAAGTAATTATCAATATACTTGGTTGATGTGGACATTATGTGGTGTGGCTACATCCCTAATTATCCTTTCCCGTTCTACGACATCTTTGACAATCTTATTAACAATAATCCTAATTTTGCCTTTTTATAGATTTTTCAAAAAAACCAATTATAAATTACAAGTTATTATGATTGGTTTAGCTCTAATATTACTCACACTTTCTACAATATTACTGATGACTAATATTGAAAATATCGTGGGTACTTCAGGTAAAGATTTAACTTTTAACGGGCGTGCTGATCTCTGGGAACCAATAATTTCCAAAGTTTGGGAAAGACCTTGGTTTGGTTATGGATATTACGGGTTTTGGAATAGTCCTGAAGCAGCTAATGTCAGAGCAACCTACGAATGGGCGAGTAATTCCCATAATGGTTTCTTGGAACTATTGTTAGACATAGGATTTTTAGGCTTTTTGGTATTTGCAGCCGGATTTATACGATTTTTTGTCCTGGCATTAGGTCGAATTATTTCAGTAGCCAAAAAGCCAGAAGATTATTGGCCGATGCAAATGTTAATTATCATTGTTATCGTCAATTTTTCCGAAGCCAGATTACTAACTCCGAGTTGGAACTGGTTAATGTATATCACAACTTCCTTATCATTAAGTCTTAGCTATCAGCGAATACGCATGGGTATCAAAGAAGATTTGAAAGCAGAATTTATGTCGTCGAATCGAATAACTGTAAGGGAGTAAATAATGAATGTTTTACTAATTAATAAATCTGATATTGATGGTGGAGCAGCTCGTGCTGCCTATAGATTGCATTGTGGACTACGGCATATTGGTGTCAACTCACAGATGCTGGTGCAAGAGAAGCTAACTAATGACAAAACAGTGATTGCACCCGAAATTAGATTATTTCAAGGAATTGCTAGAGCAAAACTGACATTTGATGCCTTGCCATTAAAGTTTTATCCTCAGCGTAGTCATAACCCATATTCAGTTCAGTGGTTGCCTGATACAGTAGCTTCTAAAGTGGCAAAAATTGCTCCTGATATTATCCATCTGCACTGGATTCGGGGAGGATTTATGCAAATAGAAACAGTGGCAAAGCTGAAACAACCTCTAGTTTGGACTATTCATGACACGGGGGACTTTACTGGAGGATGTCACGTTATTGGAGAATGCGATCGCTATCAAGTTTCCTGCGGAGCCTGTCCTCAACTTAATAGTAATTATGAACAAGACATATCACGTTGGATATGGCAGCGTAAAGCCAAAGCTTGGAAAAACCTGAAGATTACCTTGGTTTCACCCAGTCGTTGGTTAGCAGAGTGCGCTCGCTCTAGTCCTTTGTTCCAAAATCTACCCATAGAAGTGATTCCTCACGGACTAGATACGCAAAAATACCGTCCCATCAGTCAACATTCTGCGCGGGAGATGCTCAATCTACCCCAAGATAAAAAACTGGTACTGTTCGGAGCAATACAAGCAACCAGTGACAGAAATAAAGGGTTTCATCTGTTGCAACCAGCTTTACAACAATTAAGCCAGTCAGCTTGGAGCGATAACTTAGAAATAGTCATTTTTGGTGCATCCCAACCCGAAAAACCAATTGATTTAGGCTTCAAAACCCACTACTTAGGACACTTGCACGACGATATATCGTTAGCAGCCGTCTACTCAGCAGCAGATGTGATGTTAGTACCATCTCTGCAAGAGTCTTTTGGACAGACAGCCTCTGAATCACTCGCTTGTGGTACTCCCGTTGTGGCATTTAATGCCACTGGCTTAAAAGATATTATTGACCATCAGCAAAACGGCTATTTAGCTAAACCTTACGAAGCCGACGATTTTGCTCAAGGAATTAATTGGGTACTGGAAAATGAGCAGAGACTACAAAAACTGTCATTTTACGCCAGAGAAAAAGCTGAAAGAGAATTTACTTTAGAACTTCAAGCCCGTCGCTATTTAGCCCTTTTTCAGGCAATATTACATAACAAAAATTAGTTTTTAATGAATCAAAAACCTTATAAATAATTATTATGTCAATACCTTTAGCTTTCATAATTTGTACAGAACCTGGTCGATTAGAGTCCCAATCCTTAATGCTGGCTAGTAGTATTCGTAAGTTCTGTGGCAATTTAAAAGATACACCTATATATAGTTTTCATCCTAGAGTTGGTGAGCCAATATCCCACCAAACCCAAGAAGCTTTTGCAGCATTACAAGTCATTCACCAACAAATTCCGATTAACCAAGAATTTCATGAATACTATTTAGCAAATAAACCCTTAGTTTGTGCCTATGCAGAACAGAATATTGATGCAGAAATATTAGTTTTTCTAGATAGCGATAAATGCTTGTTTGCTGAACCAACAGAATTTTTACTGCCAGAAAATTGTAACGTGCGGGTACGTCCTGAGTATGGGCAAGGAATCGGCTCGACAGGTTCACAAGACCCTCAAGAATGGTACTGGCAAAGATTATACCAAGTGTTGGGAGTCAAGCGTGAGATATTTGTTAACACTCCCATTGGCAATAAAAGAATTAGAGCCTATTGGAATTCTGGTTTAGTCGCTGTGAGAAGAAGTGCAGGTATATTTACAGCTTGGAAAGAAAATTTTACCAAAGTAATGCACCTGGATATAACTCCTCCTCAAGGTATTTACTTTGTTGAACAGTCTGTCTTGTCGGTGACACTATGTGCCTTAGTAGATAACATAGAACATTTCTCTCTCAACTACAGTTATCCTCTACCTTTACACAATCGCTTATCACCAGAACTACGGTTGCAGGATTGGGATGACATTACATCCATTCATTATTTCAATTTGTTTTTTTATAACGACTGGAATACACAGATTAAAAAATTGAAAAAATTCAATATTACTTCTGATAAATATAAGTGGTTATCCCAAGAGGTTGTCAGGCTTAATATGTCTCGCACATCAGTGTTACATAGATATATGTTAGCAATCAGAAGAATAGAGCAAAAACTACAAAAATTCAATATAAAAATTAATTTGAGTAGTTTGATAGAGAAGACAGCTAAATTTTAAAAATCAAATCTGCAAAAATAACGGAAAGTTTCTGATTTTTAACTATTGTTTTCCGGAAAATTATATGAGGTAAATGAGATGGAGCAGCCAACCCTAGCGGTAATCATGACTTGCCACAACAGACGTAATACCACTCTTGCTTGTTTGCAAGCTCTATATCAACAAACAAATCATTTTGATGTTTATTTAACTGATGATGGTAGCACTGATGGTACAGCAGAGTTAATTAAAGCAGAATATCCAAATGTCAAAATCCTTCAGGGGGATGGTAATTTATTCTGGGTTGGGGGAATGCACCTGGCCTTTGGTGAAGCGATAAAAAATCAGTATGATTACTACCTGTGGTTGAATGACGACACATTTCTCGAAGCTGATGCTTTAGAGAAGTTATTGCAGGTTCATCAAAATTTGGCAGCACAAGGTTACGAGCAATCAATTGTAGTCGGTTCTACTCAAGACCCGATTACGAAGCAAGCCACTTATGGCGGAGCTGTGAAATCGAAAAAGTGGTATTCTAACAAATTTGAATTTTTAGAACCAACTTTAGATGTACAAAAATGTGATGCTATGTACGGCAACTGCGTTCTCATTCCTCACAGTGTCACCCTGAAAGTTGGTAATATTGATACTGCTTTTATTCACAGTTTGGGAGATTTGGATTACGCTCTCAGAGCGCGTAAATTAGGTTGTCACGTATGGGCAGCACCCGGTTATATAGGTACTTGTAATAAAAATTCCTTCCGGAATAGCTGGGTAGATACAAATCTTACTGTATTAGAACGCTTGCGAAAAATTCTACAAATTAAAGGATTTCCGTTGCAACCCTGGACTACATTTTGTAGCAGACACTCTGGGCCATTCTGGGTATTTTATTGGTTTTTGCCTTATATCAGAGCAATCATTGGTTACAAGAATTTGGCAACTTCTCCTACCTTCTCTGAAGACCCAAAAGAACCTAAGCCAGAAGTTTAATTACTCCTGTAGAGGTATTTATCAAATGTAGTTGCATAAGAGATATTACTTCTAGTAAATAATTGAACAAATCTGAAAAAATACCTACCTTAAATTAGAAAAAATATCTCAATCTTCCTATGGGTAAACGCTTACTTGTTGTTTCTAACCTTGACTCTAGCCAACCATTTGGCGCTTTTACTAGACCTTTTTACTTAGGACAGAATCTCACGGAATATTTTCAAGTTTTTCAGTTGGGTCTAGATTGTTCGGCTGTAGACTATGCCCCTTCTCTTTCTATTGGCTCACGCAGTCTGAAGTCGTACATTCAAAATATTCAAAAGTGTATTGATGAGTTTGCACCAGATATTATCTATGCTCAAGAAACATTACCTAGTTTAGCTGCTCTCATTGCAACTAAGTTGAAGAAAAAGAATAATTTTTCCCTGGTCTTAGATTTTCATACTTTTTCACCATATGAATATTGGACACGCTTGTTTTCAGTAGCCAATCCTTTTAAAGAATTTACCCAATTAATTAAAACGTATATTGCTCAAGGACTATTAGTGTTCTCTGGATGCCCAATAATTGCGGCTGGTGAATCAACACCTCAACTAATTTCCCAGTGGTATGGTAAGAATCCTCAAAATATTTATTGTATAGGTAATGGAGTAGCTGAAGACCTACTGAATAATGAATCTCGTTTGGCTAAAGACCCTTACCAAGCCTTGAGACCAGCTAAAATAGTCGTTGTTATTGCTCCTAAAACATTTCAGTTCCCTACTAATGATATGTCTGTATCAATGACTATGGAGGTGGCAAAATCCCTTGAGAGTCATCAGCAAAACATTCATTTTATCGTCATTGGTAGGGATAGTAGCGATATTGCAGAACCCATTCCCTCTAATATTTCTTTCTTAGGGTTTCTACCTAAACGTGAAGATTTCCTTGAGCATCTTCAATATGCAGATATTGCCTTGCTGCCATTTCCTAAGCAAGCGGTAGCAGGTGGCGCTCGTAATAAAGCTTTAGATTTTTTTGCTAGTAAAAAGTTAGTTGTCTCAACACCAGAAGGCTTGCGAGGTTTAGAAGACTTTCGTCACAAAGAGCATCTTTTAATATCTGGATACTCTTGCGAAGAAGTTGCTAATACTATTGTGGACGCTACTAGAAATATCGATGAATATCAACAGCTTGTCCAACAAGCATATTTTTTGATTAAAGAAAAATATTCTTGGAGTGCAAGGAGCAAGCATACAGCAGAAATACTGATGAAGACAATAGACTCTTAACAATATTTATCTCTCTTCACAAGATATTTAACCAAAAAACTTAGTATTTTTACGTAGGTCAATGATAATATAGACTTAACCGATTAATTATAAAAACCTTAGCTTTTGTGTGTTCCAGACTCTTAGATTTACAAAATATTTACAAGCCATGAAGAATCGGCCTTCTTATAAACTTCTTGGGGTTCGAGTAGATGCTCTTTCTATCCCTGAATTAAATTGTTTAATTGAGGAGTCTATTGAGCAGGGTAAAAAATGGATTATTGCTAATCACAACCTGCATAGCCTTTATCTATTCCACAAAGACTTAGAAATGCAAGCCTTTTATGCTAAGGCAGAATACATCCATATTGATAGTATGCCTATAGTTTTCATTGGCAAGCTGCTAGGTTTTCCGATGAAGAGAGAACAGAGAGTAACCTATGCGGACTGGATATGGCCTCTCATGGAAGAAGCAGCCAGTAAGGGTTGGCGGATATTTTATCTAGGTTCTAAACCAGGAGTTGCTGAACAAGGAGCCAGTGTTTTGCGCCAAAAGTTTCCTGGGTTACAAATTGCTTGCTCTCACGGCTATTTTGATACTAGTGAAGAGAGTGAAGAAAATCTCACTGTTATTAAAGCCATCAATGATTACAAACCCCATGTATTAATGGTGGGGATGGGGATGCCACGACAAGAGCATTGGATTGCCCAAAATTTGGAACGTATTCAACCCAATGCTATTTTGACCAGTGGAGCTTGCCTAGACTATGTGGCAGGAGCAATACCTACGCCACCTCGTTGGATGGGAAGAATGGGGCTGGAATGGTTGTATAGGTTGTTGACTGAACCAACTAGATTGTGGAGACGTTATTTACTTGAGCCGTGGTTTTTAGGCACTCTTTTCTTACGAGAAATTTGGAGTCTATCTAGTCAATCAAAATAGGATGTCACTATTCGTCAGACTTTGACATTAGTGTAATCAATACGTAAGGTTGATTCAAACCTGTGTTTCTAAATACCAATAATTACAATATTTTCCAGAATAAATAACTGTAAAAACATGATTATTTGATTTTTTCAAAGAATAAACGGATGTTATTAAAACTGTTAGGAAGATTGATTTTGCATAAACCGTAAAATTAAACCTGATATTTTTTTGTTGTCAACGCTGAATATTAAGATGGAGGAATAATATACTCATGGTTTCTGGTAACGTTTCTATAGAAAGTTTAAAACCAGACTTACGCTCTGCTAACAGTCCAAGAATCCAGAGAGGGTTGTTTATCAGATTAATGCGTGTAGTAATTCTGGTATTTCTGGATGCAATATTTATAGCCTCTGCCTGGAATCTAGCAGTTTTATCTAGTAATCCTATTGAATTACTTTCGATACACAATATATCATTTATGCTGCTCGATTTGAGCTTGGCGATCGCTATATTTCAAACAACAGGGCTATATAAAGCTGGTATTCATAGGCGGAACTATGCAGGTGTAGTTAAAGCCATTTCTTTATCATCTGTATTGTTGTTATTTGTAGAAGTTCTCTATGGACAAAACACTTATATTCCCTATACAACTTTTCTAGTGCATTGGTTATTGTCCATCAGCTTCATTTGCACTTTTCGTTATTTATTTAACTTCTTTACTAATTCAATCCGTCAAAAAGGCGCAGTACGTCACCGGATTTTTATTATTGCTGATGGTGAAGAAAAAGAGCCTTACCATGTAAAGCTACTGGAACGAGAGAATTACTTCGCAATTCAAGGTTATGCTAACTCTAAATGTTTAGATTTAGCTAATAGAGAAAGAACCTTTGCATATCTTCACGCTCAAAATGTAGATGAAGTTTTTATTGCTTGGGATACTATCAAAAATCGGTTGTTCCTTTGCTGGTATTTCTATAACGCTGGAATTACCTTGCGTTTGTTGCCAACAATGAGTGAATTTTCCCTCCCTAAATCTACGTTCGATATGATTGGAGAGGTCTTTTACCCCACAATCCCCGCACCTCTGATTGTTGGTGGTGATTTTTGGATGAAGCGATTTTTTGATCTTTGTTTTTCCTCCATCCTCATCATTTTACTTTTACCCGTATATGTGGCGATCGCTTTGGTGATCAAGTTTGATTCTCCTGGGCCAGTATTCTTCAAGCAAGAACGTGTTGGTTTACATCGTCAAACCTTTAAGATTTGGAAATTCCGGACAATGGTGACGAATGCGGAAAAAATCCAAGCCTCTTTAGAAGCTAAAAACGAAATGAAAGATGGTGTGTTTTTCAAAATGAAAGACGACCCTCGCATCACAAGAGTTGGGAAATTCTTACGCCGTTATAGTTTGGATGAATTGCCACAATTGTTTAATGTGTTCTTGGGAGAAATGAGCCTTGTCGGGCCTCGTCCTTTACCTATGCGTGATGTCCAGAAGTTTCAGAATAATCATTTTATTCGCCAAGAAGTTCTTCCGGGTATCACTGGTTTGTGGCAGGTTTCTGGACGTTCCAACATTGATAATTTCGATGACGCGTTCAAACTAGATATGGACTATATCGAAAATTGGTCTATCTGGTTGGATTGGAGAATTTTGTTACAAACCTTTAAAGTTGTGATCCAGAAGACAGGCGCACATTGATTTGAATCAACATCAAGGTTCTGAATAAGGGGTGTAGGTGTTAAAACGCTTACACCCTTCTCAAATTGGGGTTTATGCCTCTAGCTGGAAAGGGGAATATGACAACTACTATCTAGCAAATATGCAGTACCTATGTGAATGGACTTGAAGAAGCTGCTTTTAAGAAGGCTATTATCTAGCAAATAGATAGCGCCTATTTGAATCATATTGAAGCAGCAGCCTTGATAAAAGATTGGGCGATCGCTTTACGAGCAAGTTTAGGTTTCAGATTCTCGTCGTAGGGAAGTGGACGCAAAAACTTATGGTAGCTGGGATTTCCCTTAAATTTTTGCGGCATCCAATCAGGGTGACGTATCCAGCTATGGCGATCAGTAATACCCCAGGTAATGATGGTATCGACTCCATTGGCAAAGCATAAGTCAAGATATCGCTTATAAGAGTCTGCCACCATTTGATCGAGCTTTTCGATAGTGTCTGGTAGAGGGGTATCAATAATAATATCTAGTTCGGTAATTACTGGTTTAACTTCCAGTTCTTTGAGCCTTTTTAAAACACCAACAAATCCTTTTTCATCAAAAGGATAATTGGTAGAAAACCACAGATGGGACTGGATACCTGCTCCATCTATCTTCGCGCCATTATTCTTGAGATACTCAATCATTTTTAAGAAATACCTGGATTTCCAGGTATCACCTTCAATGGAGAAATCATTGAGGTAAAATTTCTTGCTGCTATCAATCGAAGCGGCGATTAAAAACACATCTCGAATTAATTCTGGTTTTACGCCTTTATGTAAGCCATAGGTAGAGGCCTTAGCTTCGTCTTCACTGTAGGCAATAATTTCATTAGCGATATCCCAAGATGTTAAAACCTGACTATGGCGATAATGCCCCATCACGCCGTTAAAGTGCCGTTCGATCATGGGTAGAGTGGGGGGGTAAGGAAGCCAGTCTGGTTTTGCCATGTTCCAGAACAGGGTATGTCCGTGCATTTTCAAGTTATTCTTTTGGCAGAAGTTGGCGATCGCATCAGCTGCTGCAAAAGTAAAATATCCTGGCTGCGGTTCAGTGGCATTCCACTTTAATTCGCCATTGGGTGTCACAATTGAACATTCACGGGCAATTAATTTTGCGTAGTCGGGATATTTTTTTAAAGTTTCACTGTCAACTGCTGCACCATAGCGTTTTCCTTTGGCAGCAGCTAATTGCTGCAACGGAAAATTCGTATTTATTGCCGCAATATCCGTACTACGAATATCCCTCTGTTTATCCCTTTGTAAAAACCCCATCGTCAAGAAAGCAGATAGAGTTGTGTATCCTGCTCTCTTTAGAAATTTTCTCCGATGGAACATAAATAATACCTAATAGAAAATACAGGAGTTATTATATTGCACATTAAAGTTTTACAGTTTTTAGAGCAGTTTTACTGACGAAATATAAAAAAATAAATGTTAAACAATCAGAGAAAATATACTTCCTAAAAACTATTACAATCGTTCACTCATCCCGATATTTCCTTGTAAGCCACCGGTGTGAATCATCAAGATGCGATCGCCTTTTGTAAAATATCTTTGCTTTAACAAGTCCATCACACCATAAAACATTTTCGCGGTATACACGTAATCAAGGGGTACGCCGTGGGTTTGGGTAAACTGCTGACTGAACACGATAAGATCATCTTTCACCTTGGCGTAACCGCCAAAATGGTAATCGCAAACTAATTCCCAATGCGCGGGAGAACTTGATGAAATGGGCAGCCCCGCCGCGACATAATTATTCATAAACTGAGTAATTTCCTCTGCTAGAAAACCCCCATTTTTTAACACAGGAAAACCGATGACACGTTGCTTTGCTTCCAGCGCCAGAGCGATACCTGCTAGAGTAGTGGCTGTACCACAAGCTACACACACAATATTAAATGCTTGCGTTGCGGCACTGATGATTTCTAGACAACCGCGCACACCATTCAAATTACTACCACCTTCAGGAATGATAAATACCTCACCGAAGCGTTTCCTTAAGTCTGCGTGTAATGTGGCGCTGTTTCGTTGTCGATAGGTTTCCCTGTCCACATAGACAAGCTGCATACCTTGTTTTGTGGCAAAACTTAGTGTGGGATTTAAGGGTAAGGTTTCCTCCCCGCGAATCACACCAATAGTCTGGAAACCTAACAGATTACCTGCGGCGGCTGTAGCAAAGATGTGATTAGAATATGCACCACCAAAGGTAAGTAATGTTGTATAACCTTTCTCTTTCGCTTCTAAGAGATTGTATTTTAGCTTGTACCACTTATTACCGTTTACCCACGGGTGCATTAAATCAAGGCGTAATACATCAATTTCTACACCAGCGTTATTAGCAATCTCACTATTGATTTTTTGTATTGGGGGAGGAACAAAGGTCAATGACATCGATCCTTGTTAGTAATTATGCAATTTAGGGGCGCGTTAGCTTATCAATGATTAACATTGATTATTTTCAATGCTAATGCAATTTCCATGAATAATAAACTTTGCTAATAAATGGCTTCAGGAATTGGCATTTTACCAAATAGGATTCTCAGTTCAATATAAGAAGAAGAATATTTAACACTTAATCATATTTTTTGGGAGAAAACCTATGGTTGCACTCACCGAAGATACACAAGCTAATGCCAACAGAGGACGTTTGACAGTGCAAACTGTGGAAATTGCAGCTGAAACAACTGCTATTCGCTGTCTGGATTGGGATCGAGAGCGTTTCGATATTGAATTTGGTTTACGTAACGGCACCACATATAATTCTTTCTTAATTCAAGGTGAAAAAATTGCTTTAGTTGACACTTCACACCGCAAGTTTGAGAAACTCTATCTAGAGATAGTTGCTGGATTAATTGACCCAAACACAATAGACTATTTGATTATTAGTCACACAGAACCAGACCATAGCGGCTTAGTGAAGGATATTTTGCAACTAGCTCCCTCTATCACTATTGTTGGGGCTAAAGTCGCAATTCAATTTTTAGAAAATATGGTTCACCAACCATTTAAATCCCTTCAGGTGAAAAGTGGAGAACGCTTAGATTTAGGTAATGGCCACAACTTAGAATTTGTTTCTGCACCTAATTTACATTGGCCAGATACAATTTTGACCTATGACCACAAAACAGGGATTCTCTACACTTGTGATGTGTTTGGGATGCACTATTGCGATGATCAGACTTATGATGAAAATTTCTTCGCCATTGAAGAAGATTTTAAATATTACTATGATTGTCTGATGGGGCCGAATGCTCGGTCTGTGTTGGCAGCTTTAAAACGCATTGAAAACTTAACAATCAACACAGTGGCTACAGGACACGGGCCTCTACTACAAAATCATATTAGCGAATGGTTAGGTAAGTATCAAAACTGGAGTTTAGAACAAGCTAAAACAGAGACATTAGTTGCTTTGTTTTATGCTGAAGATTATGGCTATAGTGAACATTTAGTACATACTTTGGGGCATGGATGTACTAAAACAGGTGTGGCGGTAGAACTGATAGACTTAAATACTGCTGAACCACAAGAAGTAAGAGAATTAGTTGCTCAAGCATCTGGCTTAGTCATCGCCATGCCATCCCAATATTCACTGACAGCCCAGGCAGCATTAAATACTATCTTGGCGGCTGTACATCATAAACAGGCCATAGGCTTATTAGAGTCTGGTGGTGGAGAAGATGAACCTGTTTTTCCTTTACGGAATAAGTTTCAAGAATTGGGACTAGTTGAAGCTTTCCCCCCAATTTTAATTAAAGAAGCTCCCACACAAACCACAGAACAACTTTGTGAGGAAGCTGGTACAGATATAGGGCAATGGTTGACACGCGATCGCACCATCAAACAAATCAAATCCATCAACACCGACTTAGAGAAAGCCTTAGGACGGATTAGCACTGGCTTATATATCATCACTACCAAAAAAGGAGAAATTCAAGGTGCCATGTTCGCCTCATGGGTGACACAAGCTAGCCTCAATCCTTTAGGAGTAGCCATTGCTGTCTCCAAAGAACGCGCCATTGAATCCTTAATGCACGTAGGCGATCGCTTTGTTTTGAACGTTCTGGAAGAAGATAACTATCAAGGATTGATGAAACATTTCCTCAAACGCTTTGCCCCTGGTGCAGACCGCTTTGCAGGCATCAAAACCTACCCAGCCACCGACGGTTCCCCCATTCTTGCAGAATCCCTAGCTTACACAGAATGCGAAATCACCAGCCGTATCGACTGTGGCGACCATTGGATTATCTACAGCACTGTTCAAGTCGGCAGAGTTGCTAACGTCCATGCAATGACAGCCGTTCATCATCGCAAAGTTGGCAATCATTACTAATTAAACGTGAATTCGACGGAACCTAAACCCAACCTCTTCCCTACAAGGGAAGGGGCTGAAAATCTATAACTGAGTACCAAATAATCAGGGTTTTAAGCCTCTCCGCGCGTCGGGGGGAGGTACCCTGCGGGTTCGCCGTAAGGCGTTCTCGTAGAGTAGCAAGCTATGGAGAGGGGTTCTTCCGAATTTATCGAACTCACGTTAATTAAGCACAGGGGACTAGGGAATAGAGATTGAGAGCAGGGGAGACAGGGGTAGAAATTCTCAGTCCCCAATCCCCAATCCCCAGTCCCCAATCCCCAATCCCCAATCCCCAATCCCCAATCCCCAATCCCCAATCCCCAATCCCCAGTCCCCAATCCCCAATCCCATGTACAAACCTGTAGAAGATAGCCCAATTTCCGTGTACGAAATCAATCGGGGTCGCATTGTCCGCACCTTGGAATTGATTCAAGATGTGATTGTGATTTCCTTATGTATCGGTTTATTTAGCTTCATGGCTATTCAGGTATGGGATATGTTCCTTTCCCTGCTTCCACCTTTAGATTTCCATGTTGTCACTGCCGATATTTTGTTTCTGCTGATTTTAGTCGAATTATTCCGACTGCTGATTATCTACCTCCAAGAACAACGCATATCTATAGGCGTGGCGGTAGAGGTTTCCATTGTCTCTGCTTTGCGAGAAGTCATTGTTAAAGGTGTATTAGAAACTAATTGGAGTCAAGTTTTAGCAACTTGTGCCTTCTTATTAGTTTTGGGAATATTGCTGGTTTTGCGAGTTTGGCTACCGCCCACTTTTGAAGGGATTGACCCAGAACAACGAATAGCCAAGCGCTATCAAAAAATGCAGGCAAACGGACGAGATTAGCTAGATACTCGACTTCTTCAGCAAGTCGGGTATCTAATAACCCACCAATCTTTAAAGGAGAATTGAATATGACTATTGCAACTTCCAGCCGTCCCAGAGATGTACAAGTGGCGGATATTGGTGAAAATACGCTGATTTTGCGATCGCGCACTTGGGAGCGTTTAAAATTTGAAGTTGAGTATTCCCGTCAACGAGGAACTACGGCAAATTCCTATCTTATCCAAGCTGATAAAAAAGCCTTAATTGACCCGCCTGGTGAATCTTTTACGGCAATTTACTTAGAACAACTAGCCCAATATCTCGATTTCACCACTCTGGATTACATCATTCTGGGTCATGTCAACCCCAACCGCCGAGTGACCCTACAAGAATTACTCTCCAAAGCACCACAAGCTACTTTAATTTGTTCTCGTCCTGCGGCTAACGCCTTGAAAACGGCTTTTCCTGAATGGGAATCACGGATTCAAGCGGTACGCTTTGAAGATATTCTCGACTTAGGACAAGGACATCAACTCACATTTGTCACCGCGCCTACTCCCCGTTGGCCGGATGGTTTGTTTACTTACGACTCAGCCACTAAAATTCTCTACACAGACAAATTTTTTGGCGCTCATATCTGCGAAGATACTTTATTTGATGAAGACTGGAGAAAATTAGACGCGGAACGCCATTATTACTTCGACTGTCTCCACGCACCCCAAGCCAAACAGGTTGAAGCAGCTTTAGATAAAGTAGTGATGCTGGGGGCTAGATATTATGCGCCTGGTCATGGCCCGGTGGTGCGTTATAGCCTCAGTCGTTTTACTTATGATTACCGTCAATGGTGTCAAGGACAGAAGGCGCAAGATTTAAATGTGGCGCTGCTTTATACTTCCGCCTATGGCAACACCGGCATTTTAGCAAATGCGATCGCTCAAGGTTTGGTGCAAAACGATGTTAATGTCCAATCCGTCAACTGTGAACTTGCAGATACGGCAGAAATTACCCGCATTGTGGAAGCTTGTGATGGCATAATTATCGGTTCCCCCACCTTAGGCGGTCATGCACCAACACAAATTCAAACAGCCTTAGGTATAGTCCTCTCAACGGCGGCAAAAACTAAGTTAGCAGGGGTGTTTGGTTCCTACGGTTGGAGTGGCGAAGCCATAGATTTAATTGAAAGTAAGCTCAAAGATGCCAATTACCGTTTAGGCTTTGACACAATTCGAGTCCGCTTTAGTCCTACCCCAGAAATTCTGCAACAGTGTCAAGCAGCAGGCGCGACCTTTGCCCAAACTTTAAAGAAAAACAAAAAATTACGTACTCCTCGCCAAGTAATTCCCGAAGCCAAAATAGACCGTACTGAACAAGCAGTAGGCAGAATTATTGGTTCACTATGTGTAGTGACAACCCGTGACCAAGAAAGCCACAAAGGTATCTTAACTTCTTGGGTATCTCAAGCAACATTTAACCCGCCAGGAATTATGATGGCGATCGCTCAAGAGCAAAACGCAGATTTAATGAGTCATATTGGTGATCAATTTGTCTTGAATATCCTCAAAGAAGGCAGAAATGTCCGACGCTATTTTTCCCGTCAAAGTACATTAGGCGATAATCCCTTTGCTAACCTAGAAACCAAAACAGCTGATAATGGTTGTTTAATTCTCACTGAAGCACTAGCGTACCTGGAATGTACCGTCACAAATCAACTTGAATGCGGTGACAGGCTGTTAATTTATGCTGTGGTAGATAAAGGAGAAGTGTTAGCCAATGATGGTGTAACCGCCGTTGAACATCGCAAATCAGGTAGCCATTAGAATTAGGACTTACGCACCCAACTTTTCTGTTGAGACCGGGTGTAAGGGTGTAAGGGTGTGAAGGTGTAAGGGTTTCCAGCATTTATACCCCTATACCCCTATACCCTTCTCCAAACCCTTGATCTTTCGTTTTCATACGTAAGTCCTAAGATTATTGAACAAAAAAATTTTGTCTGAAAGGTCTTACAACAGAATTATATTTTAAGAGCCTAACGCACCGCCACATAACAAGGTGCGTTAGGCTACGTAAGTTTTTATATTAAGTAAGTGGCATGATAGTACTGTGACAAATGGGAATTAAAATTTTCCAACGCACAAGCACGCCAAGTCATAACTCTCCGCGCCCCTCTGTCTTGAAAAGTTTTCTACGGAGGGAAACCCTCCTTCTCCTGACGGAGACGCTACGCGAACAGAACTTTTCGCCGCGCCAACCTTTGCGTCACTCTGCGTTAAAAAAAGGATCTAAACCGATGACGATCAAAAACTTAGATGTCCTCATTAACTCCCTAGAAAGCATTGAAACTATCACTGAACCAAACCAAGTAGCAAAATTATCCCAGGACTACCACACTTTTAGCCCAGTACTTGTCCCGAAACTAGCAGGCAAAGTTGGTGATATTGTAGTCCGTCCCGCCAATGAACAAGAAGTCATCAAAGTTGCTGCTATTTGTGCAGAACATCGCGTACCTGTAACTGTCAGAGGCGCGGGAACTGGCAACTATGGGCAGTGCGTACCCCTGCATGGAGGTGTCATTTTAGATACGACGAAATTACAAGAAATCCTGTGGGTAAAACCAGGTGTGGCGAGGGTAGAAGCTGGGGTGAAATTAGCAGCCTTAGATAAAAAAGCACGAGAAATGGGCTGGGAAATGCGGATGGCACCTTCTACCTATCGTACAGCCACAATTGGGGGATTTATTGCAGGTGGTAGCGGTGGTATTGGTTCAGTGCAATATGGTTTATTAGGCGATCGCGGTAATCTTATAGGATTGCGAGTTGTCACCTTAGAAACAGAACCCCGTGTCATTGAGTTACGTGGCGACGATGTGCAGAAGGTAAACCATGCTTGGGGAATTAACGGCATTATCACACAAGTAGAAATTCCTCTGGGGCCTGCCTATCCTTGGGCTGAAGTAATTGTCACCTTCGACGACTTCATCACAGCCGCTAAGTTTGGACAAGCTTTAGCTAATGCCGATGGCATGATTAAAAAGCTAGTAACTATCTTTGCATCACCAATTCCTCAATACTTCCAACCGCTACAGCCATACATCCCTAAAGATACTCACCCAGCTTTTTTGATAGTTGCCGAACCCAGCTTAGAATCATTACCTGGGTTAGTGCAGCAATATGGTGGACAAATCACCTACCAAAAACCAGCCCAGGAAGCAGGTAAGGGATTAAATCTAGCTGAATTTACCTGGAACCACACTACTTTACACGCCCGAAATGTAGATACTTCCCTTACATATTTACAAAGCATTATTCCTGCGGATAAAGGCTTGGAATTAGTCGCGGATTTATATCATTACTTTGGTGATGAAGTGATGGTTCATTTAGAATTTATTCGCGTCAATGGTATGGTAGTACCTGCGGCTTTGCAACTTGTGCGCTACTCCACAGAAGAACGCTTGAATGAAATTATCCGCTACCACGAAGCTAAAGGCGTATTTATTGCCAATCCCCACACATATATTATTGAAGACGGCGGCAGGAAAGTTATTGACCCTGAGCAATTAAAATTTAAAGAAATTGTTGACCCCTACGGGTTAATGAATCCTGGCAAAAGTAAAGTATTAAAGTTTTCATAAATTCATCAAGTTATTTTTAAAAATCTTCACTTATTAAAAAAGGGAAATTGTATCAATGGTTTAGTAGTTAAATGGCGAGTCAGTTTGCTAGCAATGACTTCCGCCATCCCTCTCAGCGCAATTGCACAAAATGATAAAGTCTAGGCGATGGAATAAAATGCCCCTATGACAGTATTAAAATCAAAAACCAAGGGTTTTAAAAAGTCGGCAAAAGATTCACAGGCAGAAACTCCCAGCCTGAGTATCAAAGAACGACTAGCCCAAAAACGCAAAGTAGCCCAGGCACGAAAAGAACTCATTAGCATAGTGAGTACTGTTACCTTTGTGAGCCTTTTTGTCGGGCTGGCGGTATTTTTAGTAGCCGGGATTAAGACAGCTGTTCCCCTTGTCTTAGGGATTATTATCATGTCCCTTTGCTACAAATACCCTCGTATGGGACTTATCGCGTTCTTAATATACGTACCTGCTGGTGGTACTATCACTTACTACATTGGTAACAGCCCAATTCTGCAATTAGCAAAAGATGCGTTCTACTTTCCAGCCCTAATCGCAATTTGGCAAGCTTGCCGTAAGCAAAAATTACCTTTAATCGTTCCCCCGGCAATTAGAATACCCCTATTTGTTCTACTGGGTACGTGTCTTTTGACACTAATTTTTGTTAATGGCGCACAACAATTCAACCCTCCTGACCTTGGCCCATTCAAACAAGCCAGCAATGAAATACCTTTAGGTATGGGTATTTTGGGGATAAAAGTGCTTTTAGGTTATTTACCTCTGATGGGTTGTGTTTATTACTTAATGAAGGATAAAAAGGACTTTTTATTAATATCGCGCCTACAAGTTAGTCTGATTTTGATATGTGGTACACTAGGTATTCTACAGTATTTATTGTTGCTAACTGGCATATGTGAAGGTACTAGATATGCTACAGGAAATGATTTATTCAGAGCAACACTAGAAGCACGTTGTTATATTGGTGGTTCTTTAGTATACAGTCCCAGCCAAGGCATGATTAGATTGCCTGGAACCTTTGTAGCTCCTTGGCAGTGGGCCTGGTTTTTAATTTCTAGTACTTTTCTGGCTTTCGCCACAGGTTTTTCTGATCCTTCCATCATTTGGCGGTTCATTAGTTTAGGTTCTATGGCGACTGTATTTATCAATGCGGTTGTCTCTGGACAAAGAATTGCCTTGACGTTAGTACCCGTCTGTTTTGTCATTCTGCTCTTACTTACAGGTCAAATCCGCAACCTGAAACGCTTTATTCCTATCGGTGCAGGTCTAGCGGCTATGTTGGCGATCGCTATGGCTAGTAACCCGGCGGTTGTAGAAGAACGCTTCAATAGTTTGGCCAGTCGTTGGGAAGCATCACCGCCTCAAGAATTTATTGTCCAGCAATTTGAAGACACCTTGAGAAGTACAAGTAATCCTCTAGGTAATGGTCTGGGTCGAGCTACTAACTCGGCTCGTACCTTGGGTTCAACTAGGTTGATTGAGACTTATTACCCTAAACTCCTGTACGAAGTGGGTTTCGCGGGAACATTTGGTTTCTTAGCATTAGTGACTGCCATAACAATTGCTGGTCACAAAGCCTATCGCTCAATCAAAGACCGTAATTTACGTACTTACGCGGCTGCTATGTGGGTGTTTATATTGTTTATTAGCTATAACACTTACTACTATCCTTTAGACGTTGACCCGGTAGCTGTATATTACTGGTTTTTCGCCGGTATATTGTTTAAATTGCCAGTCATAGACAAACAGGAAAAGGAAAATGCTGACCCTAAACAAAAGAACAAGAAAAAGCGTCCACAATTAAAACTTTTATAGACTAATACTAATTTTTTATGAAGCTGCATAGAATCAGATCCCCCCTAGCCCCCTTCAAAAGGGGGGAACCGGAAAAACACATATCAAAGTCCCCCTTTTTAAGGGGGATTTAGGGGGATCGAAATATGTGCAACTTCACATTAAATTGGTATAAACTCTCAGTATATGAGCAACAAATATGACAATGTTGTTTATGGCAGACTATTCTCTCAGCCAACAAATTTAAACTAAGTAGAAAGTCGTTATGAGTAATTTGCCTTTGATTAGTGTAGTCATACCAACCTACGGGCGAGAGGAAATCCTCAGAGATAGCATTGTCGATGTCTTAAATCAGGATTATCCCAATTATGAAGTTTTGGTAGTAGACCAGTCGCCAAAACACAAGCCAGAAATTGAAACTTACTTAGAAGAGGTAGCCGCAGCAGGTAAAGTTAAGTGGTTTCGCTTAGATTGGGCTAGTTTACCAGGCGCACGTAATTATGCGATACGGCGAGCCTCTGGAGAGATAGTTTTATTTATTGATGATGATGTCAAATTAAAGCCCGGATTTTTAGCAGCCCATGCAAAAAACTACATACAAAATCCCGATGTAGGAGCTGTAGCAGGTAGGGTATTTGACAGAATGAAATTAGGTGATTCTGGGGGAAATTTGGAGATTGAATATCTCCCACCTGAAGCGATGGACCCAGGAGTAGCTTGGTATCATATCGACTTGGTGCATACGGTCAAACCCCAGCAAGTATTAACCGCTAGGGGTTGTAATATGTCTTTTCGTCGAGAGATTTTTACTAAGTATGGACTCAGGTTTGATGAAAGATTTCGCGGTAGTGCAGTCCGTGAAGAGTCAGATTTTTGTTTAAGGTTGCGGCAGACAGGGTATAAAATTTGGTATGACCCAGAGGCAGATTTAATCCACTTAGGTGAAGAAACGGGGGGTTGTCATGATATTAGTATGCGATCGCTCCAATATCAATTCACTTTCTACCACAATCATTTCCTCTTAGGGTTGAAAAATCTCAATTTTAGCCAAGCTTTACGCCTATACGCCCGTTTATTTGATTGTCACGTCCTTGGTCGTCCCCCTTGTCACAAAAGCGGTTCTCCCGTCAAAATCGTTACCCGTGGCATATTCTATATCTTAGGTTTTTTCAGAGCGTTAGGAAGTGTCATCCAGTCAAGTTGGAATGATGGTCAAATTTACAGCCATCTGGATAAACAATCAGTAGTCAATGATCATTAGTCATTAGTCATTAGTCATTGGTCATTGGTCATTAGCAAATGACAACTGACAACTGACAACTGACAACTAACAACTAACAAATACTTATGAAAATTTTAGTTGCCAGTCACACTTATATTGTAGACCTCAACTGTCAAAAACTAAGAGCTTTATCTCAATTAGAACCGGGGATTGAAGTTACAGTTGTCGTTCCTAAAACTTGGAAACCCGGTGGTGTTCAAAATAAAATTATTGAAACCCAGTACCGTGATGAAGGTGCTTTTAAGATAGTTCCGGTTTCTAACTTTAGTCAAAATCATCAAGGGTTACTAACTTTTGGGGCTGATTTAGTATCTTTATTGCGTGAGTTTCGCCCCCAAGTAATTCAGGTAGAACAAGGTTCTAGGGGTCTTGCATACGCTCAAATGATTGCCTTGAATCAATTATTAAATCTGAAGGCAAAAAATATATTCTTTACTTGGTGGAATTTACCTTACGAATTAAAATTACCAATTGCTTTATTAGAGAAATATAACCTTAATAATAGCCACGGTATTATTTCTGGTAATCAAGACGGCGCTGAGGTTTTACGACAACGGGGATATCAAGGGAAAATTAAAGTTATGCCCCAATTGGGTGTAGATGAAACTTTATTTACACCTCAAGCACAACCAGAATTGGCGGCTAAGTTAGGCATCAAATCTGATGAATTTGTGATTGGCTTCGTGGGGCGATTTGTGCCAGAAAAGGGTTTGCTTACACTTTTGCAAGCATTAACTAAGTTACCTCTAGATAAAACTTGGAAGTTACTATTATTAGGACGCGGCCCCTTACAAGAAGAATTAATTAAAATTGCAGCAGAAAATCATATTCAAGATAGGGTAATTCTTATAGAAAGTGTCCCTCATGATGAAGTCGCCAACTATATCAATTTAATGAGTACTCTGGTACTGCCTTCAGAGACGACTTATAACTTTAAAACCTTAACTTCTGTGGGGTGGAAAGAACAATTTGGTCATGTGTTAATTGAGGCGATGGCTTGTCAAGTCCCCGTGATTGGTTCTGATTCCGGCGAAATACCCTATGTCATCGGTGATGCTGGCTTAGTCTTTCCTGAAGGCGATGTTCAAGCATTGGCGAATTGCTTATTGCAACTTATTGAACAACCGAATTTCACCAAAGAACTTGGTGAACGGGGTTATCAAAAAGCGATGGTTAAATATACAAATAAAGCTTTAGAGGCTATTTATAAAGTAAATCTAAAAGTGAGTATAAAAGTAAGCTTGGAGGTATAGGATACATGAAATATAGTGTATTTACATAGCTACTCATGGGACGAAAGTCTTACCCCACAGACTTAACTGATATGGAGTGGGAAATTCTGGCTCCATTGATTCCACCAGCCAAAGAAGGAGGGCATCCACGCACAACGGATATGCGTGAGATATGCAATGCTATCTACTATCACTTGAAAACGGGATGCCAATGGAATATGCTTCCGGGGGACTTTCCACCCAGTTCAACTGTTTACAGTTACTACCGCAAATGGCAGCGCAAAGGAGTCTGGGAAAAATTAAACCATACACTGCGCGGACAAGTTCGCACAAAACTAGGCAAATCAACGCAACCCACAGCGATCGCCGCAGACAGTCAGTCGGTCAAAACTGACCAAAAAAAGGGGAAGTGTACGGTTTTGACGGGTGTAAAAAGGTAAAAGGAAGAAAGCGGCAGACTCTAGTTGATAGCCTGGGACTGTTGTTGAAAGTTGTTGTCAGTGAAGCCAATGCGCCGGAACGGGTACTTGCTGCCTACGCATTAATGGAACTTTTAGAGGAGCGTCCGGAATTACTGGAAAAAGTTCAAGTCATGTGGGTTGATTCCGGTTACGACGGCGATAAATTTGCTCTTTCAGTTTGGTTGATGATCCAAGCACATGTTGAAGTCATACGGCGTACTGAGCAAGAATTCCGGATTTTGCCCAAACGTTGGGTAGTCGAAAGAACATTTGGCTGGTTGAACCAATATCATCGTCTCAGTAAGGATTATGAGCATCTTCCAGAGATGAGCGAAGCAGCTATATATGCTGTAATGACTAGGATTATGCTACGTCGTCTTGTATCCTAAAGATTTACTTTATAAATAATCTCTTAGCAAAAGAGCAATTTGAGTTTTACCAAGAATTGGTCAATGGTCAATAGTCAGTGGTCAATAGTCAATGGTCAGTGGTAATTGACAACTAACAACTGACAACTAACAACTAACAAATAATGAAAATTTTACAAATTGTCCCATCTATTTCTTTGATTTATGGCGGACCTAGTCAAATGGTATTGGGACTATCACCAGCGTTAGTAAAAGCAGGTGCGACAGTTACAATCATTACAACTGATAGCAATGGTGATAGTGGTCAAAAACCTTTAGATGTGCCTTTAAATGTTCCCATTAAACAAGATGGTTATGAAATAATATATTTTCGCTGTTCTCCATTTCGCCGTTATAAATTTTCTTTAGACTTACTCAAGTGGTTAAAAATTCACGCCTATGAGTATGATATAGCCCATATTCATGCTTTATTTTCTCCTGTAAGTAGTGCGGCAGCTACTGTATGTCGCCAACAAAAGTTACCTTATATTTTGCGCCCTTTGGGTACTCTTGACCCGGCTGATTTAGAGAAGAAAAAGCAATTGAAAAAGCTATATGTGGAAATTATCGAACGGCGTAATTTAGCTGGTGCAGCAGCAATTCATTTTACTAGTCAACAAGAAGCAAAAGTATCAGCCAGATTTGGTGTAGTGACACGGGATTTAGTCATTCCTTTGGGTGTGATTCCCCCGCCGAAGAAAGCAGAAAATACTTTAATTATTCAGTTGGGAATTCCAGAGAATATCCCGTTAATATTATTTATGTCGCGGATTGACCCAAAAAAAGGGTTAAACTTATTAATACCTGCGTTAGAGAAGCTATTAGCAATTGGGAATAACTTTCACTTTATCTTGGCTGGGACTAATCCCCAAGACCCAGATTATGAACAGCAAATAAAAGACCAAATTACTAACTCATCACTGCGATCGCATTCTACCATCACAGGTTTTGTTACTGGTGAGTTAAAAGCTAGTTTACTACAAGCGGCTGATTTATTCGTCCTACCTTCATACTATGAAAACTTTGGTATTGCGGTCGCTGAGGCAATGGTAGCAGGTGTACCTGTCGTTATTTCCGACCAAGTGCATATTTGGCAACAGGTACGCGATAGTGAGTCAGGCTGGGTAGGGACAACAGATGTAGAATCACTGATAGAACTGTTACAACAAGCACTACAAAATCCCCAAGAATGCCAACGCCGGGGACTCAACGCCCAAAATTATGCCTTACAAAATTTTAGCTGGGATGCGATCGCCCAGCAAATGATCCAAGCCTACCAAACAATCATCAAAACTTGAGTAATGACAACTGACTATTGACTATTGACTATTGACTATTGACAACTGACTACTGACTATTGACCAATCAATTCGCCCTTTCCCACAGCCGTTGCATTTCTGTAATCATCTCAGCCGTGGGAGGCGGTAAAGCTTGCACAGATGGTTTCACTTCAGCACCAGGAATATTTTGATTCCAAGGACTTTTAGGCACAGATTTTAAATCAACAGTATTATTCACTGGACGGAAACCATACTCAACTAATATTGCTTGCTGTGCTGGTTGCGTCACAAAGTCGATAAACTTCTTGGCTGCATTCGCCGTTCCTGAGTCAACATCCCGGCGAACAATTGCGGCTGTGGCTGTAGATTCAATGGATGGGTTTAAATAATATATTTGATAAGGCCTACCGTTATTTGTACTTGACTGTTGCCAACGATAAAGGGCGACACTTTCATATACTGTAGCGACATCAGCATCATTGGAACCTCTGGTAATAAATTCCTGCAACAGAATATCTGTAGACCGGGGTGGCTGATAAACTGATTTTTTCACCAAACCAAACAAAGACTGCACAGATGGATTATTAAAACTATTGCTGTTAACCTGTGTACCTAATTTTGATTGTGTCCACAGATTTAAAGTCACCTGACCACTGTTAGAACGGGTGGGGTCTGTGGTGACAAAATCAAAGCTACCCCAGTCTTTATTACCACCGATTTTTTCCCAGTTACTAGCTAGCATGGCTTGTTCGACTTTTTGCCATTGGAAGCGTCCATCAGGAAACAGGACTTTGCCACGTTCAGGCCAAGCAATACCCACTAATATGGTTTTGGCGATGGGTCGGGGAGAGTCGTAAAATGGGGCAGTATTGTTAGCGGCGCGCAGGCGATCGCTTAATTCTGTTAAAATTTCTCCATTGGCTGGAATTAACACCGCAGGTTTAAAATCATTTTTCTGGTCAACAAATTTGTTAACCATATCTTGAGAACCTTGAAACTTTAGTTCTAATTGAATATTCGGATTTTCCTGCTCAAATTTTGTTTCTAGTTTTTGTAGCGGTTCTTGTAATTCTGTACCACTGACAATAATGACAGTTTGCTGTAAAGCAGGAATAGGGGCATAAGTTAAAATTAATGATGCAGCAATAATCCCGGACGATATATAAATTGGGGAAGACTTTGACTTTTTATTAGCCATAAAGTGACTTTTTATCCCGGTTTTTGAATATTATTTACTTACTAACAATTCTAGATTTTCTGACAGGCTATTAAGCTCATCATTCAGTAATATCATGGCATTAATTTGCTCAGATTCATGTAAATCTGAGGCGCGTAATTTCGTCTGTAATCGCTGCAATAAACCCGCAGAATCTTGAATTAAAGTAGAAATATTAATGAATCTAGCAAGGCGAGTATCTTCACCTTCTTTAGCTAATTTGATATTACGTCGCAGACTATCTGCAAGTTGCTGCCAATGTTGTTTAGCGACACCGGAACTAGATAGCAGTTTTTGTTTAACTTCCTGTAATTGCGTCTGGAGTGATTCAACTGAAAGTAGAGAATTATTCCCGTTGATATTCCATACTAAAGTATCAATTTTACCTGGAAGTGCAACAGCGCGATCGCAATTCGTTTCCAGTCCTGCCAAAAGCTCGATTTGAAAAGAATCCGTGAGTAATTTCCTAGCCTCTAAACGCAAGTCATTTGCCTGATTTGCTAAAGCCAAAGCCGACACTTTCACAGAATTGATTTCCCTTTCCAAATCTGGATTATCTAATGTTAAATATGGCAACTCACGAGATTTTAAAAAACCAGCCCCAATCATAGTAACTCCCGCCGCCACAGGTAACATAACTAGACTTGGCAAGCTTCCCAAACGCACACCCACAAATAAACTTACCCCCCCAACCAAAACAGCCACCGGATAATCAAGCGGATTTACCAACTTCAACATAAAATCAACCTCAAAAACACTCTGCGTAACTCCGCGCCTACCTCAGCGCCCCTCCGCGTTTAAAACTCCACCTGTAAATCAGACATCAACCGCGAAATCGTCTCAGGATCACCTTTAGAATAATAACCTCCATTCAACTCAGCAATCTTCTTTAAAGCATCAGGATTAAACTCCCCTTCCTCACCATAACCAACTGTAAAAAAGCCAATTCTTTGGTCAGTAGAAAAACCACTTTTTTGCAACTCTGCTGATAGATTGTCCAAAGATATTTTTGAACCAGAATCTTCCCCATCAGTTAATATTAAAACTGCATTAATCGCCCCTTGACGACGATTTTTTTGTAACCAATTCCGCGCTTGGATAGCAGCATCATATAACTTTGTCCCGCCGTCAGCCCGAAGACCGCTAATAAACTGCACACCGCGATCGCGTCCTTGGGGAGTACCATCTACTAAGACAGGCTCTCTAATTTCTGAGTCAAAATCTATCAAAGCAATTTGTTCTTTTTTGCCCAAATTCTTAATATAATTTTGCAAAGTATTTTGGACGGCTGGTAACTTATTACCCTCCATTGACCCTGAAGAATCCACCACAACCACCACCAAAGATGGTTTTTTAGAAGCCTCCTGCCAAGATTTCAACATTGCATCTACTACCTCTGGTTTTGGTGGACGCAAAGAATCGTACTTAGCTTGTGCTACAACACCAAACTCAGGAGAGAACTTTGCACCTAAAGCTACTCCTGGGGTTCCTGGTCGCAGACCTAAATCTGGGGCAATTTTCTGAGTATCAGGCGATCGCCAATAAGTGATAAACTTCTCTGCACCAGCCTTCTCATCAGCACTCACCCAAGGCGCATTCGGCACAATTGCTCGCATATTAGAAGTAAACGTTGTCTTGGGGTACACTGCCTGATAACGCTCCTGTCCTGGTTGCAAGCTGGAATTTGCAGCAATCACACTCGATTCATACACAGACCCCACAGAAGCCCAAAACGGCCCGTTTTTCACCATCGCTTGAGCCAGAGAATTAGTAGAAACACCGTAACGAGTAATCTTACTTTGGATTTGCTGAATTTGCGGCTGAAAAGTCTGCACATCAGCAATGGTTAATTCTTCAGGACGCTTTCCAGACACACTAGTATACTGAGCTACTAAAGTTTGCAACCCCGAATTAGAACGAGTCGGTGCAGTGTGGACGTAATTAACTGTTAACGATGGTGAAGCAGGGTCTATATCGCGGTGAGTTTTCGCTGTCACTAAAGCCTTATAAGCATCAGGTACTTTCTGCAAACCGCCAGCCACATCCGCCTGTGCCATAAATACCATTGGACTATTAGCCAGCAATGGCGCATCGGTAATTTCCGGAATGTAATTTTGCCCCGGAAAAACTTGGTTGATTCGGTAAATTAACTGACTGTGATATATATCTCCATCCAGGGAAATTATTGTGGGAAAATCTGCCCCATCAGGTTGTAAAGTGCCGTTTTTTAGTTGAGTGGTCAATCCTAGCAACTTAGTAACAACATCACCGCTACCTTGCGCCTCACATTCCACCCGTAAAGCATTACCATTATCTAACTTAGGTTGCGTTGCATTAAAATTTTTTGCAGCTTGGTTACAAAAATCCCCCAAGGCGCTGCCAACTAAAACTTTGATCTTTAAACCCGTAAAATTATCTGTTGAGTTGGGGTTACTGCTACAAGCGGTTAGTAACAGGACACCTAAAACTGCTACAAGGCGTGTATTTAACCAAGACCCTTTGAGAATCATGTATTTATCCCAGCAAGTCGTTTATTTAAAATCTCTGCACTATCCAACTACTAGCCATACATTTATTAACACAATATTAGTGCCTGATTACACCAATACCCATCACAACCACAAATCCTTACCAGACGATTCCTGAAAACTTGCAAAACAAATTAATAAACGCTCAGGAAAAAATACATCCTATTTGTGTGATAATCAGAACTCGTCAGTATTATTCCCCATCAAGACAGACTTCTTTAGGGTTAAGAAATTAAAATTTTGTTAAAAACCACTAAAAGCCGATGGGGAAACCGATGTTGTTTTGCCTTTATGGCAAGATAGAATACATAGGCCTTACTTAACTACAGGGAATCTCTTATGGCTCTCCGTCTTGGTGATACAGTACCCAACTTTACACAAGCCTCAACACACGGCGATATAGATTTTTATGAATGGGCTGGTGACAGCTGGGTTGTGCTGTTTTCTCACCCTGCTGACTATACTCCAGTTTGCACAACAGAATTAGGAACAGTTGCCAAACTGAAACCAGAATTTGACAAACGCAATGTGAAAGCGATCGCTCTCAGCGTTGATGATGTAGAATCTCACAAAGGCTGGGTAGGCGACATCGAAGAAACTCAAAGCACCACCCTTAATTACCCCATTTTGGCAGACGCAGATCGTAAAGTTTCCGACCTTTACGACATGATTCACCCCAACGCTAACGCAGCTGTAACAGTGCGTTCAGTATTTGTGATTGATCCCAACAAAAAACTGCGTCTTTCATTCACCTATCCCCCCAGCACCGGACGTAACTTTGATGAACTGTTGCGGGTAATTGATTCCTTGCAACTCACCGATAACTACAGCGTAGCCACCCCAGCAGACTGGAAAGATGGCGACAAGGTTGTTATCGTCCCCTCCCTCAAAGACCCTGAAGTCTTGAAAGAAAAATTCCCCAAAGGTTACGAAGTAGTCAAACCCTATCTGCGGTTAACTCCTCAACCTAACAAATAATGATTGCCGAGTGAGAATAACTACTCAATATTGAGTAGATAAATTTTTAAGTCAATTTGTTTACAAGACGCAAAGCTTTATCTTTGCGTTTTTTTGTATTTACGTAAGAATGGAAAATAAAGTCAGATGTGGAACTATGATGCTGTCATCTCCCTTTGTCATCCAAATGCCACCATCAATGCAAATGACAGATGAACAATTCTTTGATTTCTGTCAAGTAAATCGTGACTTACGCATTGAAATGAATCAATTCGGAGAAATTTCAATTATGCCACCTACAGGTTCAGAGACAGGAAATCGTAACTTTAATGTAGCTTTACAGGTAGGAGTTTGGTCAGAAAAAGACGGTACAGGTATTTGTTTTGACTCCAGTACAGGCTTTACATTATCCACGGGTGCAAAACGCTCTCCCGACGCTTCCTGGATGAAATTAGAACGGTGGAATGCTTTATCATCAGAACAACGACAGGTATTTGCACCCATTTGTCCTGATTTTGTGATTGAACTGCGATCGCCTAGCGATAATCTCCAACCCCTCAAAGATAAAATGGCAGAATATATGCAAGAGCCAGGGGTACAGTTAGGTTTTTTAATCGACCGCAAACACCGCCGAGTTTATATTTATCGTCCTCATCAACCAGAAGAATTCTTAGAAAATCCTGAGACAGTTAGTGCAGATCCAGTTTTACCAGGATTTTCCTTGAATATGTCTAAAATTTGGTAATTCTCCACAACACTCTTTATACCCCTACATCCCTACACCCTTAAACCCCTACACCCCTTTTGTTATAATTGTTGTGATATTGCAAGCAATATAACCAATTGTTAAAGGTGATTTATCATTTAAAAGTAATAGAATTTGCTGGAGATTCTGTACGAGATTTGCCCCATAAATCTGCCAAAGTTTTTCTTGTAGTTGATGCAAAATGCGATCGCCTACAATATCATCACTACCCGGACGCAATAACCAATGGGTTCGCAGAACTTTAAAATCAGCGATATCTCGACTCTGCATCACCTGAATTATCTCTTGAGTTGCACGTTCTACTAATTCATCGGTGGCAATTTTCATCACCAGTGGTTGTAAGGTAAAAGCTGGTGCATCACTACAAATCCATTTTTCTAAAAGCGATCGCCTTTCTAAGCTGACAATAGCATCTAAAACTGTAGCTGGGTCAAGAGAAATCAGTAAATGAGTTTGCAATCGGCTAAAAGAGATTGGTTGTTGCCAAATTGCTAACCAATAGAGAATATTTTGTTCTAAATCGCTCAGTTGCTCAAACTGTTGCTTGAGAATAGCACGTAAGCGATCGCCAATTACTATCGTATTTTGACTCAGAAAAGCCGCAATATTCCCACCAAACACCGACTGAATCAACGGCGTAACTAGTTTGAGTGCCAACGGATTGCCGCGATAAAGTTGAATTAGGGGTGATAATCCGATTTCTTTACCTGTGAATCCTCTGGCTTGCAATAGTTTCACCGCATCGTCTTTTGGTAATCCCGTTAACGTGAGACTGCGAACAGTTTTAGTATTCGATTCAATAATATTTGGTTGTTCTCGACTGGTGAGGATAATGCAACTTTGATGATGAGCGCGGCTTAATTGCTGGATAAATTGATGATAGTGTTTCTCTGACTCATCCAACCCATCCAGAATCAACAAACACCGACGCTGTTGCAGATGGTGGATGAGTTTTGCGGTATCTGAGGGAATATCATCAACCGGAGTTTGCTTAAAGGTGTGGAGAAGTCCATCTAACAGGGGAACTAGGGATGGCACAGAATGAAGGGTTTTCCAGATTAAACCATCAAATTTTAACTGAAGCAAATCAGCTAAAGCCAGTGCCAGAGCCGTTTTACCAATGCCAGCAATCCCTGTGATGATGATTAGTTTACAGCGATCGCCTAAAATCCATTCTTCTAACTGGGCTAATTCTTGATTACGTCCATAAAAACTTTCAAGATCAGGTGCATCATCCCAGTCGAGGTATTGTGTAGAGGTTTCCTCAAAGTCTGCGTTAGGGATTTCTGCGATATTTTGCCAATCGTTAATCCCAACAGCTTGACAGATAGCGATGAAAATTTCTTGCTGAATGCGATCACCCTGCCAAAATCGCCGTAAAGTAGCTCTAGAAGTGTGAGCATCTTGCCACCAACACGCAGTACTAGTTTTCGTCCAGCCAAGACGTTTTCGCGCCTTGTCTACAATTCCCAGTCCAGTTGTTGATGCTTTGAGCGAGTTTGACATATACCTGTTAACTGAGCAGATCGTCTCTATTTTGGCTTAACAGAACTTTCTACTCATACAAATCAATAGAATAGTTATGTAGAGATAAATCCAGCCATGAGCATCGTTATTCCTGATGAAATTTTAGCTGCAACCCGTATGACTGATGCTGAACTGAAACAAGAAATTGCAGTTATGCTGTTTCAGAAAGATAAACTCACCCTTGCTCAAGCCAGTCGTTTGGCAGGGATGAACCGGATTGCATTTCAGCATTTGCTTGCCAGCCGTCAAATTCCGGTTCACTATGGGGTGGATGATTTTGAACAAGACATCAAAAACTTGCAGGATATGGGCAGGTTATGATTATTGTCAGCGATACCTCACCGATCAACAATCTTGCAGCCATCAATCACCTGAACTTACTGCAACAACTATATGATACTGTGATTATTCCGGAAACAGTTTACCAAGAACTAACTGATCCTGAATTTCCCGTAGCAGGTGCAACTGAAGTAAAAACTTTTGACTGGATTCAAACTCGTCAAGTGAGCGATCGCAATGTTGTAGAAGCATTGGCAAATGACTTAGATAAAGGTGAAGCTGAAGCAATCGCTTTGGCACTAGAAATCAAAGCGGATCAACTTTTGATTGATGAACGTCGTGGTCGTTTGATTGCTGATAGACTGCAACTTCGATATGTAGGGATTTTAGGCATTTTAGTTGAAGCGAAAAGTCGAGGACTGATTTCGACAGTCAAACCCTTAATGGATGCTTTGCGTAATCAAGCAGGGTTTTGGATTGATGCAGCTTTATACAATCGAGTTTTACAGCTTGTTGGTGAGGATTAATAGCCTGCTTTCCAACACCAATATTATGAGTATTGCTTACCAATTATAAATTTTATTCAGCTATTCCCCATCAAGAATAATGTCATATGCAGAGCTACCATAAAACTCCTCCACTTCATATGCTGTACAAATTCCATTAATCATGGTGACTATAATTTTCTCAATATTAACCATGTCTTCTATTGGGTTTCTCTTGAGGGAAGTTACTGTATTAACAGTATGTGAAAGAGGATTACGAACGTTATCCCACAAATCTTTTATTATTTTTTGCGCTTCATTTTTGTTCTTCCATCCCATTTCTTTATATCTTTTGTTGATTAAGCGATATTGTCTTGCCTGTAAGCCAGGAGGACTTAAAACACTGGAATTATAACTTTTATAAATTTCCCATCCATTTGAGGCAATTTTTGCTATTCTCTCCCTCAGTTCATTTCCCCTTAAATGTTCTGTTTCTTCTTTTTTTGCTAATGACTCTGCTATTACAGCCAAATGTCGAAATCTTGCTTCCCAATTGGGAATATCTCGACTTTCTCTAAATGCACGTAAGGCATTAAATATACGCTTGATTAAGCTTGTATCTACATCATTAAATGCAGAATAGCAAAGATTTCTGAATGTAATGTCAGCATATATGGTACCAAAATCAGAAAGCAATACATCCAAAGGTTGTTGAACTAATTGATAACGTGATATTCTTCGAGCAATAAATTTAGGAAAAATGTCATCTTGACCTAACCAAAAACATTGAATGCCATTACCAACTGCTCCAAAACTGCCAATCGTGAAATCTTCTCCAGGCTTAAATAAGCATAATCGCCAAACATCTAGAAGTTGTTCACCTTTATTCAGAATATATTGAAATAGAGAGTTGTTAGTATCCTCATCATTTAGATAGAGATAATCTTCTCTATCTAAATTTATTTCAAATGCAATACAAGTAAAATTTATTAACTTGCGATCCGGTAGTTTTTCTAAGTGACGTAAAGTTTGATTATCAATCTTCCCCTCGTAACTAAGTTCTGTATATTGTTTGAATGTCAAACTTCCTAAGTATTCATAAGGTTGGCGGAATTCTGAGCAACCGTCTGGATTAGGAACATAGTTAGGTGGACAACCATAAACTTCCGCAGAGTACATCCTATAATCAAAGTCTAAGTGAAGCCCATCAATTGGAGCAATGACATAGTAAGTAGATGTGTTCAGCATGATTAAGTGAGTAATCGTTAATTCACGACTTTTCTCTAAGTGAAAAATTACAGTATATCTTGTGGTAAAAAGCAGTATTTGGAACTCAATCACTTACTGAGCATCGACTGAACACAAAACTGAGCATATCTGCCGAGTAACCGCGCTTACGCTAGAGACATGAAACAAAAGTGTGAGGTAACAGATATGACTCAAACTATAGAACGCCAAGCGGGTGGCTTATATGCTCAAACTCCTGAACAACAGCAAATTGCTTTCCCCCTGAAGCACACTGAAGTACAAGCTAAAATTGCGGGGAATATTTCACGGGTGGAAGTTACCCAAAGTTTTGAAAATCCTTTCACAACTACACTAGAAGCTGTTTATATTTTTCCGTTACCGGATGAGGCGGCTGTTGATGATATGCTGATTCGGATTGGTGACAAGACTATTAAAGGTAGTATTAAAAAACGCCAAGAAGCACAGCAAATATACGAGCAAGCGAAGGAACAAGGACGCACCGCCGGACTGTTGGAACAAGAACGGGACAATATTTTTACTCAATCCCTCGCCAACATTCAACCAGGTGAGCAAATTGATGTGATTATTCGCTACTCTGAAAGTTTGAAATTTACGGCGGGTAATTATGAGTTTGTTTTCCCGATGGTGGTTGCTCCCCGTTACGTTCCAGGGATACCAATTGAGGGAAATGCGGTTGGTGTTGGTTCGGCTACTGCACCGATGACGCAAAATCAAGATACAGATATCGTCCCCGATGGTTCACGGTTGAATGCACCTATCTTACCATCGGGTATGCGATCGCCTCACGATATTAATGTCACCATAGAAATTGATGCAGGGGTTGAGGTGCAAAATATCCAGTCTCCTTCTCACCAAGTTCAGATAAGTTATGCAGAAAAGCGGGTGTTGGTGAAGTTGGCGGGTGGGGATACTATTCCGAATAAAGACTTGATTTTACGTTATCAAGTAGCTGGCGAATCTACTCAAGCGACGGTACTCAGCCAAGCTGATGAACGGGGTGGACATTTTGCACTATATCTAATTCCTGCACTCCAGTATCGTCAGAATCAGATTGTTCCTAAAGATGTGGTGTTTCTCATCGATACTTCCGGTTCACAAATGGGTGCGCCATTGATGCAATGTCAGGAGTTGATGCGCCGCTTTATTAATGGACTTAATCCTGATGACACTTTTAGTATTATTGATTTCTCTGATACGACTCGGCAATTATCGCCTGTTCCTCTGGCTAATAATTCTCAAAATCGCACACGCGCCATTAATTATATTAATCGATTGACAGCTAATGGCGGGACGGAGATGTTACGCGGGATTCGTGCTGTGTTGAATTTCCCAGTTACAGATTCTGGACGGTTGCGGAGTATTGTATTGTTAACGGATGGTTATATTGGCAATGAAAACCAAATTCTTGCCGAAGTGCAACAACATCTGCAAGCAGGAAACCGCCTTTATAGTTTTGGTGCGGGTAGTTCAGTAAATCGTTTTCTACTCAACCGCATTGCAGAATTAGGACGGGGGATAGCACAGATAATTCGCCACGATGAACCAACGGATGAGGTAGTCGATAAATTCTACCGTCAAATTAACAATCCTGTTTTGGCTAACATTAATTTGCAATGGGAAGGCGATGGTAATGCGCCAATTATCTATCCTGCCACGCCACCAGATTTGTTTGCGGAACAGCCGTTAGTTTTATTTGGTAAAAAACCTGATGCGCGTGGGGGAAAACTCCACATTACGGGAATTGTTGCCGGTGGTACACGCTACCAAAATACGATAAAACTGGACTTTGAGGAAACAGGAAACCCCGCTATTGCTCAACTTTGGGGACGTTCCCGCATCAAGGAATTGATGAATAAGATGGTGAGTGGTGATACTAAGTTGGGTGTGGAAGGGGTGACAGATACGGCTTTGACTTATCAACTGTTGTCACAATATACAGCTTTTGTGGCGGTGAGTGATGATGTGCGAGTTGATTCACGTCAGGGTTCAGTTTCGGTGCAAGTACCTGTAGAAATGGCTGAAGGTATGAGTTATCAAGGTATTTTTGGGAGTGCTGTTACTGCTGCTGCGCCTCCTCCCATCATGGCAAATATGGTGTCTCCTGCGCCTGAGTTTTTGCAACGTAAGCGCAGCCTAGCATCTCCAAGCGCACCACAAGCAGAAAGTGGTTTTTCTGAACTACCCTCATTAACGGAACTAAGTGAAGATGCGAAAATTGAATTATCATTCAGTGATCTCGATTACACTTTTAGGGAACCACCCCCAAAACCTAGACAACAAGCTTCCAGTGGTTGGAATAAATATTTTGAGGATATAGACTCATCACAGGAAATTACTCCTGTTGGAATTTTGCAGGTTGTGAATGTAATAGGATTGAACTACCAGATGATTGTGATTCTGACTCGTTATTTAGAATCTCTCCCATTACATACAGATTGCAGTGGGGATTTAGTGTTGGAGTTGCAGATAAATAAGGGACGAGTGAGACAGGTGTTGTTAGATGAAGAAGCTTCTACTTTTAAGGAACAATCTGTGATTGATATTATCAGGCGATCGCTCATCTCCTGGCAACCCCCTCAAATGCTCACAGCTACCGTGTCTTTAACGCTGCGATTGCAAGCATAATACAAAATTATACCGGGTCTATCCCGGTATTTCCTTCCCCTAAACCCCCACACCCCTACTTTTGTTGAGACAATACTGTATAAGCTTCATTAAACAAACGCATTTTTTCTTGCGCTTGTTTCTGCATCTGGGGTTGATTCACAAATAAATCTGGATGCCATTTTTTAACTAAAGTTTTATAAGCTTGTTTAACATCAGCAAAAGTAGCATCTTGTGGCAATCCTAAAACCTTATAAGCGTGAGCAATTTTATCTTTTTCTGTTTGGCTTTGGGGTGATTTAGGTGCTTGTGTATTTTGATTTGGTGGCTGACTATTTTGAAAACCAGGAGAACCCATTTTGGCTTTCATTCGTGCTATTTCCTCATCCATTTCCCAGTTGGTAAACTTTGCTTCTAACTCTGCGGGATTGGGTGAAGGGGTAGTTTTTGGTGGTGGTGAAGAAACTTGCTGCTTTGGCGGTTCAACTTTTTTCTCAGGAGTTTTAGCTGTATTTTCTTGTCGTGGTGGGTTAGGTGTAGCTTGGGGTGGGCGAGTATATATGCGTTCTTGTTTTTGCCAAGATTTTTGTTGAGTTTGAGTAACTCTTGGCGTTTCTATATAAGGTTGATAGTTAGAAGAAATTTTGACTTTTTCTAATTCACTCAGTAATTGATTAAAACCCTGTTGCAATCGCTGTAACTCTGCACGTTTTTGAGTAATTTCTTGTGGTTCTTGATTAACTTTAAAGCAAATTACCTTTTCCCCTTGGCGTTCATATTCAGCTAAGATTGATAAACCTTGATGACTAAGATGAGTAAAGTACTCTTCCGTTGCAGCTATACAAAGTTTGGCAACCTGTTGATGATAGGATTCATTAGCTATTTGGTCATCTTGCTTTTGTACATTTTTGTTGAGTAAATAGGAAACACTACCAACCACAGCCGCACCGACAGGCCCGCCTAATAACCAACCTATACCACCACCGACAGCAATTGAACCGGGTTCACTCCAAGTATCACCACTGTCAGATTTAGGCGGTAGGGTAATGATTGGTTCGCTAGGTAAAGGAATTGATAAATCTTCTGGTCGTTCTTCTTGGAAAAACTCGTATGCTTGATAGAGCCACTTCACTACAGATATTTGTAACTCATTCAAGTCTTTTTTGAGATTGTTTATTTGCCAAGATTTAAAGTTATTTTCTGCCAAAGCAACAGCAGCATCAGCTTGGTATTTGGCAAGTAAATTAGGTAAAGCCAGCCAATCACCTAACTCAGTAATACTAGCAGTAAAGCCTCGTCCAATTAAATCTTGCGCTTTTTGTTTAATTGCAAATTTGGCATTTTGTTTATCATCAAAAGTCTTAAACTCATGAGCAATAGGGTCAATTTTATTTTTTAATGATAATTGAATTTGGGATGCAATCGCCTCCACTCTCGGCAACCTCACACTACCCCGATTTTGTTGTAAGATACCCACAACATTTTGCAAAGCTGTTTCAAACGCCGCTAAACCGCTACTACTAGCCGCCCCTACATCACCCTTTAACCTGGCGCGTAAAGCAGGTAAAGCATCAACCCGATATAAATTACTGAATCCTGGCGGTAACTCAGCCCGGAAACTTTCTGCAACAAACCTGAGCCGATTTTGTACCTGCTGTTGTTCCTCCGGTTCCAGTAAATTAAGAAAATTAGCCACAAAAATAACTGTTTTAATCCCCCTATCCAATAACCAATCGCGCAAATTTTCCCGTTCACCCAGAGTCATCAACTTGCGCGCATCTAGTAATTGCACAACTAAATCTGCACTCAATAATTGTTCCTTAACTAAATTATCTTGCTCCTCCCTATCATTAGTCCCTGGTAAATCCACAAACTCAACACCAGTTTCTAAAAACGGATGGGGACAAAAAACCTCAACAGATGCCACATCCCGGCGCATCTGTCTATTACCATCAAGAATAGCAAACTGCTGTAAAACTTCCGTACCACTGCGATAGACTTCTGTACCGTCTACCAACATAATACGCGATCGCACACTAGAACCATACTTAACCGTAATAGCCGCCCCCGTAGTGGGAATCAAATCAATTGGTAAAGCACGACTACCCAAAACCGCATTTAACAAAGTAGACTTACCATGATTAAAAGGGCCAAAAACCGCAATCCGAAAATTAGGATTCTCCAAATAACCACAGATAGACACCACATCTTGATGTAACCGAGAAGTCCGTTCCAACTCCAACAAACCAGACGCAGACTTCAACACCTCAACCAAACTCCCATAACCAGCATACTGCTCCATAAAACCCCCATCTCAATTCAAAATTCAAAATTAAAGACAGCCACCCACCAAAAGCGTTAGCGTAGCGGGACGAAATACGTTTTTAAACCTACATTTTTTTCATAAAAATAAAGAGAGAAGAAAAAACTCCCCTCCCCTCTTACATCTCTGCGCCCCTCAGCGCCCACCTCAGCGCCCTTCCGCGTTAAAACTCCCTCATTTAGCCATAATAAGCCAACAAATTACCATAAGCAGCCTCAATATTTTGCAATTGAGTAATCACATCCTCCTGCAAACTCTTAAACCTTTTCAACTCACCCTCCCGATTAATCTCCCGTGTTTCCTTCTGCTTCAGTAAATTATCTAACTCCGACTTCCGCGCAGTAATATCATCATTAATCCGCTTACTTACTTCCCTTTCATAAGCATCAAAACATTCCTTCACCGCATCATAGACAGTTTGCGATTGTTCATGGGCCACCTGCGGTAAATATTTCACCAACTCCTTCTTAGCAGTTTTCACTAACTCTTTCCGCGCTTGGTCTGCTTGTAAAAAACCTACACCCAAACCAAGTAAAGCAAATCCAATGGGGCCGAGAAGTACCCCTGTAACGGCTGTAATAATCCCCCCAATCCCAACTACAGTAAAGTAATTTAACAAAATATTTTTCCAATCAAACCCAGCACCAGCTAACGCCACACCCGCCAAATTTCCGCGAGACAAAGATAACAATCCCATTGCCCATTTTGCCCAACTAGGAGATTTATCATCTTCTGTGGTAGTTGTAGGACTAACCGTAACTTTTTGTCCCGTGAGTTTTTCGGTGATTTGGTCAGTTACTTGGCTGTAAGATGCACCATATTGAGATGCACTGCGAGAAAGTTCTTTAAACGCCACATTAATATCTTTTTCTGCGGTTAAAGTCCACGCTGCAAACTTATCAGTAATGTATTGCTCAAAAGCTTTTTGTAGCGCAGCATTAAAAGCTTCTCGCTTACCATTACTCAAGAAATCAAACAAATTTAACTCTGGTTGATAACGTAAAAAATCAGTTTCAAAAGTATTACCCAAATTTAAAACATAACTGCGGAAAGATTCCGAAACTTTGCGCGCTTGAGTATCCCTAGTAGTAAAAATTTCCTTTTGAAATTGGTCACGAATATTATTTAGTTTAGTAAACTCTGGTTCAACAGAATCAATTCGTTTTTTTAATTCATCAACATCTTTGTCTAGTAACGGTAAGCGTCTTCCAATTGCTTCGCGGGTATGGTTGACAGCTTGTCTGGCTAATGTTCTGGCTTGTCGTAGTTCTGCGATCGCCCGTTCTCTGGTAAGAAATGTATTTAGGGAACCCATAAACTCAGAAAAACCAGTTCCAGTTAAATCTGCTTGGGAATCCTTCAACCGTCGCCGCAATGCTTGAATTGATGACAGTTCAAACACCCTCTCATCATAAATATTTTGACCATCTACATAACAATATTCTGCCAAGTTCGCCTTAAATACTTGTCGTAGCCTATCTTCCGATGCTCTTAACTCCTCCGCATCATCAGGATCAATTAATGATTCCTTTACTTGATCCCAAGCATTAATTAAGAAGAAAACAGATAAACCCCGACCTTTGATATAATTTTCTAAATAACGACGCTCTCCTAAAGTACAAGGTTGGGAAGCTCGCATGACAAATAAAATTGCATGACAGTTATTGACATATCCCAAAGATAATTCGTTGCGCGCTTCCGTGTCATTTAACCCAGGACTATCAACAATTTCAATACCCTTTTCTAGTAGACTTAAAGGATATTCTACAACTGCATAATCAACATCAGGAAAAGCTGATTTTTTCTCTTGTTCTAACTTCTTTGCTTCCGCCGGGTCAATAGTGTATTTATATTTAAAGCTGGGAAAATCTAATGTTTGTGGGCTTTTGCCATCATTAAAGTAAATTGTAACTTTTTTTTCTGCTCCGTAGCGTAATACTGTTAAAACTGCGGTACAGGGGTTAACATCACTTGGTAATAAATTCTCTCCAATCAAGGCATTAAGAAATGTACTTTTACCCCGCTTCATATCGCCTAAAACCAATAAGCGAAATACTCCTTTTTTTAGATTATTACTTGCTACAGAAATATCTTCTAAATCTCTTTCTAAACTCAGCTTACCTGATGATGTATCTCCAGCTAATTCAGCTTGATTAATTGTGTCAGATAATTTTTGTAAAGAGATGGCAATCTTAGAACGCACTTGAGAAACACGTTCTAAATCCTGAATAAATTTATCAGTTGCTACTTGATTAACCACAATAATTACACCTTAGTTAAGAATTATTTTCTTTGAGATACAAAAAATAGCTGGTAAGATACCCACCCTAAAATTGCAATAATAATTAACCCGGCTAAAGCCGAAGCAATCCTCACTGCAACTAACGCCGCCACAGCTAAAGCAAACAACTTTGCGCCCAGAATTACTTTTTTAATCCAGGGTTTTTGTTCTGGTTGGTGCTTGACTGTTTTATGAAAAGTTGCGTCGTTGGGAGAAATTTGCTGTTCTATTTCTCTTAACCGCAATTCTACTTCCTTCTCCCGCAGTATCCGTTCCCGTTGTTCCAGTTCTTGATGGCGATCGTTTGGAAATTTCATTGATGTCCACCCCGGTTAGGACGTTAATGATAATATTTGCACTTACGTTGTTAATGTATATTAATGTACTTATTTAGCTAATTGCCTCAGTAAAATAACTAAGATTTTAAACTCAGGGAACACAAAAAAATGAATTATCCAAGATTGATGCTTTAGTAGAGGGCTTCAGTATAAATAATTTTTGAGTATATTTAGGTTTTATTGCACTGACACATCTTACATTCTGCATATTTTGTTATGTAGAATTTCTTTGTAACAATGAAGACTTATGCAAGTATCACAAAAAATAAAATTTTTGCTTGTAGTCAAGGCTTTAGCTTTTATTTTAAGGACTAAAGTCCTCACTACAAGCTTAAAATAATATGCCAGTTGCGTAAGTGTTAACATTGAATGTTAAATTTTTGGCAACTTTTGGTAATCTTAGAGGACGTTTGAAAAGTATCATTGCTAACACCAAAATCTTAAAAACTTAACCCCCCTAGCCCCCCTTCCCTGCGAGGGAATGGGGGTTTCAAAGCCTCTCTCCGTTTCGGGGAGAGGTTTGGAGAGGGGTTTCTAGTATACTTTTCGACTTTTCAAACACCCTCTTAAAAGACTGTCAACAATCAACAGTCAACAGTTAACAGCCTTTTATTATATTTTGTTATAGCTTTAGCTTGTAGGCAAAGCTACACCTTGACGCAAAGTACGCTTACGCTCGCTTTTCCGAATACCTCCAGCCATTTGATACTCATGGCTATTGTTACCAAATTTATAGGCAACACCACGCAAAATCTTCTCGGAATAATCTGCTAAATCTTTTTCATTTTCAATGATTTGGGTTAATAAAACATCAATAGTAGAAAGCGTAGTATTGTATATTTCTAGAGATTGCCGCAGATTTTCAATTTTCTCGGTATAATATTTAACTGTCAATCCCTCTCCAACATCAAGCGTTGGGCTGATAGATTTAATACTTGCTAAACGGATTTCTGCTTTGTCAAGAGTACGTGAATTGCGTTTATGTCTTGCCATAATTAATACTTTTTCCCCGAATTTCTCCTAATTCCATAGTGGACAATTGTTAAGAAAACTGTCATACGTAAAATTGTTGATTTTTATTAAAAAATTTAATACCCTTGCCTTCCCTGTTTTTTCACCAACATCTTGACAGATATAAATTTTGCGTAGAAGTTAAGCAAACGTCAAAGCAGAAGCTCTTGCAAACTGCGCGTTATACGGAAACGTGAAAGCGGGAGCTACTACAGAGAAGGCGGAAGCTTGTACAAACTGCGCGTCATACGGAAATGTGAAAACAGAAACTCTTGCAGACTGCGCGTCATACGGAAACGTAAAGGCGGAAACTACTACAGAGGAGGCGGAAGCTTTTGCCACGACAATTTAAAAATTTAACGTGAGTTTCCCACAAAAGCGCACCTATGGAAAGGGCGAAAGAAAACTCGCTGTTTTTTAGGAGTTTGATGGAACTTAACTCTAACTCTTCCCCTACCTACAAAAGCTGCTCATGTTTAATTTTGGAGAATTGGTATTAAGTGTATATCCTGCCACCGCTATAAGTCACAATTTTTATATGCACTCCACTCAAGTCAAGACACAATGGATATCAAAAATGGCTTTGTAGGCACTGTTGGCAACACACCACTGATTCGTTTAAACAGTTTTAGTGAAGAAACAGGATGTGAAATCCTTGCTAAAGCAGAATTTCTCAATCCCGGTGGTTCAGTTAAAGACCGTGCAGCACTTTACATCATCGAAGACGCAGAAAAAAAAGGACTACTTAAACCAGGCGGAACCGTTGTAGAAGGAACTGCTGGTAATACTGGTATTGGATTAGCGCATATTTGCAATGCCAAAGGCTACAAATGCCTGATAATTATTCCTAACACCCAATCACAGGAAAAGATTGATGCACTCACAGCTTTGGGTGCAGAAGTCCGTCCCGTGCCGGCTGTACCTTACAAAGACCCAAATAACTACGTTAAACTTTCTGGGAGAGTTGCTGCGGAATTAGACAACGCAATTTGGGCAAATCAATTTGATAATTTAGCTAACCGCCTCGCTCACTACGAAACCACAGGCCCAGAAATTTGGACACAAACCGATGGTAAAGTTGATGGCTGGGTAGCTTCCACTGGTACTGGTGGCACATTTGCCGGTGTAGCCATGTATCTAAAAGACCAAAACCCCGCCATTAAATGCGTAGTAGCTGACCCATTAGGTAGCGGTTTATATAGTTATATCAAAACTGGAGAAATCAAGATAGAAGGAAATTCTATCACTGAAGGTATTGGTAACAGCCGTGTCACAGCTAATATGGAAGGCGCACCAGCTGACGATGCTATCCAAATAGATGACCATGAAGCTCTGCGGGTAGTTTACCAACTGCTGCGAAAAGATGGCTTATTCATGGGTGGTTCCACAGGTATTAATGTAGCAGGTGCTGTGGCTTTAGCGAAGCAATTGGGGCCTGGTCACACCATTGTTACCATATTGTGTGACAGTGGTTCTCGTTACCAATCCCGCATATTCAACCGCGATTGGCTTGCGTCCAAAGGACTAACTGTAGATTAGTCATTAGTCATTGGTCATTAGTTAGTAGGGTGCGTCAGTATGAATAATTTCCTGGTACAGCTAGGTTTTATCGCACTGACGCACCCTACATCTACATCTTGGACTATTAATGTCCTAACACTACTGGCGACAGCTATATCAGACGAGGAGAAACATCAGCAAACCCGTGTTAGGCAAGGCGAACAACAGCACAATGTAACCAAAAAGATTTCAGGGTGAAAAGATGACTAACATTACGCAACCATCAAACTCGCCTTTAACAGAGCCTTCCACTCCTAGATGTGTACGCGTATGTCAACATCGCACCTGTAAAAAACAAGGTGCAAAAGAGGTGTTAAGAGCTTTTGCAGTTTTACCTGTTGTAGATGTGACTGTAACAGGTAGTGGTTGTTTAGGTCAGTGTGGAAACGGGCCGATGGTGCTGATTTTACCCGATATGGTTTGGTATAGCGGCATTCAACCTCATGAAGTACCTCTATTGGTAGAACAACACCTGCTAGGTGGTCAAAAAGTCCAGCAGATGCTTTATTATCGGTTTCATCCCCAGGGATAATAGCAATTTAAAATTTAAATTTCCAAAAATCATACTATTAGGATTTATATTTGATTTTTGCAATATACGTAGGCTGGGTTGTGATTACCAAAAATATGATACGGTAAACATTGCCTAACTTACTGAGAATTTTTGCAAGAATCAAATTAGATTTCTGATTATTTGGGATCTCAGGTTGAAATCTGTTTCCCTGTTTTGGAGAATTGATACATACAGGTCTGCACTATTTTTGACTGAAGCGAGGCATCCGATGGACATTCAGGAGCTGCGTCAATCTTTAAAGATCAAGTGGCTGAGTTATTACGAGCAAAATCGTTCTTGGTTAGTCAAAATGAAGGTCTGGGCTACTTATAATGGTTTGCGGCGACCTTCCTCTGGATTTATTTTGGCAACGCTATCTGTTTTAGAACCACAGTTTGAACAGACACTTGCTTTTATTATGGAACTGAATAATAACCCCGATGAGATTGTTGCTGCTTTGGGTCTGAATTTTAATCCCGATGTTGAATTACGTTTAACAGAATCTCACACCAACCAGGAAAAACAGCAGACAGAAAGCGAAGCCATCTCATTAAATGAATTCGCCCTCAAGAATGTTTCCCATAAACAACATTGGGAAAACCAACCTGTTTTGTCACTGGTAGATAAACCTTTGCGATCGCTTGCAGAAACTCAGGAGGCTGATGATACACATCAACTTAAACCGGCAATTCTCTCTTTGAGAAATGCTCAAACAGCAATCAGCTACAATACATCTAAGGTAAACGCAGTTTCTAGCAATTCTCAACTAGGGCGATCGCCTGCAATTCATCGTAGGTCATCACCATCTGTAACTATAGAAACTCCTGATAAAACTAAACCTCTACCATCTTTAAGATTAGCTTTAGCTACCGAATCTCACCGTAATGGTAAAGCGGTGAGAGTACTAGAAATTATCACTAATGTTTCAAGTCAGCCAAAAACTCTACCATCACCAACAATAGCTACGGAAGTTACCCAAAACGGACAATACGCAAATCAACAAACACCAGCACCTAGCCACAAAGTCCAGCCATCACTTGGTAGTAATGCCAGTAGTCTAGCTTCTTGGATGGATGAGTTTTGTCAGGGTACTGGGTGTAAGGGTGTAGGGGTGTAGGGGTGTAGGGGTGTAGGGATTTTAAACATTTACACTCCTATACTATTCCTTACAGTCTTGTCCAAACCCTTGATTTTTCATTTTCATGCGTCAGGTTTTAATCAAAATAAACTATTTCCATATTTGAGTAATTAGTCTTTCAGTGCTAAAACTTTGGTAGTTTCCGGTTGTAGTAATTCATTCAATAGGGATGCAGGACGTTCACCATAAGGCCAAGCAAAGGCATGGCGGAAAGCTGCATCCTGACAAGCTTGTAACTGTTCAAAGTTGATAATGTCGTAAGTCAAGAGATTTTCATACTCGAATGGCAAACGTACATTATGCAGCCCGGCGTTATCAGTACAAATGGCAATATCTACCCCAGCATCAAAACATCGGTCAAAGACTAACTTCAGTTGGCGGATGTCTTGTAAAGTACCTGTTTGAATATAAGTTGTGGGACAAACTTCTAAACACTGACCACGCCTAGCTACATCTGGTAGTAGCTCTGGATACAAGAGGGGAATTTGGATACCGTGACCAATCCGCATCAGGTAAGGTAGGAGTTGGGGGTAACAACCAGATGGGGTTTCGTAAAAGTGTCCAGTAGTGTTAATCCCTAGCGATCGCGCATACTCATATAAACTGATCCATTCGGACAGGCGATCGGCGTAATGGCTATCACCCCCAGCTACATCTATGCCACACACATAATTTTTGTTTTGCCCCGCCAAATCAATAATCGCTTTGTTCACCTCATAAGGTAAGCGTGTGTGCATACACAAGATTTGGCTGGTGACAATAGGATATTCTGGCTGGCTACTAGCCTCCCCCACAACTTTGACAATTTCCGCCATCTTGTCAATTCTTTGGGACTGGCTGAGATGTTCTGGTGTCCGTAAGTAGGGGGTGTAGCGCAGTTCCAGATAAGCCAAATTCTCAAAAATGTAGGCACCCCGTACCAAACGATAAATAAAGTAAGGCAGAGTTTCTACAGTTTGTACACTTTCCACAAGGGTGTGCAGTTCCAAATACTCATCTAGGGTATTGCGGGGACGGGTATAAAAGTCTTCAAACTCTGGGTACTCGGCAAACCGGGAAATCAACTCCGATGAGTGTCGCTCAAAATAACGCCATAAGACACGGGGGACAACAGAACCACCCAGGTGTCTATGCAATTCTGCATATAATGCCATAGTGTTACTTTTTGATAAAAATTTTAATAATATTAACAAAATTACTGAGATAAAAAATCTATATCTTCAGGAAGATTCTGTAAATTCACTGTTAATTCTCAGTGTGGACAGTATGAATTGTCTGTACTAACTCTTTAGCTGTGCAGGGTTTAGATAAAAATGCCTTTACTCCCATGTTAGCAATTGCACTCTCATGGGGTTCCGATAGCAGCCCACTAATAGCGATAATTTTGATCTGGGGATTAATCTTTTGTAATTTGCGGATAGCGATCGCCCCATCCATTGATGGCATCATCATATCTAACAACACCACACTAATTTGTTCTTGGTATCCTGTATAGATTGATATGGCTTCCTCACCATCACTAGCAGTCAATACTCGATAATTATATGCTTCTAGAGATGATTTAGTAATTTCACGAATAATGGCTTCATCATCTACTACTAAAATTAATTCTCTATTACCAGTAGGCGATTCCATCTCTACAGAATCAGCTAATGGAATTTCCATATTAGAAACTAAAGCCGGCAAATACACCTGAAATCGTGTACCTTTACCTTCCGTACTCTGCACATTGATAGAACCACCATGATTATCAATAATATTCAGCACTGTAGACAGTCCTAAACCTGTGCCTTTGCCTACCTCTTTTGTAGAAAAGAATGGTTCAAAAATTTGCTTTTGAATTTTAGCGGGTATACCTAAACCCGTATCTTCTATAGATAACTTAATATAGTGCTTACCCTGGGGAGAAAGCACCACATTATCAGCCGTTATTTTCAATATCCCGCCATTAGGCATGGCATCACGCGCATTCAACACCAAATTCATCAACACTTGATGTAGTTGGGTTGTATCTCCTGATACATACCAAAGATTTTCGGGAATGTATGTTTGGCAGATAATTGATTTAGAGAATGTTTGCTGGACAATTTGCTCTATTTCTAATATCAGCTTCCTGACTGGCACAATTGTCTTTTTCCCTTCGATACCTCGTGCAAAAGATAACACTTGCCTAAGTAAATTTGCGCCCCGTTTGACATTACTCTCTAAAGTATTCAGCACCTTTTGTACCTGCGGTTCATGCAGTTTCATTTGTAAGAGCTGAACCGCCATTAAAATAGGAGTTAAGATATTGTTGAGGTCGTGAGCAATGCCACTTGCTAGTGTACCAATACTTTCCAGACGTTGCGATCGCAATAGTTGCGCTTCTAGTTGTTTTTTGGGTGTAATTTCCGTATTTACACTTAAAATAGATTTTGGTTGTCCTTCCTCATCCCTAACCAAAACCCAACGACTTTCAACAATAATTTCCTCACCATCTTTGCTGAGTTGATGTAACTCTCCTCGCCACTCACCTTCACTCATTACGGTGGACAGCGCTGACTTTAATTTAGTTGAGCTTGGTTGGTACAAAATTTCTGTAATATTTTTTCCAAGTGTCTCCTCAGCTTTCCAACCGTACAAACGTTCAGCACCTTTATTCCAAAAAATAATTTGATGGTCGATACTACCCACTAAAACAGCGTCATTAACTATATTTAAAATGGCAGTTTGTTCACGGATCTTCTGCTCTGCCTGTTGACTTTTGGTAATATAGAGGCACAGTAATTTATATAAATAGGTTAGTAATAAAATATTGACAAAAATTACTAAACAAAATGCTACTAGAGTTTTGTGTTCTAAAATGTAGAGATATGGCTGATTTTCCATCAATCTTGTAGTATGACTGTAAGTAATTACAGTGTTTGTCAATAAAACTACCAATGCTAGGACAAACAATACTTTCAGCTTGTGAATTACCGAAAATTTTTTCCCCATGCGATCGCCCTTAATACCCAGACACCTCCAAATAGTTAGAACTAAAACAGAAAATTACTGAATCTCAAATTCAGAAACAGATTAAAAATTTAATAATTACCGTAATCTTTAGCTAACTATAATTATTTACAACTATGCAGACACAATAACCGCAATAAAGGTTCCTTTTCCTCAAAAAAGAGCTTAGTAAAAATTGCCTTATATAGCAGATGTTATTTAAAATACCTGTGTGTGTTATGCAGCAATATGAGTAGCCGTCATGAACTGCGTACACCAAAACCTATGAAAAAGGCATCAAAGGATTTTCAAATCAGAACAACTGGAAAAAAACAACTATGTTAAATATTGTAAAAACAATAAGATTGAGTTCGTAGTAAGGACTTTAATCCTTGTAAAGTTCTCACTACAAGTCTTTAATTATCCACCCTGTTCTACTCAGTTCATTTAAGGCTAACAACTTAGACGCGGTGGTAAGTTGAAGCCATCTCTCCACTGAACCATATTGATATATAATGTAGAGCGACACATTATTTGACCACTTCGACAAATTAGCTGTCACAGCATTATCTTGAACGAAAATCCATATATATCAATACTTTCTAGCAATGAAAGCTAAATCAAGCTCATTCAGTCTTGGACGACAAATTACATGACTTTTTTAAAAGTCCGCGACTTATTAGATGACAATTATTAATTTTGCGAAAAATTACGTGTCAATTATTCGCAGTTTCATAGTAGTATAAATGTACCCAATAATCAAAGACAAATCACATCTATGAATTATTTAGATGTAGATAACCAGTTTGAACTGGAAGATGAAGATGACTTTCTTTTGGATGATGAGGATGCAGACATACTCGATTTTTCAATTGAAGTTGAGTCATTGAGTAATGATGGAAACTCTGTAGCAGAAGACAAATTAGTAGAGTTTTTGGATCAGAGATACTTAGAGGACTCAGAACTCAGACTGTCAGGAGAACAAAGACTCAAACTGGAAATAATCCGTAATTTACGTGAACCTTGCGATCGCCTGACTTACGGCAAAAGGTTGGAAGAAGCAGCCAAAAAGCTTGGTAAATCAGAACGAACGGTTAGACGTTTAATTAAGTCTTGGGAAGAAAAAGGTATAGCTGCTTTAGCGGAAGTTCCTAGAGCAGACAAAGGACAGGTACGAAAAAGTGAATACTGGTATAACTTGAGTCTCAAGATTTATAAACAAGGTAATAAAGGTGATAAAGGTGATAAAGGTGATAAAGGAAGCGATCGCATGACTCGCACTCAAGTTGCAGAAAAAGTTGAGACTAAAGCTTATGAATTCGCCAAAAAAGAATTAGAAGCTGAAATATCAAAGTTAGAAAGTCAGGGATTTCGGGGACAAGACTTAGATTGGGAGTTAAAGAAGCTAATAAAAATCAAGGAAAAGGCCGAGGGCTTTAAGTATTGGTCAAAGTATGGCAAACCTCCCAGCACTAGAACAGTAGAAAGATGGCTCAAACCAGTGGAGGAGAAAAGGCATAAGTCGCGCACTAGCCGCAGTCCAGGATGGCACGGTTCTGAACACACAATCAAAACCCGTGATGGTCAAGAAATATCTATTAAGTACACCAATCAGGTTTGGCAAATTGACCATACTAAGGCTGACATTTTATTAGTCGATGAGGATGGTGAGGAGATAGGCCGTCCTCAATTAACGACGGTAATAGATTGTTACTCTCGCTGCATTGTTGGATTCCGTCTAGGTTTTGCTGCACCCAGTTCTCAAGTTGTCGCTTTGGCACTGCGTCATGCAATTATGCCAAAGCGTTACAGTTCGGAGTATGAACTCAGATGTAAGTGGAGTGCTTACGGTGTACCTAAATATGTTTATACGGACGGTGGTAAAGATTTTCGCTCAAAACATTTAGTGGAATGGATTGCTAACGAATTAGATTTTGAACCAATCCTAAGAAGTAAACCTTCAGATGGTGGCATTGTAGAACGACCATTTAGAACTATAAGTGGTCTACTTTCTGAAATGCCGGGTTACACGGGGTCAAGTGTCAAAGACCGTCCAGAGGGAGCTGAAAAGAAAGCTTGTATAAGTCTTCCTGAACTGGAAAAACTAATTGTTGGTTACATTGTTGATAGCTATAACCAAAAACCTGATGCCCGAAGTCAAGCCAACCCTCTAACTCCCAAACAAAGTCGGATTGAGCGTTGGGAAAAAGGACTGCAAATGCCTCCTACTTTGCTGAACGATAGAGAACTTGATATTTGTTTAATGAAGGCAGCAGAGCGGGTTGTATATGACAATGGTTATCTTAATTTTTCTGGTCTTCGTTACAGGGGAGAAAATTTAGGAGCTTACGCAGGCGACAAAGTGATCTTAAGGTTCGACCCCAGAGATATCACTATGGTTTTAGTATATGGTCGAAAAAATAATAAAGAAATATTTTTAGCGCGTGCTTACGCTATTGGTTTAGAAGCAGCAAGCCTATCAGTTGAAGAAGTTAAATACGCACGTAAAAAAGCAGAAAATAGTGGTAAAGGTATAAATAATATTTCAATTTTAGAAGAGGCTCTCAGACGCAGAAACTTTTTGCAACAGAAGAAAAATAAAACTAAAGCTGAACGTCGCCGTTCTGAAGAGAAACGTATAGAGAAAATACCACAAGTCTTGACAGAAAAGAAAAATGAACAGGTTGCGGTATTAATATCTCAACCCGAAGACGATGAGCCAATAGAAAAATTGGATTTGAAATTATTGCGTGAAGAGCTGGGTTTGTAAACTATGACAAACGAAGAAATACAGCAAGAGATTGAACGGCTTAGACAACCAGATATTTTAAACCTCGAACAAGTAAAAAGATTTAGTTCTTGGTTAGATGAAAGAAGAAAGTTACGAAAACCCGGTAGAGCAGTAGGAGAGTCAGGACTGGGTAAAACTACAGCTTCTCTTTTTTATACTTACCAAAATAGAGCGGCTAAAATCCCCAATCAAAACCCAGTCGCGCCCGTACTATATGTAGAGCTAATAGGTAGTTCTTGCAGCCCATCTCTTTTGTTTAAAACTATTATTGAAACTCTAAAATTTAAGGCTAAGGGTGGCACTGAAAATCAACTGAGAGAACGGGCATGGTATTTGATTAAACAATGTAAAGTAGAAATGTTAATTATTGATGAAGCCCATCGTCTTCAATTTAAAACACTCACAGATGTTACAGATTTATCTGATAAGGTAAAAATTATTCCAATTTTAGTAGGTACAAGTAGCAGATTAGATGCCTTAATTAGTAAAAATGAGCAAGTTGGTGGACGTTTTGCAGCATACTTCAGTTTTGAACAACTTTCAGGCGCTAACTTTATAAAAACGGTAAAGATTTGGGAACAGCAAATTCTGAAACTACCTGAGCCATCAAATTTAGCAGAGAATCAAGAAATCATAACTATTTTACAGGCAAAAACTGCTGGGCAAATTAGATTACTAGACCAAATTCTTAGAGATGCAGCAGTAAAAGCATTAGAATCTGGTGTTAACAAAATTGATAAGTCACTTTTAAATAGTATTGAAGGTGATTATTCATTAGTGGCAAGCTAAAAGATATATCATCAAAGTTATCAATCCATATGCCAGAAGAAATCTATAATTTTGAAGCATGGATCAATGTAGTTGAACCATTACCAGGGGAAAGTATAAGCCACTTTTTAGGTCGTTTTGAGAGAGCTAATTTACTAACTGGATATCAGGTTGGTAGAGAAGTGGGAGTTGGTGCAATAGTAACAAGATGGAAAAAACTGTACCTCAATCCATTTCCAACTCTACAAGAATTAGAGGCATTAGCAAGGTTTGTTGAGGTGGAAGTCGAGAAACTCAAAGAAATGCTGCCATCACAGGGGATGACTATGAAACCCCGCCCAATTAAAATATGTGCTGCTTGCTATGCAGAAGTACCTTGCCATCGAATTGAGTGGCAGTATAAGGACAACATGAAATGCGATCGCCACAATTTACGCTTGTTAACAAAATGTACTAACTGTGAGACTCCTTTCCCAATTCCCGCAGATTGGTTACAAGGTGAATGCCCTCGCTGTTTTTTACCTTTTGCAAAGATGGCGAAGCGTCAGAAGCTTAATAGCTAACTTTGAGGAAGCCATTGATGTCGTTTTCTCCCTCATCTGCCTCAGCTTGCTCTCGCACGACAGCGCAAGGAAGTTGAGTTGATATATCACAACGCTTCTTGGTTCGAGTGCTGATTGCAGTAGATAATTTAGATGACACCATTAGAGCAGAACGTTGGGCCGAGAAACTGACACTGTTGGCGAAATATTGCTGAACATTATAAAACCAATGCAACTGTTTTAATTCAGTGCCAATCGAACGTGTTTAGTTTTGCTGTTATCCCGCTAGTTTAGCCCCAACCAGTAGATTTCCCTGTTGTTGTAATTGAACTTTCCCATAATCTAATTGTTCTATCTTTACTTCCACTTACCAAAGTTTGACTATCAGGACTGAAGGATACTGATGTTACTGCTTTAGTATGTCCTTTTAGTTCGGCAATTTCTGTTTTCTCTTGAACATCCCAAAGTTTTATTGTACAGTCGTCACTTGCACTAGCAATCATTTGACCATTAGGACTAAAAATAACTAAATTTACTGGCTCTGAATGTTCTCCAAATTTTAAAATCTTCTTGCCTGTTTTTCCATCTAATAATGTAACGTCACATTCATCAGAACCACTAACAATAAATTTACTATCTGGACTAAAAGCTAATGAATTAACAGGTTTTTCATAATATTTTTTTCTAGTTATCGTGCGAGTATTCTTTCTAGTTACTAAATCCCACAGTTTAATACATCCATGCCCATCGCCACTAGCAAGAGTTTTGCCATCTGGACTAATTGCGATACATCTAATTTCACTTTCATGTCCAATCAGGGTTCCTAACTCTAATCTTTCTGATATAACATCCCATAGCTTAATATTTTTATCTCCTCCTGCACTTGCAACAATATTGCTATCTGGAGTAAAATCTACCGCTTTAACTCTATGCAATCCATTAAACAAATGTTCCCCAATTATCCTTTCTTCTCCAGTTTTCACATTCCATACTTTAACAACATTTTGATCTATGCCCTCAACCATTGCAGTTGCTATTAGTTGATTATTATTGCTAATTGCTATAGGAGTATTATCGAATCCAAATAGTACCCTTTCTGATTTTATGATATTTGTCTGTTTGTTATTCCAATTTCTAACCAGAATTGTTCTTGCATACCGAATAGCTACATAGCTTCCGTCTTTAGAAACTGCTAGCGAATTTATTTCATCAGGGAATTCTTCCGTAGATAAACTTACCCATTTTGTATTTTTTCTAGCAGCAAATTTGTCGCCTATAGAAGATTGTTCTTTTTTTTCAATGTAAGGTTTAAGTCGAATGAGTTTAAGATTTTTCAACTCATCTTCTACATTGTTTACTGTTGGTCTCGTTAAATCTGTTAATGAAACAGCACGCTGAGGACTCATGCAGTCCCAAAACTCACGATAACAGTATATAAGCTTTTCGTGAATTACTTCCAGTTCTTCTTCCTCAACTACAACATCTTCCAATAATCCTTTAAAAACAATACCTTCTATTAAATCAATTTCTCTCCCAAATGAATCTTTCAACACTCCCTGTCCTTCAATTCCTGTATTCTCCGATGTTGCTTCAATGACACGGAACACTAAAGTTAAATCACCCACTTTAGAATTATGAATTTCACGGTAGTACGCCCTTCCAATTTCTGTTAAGTCTCCCCCTGCTGCTTTAGCTAGTAGGCTTGACGTTTTTGATTCACACATAAAGCTGGGAGCAACTATGGTTCTATAGTCAAGGTATTGATTACACCCAACTAGAAAAGCCCAAGCCTGAATATCTGTCATAGAAAATCTTTGGTTGTCTAGAATTGTTTTAGATTAGATGCAGGAAATTTAGATTCAAGTTCATCCGTAAGCGAAATAAAGCAATTAACAACGTGCTTAAGTGCCGTTTCTTCATCAGTAACTTTTCTCAAGGATTCAGCTTGTTTACGACGGAGTTCTTCTGTTCTTTTTGCCGCTGCTTCTAGCTTCTGTTGGGCCGGCTTCTCCCAATCATCAAGAAAATCAATTAAGTTCTCCAAAATATCTTCAGCGAACCTGTATTTTATCGGCAATATTTGTTTTAATATGCCAATACCAACTTTCCCTACGCCTCCAACAACCTGTCCTAACCTTTCCCAAAAACTCAAATTAGGTTTTACTTGAATTGGTTGGCTTATTTCTTCTTGCTTTTTCTTTATTAATTCCTCTAAGGTAATTTTAATCATGTCAGGCAAAATACAGGCTAGAGGCATTTCTACTAAAAATGGATTAGGTAAGCTGCCTGTTTTAGCCATACTTCCATCTGGCTGAAGTTCTGCAAAGCCCATGCCAACTGAACTAATCGGTATAAGTCGAACTGGTAAACGGGCTTCATTACGTGCTTGAATTAAGTTTCTAAATTCCTCAATTTCTAGCAAACGCTCTCGTAGTTGCTCCAAGCTATATTCATTGATGAGACTATCCCACTTACTAACAACAAAATGAATGGGTTTTTGACTTCCTTGCATTATGTTCAACATATTAGGTAGTTCATTGACTACCCAAAATAACCCTAGTTTTTCATTACGCATTAATGCCTTTAGTCTTTGACCATCTAACAGTCCTAATAAAGCATCAGCATTTTGCAGTTTACTTTCAAAAGAAGTATCCTCATCTTCCATTTCGTCTGTAAGTCTGCCACCTGCATAATCAAGATATTTAAATTGACAAGCTGAATAAATTGGTAAATTTTCTGTCTGAACACGACAGGTGAAAGTCCATTCTGACACCTCATCGTAAGTTGTTCCTTTTGGCCATTTTTCATCAATGGCAATTTGGGTGTATATGTTATGAAGACGCTTACGCTTTTCTGAACTATCAACTTCCAAGAAAAAACCTTGCTTACCTTGGGTAGATAGCTTTTTATACATACTTGCCAGATAGACGGTTTTACCAGAACCGCGTGGGCCAAGCATGATAACCGTGTAAGTGTTTAAATTGTCACTCATGGGAAGATACAACTTGATTTCTACTTAGTATTCCCAAATGACATCAAAAAGTATGTCAACTGTGGCACTGCTTACCCTAACGTAAAAGGCTTGCTAGATTAGCCCTCTTCTAAGAAACAGAAATGTTTCTTTACATCCATCGGGAATGTGATCGCTTTCCTCAGGCGCTTTTGTCACTCTGGGAAAAGAAAAATAAAAGCCAATTTTTCAACTGTATATAGAGCGAGCATTTGAGCGTTTATTTTCTAACAGGATGGCTGAAATCAAGATTTTTGGTAAAAGTCTGATTCTGTAAGCATCCCAGATTATTCTCTGCCGAAAGTGATAAAAGAGGGTTAGAGATGCGATCGCACTGCCACTCATAAATAAAAAAGAGACGGGTATGAACCACGTCTCCAGGCGATGGAAAAAAGGGTCTATGCTACATCTGCAACCAGCAAGCCATTAACAGCTATGATGAGCAACTGCGCTTGCAAAGCTGTTTCATAACAAGGTCTTTCGTCGCTATTACAAGGTTGCGCTACCCATTTACCCTCTAAATTTTGATAAAAAGTGCCTAGTAGTTGCCAACCGTTCCAAACCCGATAAAGTTCTCCAAAAACATCCATTACAGAGTCAATTTCTATTTCTGGTGGTGTTGGGTCAGTTAGCTGGTCAACATATCCTTCCAACTCTGATTGCGTCAAAGTTTGGTCATCAAATGGCTCTTGTGTAATCATGTGAATAACCTCATCAATGGGGTTGTACAAAATGCGATCGCAGTCTCTTCCCGGAGGGCGATCGCATTTGTTTTTGTCTACCATTTAATCTACGCGACACGTAGACTTACGTCAAGTGTAGATTAATAAAACTTAGAATGTTATATATCTACTTGTTAAACAGAATACTGACGAGTAGATAAATCTACATCTAGCAGCGACTAAACTAGTGATGTAGTCTATGTCTGAGAATCAAGTGATTCGCTGGAAATTAAATGAAGTGATGGCGCGAAAGCGGGTTAAAAATAAGGATTTAGCTATGATACTTGGTATAACTGAAAACTCAATTTATAGATTGCGTAAGGTTGATGAGATGCCAAGATTAGCCCCAGAACGATTGAATGGCATTTGCAAAGCGTTGAATTGTCAACCTGGGGAACTATTGGAATATCTGCCAGATGAAGGGGAAGGGAATGTTGTTTCTCAGGCTGATATAGTTTAAATGCGATGGGCTTATGTTTCATTGTAGGCGATCGCATAAACAATCAAATCCCAGGAATAGGACGCAGGATTTTGTGAGACACCAAAGTGTCAAACTGAGATCGCAATGCTTGGGCTGTTGCTGAGTCAGTGAGCAACACGCCTGCTTCAATATTGCGTTCGTGGGCGGCTTCTGTAAAGTTAGCTGATGTGATCAGCACAAATTCCTCATCTACAACAATGCACTTGGCATGGAGAGATGATTTTTGTTTAATATCAACCGCCAGCGATCGCACATCATAATAGACTTCTGGTAATCTCTCCCCTACCCAGATATCACGGCGAAAGGTGTGTGCAAATTCCCTCAATAATACTGACTCTGATACTTCACTATGATGTGGACGTTGGATGTTAAGAAACATTTGCACATATAGTTCTGGGTTAGCATCCATAAGTTCTGCAAGTACCTGGAATAATTTTTTTGCTTTCTCGCCTTTATCAATGGCAAAGCTGGAGATGAGAACAGTTTTTTTCGCGTTGCTAAACAGTTCGCGGACAACAACGCTAGTATCACGGCTTTGAGAAGCAGTCACCTCTGGGCCAGTCCATACTAACTCAATGCGATCGCGTATTTGTTGAGATGTGCTTCGTTCTGCTGCCAATAAGCGGAGGGTATAAGCAATATGGCTACACTTTACACCTTCACCAGTAAGACGATTAAGTTCATCAACTAAGGTTTGGCTTAAGCTTGCGGGTACGTAGTTAGCAATAGTCGATACTAGAAAAGGCGGGGATAGCCTGCCGTTTTCTAGTGCTGTTGCTAGTTTTAGTAAAGTTGGACGGCTCAACTGCAAAAAAGCCATTGGTTTTTATTCTGGGAAAAACTCTGCTCCTAAACCTTCAACTGTAGAGACAACCAAGGCGCGGTCAAGAAATTCATTGCGGCGTTCGCAGGATGTTTCTGCAATTAGTAAGCATCCGTGACAAGCCGAACCGTGCAGAAAACGCTCCTCTTGCTCGTTATCTGGGCGATGTTGGGCGCATACTGGGTCATTGGAGCATAATCTTCCTTGCTCTAGTGCTACTTCCAAATGGTATTCAATGCGTTTGCCAACTTCTACCAGTCCGCCTAAAGTCCCTTCTGAACCAGATGAACCAGTGTATAAAAGAATGCCATAACCAGATTCACCAGCATAGATGCGTTCGCGGATGGAACTAGCCGCATAGCCGCATTCTAACGATACAGCCACAATCAATAAATGTGATAGAGAATGCAGCATAATATACGGCAAGCCAGGAAACTTAACTTTTTCTTTTTCCTGGTCGATACCTTTACGCGCACACCAAATATCAAATCCTCTTGATAATTCTCTTCCCCGTTTTTTAACGGCTTCTCGTTTTAACCAATCTTCAATCGCTTCCTGACGGAAAGCAATAAATACACCCTCACCTTTATTCTCAATTGCAGGAACCCAAGTAGTTTCAATATCCAGCAAAGCACGCCTGACGCTGATATCAAGTTCGCCATCGATATCTGGCATTTCCGCTTCAAAGCGAGTAAAACCCACCTGGGCAATTACTTCACGTAAACGATGTACTAAAACAATTCGTTCAATGCAGGAGGCAAACGCAGGCTGTAAGTTGTCCAAACTACGCGACCTACCATAAAAATCTTTGTCTGGGACATCTTCCCCAACGTCAAGGGAGCTAGAAAGCAATGTCTCTATTTCCACTTGCTTAATGCTTTTATGTGGTTTTCCTTGCCCACTTTGTCGCCGTTGTACTTCTTCCCAGACGGCTTCATCACTAAATTGTTCTAAAGCTACAGTTACCTTTTGTTTTTTGCGCTCCTTTTTCACATCGCTGACGCTTTCCGCATATTGCAGAAAATCTTCGTAAACTAAATTCACTGCATCTCGTAAACCTGCATCTAGGTCAGGAAGGGAAATAACGCTGAGAATTTGCGAAAAATAGGCGTTACTGGCAGACCTAACTAATAAGCGGTTGTACTCTGGTAGACCTGTTGATTCCCGAATACAGTAAGGTTCTTGGGCAAAAGAACCAAGCCAAGGGCGATGTCCCTGACATGGGCCTAAGACTTTACCGTTGCGAACTGTTGCATCAGCAAGGGGACGGCGTTTTTTACAGGCTTCGCAACGCACATAAATCTCAGCGAAGTCGTTACCTGAACCACCTTCGTCTAACCATAGCTGACCTCGACACTTATTTTCAGCGTCATTATGGGCAAAACGATACCAGTCAATATCGCTAATATGACCTTTAACGCAGGCTTGCACAAAGCGGACGGGTACAACTGGTATAGACTTTTTCTCAGCACTCAGATATTTACCACTTACCAAATTACCCCACGGTAACAGAGGGCGAGTGCGGAATGTTTTTTTGGTTTTGGTGTCGTACCAAGTTTCCTTGACTTGGGCTAAAAACCAAGTAGGGAACATGAAAGCATTAATCCCTGTGCGGGGGGCTTTGGGATCTTGTTCGTCAACTGGCGGCGCATACAGCTTAATATTGTTGACTTCTAAAATTTCAGCAACTCTAGTTGCTAATCGGTCTTCAAAGATACGCCTTCTGTCGCCACGCCAGTGATTTAAACCAGCAATTAACACGGAATGTTCGGGTAAGTCTACCATCGCCCCAGGCCCAAAGGTAGAAAGGATTTGACTTTGGCGCACTTGTCCGGCTGGGGGAATTTTTTTATTAGATTTGCTCATTTTCCTTTCTCCTCTACCTCATGTCCGTAAGGATTAATTACCCAGAGATTGACTGTTGGTTCGACATCACGCAAACTTCGCTGTGCTTTAAACCTTTGTGCTTTTTGTGGTTGATTCCTTAATTCGGGGTCGAGGGGGTCAAATATTAGTGGTGGTGCTTCGCCTACTTCCCGTTGATATTGCAGGCTAATTTTTCCATTGGCGATACTTGTCCAATCATCGAGTAAATCTATGACTTGATTTTTCACTTTATGGCGTAGTGCTTCGGCTTCATTTGCATCCAGTTCCTTATCGTGCATTTCTGCCCTTTGTGCAATGGTTTCCACAACAAACTCTAGTTCTTGGCGATGTTGGGTAATATCGAAAGCGCGAGTTGGTGCTGTCATTCCTGGATGTCCTAGCCGTGCCAAAGCAACGGTGATGGCGGCAATACCTCGGTCAATAGCGCGGGGAGAAAAGGGCGTTACGCTGGTAGCTTCTACTGCTCGGTAAAATGTTGAATGCCAAGCAAAAAAGCGTTCATAATGAGAGCGATCGCGTGGACGATGAATGTTCAACAAGGTCACTACTAAACCCGGCCGTTCCTCATCCCGTCCTACACGGCTGGTAGCTTGGATATATTCGGCGGCTGTCTTGGGTTGACCGAGAACTACCATTAAACCCAAGCGGGTAATATCCAAACCTACGGAAATCATATTAGTTGCTAAAACTACATCAACCTTGTCCTCTTGATCAAAGGTTAATTCCATTCGCCGTTTAGTATCTGCAACGTCGCTAGTGCTGACACGGGAGGTTAGTTCTTCTGGTTCATCATCAATTTTCCGGTCAGCAAATAACCCTGAAGTTTCGTCAACTCGCTGATGCTGGCTGTAACGTAATAGACGAGATTTGACTTCATCTTCTACAATGCGCCGACTACCACCTAGTTCACGTAGGGAGTTAAAGTAACCTAACAGCGTCATATAAGGGTCGGCTGGGTTATCAGAGTTCTTCTTACCCCCTTGTTCTAGCCAGTGCTTTTGGGCTGCGCCTAACAATGCTAAATAGCTACGCAATAAAACTACCTTTAAACTGCGTCCTTGAGCAGCAATTCCTACATAAGTACGGGCGTTTTTGACTGTGGCGGGGACGGTTTTAGCAAAGAATGAATCGCGTCTGTCTGGCCCTGGTGGTGGAAATATATCAACTTCGCTGCGACCGAATAAAGCTTGAATTTGTTTGCTGGCGCGGCGGACTGTCGCAGTGGAAGCAACTATTTTCGGACGAATTGTTTTACCGTCTATTTCTTGACTACACAAAGCATCAATGGCTGTTTCATATAGACCTACCATTGTTCCCAAGGGGCCGGAAATTAAATGTAATTCGTCTTGGATAATTAGGTCTGGTGGTGGTAAATAGCCGCCAAGGGGTTTACCGCGATTTAGTTTAGTGGGGCCGTAAAAACCATCATTGTCGTAGCGGTCTACTCGTCCAAATAATGCACCAGTTTCTCCCACCCAAGGCAGGGTAGCGAATTTATCTACTGTAGAGATAATAAAACAAGGTAGACGGCCGTATAGTGGCTCGTCTACGGTGACTATTGGTAAAGGATTGTCACCACGGAAATTACAGCGACGGTTAGCACAAAATACTTGTAAATTGGTTGGTTGGTCGGGATTTGGCTGTAATTGGAATGAGTTGCGATTAAATTTTGTCCCACACCAAGGACAATTTTCTAAGGGAATAGGTGAGGGATTGCGATCGTTATTTTGAAAAGCACGAGTACGTTCTCTAGCACTGTTTTCGTCGTTATCTCCTTTTTTACCCATGCGGTTGGGTGTTGCGGTTTGTCCTACCCATAGCCCAATTTCAAACGGCCAAGTTCCCAACTTCTGCGGGTTTTTTTGACGTTCCAATTCTAAGGCGCAAATCATCGCTGCCGCCCTTCCGAGTTGGTCGAGGGTCAAAAGCCGCAGGGTATAGCGCATGAGGACGCTTAACCCAGCCGATTTGACACCAGGATAACGCAGTCGCCGCAAGACCAGGGTAAAGGCTGCGAGTCCTAAGTAGGCTTCGGTTTTACCGCCACCTGTGGGGAAGAATAGCAAATCGACTAATTCACGATCGCCATTTTCGGGGTAAGCTATCCCTACCAAGTTCATCAGTAAAAATGCTAACTGGAAGGGTCGCCATTTTGGTGGTGCTACTGTTTCCGGCGTGGTAGTTTTACCGTGAGTAGTACGTTGGCGAATGGCTGTAGCAATGGCGCGATTAGCGATGCAGAAAGCCTCAAATATTTGTGGGTCATTTAAGGCTTGGATACCTGCGTTGATGCGCTTGTTAGCAATTTCCGCACGGTGGAGTAAATCTAGGGCGACATTTAAGCGCTTGGGTTCGGTGGGACATTTGGTGTGTTGTTCCTTAATCCAATCAGTGTAAGCATCTACCATTGGACTCAGCATATTTTGCAATGCTGCTGGTGTGGGTGCGTTGGCTAAGGCTTCCATTCCCAATTCCACGTCTTTTACTTGGGCGGCTATCACCTTTTCCACATCAGCCGTTGGTATCCATGCTGTACGTATTTCCTGACAGCTACCATCGGGATTGGTAAGTGCGATCGCACTAACGTTATGACCTACTGCATATTCGTAATCATCGCGGTATTGTAAATCTGCGACGTTTTCATCCCAATCATGATTATCTCGTCCGCGTAAGTTGGGACGGGCTACTAATGGTTCTGGGGTATGGATGATTAAACTGGTTTGAAAAATATAGCTAATATCGAGCTGTTTATCTGAGGTAGAGAGGCGATTATTGACTAGAAATACAGAAACAGAACGAGTTCCAGCCGGGACAAGTTCTTTGGATGTTACAGGACGGATGGAGACGACGATTTGTAAACCGTTGCTATCAGCTATAGGAATAGTTTTTGTAGATTGGCTTTGATGAAGCGGTAATTTTAAAGGAACAGTGATTTGGGTTTGGCGTGGAATCCGCTTCCAGCATCCCGATAAATTGTTATTTGCTTCCTCTTGGGGGTTAGTAGTTTCTAGTTCCAGGGGTGAGAAAATTTCTTCCGCACCAGAATCATCTTGAGATTGTGCAGCAGTATTATCTTTTATTGGGAAGTAATCACCCCATTGCACTGTGAGATTAAGTTGACTGGCGTTTTCAGCAACCAGAAAACTTAAACCCATCGATGAAGGGAAAAAAGCTTTCTTGGCGAATGGTTTGTCTGGGACAGCTTCATCTTCTCCCGCGCTACCGCCTTGTATTACGTCTAAATCATCATCACCAGTATCATCTCCACGCTGTTCGATGGGTGCGCCATGCGGAACAAGAAAACCCGTAAGATACCATTTTGATGGTGCTTGGTCGAGAATTTCTTCTGCGTGGTCAATATCATCAGGGGTGGGGCCTATAAGGTCGAGTTGTAAGGCTTCGATGAGACGCGATCGCACTTCGGCTGAGGTTAGAGATATTGTTTTATTTATCATTTAATATTTTGCTTTTGCATAACTTAATTTAATTGCGGAGGTTAAAACCCCCGTCTAATAGCTCAAATCGTCTAAAGACGATTACTTAAATTAACCAGTCCTCTGGAAGAGGACTTTAGCTATCAGACAGGGATTTTCAATCCCTGACTATCTGGCTATCTGGATATCAATCAATTTAAATATTTTCCAAATGAGAATTTGTTGTTCCTTGTGAATGATGGATTTTTTGATTTTTAACATAATTAACAGCCTGCTCAAGTTGCTTGCTACCTAAAGAGAAAACCCCATAGCCTTCCTGCCAAGAAAATTTATCCGAACTAGCAGCAATATTATGATTGAAATAATAAGAACTACTGCCTTTAATTTTTTTAATAAAATCTGCAATTGCTAGTGTTGGAGGAATAGACACAACTAAATGAATATGGTCTTCCATACCACCTATCCCATGAACAATACAATTTAGTGCATCTGATTTACCAATAATATAATTATGAAGCTCAGATTCTTTGCTGGGCATAATCAGAGGTAGGCGTTGTTTTGTTGCCCAAACAATGTGATAGTAAAGCCGCCATAAGGACATATTTTTTGCTAATTAGCACCTACATTTATTAGATTTCCCATATTTAAAGAAAAAGCATAAATGTATTTATACCGGATTTGTTTGATTCATCAGATTTACCACCTACTCAGCCAGGGGTTCAAAACCCCTGTCTGATAGCTGAAGTCGGATAAATCCGACTCGTTTAAAATCAGAAAACCCAGCCAAGTGTTCTTAATTTTCTCAGTCCTCTTATAGAGGACTTTCGCTATTAGACAGGGAATTACATTCCCTGGCGGGTTGGTGCGCTGGCGGCTAACGGTCTGGTTAATGGTCTGGGTGACTGGCGTGCAAAAAATAGGTAAAACATCAAAATTGTCAAATAATTCCTGGTATTGCTGGTGCATTTTCAATCACCTTTTTAGACTTTCTTTGATTAGATTTATTTTTCCCTCCTTTACCCTTCCCTTTATCTGCACCTTTACCGCCTAAAATTTCTGCTTCGGCGCGTTTTTGGTTTAAATCAAGTAAGCGTGCTAAAACTTCATCGTGGATTTCTTCGCGCCAACGATAACGCCAGGGTTTTTTCTTTTGTCGTCCACTGCTGTTTTCTGTGTCTTCTTCCTCTTCGTAGTCGAGGATAAAATCGCAGTCGGTGGGGATATCTGACCAGCCGTAAGCGTTGAGGACGGCTTTATCCATTGCGGTGTGGAGTTCGCGGAGTTTGAGGATTTCGGGGTCGTATTCGTCGGGGTCGTGGAAGCGGTTGTAGGTGTCGGTGAGTCCTTGGTTGTTGCGAACCATTAAGGCAGCGCGGTATTCGTAGTATTCTTTGCCTATGGTTTCTAGGGTAGAGTTGGTTTCCCAGTTTTGGGGGAAGGGGAAGGTTTCAAAACAGTCGGAACAAGAATAACGCAACAAATCCATTGCTGTACTGCTAAAAAATCTAGCCCATAATTCATGAGTAGAACTTTGTAATATCCCAAAAGCAGAATATTTAGATAAGGCAAAAATTACCAGTGACTCTGCATAAACTAAATTTGGAGGTAAAAATGTAAAAGAGCAGTTAGGGTTAACTCTAGAGCAAACTAATACACGTTCGAGAGATGTGATTGCATCATACAGTTTTTGCCGAGTTCTCCAAAACCTCCACCAAGGATACTGTGCTAATTCTTTTGCTTTTCTTAAACGCTCTGGTCTAACTTTTTCTTCTAATATTTTCATTAACTCTTCCCATTCCCATGCTTTTTCTTCATCCATATCACCGAAGTTGATGACATAGCGATGATAGTCATGAGTAGGTCTAGTATTTATCTCAGAACCTCCAATATAAGGAAAAATTACTTCTGCATTTTTAGGATTTTTTGTAGTTAAGCGGTGCATTTCAGCAATGGATGTAGTATCACTTTTTGTATCATCAAATGTAAATCCCATACCTTGTAGGTCGGAACCAATAAAACTCTTATTTGCATTGGCAATCAAGGTTTGGGGTGCTTCGTTTCCGCCTGTATGAAACAGAAATGCTGAGATAAGAGGGACTTCTATGCCGTTTAAAATCTTTTTTCCCACGTAAATTCCCTTTTGGATATTTACCACACTTACTACCACTGCTGCATCCCCTGCCCACTTTAGCCGCTTTTGAGCGTTGTATATCGTACCGTCATGATTACATATGTATTTCAGACCTGTATCGCGGGTGTCTCCTTGAGCAATGGTATTTGTTGCGATAAGACCAAAACATCCATTATTTCTCAAGAGAGTAAACGCTCTTCTAAAAAAGTGAGCAACTAAATCACTATTACTATTTGCTTCTGGATTTACTATAGGCAACCAATCTCTATAACCATCTCCTAATACTGTGCTAATCCGTTTCCCACCTAAAAATGGTGGATTTCCAACAATTGCATCGAACCCCGGATTTTCTCTATCAAATACCTCTGGAAATTCAGTTTCCCAATTAAACGGTTTCACAGGTTTATCTGCTTGCCGCAGTTTTTTACTAATACTTAAAACCTCTGCACTCTCATCTGGATTTCGCCGCCATTTAAAATACTTCTGAAATAATCCGTCTCTCTCCTCTTTCCTTGCTTTATCTTTCTCCGCCGCAAAGAAAGAAGCAATCACTAAATCACCTTTGAGACGAGCATCATGTAATAATTCCTCTGTTGCTTCATAAAAATCACGCTTCGCATCGTAATTCTCATCGTCTAAACTTTGAATTTCATCACGGTTAAACTTAACCTTATTTAGTTGCTCATTAAATAAAAGCAATTCTTTATCATCATAAGTAGTATCTTTTTCCCAGTTAAATTTAACAAGTTGGTCGCGGGTTAAACCTACCAATGAATCACCACATTTCAACGCATGGTCTAAAAATGTAAAAGGATGCTTTTTCGCTAAAGTTACCAACCACAAAGATAACTTTGCTAAATTCACCGCAAACGGGTTTTTATCCACCCCATACAAACAGCGCTGCGCCACCAAACGCCGCCCATACAGTAAGGGTTCTTCATCTGATGGAACTTCTGAAATCATGCCATGTTGATTCCAAGCTTCCACCAATTTTTCCGCTAACTGACGACAAGCTTCTACCAAGAACGCGCCCGAACCAACAGCTAAATCGCATACCTTCAAAGCCAAAATTTGCTCTGGTGTGGGACGTTCACCCAAGGCTTCCAGAACAGGTCTGAGAGTTTCTTTAACTATCGGTTCTGTCAACGCACGGGGCGTATAATGAGTTCCACTGCGCCGCCGTTCTTCCCCTGGTTGCAAATAAAGCGAACCCACAGGTAATAAAGTTGGGGTTTGTGGAGATATTTTCCGTCCTAAAGCTGCAATTAAATCCTCGGCGGTTGTTGCTTGCTTTAAATCTGTCAGTGATTTTCCAGAAATTTCACAACCTGCCACTTCTTTTAAATACTTCGCCCTGTCATTGGCTTTGGTTTTTAAAACCTCATCAACGCTAACGACTACAGTAATGGAGGCTTTAGCACTTTTTGGTTTACTCCATAAGCCAATAGATTGAGAAGTAGCTTTTTTAACCTCGTATCCGGTTGCCGCTTCGTATACGGAACCAATTTGTTCCACATCTAGAGAACGGTATGACAAACGCTCACCATCAAGAACGAGTAATGCTCGCAATACCTCATGAACTACGCTATCAGAAACACGTGGCGGTTCAATTAAATCCCATTCTTTATAAGTAGTATGACGAGAACGACCTTCTAAAAATGCGTACTCATCTGGGTCAAAAAGCTGTCCGTGACGTGCTGGCAAATATAAGTCAGCATGACAGCCACCATCGTAAACTAAGCGAAAAAGACTGAGTAACCAAGCCCAAGCACCATAACGCTGTTCCATTGTGTCAGGATAGTTACCCGCATCCTCGCGCAATCTCTCATAAAGTCCAGTTACAGAATAGTTGCGCGTGTAAATCGAACCCTGCGGCATCAATCCCTCATCTTCCGCATACAGCAGAAACACCAACCGCAGCAAAACTGTAATTAATCCACCGTAGATATGTTGGGGGTCGTTTTGGGCAATGTCATCAAGCAAGAGTCCTTTAGCATGGTCATTCGCAGCTTGAAAACCACGCAGTAATTCCCACAGTGCATCAAGTACCTGTTCTGATAACTTGGTAGAAACTTCGTTTTGGTACTTGCGGCTATTTTGCAGTAATGCTACTAAACGGCGGTCAGTTGGTGCATTGAACACTCGCTGTTCTTCCAACAACATCTGCATTGCACCCAAAATTAACCGTCCCGATACTTCGCACATCGCCTGTACTGGAAAGGTTAGGTGTCCAGAAGATTCGCCGCGTGGGGCATATACCAAACGTAATTCTGTACCATTACACAAAATACCTACAGGAATTTCCTTCTCCCGCAACAGTCGCTCAAATTTCCCTTGAGGGTTGGCGTGCCATCCTGTAGATTTGATATTCTCGCTGACTCTATCAAAGTCAGTACCAGTGGAAATGACCTGTACCAGCATCAACCAGCCACCTTTATCTGGGTCAGGTACGGTATATGTTGGTTGTAAAATTTCACCGTATTCTGGTAGCGATACCGTTAAATCCTCTGGACTCTCGACTAAATCTGTCGGTTGCCAACCGAGAATTTCAACTGTGAAGGTGGGAAAGTCAGAAATTACGCAGGTGTAGTTGCTGCTGTCATCAAAGGAATTTCGGCTTACTATTTCGCTTAACCGTTGCTGTAACTCAACAACGTTGCGATTTACCGACATTTGGGCATTATTTAACGCCGTTGGCGACACTACCAACCCCACTGGCTGAAGGAAGCCCAACCATTCCTTATGCGCTTGAATTTCTCTATCCTTAACCATACTCCTCACCCCCTCAACCCGAAACTGGCCATAAATAAATCAACCCCACAGGTTCAACTCGCACCGCCCTAACTTCGTAGGAAGCCTCAATTCGGGCAGGTTCAGAAATAATTTCTTCAGCCAGGTCTTTCAATCGCTTCTCCCAGTGGCGACGGTCTGCTTCTAACTGCCGTTTTTCCTCGACAGGGAACTCTGCAAATGGAATTGATAGCTGGATAGCTTTGGTATTTTCAATTTCCTGCTTACGTTGGCTAATACGCTGCTGCTGCTGTTCGAGAATTTTTTTCATCTCTACAGCTTCTTTTTTGCCCCGTTCGGTTAACTTTTTCTCAGCCCTTTGCGCCAAAATATTGGCACGACGTTCTAAATGGGGAATCAAATCAGCAATATCTTGAGTAGCATTCTGCTTTAGCAGTTCCTTAACAGTCTGGGATGCTTTTTGCAAACGAGGAGAAGCTAAAGAATCTTCCAATAAAGCCAGTACGTTGTCTTTCTCCCCTTCGTTTAACGGTTGTAGTTTCTTGCGTCCCCTCGCGGCTGGGTCTGACCATTCCGCCGCGATCGCAATTACTTCGTCATGCAGCCGCGACGCACCCTGTCCGTAAACAGATAACCGTCCCAAGGCGAGAACTTTCGGAATTGGGTCATCAGTTAGGCAAACGCAAGCGCGGGTTAACTCATCATGTAAAAACCCTTGGGCTAAAAATCGCCCTAAAAGACGCTGTACCACCCGATGTTCTAAATGCAGGTGAACTACATCCCCATCCAATGAACCAGGGTCACGAAATACTACCGGACGAATCGCTGCTTCCCGTCGCCATTCCCAAGGCTTTTGTCCTTTCTTGCGTGGCGGTCTTAAGGTATCAAGAGTATTCGCCCATGTCGGGTCTGCGCGTTGGTCAAGGGGTGGAAGCGTCCAGCGTGCAGTAGCCGAATCTTGACAAGCTTCATTGCTATTGACTGGAGTCAGAGGAGTCGCGCCGAGAATTTCTAAAGAAGCGGAAATAGCATTGCGGAAGTGTTCATCACTCAGTCCCAACCAATCCCGCGATGTTTTCAACATCTCTTGCAACTGGGATAATTGCTTGGTTAATTCTTCTCTCCGCAGTCGATTTTCTTCCAATTCCTCATTTACTATCTGTAAATTAGGTAAATCAGCTTGTTCTATGGAAGCAGTAATATTAGTTAGCTGATTGTGGCGAATACCACCTTCCAGCAGACGCGATAAATTTTTCTGCACCACTGGCGAAAGCGTCCCCAATTCTTTTTGAATTGTTTCGGTCTTCTTCACCAGCACTTTCAATACTTTGTCCTCTGTCCGTTGCGCTAAAACAAAGTAGTAGCAGTGAACAATAGGCGATCGCTGTAATTTTCTGTCAATACGCCCGTTGCGCTGTTCCATCCTCGACGGGTTCCAAGGCACATCAAAATGGAATAGGTCAGCACAATTGTTTTGCAGGTTTACCCCTTCCCTTGCTGCATCCGTGGCTATGAGAATGCGGAGGGGGTGACGCAATGGGTCAGCATTGAAGGCATTTTTGATAGCTTCCCGGCGTTCTTCGCCAATACCACCATGAAATACATCAATGCGTTCGGCGTTTCGCCGTAGCGCTTCGCTATCGCGTTCTTTATCTGAACCTGCAATGGCTTCCTGAAGTTTTTGCTGTAAGTAGCGTTTTGTATCTGTATATTCAGTAAATATAATGACTCGCTTCTCTAACCAAGCAGCATTAGGTTTACCCAAATCAGGACAGAGATTTTGTTTAATCCATGCCACTAATTTTTCAACTCGTGGGTCTGCTTGATATCTAGCTTGGTTGGCTACATCGGTCATCTCTTCTAAAATTTCCAATTCCCGGCTGCTTAACCCAAAGCTTGCAGCCTGCCCAGTAGCCACCATTACCTGAGTATCTTCTTCTGCTTGTACTTCTTCTTCTGCTAGTTCAGCCCGTTCATCGTCAGCACCAGGGGGTTCTAATAGCAACGGTAAATTTTCTATGGCGTTTGCAGAACGGTTAACAGATTGCTTTTCAATTGCCGCCCGATGAACTTTTAAAGTGCGTGCAAAAGCTTCAATGGAAGATAGCAGACGCTTTTGCAGCGAAGTTATTACCAGCATCGCCGCATTTTGAGTTGACTTCGATGCTTCCTTGAGCCGTTCTTCCCTTAGACTGCGGTATTCTTGCAGCAACCGCGACAGTTTCAACTCCGGCGCATCTTCTGGAAGGTTATCGATGACGATAGGAATAACCCGTCGTTCGGGAAACTCTTCGCCAATCTCCCGTAAATCTTGTTTTAATCGCCGCACCATCACTGTATCTAAAAGTTTGCTATCTCGCACAGGGACACCTCGACAAAACCGTTGCGGGTCGAGGATTTCTAATAAAGCTGCAAAACTATTGGAATGACCATTATGAGGCGTAGCAGAAAGAAACAGCTTATGTTCAAACCGTGGTGCTATATCGCGGACAGTACGTGTTAACTGAGAATCTACAGCATACTTCGCACCACTAGCTGGGGCTGCGTTGTGTGCTTCATCAAGAATCAGCATTGATGCGCCTGTAAAATCTCCCAACCAATCACGCAAAGGAGCAGCATAGGTTTCATCACGTAACAAAGCATGAGAAATAATGAAGCGGCTGTGAGTTGTCCAAGGGTTAATTCCATAACCGCGTTCTTGACGACGACTAGCTACAAACTCACGGTCAAAAATTACAAAAGTTAGCCCGAAGCGGCTTTCCATTTCTTCTTGCCATTGCCGTACAACCGACGGCGGACAGGAAATCAAAACACGGCGAACTTTTTGCCGCATCAACATTTCTCTTAAAATCAGACCTGCTTCTATGGTTTTCCCTAAACCAACATCGTCAGCAATAAACAAAGCAACTCTAGGCATTAATAAAGCTTTACGTAGCGGTTCAAGCTGGTAAGCTTTGACTTCAATACCTGCACGGTATGGTGCTTGAAACAGTTTTGGGTCAGTTGAGGTAACACAATTCCAGCGCAGAGTATGGAGATAAGCCGAAAATAGACGGGGATTGTCAAAACCTCGGTTTGCTATGGACTCCCACGAAGTTTTACCTATGACTTTGGCATCAACTTCTCTTTCCCAAAGAACTTCTAACTGTTCACCTAACGCATCATCTTCTAAACACGAAAGGCAAACTAAAGTGTCTTCCTTCACCAAAGGTTTAGCCACTACATCTTCTACAAGATACTGCCGCGATCGCACCCGCACAATTTGCCCAGTAACAACACTCATCCGCTACAATCCTTTGCCCTGCTGAAACCCCTACACCAACCTCAGAGAAGCTATTTTTTGCATGAAAAATCACCTGTGAAGCGATCGCTTACAGTTGCAAATCCGTAGATTTTAATTGAGTATAAAAAGTTAGGATTTAAAATACTTGTAAATTTACTTAGCCAAAAACTAATGTATTTTTTAATACTTAATTTAAGAGCATAATTAATTTACATTCTTTAAACCATTTGAGTCTATTTAATAAAAGTATCGATATATTTTGCCCATCAAAGCCATACATAATTATGGCCATAAGCGTGAGCAAGCATACCAATTTGTATGTTCAAAATGTAGCAACACATCCTTTTAAAAGCATTAGTATTAATACCGAGTGTTACTATAAATTCAAACTCAGTTAGTCAGACTTATATGTGATTGTGGTAGTCAGATTTGATAAGAAATGGCGATCGCATTGCACCGTCTATTGAGGATTTTGATAGGAATTACCAGAACCAAAACGCTTCCAGAATATAACCGCCATTACGAAGAATTAGTTAATCCACAAACAAATCCTATTGCTCATAACTCAATCTATTTGTCACTAGACGTAGATTCATGTTTTTTCAACCATTCCTTGATAGCCTCCTCCAAAGCCGCAGTCTGCGTCAATTCCAGACGCGCACAGGCAATTTCAAAGGCGATTTTTAAGTCTTTAGGGAGTCTACCCCGAACTTCTCTAGTTTCTTCTGCCATCCTAATTTGAAGCCAAAGCTTGCGGCTTTCATTTTTGCACAGCCTCTCAGCAAAAAAACATTTGCGTCATTGCGCTATTACGTCATTGCGCTATAATATAGTAAGCAAAAAAACAATTAACAACCCTGTCAGTTTTACTGAAACCACAAAGCTGAGGACACCATGAGCGTTATTACAATTCAATGTCGCTTGGTTGCTGAAGAAGACATCCTCCGCCAACTGTGGGAACTGATGGCAGAAAAAAATACACCACTTATAAATGAATTATTGGCACAGGTAGGAAAGCACCCAGAGTTTGAAACCTGGCTAGATAAAGGCAGAATACCTACTGAATTACTCAAAACACTTGTTAACTCCTTCAAAACTCAAGAGCGTTTTGCTGATCAACCTGGACGCTTTTACACCTCAGCGATCGCTCTAGTAGATTATGTATATAAATCCTGGTTCGCTTTGCAAAAACGAAGAAAGCGGCAAATAGAAGGCAAAGAACGTTGGCTGACAATACTCAAAAGTGATCTACAACTTGAACAAGAAAGTCAATGTAACTTAAACGTAATTCGTACTAAAGCCAACGAAATTCTTACCCAATTTACCCCCCAGTCCGACCAGAATAAAAACCCTAGAAAGAGCAAAAAAGCTAAAAAATCTGCAAAGTTACAGAAATCTTCACTTTTTCAAATTCTTTTAAACACTCACGAACAAACACAAGAGACTCTTACTCGTTGTGCGATCGCATATCTGCTCAAAAATAACTGTCAAATCAGCGAACGCGACGAAGACCCAGAAGAATTTAATAGAAATAGACGCACAAAAGAAATAGAAATCGAGCGATTAAAAGACCAACTCCAAAGTCGCATACCTAAAGGTAGGGATTTGACAGGGGAAGAGTGGCTAGAAACTTTAGAAATTGCTACCGTCAATGTACCTCAAAATGAAAAAGAGGCAAAAGCTTGGCAAGCAGCACTTTTAAGAAAAACTGCTGATGTACCATTTCCTGTGGCTTACGAATCCAACGAAGATATGACATGGCTGCAAAATGACAAAGATCGTCTCTTTGTTCGGTTCAACGGCTTGGGAAAAATGACTTTTGAAGTTTACTGTGATAAGCGTCATTTGCACTACTTTAAACGCTTCCTAGAGGATCAAGAAATTAAACGCAATAGTAAAAACCAATACTCAAGCAGCTTGTTTACTCTGCGTTCAGGAAGGCTTGCTTGGTTGCCAGGAAAACAAAAAGGTGAACCCTGGAAAATAAATCAACTACATCTTTACTGTACTTTGGATACTCGGATGTGGACTGCTGAAGGAACTCAACAGGTAGTGAATGAGAAAATTACAAAAATTACCGAAACTTTAACTAAAGCAAAACAGAAAGATGAACTCAACGATAAACAGCAAGCTTTTATCACTCGTCAGCAATCCACTCTAGACCGGATTAATAATCCTTTCCCCCGTCCCAGCCAGCCTAATTATCAAGGGCGACCCTCAATCCTAGTTGGTGTTAGTTTTGGTCTAGAAAAGCCAGTAACACTAGCTGTAGTGGATGTTGTTAAAAATGAAGTTTTAGCTTATCGCAGCGTCAAACAACTGCTTGGCAAAAACTATAACCTTCTCAATCGCCAGCGACAACAACAGCAACGCCTATCTCATGAACGTCACAAGGCTCAAAAACAGAATGCGCCAAACTCCTTTGGTGAATCAGAGTTAGGACAATATGTGGATAGATTATTGGCTGATGAGATTGTGGCGATCGCTAAAACCTATCAAGCAGGCAGTATAGTTATTCCAAAACTCCGCGATATGCGTGAGCAAATCAGTAGTGAAATCCAATCCAGAGCAGAGAAGAAATGCCCAGGTTACAAGGAAGTTCAACAAAAATACGCCAAAGAATACCGCATGAGTGTTCATCGCTGGAGTTACGGCCGATTAATTGAGAGTATTAAATCCCAAGCTGCAAAAGCCGGAATTTTTACTGAAATTGGTACACAGCCAATCAGAGGTAGTCCACAAGAAAAAGCGCGAGATTTAGCCGTCTTCGCATATCAAGAACGCCAAGCCGCTTTAATTTAATTCACTAATCTGAACCTTGAAAATATAATATTTGTATAACAGCGCCGCAGTTCATGCTCTTTTGAGCCAATGTACTGTGATAAATCTGGGTTAGTTTGGTAGTTAGAAGACTGTCATGCTTTCTGACCCTGGTAGCTGCCCGCTTCTGATGCTGCCATCTGTAGAATTCTATAGATGGGATAGGTGCGCTCCCAGCAATAAGGAGTAAAGCTTTTAGCTGTAACTGTTATTTATAACGGTGTGGATTACCACAGTGGTGGCTACTGAATCACCCCCTTCGTCGGGGGAACCCTCCCAAATATTTTTTTGGCGAATCGAAGCGGGGTCAAAATCCCTGGGGACTTGCCAAACTCTGAAAACCCTTGTCCTGTATTAAATCAAGGAATCATCTTGTCAATTGATTTATTTTTTTGATTTTCGGCACAAGCAGCTTTTTCAGGGACGTGTCAATTAGACATCTGAAAAGCTTGTATAACAAGGGCCTAGACGGGAACAGTTTCAACGACCATCCCGGCTAGGGGCGGGTTGAAAGATTTTGAAAGGCTGCATCCATTCTAGATAAGTTGGAGTTTCAACGACCATCCCGGCTAGGGGCGGGTTGAAAGACTACTCTCATCCAAAGGTACAGATGGTAGTGATAGGTTTCAACGACCATCCCGGCTAGGGGTGGGTTGAAAAAGTTACAGTTATTAGGTGGGTTGAAAGTAGTAAATGCTTGTTATTTTAGGTTTAGACCTCAAAAAAATTACAGATATAACTTCGAGAGCTAATGTAACCAAAAATAATACTTAGCCCAGTGGAGTGCTACTATGTAACTGCATAGAGGAAAAGACGATGACAAATAATTTGTCGCTATGATATTTATGACAAATATTTTGTCGCTACAGACAAATAATATGTCGCTCTACATATAACCAACAAAAAAGGCTTGGTCGGGCCAAGCCTTTATGTATACCAAGCATTTACTACACCAAGCTTAATTTAAACCCTCTAGCACTTTAGTTCATCTGTCTTTAGACTGTATGCAAATTCTTTCAAACCTGGTATGAACTGGCATATTTACATACAAAAAAGGCTTGGTTCAACACCAAACCTCGATAATTGCTGTGCTTAACAACGTACTAAATTAATTTAAACTGGATTGTTGTCCTTATCATCTTCCTTTAGTATGTGTTGCCAAAAAGCAAAAAATGATAAGTGATTTTGACTTTTCAGGAAAAGACTTTTGATCAAAAATAGATATTTTAAATATAAAATAGAGGCTTGAATAACATTTCAGCCTCTATATTTACCAGGTGTTTACCATATATCTCTAATTTATTCCTTTATTAATAATAGTTCATCTATCGAATTGGTGTGTACAAAAAGTTAAAAATTTGGTAATGCCAATTTGAAAAAAGAATGGCACAAATAAACCATTTGTTTGTAGAGACGCGATGAATCGCGTCTTCTTCACCCAACGATGTGTTGCCCATTTCAGGCGTAGGGCGCGTCAGATATCAAAAATTCGTTGATTGACAGAATTTAAGTCGTCTGACTCATCCTACTAATATGGTTGATCAAGAACTACTCAAGAATAGCCAAGGTGAAAATCGCTAATTTGCTCTAATTCGCTGCTGTTTGGGCTTCTTGATAAATTATTTCTTGGAACTGAATTACATCCTTTTGCGGATCGGAGATACTAACTTTTACTAATACCTGTTCACCGAGTCTCACCGATCGCTTGAATACCATCGGTAATTGTAAACCCAAATCTTCTAACAATATTAGTGCTAAGTTACTATCCTCCCGTAACCACATGAGGACTGTTACTTGCCAAATCTCTTCTGGATGGCGGCGCAAATATTCCAACGCCCAGTATCTATTCGTCTGACGTTCTACCATTGTCAGCTCTTGGGTGGTGCTGGTGACGGTCATCATCACTTCCTTGAGTTCTTCGGCGGTAAAGGGAGGAACTTCACCCCGCAGGTGGGCTTTGAGTTGAAAGTGCGTGAGTAAGTCACTGTAGCGGCGAATCGGAGATGTAGCTTGGGTGTAGGTATCCAAACCTAAACCAGCGTGACGCACAGGAGTAATACTCATTTCACTCTTGGGCATACAACGCCGCATGGCACAAGCACGGACAAATCCGGCTGGCAGTCTGAGTAATTCGTCTTCTGGGGGTAATTCCGGTTGTGGTTGACCACGAAAGGGCAAGGGTATGTTGTGTACTTGACCGTAACGTGCTGCCACTTCCCCGGCTAGAATCATCATTTCTGCTACTAACTGCCGGGAACGGGAATCATCTAAAATGTCGATACTGATATCGTCATTTTTGACTTTAATCATCGCCTCCGGCATATTGATGCTGATCGCGCCTTGATTATACCGCCAAGATTTGCGCTTAGTTGCCCAAGTAGCGATCGCCGCAATTTCTGGTTCTGCTTGTACGCCTAATTCCAACATTTCATCTACATCTTCGTAGGTGAGGCGATAGGTAGGCTTAATTAAACTAGGATGAATAGTAAAGTCTTCTACTGCCCCTGTCTCATCTAAGACAACCCCAAAACTCAAAGCACAGCAAACTCTTCCCTGTACCAAACTCATGGGGCCAGTTGCCAATATTTCGGGGAACATGGGGATCATTCCCGTGGGTAAATAAACTGTGCTACCTCGCTTCCTGGCTTCTAGGTCTAAATCATCTTCTGGTGCTAAGTAGCGGGTAGGGTCGGCGATATGCACCCACAATCTTTCCCGGCTATCGGGGAGTTTTTCCCAACTCAATCCATCATCTATTTCAGTGGTGCTTTCATCGTCAACTGTGTAGACCTTCAGGTGAGTCAAATCGAGGCGATTTGTGTCTAAGTCTGTCGGCGGGAAATCCAAACGCTGTTGCGCCACTTCTAATACCTTGCTAGGAAACTGAACTGGAATTGACGAACGACGCAGGAACAAGTTTTCCGTGGCACTCCACCACCCCAAATCTACCAGTAATTGAAAAGCGCCTTGGGGGGTCGCGGGCCGCCCCAGCATATTCATTGTTTCTAAAACTAGGGCTGGGGGAGGATAGGCACGCGCCAGAGAATCATAGTTTAGCCCCACCTTTACAATGTCAGCCAAAAGTGTTCCATACTTTTCCAATCCTTCTAGGCGTTGGCGGTCATGACGCTGCCACTCTACTGCTTCCCCTTGGAGTGCTTGCTCTACACGCGTCAAAAATTCCTGCTGTCCCCTAGCTTTGAGGGCTTCTACTTCTATCTGGTGTTTGCGCTCTGCTACTTGAGCCGCCGTTCTCGGTTCGTAAGCATCACCTTTTTGTTTAAAATATAACTTGTCATCTGATAACAGGCAATGAGCAGCATAACTGGGAGCTGAGTTGGATTCTGAAAACAGTAAATTAGCCATTTGGGATGGCGTGACTGTTTCTCCATCTTCTACTAGTAATTCCCAGGCCACTTCTAAGCTGGAGGGGTCGAGATAAGGCTTGACTTCCTCCAAAAACCTGTCAATATCTGATGGCTTATAAGTGTTGCCGTTAACTGTATATGTAATTTGTCTAGGCGCGAGGCTGTGGGATTGACCACGTTCATCTACCACAAACCAACGGGTTTTTCCATCTGGGCGGTCTACCACGCCCAAACGGCGATCGCCTTGAACCCTAAATTCAACTAGCGTCCCCTTCTCCACAACTCTCGCAATTAATTGGTTAACAAATAGATTTTAGATTTTGGAGTTCAATAATGACTACTAAATCCAAAATCCGGTGATTTTAACTGTAGAACAATATCCTACACTAATTGAGATTTTAGATTATGGACTCAGACGATTTAAAGCTACATAACACTGTTTATGTAGCCACTTCCGTTTATCCAAAATCTAAAATTCTCGCCACTGACTAGAATTAGCCTTCCGCATTGATAAATGGCAACAAAGCCACAAGACGGGAACGTTTAATTGCTAATGTCAATTCTCGCTGTTGTTTAGCGGTTAGCCCAGTAATTCTTCGGGGTAGTATTTTACCACGCTCAGTGATAAATTTACGCAACAAATCAACGTCTTTGTAATCAATCGGTTCTCCAGGCTTAATTGGAGACAGGCGACGACGGTAATAGCTCATCTTTACTTGATTTCCTTGTGAACGGTATGTTTATTACAGTGGGTACAGAACTTTTTCAGTTCTAGACGATTGGTGGTGTTACGACGGTTCTTGGTTGAGGTATACCGGGAAACACCTGGCGATCGCTTGTCTGGATTTGTCCGGCATTCAGTACACTCTAGTGTGACTATAATGCGCGCACCTTTACTTTTAGCCATAATCTTATCAAACGCTAAAGCCTGAAGAGAATTAACACAAATGACTATCGTCTCACATTTCGTCGTAAAGTTCCAACTATTCGCTTAATTTTTAAATCAAGAGAATAGCCCCGACTCGACGAAACTATGAAAGTTCCAGCATAACGGTCATGCCAAGCCTGCCGCATCTGGGTATCAGAGAAAGCCGCACCACAGTCAATTGCCAGAGGAATCACTAGCAATATGGCAGTAGGGTTGAGTCTAATGTTGCCCAAGGCAATGGACAGCAAAAGAACACCAAAGCCAATTATAACTTCTCTCTTGAACAGTGCCAGCAATTCAGGAATCCTGGGGACAACTTCCCCGTTTTCCACTTCCAGCACCTTTAAATCAAACGCCCAACGCCCTAAACTTTGTCCTTGGTTGTTAAAGACAACCAACACCCGCAAAATTAACCAACCAATCACAAAAACTAAAATTTGCACAACTTGAATACCGATACCACCACTATTACCCAAGAAGGAACTAACTAACCAAACACCAAGAAAATCGACACCCAAAGCGAAACCTCTTCGCCAAATATCAGCCTTAGGGTAATGTTTTTTGGGGATGCGTTCGATAGTCATAAAAATGGGGGGTGGGGAGTAATTCTTGTTGCTTATATATTTTAGGACTTACACAAACAGGTTGTCTGTTGAGACCGGTGTAAGGGTTTCCAACATTTATACTCGAATGGGTATTAAACTTTGAGGAGTATATTGATCATGTTACGTCTACTAAAACCTTTCGCTTTTCGCCAACTCCTATGGGGTATGGTTTCGGCAGTATTATTCTTGACAAGTATGGTCATATTTCCTGCACCTACTTGGGCTTCTCATTCTGGGTTGGGGGTTGATAGCGGTCATTTAAGTGCTTGTCCAAGTTCCCCAAATTGTGTTGTCAGTCAAAATGCTGATCCTAAACACGCCATTGAACCAATTCCCTATCATGTAGACCGCGACAAAGCACGAGAAACTTTACTCAAGGTGTTGACAGTTGTACCGCGTACGGAGGTTGTAGAACAGACTGATAACTATATCCATGCCCTTTCTAAGAGCCGTATTTTTAAATTTGTTGATGATGTAGAATTTTACTTACCTACAAATGAGTCAGTAATTCATCTGCGATCGGCATCTCGTATCGGAGATTCGGATCTTGGTGTTAATCGTAGGCGTATGGAGCAAATTCGTCTAGCTTTACAGGATTTGAATATTTAAGGGAAAATCAAACCATAAATTATCCGCAATTGCTGGTTTGGTGGGGTGCGTCAGTATGAATAATTTCTGAGTATAGTTTAGATTACATCGCACTGACGCACCCTACATTTGGATATTACATTTGGAAGTCCCTAGATAGAGGAACAGCTAACTTCAGATAGAAGTACGGCAGGAAAACAATATTTACCATGTTGTCAGTAAACTTTCTATCTGTATATGTCTTCTGTAATTGACCAAGGATATCATCGCCAAGAATTATTCCGTGGTATTTTAGCGGTAGCTATCATCATCGTCGGCATCACGCATTTTTTGAGACCAGAGCAGTATGCTCGGATTGTACCACCACCATTTCCGCCATTTACATCAGTCTACGTTAGCGGGTTTTTTGAAATTCTCGGTGGTATCGGCTTAATGATTCCATTTGTCAGCGTCGCCGCAGCATGGGGATTGATCTCCTTATTTATTGCTGTGTTTCCTGCCAATATTTATATGACGCTACATAACATTCCCATTGATGGCATTCCGCATAATCAATTACTCTATTTGGCAAGATTACCATTTCAGGCTGTGTTAATTGCCTGGGCATACTTGTATACTCACAGGTCAACCCCGGAGGGGAATTCAAAAACGATGAGTTAGCACTTATCACTGCATATAAACTTTTGCTAACCTGGACTTTTGACAGTAGTTTTGCTGAGGTTGGTTTTCAAGTGTTTTGTATAACATTGGTTGAGCAAAGTCTAAGTAATCAATGAAAACTCTTAATAAATAGGGGTTTTACTCGCGTATAAGCTTAGTTTTTCTCAACAATTTATACAAAAAGTCTTGGGTCAGCATGGGTAAGGCAATCGGGATTGATTTGGGAACAACTAATTCTGTTGGTGCGTTTAAGTTAGCGGAAGTAGAAGTGGTGACAGCTAACGACAACACACCACCAGATAGAAAATTGACGCGATCGCTTGTTGCCTATGACCAGGATAAATTATTGGTAGGAAATCAGGCTTACAATCAGTTACGGGCTGACCCTGAAAATGTGATTGTTTCCATTAAACGGTTAATAGGTAGGGGTTTTAGTGACCAAGCAGTCAAGAAACAAAAGTCAGAGGTTGGCTACAAAATTAGTGAACCTAGCTACGGAACCGATAACAGCATTGCGGTTTGGCTAGGAGGTAAGGAATACAGTCCAGAGGATATCTCGGCTGAGATTCTGAAAAAAGTCGTATCTAATGCCCAAGCTTATCGTCAAGGAATTGGCAAAATAGATGAAGTAATTGACCAAGCGGTGATTACTATCCCTGCCTATTTCAACGACCAGCAACGCCACGCCACCCGTACCGCCGCCCTCAAAGCGGGACTGACGCCGTTAGAATTACTACCAGAACCGACGGCTGCTGCCATATCCTACGGTTTTTCGCCAGATAGCGAAGATGTGAAGACGATTTTAGTTTACGACTTTGGTGGCGGTACATTTGATGCTTCCCTGATTACCGCAGCCGGTACTTCATTTATTGAACAGGGGAAAGCGGGAGATTTATGGTTAGGTGGGGATGACATTGATTCTCAGATGATGAGCTTTGTGAAAACCCAAGTCGCCCAGGAAGAGAGAATTACCGATATTGATGGCTTAATTGCCAAAATGCCTCACTACCAAAGGCTAAGATTTAACGCCGACTTGAAAATGGCAGTAGAACGTGCCAAGGTTGAATTAAGTAGCGCCCAAGTAGCCAGGATTAGCCCAGCAACTCAACTACTTGATGAATTAGGTATTGCCATCCCCATTGAAGTAGAAATTACTCGCCAGCAATTTGAGGCGATGATTGGAGACTTGGTTGATCGTTCAGTGCAGATTTGCCGCCTTGCCTTACAAGATGCAGAATATCACTTGGAAATGGTGGATATAGTGCTGTTGGTGGGGGGGTCTTCCCAAATTCCTTTAGTACAACGCAAAGTTAAGGAAGCTTTTGGTAATAATAAGGTGGTTTTGCATCCCCGTCCGATGTATGCGGTGGCGGAAGGTGCGGCGATTGTGGCTGCTGGGCAAACGGATAAAGTCACCACCGTGTCCCGTGATTACTACATCAAGTTACTAGACGATCGCTATAAAGTGATTAACCGCAATGATATTCTGCCTGTAATTACATCCCACACCTTCAAAACTGTGGCTGATGGACAACGGTTAATTCACTTCCAGTTTTTTAGCCCTGACCAGGTGAGGGAAGAATTGGATGGGGTCGATAAAAAAGAAAGTATCGGGGATATGTGGTTGGGTTTAAACGAGGTTTATCCCAAAGGAACGGAAATTTTAGTTAATTTGGAGTTAGACGAGAAAAATAGCGCTTTGAAAATGACAGCCACCCTGAAAAATGACCCGGCGGAAAGAGTCAGCTGTACATTTTCGCGGGGTCGCTCGGATGAGAAAATTTATAGAGAATTAGAAGTAGCGATCGCTGAACTCAATAATCAAGATTTAACTCAACTTGGCGTAGAAGAAGCATTGAAGCTAGCAGTTCCAGTAGTCAAATTAGCTAACAGTATCATCGACCCCAAAACTGAGGAAGAACGCATCGATAAACGTGAAGACGCTCAAGTAAGCTTGCAGAAATTCCAAGTTTCCATGTCTAAGGAAGCTTTAGACGCGGAGTCTCTGATGAATGAATGCGATCGCATCGTTCAAATCTGCGGTTTTCTCATTCCCCCACCACAAAAGGAAAGATTACAAAAGCTGAGTCAAGATTTGCAGGGGTCAATTAATGCCCATGATCTATCGAGAATGGAATCTTACAGCGAAGATGCTAGACGGGAACTGGATCATCTACCAAATGAAGTCCAAGTCATTCAAGCTAGTTTGTTAGCTATCCGCCAAGCAAGGCAAGTTGCACCCACCAAAGCCAGCGCTATGTCGGATAAACTCTATCGTCTACTGGAAGCGATGGAAAGTGGCAATCCACAAGAAAGCGATCGCTTGTGGCAAGAACTACAGCCAGATGTCAAACTTTGGCTCAATCAGGAATTACCTAGCAATATGATTGCTACAGGAATCAGCCGATGATGCAAGTTAATTGTCCTGTGTGCAGTTACCAAGATATTACAGGCGATACTTGCCCCAATTGTGATGCCGATTTGCGTGTAATTCGGATGCTGCAAGCGTTACCGCAAGTCCCGACTCAATCGCCTTGGCCATTAAGAATTGCCCTGTTGCTGCTAATTATTGCCATAGGTGTGGGAGTGGCGACGAATTTGATATTTTCTCGACCGCAGTTAAATACAGTAGTTATTACTCAACCCAGCCCTGTTACACCCCAAAAACCCCCAGAACCAACCACCTACACAGTTCAACCAGGAGATAATCTCAGTACGATCGCGCAAAAATTGTGTGGTCAGGGAGTTTCTTTGCCAGCAATAGTACAAGCCAACCCCCAACTCATAGGTAGAGAAAATTATCTAGAAGTGGGACAGGTGTTGAAAATTCCTAAGTGCCAGGAGGGTATTTGATGAACCTGCTGGAAAGCTTGAATAGATTAACTAAAAATCATTTGGGGATAGGAATTGTTGATGCTTGGTTGCAAGCACCACAAACGAGAGAAGCTAGCCAAAAAGCAGCACAACTAGCTCAAACAAAACACCTACGGGAGGCTGTCACCATAGCCGAAAAAGCCCTGAGTTGTTGGTCAAGAAAACCGGGGTTTTGGGAACGGTTGATTTGCCAAATCCTCTTAGGTAAGTTGGTCAATCAACTAACTCAGCAATTACAAGAATGGCGCAAACAAGTAGGGACAGTTGACAAACAACTTGCTAGCGCTAAAACTCTACTCAAACAAGATACTGGCGATCCTTGGGAAACAACAAACCTGACAAATATCATCACCATTTATCAGCGTTGTAGCAAAATTATCCACGACGAGAGGATATTGCAAGCCATTCAACAATGTCAACAAGAACTACAGAAACGCCAACAGTTCCAAGAATTGGTAAAGCAAGCCCAATCTCTGGTAGAAAATCTGTTTTTTAAAAATGCGATCGCCACTTACCAGCAAGCTGAAGAACTTTACTCCACCCAGCTACTAACTCAAGCCATTGCTACCGCTACACAGCAAGTTCCACAAGAAGAAGCTTACGACGCTAGTTTACAAAGAGTGCGACAGGGAGAGACGGAAGGAAAGTTACGGGGAGCGATCGTACTTTTAGAATCTGCTTTAGCAAAATTTCCCCGCACCGACGGCCATGAGTTACTACACAAACTTAAATCACTCGTTCAAGGTAGAGAACTATTTCGCCGAGGTTTAGCCGCAGAAAAAATTGGTGATTTCCCAACAGCGATTTCTTTATATACAAATGCTGAATCTCTATTACCAGAAAACACTAACTGCCGTATCAGGTTAGGCTTAGTCACAATTAAAACTCAAGCATGGGAAACAGCGCTATCTTACTTGGAAGATTTACCGGGAGAACAAGCTGCATATCTAAGGGGATTTGTGTATGCACAACAGGAAAATTTACAAATAGCTTATCGAGAATGGCAAGGATTATCGGGCGCACAAATCAGTGAACAACGAGAAATACTCAAAATTCTCAGCCAAAGACAACGCCTGTTTTCTCTACAAAATATTGAAGAATTAGTTAAAGCCGAAAATCTAGAACAAGCAAAAATAGCCAGTAGAGAATTTACCCAAAAATTTGGTTTTCATCAGTTAGTAGAAGAAAATCTCCAAGAACATATCCAGCCACGTCTTGAAGCGGCAGTTTGGCAAAGAGCTAACTGGCAATTGATTAGCCAACAAGCTGAAAATTATTGGATTGCCGAACCTAATATTATTACCTTACATAATTGGGCAGTGGCAAATTATTATCACGCTCAACAGGATTCAAATCAAATCATAAATTTAATTATTTCTTTATCCACAGCTTTAGCAAATCTGCATAAAGATATAAATCTTCAAGATGTGCCTTGGCTAGGAACACAATCTGTTGATTTTCAATTAGTATTTAATCAAGTCAAAAACAGAATAGAAACATTTATCGATACTATAAAAGACAAAAATATTGAAGATTATCTAAAGTTTCGTGATTGCTGGCGATTGGAAACATTAGCTTTGGATTTAATGGATCAACCTCCAATCAAAGGCATAAAAATGAACGATATATTTTTAACTCCCGGTTGTTACAACCATTATCTTAAATTCGATCCAAGCAATAATTTTAACTCAATAGAGCCTCACCAAAAAATCCTACATTGCTTATACACAAATTGGGGATTAGCAGTAGCAGCTTGTGTGGCGGGAGATAGCCAAAGAGCAATTAAACTTAAACCTATAAATCTAGCAACTTCTGATTTAGAAATATTTGCTCATAACTTTGTTGCTTACCATGAAGGATGCTATCACCTACAGCAACAGAAATGGCGTGAGGCAATTCATCCACTCAACCAAGCAAAGTCAGAAATTCTGGCTAATCAAGAATGGCAAATAGAACTAGATAGACTTTGCAGCTTACAGCGTCAAAATATCTCTGAAGACCACGAACATTTAGTTTTTGCTCAATTTTGGTACGATATTTTAAATAGCACTAAGGCTAGAGCTTATTTAGGTGAATACAAAGCAGAAAGAATCCGAGAGCAACTTGCTAGTAAACAAATATCTAAGCAAAAAGCTCTTAAAGAACTAGAGAGAATTAAACTAATTGATGCTGACAACCCTATTGTAATAGATTTAATTCAGCGAATTGAAGTGGCATTGGCAGTAGAAGTCATTGAGGAATTTTTAAATAAAAATAATCTAGAAGGAGCCGTTAAATTTGCAAAACAGAATCAATATCTGAAGGTTAAAAATATAGTCACTGAAATTTGTGTAGATATTTTAGTTGATGGATTTAAAAGCGGAAAATTGGGCTTTGAAGAGATTTATGATTTAGGTCGTTGGGCTTATGAACTTAGTCCTGATGAGCCAAATATCCAAGAAATCTATCTGATTAGCCAAGAACTCCATGAAATCCATCATCTCATTAAACGCGATCGCTATGAAGAAGCCGTCCGCCGTGCCAAGTATTCAGAATATGACGCTATTCATTCCTATGTCGGCGATTATTTGATGATGACCTTGATTAGAGGAATGAAAAGTGAAACATTATCTACCCATTTAGTCCATCAATTAGGTCGTTGGGTTTATCAACTCTGTCCCCATGACCCAGATTATCAAGAAATCTACCGCCGACTGAATATTCGTTGAACAAAGGTGAGATATGGAACAGAATCCTTACGATATCTTGGGTGTATCTCAAGCAGCATCAAAAGCTGAGATTACCAAAGCTGTAGCAGTAGCGATGAAGCGCAAGCAATATCCTGTAGATGTGATTGCAAAAGCGCAAAAAAGCTTGATGAAGCCAGAAGAACGCATCATCGCCGACTATTTACGTCCTATATTGCCTCCTATCAAACGTTTTAAATATAGTGACTTATCAGCCTTAGCAGAGTCTGCCCCCACTTTAGTTATATTGCCAGAATTTGATGGATTGGAAAAGGCGATCGCTCAAGCAACCCAAGAAGAAAACCGAGAACGAGAACCCTTAACCATACCCCTAGCAGAACTCTTAAGCGAGGGTGTCACAGCTTGCCAAGAGAAACGTTACCCGAAAGCCATAAAATACTTAGAAGACTACTGCCACATCTGTCAAGACCGTCATACTCAAGCTTATATCCAAGCCCAGATGTGGCTCATCAAAGCTTATCAGCTCGGTGGACAATTACAAAGAGCCGTGGCACTCTGCCAGATGTTAGTCAATCATCCCCATCCCCAAGTTTGTACTTGGGCAAATAAAACTCTACCTTATTTATCAAAAGAGATGTCCCGTGTCTGATTCACCCTCAATTTATTTCCAAGTCACCAATTGGCTAAAATCCACTTTTCTGGGTACAAAGCCAGAAATCCCCGCATCTTCCCCAGATGTAGCGACATTTATCGAAAACCGCTATCTGCTGACTCAAGCACAACGGGACTGGTTAATCCAAGAATTTAGCAGCTTACAAAAGCAAAATACCTTACTCCAGCAGTCCCTACGAGAACAACAAACTCAAACCACAGCCAATACTGAAGATTTATTCTTAGAACTTTTAGAAGTTACCGACGCACTCGAAGCCTTACTCAACTACCTAGAAAATAACCCAGACCCCAGCCCAGAATTTTGCCAACGCTTACCCAAATCCGTAGGCGCAGTCCATCGTAAATTTCTCAGCGTCCTCAGCAAACGCCAAGTTTTACCTATAGAATTACAAAGTGACCAACCCGATTTTAATTTCTGCCGAGTGGTAGACCGGGAAATTAGAAATGATGTAGAAGACCAAACAATTACTAAAATAGTCCGTCAAGGTTTCCTCATCGGTGAAAAAGTTTTACGTCCCACAGAAATCATTACCTCAAAATCAGAACAGAGTTAATAATTTAATATACTTCATCATGGCTACCAATATCAATCAGTAAAATAAGCATTTCTAATAAAGTTTCATCCTCAGAAAAAGTGAATACAATTCTACAATTATAAGTAACAGAACAAGACCACAAACCAGCTAAATCTCCTGTTAACTTATGAGACTTTAAAGAAGGTGTAAATGGGTCTTCTGCTAAAAGTCTTAATACCTTAACAATCTGATCCTTTAATTGTGGGTTTTTCTTGATAATTTTCTTAAAAGAGCGCTTAAATCCACTACTCCAGACAACTTCCATCATCGTCTCCTAGTAAATCAGCGATCAAATCATCAACACTTCCTCTCTTTGCTGTCCCATCTTTCAATGCCTGGATTACTTCCTGAGTATTAGCCAAAATTTCAACCCGTCGATTATCAATTCGTTGCTGGCGGAGAAACTCAAATAAATACTCTTGCTCTTCTGTGGGCAAATTTTCAATAGAATTAATAATTTCTTGTAAAGTCATCATAGAACTTCCTAGTCTAGTAAATTCTACCTTTCCTAACTCTATTTTAATCTCAAAATCCAAACCGGATATGTAACCTCTATTAATGTTCATAAATTTCTAAAGGCAAATTATCCGGGTCTTTAAAGAAAGTAAATTTCTTACCGGTAATCTCATCAACTCTGATATTTTCTACCTCTACATCATGAGATTGTAAATAAGCAACAGTCTCTTCTATACTTTCAACAGCAAAGGATAAATGTCTTAGACCACAAGCTTCTGGAGTACTTGGTCTTTGGGGAGGATTCGGAAAAGAAAATAATTCAATTTGGGTATTTTCGTTAATTCGTAAATCTAATTTATAGGAATTCCGCGCAGCACGAAAAGTTTCTTGAATAATTCCGAATCCTAGAACTTCCACATAAAATTTTTTCGATCGCTCATAATCTGAGCAAATAATCGCTACATGATGAATACCAATGGTTTTCATATAATTAAAAACTTTGTAAAACTGTCTTCGACACGATTCTAGTCTTCTTTAAATCTGCATTTGAAAGTTTTTCCCCAGCTTGCAGGCGGGTAGCAGAAGTTTGTAAAACCGTGGCTGCGTTATTATCGCCGATTTGTAAAGCTGTTTTGGCTGCTGTTTGTAACATTGTCGCTGCGCCAGAGCGATCGCCTTGACGCAATTTTGTCTCTGCTAATTGAGTTTGGCGATACTTAGCCAATGTCAAAATAGATTTATGTACATGGGGGTCGAAATCCGCTTGATAGGCCTGCATCACATTTGCATATATCGGCCAAATTTGTGAAAGCAACCCCTCTTCATTCAAACTCGGATTATCATAGCGGACTTGTACATTACCAATTACCTGCTGTCCTTCCGGTAGCTTTCCCAGGTAAAGATTCGCTAAAACCACCCGGTTCTCATCTTTCATCAAATCTCCCAAACGAATAATAAAACTCCCATCTGCTTCTGGTTCTACAGGTAACTCAATAATATCAGGGGCAACTTGGGCAATAGGCCGCAGTTCTGCTAGCCGGACTTGGGGCGCAAGAGACAGTATGAGGTAAGCATTAGTTAAACCCACCGATTGCACCCTCGCAAACAGGCGATTAAAGTGATGGACAGCTTGTTCTGGACGCTCAATGTGAGCTAGAGTCCCACCACCAGCATCAGCAATTGTTTCTAATAAATCCTGATTCCAATTATTACCAAAGCCCAAAGTATTGATAGTGAGGTTGATTTTTGCCGCCTTCTTGGCAAATTCCTGACAACGCCTGCTATCATCTGGGCCGATTTCCCACTTCCAAATTTTGAGACTATCTTCACCATGACCATCGGTAAGGAGAAATGCTTGGGAAACAGCCCCTCTTGTCCCCTTCATCAGTTCTGTAATTCCCTGTTGCAAACCCTCAGCAATAACTGTACCGCCGCTAGCCTGTAGCTTCTTTCTAATTTGGGTTTTGATACTTTCGGGGTCTTCGACTATTTGGTTGGGGATAATGACTGTCGCAGACCCAGAAAACGCCACAACTGAAATCCGATCGCCTGGCTGTAACCTATCTAATAATCTCTCAACAGCCGCAATTACCATTTTCAACGGTTTACCGTGCATGGAACCACTTTGATCCAAAATCAAGCATAAATTGAGTGGTAAATTTTGCTCAAACTGCTCGGCGACAGCAGAAATGGAAATTGCCAATTGACGCTGGCTGCTCAATTGAGTGGCATCAATATTAGTATCACTTAACGCTCTTAGCAATTGAACTTTCATTTGGGAGGGGTATCTTGCAAGACGGTTTTGGAGACAATCCGGGTTTTCTTGCGATCGCTTTCTGATAAATCTTGCCCAGCCTGTAATTGAGTTGCAGAGGTTTGTAAAACTGTCGCCGCGCCTGTATCACCCATTTGCAGGGCAGTTTTGGCAGCAGTTTGCAACATAGTAGCCGCACCCACGCGATCGCCTTGTTGCAATTTGGCTTCTGCTAGCTGGGTTTGTCGATACTTAGCCAAAGCTAAAATCGACTGTTGCACCTGGGGATTAATAGCTGGTTGGTACGCCCTAACAACATTGGCATAAACGGGGATATTGGGAGTGAATAACCCGGTTTGGTCTTGTGCTGGGTTATCATAACGGATCTGCACATTGGCAATGGGTTGTTTACCCTCTGGCAACTGACCCAGATAAATATTAGTCAAAATCACCCTTTCTACATCCTTCATCAAATCACCCAAGCGAACAGCAAAACGGCCATCTGTTTCTTGTTGCAGGGGTAACTCAATTGTGTCTGGGGCAACTTGGGCAATGGGTTTCAGTTCTGCCAGGCGGACATTAGGCGCAAGAGACAATAGCAAATAAGCATTTGTCAAACCCACCGTTTGTATCCGACTAAACAGACGACCAAACTCATCTACCGCTTGTTCGGCTTTCTGGATATAAGACAAGCTTCCCAAGCCTGCATCCGCAATTTTTTCTAAAACATCTTGGTTCCAGTTGTCGCCAAATCCCAGAGTATTCAAAGTCAAGTTATAACCAGCCGCTAATTGAGCGAATTTTAAGCAGCGATTGTTATCACCGTGTTCATTTTCCCCATCGGTTAACAAAAAAGCTTGAGAAATCGTTTCTTTTTTCCCCTTGGCTAATTCCTCAATTCCCAAACGCAAACCCTCATCAATGGCTGTCCCACCATCCGCCGCCAGCCGATTGATTTGTTTTTTGATTTGTTCCGGGTTGTCGATGACTTGATTAGGGACTAAGACCTTAGCACGGTGATCAAAAGCTACCACACTCAGGCGATCGCCCGTCTTCAGACGGTCAACTAAACGAATTGCCGCTTGTTTGACTATTTCTAGCGGTCGCCCATTCATCGAGCCGCTATGGTCAAGAATTAGACATAAATTAAGCGGTACCGTGCGGTCTTGAGGTTCAGCACCAGCTGAGATGGAAATTGCCAACTGACGCTGGCTGCTTGGCTGTTGTGCATCCAAATTGGCATCATTGAGGACAGGCTGCAAATTAACTTTCATAACCCTTAATTCCTGGTTAGTATATATACATTCATGAATAACTCCAAAACGCTACACCAGCGCTACGGAAAACTTTATTAAAGTCAATCCATTAATATATTTCAGATAATATATTCAGAATATCTTAGGAGCCACCTGTTGGCAGATGCTCTGTTACCTCCGATTAGCGAGAAAACCGCACTTGAAGAGAGCTAGCATCGCGCTAGGATGTATTACAGTTAACGGCACAATATCAGGCGATCAGTTGCTATGGACATTTCCCCCATCAAGGCTGTTCAAGCCCCTTACTACGGTGACAACTCCTACAGGACACCGCCACCAGATTTACCCTCCCTTTTACTCAAGGAACGAATTGTCTATCTGGGGATGCCACTGGTTCCTGCTGTTACGGAATTGATAGTCGCTCAACTATTGTATTTACAGTCTGACGACCCCGACAAACCAATTAAAATCTATATAAACTCCACTGGCACTTCCGGTTATAGTGGCGAACCTATCGGCTTTGAAACTGAAGCCTTCGCCATCTACGACACCATGAAATACATCAAGCCTCCAATTCACACCATTTGTATCGGTTCGGCGATGGGGATGGCAGCAATGTTACTGAGTGCTGGGACAAAAGGTTGTCGCGCTAGTTTACCCAACGCCTCAATTATCCTGCATCAACCCAAGAGCTACGCCCAAGGTCAAGCAACGGATATTCAAATTCGAGCCAGGGAAGTCTTGGTAAACAAAGGTTCAATGGTTGATATTTTCGCCCGCACCACCGGACAGGCACCAGAAAAAATCACCAAAGATATGGATCGTCTCCTATACATGACTCCTTATCAAGCCAAGGATTACGGTTTGATTGACAGAGTTTTTGAAAAAGAAGAACTTGCAAATCCACCACTACCGGCAAGTGTTCTTTAAACAGTCAATAGTCAATAGTCAATAGTCAATAGTGAATTAACTAATGACTAATCACTAATTACCAACGGAGTCAAAAAAATGCCTATAGGAGTTCCTAAAGTTCCTTACCGGATGCCAGGCGGTCAATTTACAGATTGGATTAGCATCTACGATCGCCTATACCGGGAACGGATTATTTTCCTGGGACGGGACGTTGATGATGAAATTGCTAACCAAATCATCGCCGTTATGTTGTACCTGGATTCGGAAGACCCAGGTAAAGATATTTACTTGTATATCAATTCCCCCGGTGGGATGGTAACATCCGGCTTGGCAATTTACGACACAATGCAGCACATCAAATCAGATGTGGTAACCATTTGTGTAGGTTTAGCTGCTTCGATGGGTTCCTTCTTGTTAGCTGCTGGTACCAAAGGTAAGCGCCTAGCATTACCCCACTCACGGATCATGATTCACCAACCCTCTGGCGGAACTCGTGGACAAGCAACCGACATCGAAATCGAAGCTAGAGAAATTCTCCGAATTCGCCACCAGCTCAATCAAATTTATGCCAACAACACCAATCAACCCCTAGCCAAAATTGAAAAAGACATGGATCGGGACTTCTTCATGTCAGCCCAAGAGGCAAAGGAATACGGCTTAATTGACCGTGTGATTGAAGAACGCATCTAGAAATGGGGGCAGGGGGCAGGGGAAGCAGGGGAAGCAGGGGAAGAACGGGGAGAACTTACCCCAGAATTTTCGCCCAGTCCCCAACCCCCAATCCCCAATCCCCAGTCCCCAATCCCTAGAAAAACTGTCAAATGTGAACTATAAATTATAAGATTATTGTTTATTATTAAAACTTTCAGCAAAAAGCTCATCGCTGATGGCTGAATATTACAGAATTAAGTAGATCAAAATGGATCTCGGAGATTGCTACCGTTTATTGGGTTTAAGGTCGGGAGCTTCATTTGCTGATATTAAAGCCTCTTACCGACGGCTGGCGCAGCAATATCATCCTGATATCAACCCTAGTGATAAAAAAGCTCAAGATAAGTTTATTGCCTTGACTGAGGCTTACAGATTTCTGTTGACGGTAGTACCTCCAGAGGACACAGCCCCAAAGTCAAAGCAATCACCTGCGTCTAGTAGTGAAAATATCAAAGCAACTCACTCAGAGAAAGCGCCTACGGCTACCGTCACAGATGAAAAGTCAGCTCCATCAAAACCACCGAACATTATAGAAATTGAACAACGGTTAAAGTGGAAGACTTACGAACAACTGCAACGGTTTTTGCGGGAAAGAAGGTTTCCCCAAGCGATCGCCTTAGCAGAAGCTTTAGCCGCCCGTTTACCAAAAGATCCAGAAGTACGCCAATGGCAGGCGATCGCCTATCAAATCTGGGGACGCGCCCTCATTAACGAAAATCAACTCCTCAAAGCCAGAGTCTATCTCAAAAAAGCTTTAAAAACTGACCCCCATAACAAGGCATTGTGGGAAGAGGTGCAACGCGATTTCCAAAAGTTGGAACAGATATTTTAGTCAATAGTCATTAGTCAAGCGTTTCTTTGTGACTTCCAGATAAAAAAAATATCCAAAATGTAGGGTGCGTCAGTATGAATAATTTCTGAGTATAGTTAGGTTCTTTGGCACTGACGCACCCTACTAAACCATGAATTTTGGATAATTTATTTTTTGTTGTTCCCTTATTTTTCGGCGTGGACATAATCTACAAAGTAAAATTTCGGCACCAGCCAAAATTTTAGCCAGGAGTAAAGTCCCAATCCTAAGATTGCTGTAATTATTAAGGGTAAACCTAGCCGGACTCTTAAGGAGTCTGGTAGAACGGCAACCCCAGAAATAACAAGGGCGAAATAGCCTAGTAATATCAGTTGTAGTCGCTCGATATTCTTCAGGGTATTACGACAGCTACTGCAATGCCGGGTGTGTTGTTTGTATCTGTCTAACAAGACATCCCGATTGTCGTTGATTGCGGCAGCTTCAGGAATGGGGATTCCCACTTCTTTCCAGGGTAATCCCCCGTCACAGTATTTATCAAACCACTTGCGAAATTCAATTACCAGGCGATCGGCGCTTGTTGGCATCTTGTAAGCTGTTTTCCAACTGGCTGATAATTGTCTTTGTTGGATCAAATGCTCTTGCTGATTGAGCAAAATCATATCCCCATCAAGTACTAAATTACGTGTTTTGATGTGATCCCACCATCTGGGTGTAAGACGATGAAGTGTTTTAGCAAAATTGCGAGGAAACTGAGCGACAATTCTTGATTTGCCAGGAGATACAGGAAGGCAATAAGTGACAAGTCCTAACTGTTTTCCATCATTACCAACGCTAATGGCGTACTCTAAACGACAAGGCGGTTCAAAAGTAATCTTGGCTGTGACTAGTCCATCTGCGACAGCCTCAATCAAACCTGGCGTTGATTGCATAATACTAATAGGTCTAGCCCTGCCTTGTTCTCGATTACCCTGCACTCCATGATGGGCGAAAGGAACATGACTAGGATCTGCGACATTTTCTACTAGAGTTTGCCAGTCGTATTCTAAATCGCGCACGAAAGAAGTCCACACAAAACCTTTGCTAGCGTCTACTTGCGGTGACAGAGGTAATGGTGTTTGATGGGCTAATTCCTGAGAGTTCACATCAGGCCAAACCCAGAGTAAATCATTCTCTTGGCGTACTGGTAAGGAATTAACACAAAAATCCTTTTGGTTTTTAGTAACTATTTCTGGATTCTCAGCTTGAGGAATGCGGGTACAAACACCCTCAGTATCAAATTGCCAGCCGTGATAACTGCACATTAAGTTACCGGTTTTATCGTCAATACGCCCTTCACTTAAGGGTGCGAGACGGTGAGGACATTGATCTATAAATATCCGAAAACTATCTGATGATTTTGGTTTCCAGATAACTAAACGAATTCCTAAAAGAGTAACAGGGGTTGGCCGTTTGGGGTCTAAGTCTTCTATGGGTGAGACAGGATACCAGTGCTGAAAAAAATTGAATTCAGGTTGCATTTTACCTTAAAATTGAATAAATTTTATTAAGTGTATGTAAAATCAGATAAATTCAAAGTCAGCAATCAACTTGCTGTATCAAACTGCCAATTTCTATCATTACCTAAATTGGTGACTATTAATCCTCTCATCTAAATCTTTGCCAAAATCCTTGCACAGTAAGATCGGGGACAAAATATTATGTCCAATTCTGCAATCACTATCACCATCAAGTTATTTGCTGTTTACCAAGAAGCTTATGGAATACCAGAACTGGTGTGGGAATTTCCCAATGGTACACCCGTTAGCGCAGTGTGCGATCGCCTCATAGCAGAACGCCCAGAACTGGCTCAATGGCGAGATATCACGCGCTTTGGGATTAATTTAATATTTGTCGAACCCGATACAGTTTTAAAAAACGGGGATGAAGTAGTGTTAATTCCCCCTGTAAGCGGTGGTTAGGCTCAGATAGTTGTCCAAATTCCCTCATCCCTAGCGCCTCAATTCGCCCCTATTTCCCACCCTGTACTTGTGATAAAGTTTGTGCAAACTGCATGATTTGATGCCAAATATCCTGCGGTGTGATGCCAAAACCAATGTTTAACAAGATGAGAATGGCTGCAATAGTTAAGGCATTGGTAAGAGTTGCTTTTAATACCTTCCAAACTATAACAAATACAATCCAAGCTAAAATAAGCGTAGGAATCATAAATATAAATTCCTCAAGATTTATCTCTAATTTTCAAGGGACTTGATTAGTAAGTCTATATTTTCCGGGAAATAACTACCTATAATTTTTGTCGGAGGTGTAATGTTTTTAACATCATATTATGTCTAGTAATACCTGAATCTTTGGGTAACTATTGCAAAATGACTATACATAGAGGAATTGCTTGATTCCGGAATTTAACATGAATTTTTAGACAAATTCATAGGACTTACGCAAGTGTCATAATCAAACTAACTGTAGGGTGCGTCAGCCCCAATAATTTCTTACACATTAAAGGATTTTCTACATCTGACGCACCCTACTATTGGGTCAGTTGTGTAAGTCCTGATTCACTAAAGAGATTTTTATTTTTAAAGAATTAATAGGGGCTAAAAACCTCTGTATCTTGATGCCTTATGTGGTTTGAGATTTTTCTTACGTAAGACACCAAGATACTAAGTATTTGCAATTTCAGCGCTTAGTTGACGGAAATTATCTGAGGTTGGCTTGCTAAATTTTTAGTAGCTGTTAAAACTTCTTGTCTTGCCCATTGATCTGCTGCCAAAATATCATCTAAAGAAGGATTTGCACAGTTATCATTTTGATGGCGATCGCACACTAATTCGATACACCGGGGAATATCTAAAAATTTGATTTTCTCATCTAGGAATAATGCTACAACCTGTTCATTAGCAGCATTTAACACTGCCGGCATGGAACCACCCGCCCTACCAGCCGCATAAGCTAACTGCATACAAGGATACTTTTGATGGTCTGGTTCACGGAAGGTGAGATTGCCAGCTTTGACTAAATTTAAGGGTTCCCAGTCAGTGTAGATGCGTTCCGGCCAAGACAAAGCATATAGCAAAGGTAAGCGCATATCCGGCCAGCCGAGTTGGGCTAAAACTGAGGTATCTTGCAGCTCAATTAGTGAATGAATAATACTTTGGGGATGGATGACAATTTCGATATCTTGATAATCTAACCCAAACAGAAAATGAGCCTCAATTACTTCTAAACCTTTGTTCATCAGGGTGGCTGAGTCTACAGTAATTTTTCGCCCCATTGACCAGTTAGGATGTTTTAGGGCATCGGCCACTGTTACTTCTGCTAATCTTTCCACATCCCAATCCCGAAAAGCACCACCGGAAGCCGTGAGTAAAATCTTCCTTAAGCCGCCTTTTGGTACACCTTGGAGGCATTGGAAGATGGCAGAATGTTCGGAATCGGCTGGCAATAATTTAACGCCGTGTTTTTCTACTAAGGGTAAGACTACAGGCCCGCCGGCGATGAGAGTTTCTTTGTTTGCTAAGGCAATGTCTTTACCAGCTTCAATGGCGGCGATTGTTGGCAGTAAACCAGCACAACCGACAATACCTGTCACCACTGTTTCGGCATCACCGTAACGAGCAACTTCGATCACTCCGGCTTCGCCCCCTAGTAAAATAGGTTGGGGATCAAGGTCTTTAATAGCTGCTTGCAGTGCTGGTAATTTTTCGGCGGCAGAAATCGCTGCTATTTGGGGACGGAACTGGCGAATCTGTTCTGCCAACATTTCTACATTGCTTCCCGCCGCCAACCCCACAATCCGAAACTGATCTGGGTACTGACTCACGATATCTAGAGTCTGAGTACCAATTGAGCCAGTGGAACCAACAAGAGTAATACTTTTCACAATTGCTTAAGGATTTACCGACAACTCCCACTATAAATTGCTGAGGACTCATTAATATAGAGCGATCGCCATAATTAGGGGATTGAAAGCTAGGGATGAGAGACTGGAAACAAAACTCATGGGACATTTGAGAGATTATGTGTCTTTAAATACTAAATAACGTGATGTGCAACTTATTTTTAAAACCTCTCTCCATAGCGCGGAGCGCTTCTCGTAGAGTACCTATCTCCTACAAGGGGGAGCTACTGCGTTGCACGGGTTCCCTGCGTTGTAGCAAGTGGCGTAGAGGCTTTAATTATTACTCCCCTTTCCTTGTAGGCAAGGGGTTGGGGGTTAGGTCTGAGAGAAAGTGGCACATGGCGTTAAAGATTTAGTTTTAAATATTTAAAATTTTTCCGAAAATCATTGAATGACCGTTATTTGGTGATGGCATGAAAGCCAATCATAGTTATACTGAATTTTGTCCAATTTTCTGTTGTTTATTTCTATAAGAAAAAAATGCGTAAGGGATTTTTGGGAAAGACTCAACTCTATGTTTGAAAAGCGAATATTCATCAAAAAATTTTTATGGAAAACTGATTTTCTCTTTCCTGCAATCCTCTGGTTTCTTAGCCGCGTCCTGATTTGGATAACGATGTTGTTGGTTGCGCCGAATTTACCTTCAGCACCAGAAAGTCTATCTAGCTTAGGTTGGGGAATTTTTGATGCTTGGGATGGGGTGCATTATAGGGCGATCGCCACTACTGGATATGAATTTGTCGATGACGGTAAGCAGCACAATCTAGCATTCTTTCCCTTGTTTCCCTTCTGTATCCGGGTATTAATGAATTTGGGTTTGTCTTTTGAAGTAGCTGGTCTTTTAATCAACAATGTGACATTTTTGGCAGCACTTTATATTTTGTACTTCTGGCTGAAAAATTCTTATGGAATCAGTATCGCTAGATGGGCTACATCCGTGGTTTCTTGTTATCCATCAGCGATGTTTACAGGGGTAATTTATACAGAGGGACTATATTTGTTTTTAAGTACAGCCGCTTTACGGGCTTTTGATCAAAAGCAGTATGGCTGGACAAGCTTCTGGGGTGCCTTGGCGACAGCAACACGTCCCACAGGAATGGCTATGATTCCCGCATTGGCGATCGCTGCTTGGAAAGAACGCAGACCACCAATTGCTTATATCGCAGGTTTAGCCACCGCAACAGGAGTCATGGTCTTTAGTTTATATTGTGCCTTCCGCTTCCACAATCCTCTCGCCTTTATCGCTGCACAACGAGGCTGGCGACCATCTCTAGGCTTTGATTGGCAAGGATGGTTAGGTATGCTGATGAAAATTGTCGTAGGGCCGCAAAACTGGCAGTTTGGTTGGGTTCAGCCTACATCTGGTTGGATTAATGATCCTTGGCATCCTTTGTTGTTTATTCTGATTGTTGGCGGAGGATATTGTTTATACTTCTTCCGGCAGTATTTACACTCCGTCAAGATCATTTATGGTTGTTACATTTTATTGTTGTTTTTGTTACTACTAGCACCAGAAGATTTAATTAATCGCTTACTGAATGTATTCATGGTCTTTGGTGGTAGTTGTGCGTTGTGGCGTTTCCGTAAAAACCTAACTACTGTAACTGTTATGTATGGCTTTTGCGGTATCGGACTGCTGCTTGCTTCTGGGGGAACAATATCCTTAAGCCGCCTAGCTTATGGCATCGTACCTTTGAGTATAGCGATCGGTGTGCTGTTATCTCGCTATCCTCGTCAAGGATATTTTGTTCTAGGTTTATTTATCACACTACTCGCTAGGTTAGCTGTGGGATTTGCTCAAGAACAGTGGGTAGGGTAGAAAAATTAGTGTTTTGTATGTGCTAAATAACTTCTTCCCTGTTGCACGCGTTTACGCAGCCTATGTTTTCGATATGCTTCCAGGTACTCTTCCAGAGAAGCAAGATATGTGCAACTGGCGTTCCTTGCAGATAGAGTGGTGTTCCGCCAGCTTCCCTCAGTCATATATAATAACCACAATTTCTAGACACACCGTCCCATATGCCAGTTATGACAAATACTTCAGATAAGAGATTATTTAAACTAATTAAATATAAATCTAAAACGTTATTAAAAATATTTCCTCACCAAGTTCCCAATTATTTAACTATTGCTATTATCTGCGCTGTCCTCATTCGGTTAATTTGTGTTCCTAATAAATCCTCTGACTATACTTCTTTTCTAGCCCCTTGGTATGATTTTATAGCCACTAATGGTGGGTTTAGTGCCTTAAAACATGGTTTTGCTGACTATACACCTCCCTACCTCTACTGGCTTGTATTTGCAGCCACTCTACTTTCAGGATTGCCCAAAATATTTTCAATTAAGCTTTTCGCTATGGCTGTTGATTTTGTTTGTGCTTTCTTCACTTACAAAATTGTTAAACTTAAATATCCACAAGGTAGACAACCAATTTTTGCTTTTATAACAGTTATATTAAGTCCTGTAGCTATCTATAACAGCGCCATTTGGGGACAGTGTGACGGCATATATACAACAGGATTAATTGCCTGTATTTATTTTTTATGTATAAAGAAAGAAATTCCGGCATTGGTGAGTTTTGGGATTGGACTTTCCTTTAAACTACAAGCAATGTTTCTTTCTCCCTTACTATTAATAATGTTGCTTAAGCAAAGAATACGTTGGTACTATATACCAATCATTCCTTTAGTATATTTATTAGCAATATTGCCCGCTTGGTTTGCTGGAAGACCGATGTCGGAACTATTATTGGTATATTTTAATCAAGCTAATAAATACAAACAATTAGCTAAAGCTGTCCCTAATCTTTATCAATGGATTCCTAATGATTTATATAATATAGTTGTTCCCATAGGCTTAATATCAACTATATTTGCAGTAATTTTATTAGCTTATGTTGTAAATAAAAGTAAATTAGAAATTACGCAAGAAAGATTGATACATTTAGCAACAATATCAGTTTTATTAATGCCTTATATACTGCCAAAAATGCACCAGCGATATTTTTATCCGGCTGATATTTGTTCTATTATTTTAGCTTTTTATTTGCCACAATACCGTTGGGTAGCAATAGCAGTACAGTTATCATCACTTTTCAGTTACTTGGGAACTCCTATACATATCAAGTTTTTCTCTATTGTTTTGGGTTATGTACTTTGGTTTGTGATCCGCAAGTCTGATTTGATTTTTCCCAAATTAAATACTGCATTGCGGTAGTGAATTAACGAATTTTGCACTTTAATCTAAATTAAAGCGATAATTAGATTTTTACCTAAATTAATTTTTGGATGGAGCAATCAAAGTAAAGTTTTCCACCGTTCCTAGAATTTCGTTTCCAGATAAGTTTATCTTTTCTAAAGTTGTATTATCTAAAAGCAAATAATCATTTCTTTTTGCCATTTGCTGTGAAATTGATGGCTCAGTCAGAACTTGACAATCACAGTAAAAGTCTAGACTAGGGCGATTATAGGCGAAAGAAGTATAAATCTTGGTGCCTGGTAAAACGTGTTGGCGGATTAATGCGGCGACTGGTTTAACTGGAAATGCTTCGTTTAACTCCCAAATCCATGACTGGGAACTCACAAACATAATTAAAACTAAATACATTCCTGTAAACAAAACTGGAATAAAGTTGCGATCGCCTTGATTAACCAGCCATGCTACCGTAGCCATACTCACGGCTAACACAAGACTCATAGCAATTAGAACAGGCTGGGTTTCAGTGGTCGCAAAGTAGACACAACCACCTAAACCTGCGATCGCCAGTATGACAAAGAATACTACCAAAGTTGTTGATTTAACATGATGGTACTGCCAAACATCAGCTAATTTAGCACCAATGGCCAGAGCTAAAAATGGATATATTGGCATAACATACCAAGGTAGTTTCGTTCTCATCACGGAAATACTTGCCAAATAAACAATTGTCCCGACAAGAATTAAACACCCCCAGGAAGTGTCACGCTTTTTTGCAGCTAAATAAAGTCCTCCTGGCAAGAACAATAGCCACGGAAAACCATATTTGAGTATTTCCAATACATAGTACCAAGGTGGGCCGCTATGTCCTTCTACAGGTTGGAAAACTCGGTTAAAAGTTTGTGATTGCAAGTTTATTTGTAAAAAACTACCTCCGTAATGTTGCCATTGAGCAAGATACCAGGCGATCGCTGGCGCGCTTCCTAAAAACAGCCCTGTCCATAAATAAGGGCTGGTTAATAAAGTTAATTGTCTATCTGCTAAAAGAAACAAACCTGCAATTCCACCTAATAGCAAAACCATCATCCCTTTAGTTAGAGCAATTAGCCCTAAACCGATACCCACACCTAAAGCATATTTTTGATTTTGGCGGGCTTTTAGTAGACAAAACAAAACGAATAAAAAAAAGGTGATGAGTGTACCATCTAACATTGCTAGTCTTCCGTGACGTACCACAGGCAACATAGTTAAATACACTAATGCCGCAAACAAGGCTGGTAGACTGCGGTTAAAAAGCGATCGCCCTAACAAGTACAACAAAGGTACTCCCAGCGCAGTGATAAATGCGCCAGGAAAACGTGTTGTCCATTCATTGATACCACCAATCGAGTAAGCCCAGGCAATTAATAAGTGCATGAGAGGGGGCTTATTATGATAGGCCTCCCCCGCCAAGGTGGGATAAAGCCAACGCATAGAACCAACTGGAGCCTGCCAAATGTCACGAGCAACCTGTGCTATGGTACCCTCATCCCAATCTCTTAAAGGTAAGTTACCTAAAAATGTGAGCCACAAAGCCAAAGCAGCAACCAACAAAACTAATAGTAATTTTTTTTGTGTGATTGGGCGCATATTAAAACTTTTAGCTAATTTTTTAAAAGTGAACTAATGGCAAGAATTTCATAATATTTGTTACAGTTTTTAATGTTTTTAATTCTGGTATGTCTGGTTGCAGTTGTTCTGCGATCGCTAATTTTTCCTCAGCTTGTCTGGGTTGAAAGTCATACAAATAAACAAAGGCTAGATACAGCCACACATAGGGATTTTGTTTATCATATTGAGTTAACTGGGTTAAATTCTCGATTAAATCTGGAACTTGCCTTTGTAAAAGTTGTGACAGCACCAAAGTATAACGCCAGTTTAAATTATTCGGCTCATTTTGCAGATGATAACTGGCTGCAAATTGAATTTGGTTTAAGTAATCTTGAGTAGGATCATATTGATTGAAATTAGATATTTGCTCAAATACATTATCTAATTTACCCTGTTGTAGTTCTAATCCTAATTGGGACATTCTAGAAACTAAATCTAAAGCTGGTGCCTTTTCTACTATCCCCGTATCGGACACATTTACGGTAATATTAGCAATGTTCAAAGGTGTAACTTTACCATTTCTTCTATCTAAATAGAATGCTGACAGTTGATATTTTCCTAAAGGAATGGTTTTGGGAATAAATGCGGCGAGATTTTCTGTTACCTGAAAAACTCCTTGAGGATGGCATTGTAGACCACAATATAAGTTACCTAGAGCGATCGCGTGATCATGATAAAATGATGCTTCTTCGTTTTGCCATTTTAATAGTAATAAACCATTTTGTAATTCATCCCAAGAACCTATTATTTTATAAGTAACTGAGTTATTCTTATCTGCTACAAAATTGTTAGCAGTTATAACTTGTTTTAAAATAACCTGAGAATCACCGTCATTTAACTTGTCAACGACTACAGCAGGATTTATGCGGTGATACAATCGTAATTCATCATCTTGGGGCAATTGCCACTCATCCTGTAATTTTAAATCTTTAGAAGATTCCACTAAAGATTTCAATTTTCTTTTAGTTTCTCCCCTTTCTCCAGGTTCGTCAGGTTCATTTTCTCTAGTAACATACCAAGAAAAATACTCTAAATCTTGCTCAACTTGAGATAATTTCGTGGTCAATTTTCTGCTATATACTCGAAAATCAGCTAATGTGCCAAAATAGTCTAAAGTAAACTGATTGACTTGAGGTGTTGAAACTGGAATTACCCCTAAAGCCGACCTTAAATATGGATTTATTTGGTTAATTTTGTCTATTAGTTGGGAAAGTGGATATTTTTTTGCCTCATCATTAGGAAAATGCTTAATCCCCCATCCTTGCATCATAGGTATAGGAAATAAACTATTGAGTAGAATGATGAAACTCAATCCAATAGTTGCTATTCTGAGTCTATTAAATGATTTATTATCAATCAAATTACAACAATAAGACAGAATTAAACTGATTATCGGAAAACAAGGCAGAATAAACCTACTATCCTTATTAGTACCAAGAGAACAAATTACATAGCTACTTACCAAAAAAATCATTAACCAATTTAAACTTGAATGATGCCACCTATTTTTAATTGCATGAAAATTAAATTTATTTTGCCACAAATAAACTAGTAAAGTCCCTATACTTACAAATAATATCGGGAAGCCAACACTGTCTGGGATCATTTGTGGATAAACTAACCATCCGGCAATAGTAGTAGCAGGAGGATCACCTTCTCGTTGACCTACTCTATTAGCATTTAACGCAGATGTAATAATAGTCAACCAATTTAAACCGTACCAATAACCACAAACTAGCCAAGCTACTATCAAAGATAAACCTGTTTGGATTAACTTCAGATAACTACCTTTTCTAATAAAGTTAATTAATGTTAGTATCCCAGGAATAAAAATAAAAATAAAACCTGTTGGCTTTGCTAACATAATCAAACCTAACCCTATGCCTAAACCTAAGGTTAATAACCATGTTAAAAAGCCTGTTTTTCTGTCTTTCCAAATAGTTAATATAGTGAATGTTAAAACAATGATTGCTGTTAAACCATAGTCTAATAAATAGTCTGTTCGTATAATTCCCAAGACAGGAAATAGTAGGCAAAATATACTGGCTGTTATGGCAGTTTTGCGATTTTTAAATAAATAAATGCCTAAGTGATAAACTGAAAAAATGATAATAGCTGTATATAAAAGGTTTACTAAACTTGCTTGGTCATATCCCCTACCAAATAAAAATAAGAATGGCACAGTACAAATATATACAAAAGGAGCGCGATAACTAGGAGTTATTTGCCACAGAGATAACCACCAATCACCAGAAAAAATATTGAAGTCTTGAAAAATTCGGTAATGGTGTAATACTGTTGTCAGATGTGCGCTTTGATCATAAGCGGGAATAGATTCATCTATGAAAAACCAAATTCTGTCTATAAATAATGTGATGATAAAAATTATCAATAGGATGATATAGTCTCTTTTGATTTTAGAATCTGAGTAATTCATATTTACGGCAAAATATTAGTACAACTAACTATTATTAGTCAGCTTTGCCAATTCAGTGGCAATGAATAATAAGTATCCTAAGTTACAGAAAAGGCTAGCGATCGCTTCTTATTCATTCAACGTCACAAATCTTACTATATATGTGTCGGCCAATTAAAAAAAGATTTTAAGCTGGTCAGATTACACCCTACAATAGCCATGACGCAGCTAATCCAGTCCTGTCACAAATAACAAAAGCCAAGTATAAAGATTCGACAACCAATCATCTATGTTAATTAAAATTCATAATAAAATTAAAAATACTATGGGCGATCGCAGTTCAATACTGATCCACAGACCCTAAAATCAGACTTTTATGTAATTTTTTAACATTAAACACCGTTTTTCCCGTGTAACCCATGATTCCCCTTGTCAATATAGGCTCTTTTGCAGTGGTTAAATATTGAGAACTTGAGACAATTTCAGTAAATATACTGTAACAACATATATCTAATTTTTATATTAATAGGATAGTAATATTAATTCCCTAGAGACTTAAAATAGCAAATATCAAGCTAATGTGATTTTTACCGATCCCATATATTGAACAACTAAAGTATTTTTATACATTGAATTCGGTATCTTATCATTAATTTTGCATAAATATTTCAAAGAGTATATAGATTAACTAATCTAAACTTCTTGGTAATGCGAAACTATGTTTGAGCAAGTGTCGTCTATCTGTTGGATAACAAAGTTAAGAGGCATTCAGTGAACTCAAAATTTAATTTTTTCTTTAAAAGGTAAAAATGGTAGTTAGCAGTAGAATATTTCTTATCAACAAGCAAACTTATACAGAATTTTTTAGGTGAATGGCATATCTACATCGAATAACAGTAGTTTGTCTATTTGACAATAACTGATAATTTAATGACTTTTCCTATCTTAGCTTAAGCGTTTATGTACAGCATCTAGAAGCTATGATCTAATTCATGTATTTCATAACTCTGATGCAAAAGCATAAACATACACTCTACACCGTGAGCATAAGTTTATTTTGATATTAAATAATAGGAGTTATTACATAGACTGTCAGTCTATCATATTTCCTGTTTTAGCTGATGAATCTAAGCTAATTTAGCTATAGCTGGTATATTTTTAAATTTCTTTTAATTTGTATTAAAAATTTCAGGATTAATAGAAATTGGCTCAGTATCTAAATATTGATACAGAGATGTACAAAACGTTACAGTCTTCATTGTCACAAATGATTCTACCCCCGAAGGAGCTATGAAGTGGAAAACAATAAGTCTTTTCTTTGGCCACAAGGAATATTATTTGCATTGTTAGCTCTCAGTGCTAGTTTGAGTGTTGGTGTGATGATGTTGCTCAAACCAAACGCATCAGATGCACAAAGCAGAGTCAACATAAACAATATCAACATAACTAGTACACCCGCTAAAGCAGGAACTCAGCAGCGAATTGAGAAATTCAAATCGATGATGCTGACTAGTTGGCAGCAAGAAGCAAAAACTAAGGGTTTGTCTTATGCTGTTCCGACTCGTTTTCAAGGTGCAACTATCAAAACAGCAAAACTCACCCACGGACAGAAAGTCATTGCACTTACTTTTGATGACGGCCCTTGGCCTGAAAGTACAACACAAGTATTAGATATTCTTAAACAAAATAATATTAAAGCAACATTTTTTGTCGTTGGACAAAACGTAAAAAATTACCCAGATTTATTAAGAAGAGTGGCTGCTGAAGGACACGCAATTGGTAACCATACTTGGCACCATTGGTACCATTTCATGAATCCACAAGTAGCAGCTTATGAAGTTAATAATACAACCAACCTTATATATCAAACAACAGGTGTGAAAACAGACTTATTTCGTCCACCGGGAGGCATGATGAATAATGGACTAGTCTCCTATGCTAAAAATAATAAATATGCGGTGATCATATGGTCATCCGACTCAATGGACTACTCACGCCCCAGTGTACCAAAGTTAATTAATAATGTGTTTAGGTTAGCAAAACCTGGAGGAATTGTACTTATGCACGACGGCGGTGGTAATCGGACTCAAACTATACAAGCTCTACCAGAGATTATTGCTAGATTTCGCAAGCAAGGTTACAGTTTTGTAACTGTTCCCGAACTTTTAGAAATGCAAGACAAAGATGAAAAACTTATTGCCAATCAAAAGTAATTCGTCATGAAAAAAGACGCGATATCTCGCGTCTTTTGTTTAAATAAATATTTAGCTATTCCTAATCATTGGCATATTAGTCATAACCAATTAGGACTTACGCGTGAAAACGAAACATCAAGGGTTTGGACAATGGTATAGGGGTATGAATCAATTCAAAATACTCTACGGGAGGCTAAAGCTACAAAATAGCCTACGGCAAGGCTACGCCAACAAAATTTAAAATAAATGTTTGAAACCCCTACAGCTTTATACCCTTATACCAATTCTCTATGAAGTTCCACCCAATAAATGATGTAGAGACTTTGCATGCAACGTCTCTACAGTCCAGAGTAAAGCACATCTTCATTAAGATACCCTTACACCCGGTCTCAACAGAAAATCCGGGTGCGTAAGTCCTGCTAATAACCAATGACTAGACAGAACTCAGATATTTCTCTACTACAGATTGGGGGTTAGCTTCTGGACTTTCAGCCTCTGAAGGTGGCACTAATTGCCAGAACTTAGGCAAATATTCCTGCCAATTGTCCAAGATTATCTGACCTTTTGGCGAACCTGTGCGTTCTACATGAGCTTTAATTAAGTCTTGCAGTTGTTTCTCGCCAGCTGTGGTTAGCACCCGTTGAATTTTCACAATTTCTCGGTTGACTAATTCAGGGAATGAACCATCTTCATCTAAGAAGTAAGCTAACCCACCAGTCATCCCCGCAGCTACGTTGCGTCCTACTTTACCAAGGACGACAATTGTGCCACCTGTCATATACTCACAACAGTGATCGCCAGTCCCCTCAATCACGGCTACACCTTTAGAGTTGCGGACAGCAAAGCGTTCTCCACCTAAACCATTGGCAAATAACACCCCACCAGTAGCACCGTAGAGACAGGTATTACCCACAATGACATTTTGTGCGGGATCATAAGTAGCTTCAGCTGGTGGCTTGATAATAATTTCACCACCGTGCATTCCTTTACCTACGTAGTCGTTGGCTTCTCCCTCTAGGGTGAGAATGATTCCAGGGAGGTTGAAAGCACCAAAGCTTTGACCGACGCTACCTGTGAAATTAAGGTTAATTTGTCCCTCAAAACCACTATCACCGTATTGAGAAGCGATCGCCCCAGCTAGTCTTGCCCCCAATGTTCTGTCAGTATTGACTATAGGTAAGGTCTTGGTAACGCTAGACTGGTTGCGAATGGCTGCTTGAATATCTGAGTCAGCCAGCAATTGGTCATCCACAACGGGGCCATTGCTGTGGACTTCTTCATGTGCCAACCAACTCCGATTTTCTCTGGTGTCTGGTAGTTGGAGTAAGCAGTTGAGGTTAATAGCTTGGGTCTTGGTGAGTCGTGCATCCTTACGTGTTGTCAAGATATCAGCCCGGCCGATGATTTCCGACAAAGAACGATAGCCAAGTCTAGCTAACAGATGACGCACTTCTTCTGCAACGAAGTAGAAGAAATTAACGACGTGTTCGGGGATACCTGTAAAGCGTTTGCGTAATTCTTCTTTTTGGGAAGCAACGCCCACAGGACAGTTATTGGTGTGGCAGATTCTCGCCATAATACAGCCTTCTGCAATCATGGCGATGGAACCGAAGCCGAATTCCTCTGCACCCATCAACGCACCAATCAATACGTCCCAACCACTCTTAAGACCACCATCTACACGTAAGACTACGCGATCGCGCAGACTATTTTCCATCAATACCCGATGCACTTCACTCAAACCTAGTTCCCAAGGTGAACCGGCGTGCTTAATGGATGATAGTGGTGATGCACCTGTACCACCATCATGGCCAGAAATTTGGATGATATCCGCGTTGGCTTTCGCCACACCAGCCGCGATTGTCCCAATACCAATCTCCGCTACTAATTTCACCGATACTTGGGCTTTGGGGTTGATTTGGTGTAGGTCAAAAATCAACTGTGCTAAGTCTTCAATGGAATAAATATCATGGTGCGGTGGTGGTGAAATCAAGGTTACACCGGGCTTAGACCGCCGTAACATGGCAATGTAAGGACTCACCTTCGGTCCCGGTAGCTGTCCACCTTCTCCTGGTTTTGCACCTTGGGCAATTTTGATTTCGATTTGTTTGGCGCTGGCTAAATACTCTGGTGTAACACCAAAGCGTCCTGATGCGACTTGCTTGATGGCGCTAGAGGCTGTGTCTCCGTTCCGCAAACCTCGCAAATGGGGGAGAGTTGGCGAGTGTCCCGACGCGTCCACATCATCCAATACTTTGTAACGTACCGGGTCTTCTCCACCTTCCCCAGAATTGGATTTACCACCAATCCGGTTCATGGCGATCGCCAATACTTCATGGGCTTCCCGTGACAATGCACCCAAGGACATCCCCCCAGTACAGAAGCGCTTGACGATATCGCTGACTGATTCTACTTCTTCTAGAGAAATAGGCGCGCGATCGCTGTGGAAATCTAGCAAGTCTCGCAAAGCTGTAATTGGTCTACCTTGCAAGTACTGCTTGTAAACTTCGTAGTGGTCGTATTTCTTCCCATCTACCGCTTCATGCAGCGCTTTTGCTAGTTTGGGATTGTTCATGTGATACTCGCCGGTGGGGCGGTAGTTGACAAACCCTAAGTTTTCTAATTTGTGGGTTGCTAGTTCTGGGAAAGCTTTGCTGTGGATGGAAAGCACCTCTTGGGCTAACTCGCTGACACTCAAACCACCGATGCGAGAAGCTGTACCTTGGAATCCCAAAGCTAACAAATCGCCACCAATGCCGATGGCTTCAAAAATCTGCGCTGCTTGATAGCTGGACAGCAGCGAAATTCCCATTTTCGAGAGGATCTTCAACAAACCCGACTCTACAGCTTTGCGATAGTTGGCGATCGCCTGTTCTAATGAGAGGCTGGTAATCTTACCCCGTTCCATGAACTGTTGGGTTGCGGGGTCTGACCACCAATTCCGCACAGTATCCAAAGTCATGTAAGGACAAATAGCACCTGCACCATAGCCAATTAAACAAGCAAAATGGTGTGTACTCCAGCATTGAGCCGTATCAACAATCAAAGATGTCTTCGTTCGCAATCCTTCCCGAATTAGGTAGTGATGCACTGCACCCACAGCTAATAGGGGCGGAATGTAACTATATTCTGTGCTGATACCTGCGCCTGCGCGATCACTTAAAACGAGAATTTTCGCACCGGCCCGGACTGATTCCGCCGCTTGTTGTTGCAAGGCTAGGACTGCTGCTTTGAGACCATCTGGCCCATTGGCGATCGCAAACAAGGTAGACAATTCAGCTGTAGCAAATCCCGATAGCTTAATGGCTGCCAATTCTGACTCTGTTAAAACTGGCGATTCTAGCTTCAGTCTTCTAGCATATTCTGGTTTGGGTTCCAATAAGTTACCCCGTTCCCCCAGTTCCACTTTCAAAGACATCACCAGCTTTTCCCGTAATGGATCAATTGCTGGGTTGGTTACTTGGGCAAAACGCTGTTTGAAATAGTCATAAAGCAAGTGGGGTTTGTCTGTCAGCACTGCCAAGGGGATATCATCGCCCATACAGAAAGTCGGTTCTGAACCAGTGGCGGCCATTGGTTGAATGACCATTTCTACATCTTCGGTGGTGTAACCAAAGGCTAATTGCTGACGCAGTAAGGTTTCTTTGTCAACCTTCGTGGTGCTGACATGACCGTTATCTGCTACCCGGTGACCATTACCATTACCGTTACCATTGCCATTCACTTGACTGGTAAGCTGCTTGAGTTCTTGACGGTACTTTTGCAGCCATTCTCCATAAGGCTGCTGTTTGGCAATGCGCTGCTTAATTTCCCAATTCTTCAGGACTTCATGGTTAACTAGATCCACGGCAATCATTTGACCAGGGCCTAGTCTACCTTTCTCAATAATGTCTGCTTCTGGGAAGTCTACTACCCCAGCTTCCGAAGCCACTACTATATAGTCATCTTTGGTAATGAGATAACGAGCAGGTCTTAAACCATTCCGGTCTAATGTTGCCCCTACTGTTTTACCATCCCCAAATACCAACAGTGCAGGCCCGTCCCATGCTTCTTGTAAACCACTGTAATATTCGTAAAAATCAACGATTTCTGGATAGTTACGCAAGGATGGTTGATTTTGGTAAGCCTCTGGCACCATAATCATCAAGGCTTCCAAGGGGCTACGTCCAGAATGCACCAATAATTCGAGGACGTTATCGAGAGTTGCCGAGTCACTGTTTCCCATGAGAACTGATGGCCTGAGTTCATCAAAGCGATCGCCCCAAATGGGATGACTCAAGTTAGCTTCTCTCGCCATCATCCAGTTAATATTTCCCAATAGGGTGTTAATTTCCCCGTTATGACCCAATAGCCGCATCGGTTGCGCTAATGGCCACTTGGGCATAGTATTCGTACTAAAGCGTCGGTGATAAACAGCAAAGGCGCTCTTATAAGCTGGGTTTTGCAGGTCTAGATAGAATGCTCCTAAAACCGCCGATCGCACCATCCCCTTATAAACAATGGTGCGACTGGACAAAGAACAAATGTAAAATTCTTCCGAGATACTTTTTACGGCTTTGAATAAACGCTTACGGGTGATAAAAAGTTGTCTTTCTAGGGCATCACCACTGTTATCGGCGCTTAAAATAACTTGCTCAATTCGGGGTTGATTTTCTTTTGCCTGTATCCCCAGCAAATCAGGTTGTACCGGAACTACTCGCCAGCCCAATACAGTAAATTTTTCTTCAGTGGCAATTTGTTCAAAAATCGCTTTGGCTTTTTGGGCAATTTCTGCATCTTGTGGCAAAAAAATCATACCCACAGCAATATTCTTGCTTGACAAAAAGTCTATCTGTCCTTGGGGATAATCTTGCTGTAACAACTCCCAAGGAATAGCGGTTAATATACCTGCACCATCACCAGAATCTTGGTCGGCGCTACAACCACCCCGATGTTCTAAACAGGTCAAAGCCGCTAACGCTTTAGCCACAATTTCGTGACTGCCATGATTTTGACGATGAGCGATAAAACCTACACCACAGGCATCTCGTTCTTCTACTAACCACCTTTGCCCCTGGTAGGTATCCCCTGAATCATTATTCGCCGTGATTTGTTGGTTTTGATGCGTCGAGTTATCATTCATAGCCTGTTCCTGAGATCGTTGAGTCACGAATTGCGCCACTGTTTGTGAGAAAAATTTCTAAATTTCGTGTCCTATGAATACATAAAATCACTGAAATTTAGAGAAAAAAAATTTTAACTCCGGCTTTTTACTACCCCCGTTAAAATTTTGACGTTATGTTTTATGTGTTTATTCTATGGAAGACAAAATTTCTGTGCCTTGACAGTCCTCTACTTAATATCGTCTAGCTTGATATTTTCTCAATTTCTTTGTTTTAATTTTTCCAGCAAAGCGTATTTCTGAGTGCTAGCTATCACCTAAGGTGGGGCATAGCCCATCGCATATCAACTTCACTGTTCTTTGGCTAGAAATAATCCTGATTTAGCAGCAAAATCAGCGTAGTACAATATATACCCCTTTGACAATTACTAAAATATTTTCATTGTTGTGAGATTTTCACTGTTGCCACTACAGCCCCTACTGTCTAACCTTCACTCAAGTGGCAACAGCAGGAACAATGTATCAGGATCTAATATCTTATCCAAATATAATAACCAAAACTACTATTTCTAGTTTTGTTATAACTAGTGCTAGTTAAAGCATTCAGTTACAGTGGTTTTTGCTGCAAAATCTTAGCTTGTCATCTTTAAGAGATAAGAAGCCAATATATATCATATCACATTTACTACTAAATTAGCTCTTTATGTTTCAAGATTTCCGCACAATTAGCTAACTAGGTCGTTGGGTGATAGGTTGCAAAAGTAACTATGTAAATTATGGACAAAATGACAAATTATTGCCGACGAACAAATCACAATATTGTTACCAAACCATTAAAATACGGATACTTTCGGACTCTTGTATCCCCCATAACGGCAATATTACTTTGCTTGTCTGCTACCTATACCACTAATGCCCAGCAGCCATCACAGGTTCTGCCAACATCGCCTGCATCACTCAGATTATCGGCCGGTAGCCAAATTATCCTTAATGGTCGTAACTTACCAGGAGCTTGGTTACAGCAACCAGGAGCAGCAAATCAAATAACAACACTAATTAGTGATGGCGCTCTTAGACAATTGATGGGGGTGGACTTATTAAACAGTAATGACCCAGCCAGACAGCCAGTAGTGTGGTTTTCATCAACAACCCAACCAATAGTTTTAACCACTAGGCTTCAGGGAGGCTATCGCTATCTAGATATTACCAATCTTGCCCGAACAGCAGGATGGCAGATTCAGTCCCAAGGTAACACGTTAGCGATCGCCACTTCTCCAGGGCAAGTGAGAGATATTCGCTCCAGTCAGCGACCAGGAACCCCAATTGTGCCATCTTTGCCCACAACTCGCATCGTTGTAGACCTAACCCGTCCCACACCTTGGCAAGTCAGACAAGGGCAACCCATCAAACCTCCAGTTGACCCCAATACACCAGATGCCAAACCCCCCGCATCAACCCATAGAGAGTGGACAATCGTCCTTGATGGCATCGCTGATACTGGTTTAATTCAACGCTATACACCGCAACCAATAGCACCGCCACCGGCATCTGCACCCAATTTACTTAAACAATTACCGACACCGGAACCATTAATCACCAAAGTAGAGGTAGTGAATAATCAGACGGTGATTCAGCTAAGTGTTCCCTTAGCTTTGTCTCCTCAGGTTAGCACTATTAATAACCCCGATCGCCTGATTATTGATTTGCGTCCCGACCCCTTACAACCACGAGATATTACCTGGGCAACCGGACTGCGTTGGCGACAACAGTTTATTAATTTAGGTACAAATCGTTTCCCTGTCGTCCTCTTGGAAGTCAACCCCAGGACTGTCGGATTAAGCTTAAAACCCATTATCACTAACCCCGATACTTTAGTAGGTACAGCCCCCATATTGCAAACAGCCCAACGCTACCTCGCAGTAGGCGCAATTAACGGAGGATATTTCAACCGCAATAACCGCTATCCTTTGGGGGCAATTCGTCAGAATAATCAGTGGTTATCCAGTCCTATCTTAAACAGAGGTGCGATCGCCTGGAACGATGCCGGTCAATTTTATTTTGGTCGTCTCAGCTTACAAGAGACTTTAGTGACATCTAGTAATTTGCGAGTGCCAATCTTAGCCCTGAACAGTGGCTATGTCCAAAACGGTATCGCTCGTTATACACCAGCCTGGGGTAAGATGTATACTCCCTTAACTGACAATGAACGGATTGTCATAGTTCAAAACAACAAAATCACCAATCAGTTTCCAGGGAATAAAGCAGGTCAAACCAACTTTCCTATCCCTAACAATGGCTACTTACTTACATTACGTGGCAATACCACTACACTAGTTTCACAACTCCCCATTGGTACTGATGTGCAGATTACCAGTGCCACTACACCTGCTGAGTTTAACCGTTATCCCCATATCATCGGAGCCGGTCCCCTACTTCTCCAAAATAGTCAAGTCGTCCTCGATGCCAAAAGCGAACAATTCAGTAACGCCTTTATTGCTGAAAGGGCTGTTCGTAGTGGCATCTGCACTACCCCAAACAATACCTTATTAATTGCCGCAGTCCATAACCGCGCAGGTGGCCCCGGCCCAACCCTAGCAGAACACGCCCAACTGATGAAACTGTTAGGCTGTGTCAACGCCCTCAACCTAGATGGTGGTAGCTCAACTAGCCTTTACCTAAGTGGGCAACTCCTAGACCGCTATCCTAACACCGCCGCCCGTGTCCACAACGGCATCGGGATTTTTCTTCAACCAAAATAGCGGTACAGATAGATAGTAGATAGTTGAAACTTCACATAATTTACCCTAATCTGCACTTTCCCAATTTAAAGCTGAGAATAAGCAGACGTTCTACTTGATGAAGAATTGGTATAAACCTAGAGTTTCAATTAACATTTTGTACCCTACCCAGATTCACTTTGCTATGTTTAGCAAGGTGCTGCAAAACTCCTGATTTCAGGGTTGTAAAATTCCCCTAAATTTTCCATCGATTATTTCAGAAGTAATGATAGTTTGTTTTGTCTGCAAATGAGGTAACTATGGCTCAAACTCAAGAAACCACAACAAAAACTCACACTTTACCCCTACCTACTACCATTACTAGCCGTAGTGTTGCTGCAACAGAGTTGCGTCCTTGGGGTTCTTTTACAGTACTGGAAGAAGGGCGTGGATATAAAATCAAACGGATTGAGGTGAAACCTGGACATCGCCTCAGCTTACAAATGCACCATCACCGTAGTGAACATTGGATTGTTGTCTCCGGTACAGCCAGAGTAGTCTGTGGTGAAAAGGAAATTCTATTAAGTAATAATCAGTCTACCTACGTACCCCAATGTACTGCTCACCGTCTAGAGAATCCTGGCGTAATTCCCTTAGTACTCATTGAAGTACAAAACGGCGAATATTTAGGTGAAGATGATATTATTCGCTACCAAGATGATTACTCTCGAACATCGAATTAAAGATTCTTGGCAAACTATCTTCCTCTAGTAACTTAAATACTAACTTTCCTCTGTGCCTCTGTGTTTAAAAGCATTTCCACCATCAAGACACAGAAGCACAGAAAATCAATCTTTAGGCCTTACCCATAAAAACGAAAACTCAAGGGTTTGGAGAAGGGTACAGGGGTATGAATCAATTCAAAATTCAAAATACCTTACGGTTTCGCATAGCGTTCTCGTTCGCGTTAGCGTCTTCGACAGGAGAAGTAGAAGAGTAGGCTACGCCAACAAAATTCAAAATAAATGCTTGAAACCCCCTAAACCCCTACACCCTTACACCCTGTCTCAACAAAAAACCTCGGTGCGTAAGTCCTAATCTTAAAGATATCATCTGTGGGATTTTCCCCTGCTTTCCTGTCTTTTCGCTGACAACTAAATTCTTTTGGCAACCCATCTGTAATACTAAAAGATGGTGTCTTCACTTGCCCAAACTAGTTATGATTCATTTGAGCCAAGCCGCAGCCAGTGAAATCAATCGCTTAAAAGCAAAGCAGCATTCCATGTCCCTATTTAGGCTCACCGTTAAACCAGGTGGCTGTTCTGATTGGTTTTACGAGATGTCTTTCGATGAAAAAATAAAAGAAGGCGATCGCATCTTCGACATTAATAATACCCAAGTAGTCATCGATCATGCCAGCTATAATTACATCAATGGTCTAGCCATAGATTATTCAGAGGATCTGATGGGTGGTGCATTCCGCTTCCAAAACCCCCAAGCAATCGTTACCTGTGGCTGTGGAAATTCTTTCTCTACCGCTACACCATCTAGTGTTTAACGAAATAATATGGAAGTTTGACATAAAACCACAAAAAAAGATATAATCAGGATTTGTTAAAACTTAGACCTATAAGCAGCTTCACGCGCTGTGACTCATGCCAACAATACAGCAATTAATACGCACTGAACGCGAAAAAGCGCGTCAGAAAACTAAGTCCCCTGCTCTGAAGCAATGCCCTCAACGTCGGGGTGTTTGCACCAGAGTATACACAACTACACCTAAAAAGCCTAACTCGGCTCTACGGAAAGTAGCACGGGTCAGACTTACATCGGGATTTGAAGTTACTGCTTACATCCCAGGGATTGGTCACAACTTACAAGAACACTCAGTAGTAATGATTCGTGGCGGTCGGGTGAAGGACTTACCAGGTGTAAGATACCACATCATCCGGGGAACCTTGGATACAGCCGGAGTTAAAGACCGCAAACAAGGCCGTTCCAAATATGGAACCAAGCGCCCGAAAGAAGCGAAAAAATAAATCAGGCGATTAATCGTGTTTGATTACGATTAGTCGCTTCCCCAAAAGCCCCTAAATTCAGGCAAAAGAATCAATGCTTGTTCTGAAACAGTAATTGATTCACAGAATAAATAATCTGTTTCTGAAAATTTGCTCAAGCTTCTACCGCCAACCTGCACTCAGCGAGCAAGTGTAGGCATGATAAAAAAACAGCATTTAATTATAAATATTTCGGTATTGATAATGCTGTTTGTTTGTCTACTAAATCGAATTAGCCATCATGAACTGAGTAAATCAGGATGGATGAAAAAGGCCAGAACAACAGGTTAGAGACTAGTGTTTACGCACCACTCAGCCCTCGGAGCTTTTTCAAGTCAGCAAGTCTCTTAAATTGGGTTTGCTGCAACCTTAGAGCCAAAATGCGGAATTATGAGTTGCGCTAGCACTCAGAGAATACGCTGTCTGATAGCATATAATTTCGTTGCCAAATCCGAATTAAAGGTAAAGTATGTCTCGTCGTGGTGTTATTCAAAGGCGGCCAGTCCCGCCTGACTCTGTATATAACAGTCGCCTGGTGAGTATGATCATCCGGCGAATTATGCGTCATGGAAAGAAATCACTAGCTGCGCGCATCGTTTATGATGCTTTGAAAACAATTGAAGAACGCACTGGTAACAATGCCTTAGAAGTTTTTGAAAGAGCAGTGCGGAACGCAACACCTTTAGTAGAAGTAAAAGCCCGCCGTGTCGGTGGTGCAACCTACCAAGTACCGATGGAAGTGCGTACAGAACGTGGTACTACCCTAGCACTACGTTGGCTGGTACAATTTTCTAGAAGTAGACCCGGACGGACAATGGCCAGCAGATTGGCTAATGAGCTACTAGATGCTGCCAATGAAAGCGGGAATGCGATTCGCAAACGGGAAGAAACACACCGGATGGCGGAAGCAAACAAAGCATTTGCACACTATCGTTACTAAGTACAAAAGCGGTATATCGTGCATCAAAAAGCGGTATATCGCGGAATTACCGAACACAAGTCGGTTTTCCCTAAAAGTATAGAATCTTAACAAAGAGTAATATACAAGATATCATGAGGCAAAAACTATAGGAGGTTATTGTGGCACGTACAAACCCGCTAGAGAAAGTACGCAATATCGGTATTGCGGCGCATATAGATGCGGGCAAAACCACGACAACAGAGAGAATATTATTTTACTCTGGAATAATTCATAAAATCGGTGAGGTTCACGAAGGAACTGCTGTAACCGACTGGATGGATCAAGAGCGGGAGCGGGGAATTACCATCACTGCTGCGGCAATCAGTACCAGTTGGAAAGATTATCAAATTAACATTATCGATACTCCAGGTCACGTAGACTTCACAATTGAAGTTGAGCGCTCCATGCGGGTGTTAGATGGTGTGATTGCGGTATTTTGTTCCGTGGGTGGTGTACAACCCCAATCAGAAACTGTGTGGCGGCAAGCAGACCGTTACAAAGTACCTCGGATTGCCTTCATCAACAAGATGGATCGTACAGGAGCGAACTTCTACAGAGTTCATGAGCAAATGCGCGATCGCCTGCGGGCAAATGCTATTGCCATTCAATTACCTATCGGTAGCGAAAACGACTTCAAGGGCATCGTAGACTTGGTGCGGAAGCGTGCCTACATTTACAACAACGACCAAGGTACAGATATTCAGGAAACTGATATCCCAGCAGACTTACAAAATCAAGTCGAAGAGTACTACACCAAGTTGGTGGAAGCAGTCGCAGAAACCGATGATGCTCTGATGACTAAGTACTTCGATGGCGAAGCACTGACAGAGGAAGAAATTCGCTCTGCCCTGCGTCAAGGTACAATTGCAGGCACAATCGTACCCGTACTTTGTGGTTCAGCCTTCAAAAATAAAGGTGTACAGTTAATGCTGGATGCAGTGGTAGATTACCTACCCGCACCAACAGAAGTACCACCCATTCAAGGCACACTCGCTAATGGTGATACTGTTGAGCGTCGGGCTGACGACAACGAACCCTTAGCAGCTTTAGCCTTCAAGATTATGGCTGACCCATACGGTCGCCTTACCTTTGTTCGCGTTTATTCAGGCGTTCTGAAAAAAGGTAGCTATGTTCTAAATGCTACTAAGAACAAAAAAGAACGGATTTCCCGTTTAGTTCTCATGAAAGCAGATGACCGGCAAGACGTAGAAGAACTACGTGCAGGTGATTTAGGGGCTGCTCTAGGATTAAAAGACACCTTGACTGGTGATACTATCACTGATGAAGGCTCACCAGTAATTCTGGAATCCCTATTTATTCCAGAGCCAGTGATCTCGGTAGCGGTTGAACCCAAAACCAAGAACGACATGGATAAGCTATCCAAGGCTCTGCAATCTCTCTCAGAAGAAGATCCAACTTTCCGTGTCAACGTTGACCCAGAAACGAACCAAACTGTAATTGCAGGGATGGGAGAACTCCACCTAGAAATTCTCGTAGACAGGATGTTACGTGAATTCAAAGTGGAAGCCAACGTTGGTGCGCCACAAGTAGCTTACCGCGAAACGATTCGTAAATCAGTTACTAACGTGGAAGGTAAGTTCATCCGTCAAAGTGGTGGTAAAGGTCAATATGGTCACGTTGTGATCAATTTGGAACCTGGAGAACCAGGTACTGGCTTTGAATTCGTCTCTAAAATTGTCGGTGGTGTAGTACCTAAAGAGTACATAGGCCCTGCCGAGCAAGGTATGAAAGAAAGCTGTGAATCTGGTATTTTAGCTGGATATCCACTCATTGACGTGAAAGCAACGCTAGTTCATGGCTCCTACCACGATGTGGACTCTTCGGAAATGGCTTTCAAAATTGCTGGATCAATGGCGCTGAAAGAAGCTGTGCTTAAAGCCTCACCAGTACTATTAGAGCCTATGATGAAAGTCGAAGTGGAAGTTCCTGAAGACTACATTGGGAACGTCATTGGCGACCTCATCTCCCGTCGGGGGCAGATAGAAAGCCAAAGCACTGAACAGGGACTCGCTAAAGTGGCATCAAAAGTTCCACTGGCGACTATGTTCGGCTACGCCACTGATATCCGCTCGAAAACCCAAGGTCGGGGTATCTTTACGATGGAGTTCAGTCACTACGAAGAGGTGCCTCGCAGCGTAGCTGAAACTATCATTGCAAAAAGCAAAGGGAACGCTTAATTAAAAAAGGAAACGAGTATTCATGGCACGCGCAAAGTTTGAAAGAACGAAACCCCACGTAAATATTGGTACGATTGGCCACGTTGACCACGGTAAAACAACCTTAACGGCAGCAATCACCATGACCTTGGCAGCCCTTGGTCAAGCGGTCGCTAAAGGCTACGATCAAATCGACAACGCACCAGAAGAAAAGGCGCGGGGTATCACCATTAACACAGCCCACGTTGAATATGAGACCGCTAATCGTCACTATGCTCACGTAGACTGTCCTGGTCACGCTGACTATGTGAAGAATATGATCACAGGTGCGGCTCAGATGGATGGAGCAATTCTCGTAGTTGCTGCTACCGACGGCCCTATGCCTCAAACCCGTGAACACATCCTACTAGCAAAACAGGTAGGCGTTCCTAAGCTAGTAGTCTTCTTAAATAAAGAAGATATGATGGAAGACGCTGAACTACTAGAACTAGTAGAACTGGAATTAAGAGAACTGTTGACCGAATACGAATTCGATGGTGATGATATTCCCATCGTTAGAGGTTCAGGTTTGCAAGCTCTCGACGTTATGACCAAGAATCCTAAGACCCAACGTGGAGAAAATCCTTGGGTAGATAAAATCTACGAATTGATGGATGCTGTAGATTCTTATATTCCTGATCCAGAGCGGGATATAGATAAACCATTCCTGATGGCGGTAGAAGACGTGTTCTCTATTACCGGTCGTGGTACAGTTGCTACCGGTCGGATTGAGCGTGGTAAGGTGAAAGTTGGTGATGTTGTAGAACTAGTAGGTATTAGAGATACACGCAACACAACTGTTACCGGGATCGAGATGTTCAAGAAGAGTCTCGATGAAGGTATGGCTGGAGACAACGCCGGTGTACTGTTACGTGGTATTCAAAAAACTGATATTGAACGGGGTATGGTTTTAGCCAAGCCTGGTTCCATCACTCCTCACACCCAATTTGAAGGCGAAGTTTACGTTCTCACCGAAAAAGAAGGTGGTCGTAAAACTCCTTTCTTCGCTGGCTACCGTCCTCAATTCTATGTGCGGACAACTGATGTAACTGGTACAATTAAAGCCTTTACTTCCGATGAAGGTGAAGCAGTAGAAATGGTGATGCCAGGAGATCGCATCAAAGTCACTGTTGAATTAATCAACCCGATTGCGATTGAGCAAGGGATGCGCTTCGCTATTCGTGAAGGTGGCCGCACCATCGGTGCTGGTGTCGTCTCCAAAATCGTCAAGTAGCACTTTTTCACCCTAATAACTAAGAGCAGAGAAGCTTGCGGCATCTCTGCTCTTTTATCTGAACTTAAATAAGGTACTGGGGACTAGATATTTAGGAAAAGACAAGAAGGACAAACAGTGATTTTTGCCTAAGTGTCCCAGTCCCCAATCTCCAATCCCCAATCCCTAACCCCTCAATTCATCAGAACCTGGAAAATTTAAGATGGCAACTCTACAGCAGCAGAAGATTAGAATCCGTTTACAAGCTTTTGACCGTCGTTTATTAGATACATCTTGCGAGAAGATCGTTGACACAGCTAACCGTACTAACGCTACAGCCATAGGCCCAATTCCCTTACCCACAAAACGGAAGATATACTGCGTGCTGCGATCGCCCCACGTAGATAAGGATTCCCGCGAACATTTTGAAACCCGTACTCACCGCCGGATTATCGACATTTACCAGCCTTCATCTAAAACCATCGATGCGCTGATGAAGCTGGATTTACCATCTGGTGTAGATATTGAAGTAAAGCTTTAATTAGTCAGTAATCAATAGTTATTTTTTCGCCAATGACTAGTAGCCGCTAACAACTGACGTTAGTAAAAATATTTATGCTGCCCTGAAATAATTTTTTCAGGGCATTTTATTTAGCCAGAAAACAAATGATAGAATGTAAGGAAAATACGGGAAAAGCAGAGAAAGAGAAATTTTAAAGATTAAATTTATACTCAGGTAAAAATGACATCTTCTTCTAGAATTGCCGTCCGCGAACTACCTCTGTTCCCGTTACCCGAAGTAGTTCTGTTTCCTACCAGACCATTGCCCCTGCATATATTTGAATTCCGCTACCGAATCATGATGAACACGATTTTGGAAAGCGATCGCAGGTTCGGGGTCTTGATGGTTGACCCAGTAAAAGGCACAATTGCGAACGTAGGCTGCTGTGCAGAAATTATTCACTATCAACGTCTACCAGATGACCGCATGAAAATGTTGACTCTGGGACAACAAAGATTCCGTGTCTTAGAATACGTACGGGAAAAACCCTACCGTGTCGGTTTAGTGGAATGGTTAGAAGACCATCCACCAGCAAAGGATTTGCGCCCTTTGGCAACGGATGTAGAGCAACTGCTGCGTGATGTTGTTCGTCTTTCAGCTAAAATTACAGAACAAAATATAGAGATTCCTGAAGAATTGCCAGATTTACCCACAGAATTATCTTACTGGGTGGCCAGCAACTTATATGGAGTAGCGGGAGAGCAGCAATCATTACTGGAAATGCAAGATACTGCTGCTCGCCTAGAACGAGAAGCAGAAATTTTAACTACCACTCGCAATCATTTGGCAGCTCGTTCTGTTTTGAAAGATACATTTAACCCAAAGCTCTAACTTGATATCGTTAACTTGAGCAATAACGCAGTAATAATTACTATTGATCGTTAGCTGAAAGTACACTGTAACTACCAAAAATTTTTAAGACTTCTGTGTAAGTAGTTAATTCAAGCAAAGCAGATTTCATCTGTGGTGTATTGACATCAGCTTCTAAATCAATAAAAAATAAATACTCGCCCAGCGATCGCTTTGTTGGACGAGACTCAATTCGACTCAAGTTAATATCCAAGTGGGCAAAAACTTGCAGTGTTTTGAGCAATGCACCAGGCACGTTGGCAGGTACGCTAAAAGCAATAGAAGTGTGAGTGAGTTTTTGTAAAGGCAATTGATGGGTAATATCAGATTCTGCCTGACTGATTACCCAAAAGCGAGTACAGTTTTCTGCATAGTCATTAATACGACTTGCTAGTATGGGTAAATTATAAAGTTCAGCAGCTCTACTGGAAGCGATCGCCCCTATTGACAAATCATACTCTAGTTTTTCCAGCGCCTCAGTTGTTGAATTACTAGGAATCAGTTGCACATTAGGAAGAAACGCTCTTAGCCAACCTTGACACTGGGCTAGAGCTTGGGGATGAGAATAAACCGTTTTTATCCCATCTAAACTATCGGCACAAGAAATTAAAGCATGAGCAATGGGCAAGATTAAAGCTGACTGAATTTGCAAACTATCTAGCTGCCACATTGTATCCATTGTCATGGTGACACTGCCTTCAATAGAATTTTCTACAGGCACAACAGCTAATTGAGTTTCTCCTTGAGCTAGAGCTTGGAGCGACTGAGCAATGCTGGAATAAGGACGTAAACTAGCTTCTAGTCCACTACTGTGACTCAGCCATTTTACATAAAAAATAGTAGCTTGTTCTGCATAAGTACCAGGTGGCCCTAAATGAGCAACAGATAATGTCATTATGTTTTTGCCCATAGTTATATGTTTGGTGTATAGACTTTATCATAAGTACAAATAGAATATTACTGTCAGCAACTAACTATGAACCAATAATTAAGCCATTGTCTAAGTTGTAGGGCTGTATCTTCGCCCTACCATATCTAAATAAATAGGTGAGAGTGTATTTTCTTCCAAATTAATGAATATCAAAACTGTGGATTAAATTCTGGAATATCTAGGTCAACTGTATCTTTATTGAGAATAATATGAGTTATAATTTATATACTTACGAGCGATGAATTCTTTTCATTTAGGCATTCTAACCATAGAAAAGAATTATACCTAAATATAATTTAGCTTATCAGCTACTTTAATTGAACACTTTTTTCTATAATAAAATCTATTGAGTCATAAACTAATTAATAGTAGAAATATTAAAACAATTACTTCCCGCAACTCATGGCTACCAAGTTCACTGCCTCACAATCGGTAGAAATTGCTGTACCACAGCAGCCTATTCCTATTCAGCACTACTTGCGTCAGCCCCAACGTCTAGTTAATGCTTTGGTAGATCAAAGGCGTATTCAGCAACTTTCTGAGGAAGTGTTTCGGCTGAAAATGCGCCCTTTAAATTTCATGTCCTTGAGTATTCAACCTACTGTAGACATGAGAGTTTGGGCAGAATCGAACGGAACAATTTACCTGCGATCAGTAGGTTGCGAAATTCTTGGTTTTGAGTACATTAACCAGCGTTTCTCTCTCAATCTAAGAGGGTATTTGTCGCCATATCAATTAAATACTGCTACTCGCCTAGAAGGTAGGGCTGATTTACAAGTGCAGGTGGATTTACCACCTCCTTTCTCTCTAACACCCAAGTCAATTTTAGAGACTACTGGTAATGGTTTGCTCAAAAGTGTCTTATTAACCGTAAAGCAAAGATTGTTGCATCAACTATTAGTGGACTATCGTCAATGGGTCATTTCCCAAACCCAAGAACAAGCTTTAGCTAATAATGATCCTCAATTGCCAATTTTCAATATAGAGTAGTGTGTCAGTTGTCTGTAGCAGAAAACAACTGCTACTCCTCCTCTGTTGGAAGGAAAGAACGGTTTAATTACTAATTAACTAGTCAAGTGATATTTGACAAGGGCGGAACGACTGACGATGTAAGGGTGAAGCTCCGTGTTTTTCCAGAGCTAACAAATGCTTTTTGCTACCATATCCCTTGTTACTCTTTAAATCATACATCGGATATTTGGTTGATAGACGCTGTATCAAATCGTCACGCCAAACTTTAGCCATGATGCTGGCCGCGGCAATATTGAGCGATCGCTCATCTCCCTTAACAATAGTTTGTTGTAAAATTGGCAAGTCCTGTACTGGTTGATTCCCATCCACCAAACAGAGTATGGGCTGTAATTTCAGCTTTTTTACAGACCGTCTCATGGCTAACAGTGTTGCCTGCAAAATATTAATTCGGTCAATTTCAGCCGTTGTTGCATAACCAATTCTCCAGTCTATAGCTAGCGTAGAAATTTGCTGCGCTAGCTGAACTCTGCGAGAATGAGATAGTTTCTTGCTATCTTTAATCTCAGCTGTCATCAGCTGAGGAAAAGAGCTAGCTGGTAGTATAACAGATGCTGCCACTACAGGCCCAAAGAGAGCGCCCCGACCTACTTCATCTACTCCTGCCACCAGGCCTGAAATATTCGACCAATCAGGGGAGGACTCCAGCCAACCAGTTGCATTTAGGGATATTGGCAACTTTAGATTATCAGTAGTTTGCGCCTTCTTTAGCATCATCAAAGCTTACACCAATGCAAAATATCTAACGGTTAGGCTTGTGTCTTCCCGCAAAAACAAACTCAAAAACACACTAGGAGTACTCCCTTAGAGAACTCAAAGAATAGTAGCGCGTCTACTGTCATCTAGTGCATGAATATCTTTCATGATCTCCGTCTGCTCTGTACCTCTGTAGTTTATTAATGCACTATGGATAGACGCGCTAATATGCAGCTAAAAAATGTCTGGAATTCTAGTTTAAATCTGTGGCTCTGCTTTGCAGAATTGGTCTTAACTATCCTCTCCCGTATCTGAGTCGGAAGCGGAAGAACGACGACGACGGCGACGGTTAGCAGTGCTAGCGGCATTCACTTCAGATTCTTCCGTCGTTTCTGTCAACTTTATTGGTTCAGTTGCCGTTACCGACACAGACTTAGATTCCAGCTTTACTTTTGGTGTACTCACTTCAACGCTTGGTGTTGTCTTAGCCACCGGCTCCGGAGTTATTTCAGTCGGTATAGTTGGTGTTTGTCCCGGTTGAACAATGTTAATAATGACGGATTTAGGATTTTTCACCTCCTGCTCTAATTTAATTAGCGGAGAAATCCCCATAAGAGCAAAAATATCTTGTTCTTCTGGAGTCATTTCTACAGTCTTAATCTCCGGTGGTTCCACCACTGGCTTAACTGGCTCTGTTTTAATAACCTTAGTCCGTTCTGCTCTTTCAATCCAGCCAGATTTTCCCAGGTTGGGTGTGGGTAACTCTGGTGGAGCGCTTAATTCAACATCTCCATCAAGGTCTAAATCTGACTCATTGATAAAAGCTAGTGGGTTGGCAGTAATTCTTTGTTCATCTTTGCCATTTGTACCATTGATGCCAATCCGACTGCGACGGGTACGGGCGCGACGTTTATTGTTATCGTTCAGTTCTTGATAGCTAGGATGATTAATTAAATTTAAAGCACCCAAGTCAGAGTCGTTTTCAAACGCTTCACCAAATCCATCGTAGGTTTCTCGTGGTTCGCTGATGCGTGCAGTTGGTAAACGAGGCTCTCGTGTAGGCAGAGATACAAAACGTTCTGGAATTTCTGCTGCTGGAGTAGGTAAGCGGTTCTCCGTTTCTCCGGGTAAGCGGACTGTATGTCCTAAACCACCGCAGGCTGGGCAAGTGTCACCAAACAATTCATAAATATTTTGCCCTTGCCGTTTGCGAGTCAGTTCTACTAAACCTAGCTCTGTAAGTTGGGCAATTTGGGGACGAGCTTTATCTGCGCGGAGGGCTTTATTAAAGTGTTCGAGAACTTGTAACTGGTCACGGCGTGATTCCATGTCAATAAAATCAACGACGATTACCCCAGCGATATTCCGCAGACGTAGCTGACGAGCAATTTCTGTTGCGGCTTCACAGTTGGTCCACAAAACAGTTTCTCTGGCTGTGGCCGATCGCGTGAAGGAACCTGAGTTGACATCTATGACAGTTAATGCTTCTGTTGGCTCAATAATGATATAACCGCCAGAAGGTAGGTCTACTCTTGGTTTGAGCGCTTCTCTAATTGCGGCATTGATCCGGAAATATTCTAAAATGGGGGAGCGATCGCGGTGATGGTCAATCAACAATCCTTGTGGTGTCTGACCGCCACTCCAGTTCTGCAAATACTGTTTGACTCGCTTCAAACCAGTACTGGAATCGACGACAATCCGATTTACATCCGCACCATACATATCACGTAATACGCGCTGGATAAAATCATCGTCCCGATTCAGGAGTGCTGGCGCACGAGTTGACTGTGCCTCTTGTTGAATGGCTTCCCATTGCTTTTGCAGTACTTCCAAATCTTCGATGATTGCTTCTTCTGGCTTGCCTTCTGCTTCTGTACGCACCAGCAAACCCATGCCAGCAGGTTTAATTAAAATTGCTAATGCTCGTAAACGGTTACGTTCACTTTCACTCTTAATCCGCCTCGATAAATTTACACCCCTACCATAGGGCATCAGTACCACATAACGTCCGGGTAAAGTGATATTACCTGTGAGCCTTGGGCCTTTTGTTCCCGTTGGCTCTTTCATTACCTGCACCAAAACTTTTTGTTGTGGTGCTAATAATTCCGTAATTGCTGCTGCTGTTCGCTTGAGTCGTAAAGGGCCTAAATCCGTTACATGAATAAAACCATTACGTTCTGGATCTCCGATGTTGACAAAAGCTGCATCAATACCTGGTAATACATTTTCTACTACACCTAAGTAGATATCACCGATTTGATGATGGCCTGTGGCTACAACGAGTTCTTGTATTTGGTCTTCCGAAAATACAGCAGCGATTTGATGCTGCTCCGCGATAATAATTTGTTTTGGCATTCAATTTCCTCAAAAATCGGCAGCGTCAACAGGCTTGGAGGTTTGTTATCCCTCTCGCCCCTGCCAGCCTCCAAAGACACTGCTGGTAATAAAAATTGTGAAGTTGAGCTTCAAAATAAAAAGCTATTGACTGGGGAATTGCGTCGATACGCCTGATTATTCCAGAACGGCTGCATATTGTCTAAGCAAATAAATCAACCGTCCGTGGTTGATTTCTGATGTGATACCTTCACCATCTAGGGATTAGGCATTCAGCAGTTGTTTTAAAAGCATGGTGGTAGAGAAGCTGACGGAGCTTGCTGTTAATCACTAGTTCACACGATAGCCATAAAGAGAGTGTTCTTTAATCTGCCTTAGTTTCTCTGGGATAAAATCCTAGAATTTGCACTCTAATACCTTTAATTTCGCTCCCTGATGATCAGGGTAATAGTGAACTAGCTTCTTCTATGCAGCGCCAGAAAATTTCTCTTCACCCCATTCTAACGCAACCTTGCTAAAAATCAATTCCCACGATGTACCACAATAGAGTAACTACTAGCAAGTTACCCTTCAGAGATTATACCGCTAAAATTAGCTGATTGCGATGGATGTGCAGAAGATGAAATTCTTCTTTACCCGCTACTACTTCTAGCATAGATAGGGTTTGTTCGGGACGCAACAGTACACCATCGGGGCGACAGCTACCTACATAACGCAAAACGGCTGTAGGTTCAGTTTCGCTTTCGTGGGTTTTAACTAATTCCAACTCAAACAAACGTGAGCGCAGATTTACTAAATGGCTTTTCCCAGATTTGGTTGTCTGTTCGGACAGGATTTCGTCTTTTGCCAAAATCATATCGATCCAGTTTTGCCATTGTGTAGCATTTACCTTCCTTGAGGCTGCCACCGTAATTACATATTCTGCCCTATCTAATACTTGGTTAGCGGCTGGGGATTTTAAATCTATCTGTTCCACACGATAGATTGGTATATCTGGTGGCAGTTCATCAACTAGTTTCTGCACAAAAGCATCTGCTTCAATTAATTGAGTTAATTCAAAATCCACAATTTCACCACTGCTAGTAGCTCCCAAGGCTAAAGCACTAGCTGCAACAATCCGGGGATTGGGATGAAATCCTCCAGTATAAGTAACTGGTAGACTGCCTCTTCTGACTACTCGATCTAATAGACGCATTAGATCCAAATGGCTGACTAAAGCCATGTCACCTTGTTTACCGAACCAAACTCGTAGTCGTTGGGACTTGGTGGTATTGGGAACAAACTCACCAGCAAATTCGGGAATTGGCGGCGGCTCGATGACGATGTTGTGGCCAAAGTCAGTGCCGCAAACACCACAGTGAGAACAACCTTCAAATGAGCAGTCTGGAACAATGGCAGCTTCTAGAGCGCGTTTTAAGTCCTCTTGCAACCACTTTTTGTCGATTCCTGTATCTATATGATCCCAGGGGAGGGGAGAGTCTAGGGAGTGCTGAGTGAGATTTGATTTTCCCTCTTCTTCCTTTATTTCTTCACCTTCCAAAGCGTCTGCATAAAACAGATTCCACTCACCATTTTCTACTAGGCGGTATTTCCAATCTAGACCAGCTTGAGCGATCGCACTTTCCCAGGCTGCAAAAGCTTTATCTAGACCCTCATACCAGGAATCCATGCCTGCACCTAATTCCCAAGCCCTACGGACTACTTTACCTAAGGAGCGATCGCCTCTACCGATAAAGTCCTCCATTGCTGAGATGCGGACATCGGTGAAGTTGACTTTTACTCCTCGTAGCTGGCGGAATGCTTGCCGCAACAGGCCTTGCTTGCGTTTAAATTCCGCAGTCGCCACAGAGTGCCACTGAAATGGTGTATGGGGTTTGGGTGTGAAATTAGAAATTGTAATGTTGAAGTTGAGGGGTCTTCTGCCTCTTTCCCTACATTCTCGCTGTAGCCAACTTACCGTTTCTGCAATCCCGAAAACATCCGCATCTGTTTCTCCCGGTAAGCCAATCATAAAATACAACTTGATTTTATCCCAGCCTTGTTCCCAGGCTGTTTTTACACCTCTTAGTAATTCTTCGTTGGTTAAACCCTTATTGATGATATCCCGCATTCTTTGGGTTCCGGCTTCTGGGGCAAAGGTCAGTCCGCCTTGCCGTGTACCGCCCAGGATGTTGGCAATGTTTTCATCAAATCTATCTACTCGTTGACTGGGGAGAGACAAGGAAATATTTTCATTTCTTAACCGATTTTTAATTTCCATCCCTACGGCTGGTAGGGACAAATAATCGGAACAACTCAGGGACAACAAAGAAAATTCATTATAACCAGTTGCCCGCATCCCCTGCTCTATTGCGTCCACTACTTTTTCTGGTTCTACATCCCTAGCTGGTCGGGTGAGCATTCCCGGTTGACAAAAGCGACAGCCACGAGTGCATCCACGGCGAATCTCTATTGTCAAGCGATCATGTACAGTTTCTACGTATGGTACTAGCCCAATAGAATAAGCGGGTATGGGAGTAGCCACCCGCCGCAAAATTCGTTTTGGTACATCTGGACGTAGAGGCTGAACTGACCCCATGTCCGTCATCTGGTAAAATTGCGGCACGTACACGCCTGGTATTTGCGCCAAATCGAGGAGGAGATTATCTCGACTCAATCCTGCTTTTTTACCTTCTTCTAATACCAAACCAATTTCGCTTAGGAGTTCTTCCCCATCTCCTAATGCGAAAAAGTCGAAGAAGTCGGCGTATGGTTCCGGGTTTGATGTTGCTGTTTGTCCACCAGCAAAAATCAGGGGGTAATTGCTTTGTGAGCGTTCTTGCCAAGTGAGAGGAATCCCTGCTAAGTCCAACATTTCCAAAATGTTGGTGGCTCCTAATTCATAACTAAGACTAAAACCTAAAATATCAAATTCACTTAGCGATCGCTTGGACTCGACAGCAAATAAGGGTGTATTTGTAGCCCTGAGTTTTGCTGCTAAGTCTGTCCCTGGGAGGTAAGCGCGATCGCATAATTGTCTTGGTTGGGCATTCAAGATGTTATACAGAATGATATGCCCTAAGTTGGATGCTCCGACCTCATAGACTTCCGGGTAGGTTAACACCCAGCGTATGACGGCGGTATTCCAAGGTTTGTGTACTGCCAGACGTTCGTTACCCAAGTAACGGGCTGGTTTTAAGATATCCGGTGTGATTAAACTTTCAAATGCGACAGCCACTGTGCTAACTTCGAGCTACTTTGATTACAGCTACTCACCTCCAACATTAGCATTGATTAGCTCTTTCAACAGGTTTTGGGGTAGCAACTTAGAACTCCTTTACACTAAGCGCTGCTCAACCAGTTTATTTGTTAATATTTATGGACTGTTTTAATATAATTGACCGACTACCAACTCTGCTTCGTGTTCAAAGATTTCAAAAATTTCGTTGAGTTGGGTTAACTCAAAAATAATCCTGGTTGCTGGGGAAACAGAGTAAAGCTGAAAACCCTTACCCAGGTTTTGAGCTATTTTCAGTGCAGATACTAAAGCCATCAGTCCAGAGCTGTCTAAGGATTCTACATCTGCTAAATCCACCCACAAGCTTGAGATATCCTCCTTTGCCAGCGTTTTGGTTAAGTCTTGTTCAAATTCCAAAGCATTAGTCGCATTCAGACAGCCATAAGGACGGATTACCTGAATTTTCGGACACTTCAGTACTGCTTGCATATTAAATCCTAATTAGAGTTACTGAATTGTGGAGCTTGAATTTATTTGAACATAAACTTTTTGCCTTGGCATCGACCATACGTCCTAAGTCTCTTTGCTGAATCTTTATGTTTGTTGCGGGTCTGTTTAAAGATTGTCATAACTTACTAGGGAAATGTGTTCATATATACTTTTTTTTCCTTGAGGTTCTAAAAAAATCAACAGTGGTAGGGATACCCAACCAAAGCAATCACTAAAAATTGTGCTACGAAGCCTGACTTATTCGTAAACACTACTGATTGAGCCATATTTTGAGTAGCGATTTAAATGGTGAAATCGTTGTAAATTTTCATTTCAAATCGTGAGTTAAATCAGGAAATATCTACTGAGTTTAATTGTGATCTAAATCACTTAAATAGCCATGACTGGATCACATTTTATACTTAACTCTATCTTGGATAATTTAGTATCACTGAAAGTGGGTTCATACACCTATGAAAACTAGATATGCAATTCGGCAGTTGGTAGAAAAAGCACTGGATATTAAAAAGTTAACTCCAGAAATAGAAAACGAGATTAATTTTGAGTTGACTGCAATGGGTCACATCTCGGACGTTGACTACGAAGCCCTAGAATTATTGATGGCAGAGATGGATGCTGGTCGTGTTCAGTTAGTTCCTAGTCTAGGGTTAGGACATTGAATCTGCTCATCACCTTAGTATTTTTCTCTAAGAAAAATTAATTCTGCAATAATTAGTAACACTAAGCTAGAAAAATTTACATAGTTGGTAACAACAAAAGTCGCCATCACAGTCAAAGTGTAAGAGCTAATAAGCAACGGGTTACCGTGATTTAGTTACCTCGTGTGGCGTAAACTGTGCTAAAGAGCATCCACTTTTGCATTAGTTACAAGTTGCCATGCAGTTTGCTAAACGTTTAGAAAAAATTCCTCCTTATTTGTTTGCTGAAATTAACCGTAAACGGGAAGCACTGATTGCCCAAGGAGTTGACATCATTAATATAGGAGTCGGTGATCCTGATAAGCCAACTCCTGCTCATATTCTCCAGGCGATGCGTGAGGCAATTGATGAAGCTTCTAACCATAACTATCCACCTTACGAAGGCACACAAGAGTTTAGAGAAGCAGCCGTAAAGTGGATGGAACGTCGATTTGGGGTAGTGGATTTAAATCCCAACACGGAAGTTGTTTCTTCTATTGGTTCCAAAGAGGCTATACATAATACTTTTTTAGCTTTTGTGGAAGCAGGAGATTACACATTAATACCAGATCCTGGTTATCCCGTGTATAGAACTTCCACGATTTTTGCTGGGGGCGAACCTTTCACCATGCCTCTGAAAGCGGAAAATAAATTTTTACCCGATTTAGATTTAATCCCTGAGGAAGTTGCCCGTAAAGCGAAAATGTTGTGGGTTAATTATCCTAACAACCCTACTGGGGCTTTAGCAACACTAGAGTTTTTTGAGGAATTAGTAGCTTTTTGTCAGCAGCACAGTATTTTGTTGTGCCATGATCATGCTTATTCAGAAATGGCGTATGATGGCTACAAACCACCAAGTGTCCTGCAAATTCCAGGTGCGAAGGACATTGCCATTGAGTTTCACAGTCTATCGAAGTCATACAATATGACAGGCTGGAGGATTGGATTTGCGGTTGGTAATGCCTATGCTATTCAGGGCTTGAGTCAGGTAAAAACGAATGTTGACTCTGGAGTATTTAAAGCAATTCAAAAAGCTGCGATCGCAGCTTACAACACCGATGAAGTAGAACTACAAGCTGTGATGTCAGTTTACCAAAATCGTCGTGACATTATTGTTAAGGGATTGCAATCTTTAGGATGGCCTATCGAACCACCAAAAGCTACTCTTTATGTTTGGGTTCCTGTACCGCCTGGATACACCTCTACTGAATTTACTACTTTGCTGCTCGATAAATGTGGTATCGTCGTTCCCCCAGGGGTTGGCTATGGCGTGTCAGGTGAAGGTTATTTTAGAATTGCCCTCACCATCTGTGAGGAACGTTTGCATGAAGCTATTCAACGGATGCAGGATGCGGGAATTCGATATTCTTAGTCAATGGTCGTTAGTTTTCCCTCGGCTCTCTATTCTCCATTCCTTACTTCCTCCTGATACGCTTGCCAAAGTTGTTGAATGAATTGATGGAGTTGCTGCTTGGCTACTAAGTCTGGTTCTAATTTTGGCTCTTTGAGTAACACTTGACTCAGGAGGGTAATAACTTCTGTATCTAGGGCGTGTCTAAATAGTTTGATAGGCCAAAGTAAGTCAGATCCATCTCGTAAATCAATTATTATTGGTAGTTCGGGAGTATAAGTTACTAGCAGTAGGGGACGAACCCAGCATAACTGGCGGGCAACTACAACTTGAATCACTTCTGCATACAGATTCCTCTCGCCATGCTCTAAAGACACAATTTGTCCTGGTTGAAAGTTGAGACTTATGTCCATAATCATTTAGGGCAATGGCAAGGATAAATTTGCAGGTTTCTTCTCCTTTTATTTTAAAAGTGAAAGTAGAATATTATGATGAAAATATGCTGTAAAACTATTGCAGTATGTCCAGTAATACTGTTTTGCCGAGACAAACTATTGGCAAGAAAGTCTTCCATGACATAAAATTCTCGTGAAAATGCTATAAAATGAGTAAATGACCGTTAAGCGATCGCTGTACAGAAACTGTATTGTAGTAACTCCAAAAGGCAAGAGCAAAAGCTGTGTCAGTCGAAACCATTGAGAAGCGTTCCACATCCCGCAAGCTCGCGCCTCGGTATCGCGTTTTGCTCCATAACGATGACTACAACTCTATGGAGTATGTGGTGCAAGTACTAATCACCACCGTGCCGAGCCTAACCCAGCCTCAAGCTGTGAGTATTATGATGGAAGCCCACACTAATGGGCTTGCCTTAGTTATTACCTGCGCTCAAGAACACGCAGAATTTTACTGCGAAACCCTCAAAGATCACGGTCTTAGCAGTACCATCGAACCCGATGAATAATCGGTAAATCTTCAATAGCAAGGTCTCGCTCTTACAACGAATATTGCCAACTGCGAAGTATGGATTACCAATGATGATGTCATCAGTCATAATCTGGAGTGCTGACTGGTGAACCCTATATGAAAAACAGACTTGCTTTTTTAGCCCAGCGTCCAGCCCCAATTAGGCTGGGCTATTTTATTCTCGCTTTATTATTCTTATGGTTACCTTTGGCCGCACCAATTTACTTATTAGTGCGTGATACTAATTTAGCAAGTATCTTGACAATGGTGTTGTTGTATGCAGAGTTCATTTTTTTGCTGAGATTGTGGGGTATTAATGTCTATCAGCAACCGCAAATACTTCAGCACTATGGTTTAGAATTCACGCGGCGTAATGGTGTAGAAATGCTTTGTGGCTTGGGAATGGGGTTGATTAACATTCTGATTTTATTCACCATTGAAGGTTTTTTGGGCTGGCTAAAATGGCAGCAACCAACAATTTTATTACTCAAGATAGTTTTAGAAGGCTTTTTCGTCGGTTTGGGTGTGGGATTTGCTGAAGAATTGTTATTTCGTGGATGGTTGCTGGATGAGTTGCAACGAGATTACAGTCCACCTTCGGCATTGTGGATAGATGCAGTTACATTTGCATCACTACATTTTATTAAACCACTAGAAGTCATTATTCATACACTACCGCAATTTCCAGCTTTGGTCTTGTTGGGGCTAACGCAGGTATGGGGTAAACGCTGGCGTAGGGGACGTTTGGGTTTACCAATTGGGTTACATGGTGGTTTAGTCTGGGGATACTACATTATCAATGTAGGAGGATTAATTCAATATTCAGGTCAAGTTCCTGACTGGGTAACTGGAGTGAATAACAATCCCCTACAAGGAATCATGGGAGTTGTGTTTATGGGTGTACTAGCATTGTGGATGCGAAAGCAAAGCCAGAAAATACTTCATTAATAGTTACTTTTCCTGAAACCAATAACATACCAATATCTTTAAAATATACATCTCAGGTAAGATATTTTTAGTTCATCAAGTGACACTCAAAATTTATTGATATCAGCTATGCTGGGTAGAATGCCATCGCTCAATATTTTTCTGCACCGATTGAGCCGAAGTTTGTAAAGCTTCTCTTTCACTATCACTGAGATTTAATTCGATTACACTCTCAATTCCATTTAATCCCAGGCGACAAGGAACACCAATCACTACATCTTTTAAACCATATTCGCCTTGCAGATATACAGACACAGGTAACAGGCGCGACTGATTCAATAAAATCGATTCCACCATCAAACTTGTAGCTGATGCAGGTGCAAAAAATGCGCCACCAGTCTGCATAAGTTCCACAATTTCCGCACCACCATTACGGGTTCTCTCCACCAACCTTTCTATTGTGGCTGCATCTAACAATTCTGTAATCGGGATACCATTAACTGTGGCATGACGAGACAGGGGAACCATCAAATCCCCATGACTACCCAATACCATCGCTTTGACATCCGCAGGTAATACTCCTAATTCCAAGGCTATAAAAGTTTCAAATCTTGCCGAGTCTAACACCCCAGCCATACCCATGATGCGGTTACGGGGTAAACCTGTAGCTTCCCAAGCTAAATAGGTCATTACATCCAGAGGATTAGTGACTACGATAAAAATAGCACAGGGAGAGTAGGCGATCGCTTGCTTTGCTGCTTCCACAACAATTTTGGCGTTAGTTCTCAACAAGTCATCCCGACTCATCCCTGGCTTGCGGGGAAATCCGGCTGTTATAACGACAATTTGTGAACCAGAGGTATCAGCATAATTATTTGTGCCGATAATCTGACGATTATGCAGTTCAATACCCCTAGCTTCTAATAAATCTAGTGCCAATCCTTGAGGCATACCCTCAACAATATCTAATAGCACCACATCTGCTAGATTTTTTTCAGCAATACGTTGAGCTAAAGTGCTACCAACCCTACCAGCACCAATAATGGCGACACGAGGTAGACGATGCAAAATTGGGGGGGAGTCTGGAGAAGAAGACATAGTTCGAGTAGAATTGCATCCTTACACCACCCACCTTAACAACTTAGATGAATTTGTAACTTGTAATTCGCAAATTGTAATTTGTCATGGAGTGAATTGGCTGGAAGCAAGGAAACTCGACATTAGTTAGCTAAAGTCTCTTCCCCTACTCCCCGCGTTAAAACGATTCAATTTGATCTAAACGTAACCAGATATTAGGCGTTGGTACTTGTCCAAACATTACCAGTGCGTAATCACCTTTGATATCTACGACTTCACCCTTAGTTTCAAACAAGTAAGCTGGAAAGCGAGTATCGCTGGCTGTCGCTTCTACACTATTTTCTAGTTTCTCGCGGATAGCGCGAACCATTTCTCCTTTTTTAACTGGCATAAATCCCCTCTATTTTTTTATCGGCTCATAGAGGATTTTAGCTTGCAGCCGAGTACAAAAGTTCAATTTACCTGGGGTGCGACAGGTATCAATACTTTCAATGGAAACAATTATTTTTTCTCTACACCCCTAAACTTGACACTGGCGACAAAAATGGCTGGATCTTCCACCTAGCTTGATGCGCTGAATTACATCACCACAAACTTTACATGGTTCCCCTGCACGGTTATACACCCAGGCGACACCACCATAATTACCGTTGACCCCTTTAACGTTGAGAAAATTACTAAAAGTTGTACCACCAGCCTCAATACTGGTTTCCAAAACTTGAATAATTGCCGTCCTCAAAAGCTCAATTTGCTTTAACTGCACTTCTGTACATAGAGTTTCTGGTAACACACCACTTTTAAACAATGCTTCGTCAGCATAGATGTTACCTAATCCTGCAACAACCGACTGGTCTAATAGTGCTGTTTTTATGGGACGGCGACGATTATGCAGCTTATTAGCAAGGTACTCAACAGTAAATTCAGGTGAAAAGGGATCTACGGCAAGTTTAGCTAAACCAGTAATCACGCTTTCTACAGCCATTCCCGATGAAACCCACCACATTTGACCGAAAGTTCGTTGGTCAACAAAGCGTAATTCCTGTTGATCCTCGAAAAATATTCTTACCCGCGTGTGCTTATGTAAAGGCTCATCTTGGTTTAACCACAGTAATTGACCAGTCATCCTCAGATGCACACCTAGCCAAGCGGCGGAAGTAGTGGAAGCGAGGAGATATTTACCGCGACGATGCCAAGCACTAATGGAATCACCGGTAATTCCATTCAAAAAATCACCAACAGAAAAAGGGTGAGCGATGGTGCGATGAAGCAACACATCTCCACCCGTAATTTTTCGGTTTAGGGTTAGTTGGTTTAAACCCCGCCGTACTGTTTCAACTTCAGGCAATTCAGGCATTTAAGCTGATTGAGCAAGCTATGGGAATACTTTTTGGAAATCAAAAACGAGAAAGAATATAGACACTCTAAATCTTTGTTGCACTACTCAGGAGAATCCGTAAATATCCGCATGGCGGTTGGTATACGGTAGAGTAGGCTGATGTGAAGAATGAAAAATTATAATTTCATACTTCGTATCTATAATTTTACCCTTCTCCCATCATCCCATTAAATAATCCCTTTGAGGCTTGGCTGCTTATTTTTTAGCAGGCTTGGCTTTAGGTGCTTCCACCTCTATTAATTCATCTACCGCAAAGTTGTTGGTGTTGATGCCAGAGTAGTTTACCTTATCAAAGCGGACAATTACTGGGTATTTGATGCCACTTTGGTCAACAGAAGCTACAGTTCCGACATCTTGGAACCAGTAGGATTCTGGGCGGAGAATACGTACTTTAGAACCACGTTGAACCATGAGTATCTTCCCTTTTAGTTATCAATTGCCAATATATAGGGCTATTTGATTTCACTCTACATCTTGAATGCCATCACTAGAGGCTTTGTTAAGTTATTTGTCTGATTGGTTATTTGTCGGCTGTCAGTTATCAGTTGCTCATAGTCAACAGTCATAGGTTTTTCTCGATTCTTTGCCTCTAGTGTCAATCTCCTCCTTTAGTCACTGTTTCCTTGCCAATCTCAGCCTTAAGACGGGGGTCAGACCCTCCTTGACAAAGGTTAAATGATCGCGTAACTTCGTTCGCAAACACATTTTTAAGAAAAAACTTATGTTTTACTTAAAACAAACACGCTACCCTCGTTACCCCTGCCAATGCGTAAGTTGTGATCTATGTAGGTGATATCTAACCATCCCTGCTGTGTATCACTTTTTATAAGTATGTCTAGGGCAGTGAACTTTTTACCAGCTTCAATTCGTTGGATAAAGTCTTCTGGGGAAGTGTACCCGATTAATCGTTGTAAACCAACGATGGAACGTTGGAATTTCACTTGAACACGCCGTTCTGAAACTGGCTCAAATTTGGCAGCTACGCTAACTAATCCTTCGAGATAAGGTAAGCCATAAATCTCTGCTATGTTGTAAACGCTGGTAGTTTCTACCCGAATACACTGATAAATTTGTCCAAGTTTATATACAGGTACGCGATCTAAGTTTAAAAGAGCTTTACTGGTGGTGTATAGTAGTCGCCAATTGCCGTCTAGCAGATTGGCATTTTCTACTGGACGCGGTGTAGGATTGAGGTCTTCTAATGTAGCGATCGCTGCTAAGATAGCCCGTTTCTGCTGTTCACTAGCCAATAAACCGCGATTAGTCCCGGCGATCGCATCTAATAAAGCTGTTTTTTTCAACATCACATTCCTTTAACAAGCATCACTATTAAACTCACATTAAATCGATATTAATGTCCTATGTATGGAGGTGGAAAATAACTAAAAATCTATTCCCAATTAGTTTATCTTTATCAAATAAATTATTTCTGTCAGCTTGCGGATTTATCAATCCAATAGTTGAAGAAATAACTAAATTATCCCGTCTCAAGTGATAGACTGCTTAATGTCTAGTTACATAAGTCTTTTTGCTCATTAGATATCGATATGTTGAATTCTCCTTTACGTGAAGAACCTCGTAACCAGCGTGCGGCTGTCATCCCTCTAAAGCAAGAATCTTCCCTATTAGATTGGTTGCAAGCCAACGGTCGTCTGATTTCCCGCGACGTTCATGAACCAGATTTTTCCGATGAAGAAGAAGAAATATCAGAGTTCCTGGGTGGAGAAGACGGCATCGATTACCTTGATGATGATGATGACGATATCACCATAGACGAAGATTAGTCTTTTGAGACTGGGACTCTGTTATGTATAGTCCCTATAATTCATTTTTATTGAAGTGTGGAGTGAAGGGAAACTTTTGTGGACGCTAAATTATCGCCTAATCAAGGATTAAATATTTCTGGTATTGGTCTAGCTTCTTCCTTAGCCGCCGGGCTAGGCATAGCAGCTTTAACTTTGGATTGGATAGCAAACAGAAATCCCTGGCAAGGTACATCGCTTACCTTGCCCTTGTTGCTATGTACTATTGCTTCAGCTATTGCAGGTTACTTTGTCGTACCTCTACTGCAAGCACTGAAAACTGGGCAAATCATCCGTGAAGATGGTCCTCAAGCCCATTTGAAAAAAGCCGGCACACCCACAATGGGGGGGATATTTTTCATTCCTGTTGCCGTGGTAGGTGCTTGTGTACTGTCTAACTTTGCCACAGAAGTACTTGCTGTCTCGGCTCTCACCCTTAGCTATGGGCTAATTGGTTGGATTGACGATTGGCAAATTCTGCGCCGCAAGTCTAATAAGGGTATATCCCCACGGATGAAATTGGCTTTGCAAATCTGTTTTGCAGCAGCCTTTTGTTTATGGTTAATGTTTAATCAACCCGCTAATATTACGAGTATTGCTTTACCCTGGGTAAGCTTTGCCCTACCTTTGGGATTTTTATTCTGGCCTTTGGCTGGCTTTGTCCTAGTGGCAGAGAGTAATGCAACTAATTTAACTGATGGTATTGATGGCTTGGCTGGAGGAACTGTAGCGATCGCCTTACTCGCATTAGGTGCTATAGTTGCCCCAACATCCCCCGCATTAATGGTTTTCTGTGCAGCTTTAAGTGGTAGTTGCTTAGGTTTCTTAGCTCACAACCGCAACCCAGCTAGGGTATTTATGGGTGATACAGGTTCCCTAGCACTGGGGGGTGCTTTAGCGGCTGTAGCCTTACTAACTAACAGTTTGGTAGCCTTGTTTATCCTCAGTGGTATCTTCTTCGTTGAAACCCTTTCTGTAATGGCACAGGTAAGCTACTACAAAGCCACTAAAGGCCCTGACGGCAAAGGCAAGCGCCTCTTGAAAATGGCTCCTCTGCACCACCATTTAGAACTATCAGGCTGGTCAGAATTACAGGTAGTTAGCTCATTTTACGTGATAGCTACCATCTTAGCTGTTATCTGTTTGGCGATCGCGCCATTCTGAATCTCCCGCCCAATTAATTGCAAACAAAAAAACAACCTTCTCTAAATGAAGAGGGTTGTTTTTTTATGAGTGGGGAGCGAAACAATCCCTTCCTCTGCTCCTTAAAGCCCAACCCCCGCCAGTTCAGGAGAAACAGCTATTTTACTAAACTGGTTGACTGGGCGAGGTAATCCTAGATTTTCACGTAAAGTATTACCTTCATATTCAGTGCGGAATAAACCCCGGCGTTGCAATTCTGGGATGACATATTCTACAAAATCATCCAATCCTTCTGGCAACCAAGGGGGCATAATATTAAATCCATCAGCCCCGTCATTTACAAACCAATCTTCCAACTGGTCAGCAATTTGTGCGGGTGTACCTAATATTTGACGATGACCACGGGCCCCTGCAATCCACAAATACAGTTGGCGGATGGTTAAATTTTCTCTTCTGGCAAGGTCAGTTAGTAGTTTCTGACGGCTCTTACCACCATTGGTTTCTGGTAAATCTGGCAGAGGCCCATCTAGAGGGTAGCCAGATAAATCAAATCCACCAATCATCCCTCCCAATAGATTTAACCCAACAACAGGATCAATTAACTCTTGAATTTGGTCGAATTTATCTTTGGCTTCTTGTTCAGTCTTACCAATCACTGGGAAAATTCCTGGCATAATCTTCAGATGCTCAGGAGAGCGTCCATATTGTGCCAATCTCCCTTTCACATCAGCATAGAACGCCTGGGCTTCCTCTAGAGTCTGTTGGGCAGTGAAAATTACCTCTGCCGTTTGGGCTGCCAGATTTTTACCATCTTCTGATGAGCCAGCTTGAATAATCACCGGATACCCTTGGATGGGACGAGCGACATTCAACGGCCCACGTACTGAAAAATGTTCCCCTTTGTGGTTAGGAATGTGCAGCTTATCAGCATCAAAATAAATTCCTGATTCTTTATCTCTGAGGAATGCGTCATCCTCCCAGCTATCCCAGAGTTTGGTGACAACATCAACAAACTCACGCGCCCGTTCATAGCGCTGGGTATGTTCCATGTGCTTTTCGCGGTTGAAGTTCAGCGCTTCGGCTTCTGTCGCAGATGTCACAAGGTTCCAGCCTGCACGCCCACCACTGAGATAGTCGAGGGACGCAAATTTACGGGCTAGGTGAAAAGGTTCGTTATACGTCGTTGATACTGTTGCTGTCAAACCAATGCGTTCGGTGACGACAGATAAAGCCGACAGTAGGGTAAGAGGTTCAAAATGTACGAGTTTGCCATTACGGCTCAAAACATCGGCTCCTTGACCTCTGTCGCGTACAGCTACACCATCAGCTAGGAATATCATGTCAAATTTGCCACGTTCCGCCGTCTGGGCAATCCGGCGATAATGCTGAAAGTTCAAGCCCCCATCCGCCTGTGCATCAGGGTGTCGCCATGATGCTACATGATGTCCAGAGCTTGGCAAGAAAGCACCCAGTCTTAGTTGTTTCTTCTTACTCATTCTCTTGTATTATTCCTCGCCAATCGAACTGTTAGTATGTCTAACTATTTGAGATAGTGTTATTTTCCGGTATGTTGACCGATTTAGTCAAGTTTATGTATGAAATTGATTTAGGTATATTTACAAAACTATTACGGTAATAGGCGTATCCCGCCGCTCTCAAAATCCTCAATATTTAGACGGAAAACATATTATTAATGTTGTAGTTGAAAAAACACGAAACTAGCTAACTACTAAATTTAATTAGCAAGCCATGAAAACACAAATTTTGTCTACATTCTTAGCTGGAGTGACTACTATCTTAATGTTGAGTAATCCTAGTAGTGCCAACAGCAAAAAAGAATACGTTAATAAAAATTTCTTAGTTTCTCAAGCAACTAATCGAGTTAGTGGTGAAGAATTAATTGCTAGTGGTACAGAACCATTTTGGGGTGTAACAATTAGCAGAAAAGGAATAATCTACTCTACCCCTGAATCCAGTCAAAATTTTCCTTATATTGCCCCTTCCACAGCATCAGGAAGACCAGCAGATTTAGTCAGAGTTTATCGTTTGCGAGGGCGCAACAGCACAAGTACCCTGGTAATCAGAAAAGGTTTTTGTAGTGATGGTATGTCTGATATCAAGTACCCTTACTCAGCAGTATATATTGCAGGTAATACGGTTTTGGAAGGTTGTGCTAGAGCTAAATAAATCAAGTGAATTTAAACTAGATTAGTTTTTAGAATCCCAAATCAGAATTATGTTTTACTTAAGAGTAAACATTACTGCTACTTAGTGAAAAGTAACTTATCAAATAGTAAACTTGAATGTTTTTAAAATTCCCATGACTTCTGAAATTTGGTTTCTATATTCTGAATTTCGACAATCTTCTAGAAATTAGAAAAAGTAGGATTTACGCATAATACTCTTTCATATAAAGTTGGGTACGGGGCATAGGAATAGCCCAAAGATATTTTACCAAAGGTATTGGAGCAGACATTCTGGAAAGTTAGCCAATTTCCCATTTCCTACGCCCTATGCCCCTGTAATTTTGGATTTGCAATTCTAAATACTCAATTAAAAATCCAAAATTTCAACTCCCTGTGTCCCAATTATGATGATAGGAAATCCCTCAATAACTGAGAGGCGGATATCCATGAGTAGAGTATTTCCCCAAATTACCGTCATTGTGGCTCTTGACCATTACAGATAATATGCTAAGATCGTCTGCGTGCGTTGAGCTACAGGCGCTATTATTGGCTCTTTGGTAAGGGTTAGTAATAATCTGGTTGTGGCTGTGTTTTCACAAAGTTTGACACATCGTACAAGTAGCGACTAGCTTCCTCCTCTAAACGATGAATCAGATAAGGCTCAATGACGTTACTGTGTCGCAGTGCGGCTAGATAACCGTCCAAATACATCCGCATTTCATCCGTGCGATAACCGCGATTCCACAAATCGACGAAGGCGTCGGTAATTCGTTGGTAATAGCGGATGGTTTGTGTGTCTTGGAGCATAACTGCTGATTTATCTCTTTGGAATGAGAATTGTAAATGATTCAGGCTGAAATGTGAAGGGTAATTTCTGCTTCAATTTCAGATGCAATTCCTTTTTGTCACTTTTGATAGTTACTCCAGCAGCTACAATACAGTTAGATTTTATTCCAGAAAACTTACAATCACGTTAAGTCGTTAGGCTATTTTTATACTTTTAGGTGCAGGGAACAGTTTGAGCAGAAGGAAAATGTGCTAATTAACTAAATTACAAGCAAATTTAGCCAAAAATTAACGCTGCGTATTCTTTTGCTGATGATCTTGAGGTACATTGTTAGGTTCTAAATGTAAGTCATTTAGCTAAAAGAACTTTTAATAACTATAACAAAAATTTAATAATATTATCAACTGCGCTCTGGACAAGGCATAAACTCAACATTTTGCCAACATAGGCTATAAAAAAACGTAAAGGTAATTGTGGCTAGAGTAACAAAGACTACAAAACCTTGGGCATGGGCTTGTTACTTTGAAATTCATCGACGCTAAGGGGTCTTGCCGCCGTGGGTTCGGTTTGTATTGAAATCGTTGAGGGGAATCCCCATCTGAGGTCGTTGCTGGGTTGGCACTTGCAACAGTTGGAGTACCGTGTGCATCAAGCCGCCAGCATATATCAAGCAAGGGAAGCCTTTTTGAGCCATCAGCCAACTCTGGTCATTCTGGATGCTGATTTGCCAGATGGTGACGGTATTGAATTTTGCCGTTGGCTGCATCGTCAGCAACAGCCGCTAATTCTCATGTTATCTGCTCGGACTAATGAGGCTGATATTGTTGCCGGGTTGAAAGCGGGAGCTGATGATTACTTGAGCAAACCATTTGGGATGCAGGAGTTTTTGGCTAGGGTAGAGGCATTAATCCGCCGCAAGCGTACACCTACTGCTCCTGCTTATTTGGATTATGGTACTTTGCAAATCGATTTAGTCCAGCGCCGTGTACGATTCCAAGGGGAGTTTATCGACCTGACTCCACAGGAATTTAGTTTGTTGTACGTTTTGGCGCAAGCTGGTGGAGTACCTTTGAGCCGATCAGAGTTGCTACGTCGTGCGTGGCCTGACGCTATCGACAATCCGCGTACCATTGACACTCATGTTCTATCGTTACGTAAAAAAGTAGAACTTGATCCCCGCCAACCTAGCCTCATTCAGACTATCCGCAATGTTGGATACAGATTTAACATGGAAATTTTGAATGCTAATCCTCCACAAACACAAGCAAAGTTAACAAAAGAAAGATTTAGCAACCAACGCTCAACACTAAGTGGGCAGAGGGTGTAGAGGAGGTAGGGAATTAGAGGAGCAGGGGAAGCAAAGAAGAATAACTAATGACCATTGACTAATGACTATTGATTATTAACTTAGTTCCATTCTTCATCGGCTTGGTTTTCGGCGTGCATCAACCTCTTTTGTAAGTCAGTCCAGTCGATGTTAGAAGCTGTTTGATCTACCAATAAACGTCCTTGCTGTAAATACAAAAGCCGATTACAAAACATCTGAGTGAAGTCTAGCTGGCTGTTTACCATCACAATTGTTGTGTGATGAGTTTGAGTTAGCTGGGTTAAGACTGGGATGACATCGGAGGCTATGCCAATATCTAGATGAGAGGTTGGCTCGTCTAAGAGGAGGATTTTCGGTTGAATGACTAAAGCACGAGCGATCGCTACGAGCTGTCTCTGTCCAGTCGAAAGTTGTACCTCAGTGCGTCCTAACCAATCACTAGGGATTTGCAGCTGTTCTGCCCAATGACTGACTCGCTGTTGAATGGTCTCTTTGGGCAAACCGCGCAAAACTAAAGGATAAGCTAAGGCTTGCTGGACTGTCATCCCCAGTAACTTTGGCTCTTGTAATACCAGGGTCACTATCTGGCGTAACTGGATAATAGGAATTTGCTGATATTCTTGATTTTCTAGAAAAATTTTGCCGCTATTGGGTTCACTAAGTCGGTTAATGAGACGTAGTAGAGAAGTTTTACCAGCACCGGAGGGACCAATAATTGCTAGGCGATCGCCGGAGTTAATCTCAAAAGAGATATCCTGCAATATTGGGTAGCCCTGGAGTTGGGTTTTTAGCTTGGCAAACAGATTAACTTGTTCTAGCCGTAATTGGGCTGTCATTGGGAATTTAAGGGTGTAGGGTGTGGGGGTGTAGGGGAGAAGTTTTTTACCTAGTCCCTAATCCCCAGTTCCTCATCTTAGATGGCTATAGCTGTGGCGATCGCCCAAGCATCGATTAAAAGTAGTAATAGTGTAAATCCTAATAAAATTAAATACATCCACGGTTGTGCTAAAGGGCGAACATCTGTGGTGTCTATACCTGTTTTGCTTTGGACAATGTTCACCAGACGGGCAAATCCGGCTACGCGCATGGGTAGTAAATAAGCTTTTCCATCTTGACTGAGAAAATAATAAACCAGCCCTCCTTGACCTGTGGAACGGGGTTTAATCTGTTTTACTTCTTTCCAAGGTAAAGACCAACCTTTACGGAAGAATTGGGGAACCCAGACTGGATATGTTACCTGTATTCCTTGGTCATCTACAACTACTCGTTCAGTCAACACCGCATACAAGCCAACAAAACCAATGCTAATTCCCACCCATAACAAAGTCGGTGGTGTAGGTGCGTTTGTCGCCTCTGCTAAGAAAGGTAACGGGACTGTGAGGGCTATGTATAGACTGAGTAAGGTAATCCGAATTAGGGGAGATAGGCGGAAAACAGTAGTTGAATTATCGACTAAATTTGCTGTCACGGCTCAATTAGGCTTATAGGCTTTTAAATTTAGTCTAACCGGGATAGTGAGAGTAGGGGATGGTAGCTGGTCGCTGAATATGTTCAAGGTAAATACTTCTGTACTACACTCCAACCAGTAAGTGATACCCAAGCGAAACCTACAAACAAAATAGTATTTACAGTTATGTGTAACGGCCTAGCCCAAGCTTTCCCGAACCTAATCTGTGTCGCACTCAAGGCGGATAGTAAAACTAATCCCACTACAATTAATCCAGCCCACAAGTGCGATGAGTGACCCAAGAAGCCAAAGTGTCCCAAAGTGCCGATAATTCCGATCGCCAGCAGTAACAACACTAAACTGACCATGCTGACACCCATAATCAAGTGCAGCGTTACCCATTGTGAACGACCCCCAGCAAACACCATAAAACTGGGAACTGTGAGCGAATTTCTTATCCGCCACATCCAAAACCCTGTGGTTGCTAGCAGCACATAAGCCAATAGCGATAATCCCATCGACCACGCGGCTATTTTCCACAGCCAAATAAATGAAGGTAGGTGCATAAAATATTTATTGTAGATGGGAGTGGGACTTTTAAGGGGCAGGGGGCAAGGGAGTAGGGGGCAGGGGGAGCAGGTGAAGCAGGGGAAGCAAGGGAGTAGAGTAAAACAACTGACAATTGACAACTGACAACTGACAACTGACAACTGACAATTAACAATTAACCAAACAAAAAAGCTGCTGAATTCAGCAGCTTTTAATATTTGACTAAAATTATTTTCTTATTCAACGGATGCTAGACCAGCAACTGTTAAAGGTTTTGTATTATTTGTCTGCACTACGGATTTTGTACTAATAGGGTCTGTCCCTACGGAATCTGTATTAAATTCATTGCTGCTAGGTTCGCTCATAATCAGGCGATCGCACGGAATGGTATCAGACAAAATTGCACTTGCCATCATACCTGTATGAATCTCCATTTGCCCTTCGATGGGAGCTTCAAACACGAGGCGTTGTCCAGGAAAAACCACCCTTTCAAAGTACCAGTTGGGAACATTGGTGATGCGAGCGACCTGGATTTTGCTCGTGGCATTAACGTAGCAGCAGAGAACTTTTCCTGATTGCTCAGGTGGTAGAGGATCTAATATTTGAGCCATAACTGCTGAGGAGCTTGTCGCCACAATTTTACATTACACCTGCAAAGTTAACACTGGCTGATCCCAATATGTTGTAACTCCGACTACCAACTGAAATTTTCTACGCTATTTATATCTAAAGATATGTTCAAGTTATGGAATTTATATAAAAGAAATTATTGCCCATGAAATTATACAGTAATAAATATTTTTTCTCAATTTCTGCCTGATTGAATTCATAATCAATGCCATTGACTCACCGTTATTCCAGTTCTGCAATGAAGCCTCTAACAGAAAATTTTCGGTTTCAACCTTCTTATGGCTTAACTATAGGGATCATCGCTTAAGGAATGAACTCAGTGTTATGGTAAAGATATATGAAATTTTTCTTCATAAAGCCAATCTATATTATTTCCATGCCAGGAAAATCTGCTTATCAAGAATCTGCTTAAATGTCAAGCAGGCTTGTAATATACACGTCAGACTAAAACACACTTGGCACATTGACTATTTTTTCAACTCTCCTCAAAAGACGGCAAGATGGAAGTTAAAACACCGATGATGGAAAATCGAATTCTCTACGTTCGCCTTCCTTGTAACCCCATCTTTCCTATTGGGGTTGTTTACTTGAGCGATCATGTCCACAAAATGTTTCCCAACATCGAACAACGGATTTTTGATTTGGGAACAGTTCCACCCTTAGATTACGCCTCTGCCTTGGATCGTTGTATCGACGAATTCCAACCCACCCTATTGGTATTTTCTTGGCGAGATATTCAAATTTATGCCCCAGTGGGTGGACGTGGTGGCAACCCTTTGCAAAACGCTTTTGAATTTTACTACGCTAAAAATCCCCTGATTAAATTACGTGGGGCTTTAGGTGGCTTACGCATCTTCATTGCCTACTATGTAGAGTTGTGGCGTAACCTGGGATTAATTAAACGTGGCTTAAAGCGTGCCGCCAAATATCATGCTGATGCTCGTGCGGTTGTGGGTGGTGGTGCTGTCAGCGTATTTTACGAACAACTAGGTAAAAGCCTACCCAACGGCACAATTATTTCTGTGGGCGAAGGCGAAACTTTACTCGAAAAATTCTTAAGTGGCAAAGAGTTTCGGGATGAACGCTGTTATGTGGTGGGAGAAGCGAAACCACGCCAGCGTCTAATTCACGAACAACCCACCCCACTGGAAAAGAGCGCCTGTAACTACGACTATATCGAAGCTATATGGCCAGAGTTTAACTATTACCTGCAAGAACAAGACTTTTACATCGGTGTCCAAACCAAACGTGGCTGTCCTCACAACTGTTGTTACTGTGTGTACACCGTAGTGGAAGGTAAACAGGTACGTATTAACCCAGCTGATGAAGTCGTGGCAGAAATACGGCAATTGTATAATCGCGGCATTCGCAACTTCTGGTTTACTGATGCCCAATTCATTCCTGCACGAAAATTCATTGATGATGCTGTGGAACTGTTACAGAAAATTATTGATTCTGGCATGACAGATATCCACTGGGCAGCATACATCAGAGCCGACAACCTCACACCAGAATTGTGTGATTTGATGGCAAAAACTGGGATGAACTATTTTGAAATTGGAATTACCAGTGGTTCTCAAGAACTCGTGCGAAAAATGCGGATGGGTTATAACTTGCGGACTGTCTTGCAAAACTGCCGTGACTTAAAAGCTGCTGGGTTTAATGATATGGTTTCTGTCAATTATTCCTTTAATGTGATTGACGAACGTCCCGAAACCATCCGTCAAACCATCGCCTACCACCGCGAATTGGAAAAAATCTTCGGTGCTGATAAAGTCGAACCAGCTATTTTCTTTATTGGCTTGCAACCCCATACCCATTTAGAAGAATATGCTTTTAAAGAAGGTGTCCTCAAACCAGGGTACAATCCCATGAGTTTGATGCCTTGGACAGCCAAAAAACTCTTGTGGAACCCAGAACCTCTTGGTTCATTCTTTGGCGAAGTCTGCTTGCAAGCTTGGCGACAAAACCCCAATGATTTCGGGCGAGAAGTCATGAACATCCTTGAGGAAAGATTAGGGTGTGCGGATTTGGAAGCAGCACTTTCCGCACCAATTGAGACAAAGGATAAACAATTAGTGGGGGTTTGATATAGGACTAGTATTTGATTTTTGAAATATAAGTAGGGTGGGCAATGCCCACCACAATCATCATATGGTGGGCATTGCCCACCCTACAGATACTTAGAGCATTTCCATAATCAAATCGGATTCCCATAGAAGTATTCAGGTATCAACCCTTTCCCTGCGGGAAGGGGTATGGGGAATTCAAATTAAAGACAATCGGGGGTTTTGAACCCCACTAATGGTTGTGGACAGCTTGTAGTGTCACGGTTAAAATCAATGAATCTCTTCCTTGGAAGCGAAATAATTGATAGAAAACCTTAAATAATGCCGCTATTTACGAACATTCGCTGGCGAACCATTGTTTCCCTGGCTATTGTTCTTCCTACTGGACTTTTATACAGCCACTATCGCAATTCTGTTTGGTGGTTGAATCAAGAGGTAGGAGGAATTTTTTATGAGATATTTTGGTGTTTGTTTGCTTTTCTATTTATTCCCACTCGTCGGGCAGTTTGGCAAATTCCTTTATGGGTATTGGTAATTACTTGCCTGTTGGAAGTCATGCAATTGTGGAACCCACCATTTCTAAATTGGGTACGTTCATTTTGGTGGGGAAGAATGTTACTTGGCACTGCCTTCACTTGGGCAGATTTTCCCTATTATTTTATTGGTAGTGGCTTAGGATGGCTGTGGCTACGGCTCATAGTCCGAGACGCGAAGCTAAAATAGTATATTTGTTTTATTTATTTGATTTAAACTGTAATTAGACTATCTTGTTGGGGTACAAAACAGTATATTTCTCCTATATAAAGAGTTCAGTATTTGTTGCAAAATTGCATTTAGTAGCAACGGTAATGCTAACGCAGAATTAGTTTTCAGATTTATCTTGCGGTAATGTCAATCTCTCCAATTCTGCCTGCTGCATTTCTGTTACCATTTGTTGGCTGCGACGCAAATAAGCGACGAACAATAAAATTGTAAAGCTGATGATAACAAGACCAAGGATGCCATCGCTAAATGTGTTGTATGAACCGTGTAATACAGCAGCCAAAGCTACGCCAATAAACATAATTGGTAGCTGTCGAGAACGGTTAATTGCTGCTAGTCCCAAAAAATAACCGACTATTCCAGCTAAGATGGCATGGAACAGGGGTAAGGAGACAAAGCGAATGGTGTTTACCAAGATATAAGTACCAAAGCCTGATTGTCCTCTGACTAAGTTAAAGGCGTAGAGTAAAGAGTAGGAACCACCTTCAGCGATCGCAAATCCTAATCCTGACATAGCCCCATAAAATGCCCCTGTCAATGGTTCATTGAGTTTTCTAGGACGCAGCAAGAATAGATATACTGGCAAGGCTTTGCAAATTTCCTCTAAGACTCCTACACCGAAAATAAACCCAATCAATTGAGGGATTAGTCCTAAGTTCGACTCTGTAGCGGCGTAAAGTAACTGAAATAGGGGAAATTGTTGAATTAGCAGCAGTAAAGGTATGCCCACAATGGCAGTAAACACAATACATTTCAGTGTTTCCCGCCAAGAAAACCAAGCAGGCTTGATTAAATTGTATAAAACTACTCCCCAAATACTGGCGTAATAAATACCGAGTAACCAAGCAGTCTGTTCCAAATTACTGGAGTTAGCAATTAAACCAATGCCTAGAGGGAATAGTCCGAAAAATAATAGGAGTTTGACCGTATTATTACTATATAGTTCGGCACTAAAGACATCTTGGTAAGGAACTACAGAAGCAAATTTAAATGTCCGTAGTGCTGCTAAAAATGTTGCAGTTTCAGACTGTTGTCTGATCAGTGAAAAAGTTTCTTCCCAATCTGGAAAAGATTGATCAGTCCTCAAACCATAAATTCGCACATTAGTAATTAATGCAGGTTGCCACGTAGATAATTCCTGACGAATAAAAGCTACAGATGATGGTTTATCTGGAACCTGTTCAGACTCCAACATCAACTGTAAACAACTATTTTTGATACTAGCTTTGACAGTGATGCCTTGCGGTTGAAAATATAAGCTCATCAATGAGGCGATCGCATTCATATCGCCTTGTTTGGCAAATTGCAAATAATCATTAGTCAAAAGTTATTCTCCTTTACTCCTTTCACGGGTTTGCTAGATTCCCGGCTTTTTCCAGAGGTCGGGGATCTGACAACTGACACACAAAGCACAGTAAACTAAAGATTCAGAAGCATAAATTTATCACCTCTGGATTAAATCCTGTTTTCCTTAGCGCCTCGGCGATTCATATAATCAAACCCCATGTTAGAAGGTTCAATTCTACAACAGCTAGAAGCGTCCCATCGCCACAGCACCAGACCAGTCCGATTCGGGGTGTATTACAAAAATACCCTGGTTGCGCTTTGTCATGCTTTAGAAGACCATATATTGGCGGATGATAATTCACCTTTAGTAATTACTGCCTTCCAACGGGGTAAGTGGTATTTGCAAGAAGCTGAAAGATATGCAGACATCGCTCAGTGCAGTCGCCAAATTGCTATCATGGCAGCGCCAGATGCAGGCTTTGCTGAACATCCCACTAGCCAACTGCCAAATGTCAATTTAGTCCCTTTAGATCCATCCGACCCAGTAGCTCAAGAATGGCATTTGATTATTTTGTCGCCTAAGTACACAGCAATGGTACTTTGTCAAGAATTATCTGATGCTGATTATGGAGTAGGTGGCAGACCGGCTTCTGATGTAGAGCGTAAATTTTATGGCTTGTGGACTTTTGAGCCAGAATTAGTAAAAGAAACGGCAGAGTTAGCGATCGCCCATATTCAAAAATACAACCCAGAATTAGCAGCAAAACTCCTCATTCATGCTCAAGGAATTGAGAACTATGTCAGCACTTCAGAAGACTTGAGTATAGTCGTTTCCCGTGTTGTAGATTACCTGCAAACAGGACAAGAGCAATTATCTATTCCTGCTGCCGTTCGTCAGCAAGCCTTAGATAGCAACTTGGTTTCCAACGAAATCCAGGCATTTTTGCGGATGGCACAGTTGATGGATTTGGCTGATATCACCAATCCACAAGCCGCCGCCGAAGTGGCAACCTTAGCAGAAACTTTGGCACAGCTTTTAGATTTACCTGCATGGCAGATTAAAAGATTAAAACTAGCAGGATTATTGCACCGAATAGATCCACTGCAAAAAGCAGAGAGTATTTTTACACCTGGAACTTCCACACACCACCAAGAATCAGCCCCCAGTTGTCCATTAACTTGCTCTTTAGTCCCAGGAGCGCAAGCATTACGCAAAATGTCAAGATTACGGGCAGTAGCTCAAATTATTACTCATCAAACTGAGTGGTGGGATGGGACGGGGGAACCTGCGGGTTTAGCTGGTGACGAAATTCCTCTAGAGTCGAGAATTTTGGCTTTAGTTGCAGACTTTCAGTGGCAAGTTAACCAAAAAAGAACAGCTAGTGAAAATCGGCAAGAGATATTTGTACAAGCCCTGGAAGAATGCCGACAGCAAGCAAACCGCTTTGACCCTAAACTAATAGATGCCCTGTTTTTATTAGTCATGGGTTTGCAACAAGGACTCGACCTACCCCTAATGACACCAAAAGTCAGCACAGGTATGTGGCTACTTGATTCCCGATGGGATAGCCAAAACAAGACTAGTGAGGAGATGAGTAGTTACCCGCAATGAATATTGACGCTATTAAACTAGGACAACTCAAGCAACTGCCAGGGGCTAATTTAGAAGATGAAGAACTGTCCCAACTGGACTTAAGCCGCATCAATTTAGCTGGCGCTCACCTTGTTGGTACTAACTTTACTCGTTCTAAACTCGAAGGTGGGCATTTAGAGGGGGCAAATTTGATGGGTGCAACCCTTCAAGAAACTGACTTGCGGGCAAATTTGATGGGAGCCAATTTGATGCAGGCAGATTTAACAGGGGCAGACTTGCGGGGTAGTAATTTGCGTGGTGCGAACCTGATGGGAGCTAGACTCAGTGGTGTAGCCTTGGCTGGGGCTTTTTTGAGTGGCGCTAATTTAATGAACGTCAATTTACAGGGCGTTGATTTACGGGGTGCTGATTTGCGAGGGGTTAACCTAACTGGTGCGAACCTGAAAGGCGCAGACTTAAGCCGTGCTGATTTACAAGGGGCGTTATTGAGTGAAGCGAATCTCGAAGAAGCCGACCTGCGGGGGGCGAATCTGGCGGGAGCGAACTTGACTGGGGCTAACTTACTCTGTGCAGAGTTGGCAGGGGTGAATTTACAAGGTGTGAATATAGATAAAGCTTGTTTGGTAGGGACAATATTAGAAATTGGTAATGGGTAATTGGTGATTGGTTGTTAGTATTACCCATTCTCACACTTGATATTATTCGTCCTCGTCTTCGTCGTCATAGCGGTCTCTGCGAGAACGGCTAGAATACTCCCCTTCATCTTCTTCGTCTTCATAACGGTCATCGCGGGAGCGGCGGACATCGCCAGAATACTCCTCTTCATCCTCTTCATCTTCATAACGGTCATTACGGGAGGGGCGATCGCTCTCTTCCCAACGTTCCCGATAACCACGATCTTCGTCTCTGGAACCGCCCATAAAATCTTTGGCTTTACGGAAAAAATCACCCACCATAATCTATCTCCTGGGGAAATTCTGTCTGAGGACAACTGTTGTATATGGTGATCTGATTTGTCATGTATTCCGTCCTACTTTTGAGAGACATTGCGATCGCTCCAAAGAAATAGGCTTGTGGTTAGTACGCTCGGAAAATCATGTAGGGAGAAATTAGGAGCGATCGGCAAAACTTATCGCATTGAAACCTTAATTTCTAATAAGATATCCTGTGGCTTTTATGCTTAGGTAAAATATCAGAAAATTTGTGTCATCAAATATATAAAAAATTACATAGGGTTAATAAAAATATTTGTTTTATTGAACAAAACAGCTATTTTTCGTAAAAAATCAAGAGATTTTTCAATGGTACTTAAGCCAAGTGTGTAAGAAAAAGCAAACTATAATGATGTAATAATCACCAGTTAAACAGGCTACATCACATGGGTTCGGGTAAAGATAGTTTACAGCTTGCCAAAACTAAAACTCGTCTTCTGCTTGCTTTGTGGGATTTGGGGGGAATGCAGCAGGAAGTAAAGAAAGGACAACTCAACAAACGAATTTTATCGAAGGGTAAGAAAGCGGCAGATTATCAGGGTGTATTTGAAGAATTACAGGAACAAGGAGCGATCGCCATCTCTAAGCAAGGATACACTCTAACATCGCCAAAGGGTTTAGAAGTGTTGGGTGAGAGTTTGCGGAGTGGCGAGTTTAAGTTTGAGGGGACTATTGTTGGTACTTGGGCGGCGAATGCGTTGGTGAAGTGGATTAGTCAGATTGATGTTGCGGTAGTTAACACATCTGTACCAGTTAATGGAAAGAATGCGATCGCTTCTTATGAAGAGTTTAAGTCAGTGGTGTTGGAAGTCTACGACAAGTTAAACCAAAACTATAACTTGAATGATTTAGTACCAATTTATCGCATTAGGAGAGAAATTGGCGATCGCGTAAGTCGTGAAAATTTTCATGAGTGGCTGCTGGAAGTACAGGCTAATGACATTTTTCAGTTGATTGCTGGAGAAATACCAGACTTCACTCCTGATAAACGTGAAGATTCAATCACTATCCCTGGGGCAGAATTACGCTCTTACGCCAAACGATTGAGTTAATCAGATAGTTGCAAAAGTCTTGTAGTTCCTCACACTTTACAAAATCACCATGACTAATATTTCTGTTTCTCCAATAGAAGCCGTCAACGCCGCTATTCAAAGCCATAACCCATTTACCAATGCTGGCATCAACACAGAATCAGATGTCTGGCAAAAGAGATTTGACGTAACTACCTTAAATGCCCATGCTTCTGATACTATTTTTCAAGCAATTGATTTGGTGCGTACCAGTCAATCTAGTCAAGATAAAGTAACATCAATTGCCATAACTGCGGCAAAAGGAGTTGGAAAAACACACCTTCTCAGCCGTATTCGTCATAGGCTGGAACTTGATGGTGGTGCGTTGTTCATATATTCAGGTGTCAATAACTATACAGATTTAAATTTAGTTAAATACCAATTTCAGCAAACTTTGGCAGATAGTCTCAGCAAAACTGGAAGTCAAGGAGTAACTCAGTGGCAAGAAGTAGCAGCAGCGATCGCAAATGAAGGTTTCAAAGCTATTAATCCCAATGGTGCAAACCTTTCTTCTCAAGAACTTGTGAACAGATTTGACAAAGTAGATGCAAGTTTTTCAGCGAATAACAAAAATTTGATGAACGCGCTCATCAAACCAGTTCTGACAACAAAGCCAAATGCAGATCCTTATATTCTCAGAGCTATTTTGTGGACTCTTTCAGAAACTAAATCACCATTTGCAATCAAATGGTTGTCTGGTGATGAGTTAGCCAACTCTGATGCGGATGCTCTGGGATTACCAAACCCTAGCAAAACTAATCAAGACAAAGAAGCTGAAGCTCTCAAAAATATTCAGCAAATTTTAAATTTAGTCAGTTACTACAACCCAGTAGTTATTTGTTTTGACGAAATAGATGTCAAAATAAACTGTAACGAGGATGGCTTAACCACGGAAATCGTAATTGCTAATTTAGTTAAAATTCTGCATGATACTCTCGAAAATTATGAACTCGGTCGAGGTGTTGTTATTATCACAGTCATGCTTCCTGAAACCTGGACTAATAGTATAAACAGCATACCGGGTGGTACGCCAAATAGAGTTTCAAAATATACAGGTACAAAACCAATAGATTTACGATATATTGATAGTAATTCTCTGATTGAATTAGTAACTATTTGGCTCAAAGACTTTTACAATGCAAGAAATTTAACTCCACCGGATTTACTCTACCCATTTGAAGTTAATCAACTGCAAGAATTTGGTAAAGGAAGACCAACTATTAGAGAAGCATTAAGATGGTGTGCAGAAAACTTTAAGGTTAAGGGTGAAATTTTACCAATAGACCCATTAGAACGTTTTGAATTGGCTTTAAAAAGAGAAAGTGAGGCAGATATTGGAAATTATTTAGATAATAATTCCTTGATTGCTGATGCTTTGCGCTTTAGCTTTGAAACCCTCAAAGGTGAAATATTAGAAGGTGAGACTTCTACGGGTGAAAGATTGAACGGATTTATCATACAAGCAATTGAGGAATTAGCTCAAAAATCAGCCAACAATGGCTACATTAATTTCAAAATTGTCGCTACAGAAAATGAAAAAAATATCAAGATTGGAGTAGCTATCAGCCAACCTAGTAAATCAATACTATCTACATTAAATCGGCTAACTGATTATCAAAAATTTGATATTAATCGTGGTTGTTTACTGCGTTCTAAATCCAATAAGATTAATAAGGCATCAAAAGCATATAATTTATTAGAAGACCTTGTGTCAAAATTGGGTGGCGAATGGTTAGATTTGAAACCAGAAGAAATAAAACCACTTATTGAGCTTTATTATGTCTATCAAAAGTGCAGTAACTATCAACTTACCGAAGAACAAGTTATCCAATTTTCCCAGAAAATAACTCGTATACATCCTTTGTTACTAGAAATTTTGAGTGAGCCTTCTTGTCAAATTGATGAAGAAGCTATTGAGGGAGAAGAACTAATAAACAGTTTTTTAAATCCGTCAATTAATGATAATACAGATGATTCAGACGCATTGATTGAGTTATTTAATTAAGGATGAGCAAATCAGTTTTTATATACAATGCTCTATGTTTACCTGCTCCTGACACTGAAGCACTAATACAAGGGCGAATTATTGCAGCTATGCCTCGGAAATTCATTAATCCGGGGCAGATTTTTGGTATTTATCCAGCTAATATTTCGATTAACTTATTACCTAATGAAAAATACTACCGTCCAAATTTCTTAAATATTGCTCAAACGGTTAGTGCAAATTTAGGTACTGAAACAGCTTTAATTAAAGCTTGGGCGAAATGTGAAGTTTGCCAAATGCTGAATGCTCGTGAATCTATTGAGGATTTGTCTAAATTAACAATCTGGACTACACAAGCATTACAACAAACTCTTGCACAAAGACCTTATATTTTTTTGGCTTACCTACGCGTATACTTACTACCAGAGCCACAGGAAATTGATATACAAAATCAAAGCCATCACTTTGTACCGTTGCCAAGATCCCTGACTGTGACTGAAGATAATCCAGTGTTAAGCGATCGCATCTTCGCACAACGCAGACAACAACTAGAAAAACTAGAACCCTTACAGCATGAAGAATTAGAAGAATTACAGAGTATTCTAGCCTTGCTTGCAATCAGTAACCCAGTAGCTAAAAAATTAGATGATGATATTCAAATATTTTTAGGTTGGAAAAACACTAAGCAGATTCAATCAATAAATACAGATTTAGCTTGGATAAATGACATTGCTAAATTAGGCGATCGCAGCATAGAGCTAGACGAGAAAAAAAGCAATTACCAAGCTGGTACAGACTTTGAAAATATTACACGTCAAAGTCTAGAATTTTTAGGATTTAAGGTTGAAGATGCTTATAAAGGCGGTGCTGGAGGCTTAGATTTATTCTGTTCACAACCTTACCCTCTGCTTTGTGAATGTAAGGCGGGTAGACTGATTCCCAGTCATACCGTACAGGAGCTTATTAAGCTAGGTGGTATGCACTTAGGCTCAGATAAATTCCTACTTTCAACTAAATTAGTAATTGGCCCAGGTAATCCATCAGCAGATACTCTCAAAGCAGCACAAGAATGGAAAGTAAGTATTATCAATGCTATGACTTTACAAAAGCTAGTTGAATTTTCAGCAAAATATCCTGGTGCTATCAACTTAATTGAAATAAAAAAATACCTAGAACCTGGACAGATTGACTATAAGATTGGCGAATATATTGATAAAGTTGAACAACAGATTAAATTGCGATCGCACATTATCCAAGTACTAAGAAATTACCTTGAACGTACTAAATATGAACGTGCTGGAGTCGAAGCACTTCATGCTGCCTACATGACATCTGATTATCCTCAAGCATTAGAATCTAAAGAACTGCACGAAATTTTGATAGAGCTTTCATCGCCCTTAACAGGCTACTTAGGACGAGTTAAAGGTAGTGATTGGAGGAGCGATCGCTTTTACTACCTCCGCGATTTACCAATAAACTCAAAATAACACCGCATATTTATTTTACTTTTGCATCTCTGTGGTTAAAAATTAACTACAGAGATGCTTCGCATTTACAGACAAATCATAGTGAAAAATGAGCGATCGCCTCTATCACCTCCACAATTTACCAAGCGAGTTGTATTTAAGCAAATATTAAATAATTTATATAAACATTTCGATATATTTAGAAATTATCACTATTTTTAAAAATATAAAATTAGCGATCGCTGAGAACTTTGTCTCAGTAATTTTTTTCTGTCAGCTATAGTTTTTACAGGAAAATATACTTGTACCCTGTGTGCTGGTATTCACAAAAGAAGTTTCATGAATACTGTCGAACATACAGGTTTATAGTTACTACACTGATATTTATTAATACTTTTACAAATATTCAAGGAAAGGAGCTACAAATTATGTACTACCAGATATGGAATTTCTTCTTAAAAGAAGAACGGTATAATTTTTGGAAGAATGAAATAAATCTTTATAATAATCCGAATAAATTAACCTGGCAGAAAGTTATTGATTTTTTTGCTTTTGTGGAGCAAAACTTATTCTTAAAAAGTCAACTAGGAGAAGTTGATACCTTAGAAGGGTTTATTAACTTAGTAGTAGATAATGGATATTGCTTAAAAGCAGAAGAAATTGCTTGGTTCCTCATTACTAGGAAGCAGATTTGGAATTTATTTGATTTAGCGCAAACAACACCGCTACTCAAAGATCAATTACTATCAGCGAAAAATCCACAACAGTTTACTAAAGTGGCTGCTGATTATGGCTATTACTTTTCTGTAGATGAATTAGCTTGGTTGTTAACCGAAGTTAAGTCATCCCCTGAGTTAGTATCTATCAACAATAGCGTTGGGGAAATTTTAACTGTATCCAGCTACGGCAAAATCGAAATTGGATACTGGATTTGGTTAGCAGAAGAATGGGGAATTGTGCCACCATTCTGTCATCGAGTCCAACCAGGAACTTTCTTATCTCAATATATTGATAATCCTTTCTTACCAGATCGCTGTTTTTTACCCAAGAGCTACTTTAAGCAGCAATTAGTCATTAGTCATTAGTCAGTTGTCATTATTCAGTTGTCACTATTCTTTTCCGCCTGATCTCTATTCCCCTAACTCTTCCTATTCCCCAATCCCCAGTCCCCAATCCCCCACTCAACACTAGATCGCATGATCAAATGGGATTTTGGTTAAAGAAAGTTGTACATTGCCTTCAAGAGCAACTAACCATAAACCCTAGATATGAACTTCCGTGAAGAGTTTAAGCTGCTACTGAGAGCGCGTTATCCGTTAATTTACATACCTACCTATGAAGAAGAACGGGTAGAAACTGCTATCCGTGAAGAAGCAGCCAATCAAGGTAATCGCCCAGTATACACTTGGGATTTTGTCGATGGTTATCAAGGTAACCCCAATGATGTGGGATTTGGGCGGCGCAATCCCCTGCAAGCTTTAGAATTTTTAGAGAAATTACCAGCATCAGCGCCAGCAGTCATTATTTTGCGAGATTATCATCGATTTTTGGATGATGTGGCGATCGCTCGCAAACTCCGCAATCTGGCGAGACTGCTGAAGTCGCAACCGAAAAATATTGTCTTATTATCGCCACGCATCGCTATTCCTGACGATTTAACTGAAATTTTAACGGTTGTCGAGTTCCCCTTACCTAACGCCCCAGAAATTAAAGTAGAGATTGAACGTTTACTGCAAGCTACTGGTAATTCCCTCTCTGGGAAAGTTACCGATGATTTAGTGCGTTCTTGCCAAGGGCTATCGATGGAAAGAATTCGGCGGGTTTTGGCGAAAGCGATCGCTACTCATGGCGAATTGCAACCAGAAGACGTAGATTTAGTTTTGGAGGAAAAGCGCCAAACTATCCGCCAAACCCAAATCCTCGACTTTTACCCCGCCACTGAGCAGATTTCTGATATAGGGGGACTAGATAACCTCAAAGATTGGTTATTACGTCGTGGCGGTTCCTTTAGCGAGCGCGCCCGCCAATATGGATTACCCCACCCACGGGGTTTATTATTAGTAGGCATTCAAGGTACTGGTAAATCCTTAACGGCAAAAGCGATCGCTCATCATTGGCACTTACCCCTACTACGCCTAGATGTCGGACGATTATTTGGCGGTTTGGTGGGTGAATCAGAATCCCGCACCCGGCAAATGATTCAGGTAGCAGAAGCCCTTGCACCCTGTGTTCTGTGGATTGATGAAATTGATAAAGCTTTTTCTGGATTGGGTAGTAAAGGTGATGCGGGAACCACTAGCCGCGTCTTCGGCACATTTATTACTTGGCTAGCTGAAAAAACCTCCCCAGTGTTCGTTGTTGCTACCGCCAACAACATCCAAGCTTTACCACCAGAAATGTTGCGGAAAGGGCGATTTGACGAAATTTTCTTTGTTGGTTTACCCAGTCAAGAAGAAAGAAAAGCCATTTTTAATGTTCATTTATCCCGACTGCGCCCCCACAATTTGAAAAATTATGACATTGAGCGTTTAGCATACGAAACACCAGATTTTTCAGGGGCAGAAATCGAGCAAACTTTGATAGAAGCAATGCACATCGGCTTTAGTCAAAATCGAGATTTCACTACCGACGATGTTTTGGAGGCGGCTAGTCAAATCATACCCCTGGCTAGAACGGCTGTAGAGCAGATTCAGGAACTACAAGAATGGGCAGCAGCAGGGAGAGCGCGTCTAGCTTCAAAACAAAGCCCCTTGAGTGACAGCTTTGGCAAGCTACGCTAACACTTCAGTGTAAGTTGCCATAATTAATTTGTGCAAAGTCAATAGTCTCAAGTCTCAAACTGTTGACTATTGACTAATGACTAATGACCATTGACTATTGACTATTGGTAATGAGGTTTTAAATTATGTTTTCCGCCTTGCTTAAGTTCATACTGGGAATATTATTAGCGATCGCAGTTTTATTAGGTAGCGGCGTTGCGGTTGGACTCTATTTCATGAATAGAACCGCCATACCGCCAACCAAGCCTATGTATGCTAATGATACTCCTGCACTCAAAGACCCGGATAGCAAAAAGAATAAGATAGAACCTGTCTCCACACCTCAAGCTAAAATCGAAACGACTCCTACTCCCAGTCCATCCCCCACAGAAACAGAAAAGCCATTGCCAAAAGGTGCTTATAAAGGGCGTATTACATGGCCTCAAGGGGTAAGCTTGAGGGCTGAACCAACTCAAGAGGCTGAACGAGTGGGAGGCGCTGGTTTCGACGAAAAAATTATTGTCTTAGAAGAAAACCCAGATAAACTTTGGAAAAAGGTTCGCGTTGAAAGCACCAAAATAGAGGGTTGGACAAAAGTTGGGAATATTGAACGAGTGGATGAATAATAGTCAAGATTTAAAACATTGTGCCTACAGCACCTCATACCACAAGACGGGGATGATCTAAACCCCGTTTTCAGCTGTGGCTTGGGGCTAAGTTTGGATGTAGGCATCTTAAAACCTGATAATTGAGCATAAGAAAACTACTTTAACGCAAACTTAATTTTTTCATTCAAAATCAGAGCTAATCTGCGCTTAACTTAGCGTTACTCTACGTTTCAAAACTTACATAATTTATCACTTTAATAAAGATAAATTTAGGACTTATACAGTTTCTTGATGTAGCTTGCCTGGCGTAGCCATAGATGCACTTTATTCTGTGCTGTAGAGACGTTGCATGCAACGTCTCTCGCAAGCCCATCTACAGTTATTAAAGCTACATTCTCAGCACGATAGCGACACTGATGAAATACCATAATGTACCAATAACACTGATAACGTGGTATATTTTCTATATAAAATTAAGTGCAAACATAGTAAATCTATATAGATTCAAACCAATAATTGTGCCTTAAGTTCACACATTATTAAGTAACTTTGCTGAACCACCGGAAAATGAGCCGATTGTTGTGATTTTAATCTAGACAAGAACCTTTGTCAGGGAATCCTTCTACCACGAAAAAGCAGGACATCTATGGACACCATCAGTTATTCCCATCTTGCCTCTATTTATGAGGCATCGGAAGATATAGAATTTATTCCCATAAAAGTTAATCTAAAATTTTGGCAATGGCCAAAGTTTTCTAGTAGTGCAGCAATTAGGCTGTTATCTGTAGCCCTGAGTATAAGCATCTTGAGTCTGGCTGGAGAAGCTTTAGCGTTACAAAAAGTAGGCAGTACTGGTTCAGAAGTTGCCGAAATCCAAAGATGTTTAAAAAAATTAGGCTTTTTCAATGGCCCCGTGAATGGCAGATTTGCTAGCATCACCCGTAGTGGTGTGATTGGTTTTCAACGCGCTAATAGACTCGCGGCTGATGGTGTTGTGGGTGGTGGGACACAAAGGGCTTTACAAAGAGCGTGTCGTAGTGCAACTCCTGGAGCTATAAACAGTAGTGACTTGCGGCTAGGTAGCAGAGGAGTAGCCGTTTCCCAATTACAACAGAATTTGCGGCGGTTGCGTTACTTTAACGGCCCCAACACTGGCTATTTTGGCTCAGAAACTCAGCAAGCAGTTATCAGGTTTCAACGTGCCAATCGCATAGGTGCTGATGGTATTGTTGGTAGTCAAACTGCACAAGCTATCAGAAATGCAGCAACTGGTAGCTTAGGTGTTAAATCTCCAGTACTTTCGGAAGGTAGTACTGGTCAAGCTGTCACTAGACTGCAACAGCGTTTACGTCAATTGGGTTATTTCAGCCCTAATCCTACAGGCAATTTTCGCAGTATCACTAGAGATGCGGTCATGGCCTTTCAACGCAATGCAGGTTTACCTATTACCGGAGTTGTCAATCAACAAACGTGGAATGCTTTAGGTGGTGTTGCTCAAGTTCCCAATAGACCGGGTTTATCTACTCCACAGGTGAGAGATTTGCAGCAACGTCTACGGGATTTGGGTTATTTTAATGGCAATCCCACTGGCTCTATTGGTGTAATGACAAGGGATGCAATTGTCCGATTTCAGCGCGATTATCGACTCACAGCCGATGGTATTGCTGATGTGCAGATCCTACAAGCAGTCAGCCGAGTCTGGGAAGACAGATATGCCAACCAGCCTAATAGAAATTTACTCACTGTAGGCGATCGCGGCAACAATGTGAGAGCAGTCCAACAGCGTTTGACACAGCTAGGTTTTTTTACTGGCAGTCTCGATGGTTATTTTGATGAATACACCAGAGCATCTGTAGCCTCATTCCAGCAATATTATCAACTGAACCCCACTGGCAACGTAGATTCGCAAACTTGGCAAGCCCTCAACATCAATGGTTCACCCATCGCAGAGATTTCTTATAATTCTGGTAATAATCGCTATGTGGTCATAGTGCCGATTAGTAATGGCGGGACTCTCAACCAAGTGCGCCGTTACGTACCTAGTGCTTACACATCTAAATCCAATTTAGGAACTTTTGTCAATGCTGGAACCTATAGCGATCGCTCTTCCGCAGAACAAATGTCTAGGATGTTGCGTTCTAATGGTTTAGACGCAAGAGTACAGTATTTTTAACAATTGAAGGCTGACAGTTAACCGTCAGCCTTCAATAAATTATATGACTATGTAAGGGGACTTCCAGATAAAAAAATGTCCAAAATGTAGGGTGCGTCAGTGCGAAAAAACCTAGCTGTACCAAGAAATTATTCATACTGACGCACCCTACTAACCGTCAATTTGGAATAATTTATTTTTTGGTCTTCCCTAATTTAAAAGCGTAATAGCTGATCAACATTCACGAGTTTAATCTCATTCGGCTTCAGGACTTGTTGCCTGGAGTTCATCTATTTTTTAGGGACGACTATCTAACTTTGCTGTTGCCAGCACCAATTAAAAAGTACGCCACCTACTAATAATTTCACCACCTCTAGTATAAAGTAACCACCGTGGAGTAAATTCATCGTTGCTGGAATAGCAGATTCTGTGGCAAATAGATTGAGATTAACTCCAATAGCCGACATTTGCGGAGTAAAAAAATAAGTATTGAGGAGAGCGATCGCCAACAGCATAACGGCGATAACTGTCATATTCACTTTCCCTTGTGTGTGAGTTTTACTCCAAACCAGTATGCCAGTCAATACTACAGCCGCAGATAACAATTCTAAGCGATTAAAAATCCAAAAAATTGCATACCCTGCTGTAGTAAAACCCTCTTGCAACATCATCCCTGAAAGGTAAAGACTAGGCATAATTACCCAATCCAAAACTAGACTAGCACTCAGCCAGAAGCCGAGAGCAAACAAGGTAGCAGTTTGCCAACTCGGATGCTTGAATTCAACTTTAGAAATAGCATTCATAAGAATAATTGCTGGGTTTGTATGTTTAGTTTCTAACTTTCATAGTAACTCTGACAATAGATATCAATTATCTTTTACAAATCATTTGTATTTTTAAGTAATAATAGTTATCTTAGTAATTTATCAATAATAAATATTAAGTTTATGGGCTAATTATTTAGCGATTGAGCAAGTATAATTACTATCTAATTGGTCAAACAAGCTGAGTTATGGGCTTTAAAGTATTATTGGGTACAGCGATCGCCAGTTTAGCAATACTCAATGGATCTACCATCCCACCGAGTCAAGCAATTCAGTTGCAAGATGGTACAGTCTATTTTGTTCAACCACCACGCCTTGTAGAAGCTGTAACCACATACAGCCAGGTCAATTTCTGGGGCGCAACATATTATTTCACCGTCAACTTACCAGAAAACGCTAGCGAACCCTTACAACAAGTCGCAATTAACCAGCATCAGGGAGTAGATGACATTCATTTCGACCTGAAAAACAGTTTTGCTTTTGAAGGTACACACTCCCGTCAAGGTAAAAGAATTGGATTAAAAGATGCGACGGATAATCGTCACACCAGAACAGTATCCATCATATTTGACCCGCCAGTCTCTCCAGGTCAAACGATCACAATTGCCTTGAAACCTTGGCAAAATCCAACTGTCTCAGGAGTATATCTATTTGGCGTTACAGCTTTTCCACCAGGAGAAAAAACTCACAGCCAATTCCTTGGTTTTGGTAGATTGCATTTTTACAATGACATTAGCGGACATTTCCCTTTCTGGTAAATAGTTATACCAATTCAAAATTCAAAATTCGTCTTGGAAAGTTTTCTCAACTGGGGGAACCCCCGCACCGCAACTTTCCGCAAAATTCAAAATTAAGAATCAAGACAGGAAAAGCCTTTGGGGCTATATATCTGTCGCATTCATTTTTCAAATTGGTATTATTACCGTAGATTGTTTGTTGAGACTGGGTGTAAGGGTATAGGAGTATAAGGTAATACGGTTCAATTAAGAAAATAAATTAACTGCTACACATAAAACAGATCTATTTTTTGGAGGGGGCTTGGGGGACGCAACCGTCCCCCAATCGGGGGTTTGGGGGAGAATCCCCCAAGTCTTGGTTCTTCTGAAATCGATAAGCTGACAACGTTAACTGAACCGTATTGGGGTATAAGGGTGTAAGGAATTAAAAAAAAGCTCTTGTTATTACACAAGAGCTTAAAAAGCGTTTGATTGTCAGTGATGAAATAAAATTTGCAACTTAGTCGAGGTCGCCCATAGACATTGCTGGTTCATTCTCACGGTCAATACCCTTCTCGAAACCGCCAGCAGCAGCGCGAGCGCGTCCAGCGTGCCACAAGTGACCAATTAAGAAGAAGAAGCCTAACACAAAGTGAGAAGTAGCCAACCACGCACGAGGGGATACGTAGTTGAAAGAGTTAATTTCTGTAGCCACACCACCCACAGAGTTCAAGGAACCTAGAGGAGCGTGGGTCATGTATTCAGCAGCGCGACGTGCTTGCCAAGGCTGAATATCATTCTTGATTTTATCTAGGTCAAGACCGTTAGGGCCACGTAGAGGCTCTAACCAAGGGCCTTGGAAGTCCCAGAAGCGCATGGTTTCACCACCGAAGATGATTTCACCAGAAGGAGAGCGCATCAAGTATTTACCCAAACCTGTAGGGCCTTGGGCAGAACCAACGTTAGCACCTAAGCGTTGGTCACGAACCAAGAAGGTTAAAGCTTGAGCTTGAGAAGCTTCAGGGCCAGTTGGGCCGAAGAATTCGCTGGGGTAAACAGTGTTGTTGTACCAAACCATACAGGAAGCGATAAAGCCCATTAAGGACAAAGCGCCCAAGCTGTAGGAAAGATATGCTTCACCAGACCAGATAAACGCACGACGCGCCCAACCAAAAGGCTTGGTGAAGATGTGCCAAATACCACCAGAAATACAAATTAAAGCGATCCAGATGTGTCCGCCAATGACATCTTCCATGTTATTAACGCTAACAATCCAACCTTCGCCACCGAAGGGAGATTTAAGCAAATAACCGAAGATTACAGCTGGGTTCAGTGTGGGATTAGTAATTACACGTACATCACCACCACCAGGGGCCCAGGTGTCATAGACACCACCAAAGAACATTGCTTTCAATACCAACAGCAACGCACCACATCCCAGGATGATCAGGTGGAAGCCGATGATATTGGTCATCTTGTTCTTATCTTTCCAGTCATAACCAAAGAAAGAGGAGTACTCTTCTAAGGTTTCTGGACCACGGACGGCGTGGTAAATACCACCAAAGCCTAATACGGCAGAAGAAATCAGGTGGAGTACACCAACAACAAAGTAGGGGAAAGTATCGATAACTTCACCACCAACGCCAACGCCCCAACCAAGGGTAGCGACGTGAGGTAACAGGATTAAACCCTGCTCGTACATCGGTTTTTCTGGAATGAAGTGAGCGACTTCAAATAAGGTCATCGCTCCGGCCCAGAACACAATCAAGCCAGCATGAGCAACGTGAGCGCCCAGCAGTTTACCGGATAAGTTGATTAGGCGCGCATTACCAGACCACCAAGCAAAACCGGATGATTCTTGGTCGCGTCCGCCGCCTAAGGTATTAGAGAGCGTTACCACGTGGTAGTACCTCTTCGGGGAATACAAATTTTTCGTGAGGCTGATCTTGAGGAGCCATCCAAGCGCGGATACCCTCGTTCAGCAAAATGTTCTTGGTATAGAAGGTTTCAAATTCTGGGTCTTCTGCTGCCCGTAATTCTTGGGAAACGAAGTCATAAGCCCGCAGGTTCAATGCTAAACCAACGATGCCTACCGCACTCATCCACAACCCAGTGACGGGTACGAACAACATGAAGAAGTGCAACCAGCGTTTGTTGGAGAAAGCAATCCCGAATATCTGTGACCAGAATCGGTTCGCTGTCACCATTGAATAGGTTTCTTCTGATTGGGTGGGGTTGAAGGCGCGGAAGGTGTTTGCGCCTTCGCCGTCTTCAAATAGGGTGTTTTCTACTGTTGCACCGTGGATGGCACACAGTAGCGCTCCACCTAGTACACCTGCTACTCCCATCATGTGGAAGGGGTTTAGTGTCCAGTTGTGGAACCCTTGGAGGAATAACAAGAATCTGAAGATTGCTGCTACTCCAAAGCTTGGTGCAAAGAACCAAGATGATTGTCCCAATGGGTACATCAGGAATACGCTGACGAATACCGCTATGGGTGCTGAAAATGCTAGTGCGTTGTAGGGTCTGATTCCTACTAGGCGCGCAATTTCAAATTGACGTAGCATGAATCCGATCAAACCGAAGGCTCCGTGTAGGGCTACGAATGGCCATAACCCCCCTAGCTGACACCAACGGGTAAAGTCCCCTTGGGCTTCTGGTCCCCACAACAACAACAGGGAGTGTCCCATGCTGTCTGCTGGGCTTGATACTGCTACTGTCAGGAAGTTTGCTCCTTCCAGGTAGGATGATGCTAGTCCGTGGGTGTACCACGATGTGACAAATGTTGTACCGGTTAGCCAACCGCCTAGTGCTAGGAAGGCGCAAGGAAATAATAATATCCCTGACCAACCTACGAATACGAAGCGATCGCGCTTTAACCAGTCGTCTAGTACGTCAAACCACCCTCTACTGGGGGCCCTTCCTACTGCGATGGTCATTTAACTAAAATCCTCTTTTACTAAAAATTGCAACGTCTTTAAGCAGTGCTTTCGTTGGTTTTCCCAACTTCTGGCAACTACCGCGAGGAAATAACGTTTTTTTTGACATTCTCAGTTGTCTTAAAACTTCTGAGTTCCTGAGAGCCGACCAATTAGTTAAATTGGCTTTTCTCAGAGATATGTCTTTACACGCACCATCAGCTAGTCACCTAGCTTGTGGTAACTTAATGATTCTTAACTTACCATATTAGTCCGGCTTTTGCTTAATCCATCTAATGTGAATCAACCATGAAACACGAACCTATTAAATACTATGAATATCAGAAATTTTACAATCTGACACAACTTTTCTCAGAAATCTTGACATTGGATGAGTGACGGCTGACAGTTAACCTTTAACTTTTAACCCTTAACTAACTAATTCTTGAGCTTGCAAGACATCCTGTTCAGGTGGCAGACTCTTAAAAGGGAAGAACTCACAGGCCAAGATATTTCCATGACGGCATCAACAACAATTAACAAAGGTGATTCACCTAACGGTGACAGTTCCGCTTCCAGCGTCCTCCATCAAAAAGTTCTCGGTTCTCGTCGGTTCAGTAACTACTGGTGGGCAAGTATTGTGACGTTGGGAGCATCGGGCTTTCTTTTGGCAGGCATATCCAGTTACTTAAAAGTTAATTTACTCATAGTTACCGACCCAACTCAACTGATATTTGTACCTCAAGGTTTGGTAATGGGTCTATATGGTACTGCTGGCTTGCTTTTAGCGTCGTACTTGTGGCTAGCTATCCTCTGGGACTTAGGCGGCGGCTACAACGATTTCAATCGAGAAACTGGGAATATTAAAATATTTCGTTGGGGATTTCCTGGTAAAAACCGTAAGATTGAAATTGGCAGCCGTATACAAGATATACAGTCTGTACGTATAGACATCAAGGAAGGCTTGAACCCCCGCCGCGCACTATATCTCCGTGTTAAAGGTCGTCGAGATATACCGTTGACTAGAGTTGGTCAACCTTTATCTTTGGCAGAATTAGAAACTCAAGGCGCTCAGTTAGCCCGCTTTTTAGGAGTACCTTTAGAAGGTCTTTAAGGGTAATGATTGGATGTAGCTTTAGCTTTCCGAAGTTTGGTAGATGAAGAAACAGGGGAGCAAGGGGGAAAAGTTAGAGAAAGTTTTCCCCCTGTCCTCCTAAATCCTGTTCCCTCTGCCCATTCCTCTAGTTAATTATTTATTTTGAATTTTGAATTTTGAATTTTGAATTTTGAATTTTGAATTTTGAATTTTGAATTTTGAATTTTGAATTTTGAATTTTGAATTGTTAATAGAGGCTAATATACATTGGTTGAGCCAGTAACTGACAATGCGGTTAAAATTTTCACAATTCTTGGTTGCATTTTTGATCATCGGCTCCCTGATTTTGGGAGGTTGTTCTGCCCAGGAGGTTAGCCTTAACTCTTCTCCAGGGTCTACAGCAGTTGAGACAACCACCACTACTGCTGAAGCAACATCTGTGTCTGAAACAAATAGTGAGAGTAATTCGGGAATGACAAATTCTTTACCACGCCTCGAAGGCAAAGCTACTGTGGTAATTACAGTTAAAGGGTCGCCAATTACTGTCGAGGTAGACGGTACAAATGCCCCCATCACAGCTGGCAATTTCATTGATTTAGTTCAAAAAGGTGTTTACGATAACACAGTTTTCCACCGAGTTGTCCGTCAGCCTCAACCCTTTGTAGTGCAAGGCGGCGATCCTCAAAGTAAAGACCCAAAAAGTTCTCAACAACTTTGGGGAACTGGTGGCTACATTGACCCAAAAACAGGCACTGAACGCCGCATTCCTTTGGAAATTAAACCCAAAGGGGAGGCAGAACCACTTTATGGCAAAACTTTCGAGTCTGCTAGAGTGATGGTAGCACCTGAGTTACAGCATAAACAAGGGGCAGTCGCAATGGCGCGATCGCAACAACCAGATTCGGCATCTTCACAGTTTTATTTTGCTCTAGCCGATTTGGGATTCCTCGACGGTAACTATGCTGTATTTGGTCAAGTTACTCAAGGCTTTGACGTAGTGAACAAAATTCAGCAAGGCGATCGCATCGACTCGGCTAAAGTTACTCAAGGTGCTGAGAATCTGAAAGCAGCACAATAGATAACAGGGATTGGGGGCTACGGATTGGGAATAAAGTTCATCTCTTTGTTCCCAACCGCCAAAATCTCTAACTTAAGGCTGGAAATAAGGGGTTGTGCATGAAACCACCGCAAACTTTAGCAACTCAACGATTATCCTTAAGGCAACCAGTCGCTGAAGATGCAGCATTAATATTTACGCAGTATGCACAAGATCCAGAGGTTGCTAAATACACTAGTTGGCAAACTCACAAATCCATTAAAGAAACGGATGAATTCATTAATCGATGCACCTCAGTTTGGGCTAATGTCTCCGCATTTCCTTATGTTCTGATCCGCAAGGAAGATGCTCAACTCATCGGCATGGTAGAAATTCGCATTAACCAGTTTAAAGCAGAGTTGGGATATGTTCTTACAAAATCAGAATGGGGTAAAGGATATATGCCAGAGGCTGTCCAAGCACTGACGGATTGGGCATTGGGACAAAATGAGATTTATCGAGTCTGGGCTGTTTGTGATGTTGAAAACCAGGCATCAAAGCGGGTGATGGAGAAAGTTGGAATGCACAGAGAAGGTGTATTAGAGCGGTGGTTCATTCATCCAAATATGTCACAAGAGCCACGAGACTGCTACTGCTATGCAGTGACCAAGTAAGATCCCACCACAATGAATCAATTCAAAATCAAATACGCTTTTTCCGATCAAAGTTGGTAAGCGATCGCCTCGTAATCACGCTGACGGTGATGATACAAGCATGGTCTGTGGTCTTCTTTGGCAGAGCGGTAGTATGGTTTTGAGTAAGCCATTTTCCTGCTCTCACATGATCGAAGTTGTTATCACTGGTATTGGGCTAGTTTCAGCCTTGGGTACGAGCCTAGAGGAGAGTTGGCAAAGTTTAATTGCTGGTAAGTCTGGAATAACATGGCATCAACCATTTCCAGAGTTACCGCCTCTACCTCTGGGCTTAATTGGTCAAAAGCCGACTAGTTTGCCAAGCTTGACTCAGGTGGTGGTGGATGCGGCAATCAAAGATGCTGGGTTAGTACCACCTTTAACTGATTGTGCTGTAGTTATTGGCTCTAGTCGCGGTTATCAAGCATCCTGGGAAAAACTAGCACAGCAAATATATGCTGGTGATAATTCATTTGATAACGCAGAAAGATTAGAGGATTGGTTAGATACTTTACCCCACATGAACGCGATGGCTACCGCCAGACAAATTGGGGCTACAGGGGCAGTTACAGCACCGATGGCGGCTTGTGCTACAGGCATTTGGGCGATCGCTCAAGCCGCAATTCTCATCCAAACAGGGCAATATCAACGCGTCATTGCTGGAGCTACAGAAGCAGCAATTACACCCTTAACTTTGTCAGGGTTTCAACAAATGGGAGCTTTAGCGAAAACCGGAGCTTACCCTTTTGATTTACAGCGTGAAGGTTTAGTTTTAGGTGAAGGCGCTGCTGTATTTGTCTTGGAATCCAGACAATTGGCAGAAAAACGCAAAGCCAAGATTTATGGACAAATTTTGGGTTTTGGCTTGACAAACGACGCTTATCATAGTAACCAACCAGAACCAAAGGGGAAGAGTGCGATCGCTGCTATTGAGCAATGTTTAGTGCGGAGTCAGCTAACATCGGCTGATATTGATTACATTCATGCTCATGGTACGGCTACTCAGCTGAATGACCGAATAGAAAGTCAAGTAATCAAACATTTATTTCCCTCAAAAGTAGCAGTTAGTTCTACCAAAGGCAGTACAGGCCATACTTTAGGCGCATCAGGCGCGTTAGGAGTGGCGTTTTCACTTCTAGCTTTAGAGCAAAAAATATTACCTCCCTGTGTGGGATTACAGGAACCAGAATTTGATTTGAATATAGTAAAAACAGCACAACACAGCCAAATTCAACAGGTGTTATGTCTGAGTTTTGGTTTTGGTGGACAGAATGCAGCTATAGCTTTAGGAAGAGGAAATGATCATCGGGGTTAGGTTGTAGAGGTGAGACAACAAGAGATTTCCCCATAAAAATTTTGCTTTTTCCCCAGTCCCCAGTCCCTAATCCCCAATCCCTTCATTTCAGAAACGGATATGATAGAAAAGTCGATAAAACTTAAAGAATATTCATCAAATGCTGATTGACTCCTCTGGCTTGTCCAAGGTCAAAGACTCAGTAAGAAAACAAATTTTCTTCGGTAATGAACCTAGTGCCGAATTAATTGCCATCCTTAGCGTCTATTTTGTCCAAGGGATTTTAGGCCTGGCGCGTCTAGCCGTCAGCTTTTTTCTCAAAGATGAATTGTTGTTAAGTCCTGTTCAGGTATCGGCATTAATGGGAATTGTGGCCTTACCTTGGATGGTTAAGCCATTATTTGGCTTTGTTTCAGACGGCTTACCGATATTCGGCTACCGTCGCCGACCATACCTAGTGTTATCAGGAATACTGGGAGCAATTTCTTGGATCAGTTTGGCCACAATAGTTCATACTAGCTGGGCAGCTACCGTAGCGATCGCCCTTGGTTCTCTATCTGTCGCTGTGAGTGATGTGATAGTTGACTCCCTGGTTGTGGAACGCGCCAGAGAAGAATCAGTGTCTCATGTTGGCTCACTACAAGCATTATGTTGGGGAGCTTCTGCCTTCGGTGGTTTAATTACTGCCTACTTTAGTGGGTTGCTACTAGAGCATTTCACTACTCGTACCGTATTTTTGATTACAGCTTCATTTCCTCTCATTGTCTCAGGGGTCGCGTGGTTGATTGCTGAGTCTCCTGTTAGTAAAGACGGGAGTGATAATACTAACCTCCTCAGTGTCAAGCAGCAACTACAGCAACTACGCCAAGCATTCACCCAAAAAAGTATTTGGCTACCCACTGCATTCGTATTTATTTGGCAAGCCACCCCAACTGCTGACTCAGCCTTTTTCTTCTTCAGTACCAATGAACTGCACTTTGAACCAGAGTTTTTAGGGCGAGTGCGTTTAGTTACCAGTCTGGCATCTTTGATTGGCGTTTGGATTTTTCAACGTTTCTTAAAAAGTGTCTCCTTCCGGCTAATTTTTGGTTGGAGTACGGTCATTTCCGCAGTTTTGGGCATGACTATGCTCTTGCTGGTGACCCACACAAATCGGGCTTTGGGTATAGATGACCGTTGGTTTAGTTTGGGTGATAGCCTCATTCTCACAGTGATGGGACAAATTGCCTATATGCCAGTTTTGGTACTTTCTGCCAGACTTTGCCCTCCTGGTGTAGAAGCCACATTATTTGCCTTATTGATGTCAGTCTTTAATTTAGCCGGCATGGTTTCTTACGAAGTGGGAGCCATCATCATGCACTGGCTAGGAATTACTGAAACTAACTTTGATTTACTTTGGCTTTTGGTATTAATCACTAACTTGAGTACACTATTGCCATTGCCGTTTCTCAACTGGCTACCAGCCGATGATGCAGAAATAGAAACCCAGGCATTAGCACCAGCTTCAGCTAATAGTCAAGTGTCTAATTTAGTTTCTGAATTAAGGTTGCGAGAAGCAGAACCAAAAATAGTTGAATAAAATTTTGCAACAAACGATAGCCTAATTTTTACTTGTGTCTCAATGCCTCTGTGGTTGAAAGATTATTTCCTCAACACAGAGACATAAATTCATGCAAAATAATCCTTTCTTAAAGCCTACCTTTTTTAATATGCAAAGTTACAAATATCAACAAAAAGAAACTTCAGAAAAATCATATACTCGTGAAGACTGGCAGGGAGGATATAAATCTCTAACGCAAGAGTTTGATTATTGGATTGATGATGTAGAAGGGGAAATTCCTGCCGAACTACAAGGTACTTTGTTTAGAAACGGGCCAGGATTACTAGATATCAAAGGACAAAGTATTCATCACCCCTTTGATGGTGATGGCATGATTAGCCGTATTAGCTTTGTCAATGGTCGCGCTCATTACCGTAATAGTTTTGTCAAAACAGCAGGGTATTTGGCAGAAAAAAATGCTGGTAAAATTCTGCATCGGGGAGTTTTTGGTACTCAAAAACCGGGTGGTTGGTTAGCTAATATATTTGATTTCAAACTGAAGAATATTGCTAACACTAATGTTATCTATTGGGGTAATAAACTTTTAGCATTGTGGGAGGCGGCGGAACCCCATCGTCTTGACCCCAAAACGTTAGAGACATTGGGTAAAGAATATTTTGATGATGTTTTGTCAGCAGGTGAAGCTTTTAGCGCTCATCCCCGATTTGACCCCAGTTGTGAGCAGGATAACGGCGCACCTTGCTTAGTCAATTTTTCGGTTAAACCCGGATTATCTACGAAAATTACGATTTTTGAGTTAAATCTAGCAGGCGAAGTTGTCAGAAAGCACGCTCACAATGTACCTGGGTTTTGTTTTATTCACGATTTTGTAATTACACCTAATTACTGCATCTTCTTTCAAAATCCTGTTAGCTTTAACCCTATACCTTTCGCCTTAGGATTACGTGGCGCTGGGGAATGTATTCAAGTAAAACCAAATCAGCCAACACGGATTATTATCATTCCTCGCTTTCCTCAGTCAGGACAAAAAGAAATCAAAACTTTAGAAGTGCGTTCAGGTTTCATTTTCCATCACGTTAATGCTTTCGTTGTGGGAGATGAAATTCTTGTAGACTCAATTTGTTATGACTCCCTACCAGAAGTAGAGCCAGAAAGTGATTTTCGCCAAGTGGATTTTGAGGCGATCGCACCTGGTCAACTATGGCGTTTTTACCTTAATCTCAAGGATGGGACAGTACAAAAAAAATTAATTGAATCTCGTTGTTGTGAGTTTCCCGCAATTCATCCCCGTAATGTAGGGCGTTCTTATCGATACTTGTATATGGGTGCGGCTCATAGGGATAGTGGTAATGCACCATTGCAAGCATTACTGAAAATAGATTTAGAGTCTGGAGAAAAACAGATATGGAGTGCAGCACCTCGCGGTTTTACGGGTGAGCCGATTTTTGTTCCCCGTCCAGGCTCAGAAAAAGAGGATGATGGTTGGGTACTGGCTTTAGTTTATGATGCGGCTCATCACCGTTCAGATGTGGTAATTTTAGATGCTAGTGATTTTACTAAAGGGGCGATCGCTAGGCTACATCTCCAGCATCATGTACCCTATGGTCTTCACGGCAACTTTACTCCCCAGGTATTTGTATAAACTAGTACTGCAAAGTGAGTGAAAATGTTACTAAGTTTAAGCACATGGCAGGAAGTTGAAACCTACTTGCAAAAATCAACAGGGATTATTCTCCCGATTGGTTCGACTGAACAACATGGGCCGACGGGATTAATTGGTACAGATGCGATTTGTGCAGAAGCGATCGCTCGTGGTGTGGGTGAAGCAACTGGGGCGATCGTTGCACCTACAATTAATGTAGGGATGGCTCTACACCATACCGCTTTTCCAGGTACGATTAGTTTGCGTCCCAGTACTTTAATTTTGCTGGTGCGAGATTATGTGACTAGCCTGGCTAAAGCTGGTTTTACAAAGTTCTACTTTATTAACGGACACGGTGGTAATATCGCCACTCTCAAAGCTGCATTCTCGGAAACATACGCGTATCTGGAAGACTTGCAGATTCCCTCTGCCCATAAAGTACAATGTCAAGTCGCCAACTGGTTTATGTGTGGTTCCGTGTACCAGCTTGCCAAAGAATTGTATGGTGATCAAGAAGGTTCTCATGCTACCCCTAGTGAAGTAGCTGTAACTCAATATGTCTACCCAGAAGCGATTAAGCAAGCACCGCTTTCACCAGAAGTAGCCAGAGGACATCGAATTTACAGTGCTACCGATTTTCGCCAACATTACCCAGATGGACGGATGGGTTCTAATCCCGCTTTAGCAACACCAGAACATGGTAAGCAATTTTATGATTTAGCTGTCAAAGAACTGAGTAATGGGTATTTAGAATTTTTGAATGCTGATACCGTTTCTTAATGAAGATGTGCTTTATTCTGGACTGTAGAGACGTTGTATGCAACGTCTCTACATCATTTATTGACACTCACCTCGTCCTTGACAAGATGACCATCTTCCATGTAGACAATGCGATCAGCGATGTCTAAAATGCGGTTGTCGTGGGTAACTAGCAGAATTGTACAGTGATGCTCTTTGGCTAATTTTTGCATTAATTCCACGACATCGCGCCCTGATTGTTTATCTAGTGCGGCTGTTGGTTCATCAGCTAAGACTATTTTAGGCTGACTGACTAAAGCACGAGCGATCGCTACCCTTTGTTTTTGTCCTCCCGATAAGTTATCTGGGTAATAATTCAGCCGATTTCCTAAGCCGACTTCTTCTAACATTGCTGTTGAGCGAGTGAGCATTTCTTGGGTGGAAATTCCTGGTTGCAATTCCAAACCCATCCGCACATTTTGCAGTGCTGTTAGGCTACCGTGTAGGTTATGCGCTTGGAATATATAACCGTTGTTGCGTCGTGCTTGAGTCAACTGTTTACTACTAGCACCGCAGAGTTCACTACCTAAAATCCGCAAATTACCAGACTGGGCTGAACGCAAGCCACCAACTAAAGTTAGTAGGGTAGTTTTTCCAGAACCGGAAGGCCCTGTCATAATCACTATTTCGCCTGCATTAATTTCGAGGTTGATATTAAATAAAACCTGTTTGCGGAGTTGTCCACTACCAAAGTAATGGTCGAGGTTTTGAATGGAAATTACAGGTTCGGAAGTATTAATGCTTTGCATAACTTGTCTCAAAACATATCGGCTGGGTCAGCAGATTGTAATTTACGTGTGGCTATAGCTCCAGAAAAGATACACATGATTAGGGTTAATAATAAGACTAAGAAGGCTCTAACTGCTGTCATAAATATGGGTAAATTTGTGGCATTTGCGGCTAATCGATAAAGCCCTAAGGGAACTATAAACCCTGGAATAAAACCCAAGACTGCTAGAATTAAAGCTTCTTCAAAAATTACTCCTAATAAATAAGAATTGCCGTATCCCATTGCTTTGAATGTGGCATATTCTTTGAGGTGGGCATTTACGTCAGTGGAAAGTACTTGATAAACAATAATCACACCGACCATAAATCCCATTGATACGCCTAAACTGAAAATGAAGCCGATGGGGCTACTTGTTTTCCAGTAGTCTTCCTCCATTTTGACGTATTCAGCACGAGTCAATACTTTGACATCATCATTTGGAAGGTAAGACTTCAGTGCTTCGGCTACTTGTTTTGGATCATAACCGGGTTGAACATTAACTAAGCCTAGATTGATACTTCCTGCTAGCCTGCGAGGAAACAAACGCAGGAAGTTTTCATCACTAGAAATTAAAGTACCGTCAGCACCAAAGGAAGCACCTAGTTTAAATGTCCCACTAATCGAGATGGTACGTTTATCTACTTCTGTAGTGACACTTTCCCCCGCACTAATTTGACTAAAAACTTTGTTGTATTCACCCCTAGCTGCGCGGTCGAAAATGAAGTTATCTGGTAACTTAATCTTATCTAGCTGATTGTTAACTTCTGGGATATTCAAAGCAGGTTGCTCAGGATTAAACCCAATTGCTTGTACTGAAGTTTTACGGCGAGTTTGGGGATTTTTCCAGGTGACTAAACCGATATACATGGCTTCTGCGGACTTCACACCGGGAACATCCGCAGCTTGCAACAGCCGCCGCCGCGAGAAGGTAGCCAAGTTCTGCATATTTCGGCTTTGAGGACTGATTAAAACGATGTCTGCAAGCACTGCCCGATTGAGGCGGGTGTTACTGTCATACAAGGCATTTTGAAAGCCCAACTGCATGAACATCAGGACATCGGCAAAGGCGATACCAGATAAAGCAACCAAGAGGCGGCTTTTATAATGACTCAGTTGTAGCCATCCCAAAGGTGTACGTCGCTGTAGTTCTTGAATGAATCCAGTCATATTTAGTTATTAGTCAATAGTCAATAGTCATTGGTCAACAGCCTCATAGTTCAATTACTGCTGTGACTTGTAAGTTAGTGAATTTGGCAGCTTTTTGGCTTGAGGCTTCATCTAGTTGCACATGAACTTCTACGACGCGTGAATCAATATTTTCACTAGGGTCGCTGTTGATAATGTTCTGACGTTGGACTTTCCAGCCAATTTGGTCTACTGTACCTCGCAGTTTTCCTGGGAGAGATTTACTCGATATCTCCACTTTTTGCCCTGTACGGACTTTGTTGACATCGCTTTGATAAACTTCGACAACTGCATACATCTGGTCGATTCGCCCAATTTCGACGATGCCATCAGTGGATACAACTTCGCCTGCACGGGTGTAGATGTCAAATATCACACCATCTTGGGGCGATGGCTCCGCCAAGTCCTTCGGCCAACGCACATAAACTTGATCTAAGTTAGCCTTTGCCTGTTTTGCTGCTGCTAAAGCACGGTCTACCTCTACCTTGGCTGCTTGTATATCAATAGGACGCACTTCCGCAATTTTATTTAAAGTAGCGGCGGCGGCGCTGACTTGTTTGCTACCTGTAGTGTTGATTCGAGATAGGGCTGTTTTCGCTTCGCTGATTTGCTTACGTCCAGTACTATCAATTCTTTGCAGGTTGGCTTGCGCTTCACTCAACTGTTGAGTAATAGTATCTACACTTAATCGCTTAGTATCATAGGAAGACTGGGAAATTGCACCGTCAGCATAAAGCTTTTGATAGCGTTCCCATTCACTTTGAGCGTTTTTCAGTTCTGCCTCTAATCTCTTAACTGTGGCCTGTTGGGCTGATTTCTCACCTTGCCATTGGGCTTCTAATCTGGCTACGGTTTCTTGTTGTTCTCTCTCATCACCTGTTGTCTGTGCCTGGACACGGGCAATTTCGGCTCTCTGGGCTTCTATCTCCCCAACTTTTGCCCCTTCTCGGACTTTCTCTAAGTTAACTTGGGCGACTTTCACCGCTTCTTGGGCTTCTTGGTAAGCTGCCTCTAGGCGATCGCGGTTATCTAAAATAGCAATTACTTGTCCAGCTTTTACCTTATCCCCTTCTTTAACTAACAGTTTCTCTACTCGACTTCCTTGTCCAGGTGATGAAGGTGCGGAAAGTTTAATGACTTCACCCTTTGGTTCTAGTCTGCCCAATGCCGTTACCGTTTTTATCTGCGGTGTGCTGACTTGGGGAGTTAGACTTACAGGAGATGGCTGTGCTTGAGTTTGGAGTGAACTATAACCCTTTACACCAGCGATCGCCAAACCTGTGGCTGCTGCCAAAATGAGTAATTGTCGGGAGTTACGCTTGAAGAATACGGAACCTTGATCTGCTACCTCGCGTACCATAAGCCCCTCTTTTGTTTAGGACGCTAAATAAACTGTTTAGTTTAGTAATCTACAATTAAACTAAACCGTACATTACAATATTGTCAAGGGTTTATGGGCAGAAAATGAATCATTACCGCAGGAATCTCCACAATTAGGTTCACTTATCGATCTAAGCTAGTTTATTTAGCGAAAATATAAAAATATGAGTAAGAAAAAGGCACATATAGAAACTAATCATGCCGACCGCTTGCCGTCAGCAGAAAAGGTTGATGCAATTCTCAACGGTGCGATGCAAGAATTTTTGACCCACGGATATGCAGCTACAACAATGGATAGAGTGACAGCCGCAGCCGGAGTCTCGAAAACCACTGTCTACAGCTACTTTCAAGACAAAGAAGGATTATTTGCTGCTTTGATTGAAAAACTAGCCCAGGAAAAATGTTTTTTAATGCACAATCCTGAGCTTTTGCAAGGAGAACCCCATATTGTTCTACGCCGTTTAGCAACAAATATTTTCAATCAAGTAGAGCAAGAACCAGAGTTTTTGAGTTTAGTCAGGCTAATTATCGGCGAATCTGGGCGGTTTCCATCCTTAGCAAAAACCTTTGTCTGCAACATAGATAAACAAGCTCTACAGAGGCTAAGTGAATATTTTACAGAGCATTCAGAACTAAAATTACCTGATCCAGAGGTAGCAGCACGTATTTTTCTTGGTACAGTAGTGCATTTTATAATTCTTCAATATATGCTCCATAGTCAGGATATCTTGCCAATGGAGAGCGATCGCCTGATTGACAATCTGATTAATTTAATCACTATTAATCTTTCTCAAAATACTTCTACTAATCAGTATTCTGGTACAAGGCAGAAATCCCCAAGGCGCAGGCGTACAGCTTCGGGTAAATTCCAGATGGACTACGCTTCAGAACCCAAACAGTTAAGGTCCATAAGATTGACGAATACAGCCTGGGAACAATTGGCAGAATTAGCAGAGAAAAATAATTTGACTCGCAGTGAAATGATTGAAATCTTTGCCCGCCAAGGTTTTTCAGGCAATCACACTAACTCGTAATCACCTACGGTTGGCTAGTCCTCAGCTTTAAATTATGTATATACATGGCTGTATGCAAAAACTAGGGAGGATTAAGGTATATACATGGCTAAAGTAGCTCCCTAATTCCTTATTGACACACCTGATTACTAATTGGAGCTAAGTCCTCAACCATCTTGATAATTTGTTTAGGTGATTTAGTGTAATTAACTATTAATCGAGGAATTTCATAAGAATTATGTTTACAAGTGTAATTTAAAGTTTCGTCATTATATAAATACCCGGATAAATAATATCTAGAAACATATAACTCTACCTGTTTATTATAAGCTCCATAAGGATAAGCAAAATGAGATGCTACCTTTTGTTCTGGATCTAAATCTTGTGTACATTTTCTGAGGATACTTCTAGATTTTAAAAGTTCATGCACCAGTTCTCGCCGGGATAATTTGGTTAAATCCTTGTGATTTAATCCGTGAGATTGAATATCATAAAAACCTTTTTGTAAACCTTCCCTGATTTCTTGGCAACTCAAATGATTTTTACTACTACTTGTTTTTTGAGCTAAACGACTGGGATTAATAAATAAGACTATTTTTACCTTTATTCCATATTTTTTTTCTAGCTTATATAAAATAGGTAATAGCTTGGTATGTACTGATTTATATCCATCATCAAATGTCAACATTATCGGCTTTTTTCGCCGATGTTCTGCCGGAATTTCCTGGGATTTAGTTAAATGAAAATTATATAAATCTTCTGTGCTTAAAAACCAATAGTTGTTAATAATTAAAGACTCTAAAAGTTTTTCTAACTCCTGTTTTGAGTAGTGCATCTCCTCTGGAGATAAAGCTGATATAGTCTTATTACTTTTCGTATCTAAAATGCCGTGAAATCCTAAAATAGGTACTATAGGCTCAGTAGTTCTAAAATTGAGTACAGCTAGAGAAATTATAGAAACTAAGGCTAAACTAAAAGGAAAATTTTGAGTAGTCATTGCAGTAGTAGTATTGCCCTGTTATGTCAGCATTGAGGTAAAAAATTCTGAAATTTTTGAATCAGGTACTTTTAACTCAAAAGTAAAGCAGCAATTACTTTTTATACCACAATGAATTGGGGATTTGGCAATAAAGTATATTGTGGATTTTCAAATCGTATATTGGTAACGTGTGATTTGTAATTGAAATTAGAGCGTTTTTCAGCCAAGCATTTACATGGTGGGCAATGCCCACCCTACTGTCTTCCTAATTACCAATTACCAATTCCAAAAACTATATTTACACAACCAGTAAATTGAGTTAATTGCTATTAATTAGGGACTTCCAGATAAAAATATCCAAAATTTAGGGTGCGCTACTTACCATAAAACCTAACTATACTCAGAAATTCTTCATACTGACGCACCCAACCAAAACATCAATTTCGGGTAATTTATTTTTTTGTTCCCTTATTTGAAAATCAAATCTAAGCGCTGCTGACTAGCTTTTAGGGCATCTGCTGGGGAACTTTTACCCATCAATACAGTTTCCACTGCCCGACCCACACTATCAGAGATTCGATTATAACCGGGGAAAGTAGGACGCGATCGCGCATATTTAGCCTGTTCTAAAAATACCTTTGCTTGGGGTACTTTTTTCACAAATGCCTGATATTTTGCACTTTCGCGGGATTTTAAATTGATTGGTAAATAACCGGTTCCCAATGCTAACTCTGTTTGAAATTCCTCACCAGCCGCATATTCAAGAAATTTAAAAGCTGCCTTTTCTCTTTCCGGTTTAGATTTAAAAATATAAAGATTTTCGCCGCCAATTACAGTAGCAGGTCTTTGCCCCACCGGAATAGGGAATACATCAAAATCAACCCCACTAGTTTGAAACTCCCCTAAAGTCCAAGGCCCGGTTAATTGCATCGCTACTTTACCAGCTAGCAAATCGTTGGTTTCATAACCTCTTTCTGGGCCTGATAACACAGCCGAACCATCTGTTATTAAATCACGCCACAATTGTAAAGCAGCGATCGCCCCAGCATTATTTTCTAAAGTGACACCAGCCGCATTCTGTGAATCTTTGCTTACCAACTCGCCGCCTCCACTCCACATAAATGGTAGCCAAGTAAAAACGGTAAACTCACCTTTGCCTAAAGGTAGTACCATCCCATGTTGATCAATTCTTCCATCACCATCGGTATCACGGGTCAATTTTTTGGCAACTTCCCGAAACTCTTCCCAAGTCTTAGGTAATTGTGTAATTCCCGCCGCCTTAAACAAACTGGGACGATAAAAAACGCCAACATTATTTGTAGCAAAAGGTACTGCCCAAGTTTTACCCTGGTATTCCACAGCCGGGTATAAGCTGGGGTCAATTTCATCTTTAATTAGTGAACTTGACAACATTTCGTCCAAAGGAACCAAGGCATTTAGTTCTACTAGTTGCCCTGTAGTTGCTGGGTTGTACCACAAAATATCCGGGGACGCATTACCTACGACAGCTGCCAAAATCTTCGGCATTTGTTGGTCTTGTTGTCCAGCGTAAATCGCATCTACCTGAATATCTGTATGGCTTTGGTTAAACTTATCTACCAGCTTTTGAAAGACATCCCGATTAGGTGGCGGATTCACCCCATGCCATAAAGTTAAATGAATGACTTTATCTGCCTTCATGCCATTTTGGATTACCTGACATCCACTAGTAACCAATATTCCTACTAGAAACAGCGATAGCCAACGATATCGGTAAAATCGCCAATTTTTTCTTTTTACCCTAGAATCATCAGAGGCGAAAAAAAACCGCGCACAGTTTTGATAAAACAGATTAATCAATTTTTTAACTTTCATGGACAGAGTGAGGGACTATTGACTAATGACTATTGACCATTAACCATTAACTTTGGAAGAGAGATTTATTAGCTTTAGATTATGGCAGGACATAGTAAATGGGCAAACATTAAGCGCCAAAAAGCGGTAGTAGATGCCAAGAAGGGTAAGACCTTTACTCAGCTATCGAGGGCAATTATTTTGGCAGCTAGAAGCGGGATTCCAGACCCATCGGGAAATTTTCAACTCCGTACCGCCATCGATAAAGCAAAAGCGGCTGGTATTCCTAACGATAATATAGAACGGGCGATCGCTAAAGGTGCAGGTACATTTGGCGGCGATAACGCTAGTTTAGAGGAAATTCGTTACGAAGGTTATGGCCCTGGGGGTGTAGCGATTTTAATTGAAGCTTTGACTGATAACCGCAATCGCACGGCTGCTGATTTACGAGTAGCTTTTAGTAAAAATGGTGGTAATTTGGGTGAAACTGGCTGCGTTAGCTGGATGTTTGATCAAAAGGGTGTCTGTGTTGTCTCTGGTGTTGTGGATGAAGACCAGCTTTTAGAAGCATCCTTAGAGGGTGGTGCTGAATCTTATGAAATGACCGAGGATGAGACAGCCGAGGTGTTTACAGAAGTAGCAAATTTAGAAATTCTCAATCAGACACTCAAAGACCAAGGCTTTAAGGTGACAGATGCCGAGTTGCGCTGGATTCCCAGTAATAATGTAGAAGTTACTGAACCAGACCAAGCGCGATCGCTGCTCAAATTGATTGATACTCTAGAAGGGTTAGATGATGTCCAAAATGTGACATCTAACTTTGAAATGTCCGAAAATCTTATGGCGGTGAGTTTCGCCTAGATAAATGTCTCATCGCTGGGGAAGGTAGGAAATCAAAATTTTATACCTCACTCCTTAAGAAGACGATTGTTCTGCGGCTTGTCTGACCAAATCAACTTCTAATTCCAAAGCCTCAGCGATTTGTTCTACACTCAATCCCAATTTCAAAAACTTAGGCACTGCTTCAAGCTTACCCTCCAGTTTACCTTCGAGTTTACCTTCGAGTTTACCTTCCTCTTTTGCCTCTTGATAAACCTTTGTATTCCTAATAGCATCCAAACCCAACATAGTTTCTACCTCTTCCCTGCTAAGTCTGGGAAACTTATAAATTACTACTGTCTCAATAAATTCTATAATTTCTTGCTGGGTAAGCGCATCCGTTAACTGCTGTTTAGCTTGCCCAATTAGTTGTTTAGCTTTTCCGGCTGTTTCACTTTCGCTTTCCACAATTAGCTGCACAATACCAACACCGATTGAGGTATTGTCAGTTTTTCCCAGTTCATTTAAATAAACTCGTTGTATTAGGGAACTGTTGAGTAAAAAGCGATAAGGTCTAGGTTCTTTCGGTTCCACACTCTTTCTGGGAAAGATAACCACAGCACGCCATTCATTTGCTGGCTGATACTGGTATAAATAGAGAAAGATTTCGGCAAAAACTCGCTGGTAGAAAGCTTCGTCTTTCTGAAACTGCACTTCCAGAAAGTAGATTGGTTGATTAGGGTTGCCAGATATGGGTAAAAATACCCCGTCTAGACGAAAAGACTGTTGTTTAAGTTCAATGGATGTGAATTGATAGCCGCTAGTATCAGTTTCCGGTTGACCAATTAATTCAAAAAATACATTGGGGAAAGTCTGAAATAGGCTATAAAAAAGGGTGTCAGTTTTCACAGTTGGCAGAAATTACATTTACCCTGAGGAGATTTAGGAAAATTTTAATACAGAAAGTAGCTGCTCTTCCGGCTTTTTCTCGTAACAAGACTAGGTGACGCATCCACACCACGAAAGTATGGAAATTTCTCTTCCCAGTCCATACCAATTCAAAATTCGTCTTGGAAAGTTTGCTCAACGGGGGGAACCCCCGCACGCAACTTTCCGCAAAATTCACAATTAAGAATCAAGACAAGCATTTGGGGCTATGTATCTGTCGCATTCTTTTTTCAAATTGGTATAACTTGCTCAAACAGGGGCGATCGCGTAAGAATAATAGTTAGAATGCCTTAATCTCTCTTAACAATGGCGCTAACGCAGATTACTCAAACTGTTTCTCCTCAACCGACACCGCCAGAACTGCGAAAATACGACTATGATTTGGTCATCGTCGGCGGCGGAATTGTTGGGTTAACCCTAGCTTCGGCATTAAAAGATTCTGGCTTGAATATACTGTTGATCGAGGCTAAAGTCTCATCCGCAGCAGTAGCCAAAGGTCAAGCCTATGCAGTTCATCTGCTATCAGCGCTAATTTACCAAGGAATTGGTATTTGGGATAAAATTCTGCCTCAGATTGCCAAGTACCGCCAAGTCCGCCTTTCTGATGCTGATTATCCTGGTGTGGTGGAGTTTGAAACCACAGATTTAGGGACACCAGAATTAGGTTATGTAGCGGAACATCAAGCGTTACTGGAACCTCTACAGGAGTTTGTGCAGAATTGCCCAAATGTGACATATCTTTGTCCGGCTGAGGTGGTGAGTACCAATTACCAGCAAAATGAAGTAGTCATCGCTGTTAAAATTGCCGATCAATTAAACACAATCCGTAGCAAATTACTGGTAGCCGCAGATGGATCGCGATCGCCTATTCGTCAAGCGGCGGGGATTAAAACTCACGGCTGGAAGTACTGGCAATCCTGCATTGTCGCCTTTGTCAAGCCAGAAAAACCCCACAACGATACAGCTTACGAAAGATTTTGGCCTAGTGGCCCCTTTGCGATTTTACCTCTACCAGGGAACCGTTGCCGCATCGTTTGGACAGCTCCCCACGATGAAGCAAAAGCCCTGTGTGCCTTAAATGATGAAGAATTTTTACAAGAACTTAGCCAACGCTTTGGCAAGCAGATGGGTAAGTTGGAATTGTTAGGCGATCGCTTCGTTTTTCAAGTACAACTCATGCAAAGCGATCGTTATGTTCTTCCCCGTTTAGCTTTAGTTGGCGATGCAGCGCATAATTGTCATCCTGTGGGTGGACAAGGATTAAACTTGGGTATCCGAGATGTCGCCGCTTTAGCCCAAGTTATCCAAAAAGCACATCAAGCTGGTGAAGATATTGGCAACATTCGGGTATTGAAACGTTACGAAAGCTGGCGACAAAAAGAGAACCTAGCCATTTTAGGGTTCACCGATATGTTAGACCGGATGTTTTCTAACCAATTCCCTCCCTTGGTGTTTGTTCGTCGTTTGGGTTTATGGTTTTTGCAAAGTGTACCCGCGCTAAAAACATTTATGCTCAAGTTAATGATTGGATTGAAGGGGAAAACTCCAGAATTAGCCAAACGTTGAAAGTTTTGTGGGAGTAGTTTGGTGTGTGCCAACGTCAGTGACAGCAACTCAGGATGATTTTAATCCTCCAACAATTCCCCAAATAATTCCCGTACCTTTTCTTTGGCATTCTCTAGAGTGATTTTACCTAAGTCCGTGGCTTGGTAGAGTCTACGACTTTGCCGCCCGGCTTTCTCCTCAACAGAATATAAATATCCCTTACGTTCCATATCGTGTAGCATCGGGTACAGTGTGCCAGCGCTGAGTTTATAACCGTGGCGTGCCAGTTCTTCAATAATACCTAGCCCAAAAACTGGCTCCTGAACTGCATGATGCAGAATATGAAGCCTAATTAAACTTGAATAAAACTCTCGTCCATCCATTAAGCCAGACTTTTGCAACCCCTAAAAACTTTATTTTCCTCCATATGAGGTGTTTTTGAAAAAACTACAAATAAACTCACCTGGATCTTTGCGTTGAAATGTCACTAAAGTTCCATCTTGTTGCAATTTAAACTTGTGCCGACAATTATAGACTTCTAGTGGTCTTTTTTCTCCGTCAATAGTAATACTTGCCTTGTATTCCCAATAATTTTTAGCACTACGATTAATGTTAACAATACAAATATGCTGACCATGATAGTTACGGCATACGGCAGCTACAGCAGGTAATGCCACAGCATTTGAGACAATTAATAGCAGTATTAATGCAATATATTTGTATATCTTAACTTGAATATCCTTAAACATTAGTAGGGGTATAGGGGTAGGCTGTTGACTTTGATGAGATTTACCGATTTTTTATTTATAAAGTTTTGGTGTCTTCATTGGTGAAGCAAATTAAATGAGTAACGAGTAAATACCCATTATTATCACTTGTTACTTAAAAAGCGCCAAAAATAACTTTTCTCACTGCGAATTTTACTCAGTCAGGAAAGGAAAGGATTGTGCATGAATTTTTAACACCTGAAAAGGTACAAAGTCAACAGCCTACCCTGATACCCCTAATGAAAAATTACGAACTAATTTCAGCCAATGGCAGCACTAAGCGGCTAACGACTCGATTATCAGTTGATTGATAGATATCCAATTCCCCGCCTAGTTGCTGTATTAGTTGTTGGCAAATTAACAAATTTAAATTGGGCGATTGAGCAAAATTGCAGAAGGCCAGAATATCGTTGTGAGTTTTCTGTTGTATCTCTGTGAGTAATTCTGCTGGAATTTTACCGTTATCTGTAATTGATACTTCTAAAAATTGCTTATCTATATGACGACACCAAATATCTATTCTGCTGCTGTTAGGAGAACGATGACAGGCGGCGAGCAATAATTCGTAAAGGACTAGTTCAAATTTTACAATATCGCCAGCGATCGCCATTGTTGATAGATTCGCTGGGGTGGAAACGCCTTTGAGTAATGCACCACTATTGGTTACTTCCTTTTCTGTTTGGGCTTGTGCCAAACCGTGGACACCAATCCACAACTTTTGTTCTTGAACTAATTTATCTATGCGTTCGAGCGATCGCTTGAGTAAACTGGCTATGGGCATAGTTTCCCAGTTTATATGTAACTGCCATTGTTCCAGTTTGACCATTGAGGTGATGGAAGTAAATGTATGGTCTAACTGTTTCAGTAAAACTTGATACCGTGTATGTGCCATATCATTTGTAGGAACGCCCAGATCATACATTTGTTTCAGTAAGTTTGTAGTCGTGCGCTGGACGCTTTCCAAACGACGATGTTTGTACCAATTGAGTTGGCGCAACTCCTGGGTTGTAGACTCTAGACGCTGACTAATTTGTTGTTGACGACGCAACCAAGCAAGCTGATCAATTAAAATTTTGCCAGCATCAAGACGATGTTGTGGCCAGTGGCGTTCTCGATGGTCTGCCAACAATACAACTCCCGTAGGTTGGTGATCAACTCCAGTTCGTAAAGCCATTAATAAAACTTGTCCAATCCCCTCACCATGTAACCATTGGCGTGTTTCTGGAGGTAAATGATCTACACTGACATTTAAGTAACTATTTTCCACCAGCGCCCATTGAATTACAGCTTCATATTGAATGGAAAGTTTGGCTGATACCTCAACTTCAAATCGATTATCGGGAATTACCCCAGGGATAATTTCTGCTGTAGACTCGCCATGTGACCAAGATAATAACAGTGCCAAAGGGCAGTTAAACACAGAGGCCATTTGCCTAAGTGCTGCACATTCCAAATGATTTTTTTCAGTTTCGCTGTTTTCGCTCTCAGTTCCGTCTACAATCTGTAGACATTCTTGGATACTCTGGAGAACTTGTTGCTGTTGTTCGTTATTCTTTTGTAGTCGCCACTGTTTGACAACTACCCCTATTTGTTGACTCACAACCCACAGCAGTTCCCTCTCTAGGTTCGTCCAACTGCGATGGCTGGTGTGGGTGACAACTAATAATACTTCTGCTTTCGGATCTTGAGTGCAATTGCAAATTAACAGCGATCGCGCGCCATGCTCTAATAAAAGAGGCCGCCAGTTAAAAAACCGTAAATCTGCTTCTACATTTTCTACTGCCACTGTAGCATTTGCAGTTTTCAACATCTGTCTATCAGTCTGCGACAATAAACCGAAGCTACAGCTTAGAGGACGGCGATGGTGGGGCTGAGTTTGATAAATAACTTGATAATTATTCTGGTCAGGGTCGTAATGTAAGAGTAAAAAACGAGTAGCATTAAAGCGATGTAATACTTTAGCAGCACAAACCCGTAAAGTTTCCTTCCAGTCTTGGTAAGTGTAGATACTTTGAGCCACTTCACTAGTTAACTGGGAATCTTCTTGAATTTGTTTAATAATATTTTCTATTTTGTCGTTAGGTGCTACCAGTGATAGAAACCCCGCCGCACCTTGAACAAAATTTTTATCAGCTTCCGTCCAGATGCGTGGTTCATAACCTTCTACCGCCAGAAATCCCAACAGGTCTTTCTGCCAAATAATCGGGGCTGCTAAGAGCGATCGCACCCGCAGACGTTGCAACAGTTTAGCTGTAAACTGGCCTTCTAAGGAACTGCGAGCATCACCAATCCAAATAATTTTATTAACCGATAAAGCATAATATAAATCACTTAAGTCTTGCACCGTCATCCCTGCGGCTGACTGTTCACGGTTAGTTTCCCGACCAATATTGACTAATTGATCGCCCATCCGACACCAAAAATAGCGTCCTTGCCTTTCAAACCAGTAAATATTTGTACGACTGGGGGAAACGAAACTATGGGTAGCTTCTACTACCGCCTTTAGCCTTTCCTCTAAATTATTCAGATTACGGATATTTTCTAGTAGTTGTAATAATGGCTCATCAGGACGCTTGACTTGCTTTTGTTGCAAACTTATTTCCTGTTGATAGAGACTGGCTGCTAGTTCACCTAAAACCATCATCAGACGAGCTTTAGCATCTTCTGGTAGCAAATAACCCCAACGTTCTGAACCGAGTAACAGCAATCCCATGCAGCTGTTTTTATGACGCATGGGTAGCATGATTGTTCCTTGGATATTAAATTTTGTGCCAACTTCTCGCCATTCTCCAGCCCGTTTTTCGTTGCGGATATCTGCAACCCCTAAGGGAGACTGTTGAATTACTACCTGTTCTAATAAATCCCCTGGTTGTAGAACCAGCCGTCTACGTAAAAAGTTAATGTCGCTACCAGGCGCGATACCCCCTTTACCAAATAAAGTGTGTTTCAGGCGATCGTAACTAGCAATCCAAATCAGCTTGTAGTTAAACTCACGGTGAATGTAATTAATAGTAGTTTCAATCAGAACATCAACATCATCTTCCTCCCTGAGGATTTGCAGAACACGTCCTAAGGCAAGAATTGGTTGTTCGGCGGCTATTGATTTATGTGGCTGCCCCATCTGATTTTTGATCAACATAACTTGTAATATATAAGATGCCCAAATTACCCACACTAATATCTTTACGTGTATTGATTGATATTTCGGGATGAAAGGGACTGGGAACTGGGGACTGGGGACTGGGAAAAGAAAATTATTGGCAACTGACTCTTGACTATGGATATATATAAATTTGCAGTTCGTCCACTTTTATTTGATTTGGTGAAGGCTGATCCGGAGTGGTTGCATCAGCAAACAATGAGGAGTTTGAGTTGGCTGTCACACACAAGCGATCGCACAAGTACTAAGTGGGTGCAAAATATCTTACAAAAGTCACTGTGTATAGAAGATTCTCGGCTGGAGCAGAATTTGTTTGGCTTAAGGTTTCCCAATCCTGTGGGTTTGGCTGCTGGCTTTGATAAGGATGGTGTAGCAGCTAGGATTTGGTCTAGTTTGGGTTTTGGCTTTGCGGAACTAGGAACAGTCACATTTGTCGCACAACCCGGTAATCCTCCCCCGCGTCTGTTTCGCCTGCCGTTGGATCAAGCGGCTCTTAACCGCATGGGCTTTAATAATCATGGTGCGGCGGTGATGGCTACACGCTTGGCTGATGAAAAAGGACTGTTTTCTATCCCTATAGGTATTAATTTAGGTAAATCTAAGGTGACACCCTTAGAAGCAGCCGCCGAAGATTATTTAAATAGTTTTCGCTTACTCAAGGAATTGGGTGACTATTTTGTAGTTAATGTGTCTTCTCCCAATACTCCGGGTTTGCGATCGCTCCAAGATGCCTCGATGCTCAGTTCTATCTTGGATGTTTTACAAAAAGAAAATCAATCACATAAACCAATATTTGTCAAGATAGCGCCGGATTTAGAATGGGAAGCGATCGCTGACATTATTGGATTAGCTAAAACCTACCAATTAGCAGGGATTATCGCTACTAACACCACAATTCGCCGTGATGGACTGAAAACTCAAGTGATTGAGCAAACAGGCAAAGCACCCCAAGAAGAAGCTGGCGGAATTAGCGGTGCGCCAGTGCGCGATCGCTCCACGGAAATCATTCGTTTTATTTGGCAGCAAACCCAGGGAGAAATCCCCATCATTGGAGTTGGGGGCATATTTACCCCTGAAGATGCTTGGGCAAAAATTACTGCTGGAGCCAGCCTGATTCAAGTTTATACGGGCTGGATTTACCAAGGGCCAATGATGGTGAGCCAGATTTTAACTGGGTTGCTGGCCAAGTTAGAAGAACATGAATTAAATTCCATCAGCGAAGCTATAGGCTTAGAATTTAAAAGTTAATCAGCCAATAGTCAATAGTCCACAGTCAATAGTTTATTAACGATGACTGAGCAATGACCAATAAAAACACTGTTGCCTTAATTTTCTTCTAATGGGAAAAATTCCTTAGTTCTTTCGGAAAAAGTCCAGGCAATTCCATCAGGATCGCGGCTGCGCGTCCATTCTGGAAAATCTGGATCATTGCGTCGTTTGTAAACAGTGCTGGAATATACATTGAGACGCTTCGCCAGTTCTGATTGAATCAGGGAACCGAAAATTAGCTGTCTTTCCAGATTTGGTTTAACTTCGTGATGAGTCACTGGTGGTAATTCAGCTTCAGGTTCAGTTTCAGGTTCAGGCTCTGCTAAAACTGGTTCTGGTGGTGGCGGTGGCGCTAGGAGCGATCGCGCTTCTGTCGTCACTGGTTGAGATGCCAACTGTTTCGCTGGCTCACTACTATCGAGGATGTTACCTAAAATGCTGGCTGTGATGAAATAGTAAACTTCACCGCCTTCTCCAGCTGGTAGTAAACTTGCCCCAAATTCTGAAGCTTTACCTTCTAAATAACGTTTTGCCGACGGGCCGGGAAAATTGCCACGAATTGCTAAATCCATAGGCGTAATTTTGCCTTGGTTTTCCCGAACTAACTGATTGAAAATTGGGTTCACTCGCTGACACCACTGTTGCCATTGATATTCTTGGAAAATTTTGAAACCAATGGCTATAACAATTAGTGCCAGCAAAAATCTCCAGGTAGAAACCAGGAAAATAACCAAAAACGATATTGGCAAAAGTAGAACGAGAAACGCCTTCCCGCCACTTTCTAATGTTTTTTCACTCATGCCGATTTTTGCCAAGCGAATTTTTTGGGAAATAATATATTATATTGGCAAAAATTGTGACAAGTTTTTGTATATTTTGGCAAAGTCACGGCAAAAGTGTTGGGGATTGGGGAAAAATTTATTCCTGAGTTTCAATTCCCCAGTCCCTAATCCCCATTTATCAGAGCGTGTTTTTGCAAATCATCTAGAGAACAGACTTCTAATGCTCTGGCATGGGTGGCTGTAAGAATTACAGGTGGTGCAACTCCGGCTTCCAGTGCTTCTTGCCAACGAGCTGCACATAAACACCAGCGATCGCCTGGCTGCAAACCAGGAAAATTATACTCAGGATAGGGTGTACTCAGGTCATTACCACGAGATTTTGTAAACTCCAAAAATTCTGCTGTCACTTGAGCGCAGACAACGTGCATACCAGTATCGTAAGCTCCCGTTTGGCAAAATCCATCACGATAAAACCCAGTTACGGGAGAAGAACAACAAAGTTCTAATTCTGTGCCAATTACGTTTTCCGCCTGTGCCATATTGAATTCCTTAATTATTTCAAATATTGGCTATAGGATTCATAGTTGATTTCTGAAATATAAGTAGAGTAGGCATTGCCAACCGTGTCATGGTTTTGGTGGGCATTGCCCACCCTACAGATACTTGGATTTTTATGCACAAGCACAGACTACGCCAACAATAATCTGATGAGTGCTGTTACCCAATCCCTACTATCTACCAAATACACTCCCAAGAGAGCGAGTAATATTTTGCGGTTGCATCGCATCCATTGCGGCTGTAGGTTCGTAGCCACAGTGAACCATACAATCTGCACACTTAGGATTACCACTGGCGCGGCCGTATTTGTTCCAGTCTGTTTCTGCTAGCAGTTGCTTGAAGCTGGTGTAATGTCCTTCATTCAAAAGATAACAAGGTTTTTGCCAACCGAGAACGCTATAACTAGGGCTACCCCAAGGCGTGCATTCATAATCTTTCTCACCGACAAGAAAGTCTAGGAATAAGGGGTTGTGGTTAAAATTCCAGTTTTTCTTGCCTGTTTTATAGGGGGTGAGGATTTCTCGAAACAGGGCGCGTGTTTGTTCTCGTTTGAGAAAATGGTCTTGATCTGGGGCCCAGTCGTAACTATAACCGGGGGAAATCATCATGCCATCAGTGTTGAGGGTTTCTAGGAAATCGAAAAATTCCTGCATTTCCTGGGGATCACAACCTTCAAAAATAGTCGTGTTGGTGGTGACGCGGAAACCTCTGGCTTTGGCAGCTTTGATGGCTTTGACGGCAATATCAAACACCCCTTTTCGATCTACACATTTATCATGCCACTCTCGCAACCCATCTAAATGCACACTAAAAGTCAAGTAGGGAGATGGTTGGAATTTATCTAGGCTCTTTTCCAATAACAAGCCATTAGTACACAAATAAACATACTTTTTTCGTTCCACTAATCCCCTGACAATCTCGTCTATTTGGGGATGTAGTAGGGGTTCTCCCCCAGGAATGGAAACCACTGGTGCGCCACACTCATCTACTGCGGCGAAGCACTGTTCGGGAGTCAAATTCTGTTTCAATATCTCTGTAGGATGTTGAATTTTCCCACAACCAGAACACGCCAGATTACAGCGAAACAATGGTTCTAACATCAATACCAAGGGAAAACGTTTCCGTCCTAAAAGACGTTGAGTAACTAAATACTTACCGATATCGATCGCTTGTTGTAAGTTAACCGCCACTGTATTACTCCTCAATAGTCAATAGTCAGTTGTTAGTTGTCAGTTGTCAGTTGCTAATAGTTTTCTTCTCCCTGCCTCTTTTTCACCTCACTTGACGTAACCTTGGGAAACAAACCAATTCACCGCATCTTTCAGGGCAATATCGACTGGAGATTGGGGTAAACCTAATTCTTTGACGGCTTTTGAGGCATCGTAGTACATGGTTTGTTGAGCCATACGGACACCATCTATAGGGACTGAAGGAGGTTTTCCCAAAGGTGCGAGGATCTTTTCTTCCATCCAGGCGACGCTTAGGGGTAACCAGCCTGGGACAGTCCATTGGGGTGCGGATAAACCTGTGATTTCTGCCAGTTTCTCCAGTAGTTGCTTGAGGCTGAGGTTCTGATGTCCTAAGATATAGCGATCGCCACTTTTCCCTTTTTCCAAGGCCAGTAAATGTCCCCAAGCTACGTCCCGCACATCGATTAAATTCAGCCCGGTATTGACATAGGCGGGCATTTGTCGCCGCAGGAACCGGAGAATAATGTCGCCGGTGGGTGTGGGTTTGATATCCCAAGGGCCGATGGGGGTGCTGGGGTTAACGATGACCACATCTTGTCCCTTGGCTGCGGCCTGTACGGCTTCCTGTTCTGCTAAAAACTTGGATTTTTTGTAATGTCCAATTAGCTTATCTACCGGGCTTTGATAGGTTTCATCGGCAATTGCACCAGAGGGATTTACCCCAATGGCGGCTACAGAACTGGTGTAAACAGTACGTTCAATTCCCGCTTTTTGGGCTGCTTCTAACACCTGAAAAGTACCGAGGACGTTGTTTTGATAAAGTAAATCCCGGTCTTTTTGCCACAGGGAGTATTGGGCTGCGACATGAAACAGATACCGACAACCAGACATCTGTCGCCAAAGGTATTGATTATCAAAATCCCCTTCGACAATTTCCACATCTAAACCCTGTAAATTACCCAGATTGCTCTGAGGACGGACTAGGGTTTTGACTGTGTACCCCTGTTGCAGCAGCAATCGCACTAGATTGGCACCCACAAAACCCGTAGCCCCTGTGACAAAGACCCGCATTAATTTCTCTCCTTGTGGGCAAACCGGGGAAACCAATCGTCCAAAATGGCGTACACCACGGGTATCACAATCAAGCTGAGGATGGTAGAAGTTACCAGTCCACCAGCGATCGCTACAGCCATAGGCGATCGTAATTCTGAACCTGCACCTAAACCCAAGGCGATGGGTAACATTCCTAACAGGGTGGAAATGGTGGTCATGATGATGGGGCGCAAACGTACCGGGCCTGCCTTGAGAATTGCCTCTGTACGGCTTAAGCCAGCTTGGCGCAGTTGGTTAATGTAATCTACTAGGACAATGGCGTTTTTATTTGCTAACCCTAGTAAGAAGACAAAACCAATCAGGGAAATCATGCCAAAGTCACTCTTGGTAAAGAGTAACGCCAGCATTGCACCCACTATGGACAGAGGTAAGGAAACGCCAATTACTATTGGGTCTATCCAACTTTTGAACAATAAAACTAGTACGACGATAATGCACAGTGCTGACAACGCCAAAGTGGAAGCAAAGCTACCAAAAACCTCGCTTTGGCGTGCCGAATCTCCTCCCAAATTTAAGGTGATTCCAGCAGGTAAAATGGGCTGGGCTTCCGCTACTATCTTATCAGTAGCATTACCTAGAGATAAATCCTGTCCCAAGTTAGCGCTGATATACGCTACCCGTTGATTATTCAGCCGTTCAATTTGCAAAACCTGATCCTGAGTATTGGTTTCACCGGTAACTGTGACATCAGCGAATCCAGGTATTTTCTCGATGCGCTCTTTAATTTTCTTAGCAGCTTGATTGAGAGCCTGTAAATCGTTACCGCTTAATGCTACTTGTAGAGGTTTTTGCCCACCCGTATCAACAAATTGAATATCTTCCACACTAGTAGTTACGCCAGGAAGATTAGGCAAATTTGAGCGTAATTGGTCTTTTAATTCCGCCGTCTGGATTTTACGGTCTTCCTTCAGCTTCACATACAGTATTCCTTTATTCGGCTCACCCTCACGAGAACCAACTGTGGTAAACACTGTCTCCACATCTGGATATTTTCTCACTACCTCTTCTAGTTTTTTGGCTACTTCTAGAGAGTCGTTGAGGGGGTTGGGGATTGGGAACTGGGGATTGGGAACTGGGGACTGGGTAATATTGCTTCTTTGTCTTGCTTGTAGCTGTAAAGCTGCCAGATCAGGGATCTTTGGCAAGGGTGCGGTGTAGGTGATGTTGAATTCACCCCTGTCTAGTTTGGGGATAAAGCCTTTTGGGATGAATGGTATTAATGCTATACCAGCAACAAAACTGAGTACGGCTAAGGCAACGACTGTTTTACGATGACTTAAAGACCAGTGGAGTAAGTTGCGATAAAATTGGGTGAATTTTCCCCAGATGTTCGCTTCCTTTCTTTGAGGAGTTTTTGTGACAGGTTTTAGCCAATAGGTAGCTAAAACTGGTGATAGGGTACGAGCAACCAAGGTAGAAGCTATATAGGAAGCCGAAACCGTGATGCCGAATGGCTTGAAGAATTGTCCAACTACTCCACCCATTAAACCGATGGGTAAGAATACGGCTACGGCGGCGGCGGTAGTGGCAACAACTGTTAAGCCAATTTCATCTGTCGCTGAGTAAGCAGCTTGGCGCGGACTTTCACCTTCTTCGATGTGCCGCATGATATTTTCTACATCAAGGATGGCATCATCAATTACACTCCCAATGACCAATGCTAGAGCTAGTAAGGTGATGGTTTCTAAATTGAAGCCAAAAATTGCCATCACGATAAATGTCGCCAGCAAAGACGTAGGAATAGCCAATGCGGAGATGAAAGTTGCCCGCCAATTCCATAAGAAGGGATAAATCACCACAATTGACAACACGATCGCCTCTATGAGCGCATCTATTGTTGACTTAGTAGCATGGCGGATATACTCTGCTTGGGTTGCCGCTAAGGTGAGTTTGACATCTGGGAGATTAGCACGGAGTTTCTGTACTTCTTGTTCAACTCGACTAACAACTTCTAAGGTGTTAGCGTTACCACGTTTAATTACTTGAAATGCCAGTGCTGATTGACCATTGAACCTGACTAGTGTGCCTGCGCCTTGACTAAGAGCCGCAAGGCTATCATTAGCAGCATTCAAGGGAGGTGAGGCAGTCGGAGCGCCCAACAGCGAGACTTTCAGTACTCCTGGTAACTTAGCGATCGCTGGTGTAATCTGGTCTTGAGCTAACTTTGTTAAATCTGCCAAATTCCGAGAATTACTCTCAATGGCATAACTCACAGCAGCAGACTCATTCAAGTTCAAAGGAATCGTTTTGTAACTTGCACCTTGAGGAAGGTTTAACTGCTTGAGTGCTGCTTCGACCTTACTAGTGGAAGTTTCGAGATTTGTTCCTACACTAAAAGCCAGACTCACAGCAGCCTGACCAGGATAGCTAGATGAGCGTAGGTTATCTAGTCCTTCTAAAGAACGCAGACTCTCCTCTATAGGTATGGTAAGCTTTGCTTCAGTATCCACGGCAGTTTTTAGAGGAGCCGTAGCATTTACCACCACTACCGGGAAGGTAATATCTGGAAACAAAGCATACTTAAGGGAACTGAAAGCCAGCGCGCCAGCTACCGCTACGGCAATCCAAAAACTGACAGTCAGCCACGAATACTCAATTGCCCATCGGGAAAAATTGAAGCGTTGTCGTGCCGATTTTGAGCTAGTTAGCTTTACCATCTTGGAAATTCATCAGGCGGAAGACATATTTAATTGTCATGCTACAGTAATCCTTGACACTTTGCGAGTCGAAGAGTAAGTGGGAGTGTAGGGGTCTAGGGATGTAGGGGTGTAGGGGAAAACTATTGACAACTGACTAATGACTATCAACGCAATTCTTGTACCACAAGGTTCTGAATACATGGCTGTGTGTCGCGGCTTAAGTCGAGTCACTATTAAAACGCCTAAAATTATACCAGTGCCAGTAGGTATCAAGCCGTTAACGAAGTACCTCCAACAATTGCCAAAGCAGGAATACTCCGCCTGCGATTTACAACCAAAAGTCCTGGTTATGGGTCTATGTGGCAGCTTAACACCGCAATATCATATTGGGGATGTGGTGTTGTATGAAAGTTGTATTTATCAGGAACAATTGCAAGTCTGCGATTCTGCCTTCACTACAGAAATACGCTCAGCACTAAAAACTCATTATCCAAGGCTGAAGTTAGTTAAGTCATTGACAAGCGATCGCGTTATTTGCTCTGCTTCAGAAAAACGACATCTTGGCAAAACTTTAGGTGCTGATGTCGTTGATATGGAAGGATTTGCTACCCTAGAATATTTCAATGAATCTGGTGTAGCAGTAGCTATGCTTAGGGTAGTTAGCGATGATTGCCATCACGATATCCCTGACATCACAGCAGCCATCAATCCCGACGGTTCTCTACAACCTTTATCCTTAGGATTAAGATTCCTGGGTCAACCTATTGCAGCTGCTCGGCTAATTCAAGGTTCCCTGCGGGGACTAAAAGTGTTGGAAGAAGTGACAAAATTACTTTTTTCTGAATTTTAAATCAGTTAATCAAAAATAAATTAAACAACTTCTATTGACTTTTTGGCGTGTTTTAACTGCTTCCAAAGCAGATGTATTTGTTTATAGGCTTCTTCTGGAGTAATTTTGCCGCCAGTTTGCAAGTTGCAAATGTAATTTACTCGTTGGGAAAATTCTTGTAAGTTTGCATTAAATGCCAAATACTCTGGCTTGAACTGCCCATAGTATGGACTACGAGGATAGAGAAAATCGCACAGTTCCAAGAGAACATCAGACTGTGGGTTCATAGAAGTTTCCATCTCGAATATTTCATAGTTATAGCAGGGTAGACTTGCAGGTAAGCTATTCTGCTTTGAAGTTACACAATCCATCCTTAGGGCTGTTAACTGTTGACTATCAACATCCCTTATTAGTATTTATGCAGTTTAGACGCGTATTAACTTAGCTTGGTTGTCGTGCCTAATTTGCAATTAAATTTATTAGATATTTTAAGTAAAGTAGAAAATAGTAGGAGTAAATCCCACTATTTACTACTAGCAGAGGTTAGGAGACAACTAGGGAAAATTTGTAATTCATGAATTTACGTTAAAGATAAAATTTTTGCCAAGGCAATAGGAATATGTAGGTAAATTTTAATAGTTTTCCAGATTTTAAGAAAAGTAGCAGATAAGTCATGTTTCCCTATCTGCTAACAGAATACGGAGGTATAAACTTGATTAGTCATTAGCCAAATTCTCAGTTTTACCATCTAGACTATTGACTCTGCCAATCAGATTAATTGGCATTAACTAATTCTTGAGTAGCGATGGCAGAATGTTTGACAGATTTAACTAAATCTTTGAGAACTTCTTTAAGTCTTTGATCAATTTCTGCATCAAGTTGCACGCTACCATCGGTTTGACGTTCAATTTGTTTGTCCACAGCGTAAACGGTAGCTAAAATATGTCTGGCTCCTAGTTCACCCAATATGGGTTTTAAAGCATATTCTACTGACAATAAATGAGCGATAGTTCCACCGGTAGCAATTGGTAAAACTACTTTTCCTGTCAATGATTTCTGTGGTAGCAAGTCTAAAAATGCTTTTAGTACGCCTGTGTAAGCAGCTTTGTAGATGGGAGTGGCAATAATAACGCCATCTGCTTTTGCTAATAGGTCTTTTGGTTGTTCTAGCGCTGGGCTGTCATATTTACCAAATACCAAATCTTCCGCAGGTAAATCACGTACGGAAAGAATGTCTACGTGCAAACCTTCTTCTTGTAACAGCTTGGCAGTATGTTCCAGAATTCCGTAAGTTCTGGATGGATGAGAAGGACTACCTGCGATCGCTAGAATACGAGCCATTAGCTTCAACTCCCAATAATATTTTGATACTTTTGAAATACCTGTAACTCTATCGATTTACCGTATTTTATGTTTACAAGTATCACATATTCCTCGTCAGCAAGCAAGAGGCTTTTAGAAAACTACTGTATTCCCACCAATTTAATGTATAAGCTATTCCGCTTTTAAGTTGCATAACTCATCATGAGGTCTGTTGACTGTCAACGGTTAACGGTCAAAAGTTAACAACCCTTATTAGTCGTGATGCCATTTAGGTGAGCTTATTAAGCCATAACTTAAGGCTTGAGCTAAGGATTTTTGACCAAATGGAGAACAGCCTGTGGCTCTGCCCTAGAAATTTTTCAGTATATTAACTTACTTAAAGATAACCTTTTGTTAAACTAAATTTAAATTACGGTAAAACAGTAAGTTTACTGTTCTTAGGGTATTAATGAAGCCTAATGACAGTAAATCTAAAATTTTTTCTAGGAGGAATAGGCAGTGGGAGCGATGTATTTGACCGCTAGTGATTGGCCACACATAGCATTCAGGCTGACAATGGCACTTTTAGTTGGTTGTTTGATTGGATTTAACCGTCAAAAAGGGGGTAGACCAGCCGGAATGAGAACATTTATGTTAGTGAGTATGGGGGCGGCGCTTTTTGTGATGATTCCTCTACAAGCCGAGGGCGACAGCCCTTATGCAGCGACTAATGCTTTGAGTCGCACAATTCAAGGTGTCACAACTGGAGTTGGGTTTCTAGGAGCGGGATTGATTCTCCAAGATTCACCCGGTAAAACTACAGTTCCTAAAGTACGTAATTTAACAACAGCAGCTTGTGTATGGACTGCGGCAGGTTTGGGAGCAGCAATTGGTTGCGGCTTGTGGCAAATGGGATTAATTGGAGGGCTGTTAACTTTGATCACTCTGAGTGGAGTTAAACGCATCAATCGCACAGTCAAGCTGAATAAAAGTGAAGCAAGACAGGTGAATTATGGAACGATGATTAATGACTCTGATGATTCTGATGATGATGACTAAAACTTAAAGTAAAACGAAATAGTTTACTTAGCTTGATGAGAAAGATTTCACCCAACCGATTTGGATAGCCAGATCAAGAGCGATCGCCGCCGTCGCAAACCACAATATGCTTTCACCAGCCATGACTGCAAAAGGTAAGACTGTGTTGCTGCTATTCCACCCCATTTCTAGCTGAGTTAAACCCCGCACCAAACCAAAAGCCATCACAGCACCGTCTTTCAGATGAGAATTTTTATCTGTGCGGATAATATAGCGGTAAGTAATACCGAATAATACACCAGAGAAACCAGCGATCGCTCCACTAAACAACCAAGGCCAATTAACATCTATTTGCAGACTTAAGAGCGAGGAAAAATACTTCGCCAAAACCAGAGTATTCAGCAAACTAGTGATGATAAAAGCCAAACCCAGCGAAAATCCGCCGATTATACCAGCCTTAATGGATTCTATCCGTTCAGCCATTACTTGCCCATCGAAAATTCTATTCATGATAAATTCTGGATTCACAGCAGCGTTCAACTAGAGATGAAACATGAGAAAATTGCCCAATACCCAATCCCTAGTACCCAGTCCCCAGTATGATAAATAGTAGAGACATTTTGTAAATAATTTCCAAAGAGAGACTATGGCGATTTTGACACTTGGTTGGGTATCACTGTTAGTTGTGTTTACTTGGTCGATTGCGATGGTAGTTTGGGGACGTAACGGACTGTAGGGGAATTGTGGAAAGTCCATTCCTAAGTATTTTGGCTCTAGTCGCCTTAGTGCTGTTACTATCTGTTACAGGTGGCGTTGTTTATTTAACGGTAGCAGACTGGCGCGATCGCCGTCTTCAAGAAAATGAAAAGCGCGCACTCCGAAGCAGCACTCCTAAACGGCGATAATTCTCAAGCGACAAATTGAACGCAGTTTTACAAAAATCTTCTTCCAGGGACATGATTATATCGTGTCCCTAAATTTTTATGGCCCTGTGCGTGTTATTAGTCATTAGTCATTAGTCATTAGTTATTAGTTATTCTTCTCTGCTCCCCCTGCTCCTCTGCTCCTCTGCTCCTCTGCTCCTCTGCTCCCCCTGCTCCCTCTGCTCCCCCTGCTCCTCTGCTCCCCACTCCCCGCTTGTTACATTTCTCCTCCTTCAGGGAACTCTGAGATAGAATGCTTTGCGATATTTTAAGTCCTACAGGGAATGGAAAACTCTTCTACAGTAAAACCCATACAAACAAATTCCGGGCCAGAATCTCAACCAGATATGAAGACAGCTCTTTCTGGGGTAATTAGTCGGATTCGCCAGTCTTTGGACATAGAAACAATATTCCAAATTACCGTTACGGAAGTACGCCAACTATTAAATGCTGATCGGGTAGGAGTATTCCGTTTCTATCCTGAGTTGAGATGGGAAGGGAAATTTATTTATGAAGATGTGGGTTCTGAATGGATTTCGGTATTGACATCCGAATTCAGCGATGGATTACCCCCTACTTTAAGCTATCACTGCTTTGCTGAGGAATTTGCTCAACCTTATCAGCAAGGCACAATCAAGGTAATAGATAATATTTACCAAGCGGGAATTAGTGATTATCACATTCAGAGACTGGAAAAGTTGCAAGTACGCGCTAAGGTAGCTGCTCCTTTAATAAAAGGAAAAGAGTTGTGGGGATTATTATGCGTTCATCAGTGTAGTACTCCTCGACAATGGGAAGCATCAGAAATTGAGTTTGTGCAATTAATCGCCGAACATTTGGGAGTAGCTTTACAGCAAGCAGATTATCTAGAACAGGTAAAAGCGCAATCAGCACAACTAGCACAAGCCAAAGCTAGAGAAACAGCCGCAGAATGGCAAAGATGTATGGCGATCGCTATCGAAAAAATTCGCCAATCCCTAGATTTAGAAAGCATTTTCCGCACTAGTACTATAGAAATTAGAAAGCTAGTGAATGCTGACCGCGTAGCTATTTATCGCTTCAATCCAGATTGGAGTGGTGAATTTGTCTTTGAATCTTTTGCTGATGGTTGGATTTCTTTGATCGATGAACAAGAAAAGAAACCGGAATTACGAAAGAACGTCAGCGAATGTAGCGCCAAAGATTTAGCATCTACCCCAACAGTAGATACTTACTTACAAGAAACTAGAGGTGGTAGCTTCACCAAATGTGAAATTTATCGTGTCTGTAATGATATTTATAACGCAGGCTTTAGCGACTGTTACATCAAAATACTAGAAACCTATCAAGCTAGAGCTTACGTAATTATTGCTATTTACCACGGTCAAAAACTGTGGGGCTTATTAGCAATCTATCAAAACGCAGGAGTACGTGATTGGCAAGATGATGAGGTATACTTACTCACCCAAATCAGCACCCAGTTAGGTGTAGCGTTGCAGCAAGCCGAATATCTACAGCAAATGCAAACTCAAGCAAGCGAAATTGCTAAAGCTGCGGAACGACAAAGAGCATTGGCTAACACTGTAGAGAAAATTCGCCGTTCTCTTGATCTTGATACCATCTTTAAAACTACCACTCAAGAAGTGCTAAGTCTATTAGGCGTAGAACGGGTAGCAATTTATCGCTTTTACCCAGACTGGAGTGGTGAATTTGTCGCCGATTCCATTGTTGATGGTTGGACACCCATAGTTAAGCCTCAACCTGTTACAGAACGTCTACTGCTGCAAGAAATACAAGCAGGTAAGTATGCACGGAATGAAGTTTTTGTTCCCATTTCCCAAGGGGATAAGTTATGGGGTTTGTTAGTAGCTTATCAAAACTCCCAACCCCGTTATTGGCAAGATGAAGAAATTAACTTATTGGCTCAAGTTGGTGTGCAGCTAGGTGTAGCCTTACAACAAGCAGAAACCTTGCAACAGTTAAAGGTGCAAGCTGTACAATTGGCTCAAGCCGCCGCACGAGAACGCAAAGCAGCAGAGAGAGAAAAAGCATTAGCAGCCACAGTAGAGAAAATCCGCCGTTCTCTTGATCTTGATACCATCTTTGCTACCAGTACTGAAGAAGTCCGGCGATTGTTGGAAGTTGATCGCGTAATTATTTACCGTTTCCAGCCTGATTGGAGTGGGGAATTTGTCGCTGAATCCTTGGGTAATGGTTGGACACCAGTAAATAAACTTCTCACTGTGATTACAGACGATTGCTTGCAAAAAAGTCAAGGTGAATATTTCGTCAACGGTAAAATTCTAGTTGTTAAAGATATTTACAGCCAAGATTATTCTAGATACCATCTTGCCCTCATCGAAGCGATGGAAGCCAGAGCATATATAGTTGTGCCAATTTTCCAAGGCGAAAAACTGTGGGGATTACTAGCTGCTTATCAAAATACTCAACCTCGTGATTGGCAAGAAGAGGAAGTAGATTTACTAGTGCAGATTGCTAATCAATTAGGCGTAGGACTCCAGCAAGCAGAATTACTCGAACAAACACATCGTCAAAAGGAAGAAATCACTCAAACACTCAAAGAATTACAGGCAACTCAAAGCCAGTTAATTCAAAGTGAAAAAATGGCTGGTTTAGGACAACTAGTGGCAGGTATTGCACACGAAATCAACAATCCAATTAGTTTTATTTACGGTAACATCACCTATGTTACTGAACACATCGAAAATGTATTTCAATTGCTGCATCTTTATCAAAAAAACTATCCTAAACCAAAAGCAGAAATCCAAGAAAATATAACAGCATTAGATTTAGACTTTATTACTGATGATGTACCGAAGATTCTCAGTTCCATTAAATTTGGCGCAGAGCGCATTTCTCAATTAGTCTTATCACTAAGGATTTTTGCTCGACTTAATGAAGCAGAAATGAAAATGGTGAATCTACATGAAGGTATTGATAGTACTCTGCTGATATTACAACACCGCTTGCAAGCAAATACTAATATTTTGGAGATTGAAGTAATCAAAGAATATGGTGATTTACCTGAAATATTCTGCTATGCAGCCCAAATGAATCAGGTATTCATGAATATCATCAATAATGCAATCGATGCCCTAGAAAAGTCAATATTGATAGGTGGAATAGTAGATAAACCACAAATTAAAATTAGCACGAAATTTATCAAGAATAATGCAGTGGTAATTTGCATTGCTGATAATGGTTGTGGGATTCCAGAAGCGATGCGATCGCGGATTTTTGAACCATTTTTTACTACAAAAGAACCAGGACAAGGTACTGGCTTAGGTTTGTCTATTAGCTATCAAATTGTTGTAGAAAAACACGGCGGGCAAATTAAGTGTATTTCTGAATTAGGTAAAGGTTCGGAATTTTCGATAGAGATCCCTATCAAGTAGCTAATAATTTTATCTGTTCTGATGTGCTGAAGAAAAAATCTCCTAGAGAAAATCCGGAAAGATGTATAAATTTTTTGTAGTTACATAGCCACAAAAATGGTTTTTCACCTATCACGACACCCAGGCATCTTGATCATATAGCGGTTTGCAGTTGAGTCTCATACAGACCTAACCCCCACTTCCCTAAAACCTTAAAGCCTCTTTTCTACAAGGAGAGAGGTACTCTATGAGAAGAGCTTCGCTCTATGGAGAGAGGTCAGAGTGTATCGCATACAACCGAGAAGCGCCATATTCGAGATTAGTGTAAAATCATGCAATGAACACTGTTGTACATACGTAAAATCCAGGTATTTTCCATGCTTATTGATAATTTCAGGCTGCATTCCCGAAAATTAATTTGTTGCTTAGGTATTGTCGGCGCGTCTTTGGGTACGATGATTCCTCACGCCGCTTACCCCCAAACCACTAGTGTTCCTGTGATTAGGATTTTAAGAGTTACCGTTGCTGGCGGTACAACTTTTAAGTTGCAAGAGAATTGGTTTCGCCAGTCAACGGAAATTACAGACAATAACAAAAAATGTGGAGTGAGGACAGGGGAAAAGTTTTTTGTTTCATCTATTAGCGATAATCGTAATAATAATGCCGAGTACCGTGAAGGTAATCGGGTGGAAAAAGCCAGAGATTACTATACGGTGACTTTTGATAGTCCATTACCTTGTAATCGCACAAATCAAACATGGTATATATTTAAAAACCATGTAGAGCAATTACAGGCTATACCTATTCGCCGCTAGTATCTTAAGTTTTTCACAGAATTTCTGATAATTTCTGCACCAAACTATTCGCTAAATCCAAAATAGCAATCTCAGAAGTTTTATCGTTAGCTAATAGATGCTTAATAGCAGTTAACCTTTCATCTGTTGGATATTGCCAGCATTCTTCTAGGTTGACTGCTATATCAAATAGTGAGCGATGACATTCTACTGACTGTGGGTCATCGCCTAAATGTTTTCTTAACCTACGAGCTACAATATCATCGCTGATCAAAAATTCTTTGATTTTACTTAGTACCGAACTAGTAAATATTTCTTCATCTCCCCATGTTTCTAACCAATCTCCGTGAGCATCTTCAACGTAAATGTGGATGAAGTTGAGCCCATAATTGAGCCAGTCTTCCTGCATTTTTCTGGCTGTTGCTAATGCTTCTGTAAATTCGTCCACCTGATTTGTGTAGCTATTAGTTTCTCTTTGATTAGCCATATCAAGCTGTAATGGGCAGATAAATTAGATAGTTGACAGCAGAAGTTTTAAGTATCGGACTTTCAAGATAATTAAGAGAAATTTAAGTACTTACCACCAGCAAGGTAATCACTGTTATAAAGTGCTACATTAACTAATTGGTTGACAAAATTAGCGTCTTGAGGGTTGTAACTTAAAAATAACCCTCTTTGTATTTCCCACGATCGCAATGTGTTTTCCCAAGCCTGGTATTTTTGTTGATGCAATTCTTTACTGACGCTGGTAACTTGAACACACAATGGTTGTTGGTTATGATTACTAACAATTAAATCAGTTGCCATCGAAAGGTCTGCTATGTAGCGCTGCCAAAAACTCCCGTCTCGACTGGCAATATCTTGCGCTATTGATTTAATGATATCATCATCGCCTTGATTAAACTCTCCTGCCATCAATTTTTGTTTCCAAATGTAGAACTTGGAGTCACTAGCATTAATCCATTTGGGAAACAGATAACCGTACCAATATCTTTCATTAGCAGTCATCTGGGCAAATTTTGCCTGTTGTTCTTCTGGGGAAGGTAATGATTTAACTATCAGCCAAATGGTAGAGTCGGTAATTACCTCTAAAAGAAACGCCAAGACATAGGGCTTTGCTGTCAGAGAACCTGGCTTGATATTTTTTACCCAACGATTAATTTCATCCAATCTTCTGGCTAAATTGGGGTCTATAGATGATGACTGCTCAATGAGGGAATGGAGTTTGTCCTTAATGTCTTTTGCTTGCAAACTATGGCTAACTTTCAAGAACTTACGCTTTTTTCCAATTTATACCTAAATTTTACTGACTACTAACTTATTTAACAAAAATATCAAATGTATCTTCATACAACACATCAACCTAAATAGATTAATTTGTTTAAGCAGTAGTAGAGTTCACCCTTGAGGGATAAAAATTAATAGCTAACTATTATATCATCTAAGCGTTATCCATTGTTTTCCCTGTAATAATTTTGCGTCACGACACCATAGCTTGTGACCAAATATCACTAATAATAGTGATGATTGGTGATGATCTGCGATCGCTCATTCATGTAGCCTCTATCTTCAGACACCCTCCACCACCTAGAGAAGACCATAGCCACTTACTTGAATTATCGATTGTATAAATATAAACATCGATTGTTTCGACCTCCTAATAGGGACTTCCAGATAAAAAAATATCCAAATGTAGGGTGCGTCAGTACGGGAAAATTTAGCTGTACCACGAAATTATTCATACTGACGCACCCTACTAACACAGCCCTCACGATGGATTGTGCAACCTACGCTTACCTACAGCACAGGGAATTTTCGTAGACTGATAACATCATCCTTGCTTAACTGTCGAGGTCATAATGATAATAACTAGGCAATTGCCCCTTACTTAGCTTAATGAAAATCTAAATATTGTTGGACACAACTCCGATAAAAATAGTTTTCAGTAACAATACTACTCATCCTTATAACTATGTCTCAGCCAACTATAGAGTCAATTCTGCAAGAAAAACGTTTATTTCATCCCAGTGCCGAGTTTTCCCAAAATGCCCAGATTAAAAGTCTAGAAGATTACCAACGTCTCTACGACAAAGCCAAAGCTGATCCGCAAAAATTTTGGGCAGAATTAGCCGAAACAGAACTGCACTGGTTCCAAAAATGGGACACAGTATTAGATTGGCAAGCACCTTTCGCTAAGTGGTTTGTGGGTGGGAAGATTAACATTTCCTACAACTGTTTAGATAGACATCTCACAACTTGGCGGAAAAATAAAGCTGCTTTGATTTGGGAAGGGGAACCAGGGGATTCCCGTACTTTAACTTATGCCCAATTACATCGGGAAGTTTGCCAGTTCGCCAACGTCTTGAAACAACTGGGAGTGCAGAAAGGCGATCGCGTCGGTATTTATATGCCGATGATTCCCGAAGCGGCGATCGCCATGTTAGCCTGCGCGAGAATTGGCGCACCTCATAGCGTGGTATTTGGTGGGTTCAGTGCGGAAGCCTTGCGCGATCGCTTAATTGATGCCCAAGCCAAGGTAGTAGTTACAGCTGATGGTGGGTGGCGTAAAGATGCGATCGTTCCCTTGAAAGAACAGGTAGACAAAGCCTTGGCTGATGGTGCTGTTCCATCTGTAGAAAACGTCCTGGTTGTCAAGCGTACCGGACAAGATATTTATATGCAGTTGGGAGGACGAGATCATTGGTGGCACGATTTACAAAAAGGCGCATCCGCCGACTGTCCCGCCGAACCAATGGATAGCGAAGACTTGCTATTTGTCCTCTACACTTCCGGTAGCACAGGCAAACCCAAAGGCGTTGTCCATACCACTGGTGGTTATAACTTATATACCCACATGACCACCAAATGGATTTTCGACCTACAAGACACAGATGTATATTGGTGTACCGCCGATGTAGGTTGGATTACTGGACATAGTTACATAGTCTACGGCCCCCTCTCCAACGGTGCAACCACACTGATGTATGAAGGTGCGCCTCGTGCCTCCAATCCTGGTTGTTTCTGGGATGTAATTGAAAAATACGGCGTGAACATTTTCTACACCGCACCCACCGCAATTCGCGCCTTTATTAAAATGGGTGAACACCATCCCAACGCCCGCAACCTTTCTTCCTTAAGATTATTAGGAACTGTTGGTGAACCAATTAACCCAGAAGCTTGGATGTGGTATCACAAAGTTATTGGTGGCGATCGCTGCCCCATCGTTGATACTTGGTGGCAAACTGAAACTGGCGGTATCATGATTACCCCTCTACCAGGGGCAATTTCCACTAAACCCGGTTCCGCTACCCTTCCCTTCCCTGGCATCCTGGCCGACATAGTTGATTTAGATGGTAACACTGTACCCCAAAACGAAGGTGGTTACTTAGCAGTGCGTTATCCCTGGCCGGGAATGATGCGGACTGTTTACGGCGATCCTGAACGCTTCCGCCGCACCTACTGGGAACATATACCCCCCAAAGATGGCAACTATACTTACTTTGCTGGCGATGGCGCGAGAAAAGATGAAGACGGCTATTTCTGGGTAATGGGACGAGTGGATGATGTATTGAATGTGTCAGGACACCGCCTCGGCACAATGGAAGTAGAATCAGCCCTAGTTTCTCACCCAGCCGTTGCCGAAGCAGCAGTAGTGGGTAAACCAGATGACTTAAAAGGCGAAGAAGTGGTAGCTTTTGTCACCCTAGAAGGAACTTATCAAGCCAGCGATGACTTGAGTAAGGTACTCAAACAACACGTAGTTCAAGAAATCGGGGCGATCGCTCGTCCTGGGGAAATTCGCTTTACCGACGCATTACCCAAGACGCGATCGGGTAAAATCATGCGGCGCTTACTGCGAAATCTCGCCGCCGGACAAGAAGTTTCTGGCGATACTTCCACTCTGGAAGATAGAAGTGTTTTAGATAAATTACGGGAAGGTGCGTAATTAAAATACAAAGGTGCGTTATGGAAATTAGTCCTAACGCACCGAAAATTGAGGAGAGTAGGGAGTAATACTAAATTGGGAAAGGAAGTATTAATTGAATAACTGAGGTCAAATTTGGCAAATCCAATCAAACCCAACCTTGCCATGAACAATTTGAGGGTGAGACATTAACCATTGACAACGAGAAATTAACACAGTTTCTAGTTCATCGAGAGTAGAAAACATCTGATTAGCAACAGCTTCACGTAGAAGCGACCAAACACACTCAGTCGGTTGGAGTTGAGGTGTATAAGCAGGCAGAGGAAACAGAATGATACCAGCTGGCAACATTAATTGTTTACTGGTATGCCAACCAGCTTGATCAACAAGCAAAACAATGATTTTGTGATGATGAGGATTGACTTCAGCGGCAAAAGCATCTAAAGCCATTTGCATGACAGCAATGTTGACTCTGGGTAAAATCAAGAAAAAACTCTCGCCAGTAGCTGGATGGACAAATCCATAAGTATAAAGCCATTGGTAACGAGTGCGATGCACAGCATTGGGACGATGACCTACTGGTGTCCAAACTCGACGGACGATGGGTTTGAGGCCTAATCGAGCTTCATCTTCTGCCCAAACTTCAACTGATTTGTGCGGATGGAGGAAACGTAACAATCGCACAAACTCCGTTAACTCAGTTTTAAACATCTGTCTTTGAACAAAAGTTGCCGCCTCAGTATGCAGAGGTCGTGGTTGTTGCAGACTAAATCCTAGCCTTTTGAGGTAATCCCAAGCTGTAGTGACATGGAGTGTAATTCCAAACTGTACTCGGATCAATTCCCCTACTTTTGGCGCACTCCATAACCCCCCATCTTCTGGTGGTGAAGCTAACCTTTGGCGCAACCACTGTTGTTGCTCGTTTGTGAGTGCAAGTTTTTTTCCTCCTGGTTTCAGTTTCTGTTGATTGATGATTCCGTTTGCTCCTAGCTTGTTGTATCGCCGCACGATTTTTCTCACCCAGTCCCCTGAGAATCCCACAATCTCTGCTACCTTTTGCGCTGACAACTGTGGTTGTTGATTGAGCAATTTAATCACTAACCATCGGGTTTTCTCTTGTGCATCTTCACATCGGCGATAACTTTGTTCTATTTCTTCTGTTGATAGATGCTCTGTTAGTTTTATCCTGGGACGTACCATTTTTCTAGCCTTTTTCCCTCTGCTTCAAATGATACTACCTTTCCCTATTCAGTATAATACCAATTTGAAAAAAGAAGGCGACAAATAAACTATCTGTAGAGACGCGATAAATCGCGTCTCTACAGATGATGTGTTGCCATTATTAATTGAATTGGTATAAAGTCCGGCGTTGCATAAATGTAGGATGATTTCTATCACGCAGTAGACGCTTTGCGGCTACTCTACGAGAACGCTAAGAGCGAACCCGCAGGGTGGCGCAGAGGCGCAGAGAGAATAAAGAGTTTATTTCATAACCAGTCCCCAATCCCCAATCCCCAATCCCCCCATCAAGGATAAAGACCGCGATCGCTCAACGCTTGAGCAACCCTACCTACACCCAAGGTATAAGCGGCTAATCGCAAAGGAACTTGCCGCATCTGCGACTGTTTAATCACTTGATGATAAGCTTGCACCATCAAGTGTTCCATTTCCCGGTTGACACGCTCCTCATCCCAAAACAGGTAGGAAAGACCTTGTACCCACTCTAAATAACTCACCACCACGCCCCCAGCATTCGCCAAGATGTCTGGCAGTACAGTCACACCCCGCCCCTCTAGAACTCGGTTAGCCTCCAAAGTTACCGGGCCATTAGCAGCTTCCGCGACAATTTGCGCCTGTATCTGGTCTACATTTTCTTCAGTGATTTGGTTTTCTAAAGCTGCGGGAATCAAAACATCGCAAGGTAAAGTTAGCAACTCTGCATTACTAATTGCTACTGCTTGGGGAAAACCCACAATACTTCGATGATTTTCCGCAGCGTAGGCTTTTAACGCTGGAATATCGAGACCATCAGCCGCAAATAAACCTCCTGCACCTGTAGAAACAGCAAGAATTTTGGCTCCAGCTTGGTACAGCAATTCAGCCGCAGCACCGCCTACATTGCCAAAACCTTGAATAACTACTTTTACTCCCTCTAAAGTTCTGCCCATATCCGCCAGTGCTTCACGGACAATAATCATTACACCCCGTCCAGTTGCCATTTCTCTTCCCCGTGAACCACCAATGGAAATTGGCTTACCTGTGACAACCCCTGGGACTGCGTGACCAACATTCACAGAGTAAGTATCCATCATCCAAGCCATCTCACGGGCAGAAGTTCCCACATCTGGCGCTGGTATATCTACGGCAGGGCCGATATCTTTAATCAATTCGCTTGTATAACGACGCGTAATTTTCTCTAATTCACCTACGCTGTAGTGTTGGGGATTTATAGCAATACCTCCCTTCGCACCACCATAAGGAATACCCAGTAGCGCACATTTCCAAGTCATTAGCATTGCCAGAGCAGATACTTCTCTCAATGTCACAGCTGGATGGTAACGTGTTCCGCCTTTGTAGGGGCCTAATATATCAGAATGCTGTACTCGGTGTCCTGCTAGTACCCGGATATCGCCGTTATCTAATCTCACAGGAATAGAGACTGTCACAACTTTACGTGGGTGACTGAGAATTTCCAGCGTCCCTTGATCTAACCTCAACTCTTTTGCAGCTGCTTCTAAGTAGCTACAAGCTTGATCAAATGGACAAATATGGGCTGGACTAGCACCTTCCAACGGTAGGGTAGGCATTGAAACCATATGATTTTCTCCTATTCGCAGCATTTTTGCGAATCAGATATATATGCCTAGCTTATCTTTGGTTTTCCAGAAAAATGGTAATTTTGTAGTTTTTGTTACATTTTTATTGCGCTGTGTGTCAGTTGTTAGTTGTTTTGGATCTGGTTTAATACCCCATCCCCAAAAATTCAAGATTATCGTCGCTAAATTCCCTGAAATGAAACTTATATGGCTAAAATAGCGTCTGAATAGGAGTGTATTATTTCCGCTCCTCTGGGTACAAAATGTTAGTTTTTCTAAACGCTTCTCAAAAAATTAAGCATCTGCACTTACTCTGGGTAAATGCCCCATCCGTGATTCCAACTCATAAGTTTACAAAATTTTAATTTCGCCTAGATTGAAGCAAATGCTTGATATATATAGATTTCCGCGACTTGAAGACGAACAAAAATCCAGAACAAGATAAATTTCTGCATAAAATTCGTCAATAAAGACGTAATAACAATGGAATCGTTGATACGTCTTCATCAAGATGACGGACTCACGGCGATTTGCTGGCTCACAAGATAAGTGCGACAAATGGGGGTTGTGATGCAAACTTTAAAACAGGGTTTCGAGGAGCGCAATCTCGCTATGGCAACGGAAGCAGAAAAACTAGCGCAATTTTGGCGCAAGCGGCTAGCTGCGGAGTGTCCAGAACAAAATGTGGCTGCAATAGAAAGTATTATTCTCTGGCTGTTAGGTCGTGATGCACAACGGTTGGATCTACTCAACCCTAAAGAACTTGAGATTGCCAAGCAAGCGATGGAATATCGCTGGAAGATTTTAAGTCAACGCTACTTGGGTGTAGGTCGAGAACGTGCTTATCGTAACTTGATCACTCGGCTGGGAAGTTTAGTCACATTACGGAATAAAATTCAAACCTGGATTGCTCTTAGCCGCGATCGCCAACGTGGTGTTCTTGACGTATTACAAGAGATAATACAAGAATTGCTACAGAATGATACTTACATCCAGCAGCAAATGGCGCACATCGCAGAAGTTGCTCTAGATAAGAGACTCAAAGATACTTTACTATTTGCCACTGTAGAAGAATATTGCTTGCGACCAGTACGCAATCAACCCTTGTTAGTGTACCGTTTTGTCAACTACCTACGCCGTTCTCAACGCGGTGGGTTAACCCAAGTCCCTGGTGGTGACTTAGTTAGGCTAGTTTCCGAAGAAGTCTTGACTGACGACAACGACAATCGAGTTAACCTTGTAGATAATCAAGCGATCGCCGAATATCAAGAAGCACAGCAAATAGAAGAACAACAAGCACTGCGCCAGACAGTGCAACAAGAGTTTGCCAACTACTTACAAGAAAACCTGGGAGCAGACGCAGTAGAATGGCTAAAACTGTATTTACAAGGCAAAACCCAAGACGAAATCGCCAAGAAATTAAATAAACCAATCAAAGAAATTTATCGACTGCGAGAAAAAATCAGCTACCATGCAGTACGTGTATTCGCCCTTAAGGGTAAACCAGAACTCGTAGATAACTGGCTGGCTATTTCCTTACAGGAAAATAACTTGGGTTTAACACAAAACCAATGGCAAGAACTCCACGAAAAACTAACCCCCATTGGCCGACAAATCTTGGATTTGCGAAAATCAGGTAACTCCATAGAAGCTGTAGCCCAACAATTAAATCTCAAACAGCATCAAGTCATGGGCGAATGGACTAAAGTCTATCTCGCAGCTCAAGCCATCAGAACGCAAGAGTAACTATGGTGAGTGCTAAATACGGAGAACTGAGAACTGAGTGCTGAGGACTGAGTAGTGTTAGCAAGGTGAGGCGTAAGCCCTTGCTGAGTAAAAATTCTAGCCTCTAGCCTCTAGCTTCTTGGCAATGTTAAATATATTTATTTTATAAAAATTCCTGAGCATCAAACTTTAGGTAGAATTCCGCAATTGTCACCAGGACAATTGGATGTATATCATGTCATCTTTAACTAGAAATTCATTATCTGGTAGTTGTTCTTTATATGGTGACCTACTACCAAAACTATTTTTATACTATCTTGCTCCTCCTATGGCTGATAAACACCACAAAATTAAATTTCCTCTTTGGCAATATCTCAATCAACCATTGTTCAACCGCGACTTAGAACTTAATCCCCGACGTTTCGCCTACAGTTGGCGCATTGGAATGTTAAAACGGTGCTGGAGTAAGGAATGTGATGCCAAAGGGCCACAACAGCATTGAGGATGTTTAAGCTATAAAGAGGCAAGGGAGCAGGGAGCAGGGAGCAAGGGGGATGAATTGAGACGGAAGCTCAGACTCCGCCCCAATTAAGCGTCCTTCTCGGACGGGGCTTCCGTGTTTCGCTTCTCTACGAGACGCTACGCATAGCTTGCTTCCACGAAGTGGTACGCACTCGCGTTGGAGGAAAAGGCTTGCTCCCCCTGCTCCTGTTCCCCCTAACTCTTCCGGTCAACAGTCAACACGAAAAGATTGCTGAAGATGTTACGCCTAGCTTGCTTCGCCGTAGAATTACACTATAAATTTTCAGTTATTTAAAGTTTATGGTGTCTGGATTACAAGCAAATCAGGGTAAAATTGGAATAGCGATCGCTGGGACTGGTTTTGGTCAAAAAGTTCACATACCCGCCTTTCAAGCCCATCATCGTACTGATATAGTTGCGATTTATCACCGTGATATTCATAAAGCTAAAGCAATTGCCGAAGCAAACAATATTCCCCATGCCTTTGACACTATAGTTGATATTGTTAATCTGCCAGAAGTACAAGCAGTCAGTATCGCTACACCACCTTTCCTGCATTATGAAATGGGGAAAACAGTATTGCAAGCAGGAAAACATTTACTGCTAGAAAAGCCTGTCACCCTGAATGTGGCTGAAGCACAAGAATTGTATCAATTAGCGCAAAAGCAAGGTGTGATTGCCACTGTAGATTTTGAGTTTCGTTTTGTCCCTGCATGGCAACTATTCGCTGAACTTTTATCATCAGGTTATGTAGGAACCCCTCGCCTGATTAGAATTGATTGGTTGGGTTCTTCTCGTGCCGATACTTCCCGCCCTTGGAACTGGTATTCTTCTAAGGAAAAGGGTGGTGGTGCGTTAGGTTCCTTAGGTTCCCACGCTTTTGATTATATTTATTGGCTATTTGGGTCAGTCCGCAGATTAAATGCCCATTTGACTACAGCCATTCCTCAACGGGTTGACCCTGCTAGCGGTGAATTAAAAGCAGTGGAGACAGATGATACTTGTCTGCTGTCACTAGAATTAGCAAATGGTACGCCTTGCCAAGTGACTATCAGTGCTGCTGTTCATGCTTCTAGAACACACTGGATAGAAGTATATGGCGATCGCGGTACTTTAGTAATTGGTAGTGAAAATCAAAAAGACTACATCCACGGTTTTCGCGTTTGGGGTTCCCAACCAGGTCAACCTCTTCAAGAAATCGAAATCCCGCCCAAATTACTATTCCCCCAACATTACACTGACGGACGCATTTGTGCATTCTTGCGGGTAGTAGACCAATGGGTACAAGGAATTGATCAGCAAAAGCCAGTAGTACCATCTTTAAAAGAAGGTATTTATTCCCAGTTATTAATGGATTTATCTCATCAATCTCATACAACTGGTAGCTGGGTAGATGTGCCAAATGTTGAAGATTATCTTATTTAAGTTAGGACTTATGTGTAAGGGTTTAAGGGTTTAAGGGTTTAAGGGTTTATGGCTGTAGGGGTATAAAACATTTATTTTGAATTTTGAATTTTGTAGCTTTAGCTTTCCTTCGGAACGCTACCGCGAACCCGCAGGGTATTTTGAATTGATTCATACCCCTATACACTTTTCTAAACCCTTGATGTGTAAGTTCTATTAAGAATTAATGATTCTTGTGCTTTCCACTTATTACTCATAACTCTGATGACAAAAATAGCGGGATTATTGTCCCGCTATCTGTTAGTCAGTTTTGCTTGTGAAGTGGAATTTACTTCCAACTCTTATCGGCTTGTCCTAGTACATAAGCAGCTACATCTTCAATTTGGTCAGGTTTTAAACGACCTTTGAAAGCAGGCATGGCGTTCTTACCGTTTGTTACCTGGGCAATAATTGCCTCTGCTGAGTACATACCAAACTTTTCCAAGTCTTCTTTCTTCAGAGTTTTCTGGGCTTGAACCAAATTCTTGCCACCTGCATGACAAGAAGCACAGTTAGCACTGAATATCTTGGCTCCGTTTGCTACGTCTGCTGCTAATGCAGGGCTACTGAAGGCAAAAGTGAAGAGTGCTATGCCTAACAGTACTAGGGAAAAAATCTTTTTCATGTCGCGTTCTCTCTGCAAATAAGGCTCATTCAGACCAATATCATCCTAAATTATTGTCAGTTGAGCTGCTGTCATAGTCAAATGACAGGCTGTCAAACTTCAATAGTTGCTTGTCAGTTGTCCATAGTCCATAGTCCATAGTTATTCTTTTTTACTTCCCTTGCTCCCCCTGCTCCCCCTGCTCCTCTGCTCCCCCTGCTCCTCTGCTCCCCTGCCCCTCTGCTCCCCCTGCTTCCCCTGCTCCCCTGCCTTCTTCACTTCCCCTCGGCTAATTGGCTGATTGCTTCTTCTGTAACGCGGCAAATTCGCCAATCATCTAATATTGTTGCTCCCATGTGGCGGTAAAATGCTTGGGCTGATTCATTCCAGTCCAGAACGCTCCATTCTAGCCGTCCACAATCCCGTTCGACCGCTATTTGGGCTAATTTAGTGAGGAGTGCTTTACCAATGCCTTGTCGTCGATATTCGGGTAGGACAAACAAGTCTTCTAGATAAATGCCTGGCTTGGTGAGAAAGGTAGAGTAATTATGAAAAAATAAGGCAAACCCTACGGCTTGACCTGCGGATTCCGCTAAAATTGCTTCAACGTATCTTTGGGAGCCAAATAAATGCTCTTGAAGTGCAAGAACGTTGCCAGTTACAGCATGAGTTAATTTTTCGTACTCTGCTAGCGCTTTAATTAAGCCAAACAATGTTTCGCTGTCAGCAAGTTCAGCAAAACGTACAGTCAAATCGTTACCCACAGTCATTTATTCATAGTCGATAGTCCACAGTCAATAGTTTAAGCGATCGCCTACGGTGGGTGGAACGCCATCGCCTCTAACGGGGTGCGTGTGTCCCGTAATTTCTTTAACTCATGACTCTTAGCAGAATAAAAAATGGTCAGGTTAGTTATGAACCCTAAGTAAAAATACTAAAATCCCAACTCTGATTCCCAGTTTCTAGCTCAAATTAACCAACCCTTCAGACGTTTGGCTATGTGAGGACGGCGTAATTTACGCATGGCTTTGCTTTGAATTTGGCGGACTCGTTCGCGGGATAAGTTGAACATATTTCCGACTTCCTCCAGGGTGCAAGGTTCGCTAGTTGTCAAACCATAGCGTAGAGAAATTACGTCTTTTTCTCTGGGAGTGAGGACATCACCTAAAACTTCCCAAATCTCCTGACGCATCATATTTTCGTTCATTTTTGCTTCCGGAGATAAGTTATCCTCATCTTCTAATAAATCCATCAGTTCGGTATCTTCTTCTTTACCGACACGATGGTTTAAAGATAGGGCTTGTCGCCGGAGTTGTTGCAGTTGGCGCAGTTGGGGGACGCTAATTTCCAAAGCTTCGGCCATTTCTGCTTCGGAAGGGTTGCGGCTGAATTTTTGTTTGAGTTCCCGTTGGGCTTTTTTGAGTTTGTTGAGTTTTTCTACAATATGGATGGGTAGGCGGATGGTTCTGGCATCATTAGCGATCGCTCTCGTAATTGCTTGTCTAATCCACCAGTAAGCGTAAGTAGAAAACTTATATCCTTTATCGGGGTCAAATTTCTCTGTAGCTCGATTCAATCCCATTGCACCTTCTTGAATTAAATCTAGAAAAGGTACTCCCCGATTCAGATAACGCTTGGCAATTGATACTACTAATCTCAAGTTCGAGCGAATCATTTTACGTTTCGCCACTCGACCTTGATACAATCGATTTTCTAATTGTTTTTCTGTTATCTCTAGTTGAGCAGCTACTTGGGCTTTTGTTGGATGTAGCCCTAGTTGCAATTGCAAATCTGCTTGTAAATCTCTAACTTCTTCTAAAAATCTGACTCTTCTGGCTAATTCTACCTCTTCATCGGGTTTTAGCAGTGGATAACGTGCCATTTCTTTAAAGAACGCACCTACTGCATCATCATGCTCGGTTTTATTGTAGCCCGAAGGCCGGGCAGCAGCCATTTCATCCCCGCTATCACGTTCCTCTGAGTCTAAATTGTCTGTTATTGGGGGTTCTTCTTCTATTATCAGTTCTAAGGCATCGAGAGAGTGTTCTTCATGTTCTACAACACTTTCTATTATTTCCATTGTTCCCAATTCAGCAATATTCATAGTTTCCTTGAGGGATTCATGCTTTGTTTGGTACATAATTTCATGACAGCTGTTAACTACTGAGAATGGTTGGTTTTCCTAACTAAAATCATGTTTCCTAAGTAGCAATTTTTAGGTTCATGTAATTAATTTCTAGCAGTTAGGAACAACTCCTAGCCGCCTGTTTATAGCTGCTACTATATTAGAATTCTCGAAAATATTTAGTTTTGCACCCAAATTTTATTTTCTCAGTTTCCAACAGATATATTGCTTATTTTTTTATTAATCATTTAATCTGTTAAACCCCCTCAACCTTTCTCTAAATTAACAATTAGAAAAAAACATGGGAAAAGTCCCCTTTATTTTTAATAATTATATACTTTTATAAAGTTTTCTAGCTTTATTCGTTGAGAGACATAACTGCAATCATAATATTTGTTGGTTTAAAGTTAATCAGTTGCTTGGTTATTTTCTTAAATGCTAATAGTTAGGCAAGTTACTAATCCCACAAAATTGTTTGTATAAAAGCATCTCATAGAGACAAAGGAATGAATATCTATCAATGGGCGGAAAAAAGGCTATTCCCTATTTAGTAGTTATGTGAACTATTTCAGAAATAGGCAGGTAGATAGTTTTATTTTTTATATTGGACTTCAAATATTTATTGCACGTATGGTTAGTTTTAATTTGTCTAGTAGATTACATAAGAGGAAACTTATCAAGTATTATAACTAATAAAAGTATTTTGAATTACAATTTTATTCTAAAGAAAGAAAAATTAAAATATAACGAGCTAAGGTAACTTTTTTACATGAGTTTAAAGCAATAGGAATATTTATCTTTAAAATTCAAGAACTATGTATATTAATGACATCAATTCTCCCGATTTAGTAGTGAATGAAAATCAGGAATTCTACCGAGTAACAACCAATAAAAATCAGTATGTCGAAGTATTAGTAGACTTTCCTGGCAATTCAGGATTATTCACTTACCGAATACCAAGTCAGTTAGAAATCAGACCAGGAGATATATTAAGTGTACCTTTTGGCTCCCAGCAATTGGGAGCGATCGCTATTCGGTTATTGGCAGAACCCAATATTGATCTAGCACAGGACAAGATACGGGAAGTGGAGGATGTAGTAACTTCTGGGTTTTTTGCTAGTGCTTATTGGGAATTATTAAATAGAGTAGCGTCATATTACTACACGCCTTTAATTCAGGTAATCAGAGTAGCATTACCACCAGGATTATTGGGGCGATCGCAACGTCGCGTCCGCTTGATCAAAAGACAAAATGAGCAACTATCAGTTGCTTTTTTAAGCCCCCCAGCACAGCAAATTCTTCAATTACTACAATCCCAACCATCAGGAGATTATAGTTTCCATTATTTGCAACAAAAAGTTAAAGCTACTTATCGAGGGATGCGGGAATTATTACGCATAGGTTTAGTAGAAAGTTACTTAGAACCGCCCCGGACAAATCGCCCAAAACTGCAAAAAGCAGTCATATTAATTGATACAGTTGACCGTGATTTAACCAATCGCCAAAGGGAGATTTTGGAAGTATTGCGGAGACGGGGCGGTGAGCTATGGCACAGTGAATTGTTACAAATTTGTAGTACCAGTTCCTCTACCCTAAAGTCGATGGAACAAAAAGGTTACATTGCTATAGAAGAACGAGAAGTATTGCGAACAGAACAAGGGCAAGTATTAGATTTAGATACACCGAAGTTATTAAATATTGCTCAAGAGAATGCCTTAGTAACTATCCATCGGCTGAATGGATTTGCTCAAGTATTGTTGCATGGGGTCACAGGTTCAGGTAAAACCGAAGTATATTTGCAAGCGATCGCTCCCATACTCGCACAAGGCAAATCAGCCCTAGTATTAGTCCCAGAAATCGGCCTCACACCCCAACTCACCGACCGTTTCCGCGCCCGTTTTGGCAATAATAAAATCAGCGTTTATCACAGCGCCCTTTCCGACGGTGAACGTTACGACACTTGGCGGCAAATGCTCACAGGCACACCCCAAATCGTCATCGGCACACGTAGCGCCATTTTCGCGCCTTTACCCAACTTAGGCTTAATTATCCTCGACGAAGAACACGACTCCAGCTTTAAACAAGATTCTCCCATCCCCACCTACCACGCCCGCACCGTCGCCCAATGGCGTGCAGAACTAGAAAACTGTCCCCTGGTTTTAGGTTCTGCCACACCTTCCTTAGAAAGTTGGGTGAGTGTGAGTCAAAATTCAAAATTCAAAATTCAAAATTCAAAATTAACAATTTCCTCATCTCCCTCATCTCCCCCCAGTCCCCAGTCCCTCTACTCCCCTCTCCCCGAACGTATCAACTCCCGCCCTCTACCACCAGTAGAGATAGTTGATATGCGGCAAGAGTTACAGGATGGGAATCGTTCTATATTTAGTCGGTCATTACAAGCAGCTTTACAACACCTGGAACAAACGGGAAGACAGGGGATTTTATTTATTCATCGTCGGGGACATAGTACCTTTGTGTCCTGTCGCAGTTGCGGCTATGTAGTGGAGTGTCCTCACTGTGATGTCTCCCTGGCCTATCACCAAACAGAAGTAGGCGCGCCCCAGCTGTTGCGCTGTCATTACTGTAATTATGTAAGTGTGCATCCCAAACACTGCCCAGAATGTAGTTCACCTTACCTGAAATTTTTTGGTAGCGGTACTCAACGGGTTGCCCAGGAATTAAGCCGACAGTTTCCGGGGTTAAAATACATCCGCTTTGATAGTGACACTACCCGCAACAAAGGCGCACATCGTACCCTACTGACTCAGTTTGCCAATGGGGAAGCGAATTTATTAGTGGGGACGCAAATGTTAACTAAGGGGTTAGATTTGCCCCAGGTGACACTTGTGGGTGTTGTTGCGGCCGATGGACTGTTGAACTTGTCAGATTATCGCGCCAGTGAAAGGGCATTTCAAACCCTGACTCAGGTGGCTGGTAGGGCTGGCAGAGGTGATGACCCTGGGAGGGTGATTATGCAAACTTACACGCCAGAACATCCAGTAATTGAAGCAGTCAGGCATCACGATTATCAATCTTTTGTGCAAGCGGAATTAGAACAACGGCAAGCCCTGAATTATCCGCCTTATGGCAGGTTAATTTTATTGCGGCTGAGTAGCTTCGATCCTATACAAGTACAGAATACAGCTGGTGCGATCGCCACAGTATTAAATGCTAACCCAGGATTTGAATTATTAGGCCCAGCACCAGCTAGTGTGATGCGGGTAGCAAACCGTTATCGCTGGCAGATATTACTCAAGTTTGCCCCCGAAGCACTACCCCAATTACCAGACTGGGACGAAGTACGCCTACTTTGTCCTGATGGTGTCAGCTTAACTATAGATGTAGACCCGTTAAATATTATGTGAGGCTACAAATAGCCAGCGACCACCTGCAACCAACAATCCGCACCCAACTACTAGCCCAAGTATGTATAAAGTCTTGCTAGTACGTTCGACTTTAGCCAAGATTTCTTGGTAGGAAAGCCGATAATTTTGGATGAGGAAAAATGCTGGTGGATGAAATAGGAAAGGTAACAGACGACTAAGCACAAGTCTGAGAAAAAAGTTGATACTCCATAGCCTAGTGCGGAAGGGGTTTTGGCCATATTGCCAGGGAAAGGCGATTTGAGCCAGCTTAGTGACAGCTTTGACATCAGCAAGGCGCAAGGACTCATATAAAGGTAGTGCCTGTGAGAGATTATCATTAGTCTGAGAAAGCGCCTCATTCAAGACACAAACATCTTCCAAAGCCGCATTTACCCCCTGTCCAATATCTGGCGGAAAGCAATGGATAGTGTCGCCTAACAACACTACTCCAACAGCAGAAGTATCCTTACTTTCCGGTTTGTGTCTCAATAAAAATTGCAATCCACCGCAGTATTGGGGTTTAGGGAAATAACCACCTTCACTTTTGGCAAATCTGTCTGCTTCTTCGGGGGACAATATTTTACGAATGGGCAATTGAGGGAAAGATTTCTCGAAAAACCCGTAAATTGCTTCACCATCCTGTAACTTCCACAGTTCATGCTCTGGTAAGGCGATGACATTCGCGGTTCTTGGTTCCTCCGGGTTTTTTACGGGTAGTAAACCGAGACGTAAGTAATGCTGACGACCACGTAAAGCTCCCAAGATAATATAAGCTATTTCGTTCACAGCGTGTTGTTCGCCACGATGATCCAAAGATGGCTTCGGTGGTAAGCTTAACACTTTATACCGCAAACCAGAACTAGCAGAGGGGAACTGCTGCATCTGAAATTTGTGCAATCCAGAAGTGTCCCACTCTGCTAAAGTATTCCGGACAACTGAGCGCAAACCATCACACCCAACTAACAGACTAGGCTCAAATTTGACGAAATTATCGTTACCGACCTGAGCCACAACTTCTAATTTCTCTACTTCATTATTGATAGCTAATTTGTTAATTTTGACACACTTAGCATTGAACATTACTTTTATACAATCCTGCCAGTGCTGTTCAATTTGCTGATATAACATCCCCACAAAAGCTTTTCTGGTAATCCAATATGCAGTTTTTCGTTGAGGGTCTATAATAGGCAATTTTGATGATTTTTGGCTGCCGTTAGGGGCAATTTTCGTTAAATAAAATTCCTGGGATGAAACGCCTAGTGTTGCAAGAATAGGAGTGATTCCTAGATAATCTGTTAACTTTTGTCCCCGACCATCTATTAAATAATTAAATGACTTGTCAGGTTCATAATAATCGGCTGTGGCTCGCTGTTCCAATATAGTAATATTTGTCCAACCGCGTTTAGCTAGAATTAATGCGGTAGCAAGACCTGAAGGGCCTCCACCTATAATTAAGATATTTTGCTGATAATATTTAGGTTCATCAGCTATCAATAATTCTTGTTCTAGCATATATTTTTTAGTTATATTAGCAGGTATTCTTTTTAATATACTAATTCTCAAGTTTTGGTATTTAAATTAAATTCTTGATTGCATAACCAAAAATATTAATCAAACTGAGGGTAGAGAATTTGACTTTTATCATATTTTTTTCTTAAGTATTTATCATCATGCGTGTAATATTATACTTACGTCTTACTTTTGAGCAAGTAAATCTCACAGATTATAAAGTAGCCAATCTTGAGGATGTATTGTATAAACAGATGTATTCACAATCAAAAATATGAGTAAAAGTAAAATTTAAATATTCTTGATGGACACTTTAAACAGTATCCAAGAAATAGTAATGGTTGAAACAAGTAAAGTGTGTAGAGTTAATTGCGGTTCACGGAGAAGTTGCCAAATTGCTCACACTCTCATCAGTAAACAGGTTATTTTTTATATCTAAATAATTAACGGCATAGCACTCAATTGAAATTGGGCGTGAAATAAATGGGACAAGGTTTGTTACAAATTGGCTTAACGCTGTGTATTGTCATAGCAATTACTCCGGTTTTAGGTAGATATATAGCCCGTGTGTTCTTGGGAGAAAGAACAATACTTGATCGTTTAATGAATCCCATAGAGCGGAGTGTCTATGTAATATCAGGTGTTCGTCCTAAAGATGAGATGACTGGTTGGCAGTATATCCGCGCAATACTATATACCAATCTGTTCATGGGAATTTTAGTATATTCGCTGATATATTTTCAGAGGTTATTACCTTGGAATCCCAACGGTTTAGGTGTGCCTAGTTGGGATATCATCCTGCATACAGTAATTTCATTTGTTACCAATACTGATCAGCAACACTACGCGGGCGAAACAACCCTCAGTTACTTCTCCCAAGTAGCAGCCTTGGGATTTTTGATGTTCACCTCAGCCGCCACTGGTTTAGCTGTGGGTATTGCCTTTATTCGTGGCTTAACAGGCAGAAAACTGGGGAACTTCTATGTTGACCTTACCCGTGGGATTACCAGAATATTATTGCCCATCTCGGTAATTGGTGCGATCGCTTTAGTTTTGTTGGGTGTACCGCAAACAATCGGCGAAACCTTGACAATCACCACCTTAGAAGGAGGAACCCAGTACATTGCTAGAGGGCCAGTAGCATCCTTTGAGATGATCAAAATGTTGGGAGAAAACGGTGGCGGTTTTTTTGCAGCTAACTCCGCCCACCCCTTTGAAAATCCCAATGGCTTGACTAACTTAATCGAAACCATCGCCATGATTGCGATCCCCGCAGCCATGATTTATACCTATGGTGTATTTGCCAAAAACATCAAACAAGCTTGGCTATTATTCTGGATGGTATTTGTTGTCTTTGTGATTCTGGTATGGGTAGCCGCAGGTGGCGAACTCCAAGGAAATCCACTAGTTAATGGCACTTTAGGAATCGAACAGCCCAATTTAGAAGGTAAAGAAGTCCGCTTTGGTTGGGCAGAAACAGCACTTTGGGCAGTCATGACAACCGCTACCATGTGCGGTGCAGTCAACGGAATGCACGATTCTTTAATGCCTCAAGGGCTATTTGCCACTTTATTTAACTTATTCTTGCAAATTATTTGGGGTGGTCAGGGAACCGGGACTGCTTACCTATTCATATACCTGATTCTCACGGTGTTTCTCACAGGACTGATGGTAGGACGTACCCCAGAAATTTTTGGACGCAAAATCGAAAAGCGGGAAATAGTCCTGGCCAGCCTCATATTACTGATTCACCCCATAGTAGTCTTAATCCCCAGTGCGATCGCCTTGGCTTATCCTTTCTCTCTTTCTGGCATCACTAACCCCAGCTTTCACGGCATTTCCCAAGTAGTTTATGAGTACGCTTCCGCCAGTGCTAACAATGGTTCCGGTTTGGAAGGATTGACTGATAATAGCCTGTGGTGGAATCTCAGCACCAGTATCAGCATTCTCATAGGCCGCTATGTCCCCATTATTGCCATGCTGCTACTTGCTGATAGTATGTCTCGTAAGCAAACCGTACCCCAAACCCCAGGAACGCTCAAAACCGATTCTTTGCTATTTACGACAGTCACCGCCGGCATAGTCTTGATTTTGGGAGTTTTAACATTCTTTCCCGTCCTAGCCTTAGGCCCCATCGCCGAAGGTTTTAAACTAGCCTCTGGTAGTTAGAAGCGGCAGGGGGTGGGGGGCAGGGGGCAGGGAGCAGGGGAAGCAGGGGAAGCAGGGGAAGCAGGGGAAGCAAAGGAGAATACTAATGACTAATGATTAATGACAACTGTACAGACGCGATTGATCGCGTCTCTGACAACCGACAACCGACTATTGAATTTTGAATTGTATATGAATCCAGTGGCACCTACCCCGAAAGCTAAACCCCCCCGTAATCGTCCGAGCGATCGCCGACAAGCACGTAAGAAAGCTAGAATCAAAACCAAAGGAATTTACCCCAGGGCAATTAAGGATGCTTTTGTTAAACTCAATCCTCAATCTGCCATTAAAAACCCTGTCATGTTCGTGGTTTGGGTAGCAACACTTGTTACCTTATCCGTGACAATTAATCCCGACTTATTCGGCCCCAATCAACAGAAAAATCCCCATCTTTTCAACGGTCTATTAACCGGGATTTTGTTTTTTACCGTTTGGTTTGCCAACTTTGCCGAAGCCATTGCTGAGGGTAGAGGTAAAGCCCAAGCTGATACATTGCGCTCAACTAAATCAGAGGCGATCGCCAAACAACTTTCTCCTGATGGCACAATTAGAGAAGTCCCTTCTACTAACCTCAAACAAGGCGACACAGTATATGTAGTGGCTGGCGATATTATCCCCGCCGATGGGGAAGTAATTATGGGTGTCGCCTCCGTCGATGAATCGGCAATTACGGGAGAATCTGCCCCAGTCCTCAAAGAATCAGGCTCAGATGTTGCCAGTTCCGTCACTGGTGGGACACGCATCATTTCCGATGAACTGATTGTCAGGGTGACATCTGACCCAGGTAAAGGTTTTATTGACCGAATGATTGCCTTAGTAGAAGGCGCAGAACGCAGCAAAACACCTAATGAAGTCGCTTTGACAGTTTTATTGGCAGTTTTGAGCTTGGTATTTCTATTTGTGATTGCCACCTTACCTGCATTTGCCTACTATGCTGATACACCAGTTAATGTCCCGACTTTAATTGCCCTGTTAGTCGCCTTAATCCCCACCACCATCGGCGGCTTACTCAGCGCTATTGGTATCGCTGGTATGGATAGAGTCGCTCAATTTAACGTCATCGCCACCTCTGGACGGGCAGTAGAAGCCTGCGGTGATATTAATACCTTGGTGTTAGATAAAACAGGCACAATCACCTTAGGTAATCGCTTGGCTGAAGAGTTTATTCCCATTAATGGTTACTCTGTAGAGCAATTAGCCAGCGTTGCTTGGGCTGCTAGCGTTTTTGACGATACACCAGAAGGTAAATCAATAGTCCGCCTAGCTGAAAAATTAGGTATCAGGTATGACCTTGATCCCAACCTAGCCCAAGCAGTAGAATTTTCCGCCAAAACACGGATGAGTGGTACTAATTTACCTGGTGGACGGGAAGCGCGGAAGGGAGCAGTTGGCGCAATTCAAGGATTTGTACGTTCCCGTAATGGGCAAACTATCCCAGAATTAGATGCAGCCTATGAGCGAGTTTCCCAACAGGGTGGTACACCCTTAGCAGTTTGCCTAGATAACGAAATTTATGGTGTCATCTACCTGAAAGACATTGTTAAATCTGGCATTCGAGAACGATTTGACCAGTTGCGGCGGATGGGAGTACGTACCATTATGCTCACTGGTGATAACCACATTACTGCTTCTGTCATTGCCCAAGAAGCCGGAGTTGATGACTTTATCGCCGAGGCCACACCAGAAGATAAAATCAGCGTCATTCAACGAGAACAAGCACAAGGCAAACTCGTAGCCATGACGGGAGACGGAACCAATGATGCACCAGCCTTAGCCCAAGCTAATGTCGGTGTAGCCATGAATACGGGAACCCAAGCCGCTAAGGAAGCCGCCAACATGGTAGATTTGGATTCAGACCCCACAAAATTGATTGATATTGTCAGTATTGGTAAACAATTGCTGATTACCCGTGGTGCGTTGACTACATTTTCCATTGCTAATGATATTGCTAAATACTTTGCCATTATTCCGGTCATCTTTGCGGCGGCTAATCTGCAAAGCCTGAATATTATGAATTTGACTAGTACTAATTCTGCTGTGCTGTCGGCGTTAATTTACAACGCCTTAATTATTCCGGCTCTCATACCCTTAGCTTTAAAAGGTGTGCAGTTTAGACCATTAACAGCCAATCAGTTACTCCAACGTAATATTCTCATTTATGGCTTAGGTGGAGTGATTGCACCATTTATCGCTATTAAGTTGATAGATATATTAATTACTATCGTTGGGTTGGCATGAAAAAATGATTCGAGACAATTGTACAGACGCGATTAATCGCGTCTCTAACTAAATAATAATTTAAGCGGGTGTATAAGAAAAAGTATGAAAAAAGGAATTGATAGATATGACAAGTTTTTCATTATGGATTTGATACAGGCAATCACCGCAGACTTTACGGAGGCGATCGCCTATATTTGGTCACGATCGCCAAAACAACGGCTAACATTAGCGATCGCTCTTATTTTATGTTGCCATCTCATCATTAACCCCAGAGTCTATGCAGCTACCAGTATTACACTAAATCAAAACTCCGGCTGGGCTTTTGGTATTTTAGGCGCGGTGATTGCCGGACTTGTTATTTACTTATTTGTCGTCGTTTTTCAACCAGAGCGATTTTAATAATGGCAACAAAGCTGGGGTAAATCTACACCTACAAAATCTGAAATTGAATTCTGATAGTAACGGAAAAATGTTATGAGGAAATTTGGGTTTAAGGGAAATCCAAAAAAGAAATTATTCTGTTTAAAGTTGTTGACCGTTACCTGTTAACGGTGAACCGTCAACGGTCAACAATCCCAATAGAACATTTTTTGACTTAGAAGTCCCTAAAACCGAGTGGAACTTTGGGTAACTATCTTTCATTTTGAACTTTGAATTTTGAATTTTGAACTGATTAATATGTCTTTTATTCGAGAAATTTTGAGAGCAATTCGTATTACTCTAATCTTTTGGTTGGTGACAGCCATTATTTATCCTCTAGCTATTTTGGTAGTTGGTCAGGGTTTATTTCCCAGCCAAGCTAACGGTAGCATTATGGAAAATATCGAAGGAACACCAATAGGTTCCAGCTTAATTAGTCAAGTATTCACTTCCGAAAAATATTTTCACAGTCGTCCTAGCGCAGTTAGATATAGTCAAGGCAGAAAAGCCAAGCCAACAGGTATATCTGGTGGTAGCAATCTAGCTCCTAGTAACCCTGCATTACTTGAGCGCATCATAGAGGAAGCAAATCAACTCCGCGATGATAATATTCAACCTATTGCCGATTTAATCTATAGTTCTGGTTCAGGCTTAGATCCCCATATTTCTGTTCAAGCTGCAAGACAACAGTTAGAGAGAGTTGCTCGCGCCCGTGGTGTTCAACCAGATGAAATTATGCTAGCAATTAATAAGTTCACTGATGGTAGATTTTTAGGAATTTTTGGTGAACCAGGAGTTAATGTTCTGCGATTAAATTATGCTCTCGATTTGCAAGATATTAATCGTCAACAAAACTGATAAGATTGGGAGTTTGCACTGTTAACTGTTGACGGTTAACTTTGAAATTTTAACTATTGACCAATTCCTATGTATCCAGTAAAACGGGGCAAACATAAAATTTTTATTGGTATGGCTCCGGGTGTAGGGAAAACTTACCGGATGCTGGAAGAAGCACAGGCTCTTAAACAAGAGGGAACTGATGTTGTTATTGGTGTATTGGAAACTCACGGACGCAAAGAGACAGCTGATAAAGCCGCAGGGCTAGAAATTATTCCACGTCAGCAAATAGCCAGAGGGGGATTAATACTAACTGAAATGGATACGGACGCTATTTTAAAGCGATGTCTATCGACAAGCCGCTACGGGTCTATACCCCAGTTAGTATTAGTTGATGAACTAGCTCACACAAACGTCCCCGGCTCACCACGAGAAAAACGCTACGAAGATGTAGAAATAATCTTAGCCGCAGGTATTGATGTCTATTCCACCATGAATGTGCAGCATTTGGAAAGTCTCAATGATGTGGTAGCGAAAATTACTAGTGTGGTTGTCAGAGAGCGTGTACCTGACAGGATTCTGAAAGAAGCCGATGAAGTTGTGGTTGTAGACGTTACACCGGAAACCTTACAAGAAAGGTTAATAGAAGGGAAAATTTACGCACCACAAAAAATTCAACAGTCCCTAGATAACTTTTTTCAACGTCGTAACCTCATTGCTTTGCGGGAATTGGCTTTGCGGGAAGTAGCAGACAATGTAGAAGAAGAAGCGATACCTGGGGTAAACGCCACTACGCCCAATGGTCAATTCTGTAATATTCACGAACGAGTTTTAGTGTGCGTCTCTACCTATCCCCAATCCTTACAACTGTTGCGTCGAGGTGCAAGACTTGCTAACTACATGAATGCACCCTTATATGTAGTATTTGTTGCTAATCCTGAACACTTCCTCACCAAAGAAGAAAGCCTGCACATCGACACTTGTGAGAAATTGTGTAAAGAATTCGCAGGTACTTTTATTCGCGTAACTAGTGGTGATATTGGTACAGCGATCGCCCAGGTCGCAGAACAATATCGGATTACACAAATCGTCATCGGTGAAAGTCAGCGATCGCGCTGGCAAATTCTCCTCAAAGGTTCTTTAACTCACAAGTTAGTCCGCTTGCTAAAAAACATCGATTTACACATCATTGCTACTGAAAAAACACCTTCAGCCAGGCGCTAAAAAACGTTTCACCATCCCCAACTACCAGGGATACCCTTAAAGGGGCCGACAACATCTTTCGTGATCCAACCACCATAAAAATTCCCCGGTTGTGGTTCCACCTGATCACCATCAACATAGCAAGCATCCATAAGGTGGGCATAGAATGCGACATGATCTCGCAGCGATGCAAATGCTGTTGTCGGATTGGGGTAGAACCAGGCTGCATTTTGCACTTCTTTATCCCCCACACGGATGGTATAGTAGCCGGCTAATCCTTTCCACTCACAAAAACTCGATTGTGGTGTAGGGATGAGGTGTTCCATTTTGATATCCCCTGGAGGAATGTAATAGGAAGGCGGATGGCTTGTTTCTAAAACACGCTTGGCATTTTGGGTATCGGCGATGATTACCCCATTAAAAATTATCTGAATATGTTTGCTTGTGTCCTCCAAGCGAGGGGGACGAGGATAGTCCCAAACAGATTCTTGTCCCGGTTGAGGTTCAATACGTTGAGGGTACATCAGCTTATGTCAATTCAAAATTCAAAATTCAAAATTCAAAATAGCCTACGGCAAGGCTGTGCCAACAAAATTCAAAATTAGGAAAGCCCATACAGCATAAGGGTCAACTGTCAACTGCCAACACGAAAATATGTGTAAGTTAAATGCCTGACATCTGAACTATTTAACGCACCTGTTTTAAACTATCAACTTGATTGGTAAACATTTCCGTAAACAGACTCATGACTGTGCGTTCTTCCCTAACTTTGATATTAGCGCTGATTGACATACCCGACTGCAAGGAAATCTGCTTATCTTGAATTTGTAAGTATTGTTGATTTAGTTTAATTCTGGCAGGGAAGCGATAAAACTTATATATTTCGTCTGGTGGCAACGCATCTGAGCCAATATCAATTATTGCACCTTTGATATCACCAAACTGGCTGAAAGGAAAAGAGTCAATTCTGACATCTACTTTCATTCCTTTGCGGACAAAACCAATATCTTTATTGGTGATGAAAACCTCAGCAATAAAGTTTTCATTAGGGACGATTTGCAATAATTTTTGTGTAGGATTTGCCACAAATCCAGTATTATTTGCTTTCAAATCAAAGACTGTACCAGCTACAGGCGCGCGTAATTCTTGGTATTTAAGTTCCTGTTGAGCTTGAGAAATTCTGCTTGTGATATCGGCTAAATTACGTTCATTATCTAGGACAATTCTCATGAATTGACTATCAATTTCTGCAATGCGTTTTTTGTTATCAGCAATTTTCTCTAAAATATTTTTATCAGTAGTAGCGACAGTATTAGTAACTTGCTGCTGGTTTTTTTCAATATCAAATTGCAGGCGTTTCTGTTCTTCAACTAATTGGGCAACTTCTGCTGCTGTAGTCTGTACCTGCTGTTGTTGATTGAGATACTGTAGCTGAGAAATACCACCTTCTTCTGCTAAGATTTTAATCTTATCTAAAATCTGTTGTTGGATTGCCAAGCTAGATTGAGTATCTTGGAGTTTTACCGTTGTTTGAGTTAGTTGTCTTTCAATTTTGGAAACTTCCAGTCCTGCGGCGGCTGCACGAGACTCTAATTCAGTTTTGGCAACTTTTAGCTGTTTTTGTTCGTCACTATCTAAACCTATACCCGTGGTAGCATTATTTAATTGAGTACGTAGCAATTCATTTTCTGCAACTAGCGCTGCACGATTTCTCAACAGAAAAGCTGCTTCTTGTGGTAACCGACTACGAACAAATTCTAGTTCAGAAGCAATGCCACCTGTTGATCTCATCAAGCGGCGATATGTCTGATTTTCTTGAGTTAAGGCACGTCTAACTTTTTCTAATGAATTTAACTGGGCGACGGTGGTAACTTGATCAAAGGTTAATAGTAGATCACCTTTATTAACTGTCTCTCCATTTTTAACAAAAACTTCTCTCACTACACCATTAACTGGTGCTTGTACTTCTTTCACTGTACCTTCTGGTTTCAGTTGACCAGTAGCTGGTACTACCTGTTCGATTTTGGCAAAATATGCCCAACCAATACCTACACAAGCTAACCCTATCAGGGTGAGCATAATTGTGCGTGACCAAAGAGGAGATTGGCGCAGTACAACAGATTGCTCAAAGTCGTTTTGATTAAATTTAACTAAAGCTTTGCTTGCCTGTGGTGAAGCTTGATCATCAATTTTGATAATCTTATTTTGCTTCCCATTACTATTATTACCGTTACGGCGATCGCTATTGAGTTGAGTCATAGTAGTTTTGAAGAAGGGAATGGGGATTGGGGACTGGGAATAACCAATTACAAATTTACTTCCTGTTGTTGGTACAGGTAAAAATAATGACCTTTAGCCGCCATTAATTCTTGGTGGCTTCCTTGTTCTATAACTTTCCCTGCGTCCATGACCACAATCATGTCTGCATGACTGACGGTGTTGAGGCGGTGGGTGATGAAGAATACTGTGCTACCTTGAAAGGCTTTAGCTAAGTTGAGGCAAACTTGTCGTTCTGTAGGATAGTCTAGAGCGCTGGTAGCTTCGTCTAATACTAATAGTTTAGGTCTTTGGAGGACAGAACGGGCGATCGCTATTCTCTGTCTTTGTCCCCCAGAAAGTCCAGCCCCACGCTCGCCGACGCGGGTATTATACCCGTTGGGTAAGCTCATAATAAACTCATGGGCTGCTGCTACTCGCGCCGCTTCGATAATTTCGTCAGTGCTAGCATCAGGATTTGTCAGAGCAATATTTTCTTGCACTGTCCCGTCAAATAACAGGGTTTCTTGGGGTACTACACCGACTTGGCGACGTAATGAATATAGTTCTACTTTGGCAATATCGTAACCATCAATTAAAATTCGGCCGGACTCTACGTCGTACAAGCGCAGCAGTAATTTCATCATCGTACTTTTACCAGAGCCGCTTTGTCCGACAATACCGATAAATTTCCCAGAGGGGATTTCTAAATTGACGTTGGATAGCTGTAGAGGGCCGCTTGGTGCAAACCTAAAGGAAATATTCTCGTATTTAACAGAGCCTTGAATTTCCGGTAAGGGAATATTGTAGCGGTCAATTTCGGCTTCTTGGGGCGTATCAACGATATCGCTCAACCGTTCTAGGGATAATGCTGTTTCTTGGAAGCTTTGCCAGAGTTGAGCTAAGCGTAAGATAGGACTGGTGACGTAACCAGAGATAATTCTAAAGGCGATTAATTCCCCTAAAGTTAATTCACCTTGGAGTACCAAATAAGAACCTACCCACAACACAAGTAAACTGCTGAGTTTGTTGAGAAATTGACTGGTAGAGTTAGCGAGGGTTGATGTGATGACATTTTTAAACCCTGCTGCTACATATCGAGCATACCGTTCTTGCCAGGAAAAGCGCGATCGCAATTCGATATTTTGCGCCTTCACTGTTTGAATCCCAGACATCACCTCAACTAAATAGGATTGGGTTTCTGAGTTGCGTTCGGCTTTGGAACGTAACTGTCTACTCACCGTAGGCGATGCAATTAAGGTGATAACGATAAATATGGGAATCGTTCCTAAACCAACTAAGGTAAGTTGCCAGCTATAAAACAGCATGACAATGATATAAACTACGGAAAAGACCGCATCTAAACCTACTGTCAACGCTGTCCCAGTGAGAAACTGCCGAATATTTTCTAATTCGTTGATGCGGGTAGCCAGTTCACCCACTGGACGCTTTTCAAAGTAGCGCAGTGGTAGCCGTAATAGGTGGTCAATAATTTCTGAACCCAAACCCATATCGATACGGTTGGTAGTATCGACAAATAAGTAAGTCCTTAAGGTGGTGAGAACTGCTTCAAATACCCCAACGGCTAACAGCAAAACTCCCAAAACATTCAGGGTGCTAATACTGTTTTGGACGATGACTTTATCAATGATGAGCTGAATAACCAAAGGATTGGCTAAGGCCGCTAACTGCACAAAGAAAGAAGCGATAAAAACTTCAATCAGAACTCGGCGGTAGCGGGATAAGTAAGGTATGAACCAACGTAAACCAAAGCGTTCTTGTGGCGTTTCTTTGGTAGCAGACAGCAGCAATACCCTAATTTGTGGGGGATAACTGTCTTCGACAATATTTAAATGCTCAAGTATCTGTGCGGGTTTGCAGCGTACTATCCCTTGGGACGGTACACCTAAAACTACATTATTGGCATCCGCCGCATACAAAACCGCATAACCATCACCATAACGGACTAAGGCCGGGGTAGGAACACGGGTAATAGCCGCCGCCGGTAAATCAACTAGATTGGCTTTGAGTCCAATTAACTCGGAGAGGTAAGCGCAAGCGGGGAAGGAGATGGTTCCTTGACGCTTCATTTGCTCATTTAAAATGCGCCGCACTACTTCTTTGCGGAAGGGAATTTGTAGGTGCTTGGTGAGCATTTGAAAACAGGCAAAGGTAGAATTTAGTTCACCTTTACCCCGAACAAAGGGGAATTTTTGTCTTGGTTTAGCATTGCTGGGAACAGAACTTGATTGCGAAAGTTCTTCTTCGCTAGCATAGGGAATATCTAAAGCTTCTGTAATTTTGGGTGAACTATCATAGACGGTAAGTTCTCCACCTTGGTGATAATCGTTCTCTAAAAACAATAAATCTAAAGGCTCTAAACCAACTAACCGCGCCGGACTTTCTCCCTGGACTTCAATTACCCGATTTCCATCACTAGGTTCTAGGCGAGAACCTATGGGGTAATTTGTGACTGTTCCGCCACTAACAAACCAAATGCTTTCACTATCTAATTGATGGAAGAAATTTCTCCCTGGTGGAAGGTAATCTATTTTGGCATTTTCTAGAGCTTGTGCAGCCAGTTCATCAAGGTTACTAATCACGTTAGCTTGGTTAGCTAACTGGGAACTCAGAACATCGAAAACCTCAATGATGTAACTTTGGTTTTGGCGTGCGTGAGCAAAACCTGGGTATGACTCCAACAAACGTAGGTAGTCTGTGGCATTTAAGGTTAAGCCTATCACTTCATCGGCAGAGGCGATCGCAGTTTCACAAGCCACATCCCGCAATAACCCAATTTCGCCAATGATTTCCCCTGGTTTCATCAACTTGAGGGTTGTCGGAACTTGCGTTTGCGGATCAAATCCCAACAGCCGCACTTGACCTTCATAAATAATTGTTACTCGTTCGGGTGTTCTTTCTTTGCCAATAATTTTTTGACCAATGCGATAGCGAAATGGCTGTAGATTATCGAGGATTTGAGTCAGTTCCTCACTTGGTAACTGGTCAAAACCCTCAATGGTGACAAGAAATTCTTGAAAAGCGCTCTTAATATAAGTCATTTCTAATTCAGTTAACTAATTTATCTATGCTTAAGCCAGCTTTAGTAAGTTTTTACTACAAAGGTACAATTTAAAGTTTTTCATTTAATTTATACATAGCTTTTGGCTCACTACTAAGACAAAGGTGTCATTTGTCTTATTAAACTCATCTATTTTTAAAGAATTTCACTGAGAACCTAATAAACTAACCTGACTGAGATTTTTTAGATCAAAATGTAGACCTTCATCCAGACAACAGTACCGTATATGTACATAACTCAGCGAGATCGAATCGTTAGTGAGTGCTACATAAATACACAAGAAATTTCATCAGTAAATGCCCAAAGTAAAATTATCACTATTTTGCCAACCCATAAATACTTAGGCTGAGATACTTAACTTTATTTTCCGATTTATACGGAATTTCCTAATTTATACTTGGACACATACTGTCAGTTAGTTTTGACAGCGAAGAAATATCTAGAAAAATAGAATACCACTAAGCTAGTGTATTATTACTTATTTAATTAAAATAATTGTATTTTTTTATGCAAATTATTTATCAGCTTTACGTAATTAGCAGAGATAGTAACTTCAGTAATTATGCGGTATATCATTCTTCATCAAAGGAAAGTTGACTAGTTATAAATCAAACAAGACTAAACGTCGTGCCAAACGATGGACTTCGTGAGCATTAAATGTTTCATAGCGTGAAGCAATATCAGGGGTATTGAGACAGCACTATTACAAATATTCTGAACTGAGTATTAATAAGGGGTTAACTTCTATTTACACAGAAGTTAACCCCCGAAAGATTTTATGTTTGGGGTCTATATAATAGCTGACCCCGATTTAATAACGATATTTAAGCTTTCATTTAGATTTACATCTAATTAGTAAATATTTGTAATATTTAAGGTTTTCTTTAGATTTTATAATTTAAGATTCTTTTTAGATTGTTAACAGCATTTATATGCGGTAGCGGTAAAGGGAGTGATTGCGATGAAAGTCTGCCCCGTAAACTCAAAAACACTACGTCAAATTTGGTCTTTGGTTGAACAAACTCAGTCCAGCACTCTTCTTCGCCTCAGTGATACAGATTTGGTCAAGCAGTTGTTGAGGCAGCTTAATAGTCAACAAGCCCTCAGTATTGAAGAAATCAATTCTGTAAACAGTTACCTATCGTCCAGAACAAATTTAATCCGCGATTTGGCTACGGCAAGACTAGCATAGCCAAATTCAGGTAGGTTACTGCAAACATAAGTAGCCATCACGAACTGATGAAAAAAGCTGTCTTTCCTTCTCTACCTTCTCTGGGGGAAGCGTTGCTTATGCGGAGTGTGTCGTAGATATATCTTGCCCAGCTTTACGGCTTGCCTCCGGCTACTGCCTCTTGCCTTTTTCAAACTAGATCAACATTAAAAAACAAGAAGTTTTGGGTGTGTTCGTAGACCAACGCGTTTCGCCAAATGTCAACATGGCGCGGCGCATGGTAAGACAACACACCCTATTGTTGTTTCACGTTTCCCCAGTTCGAGTATTGGAGTGATCATTTTCAGGAATTGCTTCAATAGGTAGTGATGAATAAATGAGTGGTAAACCTAATCAATTCGCTCGATAATGCACAAATAAATGCGTAAATATTTGGCTTATTTCACATTTCTTAGGCTTAAAAGTATTATAAATTTACCAAATTCTAAAAATTTTTTACATAAAAGTCTATTTATATAAGGGAAATGTCCACCAATAATATATATTTATAAGATTTTAAGATTTAAGTGAAATTTCGTGAAAAATTTAAAGATTTGATAAACCATCAGTAAAAACCCTCAAAAAACTGAGCTACAAAGCTACAATACGAGTTGAGTAATGAAAAGCAATAATTAAAACATAAGATAAATTTATGCCTACAGTATTTTTATTATAAATAATATGTAATGTGTATTTTAAAATTGGATAGCTGACAATGAGGTGTCCAAATATATATGTTCTTATGTTTTTATCCTAAAAAACTAGGCAATATCAATATCAGTTTTAATATTAAATATAGTTTCCGATTACAAATCTACAAATAATATATTGTTAATTAACTTAAGTGTTCCAACTATATCGAAAATAATTTCCGTTAAACATTAGAAAAATTACTAATAAATCATGCACATTCTCATCTACTCCTACAATTATTATCCAGAGCCAATCGGTATTGCACCTTTGATGACTGAACTGGCAGAGGGTTTAGTAGAGAGAGGACATCAGGTGCGAGTGATTACAGGAATGCCTAATTATCCTCAACGGGAAATTTACGACGGATACAAAGGTAAGTGGTATGTTACAGAACAAAAGAATGGCGTAACTATCCAGCGTAGTTACCTACGAATTAAGTCTAAACCTAAATTAATAGATAGATTATTACTAGAGTTAAGTTTTATCTTCACTAGCTTGCCACAAGCTTTTAACGGCGAAAGACCAGACTTAATTTTATTAACAGTACCGCCACTTTTAGTTTCACTACCAGCAACTCTGCTGGGATTGTTTTATAAGTGTCCCGTCGTGTTAAATGTGCAGGACATATTACCAGAAGCGGCTGTGCGCGTTGGATTGATGACCAATAAATTAATGATTCGCTTTTGCGAAATTATAGAAAAATTTGCTTATAAAAATGCCACTAAGATTAGCGTCATAGCCGAGGGCTTTCGTGAGAATTTAATCAATAAGGGAGTAAGTGCTAAAAAAGTTCTTTGTATTCCTAATTGGGTGAATGTTAATTTTGTCCGTCCCTTAGCTAAAAACAATTCGTGGAGAACAGTTCATCAACTCGATGGCAAATTTGTTGTGATGTATTCTGGGAACATCGCACTAACGCAAGGTTTAGAGACAGTAATAGCCGCAGCCACCTATTTGCGGCATATTCCAGATATTAGTTTTGTCATTATTGGTGAATCAAAGGCTTTATCTAGGTTACAGAAATATTGTCTCTCTTGTGGAGCAGATAATGTTCTACTCTTACCGTTGCAACCAAGGGAAGATGTACCGCAAATGTTAGCAACGGCTGATGTTAACTTAGTTGTGCAGAAAGGCAACGTGATTGCTTTTAATATGCCTTCTAAGATCCCACTTGCATTAGCTTCTGGTCGTCCAATTATTGGTTCGGTTCCTGCAACGGGTACAGCAGCCAAGGTGATTAAAGAAAGTGGTGGCGGTGTGATTGTGGAACCAGAATCACCGGAAGCGTTAGCAGCAGCAGTATTGGATATATATAATAATTCGACATTAGCGACAAAGTTAGGCAATCAAGGTAGACGATTCGCAGAAGAAAATTTCTCCTTTGAGCAAGCAATTGAGCAATATGAGGAGTTATTTTTTGAGTTATTGGGAAAGACGAAACCGAAAATTACTCGTTTAGCACCATCTCAGCAGAAAAAATCTGTTAAGATTTAACCTCCATAGCTGAGGTGAGGGAATGGTAAAAATTCAGCTAGCTCCAATTTTCCCTATTGTTCATCGGATTCTGCAACCAGCTTTTCCTGGCTGTCTTTGGAGTGGCGATCGCCATTGTCAAGCGATCGCTTTGACTTTTGACGACGGCCCCCATCCCCAATACACCCCCGAAGTCTTAGCAGTCTTAGATTACTACAACATCACTGCTAGCTTTTTTTTGTTAGGTGCTTGCGTTAACCGTTCACCAAGTATTGCTCAAGCAATATGCGATCGTGGTCATTGGATCGGCTTACACGGTTACGATCATCGCTCTTTCCCCATGTTATCGCCCATCGAACTTCAACAGAGTTTAGCAAAAACCCAAGCAGCCATCTACAATGCTTGTAACCTCTCACCAGAAAAAGTGCGTGACGTTAGACCTCCTAATGGGTTGTTCACACCCAAAACATTAAATCTCTTACAGGAATGGAAATATCGTCCAGTGATGTGGAGTGTTGTCCCAGAAGACTGGGTAAGACCTGGCGTTACACAAGTAGTACAGCGAGTTATTAACCAAGTACAAAACGGTTCACTAATTGTTCTACACGATGGTGCTTGTGGTGGACAAGATGTAGCTGCAACCATTCAAATCCTGATTCCGCAACTATTACAACAAGGCTACCAATTTATTACAGTTGACGCTCTATGGCAACAATCAATTCCTTTGGAGAATTCCCAATTAGACTTGCTATAAATAATCACAGATAAACAATTACCAATTACTAAGCATAATGCCAGTAATTGGTCGGAGGTGATAATTTAAATTGGAAAGCTAGAAACTGGCTTCAGGTGCTTTTGGCTGTTGAGAAAACCCAGCCTCAGAATTATTAGCAAAAGTAGCCTCTTCAGTTCCTAACAGATGATGAATGTCGCTTAAAGAAGTTGGTTTATTCACAGACGTTTCTGTTGTTTCATCTTTATACTCAATTAGGTCTTCTACTTGACAATTCAAGGCTTTACAAAACCTAATAATTCTTTCAATGTGGTCTGTTCCAGTCCGTCCACTTTCCCAGTTTTGAATAGTGCTTTCAGTCACACCAACAAGACGGGACAGTTCCAACTGAGTTAGTCCTGCTTTTTCCCGCAACAAAGCGATTCTTGGTTTTGGCTTTTGTTTCACAGCTACAGCACTTTAATCTTACCTATAGTGCTAGATCCTAGCACCAAAGAAAACCCGCGCTATCAAATTACAAAAAAAAATTTAGTCTTGTCTCTTCTTGAGCGAATAAGATTTCGTTAACATATCTTAAGCCAAATTTTAATTTAGCTATGAATTTTCGCTGATATTCAAAAATTGTCGAAGAAAAATTTCATTAATTATTACCTATTCTTATATGAAAATCGGATTTGATTATTGTTGGTGTAGCCTATGCTTGTGCATAACAATCCAAGTATCTCTAGGCTGGTATTGCTCCCAGCCACTCGCTCCAAGCGGGGGAACCCTTTCGGCAGTTCCTCGTGGGGTAAACCCACAAGATGGGACTGCCTTACCAACACAGTGGTTTCTCTGCGTATATTTAAAAAATCAAGTATGAATCCTATAGTAACATCTATCAAAAATGACAGAATTTTTGTTTAAATTAGTTTTGAGATAAAGATTTTAAAATCATGATAGTACTATTTTCAGTCTAGATTCGTGATACATCAACTATGTATAGTCGCTTGTAATTGACTTTCTAAGTTGATGCGTAACCACAAGTCAGCAAACGACCATACACATAATGGGTGAGCAGCGACAATAAAATCTTCTGGTTTATTAGTAACTACCGCATTTAATTGGTAATGGTTAACACAAGCCAGTTCTACAGCAGATTCAAAATCTCTGAGAGGCGAATAACGTGCTTTCTGTAGCAAACCTTGATCGATAGGACAAATTTGAATTTGCTCTTGTAACCAATCAACTATGATCTCAGGAATCTGGCTATTTTTTAAACAGTAAGTATAAGCAGAAACTTTCTGCAACCCAACATCCGTTAAGTATAACCGAATAGATGGATGTAAATTTTCTAATAAAGTTCTCACATCATCCGCAAGTTCGGTACGATTCATAACGGCATCTAATATTAAATCGCTATCAAATAAAATTTTGAACATTTTTCACCTCACATAAAATATCAGTAGTTAAATGCCAAAATTCAGTGGAATAGATGATTTGGCGTGACGGTTGCTTAGGTTTTGTCAATAAACTAGTTTTGCTGTCAGTCAGGAAAACAAAAGCCTACTAGTTTTACCAAGGTATAAGTAGAACAGGGTAAATAATTAAATGTTTGTAGTGAGAACTAAAGTTCTCAAACCAGGACTAAAGTCCTTAATACGAACGAAAGCCTAGTATTTTTACATCACTTAACATAGGTTGCTTTTTTCAAGTCGTTCTACTTAGGCTCAAAAGCCTTGTTACATAAAGATTCTGCACTACGGATTTAAAAGCAATGAGTACTGCTAACGGTAGCGGAGATTGTGATGAGTCAGGGAAATTTTTTATCAGGACTGCTTTGTCCAGATTAGTTGGTGTCGTTATTTCGCTGGTAACTGATGTAAGCAGGAACATTAACTAGATACAACCCGCAATAACCTGATTTCGGTAACAAGTAAAAATTAAAAAACAAGAGACACTAAAAATACCGCAAACCTTCTGAATAAGGTTAGTACAGTCGTAAAAACACGGCATTTCCATGATATGAGTCTTCGTATGTGACTACGCCAAGTGCTATGAACGGCACTGATGTCTAAATAATTACTTTATTAGACACAGTTTATTACTCGACTCACAGTCAGCAAAAATGACGAGATAGACCTGTGAGTAGTTCCTAGCTAAAATAAAAACTCTACCCACAAGGGGATAGAGTTTTGTCAGTAGTTAGTGGTCAGTAGTCAGTGGCAAAGATATGTAAAAACCACTTTATGTGCGGGTTGGGGTATCAGACCAGATCATCTAACACCCACCCATATATAGACAGTATTTATATTTAAAATTACAGAAGAGATGAGTAAAAAACTATACAAATATAGTGAGGCAGAGATCATGGCAACGCACTTTTTTATGCCTTTTATTCATTCATGTTACGGTATGTAGCAACGGCGGAAGGCGATATGCGGTTGAGGTAACGGAAAATCCAGTATTTGAAGATAGTATCTAAAATTACGGGAAAAGTTGCAATAAATAAGAAAATAAAATCTCTGTTAGCTGGTAGTCCCCAGTGGCGAGATAAACCTTCTAAAATTACTTCCCAGCCATGAGGAGAGTGAAACCCGACGAATACATCAGTAAATAAAATAATGATAAATGCTTTGGCACTGTCACTGAGACCATAAACAACATTATCAAAAAATTCTTTGAGTACCATAATCGAAGGCTTACTCACGAGCAGTAACCAGATAAATGCACCAACAGAAAAGATGTCAGCAAACACATTTTTAATTGCATTAGCGCTTTCACCTCGAAACTCTGCTGCAATTTCTTCTGCCTTTTCTTTTATCTGAGTTTCTATGGCTTCAGCAGACAAAGGAGGTGCATTACTAATCAGGTTTTCAAATTTGATTCTTTCTTCAAACCTATGCAGGGTTGATAATGCTTCTTCCTCCATCTCAGAGTTCAGAAATATCTGCTCTGTATCAGCCTTTTTAAAATGGTTAAAAATGGGGCTAACGATGAGAGCTTTTGATAATTGATGGGTTAAAAGAGGTACTATAATTAGTAGTAAAATAAATCTAATTGATATAATGCTTCTTTTTTGAGCTTGCCGGAAATTGTTAATAACATCCTGTTCGGAATTGGGGTCTAATTCAATTTGTAAACGCCCAATGGTACTCAAAATAGAGCGGGGTAAAATGCCTGTTGTATCTGCTTTTCCTCTCGGCTTTTTATTCTGTTCTGTCCTTGGTCTGATTAATTGTGGTGGTGATGTTGGTGTATAAATGCGTTCGACTAAATTATTCTTATTAATATCGTTATTTCTTAAAGAATCAGTGAGCGATGGATTTTCAGGTGGTTGTAAACTCGTTGTTCTAACTTGTAGGTCTGAAGCTCCGGATGGAGCAGCTATTTCGTAATCAGTGATGATATATTTGGAGATAATTTCATCAATAAATTTTAATTTTTCTAAGATTACGGTAGAACTTGGATACTCTATTCCTGCTTTGCGAGCAGCTTTTTGATGAGATTCATTAGAAAACCAACGACTAAAACGAAATTCAGTTAGCCGCATTCTAGCTGTCTTTAATTCTTGGGCTAAATCAGACTCGAAATAGTCCATCACACTATTGCTGTAGATGGCTGAGTTAAAGTCTATTTTGTTACCATTGAAGTGTTCATCTTCTATGGCTTTAATATTTAATGCAGCTTTGTAAGCTTCTTCTAAAGAACGTTCTGGAGTTCGTAAATACCAGCGATAAGCAGACAGGAGAATAGGATAAACTTTTTCGCTAAAAATAGAATTCCTCATTGTAGGCATTTATCTGTAAATTAATGATTAAGTAAGATTTATTTACTTTAAATTAACTCAAAAAATATATTAACAAATCTGCTCAGGAGATAATTTGTGCTTTCTCATTCTATTTGGATTGTTGGTACTAGCCGTAGTGGCAAGACTACTCGTTTGGTAAAACAATTTTGTGATTGGGTGCAACATGACAACCAAGTTCATGAATTATTTTATACTAAAAAAGCAAAATTAAAAGCAAGCACATCTTTATCTTGGGATATTCAACAAGCTAAACCCGGAGTTTTAGTTTTATCGGCGAATGATGATAATCGCCGAGATTTAGGTGACAAAATTGTTACTAATACTCAAGGTAAATACCCAATTCGGGCGAAAACACCACTAGGATTTTTTCAGGATGACATTATCTTATTTTGGCCTTTGCTGATTCAATTGTTGAATCTAAAAGCACAATTTCCCGTCAGATTGCGCCCAGAAACAGAGCAAGAACTGGCAACAAAACTCTGGCGATCGCATTTAGATGAAGAAATATTACGACGTGCGGGAGTGAATGAATATCGTTTGGTTAGACGTATTTTGGACTTGATGCAGCTAGCGGCTTATAGTGGTACACCTTGTGAAAACATTGCTCAGGTTTTGCAAACAGGCTTAGAGGATAATAACGTTAATTTAGAGCCAGAATTTTTGGCATCTTTATTACTAGATTGGCGCAATTGGTGTTTAGAACGAGGATTACTGACTTATGGCATTATTACTGAACTCTACACTCAGCACTTGTTAAAGCATGAAAATTACCAGCAACACCTAGCTAAAAGATATCAGGTAGTGATAGCCGATGATGTAGATGAATATCCGGGTGTAGTGCGGAAATTATTTGAGTTGTTGTTAGATCAAGGGGCGATCGCCGCTTTTAGTTACAATCCTGATGGTGGAGTGCGCTTAGGATTGGGTGCTGATCCCGAATATATGGCAGGATTGGCTAGACGCTGTCAAATCGAAACCTTAATGGGGTTAGCACCAGCATCATTGGCAGAAAGATTAGCAACGCCAATGATCGAATCCCTCAGCGAACCAATAATATTATCGTCGGGTTTGCCACCGATGGTGCAATCAGTCCAAACCACATCCCGCGCCCAACTATTACGGCAAACATCCGAAGTAATTGTTAACGCCATCAAGTCAGGGCAAGTACAACCAGAACAGGTGGCAATCATCGCTCCTGGTTTAGATGCGATCGCCCGTTATACACTGACAGAAATCCTCACCAAACAAAATATCCCCGTCGAATCCCTCAACGATCAACGCCCCCTCATTAGTTCACCACCCATCAGAGCTTTGCTCACCATGCTGGCGCTAGTTTATCCAGGTTTGGGACGCTTAGTAGACCGGGATGCAGTAGCTGAGATGTTAGTTGTTTTAAGTAGAAAACCAGAACCCCCCGAAACCCTAACAATACCCCCTAATCCCCAGTCCCCCCTTCGGGGTTCGTCAGTCGCTTATGGGGGAAACCCCCAAGACCGCGCTGACTCACCAATCCCCAGTCCCCACTCCCCACTCCCCACCAAAATCGACCCAGTACGAGCAGGATTAATCGCTGACTATTGCTTTGTCCCCCATCCCGACCACCCCAACTTACTACCAGTGACAAGCTTTGAACGTTGGGATCGGATTGGTTACGCAGCCACCACAGCCTATAGTGAAATATTACAGTGGTTAGAGGAGCAGCGATCGCAACAAGAACTGCGCCTGATTCCCAGCCCTATATCCCTATTAGATAGAGCAATTCAACGCTTTTTGTGGAATGGCAGCAACCTACCCTATGATCAGTTAGCCGCACTACGAGAACTATTAGAGACAGCCCAGCATTATTGGGAAATCGATACTAGGTTACGGCAAAGCAAAGGAGTAGGAGAGACAGGGAAAGAATTTATCACTCAGGACTCCCCAGTCAACACACCCATCGTAGAATTTATTCAACTGCTAAGACGGGGTACGATTACCGCCAATCCTTACCCCTTACGCCCCATTGGCTCAGTGAAAAAAGCTGTCACCATCGCCACCATTTTCCAATACCGTTCTAGTCGAAGATTTCACCAATGGCATTTTTGGCTCGATGTAGGTTCTCCCCTGTGGGCAAAAGGTGGTGCAGCTACCTTGTTCGGTGCGCCATTGTTCTTACAAGACAGGTTAGGACAACCTTGGACAGCAGAAGATGAAAAATTAGCAGAACAAACCCGACTAGAAAGAATTTTGACTGATTTGCTATCTCGTGTATCACAGAAAATTTATCTCTGTCATAGTGATTTAGCCGTCAATGGACAAGAGCAACTAGGCCCTCTGTTACCCTTAGTTCATGCTTCAGTATCGATGGAGTTAGAAACTGCCGAAAGTTGACCCCCCAGAAAAATGACTGGGGATGGCAGAAGGCTTAAAATATTAAGTAAATTAAAGATATATGTAAAAACACAGACTCAAAATCAATGGCACTATTTGGATTTGGCAAAAAATTAGCACTGCCCACCCCTGAAAAAGCCTTACCTGGAAGGGCGCAAATTATGCCTGTACCGGCTAACCACTATGTCAATAAAAACCCACTAAAACCCCCTTTTCCTGAAGGTTTCGAGAAAGCATTATTTGGCTTGGGTTGCTTTTGGGGTGCCGAGCGTAAATTTTGGCAGCAGTCGGGAGTTTACACCACTGCTGTTGGTTATGCGGCTGGTTTTACACCAAACCCCACCTATGACGAAGTATGTACAGGCTTGACAGGTCACAACGAAGTTGTATTGGTCGTATTTGATCCTAAAGTAATTAGTTACACTCAGCTACTTAAAGTCTTTTGGGAAAGCCATAACCCTACTCAAGGAATGCGCCAAGGCAATGACGTGGGGACTCAGTATCGTTCAGGTATTTACGTCTATTCAGAGGCGCAAAAACAGCTAGCAGAAGCTTCACGCGACGCTTATCAGCAAGCTCTCAGCAGCGCAGGATATGAAAAGATTACGACAGAAATCCTAGATGCACCAGAGTTCTACTACGCGGAAGCTTATCATCAGCAGTACTTAGCGAAAAACCCCAATGGTTATTGTGGTTTAGGTGGGACAAACGTTGCTTGTCCTGTGGGTGTGTTTGAATCTTCCGCCAATGGGTAGGAAGGGAAATCAATTCAAAATACCCTGTGGGTACGCTTAGGGAACAACAAAAAATAAATTATCCAAAATTCATGGTTTAGTAGGGTGAGTCAGTGCCATAGAACCTAACTATACTCAGAAATTATTCATACTGACGCACCCTACATTTGAGATATTTTTTTATCTGGAAGTCCCTGATCAAAATACCAGCGATCGCCTAACATCGCTAATGGGCTTGGAAAAATCAAGGGTGTAGGGGTGTAAATGTTTAAAACCCTTACACCCCTACACCCAGTCTCAACAGATAACTTGAGTGCGTAAGTTCTAATACATAGCACCGTAAATTTTCTACTGCAATAATTTATTTGCTAAATTTCCCGATTGATCCAGTGATTAACTGTTAATTAAACCGTGGGTGAAAGAGATCAGCACGTCAATTGATCATGATAATTTTAGGTTTTTGATTTTTGATGAAAAGACTTTTAGGCCTTACGCATGAAAATGAAAGACCAATGGTTTGGAGAAGGGTATAGAGATGTAGGGGTATAAATGTTTGAAACCCTGACCCCCCTACACCCTTACACCCTTACACCCGGTCTAAACAGAAAATCTGGGTGCGTAAGTCCTAACTTTATTTAATCTAAAATCAACAATCTAAACTCCAAAATTCATTGACTAGGGATATCTGTATACAGTAGGAACCAATATTTAGTTGGATAATTGACTGAGTTTGGTACTAATTTTATCCAGTTATCATGGCGGTTTAGAACAAGTTATGAAACGGTGGTTATTGGAGCAAGGGCGGGTGAAGTTAAAAAGAGTATTAACTATAGGTGTGCTTACCGCACTGAGCGCAATTACCAGCGTTTCCTGTAGTAATAATAAAGAAGTGTTGGTAACAGAAATAGGAGTAAATCCTCCTAGCCGTCGGACAACCAACAATTCTCAAGCTGGGCAATTTTACGTTCAAGGGCAAAGACAGCACGCTCAAGGTGATTCACAAGGGGCGATCGCTTCCTATGATAAAGCAATTGGCTTAGATCCTGACTATGGCGCTGCCTATAGGGGACGAGGATTAGCTTACTTTGATTTGGGAGACAAACAAAAAGCGATCGCCGACTACAACGAAGCCATTCGCCTTTCCCCCAACGATGCCGAAGCCTTTAACAGTCGGGGAAACGCCCGCGCCTCTCTAGGTGATAACGCCGGAGCGATTACCGACTACAACGAAGCCATTCGCCTTTCACCCAACTACGCCGAAGCCTATAATAACCGGGGCAATGCTCGTTCTGTCCAAGGGGACAAAAGCGGCTCTATAGAAGACTTTAACCAAGCAATTCGCCTCAACCCCAAATATGCGATCGCCTACAACAACCGAGGTAATGCCCGTGCATCCCAGGGGGACAGCCAAGGAGCCATATCCGACTACAATCAAGCCATTCGCCTTAACTCTAACTTTGGCCCTGCCTATAATAATCGAGGTAATGCCCGTGCAGCCCAAGGTGACAAACAAGGAGCGCTGGAAGACTTACAAAAAGCAGCAGATATCTTCCAGCGCCAAAACAATAACGACTTATACCAGCAAGCGATGAATAATATCAAAGAGTTGGGACAGTAGTATCAATTCAAAATTCAAAATACCCTACGGGAAGCTAAAGCTACAAAATTCAAAATTAAGAATTACTCCTAATGCCCAATTGGTTGCACTTCTTCTTCTTCGATAGATGGTGAACGTAAATCTTCTACCATCGCCTGAATTTCTGCTGGTGGCGGTGGGGTAAGGCGTGAAACTACTAGTGTCACTACTAGGTTAATCAGCATACCCAAAGTGCCAATTCCTTCAGGGGATACACCAAAAAACCAAGGCTGCATACCTGCAAACTTCACGCCGATGATGTAAATAATCGTAAAAATTAACCCTGACAACATCCCGGCGATCGCACCTTCGGAATTGGTACGCTTATCGAAAATTCCCAGTACAATAACTGGGAAGAAGCTTGCAGCCGCTAAACCAAAGGCAAAAGCTACTACTTCACTCACAAACCCCGGTGGATTGACACCAAAGTAGCCAGCGAGAACAACAGACAAACCCACCATGACGCGCCCAACAAACACTCGTTTTTTTTCCGAAGCGCTGGAATCGAGGATACGGTAATAAATATCGTGGGCTACGGAACTGGAAATTACGAGTAACAACCCTGATGCTGTAGATAAAGCAGCCGCCAAACCACCAGCCGCAACCAAAGCAATTACCCAAGGTGCTAGTTTTGCGACCTCTGGTGTAGACAGCACGATAATATCTCGGTCAATTGTAATTTCATTGGTGTCTTTTTTGGGGGTTAACTGGAGACGGCCATCATTATTTTTATCTTCAAACTTCAGCAGTCCAGTTTTTTCCCATTTATTCGCCCAGTCTAGCTGTTGTACTTCTGTAATCGTTTGATTGTGCAGGGTAGTAATTAGGTTGTAACGGGCAAACATGGAAAGCGCCGGCGCTGTGGTGTAGAGAATGGCGATAAATAACAGCGCCCAACCTGCTGAAAATCTGGCAGCGCGGACACTGGGAACTGTGTAAAATCTGACGATGATATGAGGTAAGCCAGCAGTACCTACCATTAAGGCGATTGTGGTGAATAATACATCCAGCATTGTCTTATTGACAAAAGGCTGGGTATATTCTTGAAAGCCTAAATCTACTTGGATTTGATTCAGCTTCGTAGCAACATCACTAAAGGTAAATGCTAACTGAGGAATGGGATTGCCTGTGAGTTTCCAGGCGATCGCGATCGCTGGAATCAAGTAAGCTACAATCAAAACTCCATATTGGGCTACTTGCGTCCAGGTGATACCTTTCATTCCCCCCAACACCGCAAAAAAGCCGACAATCACCATCCCGATGATGACACCCGTGTTGATGTCAACTTGCAAAAAGCGGCTGAAAACAATACCCACACCGCGCATTTGCCCAGCAACGTAGGTGAGAGAGACGAAAATTGCGGCTACCACTGCTACTAGACGCGCCACATTAGAATAGTAGCGATCGCCTACAAAATCCGGCACAGTATACTTACCAAATTTACGCAGATATGGAGCTAATAATAATGCCAGCAGCACGTAGCCACCAGTCCAACCCATGAGGTAAATAGAACCGTCATAACCCAAAAAAGAAATCAGTCCCGCCATTGAGATAAACGACGCGGCAGACATCCAGTCGGCGGCGGTGGCTGCACCATTCGCAATGGAAGGAATACCTTGACCTGCCACATAAAAGTCTTTACTACTCTTGACTCGTGATTGCCAACCAATATAAATGTAGGCAACAAACGAGAGTCCAACTATGAGAATCGTCCAAATTTCAACTGACACAGTTTTTCCTTACTTTTTAATATTATGTTTGCGGTCTAGCTTGTCCATTTGGAAAGCGTAAACAAAAATCAATACCACAAAAGTCAGGATTGATCCTTGCTGTGCCATCCAGAAGCCAAAAGGCACGCCAAAAAAACGTAGTCCATTTAATGGTTGAACTAACAGAATGCTGAACACTATGGAAACCAGCATCCAAATAATTAAAAGATTTCTAATTAAAGCCGTGTTAGCACGCCAATAAGAGTGCCGTTGATGTTCATTCATCTTGGTCTAGCGTCAGTGCATCAAAATAATACCAATAACCCTTGATTACACCAGATAATCTTGTATAATTATTTATAATTTTTATTAAATTTTATCCAAAAAAAAAACTAGCAACTAAAGGCTGGAATTAAGTTACAGCATTAGAATATAACCAATTACAAAAATGCTTGCTCTTTCCATGTAAAGCATTTCTTGAACATCTTAAACTTTGTTTCTGCTGCATATAGTAATCCGATTCGATTATTGAACAAACATAAGTATCTGTAGGGTGGGCATTGCCCAACGCCACTTGCGTGACTGCCGGGAAACCCTTCCAACGCAGTGGCTCCCCTACGTATAATTCACAAATCAAATAGTAGTCCTATAGTTATTTCTGCTAAACTGCACTATCATGCTGAACTTTCTTGATCATTATGAATGCAAATATTACAGAAAACCTATTTGCGGCTTTAAACATTGTTGTATTAGAGAGAATTAATGATGGCTTATTTAAAATTATTAGTAATTTACCTAGTTGGTTTAGAGAATTTTGTCAGCACAAATACAGTTTAGGAATGGAGATATCAATTCTGCAAGAAGAATTTTATTTTTTACAAAACTTTCTATTTGATGCCGAAGAATTTTGGAGTAATAGTAATTGTAAAAACTTAACTTCAGGTATCTGGATACAAATAGACCCGCAGGGCAAAGAATATCAATTTGAAGCCCGTGCAACTTTTGTCGAAGATAAAAAAATATTATTAATTGAAGTTTTAGAGGAAAGCTATAGGCATAGGCAAAATATTATACAAGAAGCTCGACAACGACAACTAAATTATCAAAAACTAATAAAAAATAATCAAAAACAAGAAATACTAATTCATTGTTTAATTCATGATATTGCGGGTCAATTAAATGCGATGAATGGATGCTTATCTTTATTAGAATTTGAAAATTTAACTCCCCAAGGAAGAAACTATTTAGAAGTTTGTCAACAGCAATCCTTCAATCAAGAAAATCTCATGAGGAAAGTTTTAGATACATTTTCTGCGGAAATGATGGCATTAGAGAACTTCGTTGTTGATAGTGAAGAAGCTCCCAATATTTTAAGTTGTGTAAATGATGTCGTTGAAACCTTAAAACCTAGTTTTACATTAAACAATATAAACCTAATTTTAGCTGATGCTATTGATCCTTTAGCAGACTGGAAAGTACAGGGAGATAAATCTCGTTTAGATAGAGTAATTTTTAATATACTGGAGAATGCTGTCCGCTACAGCCCACCTGAATCTACAGTAATTATCCGATTACAATCAAAAGAAAATTATGTATACGTTTCTGTAGATGATGAAGGCAGTGGAGTACCACTAGAAACAGTTAACACTTTATTTCAGAAGTTTTCTCAAGGTAAAGATAAAAGTAGTGGAAAATCTGGTTTAGGCCTTTATTTTTGTAGAATCACAGTTGAGCGTTGGGGCGGTAGTATTGGTTATGTGCCTCGTAGTGAAGGTGGTTCTTGCTTTTGGTTTTGTCTACCAAGATTTTTATCTTAATGCCGTTTCTTGATGAATATGCACTTCATTCTGTACTGTAGAGACGTTGCATGCAACGTCTCTACATCATTTATTCGACCGAACAAAAAAAGGATACAAGCCCCTCTCTTACGAAGTTCAGATCGGAGGAAACCTCCGATCTGACTTCGCGCTAAATTTATTTATGGCGAAAAAAAGAAGTGAAACAACATTAATTCAATCCCCCGGATTTATCCGTGGGGTCTTTAATTTTGAATTTTGAATTTTGAATTTTTTTGAATTGGAGCGTTCGCGTAGCGTCTCGTAGAGAAGCGACTTGGCGCAACTTCATAGAGAATTGGTATAACCTTGATGTTATTGAGTTATAGTTTGTCTCATTGGTAATAGGTAATAGGTAATTAGTATTATTTCCCATTACCAATTACTGATGATCAAGTCTTACCACTACCTATTAAATATAACAATGCCATGCGTACCGCTACGCCACTGGTAACTTGGGACTGAATCAAACTAAATTCTGGATCATCCATCAAATCAGAACTGATTTCTACACCACGATTAACAGGGCCTGGATGTAAAACTTTGACATTGGGCTGACATAGTTGCAATTTAGCGCGGGTAATGCCAAACAATTGATGATATTCTCGTAAACTGGGTAATAAATGAGCAGTCATCCGCTCTTTTTGTAAGCGTAAGGTCATGACAAAATCAGCGTCTTGCAAAGCAGGTTCTAATTGCCAATGGATAAATAATTGCCCTGGAGGTGCTGTTTCTTCTCCAAAAATGTACTCAGCAAATAACTTGGGTAATAGAGTAGGTGGTGCGGCTAGATGCACTTGCGCGCCACTAGCAATTAAACTCCAAATATTTGATCGCGCTACACGGGAATGTAAAATATCACCAACGATCGCTATCTTTTTCCCTTGCAAAAGCTCTAATCTAGGATTAGCCGGGTCAACTAAACTACAAATAGTAAATAAATCCAGTAGTCCTTGGGAGGGATGTTCATGTTGACCATCGCCAGCATTGAGAACACTAACACGTACACCTAGACGATCCATTTCTTGAGCGATCGCATTTGGTACACCTGCTTCTTTATGGCGGATTACCATAATATCAGTACCCATCGCCAAATATGTCTTTGCTGTATCGAGAATTGTCTCTCCCTTAGTCATGGAAGAAGTAGACGCAGCAAAGTTTAGCGTATCTGCACTAAGGCGTTTAGCAGCAAGTTCAAAACTACTCCGAGTGCGCGTAGATGGTTCAAAAAATAAATTTGCCACCACCTGTCCCTGCAACGCTGGTACTTTCTTTGTCCGCCGAGATAATACCTCTTGAAAACTGGCAGCAGTTTTTAAAACAATATCGTATTCAGCAGCAGTAAAGTCAGCTAAGGAAAGGACGTGGTGACGATTCCAAGTCGAAGTAGGCATAATACTAAATTGGGAAAGGAAGTATTAATTGAATAACTGAGGTCAAATTTGGCAAATCCAATCAAACCCAACCTTGCCATGAACAATTTGAGGGTGAGACATTAACCATTGACAACGAGAAATTAACACAGTTTCTAGTTCATCGAGAGTAGAAAACATCTGATTAGCAACAGCTTCACGTAGAAGCGACCAAACACACTCAGTCGGTTGGAGTTGAGGTGTATAAGCAGGCAGAGGAAACAGAATGATACCAGCTGGCAACATTAATTGTTTACTGGTATGCCAACCAGCTTGATCAACAAGCAAAACAATGATTTTGTGATGATGAGGATTGACTTCAGCGGCAAAAGCATCTAAAGCCATTTGCATGACAGCAATGTTGACTCTGGGTAAAATCAAGAAAAAACTCTCGCCAGTAGCTGGATGGACAAATCCATAAGTATAAAGCCATTGGTAACGAGTGCGATGCACAGCATTGGGACGATGACCTACTGGTGTCCAAACTCGACGGACGATGGGTTTGAGGCCTAATCGAGCTTCATCTTCTGCCCAAACTTCAACTGATTTGTGCGGATGGAGGAAACGTAACAATCGCACAAACTCCGTTAACTCAGTTTTAAACATCTGTCTTTGAACAAAAGTTGCCGCCTCAGTATGCAGAGGTCGTGGTTGTTGCAGACTAAATCCTAGCCTTTTGAGGTAATCCCAAGCTGTAGTGACATGGAGTGTAATTCCAAACTGTACTCGGATCAATTCCCCTACTTTTGGCGCACTCCATAACCCCCCATCTTCTGGTGGTGAAGCTAACCTTTGGCGCAACCACTGTTGTTGCTCGTTTGTGAGTGCAAGTTTTTTTCCTCCTGGTTTCAGTTTCTGTTGATTGATGATTCCGTTTGCTCCTAGCTTGTTGTATCGCCGCACGATTTTTCTCACCCAGTCCCCTGAGAATCCCACAATCTCTGCTACCTTTTGCGCTGACAACTGTGGTTGTTGATTGAGCAATTTAATCACTAACCATCGGGTTTTCTCTTGTGCATCTTCACATCGGCGATAACTTTGTTCTATTTCTTCTGTTGATAGATGCTCTGTTAGTTTTATCCTGGGACGTACCATTTTTCTAGCCTTTTTCCCTCTGCTTCAAATGATACTACCTTTCCCTATTCAGTATAACAGGTGATTAGTCAGTAGTCATTAGTCATTAGTCATTAGTCCATAGTCATTAGTCCATAGTCAACTGACAACTAACAACTGACAACTGACAACTGACAACTAACAACTGACAACTAAGCTGGCAAGTGAAACACATTTAAGGCTGTAGAAATCAGAGTTAAGAAGGTTAAAAAGCCGATGGTGTCAAGCATTGTGGTGACTAATGGACCACTGACTAGGGCAGGATCTAATTTTAGGCGTTTCAAACCCATTGGCAACAAAGTACCAAGTGTTACAGCCACTATTGTATTAGTTGCCATAACTGTACCGGCAATTACCGCTACCCATCGTTCTTGGGGTTTAGCCCAAATTAAGGAAAGGGCAAACATGGTCATTGCTAACACTACAGCCGTCCCTAAACCTGCGAAAATTTCTTTCCGCAAGATTTTCATAGTATCTTTGGGCGTGACTTCGCCTATACCTAAACCACGAATGGTAACTGTTAATGCTTGGATACCGACTGTTCCCCCTGTATTGGAAAATATGGGCATAATCACGGCTAATACTGGTACAGCAGCAATGATTGATTGAAAAGGGGCGATCGCACTAGCTGCACCAATATACAAAGCCATTATTCCTAACAACCAGGGTAAGCGGTTGCAGATAGTCCGTAGTGGAGAAGACAAAGCGGCTTCATCACCACTGACCCCAGCTAACTTTTGAATATCTTCCGTTGCTTCTTCTTCTAAAATATCGACTACATCATCAATAGTAATAATACCCACTAATCGCTCTTCCCGATCAACTACAGGGATAGCAATTAAGTCGTAGCGCTTCATAATTTGAGCGACTTCTTCTTGGGGTGTATCAGTTCTGACCTTAACAACGCGATCGCTCGCAATATCACGAATCAAAACATCGGGAAAGGTAAATAACAATTGTCGTAAGGAAACAACCCGCACTAGTTTGCGGTTGTCATCTGTAACATAGGCGTAGTAGATTGTTTCCTTGTCTTCGTCCTGACGGCGAATCTTACTCAGGGCTTCTCCCACCGTCAAACCTTGACGCAAACGCACATATTCAGTAGTCATCACCCGCCCGGCTGTACCTTCGGGATAACCAAGAATAGTGGCGGTTGCTTGTCTTTGTTCGGGACTGAGTTCTCGTAATAACCGCTTGATGACACCAGCCGGTAGTTCATCAAATAATTCTGCCCGTTCATCGGGACTCATTTCCTCCACAAGTTGCACCACCTGTGCATCGTGTAAGGAGTTAATTAGTTCTTCCTGAACTTCTGTCGGCAAATATTCAAATACATCAATTGCCTGATTTTTGTTGAGGAGACGAAAGGCGATCGCTCGCTGCTTTTCTGGCAATTGAGTAATATACTCGCCTACATCTACAGGTTGTAACCGATTTAAATCCCACTTGAGCTGGTTTAAATCAGCAACATCCATGAGCGCAATGCGAACATCCTGTGTGAGCATGACTTTACCTCCTATTGTCTCCCCCTCGCCGGGAGACTAGCTCACCAAACTCAGGGGAGGATTATACTGCCATCTGGTGGACTTTTGTCCATAAAATCTAAAAAATTGAACTCGATGTTAATACAATTGCTTACTAAGCATTCATCCTAACTCGGAATCAGGTTTTCTGATATAAACTCCCAGAAATTGTGCAACCACTATATGAGTCATGCACAACATTCAGCTATTTATGACCTTGATTTTTATTAGGTTAATGTAAATTTAACTACTATGACAATTTGTGTCAAGCAGTTCCCAAGACTTACTTAACAACTTCACAGAGTCAACCCTTGTGATGAATACAAATTGACAATTATAGCTACTTAACTTATAGAGATTAGTATATTTTTTACGATTTCCGTAGAAAATACAGACAGATAATTAAATCCTTTCATTGAAGATAAAGGACAAATAAATATAATAACTATTAATAAATTCTATAATCAAGCTAATTTTTATTGGTTTTATGAGTAAATCTTTTTCTTCACTACGGTATTCGTAATTAATTTCTCAATTGTTTAAAATACGCAATTCGTAATTAAGAGTGTTAATTACGAATTACGTATTAGCAATTACGAATTACTTCAAGCTACTGGCACAAACTCAGCCTTCACATTCGCGTATGCCCAATCTAACCAAGGAAGCAGAGCTTCAATATCAGCAGTTTCTACTGTAGCGCCTCCCCAAATTCGCAGTCCGGGAGGCGCAGCACGATAGGGGGCAATATCGTAAGCTACTTGCTGTTTTTCCAGTAGTTTTGCTAGTTTCTTAGCAAATTTACCTTGGTCTTCTGCACTCAAGCTAGCAAAGGCAGCATCAACGATTTTTAAGCAAATTGAAGTACAAGAACGAGTTTCTGGTTTCTCAGCCAAGAAATCAGCCCAATTGCTTTGTTTAACCCATTGAGCGATCGCCGCTAAGTTGGCTTCACTACGACTAATTAAACCAGGTAAACCGCCGACACTTTCCGCCCAAATCAACGCATCTAGGGCATCTTCCACACACAACATCGATGGTGTATTGATGGTATCTCCCTTAAAAATGCCTTCAATTAATTTGCCTTTTTGGGACAGGCGGAAAATTTTTGGTATAGGCCAAGCTGGTTCATAAGTTTGGAGTCTTTCCACAGCACGGGGTGAGAGGACAATCACACCGTGCTGGGCTTCTCCACCCAATACTTTTTGCCAGGAGTAAGTCAATACATCTATTTTTTCCCAAGGAATATCCATCGCAAATACGGCAGATGTAGCATCGCAAATGGTTAGACCTTGGCGATCGTCTTTGATCCAATCACCATTCGGCACTCTCACGCCGGAAGTCGTGCCATTCCACAAAAACACCACATCATGGCTGAAATCAACCTCATCTAAGTTAGGCAACCCGCCATAGGGTGCTTTCAACAGACGCACATCGGGTAACTTCAACTCATCGACAACATCTTTGACCCATTCCTGACCAAAACTTTCCCATGCCAAGATGTCTAGAGGTCTTTGTCCCAGTAGCGACCATAAGGCCATTTCCACTGCACCCGTGTCAGAAGCCGGAACGATACCTAAGCGATAATCAGCCGGTAAGCCGAGAATTTGTTTGGAACGTTCAATCACTTCAGATAACTTGGCTTTGCCATCTTCAGACCTGTGAGAACGACCCAAGCAGGCGTTTTCCAGATTCGACACAGACCAACCAGGGTGCTTGGCGCAAGGGCCAGAGGAGAAATGAGTAACTTGAGGTTTATTTGTTGGAAGGGTAAGATGCTCTGACATTGTTGCAGGAGAAAGCTGTATGTAAGTGGTAATGTAGATACTACATTAGTCAGTGGTTAGTTGTCAGTTGTCAGTTGTCAACAGTCAATAGTCAATAGTCAACAGTCAATAGTCAATAGTCAATAGTCAATAGTCAACAGTCAACAGTCAACAGTCAACAGCGATTGTCTCTTACACCCCTAAACCCCTACACCCCTACCCTTCTAATAATTCCCCTGTCAAAAACCCGATTATTAGTAGTGATCGCATTTAGTTCTATCCTATCTGGGTAAACTTCATAGGTAGCAAAACTTAAATCACTGGTTGAGTATTCTGTCCATTTTGAACGCCCTACAGGACGATTACCCGCGCCAGCACCACAAATTAAATAGGTTGTCCCGTCGATAGCACGAGTGCGTTCGTAACTGTGTTCGTGTCCATTGATATAAAGCTGGACTCCGTATTTCTGAAATAGTGGTGTGAAGGTTTTAATAAAAGCTTGATTACTGCCGTAGACACCGGATGAATAAATGGGATGATGCCCAAATACTATTTTCCACGGGGCATTACTACTGCTTAATTCTTTTTCTAACCAAGTTAGCTGGTTTTGCCAATCGGCATTATTGTTAGTATCTAAAGCGAAAAATTGTACGCGATCGCGGCGAAATGTATAATATCGCCGTCCGTTCATATTAAAACTAGGATAGCGGACTTGCGGATCACCATTATCAGTGCGAATATCGTGATTCCCTAAACAAGCCTGAAATTTCACTCCTTGTTTGAGTAAATCTTGATAGGGACGCTCAAAAACTGCGTTAACTTTTTCAATTTCACCGTTATTGTAAATATTATCGCCAGCTAAAACGACTAAATTATAGGGATTTTGCTTGTGGTAAAGCGTCATTGCCTTAGCCACAGCATACTGTCCTCTTGCCCCAGTTCCCGTGTCAGCCACCGATACAAAACGTAAAAGTAAATCTTTTTTGGGTGGTGAGGCGATCGCCAAATCACTACTTTGGTAATATTTATGGGCGAATTTCCAGGCTAATAATCCAGTTCCAAAAGCGCTGAGACTACTTAAAAATAAAAATTGACGACGTTTGAGATTCATAAATCACCAAATTAATCAATAGTCAAATTAGCCGAAGCTATTACCCATGAAATGATACATTAGGGCAAAAGAGAAACAAGCAAAAAGATGCAGCTCGTTTGTCTTTGATTTGTTGGTTTTGGTAAAAGTTCCATGTCACAAGACAATCCTCCCGAACAACCCAATCAACCGGAACCGACAGTTACGCCGGCCAATCAACCCCGCCAGAGGAGAATTCCGCAGCCTGTTTGGAAAGCGGTAATTATCGGATTTCTGCGAGGTACAATAGGGGTCTTAGAAACCACTGTAGAGAAACTAGAAACAGCACCGCCGCCAGGTACGGAAGCAACTCCCAGTTTTTTACAACAGCTAGAGTCTAGATGGAGTAGGTTTTTACTGAAAACCCGTGCTTTTATCCCATCCAATTTATCAACCAAATTATCAGATACGGCACTGACAGGGATTATTGCTAGTATCGCCGTATTTTTAGTGTGGACAACTACCAGTATTTTCTCTAACAAACCTACAGAAGTAGCCACGCTTCCCCCTGTTGAGGAAGTTCCCACACCAACACCCACAATTTCCACTCCACCGGAGCCAAGCGTACCAGAACCATCACCAACAGCAGAAATTACACCGGAACCAGAAGCACAAATTCCGCCGCCAGAACCAGAAGTAGAAATTACATCGGAACCAGAAGCTACTCCAGAACCAGAAGCCACGCCTACACCAACACCACCAATACAATTAACCCCAGAACAAACCTTGATTGCAGCCATTGAAAATCAAGTGGCAGAAATTAGCAATCAAATCGCTTCTGGCATCATAAAATCAATTCAAGCCAATTTCCGCACCAGCAATTTGACTGTAAAAATCAATGACGACTGGTACACACTCCAAGAATCTGAGCAGAACCAAATAGCATCCCAAATCCTACAGCGTTCTCAAGAATTAGATTTTTCTCACTTAGAAATGGTTGATTCTCAAGATAAGTTAATAGCCCGTAACCCAGTTATCGGCAACGAAATGATTATTTTTCAACGACGGGTTATTGGTCAGTAGAGACATTGTATCGGCTATTCTGCTTTTAAGTTGACAGTCAACAGTTAACAGCCCTTATTAGTAATTATGCAATTTAGGCTCGCATTAGCTTACAACGTCTCTACTCCCTAATTTCTTGATATGGTATCCACACGGTGAAAATTGAGCCAATACCTACGGTGGACTCAACCTCAATGCGTCCTCGGTGCAGTTCTACTAATTGCTTAGTTAAAGCTAAACCTAAGCCTGTACCTTCGTAGCGGCGGCGATAGGGTGTATCAAGTTGCTGGAATTTTTCAAATAATAATGGTAATTGTTCTTCAGGAATACCAATACCTGTATCTTCTACTTGAAATATAGAGGTATCTTCTTCTACCCAAACCCGTAAGGTGACATTGCCACCTTCTGGTGTGAATTTAATGGCATTTGTTAATAGATTCCAGAGGATTTGTTCTATTCGTGCAGCGTCGGCGGTGAAGCGATCGCGTCTAGGATCTATTTGTAAATCCAGTTTGAGATTGACTTTTTCAGATAGAGCTTTTTCTACCAGAGATTCTATAGTATTTTCTGCTACCTTGATTAAAGAAAATTCGGCAATATTTAAAACAGTTTTCCCCGCCTCAATTTGCGATAAATCAAGGATGTCGTTGATCATGTCTAGCAAATGTTCGCCACTATCGTGGATTGTTTGTAAATAATCTCTTTGTCGTTGACTCAACTCACCCAAAGGCCAACGTAATAAAGTAGAAGACATCCCAATGACGTAAGTTAAAGGTGTGAGCAATTCATGACTAATGGTGGCGAGAAATTCACTCCTTAGGCGACTAGCAGCTTCCGCCGCCAAGAGGGCATCCCGCAAAGCCATCGTCCGCTCAATAACTCGCTGTTCTAGGGTGTGTTTTTCTTGAGTGAGCCTGTGGGCAGCATCTTGCAGAGATCGCATTAATTCTGATTGATGAATGGCGATCGCTAATTGTTCGGCAATGGAAATCAGTAAATTCTTATCACTATCATTCCACTGGCGGGGACTATGGCACTGATGGGCAATTAATAAACCCCAAAGTTTATCTTCAAAAATAATCGGTGCTGCTAATTTTGCTCTAACTTGGTTTTCCCTTAAAAAATTGACCAGACATTCTTCTAAGGCGTAAGCTTGTTCAATATCATCGATTACTAAGGTAAATCCTTGACGATATTTCTCCCAACATTGAGAATGACGACTGAAGCAGGTTTTTTCTTGATAATCTAATACTGATGGGATGATATCTGTGGCACGAGCTTCATAAACTATACAACCACCGTAATTTTGCCAGTCTTCAAGGCGGGGTGGCCTTGTGTTTTGCGTATTGACTCTGGAACCCTCGAATTTATATATTACTAACCTGTCTAATTCTAGAAACTCCCGTACTTGTGCGATCGCTGTTGCCATAATTACTGGCAAGTCTAGGCTTTTGCGAATCTGGGTGGTAACTTGATTTAACAGTCGTTCTTGGGAAATCTGTTTTTTCAGAGCATCTTCGACTGCTTGACAAGCATAAACTTCTTCAGAATTATTTACACTGGCAGAAGCTGTTACTTCCTCATTGTTCTTAGGCAAAAGATGTTCTAATAACAACAAAGTAAATTGGCTTTGGCGCGTAGCATCATTAGGCTTTAAAATTTGCCGATAGCGTTCAAGATGCTGGTGAGTAGGGGAATCATCCCCAAACAAGTCTCTCAATTTTGCCAGGAAGGAAGCGATCGCCTCTGAATTAAATGTCAACCTAGTATTAAGCTCTGTTAGTGTTAACGGGGATTGAGCAGCCTGTGGAATACTGGAAGCTGAGTATATTTCTTGCTTTTGTGTTTCTCTATCTCCAGCGATGCCTTGATTCAATGGGGAAGGCATAGCCAGAATCCAATTTTCCGACTCTGGTAATTCTTGTTGCTCCCAGTTTCCCAGCAAAAGCGCACTAAATCCCTCAGAAACCACCAAAGTAAACCTCTGACTGTGCCACTCCATTGGCACGAAAACCCGTGATAACAAGGATTCAGTGAGTAACAAAGTACTAGTTTCTACTGATTGAGCCATCTGCTGCAACAATTCTCCGAGTTGATTGAATACAACTAAAGGCAAATTTCGAGAAAAGCTCAAATCAGGAGAACTCAGCATTTTCGATAGTCTGGTAAGAGGGGCTGGGCTGACAAATTTATTGATTATGTTCTAACCAACAGTTTAAAGCGGCAATAAAGGATTATGCATCGTATAAGTACCACATCGGTAGGATGGAATCAGTCAGAGGGTGTGATTTTTCTGGAACAAACCCCAGCTCCCTTTGTGTTGATTACGGCTGCTGATACCGATATTCAAACCCTCGCAGCCGCAGTCCCCAAATTACCTGCAACATTCCCTGCAATTAGAGTAGCTAACTTGTTGTTATTGCAACAACAAATAAGTATAGATACTTATGCAGAACAAGTTTTAGAACTTGCCCAGGTAATTATTTTGCGCCTACTAGGAGGACGTTCCTATTGGGCGTATGGTTTAGAAGTTGTCCAAGAAATCGTGGAACGCACTGGTATAACCCTAATTGTAATGCCTGGTGACGATGCTCTCGATCCTGAATTGATCTCTCAGTCTACCGCGCCTGTAGGTACTGTTAACCAAATATGGCAGTATTTTTATGAAGGTGGCGTACAAAATATTGTTAACGCTCTGCAATTTATTTCCGACGTATCTTTAAAAACTACATACAATCCCCCCGCGCCACAAAGGGTTCCTCGTGTTGGGTTGTATGACTGGGGACTGGGGACTGGGGACTGGGAACTGGGGACGAATAGACGAGGAAACGAAGGTAACGAAGTAGAATTTTCTCCCACATCTTCCCAATCCCCACTTCCCAAAGTAGGCATTCTCTTTTACCGCGCCCACTATTTGGCGGGAAATATTCAGGTAATTGATGCGTTGTGTGCGGCTTTGTGGCAGAGAAATTTACAGCCTGTGCCGGTGTTTATTTCTTCTTTGCGTGATCCTGATGTGCAAGCAGAGTTGATTGATTTTTTTCAGCCTAAAGATTCACAACAAATTTCACTTTTACTTAATACCACAAGCTTTTCATTAGCCCGTTTAGAAACTGAAGCACCCCAAACCGAACTTTGGGAAAAATTAGATGTCCCAGTTTTACAAGTGATTCTCAGTGGCGGATTTGTTGAACAATGGGAAGCACAGTTAAACGGACTTTCTCCCCGTGATATAGCAATGAACGTCGCCTTACCGGAAGTAGATGGCAGAATTATCAGCCGGGCTGTCTCATTTAAGGCGATACAAACTCGCAATCCCGATTTAGAAACAGATGTGGTAGTTTATGAACCAATAAGCGATCGCATCGACTTTGTAGCCCAACTCGCAGCAAATTGGGTACACCTCCGTTCCCAACCGCCCCAACAGCGCCGCATAGCCCTAATTTTGGCAAACTATCCCAACCGCGACGGCCGCCTAGCCAACGGTGTGGGGCTAGACACGCCAGAAAGTTGTGTAGAAATCCTCAAAGCTTTACAGCAAGCAGGCTATTTCGTGGAAAACCTGCCCACCAATGGCGACGAATTAATTCAAATGCTCACGGCTGGCGTAACAAATGACCCAGAAGGCAGAGAACTACGTCCAGTGCGGCAAAGCTTATCTAATGAGGAATATCAAGAGTATTTTGCTTGTTTACCAACAGCAGTGCAGCAAGGTATTAATGAGCGTTGGGGACTGGGAGAACCAGCTAATCATTTTACCTCATCGTCCTTTCCCATTCCTGGTATCCAGTTCGGCAATGTCTTCGTAGGCATTCAACCATCAAGGGGTTATGATATTGACCCCAGCTTGAATTATCATGCGCCAGATTTAGAACCTACCCATGCTTATTTGGCTTTTTATTATTGGGTGAGAGAATCTTTTGGTGCTGATGCTGTTGTTCATATGGGAAAACATGGCAATTTAGAATGGCTCCCTGGTAAAAGCTTGGCTTTATCTAGTAATTGCTATCCAGAAGCAGTTTTTGGCCCTATGCCTCACCTATACCCATTTATTGTTAATGACCCTGGTGAAGGTTCCCAAGCCAAGCGTCGCGCTCAGGCGGTAATAATAGACCATCTTACGCCCCCGATGACCCGCGCTGAATTATACGGTGCTTTGCAAAAGCTGGAAAATTTAGTTGATGAGTATTACGAGGCGGAAAGTTTAGATCCTTCTCGCTTGGGAGCAATCCGCGATCGCATTCGTGATTTAGTTATCCAAGAAAATCTTTACAAAGATTTAGGAATTGAAAACGAAGAAGATATCGTTAATTTTGAATCTCTGATTTTGAACTCCTTAGATGGGTATCTCTGCGAATTGAAAGAAGCTCAAATCAGAGACGGCCTGCACATTTTTGGGCAATGTCCCCAAGGACGACAACTCAGGGATTTAATAGTGGCGATCGCCCGTATCCCCAACCGCCATTCCCCAGGTATTACCAGGGCTTTAGCCAACACTTGGGGCTTAGACTTCGACCCCCTCACAGACAACTTCAGCACCCCATTATCAACACAAGACCAAAAACTGTTAGCCGAAAAAACCCAAAATCCCTGCCGCACAGTCGGCGATGCCGTCACAGCCCTAGAAGAACACGCCTCCCTATTAGTAGAAAGCCTCATCAATTCTCCCCCCTCCCCCCTGCCCTCCTCATCTCCCACCTCCCCACTTAACACAGTCCTCCACTGGATCAAATCCAAACTCCTCCCATCCCTACAACAAACCCCAGCAGAAATTACCAACCTCCTACATGGGCTAGATGGTGGATACATCCCCAGTGCAGCTTCTGGCGCACCCACACGGGGCAGACCAGAAGTTTTGCCTACAGGTAGAAACTTTTATGCTGTTGATATTCGCGCTATCCCCACAGAGACCGCCTGGGATATTGGTAGAAAGGCAGCAGAAAACCTGATTGAATGCTACACCCAGGAGCATGGTGAGTATCCCAAAACACTAGGCTTATCTGTGTGGGGAACTGCAACGATGCGGACTGGTGGCGATGACATAGCCGAAGCTTTGGCTTTATTAGGCGTACAACCAGTATGGGACGGTGCAGCACGACGCGTTATTGATTTAGATATACTGCCATTAAGCGTCTTAGGTAGACCTCGTGTCGATGTCACCTTACGCATTTCCGGCTTCTTCCGTGACGCTTTCCCCAACTTAATGGATTTATTTGAGCAAGCTGTCAACGCAGTTGCGGCTCTAGATGAACCCCCAGAACAAAACCCCCTAGCCGCCCAAATCCGCCAAGACACTGATTTTTGGATACAACAAGGCTTAACTCCAGAAACAGCCTTTGAGCGATCGCGCTATCGTCTCTTCGGTTCTAAACCAGGGGCTTACGGAGCCGGACTCCAAGGCCTAATCGAATCACAAAACTGGCAAAACGACCAAGACTTAGCCAACGCCTATATCAACTGGAGCTGCTACGCCTATTCTTCAGGCAAAAGTAAGGAAGCAGGCACAGAAATTAGTCCCCAATCCCCAATCCCCTCTCCCGAAGCCTTCACCCAGCGCTTAGGACAGATGCAAATTGTCCTACACAATCAAGACAACCGCGAACACGACTTGCTTGATTCGGACGACTATTATCAATTCCAAGGTGGTTTAACAGCTGCGGTACGTTCCCTACAAGGTAAAAATCCCGAAACTTATTTTGGTGATAATTCCATTCCATCCCAACCCCGTGTCCGCCAACTGCGAGAAGAAATTGCCAGAGTGTATCGTTCTCGTGTGGTTAATCCCAAGTGGATTGAGGGAATGATGCGCCACGGCTATAAAGGTGCATTTGAAATGGCAGCCACCGTAGATTTTCTCTTTGCCTATGATGCCACTACCAGATGTGTGGAAGACTATATGTATCAAGGTGTTATGCAGGCCTACTTGCTTGATCCAGTAGTTTGCACGTATATTGAGAATAAAAATCCCCATGCACTGCGTGATATTGCTGAAAGACTGTTAGAAGCAAACCAACGCGGTTTATGGGAAAATGTAAATATAGAAACACTTGAAAATTTACGTAATTTAGTACATCAAGCCGAAGCAACCATCGAAGCAAAATAAATGGTGTAGGAAACAAATATGGACAACATAGCGTATTTGCACCTAGCTTTCACCTACGAAGATAGTGAACCAGGTGAGTTGGTGTCTTTAAGCTACTTATTTAACAAAGCAGCTGCACCAGACTGGAAACGCCTATCAAGTAGAGCTTGGAAGCATATGCTACCCCTAGCTCTGACATTATCTGTTCTCAGCAGTGTTAGTAGCGCCTGGGCATTGGAAAGAGGAGATCAAGGGCCTTCCGTCAGAAATCTCCAACAAAAACTACAGCAAGCAGGGTTTTATCAGGCTCCTGTAACTCAGGTATATGATTTTTCCACAGAAGAAGCGGTTCGACGTTTTCAAGAGGCGGCTGGCTTACCAGTTGATGGCGTTGTAGGAGCTAGCACTCTGGAAAAATTAGACCAGTGGCGTTCCACTCCGGTGGCTAACCAAGTCCAACAATATACTACTCCCAATACATCAACGAGAAAAAACAGCACAACTGCTACTCAAGTCAGAACCACTCCTGCTGCACGTACACAAGCTACAAGAAACACCACAACTGCTACCGCACGTACACAAACTACAAGAAACAGCACAACTGCTAATGTGAATGCAGTCACAAACAAGCGCCGTGATCCTAACTACCTTGTCAAAGGAGATGAAGGCGAAGCGGTGAGATCACTGCAACAACGTTTGCGAGTTGCAGGTTTTTATTACGGTAATGCTACAGGTGTTTTTGGCCCCATTACCGAGGAAGCAGTCAAAAGATTTCAAACCGCTTATAAACTAGATGTTGACGGTATTGTTGGACCAGCCACAATCAGAAGATTACCGCCAATAGGTGTTGGTGGAGAAAATCCCCCTAAGCGCGCAACTGCAACTGTCAAAGATAAACTGACTGTAGGCGATCGCGGCGAAGCTGTGCGAGTTCTACAAGAACAGTTAATTCAAGCAGGATATTTACAGGGACAGCCAAATGGTTATTTTGGCCCCTACACAGCAGAAGCAGTCAAAAGATTTCAAGCTGCTAACTATCTCAGTGCCAGCGGTATTGCTGGCCCCACGACCAGAGCAAAATTACATAGCTCACTTAATCAAGCTAAAGCTACCAAAAGTGATTTTAATGTCTTAGAAATCCAAAGACGACTACAAGAAAAGGGTTTCTATAAAGGACAACTCAATGGAGTGATGGCAGATGATACGAAAAAAGCCATCAAGCAAGCTCAGGAATTCTACGGTATCAGTCTAACTGATGTCAGAAGCGGACGCTTTTAGCATCCGCTTCCATGTTTTTACTATGATTCCTTAACAGTTTGCTTACCTCCGATAACGACTAATCAGGAATTTCTCAAAACTTCATTTTTGGATTATTGAGTCACTTCCCCTTATTATCTTACCCAGGTGCTAAAGTGGCATGAGCGCGCGTTGGCACTTGGGACAGACTGCATGAATTGTCATTTGGCAGTCTAGTAGGTGAAAACCTTCTTTTTGGGCAGTTTTTGCCCCAATTTTTAAGATTGAATCGTTTTTGAATTCAATAGTAGAGTTACATTTGACACAAATTAGGTGATGATGATGATGGGGATAAGGCTGGTTAATTTCGTAGTGCTTGTGTCCTTCGCCTAATTCCAGTTCACGTAAAATCCCCATCCGAGCCATCAACTTCAACGTCCGGTAAATCGTTGAAAGGCTAATTCCTTCACCGTCAGCTTCCAAACGATGATATAAATCTTCTGCGCTCAGGTGTTCGCCTTGAGGAAGTTCTTGAAAGATATGTAAGATAGTTTCCCGTTGAGGGGTCAAACGCCAGCCTCTTTCGTTTAATTCTGCCTTGAGCGAAGTATTTGTGTAGACAGTCATACTAATTTTTCTCAACAAAGCTTGTTAATTGAGAATATAACAAATATTTGGAGTGATTTGCAACAAACATCGCTTATTGAGAATATTTATTATAATTTTAATCAAGATTAGTGAAAATCACCTACAAAAACCTAGTAATAATGCTTATTATTAACAATTTGAAATCAAAAATTACTAGTTCAAGAATATACCATCTTAATGGTGAATCGCAAGCTACACAGGCATCTTAGTTATTGACTTTATGTAATATCAATGTTTACTATTTTATGTTTTCCAGCAATGCTTTGCAAAAATACATTTTAATTAACTGCAAAATTTTCCTATAAGCAACAAGTAGCTGTTAAGTTACTAGGCGAGAATAAATCACATTAATGTTAATTAATGTATAAACTCCAATCACAAGGTAATGAGTTTTCCTGAGTTACCAGTGGCAAGCTCTGCCGTTATGCTTAATTGGTTGTGATGACTAAATAGTCCAGAGTCAATAATCTATAGTATGGATTTTGTTTACTATTGATTATTGACTATTGACTATTAACTATCTAACTCAGAGATTCCAAATAGTCACGGATAAGGTTGCGGCGCTTCGGTTGGCGGAGCTTTTGCAAGGCCTTAGATTCGATTTGGCGTACTCGCTCCCGTGATAAATCCAGAGCGCGGCCAATTTCTGCTAATGAGTAAGGATGACCATCAGCTAAACCAAAACGCATCAAGATGACATCACGTTCACGGCTAGTTAAATCAGCTAATAAATGTTGCAAGTCTCTTTGTAGAGATTCCCGCATTAACATTTCTTCAGGAGTTACGCCGTCAGTCTCTAATAGTTCTCCCAACTCAGTGTCTTTATCTTTACCTACCTTGGTTTCTAAAGAAACAGAACGAGGTACTCTTAATAAAACTTCCCGCACTTGGGTAGGTGTCATATCTAACTCAATTGCTAGGTCTTCTAAAGTAGGAGTGCGACCTTTTTCTTGAGCGATTTTGCGTTGAGCCTTTTTAATTTTGTTTAATTTTTCTGTAATATGAACAGGGAGGCGAATCGTACGACTAGAAGTAGCGATCGCTCTTGTAATCCCTTGGCGAATCCACCAGTAGGCATAGGTACTAAAACGATATCCCTTAGTTGGATCAAATTTCTCTACAGCTCGTTCCAAGCCGAGAGTGCCTTCTTGAACTAAATCTAATAATTCTAAACCACGATTTTGATATTTTTTAGCCACAGACACAACTAAGCGCAAATTAGCCTTAATCATGTGTTCTTTTGACTGAAGACCTTGAGATTGCATTTTCTCCAATTCTTCCACCGTCATCTTGGCAATTTCTGCCCAGCGACGTTTACCTTCCGATAAAATTGGCTTCAGGTCACATAGGTTGATACCAGCAGTAGCAGCCCATCTTTCCAAGGAAGGACGATGGCCAAGTTCTGATGCTAGACGCTCTTGAACTTCAATTAAATGCAGATAAGGAGTAGCAACTTCATCTCCCTGTTTGGCAGCATTAGCTAGCACTACCCGCAACTTTAAGTAACGCTGGACTTTTTGAGCTTCAGAAACTTCTTCGTCCCGTCCTAACAAACGGACTCGACCGATTTCCTGAAGGTATAGACGTACTAAGTCTGTACTACGACGGTTAGCGCTAGCACCAAAAGTAGCGGGATCAGCAGCAGCTATCTCCAATTCTTGGATCTCATCCACCGACAAATCACTGTCATCAATGGCAATATCAGGGTCTAAAGCCTGGCGGGATTTTTGGGTATTGTAGGCGGCATCTGCGTAAAAAGATGTTGCTGGCATAAGATCGTCTCTATGGCTCCAGGTAACAATAGATTGCGGTCAGCTATTTAACTGTTGCTATTGTTCCCGTGATTCTAGATGAACTAACACGGTTAAGGTTTTCACTAAAATTTTTTTTACAAAAAAACCTTAGTGGTTGTTTTCAGATATCACAGCCTAACTATAGTTGGCTGTTGAGAGTCTGATTGAACCAATAGCTATTCAAATTTACGATTAGATTTTAAATTCCGAATTACCTAGTCAGCATTTTCACCTTGTTGGTTATTAGCTGAGACTTGAGTATGTTGTATAAACATATTTCAGTAAAAATTATGTTTATTATCGGCATAGTCACATCTACAGGGATACATAAGTAATTTCCTGACGATTTTCTAATTTTTTTCTCAGGATTTTTTAGGACTCAGTATGGTAAGGAGTAATGGGGATGATGAGTAGTAGTGAGTTAAATTGGGGACTTGTTGTCAGTTGTCAGTTGTCAGTTGTTGGTTGTCGGTTGTCGGTTGACTATTAACCAATTAACAATCAGTTATATTCCGGCTTAATGTCTCGGAGCATGAGTTCATCAAGGGCTTGCTGTGGTGTAACTTCGCCTTGTAGTAATCGGTAGACTTGCTCGGTAATAGGGATAACTATATTTTGTTGCCTAGCTAGTTGGACTAATACCTGACAAGTGTTTACTCCTTCGGCGGTTCCTGGTAATTTTGCTAGAATTTGTGCCAGTGTTTGACCACCGGCTAATTGATAACCAACTTGGTAATTGCGACTTAAGGGACTGTTACAGGTAGCTAACAGATCCCCTAGACCAGATAAACCATAAAATGTTTCCGTCTTTGCACCCCAACAATTGCCAATGCGAACCATTTCTGTGAGTCCGCGCGTGACTAAAGCGGCTTTGGCATTAGTTCCTAAATGTAGACCGTCACATACACCAGATGCGATCGCAATTACATTCTTGAGTGTACCCCCCAATTCCACACCTATGGGGTCAGGATTTGTATAGACGCGAAAACGAGATGAAGAAAATGCCAGCTGCACTGTAGCGGCGGCAGTAGCTATACGACTAGCTACTACCGTGGCTGCTGGTAGGGATTGGTCAATTTCTTTAGATAAATTTGGCCCAGAGAGGACAACTACTGGATGATTGGGGAAGCATGATTGCCAAATTTGGGATGGCGTATAAATAGTCTCTGGTTCTAAACCTTTGGTAGCCGTGACAAAAATAGTTTCTGGTGAAGGAGTGAGAGATTGAATTTGGGAAGCAACTTCTCTCACTCCTTTCATGGAAATCGCCGAGAGAATTATATCAACATCTTCTAAGAGTGCTGCTAGTGTTTCAGTTCCTCGCCGTGACCATACACGCACCCTATGGCCGTTGGCTAGTGCTAAGTTTGCTAGAGATGCACCCCAAGCACCTGCACCTAAAATTAATATGGTAGTTTCTTGCACCGGTTCAAAAATTCAAAATTCAAAATTTTAGAGACACGATTGATTAGGTTTCTATTTGTTCCGGGGGTAACGCTCCATTAATTGTCGTACTTGTTCGGCGTGGTAAGAACTTCTCGTCAAAGGTGAGGATACAACTTGTAGAAATCCGATTTCTTCACCATAGGCTTGCCAAGCAGCAAATTGTTCTGGAGTAACAAAATCGTTAACTTGCAAGTGCTTTTGACTGGGTTGGAGATATTGCCCGATTGTGAGGATATCGCAATCTACAGCGCGTAGGTCTTGCATAACTTGGCGAACTTCGGCATCAGTTTCGCCTAAGCCGACCATGATACCGGATTTTGTGTAGAGCCAGGGAGCAATTTGACGCGATCGCTGCAATAATTCTAGGGTGCGATCGTAGTTGCCTTGGGGTCTGACTCGTCGATAAAGGCGAGGAATTGTTTCTGTATTATGGTTTAATACCTCTGGTGATGCTTGAAGAATTATCTTTAACGCCTCCCAGTTACCGCACAAATCAGGGATTAGCACCTCAATTGTGGTTTGAGGCGAAACCGCGCGCACCTCTGCTATACACTTAACAAACTGCGATGCACCACCATCTGGTAAATCATCTCGGTTTACGGAAGTGATGACTACATGATTTAGTCTCATCCGCCGCACAGCTTCAGCTAATCGTGTGGGTTCTGTGGGGTCGAGAGCTTTGGGTTTTTTCTCAAAATCAATATCGCAATAAGGACAAGCACGGGTGCAGGCTGGCCCCATAATCAAAAATGTGGCTGTACCAGCTTGGAAGCATTCACCAATGTTCGGACATGACGCTTCCTCACAAACTGTATTTAGCGCTAAATCCCGCAAAATTTCTTTAACGTTACCAACGCGCTCCCATTGAGGCGCTTTTACCCGCAACCAGTCTGGTTTTACAGTCACAATCCGCTTTTACCACTGAATGTTATACAAATCTAATCCTAGCAAGCAAATCCCGTTCCGATTCATCTATATATATAGATGTAGATGTCTTTTCTGTATTGACTATTATTTATGTTATGCTAAAAAAGGCGTATAAATTTTTTAACGGGATGTAGCGCAGCTTGGTAGCGCACTTCGTTCGGGACGAAGGGGCCGCTGGTTCGAATCCAGTCATCCCGATTATTGTTGTCGATTGCCAAATTCTTTGTCTGCGTTGACAAATTGTTGTCCGTATTGCCAAGTTGTTGTCCGCGTTGCCAAATTACTTAGTCATCAAGGTGTATTGGCATTAGAAGCTGTTATTATAATAGCTTTGATTTATTGGTACTGTTTCGGTCAGGGAAAATCCCGAACGAAGTGCGCCTTTCAACCCACCTAAAATTTTTTATATCCTTGCATGAAGGTCTTTCAACCCGCCCCACTTCGGAAGGGGTGTTGAAACTGAGTATTCCTGTGGTGCGACGCTGGAGGGAGGAGAACTTTCAACCCGCCCCACTTCGGGAGGGGTGTTGAAACAAGTTCCTCCAAACTCCAAGTCTTTTTACCTTTGTCCTTTCAACCCGCCCCACTTCGGGAGGGGTGTTGAAACTCCGCCCGACCAAACCCTTATCTAGAGACACTTCCAAAAGTGATTTTGGCAAAGGTGTCTAAATCTGCTCTCGACTTCACCCTTCAAGGCGAATCATCGAAACATACCAATAAATAAAACGCAGACTAGACAAGGGATTTGGACTTTTGGCAAACCTCCCTGGAAAATTGACCTCGCTTGTGGTTTGCCAAAAATAAATAATTAAGGTGGGTTCCTCCTTGATCGGAGGTGATTCGGTAGCCACCACTGCGGTAAACCCGCACCTCTATTACTGGGGGCGCACCTTATTCCTGTCCTCAAGGGACAGCAGCATCAAGGTGGGCAGCTACCAGGGTCAGAAAGCAAGACTGTTTTCCAACAGTCAAACTAACCCACATTTACACAGTACAGAGGCTTTGAACAAAGCATGAACTGCGGCGCTATTAGTTATATCTATTCTATTTTCAAGGTTCTGCTTTTTGTCAATCAGGTTCTTCGGCGAGAATTATAAGCAGCGATCGCTAATTCTCTCGCTTTCTCCTGTGGACTACCTCGAATCGGTTGTTTCGATTCCTCAATCACAATTCCAACTTTAGCTGCTGACGAGCGAATACTTGCAATCAATCGACCATAGCTCCACTGATGGACGCTAACTCGGTACTGTTTGGAATATTTTTGTTGAACTTCTATTAAGTCTGATTTCTGTTCGGCTTTAGCTTGAATCTCACTTTGCACCTGTTCTCGCATATCGCCCAATTTAGGCAGGACAATAGAGCCAGCTTTATATGTTTGGGTGATCGCTACAATTTCTTTAGCTAGTAATCTGTCTACATACTGTCCCAACTCTGATTCCCCAAGTTGATTCGGTGAAGCCAGGATTTGAGCTACTTGGCGTTGATGGGATAAGGTGTGTTTTTGTTGTCGTTGTCTATTTAAAAGTCTGTAATTATCGCCTAGTAGTTGTTTAATATTGCGGTAAGTAAGCACTTTACCTATAGAGCCATCAACCACTGCTAGTGTTGTAGGTTTCTCTAAACCAAGGCTAACACCAACAAGAATATGAGATTGACCTTTATATAAGGGCTTGCTGGGGCGGGGAAAGAGGTTATTAATTCTGGCTAGAGAAGAGTTTTTCCGTTTTATATGAGCTTGTTGTTTATCGTTGAGTTTGCCTTTGGCTTTTGTTTGGGCGATAGCTTTAGCAATTTCTTCTGCTTTTTCTTCTCGGACTAGGTTTGTTCCTTCAGCCGTCCACAGGCGAGTATCTACAGAACAGTAAAGGATTAAGCGGTTAACTTTCCAAGGTTCACTTTTACCTTCCCCCTCTTGCCATGCAATACGTCCACTACGGAGAGTGAATAGGCTGCTAGAGTGTTGGTTTTTACTGTTCCGTTTGATTTGCTGGTCTTCTAAAAAACGTTGAAACCATTGGAGTTGGCGAGAATCGCAATAGACTTGAAAAGTATGCTCACTCAGTCCGCTAAATTTTACACAGATACGTCCCCTTTCGTTTTTAAACCAAGTCATGTCTTCGTTGGTTTCATAAGCGACTGGGAAAGGTACTGTGATAGATTTTTTTAGCAGACTGTCTTGCCAAGATTTCGCCTCCGCTTCATTTTCAGGAACATTAAGAGTGGCCAGCAAAAGAGTTTCTAACCATTTGGCATCCGTTAAGTCTCGACCTTTGGGGATTCGTGCCTCTAGTTTTTCTCTTAGGCGTTCAATTTGAATCTCCAGTTTGCGGCGGCGTTTAGCGAATTTTTCAGCATTTTCCTCTTTATTGCTGATTTTGCAACCATTTTTCAGTAAATAGTTAATTGCACAACGTGTCAATATTTCTTCTGTGTCGCGGTAAGCTTCAAACAAATAATCAGAAATACTACGTTCGCGTAGCGTGCGCTCCGCGCAATCGCCATCTGATTTTTTGGTTTTCTTACGTTTCTTTCCTTTCGCTGGTTGTGCTTCAACTGTATCTGGCTGGGGAGCAAATTGAGACAGTATTTCAGCAGCTTTAGTACGAAGACTCTCTAAAGTAACTCCACTAACTTCTACTAATTCGGCATCGCTTTTAAGCATTTCCCACCAGCGCATTTTACCTTCTAGTTGGGATTGCGATCGCTTCATCAATGCAAACCAAGATTTGTAGATGTAATTTACTGTGGCGATCGCACTTGTGTAAAAACGTCCAGGTTGACCGATGAAGCGAGGATCAGTTCTCAAAGGCTCGCATAATTCTTTGACAATTTTGGCTGGGTGTTTGCCCTTTTGTCGCCAAGTTTCAAATTCAGGGTGTTGGGCTACCTGAACCAATAATTCATTAATCAGTGGCGTATTTAAATCTACCATCAACTTCCATAGTTGATGACGTGATGGCTCAGAAGCTACAAGACGACACTGAATAGTGATTTGGCTCATACCCTTAAAACAATTTTGTTCAATACTAACATATTTGTATTAAACGAGTCTTCTGTAAAATGGAAATCTATGCAGGAGACATTTTTTACAAGTAAGGAAGCTTCTAAAATTACAGGTTGTACACTCCGTCAACTCCAGTATTGGCGGGAAAAAGGGGTGGTTGTTCCTGTTATTAGTGATACGGGGACAGGACGTAGTATTTATTACTCAAAAACCAATTTAGTAGAATTGGCAGCTATGGTATATTGGCTGTCTGTAGGTTTGAGTTTTGATATTGCTTGCGAAACTTTGAAAACACTGAAAGACCAAGAGCCAGAGTTGTTTAGTTCGGGTACAGGTAGACGCTTTATGTTGTTGTCAGAAGCACAGGAGCGATCGCCGTTAGGTGCGCCAAAGATATCGCTTGAGCTTATGGAGTTTGACAGAACAAAAGCGATCGCATCTTTAGATGAAGGCAAACCTGTAATTCCGGTGTGGTTGGATGAGATTTATCAGCAACTACAACAAAAATTAAAAGCTTAAAGGAGCTACGTAAACATAGATGGGTGAACGTAATGGTAATGGGGACAAATCCCTAGAAAATTGGATATGGGATGCTGCTTGTAGTATTCGCGGAGCGCAGGAAGCAGCGAAGTATAAGGATTTTATTCTGCCGTTGATTTTTACTAAACGACTCTGTGATGTATTCGATGATGAACTAAATCGGATTGCTGAGAAGGTAGGTTCTCGTGCCAAGGCGTTTAAGTTAGTGGCAATGGATCATAATTTAGTGCGGTTTTATTTGCCACTGCAACCACAGAATCCTGATGATCCGGTTTGGTCAGTGATTCGCAAGCTTTCAGACAAGATTGGGGAGAAGTTAACAGACTATTTGCGAGAAATTGCTAAGGCGAATCCTTTGTTGAATGGGATTATTAATCGAGTTGATTTTAATGCCACAACTCATGGACAGCGTGACCTTGATGATGATCGCCTCTCGAACCTGATTGAAAAAATCTCGGAGAAGCGTCTAGGGTTAAAGGATGTAGAGCCAGATATCATTGGGCGCAGTTATGAGTATTTGATTCGCAAGTTTGCTGAAGGTTCAGGACAGTCAGCAGGAGAATTTTACACCCCGAAGGAAGTAGGGCTAATCATGGCGAAGATTATGCAACCAGAACCAGGGATGACGATTTATGATCCCTGTTGTGGTTCGGCAGGTTTGTTGATTAAGTGTCAGTTGGTATTGCAAGAATCACAAGGTGCAACGGAAAAGTTTGCACCGTTGCAACTGTATGGACAGGAATACACTCCGAATACTTGGGCAATGGCAAACATGAACATGATTATCCATGATATGGAGGGAAAAATCGAAATTGGGGATACCTTTCGCCATCCGAAATTCATGCAAGCAGGGAAATTAGCTCAGTTTGAGCGAGTGGTGGCTAATCCCATGTGGAATCAGAAATGGTTCACAGAGAAAGATTATGACGGTGATGAGTTAGGACGTTTCCCCAAAGGAGCAGGTTATCCAGGTTCATCAGCTGATTGGGGTTGGGTACAACATATTTTGGCATCCTTAGATAAAACGGGAAAGGCAGCGATCGTTTTAGATACAGGTGCAGCGTCACGGGGTTCAGGGAATGCTAATAAGAATAAGGAGAAGGAAGTTAGGAAGTGGTTTGTAGAACAGGATTTGATTGAAGGGGTGATTTATCTACCACAAAATCTGTTCTATAACACTTCTGCCCCAGGTATTCTTTTATTTTTGAATAGAGCTAAACCGAAAGAACGACAAGGTAAGCTATTTTTCATCAATGCAAGTTTGGTATTTGCTAAAGGCGATCCGAAAAATTATATTCCTGATGAGGAAATTGAGCGCATTGCCAACACGTTTTTAACTTGGCGGGAGGAGGAGAAATTCAGCCTCATTGTCTATAAGGATAAGATTGCCCATAATGATTATAATATTTCGCCATCTCGTTATATTCATATAACAGAAGAGGAGGATTTCAGACCCATTGCGGAGATTTTGGAGGAGTTAGAGGTTTTAGAGAAGGAAGCTGCGGAAACGAATAAATTATTAATGAAAGTTTTAGGGAGATATCAATGATGAAAAGAAAAACTCCCACAATTGATGAACATCTTCATGAATTTAAAATAAGTAATAAAACAGATGAGTCTTATAAAAATAGAGATTTTGGTTTCGTTCCTGAAAGTTGGAAAATAGTTAAATTTGAAAATATCTTAAGTATTTTTAATGGATATGCTTTCAAATCTACCGACGCTGTAGATTCTTCCAACACTCAACTAATAAGGATGGGAAACCTATATCAAAATAAACTTGACCTAGAGCGCAGTCCTGTTTTTTATCCTGACTATTACGCCCAGAAATATTCTAAGTATCTTCTAAAAGAGGGAGACTTAATAATATCATTAACTGGGACTAGCGAAAAAGAAGATTATGGTTTTACAGTCAAAATAAATAGAACTGATAAAAATTTACTGCTAAATCAACGTGTAGCAAGAATTGATGTTATTTCAGCAGATATTAATCATGACTACATTTTTTACTTTCTACGATCCAGAATATTTTTAACCCCTTTGTATTTAACGGCAAAGGGGATGAAACAAGCTAATTTATCAACAAATACAATTAAGACATTAAATGTTTTAATTCCTCCTCTGGAAGAACAGCGAAAAATTGCATGGATTTTGTCACTGGTGCAGGATGCGATCACACAACAGGAGCAAATTATCTCCCTCACTACCGAACTGAAAAAAGTCCTAATGCAGAAATTATTCACCGAGGGAACTCGTGGTGAACCTCAAAAGATGACGGAAATAGGCTTTATTCCTAAAAGTTGGGAGGTTATTAGATTTGCTGATGCTATCAGTGTCACAAGTGGTCAGGTTAATCCTAAAGAAAAACCTTATAGCGAAATGCTTCATGTTGGCTCTGAAAATATAGAATCTAATAGTGGAAGGCTATTATGCCTGCAAACAAATCAAGAATTGAATATTTCAAGTGGCAACTATTATTTTAATAATGATGATATTCTTTATTCAAAAATCCGACCTTATTTAAATAAGGTCGCATTACCTGACTTTGAAGGAACTTGTAGTGCTGATATGTATCCTATCCGCTCAAAAAATGGGTGTTTTAATCGTAATTTTTTATTTCATTTTCTTTTGTCTGATATTTTTAGAAATCAAGCAATATCTTTTCAAGATAGAACTGGTATTCCTAAAATTAATAGAGCGCAGTTAGGCTCAACTCTTTTAATAAGACCTTCATTATTAGAGCAAAATGAAATTAGTTATGCTCTTGATCTATGTGATAAAAGAATAAATACAGCGTATCAAAACCTATCTACATCAAAAGACCTATTTCGCATCCTTCTTCACCAACTCATGACTGCCCAAATACGAGTTGATGACCTTAATCTTTCTGCCCTCAACCTCGTATCATAGGGAGGAGATGAATAAAGATGCTGACCTTTGATGAACTTTGGGAACTCCTTACCACCCAAGACGAAAGTGTAGAAATCGAAGCCAAAAAAGGCTCAGAAGTTGGTAAAAGTTGCTTAACTACAATCAGTGCATTTGCTAACGAACCTGGATTAAGAGGCGGATATTTGATTTTGGGAATCAAAGCACCGGAAGATAGTGATAGCAATCAGTATGAAATAGAAGGGCTTGAAGATCCTGATAAGATCCAGAGAGATTTAACCAGCCATTGCAGCCAAAAATTTAATATTATTATTCGTCCCCAAATCCAGTTAGCTACTAAAGAAGGCAAAACTGTCTTAATTGCATATATTTCTGAAGCTCAACCCACAGAAAAGCCTGTATATATTGTGAGTACAGGACTGCCAAAGGGAGCATATAGGCGTATTTCTTCCACAGATCAACGTTGTACTGATGTAGATATCAAACGTCTTTATCAAGAAAATAGTTTTTCTAGCTACGATACAACTCCAATTTTAGAAGCAACCCTAGAAGATTTAGAACCCCAAGCTATTAACGCCTATAGACAAGCACGAGCGAAAATTAAACCTAATGCTCCTGAATTGAACTATTCAGATCAAGATTTACTGTATTCTTTAAATGTCATCGTTAAACATCAAAATCACTACTGTCCAACAATTGCTGGATTAATCTTGTTTGGCAATGCGATCGCTCTACGGCGTTATTGTCCTCTGCATCGTGTAGATTATATTTTAATTGAAGGTACAGAATGGATCACTGACTATCAAGATAGATATCAGACTCTTGAAATCCGTGAACCACTACTGTTGGCTATTCCTAGACTGGTAACAAATGTTCTCAATGACTTACCTACAAGATTTGGACTAGCTGAGGATAGTGTTCAACGCAGTGAAATTCCTCTCATTCCTCGTAAAGTTATTAGAGAGGCAATAGTTAATGCTGTCATGCACCGAGACTATAGCCAACGTAGTCCTATCCAGATTATTAAGTATTCTAACCGTCTAGAAATCCGCAATCCTGGTTATTCCCTGAAAAATCTTAGCCGAGAAACTTTAGGCGAACCTGGTTCTGTGATTCGTAATGAAGCGATCGCCGCAGTGCTTCATGAAACAGGATTCGCTGAAACTAAAGGATCAGGTATTCGAGTCATGTTGGAAGCTATGCTAGAAGCTAATTTGAGCTTACCATCTTTTGAATCTAATCGTAACTTAGATAAATTTAATGTTACTCTTTTTTCTCATAATCTTTTTGATACAGAAGCCCTACAATGGTTATCACAATTCAGAATCCATAATCTGACTGATGAAGAAGCAAAAATATTAGTTGTTTTGAGAGAAAAAGGAACAATTAATAATGCCATTTCTCGTTTAATCAATGGTGTAGATACCCTAAAGGCTAGTCAAAACTTAAAAAGATTGAGGGATATTGGTTTAATTGCATCACACGGAAAAAGTTCAGCAACTTATTATACTCTTAACCCTGAGTTTCAGTCTAAAGAACAATCCCAAGTAGATAAATTTAATCAAGACAGTAGTACAGCAGAGGGGGAAACCTTATCAAGACAGTCCTCAACTCCTAGTCAAGACAGTAGTACAGTAGAGGGGGAAACCTTATCAAGACAGTCCTCAACTCCTAGTCAAGACAGTAGTACAGTAGAGGGGGAAACCTTATCAAGACAGTCCTCAACCCTTAGTCAAGACAGTAGCAATTTTATACCTGAACAACTTACTCTTGAATTATTTCCTGATACGAGAAAAGCATCTTTACAAGAAAAAATAGGGAAGATTGGTAGTCGAACAAAGCATGAGGAAATTAAAAATATCATCCTTGAATTATGTGAGATACAACCTTACTCCTCTAGTGAATTAGCCTCTTTATTAAACCGAGAACGAAAATATCTGCTACATAAACATTTAAAACCTTTAATTGATGAGGGTTTGCTTGAATATACAAATCCAGAAAAACCCAATGACCCTCATCAAACTTACCGCACGACTCGAAAATAAATTATACTTCTATCCCAACTTATGCCAAAACCAGGGGAACAGAAAACTGTTCAAAGCAGGATAATTACTTACGCTCAAGAAATTGGCTGGACATTTGTATCTCGTGAAGAAGCGGAAACCAGACGGGGTTTTAATAATCACAGTGGTAACATTCAAGAGAAGGCACAACAAGCATCCCTGTTTTTTGACGATACCCTCTATCAAAAAGTCCGCCAGTTTAACCCCAAGTATACCGAAGCTCAAGGCGTACTTATTGCGCTACTGAGTAACCTACCTGCCGACATCTACGGAAATAGAGACTTCCTAACTTATCTCCGCAACCAAGGCAAATATTTTTATGCCCCTGAAAATCGGGAACTCGATCTAAAACTCATCAACTACGATGACACCACCGAAAACTCCTACGAAGTAACGGAAGAATACTACATTCATAACGGCAAGTACGGTACACGGGAAGATGTAGTCTTTTTAATCAACGGTATTCCTATCCTCGTCATCGAATGCAAAAACGCTACTAAAGATGAAGCGATCGCATTAGGTGTTGATCAAATTCGTCGCTACCACACCGAAACACCAGAGTTATTCGTTCCCCAGATGATTTTTACCGCCACTGAAGCCATTGGCTTTTCGTATGGGGTGACGTGGAATATTGTCAGGCGCAACATTTTTAACTGGAAAGCAGAACAAATCGGTCAACTAGAAGCAAAAATTAAGAGTTTTTGTCAACCTAACTATATTCTCCAATTCCTGCAAAATTATATTCTCTTTGCAGAGAAAGAAGAAACTCTGCAAAAATTTATTCTGCGTCAACACCAAACCACCGCAGTTGAAAAGGTAATTGAACGCTGTCACGATCCTGAACACAGCAAAGGACTTGTCTGGCATACCCAAGGCAGTGGTAAGACTTTCACAATGATTAAGACGGCGGAAATGCTCTTTAAAGCCCCACAGAGCGATAAACCGACAATTCTGCTGATGATTGACCGCAACGAGCTAGAAGACCAAATGCTCAGAAACCTAATTAACTTAGGACTGAATAACGTTCAACACGCTGATCGCATTACCACCCTTAATCAACTACTAAAAGATGATTATCGTGGCATTATCGTCACCATGATCCACAAATTCCGCGATATGCCTGCCAATATTAATCTAAGAAAAAATATTTATATTCTGATTGATGAGGCACACCGCACCACCGGAGGAGATTTAGGAACTTTCTTAATGGCAGGACTCCCTAATGCCACTTTTATCGGATTTACTGGTACACCTGTAGATAAAACTAGCTACGGTAAAGGCACATTTAAAACCTTCGGCACAGACGATAAAAAGGGGTATCTGCATAAATATTCCATTGCAGAAAGTATTGAAGACGGAACAACACTACCCCTTTACTACAATATTGCTCCCAGCAAGATAATTGTGCCAAAGGAACTCATGGAAAAGGAGTTTCTCAACTTGGCAGAAACTGAGGGGATTAGCGATATTGCCGAATTAAATAAAATTTTAGATCGTGCCGTTAATTTAAAAAACTTCCTCAAAGGTAATCAAAGAGTAGATCAGGTAGCAAAATATGTTGCCAAGCATTACACTCAAAACGTAGAACCACTAGGTTATAAAGCTTTTTTAGTCGCTGTTGACCGTCCTGCCTGTGCTAAATATAAACAAGCTTTAGATAAATATTTACCTCCTGAATACTCCGCAGTTGTCTATACCGGAAACAATAACGATACTCAAGAACTCAAAACCTACCACCTCGACGACAAGACAGAAAAACAAATCCGTAAAAACTTCGCCAAATTTGGAGAATACCCCAAAATCCTGATTGTTACCGAGAAACTGTTGACAGGATTTGATGCTCCCCTGCTTTATGCCATGTATCTCGATAAGCCCATGCGAGATCATACCTTGTTACAGGCGATCGCTCGTGTGAATCGTCCCTACGAAAGCGAAGCTCAAGAGATGGTGAAACCGCATGGTTTTGTGCTGGATTTTGTAGGCATTTTCAACAAACTAGAAAAAGCACTTGCCTTTGACAGCGATGAAATCAACGCTATTATCAAAGATTTGAAACTGCTCAAAACTTTATTCAAAAATAAAATGGAGCAGCAAGCCTCAACTTATTTGAGCTTGATTCAGAACAATTTTAACGATAAAGATGTAGATGATATTATTGAGCATTTTCGAGAACAAGAACGCAGAAAAGCATTTTCTAAAGCCTATAAAGAACTAGAAATGCTCTATGAAGTTATTTCCCCTGATGCTTTCCTACGTCCCTACATGGACGATTACGCCACCCTTTCCTCTATTTATGAAGTAATCCGCAAAGCTTACAGCAAAAGGGTTTACGTCGATAAAGCGTTGCAGCGCAAAACTGATGAACTCGTACAAAAACATATTGGCACAACAGCGATCGCAACTGTAACAGATTTTGTAGAAATCAATGCTCAAACCCTCGAAGTCATCAAAGACAAGCAAGGAGGTGAAACCACCAAAGTCATCAACCTCATCAAAAGCATCGAAAAAACTGCCGAAGAAAATCCCGATGACCCTTTTCTCATTGCAATGGCGGAACGTGCCAAAATTGTCCAAGAAAAGTTTGAAAATCGCCAGTCCGATACCCAAGAAGCCTTAGATACGTTGGTTAAAGAAATTGGTGAAAATGAGCAGCGCAAGAAAGAACAGGCTAAACGTGGTTTTGACAGCTTAACGTTTTTTGTCTTTCAAACCCTACAGGATGCAGGTATTGATAATCCTGAAGCAGTAAGCAATCAAATTAAACAAGCTTTTATAGAGTATCCCAATTGGCGCATCAGTGAGGCAGAATTGAGAGAGTTGCGGAAAGAAGTCACCTTCGCCATTTTTGCTGAGATCGATGAATTGGATCAAGTGACAGCAGTTGTTGATAAACTTTTTATGTTGCTAAGTCAAGCTTACTCAAGCTAATATATTTACTCCTAACCTCATCACTAACTTGTTTGACCAAGCATTGGAATCATTGAAAATCTGCGGAACTTAAAACGAGGTTAATGATTACCCCTACCTGCGACAAGCCAAACTGGAAAGATGCACAAGAACTGAAAAATGCCGTGCGCGAATGGTGCGATCGCATTCAAGTTACAGTCAAGCAAGTTCAACTGCGTCCAATGAAAAGAAAATGGGCATCTATATCTCATACAGGACGCTTAACCTTAAACACTGGGTTGCTAAACTTACCCACCGAACTAGGCGAGTTTGTCATTGTTCATGAACTTGTGCATCTCAGTGTTCCGAATCACGGTAAATTATTTAAGTGCCTTATGTCTGCTTATTTACCGGATTGGCAAGAGAAAGAGCAAAAATTACAAATTTATCAAAATATGTAAAAGAAATTAACTTAATTAAAAATAAAGTTAAGTGAAATAGAATCTATGGTAAAAGCAATTGGTTTTAGAGCTGAAACTCAAACTGTTAATTATGCTGTGGTTAAGGGAACGAAAAAAGAACCTATACTCATTGTTAATGATAAAATGACTCCGCCTAAATCTTATGAAAAAGAGTCTCAGCAACTTGTCTGGTATCGAGATCGTTTGTTGACTATAATTGAACAATATCAGCCACAATTTGGTGCAATTCGCCTTCCTGAGCCTAGTTCTTTTCCAAGAGCTAACAAAGATTCTTTATTGAAAAGAGCCAGGATTGAAGGTGTAATTCTTGAAGTTTTAGGAGAAAAAAGAATCGATTGTATATTAGGTGCTTTTAAAACAATTTCTTCTGGAATAAATTCTCAATCTGCTAAGAAATATTTATCTCATGATGAATTTAGAGGTATTGATTGGTCAGATATGAACCAAAATCAACAAGAGGCTATTTTAGCTGCTGTTACCCAATTGGAGGATTAAATGCAAGTTATAGGGACTTTGACATACAAAAAAATACAGCAGATAGGTGTAGGGCAGGGATGTAACTCACAAGTTTTTTTGATTGATGAAGAGCAACTTGGTGGACTTTTAGTTGCTAAAGAAGTTGATAAACGAAGATTTCACTCTAGTCAAACATATTTTCAAGAGGCGAAAATAATATTTGCATCTCAAAACCCTAATGTTGTTCCTATTAATTATGCCTGTGAAACCCCGAATACTATTACTTTAGTAATGCCGTATTTCTCAAAAGGCTCATTAGCGGATCGTATTCAACAAAATCCATTATCACTAACAGAAGTAATTAGAATGGCTCAAGGTGTACTAAATGGGCTTCATCATATTCATATTAAAAATTATTTACATCTAGATATAAAACCGTCTAATATTTTCTTTTCTAACACAGATCAACCAATGATTGCCGATTTTGGGCAATCAGATTCACTCGATCAAAATGGAATAGTCCATTCGCCTCAAATGTACTTTCATACTCTACCTCCTGAAAGTTTTCCTCCGAATGCTACAGCAACAGTTGAGTCAGATATTTATTTAATGGGAGTTACTTTGTATCGGGCTATTAATGGTGATCAAATTTTTAATAGCCAGAAGATTCCTATTAATTCTCAACTTGATTTTATAATTCTCCAGGATGCAATCCAAAGAGGAAAACTGCCAGACCAGAATTATTTTCTGCCTCACGTTACTCAAAGTTTAAGAAAAGTTATCAGAAAAGCTTTAAATGTTGACCCTAAAAAACGGTATAAATCTGCAATTGAACTTGCAGATGCACTAGGTAAAATAGAAATCCCTTTGGATTGGAACACTCAAATTTCTAGCAATGGGGATATTTTGTGGATAGCTAGTCAAGGCAAGGGAAAACCATATCTAGGAGTTGAACTGGTCAAAAATCTACACGATTTGTGGAATGTAAATGTTTTTACAGACAATCAAGGTACTAGAAGGAAAAAATTACAATACTGTAGGGAAAGTCTGACTTTTTCTGATGCAGAAACTCACTTAGAAAAGACTTTTGCTACTTTGGCGTAAATACAATATAGTTACCATCCAGATGCCATTTTTGAGGAGGCATTTTTTTGGATGCTTCTGATATTCTTTGATCGAAGCAATGGTCACAATAGGGATTCTCTGACCATGATGAGTGAGAAACGTTCATCATTTCTCTGCCACAGTATTTACATTTCCTAACTTGCTCAAGCATCAAATTTCTCACCTCCCCCTACAAACTCTAATTCAGCAATCTATACATTTATGCTATTTTAGAACACTTGTACTACCTAATTATAATATCACGGAAAGCTTTCCTTTATAGTACCTCTAATGAGATATCGTAAAGGATTAATTTCTGATATATGGTGAATATTCTATGAGTTAGTCATCTGAAGTAATTCAAGTTCATGATCAATTAGAGCTACAACCCTTTCTGATACTTAGCCATCTCCTCAAACCGTAAAAAGCAACGATTACACCAACCATCCACCCATAATGCTGGAACCTTAAATCTTGCCTTGCAGTTAGGACATTCTGACAATAAAGTTATTTTGTGCCTCGCGCACCCTCGCGTTACCTTAAATTGCCATTCAATCTTGTGACATGGCGACTCGGCATAACAAGCAGCACATAACCGAATTGGCTCCATTTTCATCCCCACCCCAGCAGATGGTAACATTTGCGCTAACCTATCGGCATCAACCCCGACAACATTAGCCAAAGCCTCCAACTGCTGGCGAGACGGTGGGGGATTAAATCGAAACTTTTCCCAACGAGCGATCGCACCTCCAAGTCCAGCAGCTTTACCTAAACCAGTAGGTGTTAAATCATTTGCCCGTCGAAAACGTCCTAAAAAGTGACTCAAACTTTCTCCCTCTAACGGTTCTATTTGAAACAGCCAAGGTTGAATCTGTGGAACTTCCATTATTTGTACTCTTCTGTCACTTCCTTCAGGGTTGCCAAATCCACCTTCCGTAATCCTTTCTTCAATGCCCGGATAGCAGATTCTCTCAGAATCATGTCGAGCAAACCAATATAACCCCCCGTTGTCTCACCTAAAGTCTTCAGCATAGTCTTACTGGAAAGATTGGAAGCAACTGGCAACTGCAAAACCTTCTTTTCCCAAATGTCTACTATCTTCTTAAATTCATCCCCAGAAAACTTACCAAATCGATGACAAGCCCGAAAACGGTTGTAAACTTGTTCGTCCCGCTTAATTACTGCATCTAAGCGGTCAGTTCCTACCAAAATCACTGCTATTTCTAATTTGTCAAAAATGTCCGGCACCTCAGCAAAAGTTTTGGGTTTCAAGCGGTCAGCCTCATCAATAATAAGCATTTCCACTCCACACCCCTTAAGAACTCGTAGCGTTCTGTCCCTGATTTCGGCTACTGTTCCCTTTGTCATTTGATACTTCAAATGTTCAAGGAGGACTCCAAACAATTCCTTTGCACCGCATTCTTGCGGGATTTGAATATAAGCAACAGGAACAGTTGGAGGTCGTCCTGGTTCTTGCTTTGGTTTATGGCGTAATCTGTAGGCATCACAACCCATAGTTTTGCCTGTTCTTGACTCCCCCACCACTCGACCAGACTGCCGTGATTGTCGCTTTCCATCTAACCAATCATGAAGCATTTGTACTTGTTCCAAGGGAATAAAACTCTTCCGGTTCAATCGTTGAATTTCCGCTTGTATTTTTTCGTCATTTACCGGAATATCTCCCAATTGTTGGGCAACAGCTTGAGCCTGTTTTGAAGTCATTTTCTACCACCCGTAATCTTCACGCATTTGTTCGTAATCAAAGACTTCCGGCATCTGGTATTCTGGTTCACTGTCAACAGATGCCACTTCAATTTCTTCCTCTGGTTCAACAGGCACAGGTTTTTTAGCCTTTTGAACTATGGTCTGTTCTGCCTTTTGGCGTTCCTTTTTGGTTTTCTTTTGGTTCACGAAGGTTTCGCGATCGCGCACCTCTGCCAAAATAGAACGATTGCTAATAGCCTTACCTGCTTGCCGAATCCGGCGACTCATAGCTTTTGCTTCATCCACAGACAATTCCTCTGTCTCCAAATCTTGAGCATAAGCACGAGCTAGAAATTCTTCTTGATTACCTTTCTGGCGGTAAACCAACAAAGTGGTGATATCTTTGGGGTCATAACGCAGTACAACATTTTCACCTGCATAACCTGCCAAATTTTCTCCCCGATAAGTCAGATTTTCAAATTGCACATACCCACCCCTGTAAATTGAGCGTCGAGTTTGCTTCATCAGGCAGATACGTAATTCTTCTTCTGAAATTAAATTAGGCGCAACAATTAATCCTGCTTCCCAACGTTGATAACGAGTTTGGTCGCCTAATCGAGCATCAATACTTTGGTTGTATTTATCCACGATGTAACGTACTAGCAGACGTTCTAATTCCCTCAAAGTAATACAAGCTTCTTTCTCAGCTTGCTCAGGGCGTTCCTGTACATTTGAACCTGTGTATCCTGGCAAGGTTGAAAATAAATCAGTGTTAAAAGTTCCAAAAGGACGCTCAACAATACCACCTTCACTGGGGCGATCGCGTAAATGACAAACAAACCCCAACTGCACACCTATCTGTTGCAAATGGTTGGAGCGAAAATCTTTACCGCCATCAGTATAAAAATGTTCTGGTTTACCATAGGTTCCCCATTCTTCATGGAGTCCATATTCTGATCCATATCGCTTAGGCAAAATTGCATGACGCAGTGCCAATGCTATTACCTGGGAACTTGGGGCATCAAAACCCAAATTTATCCCCATAATGCAACGGGAGTAAGTATCTACAACTATTGTTAACCAAGGACGACTCAAAAGTTCACCGTGCTGATCTACCAGTAATAGGTCTACACGAGTGTGATCACACTGCCAAACATGATTGCTGTGTTCCACAAATAAGTCTTTGCCATCGCGAGTTTTAACTGATAATCGAGAACCATGCCAACCCCGATGTCTAATACCCTCTTTTTGTTCTTTCTGTTCGATGATAGGTTGTAAAACTCGATACACAGTTCTATAACTGGGATATTTTTGTTGACCTAATTCCTCAGCCTTTGTTTGAACTCTGAGCGCCACTTGTTTGGGAGACATTCGTTTTCCATCTTTATTATTTTCCTTATATGTCTTGATAATGAAGTCCTGCCAATCCGAATCTATTCGATGTGTTCCTTTATCAGTTCTTGTCGCAGTTTGAAGTGCAGTTAAACCCTCCTGTTCCCATTTTTTCACCAATCGCCTTACTGTCCGTACAGACTTGCCTAGTTTTCCTGCAACTTCCCTTTGTCTTTCTCCATAGGTGATACGATCGCACGGTTCTATTAGTTTCTGAATCATTTCCAGCAAATGCTGCTCATCTAGTGATAGCTCAGTCACTATCTCATGCGTTTCTGGCTCTTGATTGCCCTTATCAGGATCATCCAGCATATTTACATAAATGTTCAATAAAAACGTAGTTGTATTGTACTACTTGGAGGACATTTATTTTGTCAATTTCTGTAAAAATCTTCCCTCAAGTCCCTTTTCAAGCAAGGACAGATATTTCGTCAACTTTTCAAAAGAGGACAGCTATTTTGGCAATAAGTTTCTGGGTATTTTGAGCCTAAAATAACAAAACCCTTGCTTGGCAAGGGTTTTGAGGATAATATTTTGAATGACATTAACTTGTCAAGTGGTCATATAATTTGGCAATCGACAATTGTAGAACGACAAATTATTTGTCGCTCTACAAGTGCAGTTGTCAACCAACAGGCGATCGCTTCACCCCGTTTTCCGGATCTAAGTTGGCGAGGTGCTTCCTATCTTCATTTGCACTATTACCATAGTACCTTCATCAACCTTGCTTCTCACATTAACAGAACCACCACAATGCCATAACAATCTCTGGACAATTGTGAGTCCTAAACCTGCGCCATTCGTCTCATCAATTAGTCCCGATCGCACACGATAAAAGCAGTCGAATATTTTGGGAATTTCGCTTTCAGCAATACCGATACCTGTGTCACGAATTTCTAGTATGACGTATTCGCCTTGGACTCTAGCTCTCACCCACACTCGACCACCATTGGCTGTAAACTTGAGGCTGTTGTGTAGCAGATTAATGACTATTTGTCGCAAGCCACCATTGACACATAAAACGCTTGGCAAGTCTGTAGGGATGGTATAGCCTAGCATGATGCCTTTTTCTTGGGCTACTGGTTGGTAAGTGCTGACGACTCCAGGGACAATATCTGCAAGTTTGACGAGTTCTAAAGTTGTTGTTTCCAAATTATGCTCTAGTTCTACCAAAGTCATGAGACCGGCAATCAAAACACTTTGGCGATCGCACTGGGTATTTAACATCTGCAAATACCTCTGTCTTTGGTGTGGTTTCAGGGTGGGGGAATTCAACAGTGAAAGCGCAGTTTTCATTTGCGTCAGGGGTGTACGCAGTTCTTGACACACATTAGTTAAATATTCATCTTTCAATTGCTCTTTTGTTTGTAATTTTTGATTGTGCTGCTGCAATTTAGCAATGCGTTCAACACTGATGCGACGATTAATTTCGTTTTGTCGTTGGAGTTGCTTGGTGAGCATTTGGCTGATGAGGGCTGGCTCGCAAGCAGTGGAGCAGATAAAATCGCTTGGTGCTATGGGCTTTAATTCAGAGGTAACCTCTTGTTTTATCCCATCTAACACACGCTGAATAACTTGATGTTCAAGCGAAGTAATCGTTAATAGCGGTTGACTTTTATTATTTTGTGTCTTACCCAAGGGGCCAATTTTGTGATTTTGACGTGGGCGATAAGCTGCTATTAAACTGCAAAACTTTGTCGATAAGACTACCAAAAAATATTCTCGTTGTAAGTGATTATTTGGTAGTAATGGCACATCAAAATAATGCTCATACGAACAAGATAAAGATGTTAAATTTTCTTCTCCCACCTCTGATTTACTTTCTCCAACTTGGCAATTGTAAATACGACCAGAGTTATCCACCGATGACTGATAACGGACTATTTCTGTAGACCAAACTTTTCCTGGTGGCAGCTTAATCCATAAAGTTGCACTGAGTTGCTGCTCAATCAGTAAGTCTATTTGCGCTCTCACCAGTGATAGCAAGGTCGCCGGACTGAGAGTCACTGTTTGAGAAGGCGCTTCCACTCCTAAAGCCAGCTGATAAACGGACAAATCCTTATGCAGAGAGTCATTCATGAGTTAAGCACAACCAATAAAAATCAGAGGGAGGAAAAAATAATTACTTTCTGGAAGTAGAGGGAAAGCCTAACTCATCATTGGTAGGGAGAAAAGCCACCCTGGCGCTGTGGTAATTGGTAATAGACCTGTTACCAATTACCTATTACCAAACCCCCATCTACAAAAAGATGAAGATTTTCACAATATTACTTACATATATGTTTTTTACACAAAAGCCACGTAAACACAACAAATTATGAATGACAAAGTTACTAACTACTACTTTTGTTAATAAAAATGACCAATTTGTATTGCAAAGATTATAGATTTATCATGTATTCTTTACAATAGCAGTTCTCAGTGATTTGTAGTATTCAGTAAATGCGATTAATTTTATACAGTAAGCCCGGTTGTCATTTATGTGAAGGTTTGCAGGAAAAACTAGAACAGATCCAAAATCTGAGTTTTGAGTTAGAAATCCGTGACATTACAACTGATGAAAACTGGTTTGCTGCCTATCAATATGAGATTCCGGTTCTGTGTTTAATAACGCCTGGAGACGAGAAAGAGCAAGCTTTACCCCGCCCTTCTCCCCGCGCTAGCGTTCAGCAATTGGCACAAATGTTGAGCAAGTATTTAGCCAATCCGGAAAAAAATAATGCAGAATAGGCGCAAGAAAGGCGTGTGTCGAGGTTCACAACATGAAATTGCGGGAATTACTAGCGACAGTAGACAGTGTTGAAAATTTACCTCCGGTTTTGGCAGATACGGAAGTTAAAGGTATCAAGACCAACTCCCATGCTTGCGGTGCAGGTGATTTGTTTATTGGAATGCCAGGAACGCGGGTAGATGGCGGAGAATTTTGGCCTAGTGCGATCGCCTCAGGAGCGATCGCGGCGATCGTCTCTCCTCAAGCTGTGGAAAAAAATCCTCCCAGTGATGAGGCTGTTGTCATTAGCTCTAACAACATGACTAAAGCTTGTGCCGCGATCGCTGCAGCTTTTTATGGTTATCCTGGGCAGAAACTCAAGCTGGTGGGTGTAACTGGTACTAATGGTAAAACTACCACCACTCACCTAATTGAATTTTTCTTAACCAAAGCTCAATTATCTACCGCCTTGATGGGGACTCTCTACACTCGTTGGCCTGGTTTTGAGCAAACAGCCACCCACACCACCCCCTTTGCAGTAGAACTACAACAGCAGCTAGCACAAGCTGTCAACGCTGGTTGTGAATTTGGAGTCATGGAAGTCAGTTCCCATGCTTTAGCACAGGGGCGGGTACTTGGTTGTCCCTTTGAGGTGGGAGTATTTAGCAATCTCACCCAAGACCACCTGGACTATCACAGCGATATGGAAGATTATTTCGCCGCAAAAGCCCTGTTATTTAGTCCTGATTACCTGAAAGGACGGGCAATTATCAACGCTGATGATACCTATGGTCAAAGATTAATCAAGGCATTGAGTCCCGAAAAGGTCTGGAGTTACAGCGTTAATGATAGTAGTGCTGATTTGTGGATGAGTGACTTGAGTTATGAGCCTAATGGTGTAACAGGAACAATCCATACACCAGAGGGTGATGTGAGTTTCCGTTCACCCTTGGTTGGTCAATACAATTTAGAAAATCTTTTGGCATCTGTCGGTGCGGTTTTACACTTGGGCTTAGACTTACAACTAATCGCCAATGCTATACCAGAGTTTCCTGGTGTCCCCGGACGGATGGAACGGGTGCAGATTAATCCTGACCAAGATATTAGCGTGATTGTCGATTACGCCCATACCCCAGATAGTTTAGAAAACTTACTCAAAGCAGCTAGACCGTTTATTCCTGGGAGAATGATTTGCGTGTTTGGCTGCGGAGGCGATCGCGATCGCACCAAGCGCCCCAAAATGGGTAAAATTGCGGCTGAACTAGCAGATTTAGCCTTTGTGACTTCCGATAACCCCCGGACTGAAGACCCAGAAAAGATTCTAGATGATATTCTGGCGGGGATTCCCGACACGGTACAACCGACAGTTATAGGCGATCGGGCGATCGCTATTCGTACCGCAATCTTACAAGCTCAACCCGGTGATGGGGTACTACTGGCGGGGAAAGGTCATGAAGACTACCAAATTCTCGGTACAGAAAAAATCCACTTTGACGACCGAGAACACGCACGCGCCGCTTTAACAGAAAGAGAAAAATTATAAGGGATATGTAAAATGGGCAATGCCAACCGTATCATGGCTTTGGTGGGCATTGCCTACGCGTATTTCAGCTTTGCTGATTGGTTCATAGTTTACAAGTCTTCAGATGAAACGTTCCCTTTCACTAAACGGTGAAACAAACGGCAAGGCCAAATACAGGCTCCACAAAGAGTTACAGAGGCAATGGCAACAAAAACGCGCCAGTTATCCTTAAATGTATGAGTAGATTTTGATGACTCGTCTTGCCTATCTTTGGTTAGTTCTGGCAATGAGTGAGCTAGCTGACCAGCTGTACTTACCCCTTCAATCGCCGCTCCAATTAGATAAGCTACAAGGGCAATACCTAGCCAGTGATTCATGATGATGTGCTATGCGTGAATTTTTGTGTTAAAGATTTTCCTGTCCTAAAGATAATCTGCCTTCAGCAGTGTCTCGAATTAGGGGCAGTTTAGATGTGATGTAATTATCCAGGCTACTATCTACCTGTGCATCGAGTCCCTGGTTGACTTTTAATTGCTGGGTGAGTAATTGTACCAGAGATATATCATCAAATTGAAGTAAAGTGCTGACGTTAGTAGACTCAATTACAGCCCATAGTTGGCGTATTATTTTTGTGGTGATCATGAGTCTCTAACCTCTTAAGCTTTTCTTTATAATCGCACATTTTTCGGATGCGTAGGGAAATATTTGTTGAAGAATTATCAAGCTACTGGAAGATAAAAACTCCACCCACAGGGGGATAGAGTTTTGTCAGTGGTCAGTGGTCAGTAGTCAGTGGCAAAGATATGTAAAAACCACACCACTTGCGGGCTGGGGTATTAGACCATATCCTTTCAACAACTGACAACTGACACGCGAAGCTTAATGAAGTAGAATGATTGGATAAATTCTGGTATACAACATAACCAAATCTTATGGAAACCACAAAGCTCCACATCTGTAAGCTAGAGGCGACTCAGGAATGGTTGTGTTTAGATGCAAGGGCTTACATTGCGGAATGTTTAGAAGCTTGTGTCACTGTGGAGATGCTGGCTGATTTGAGGGAAATTTTTCCACGTCAAGCATTGACAGTAGCTAGTGTTCAGGTTTGCGAATTGCAGAGAAAGCGCATTCAGCGATGGCTGAAAGAACAAAATGGAGAAGTCCAGGACTTGGGTGAGTCGCCCCAGTTTTTGCAGAGTTCTATGGATACATCATTGGGTCAGTGTTCATCGTAATTTTCTCTTAAAATGGTTGATAACGCAGTGAAAAGTGAAGACCATTTTCTTGCAGTGTGTTTCCGCTATAGTTAACATTCGTTAAGGGAATACCATAATCTAAACGTAGGTTTAAATCTCGACTTGGTTGCCAAAGCAAGCCTAAACCGAGACTGGAGATTGTCTGTGGTTGGGGATTACTACCGCGATTATTCCACACAGTACCAATATCAAAAAAAGGTGCTATCTGCAAAGCATTAGAGTTAGCAGTTAAGGGAAGACGAACTTCCACAGAAGCCGTAAAACCATTGTCGGCTACGAGTTTGTTTTGAGTATAACCACGAACTGTATCAAACCCACCAATACTAAATTTTTCTAATGATAATAAAGCATCTCCCGTCAGTTGGGCATTGACTCTAGTGAGGATTAATGTTCGTGAAGATAATAACTGCACCCATTGAAATTGTCCTAACCAAGAAAAGAAGCGCCCATCCGTATCAGTGTCGTTGACTGTAGCATCAAAAGCGCCAATACCAAGGCTAAATTGGGAGCGAGCTGCTAAAACACTTGTGGAATCTCGTTTTACCCAATCTTGAGAAAAACGAATGGCGGTAATTTTTGATTCTCCATCCTCCGCACCAGGAGAAAAAGAAAAAGGGATATTATCGAGGAGAAATGTTTGCGAACGACGTAAATCTAAGCCTAAACTCAGGGCAAGTTCTGTTTGGGGTTGGCGGTAGAGAGGATGACGATAACTGAGGGAATAGGTTTGAGTTTCGCTTCTAATGTCCAAATCGCGGAAATCATCTGTAATAATGTGGCTATTGGCATTATTTACCCGAAAACTCAATGTGTCATTATTGCCGTTTACCGGAATTGTATAGCTGACATCATACAAGTTAAGTCCTTCAGTAATTGTATATTCGGCAGCGAGGCGATCGCCAAAACCGAGCAAGTTATCATGATTCAAAAATACCCCTAGTTGAGTCGAACCAATACTGGGAGTTTGGTTATTGGCTGTAAAAACTCCCCTATGAAATGCTGGTGCTTCGGTGATATTTACTAGCAAGATACTACTACCAGAAGTACTGCCAGCAGTTAACTCAGCATTTACCCGTTGAATCACGGGGTCTAGTTGTAATAGTTGCAATGCTGCTTCTATGCGTTGGCGATTTAATGGCGTGGAGGTAGCTTTGGCGAGACGCGATCGCACGTATACTGATTGAAGACTTCTTAACCCAGTAATCTCAATTTTCTCTAGTTCTCCTTCCACCACCTGAATTTTTACCACACCATCAGTCAGATTTTGATTGTTGGGTAAAAATGCGCCACTGGTGATGTAGCCGTTTTCAATATAAAGTTCGGTAATATCTGAGCGTAGTTGAATTAAATCTGCAAAAGTAACTCGACGGTTCTCGAATGGTTTAATCAACTTGGCGATTTCATTTTTTAAGACTGTAGACCCCAAAACTTCAATTTTGGTCACTAAAAAGCTTTCACCAGTAGGAGAAGTAACATCCGATGGTGTTGGCACAGGAGGCACAGGAAGAATAGGTGTGGTAGGAGAAGGGGGAGTAGGAACAGTGGGAATAGGGGAGGGTTTAGGGATAGTTTGGTCGATAGTTTCTGGTGTAGTAGGGGGAATTGTCACCCCTGCCGGTGGTGTAGATTGGGCAGACGCAACACCAGGAAAGCTAATTAAGGTTAGTAGCAGAAATAATCTGGGACAGGGAAATTTTGCTTTAATTCGGGCATCATTCCTGCCTAAGTCAATATTTTTCACATTCTTGAAATTAACAATTAACGCACAAGTATTTTTACTTAAGTACAGTCTAAATTATCACGGTCATTCTTGACATACAAGCAATTAATGACATTTGAAATTGCATAAAACAGCATTGCTATTTGGGCGAAAGCAAGCTGAGGAAATATGAGTTCACGGGTTGCAGGTGTGCAGATACCCGACTTTTTAAAAAAGTCGGGTATCTATGACTTATTACGAGTTACTATGTCTCCTAATTGCCATCGTGCAGTTTTTGTGGGGAGTAGTAAAAGTTAAATATGACAGAAGTTATCAGCACGCAGTCTGTAGTAGATTTAGCTGCCATTGCCGAAAAATTCGCGTTTCCAGGTACAGTCACAAATGTTCAAGCATTTGGTAGTGGCAATATCAACGATACTTTTTTAGTAACTGTTGATTCCTTAGAAGCACAGCATTTTATTCTGCAACGGATAAACACTCTGGTGTTTCGTCAACCAGAATTGATTATGCAGAATATGCGTATCTTCAGTGATCATGTTTATCAACGTCTACAATACGCACCCCCAAGCCGTCGTTGGGAAGTTCCGCGCATACTTTCCACCAAGGATAATCACGATTATTGCACAGACACTCAGGGGAATTTCTGGCGAGCGATTAGCTTTATTTCTGGGTCGCAGTCTTTTGACACTATGCAGGATTTAGCACAAGCCCAAGAAATCGGTTATGCCTTGGGGATGTTTCACAACTTAATCAGCGACTTATCACCAGAAAAACTGGCTGATACTTTGGTAGGCTTTCATATTACGCCGCTTTACTTGCGTCACTATGAACAGGTTTTGGCAACAGCTAAACCGCAACCATCCCCAGAATTAGATTATTGCTTGCAATTTGTGAGCGATCGCCAAAGTTATGCCTGCATTCTAGAAAATGCTAAAGCTGCGGGTGAGTTGCCGTTACGTCTGATGCACGGCGATCCTAAAATTAACAATATCATGTTTGATACTGTGACTCACAAAGCCGTTAGCGTTATCGACCTCGACACGGTTAAACCCGGTCTAGTACATTATGACATTGGTGATTGTTTGCGATCGGGCTGTAACCATGCTGGGGAAGAAACAGAACATTGGGAAAGCGTTGCTTTTGACACTGATTTATGTCAAGGAATTTTACAAGGTTATCTGTCGGTAGCAAAGGACTTTCTCACCGAGAACGATTACGCATATATGTATGATGCTATACGCCTCATCGCCTTTGAATTAGGACTGAGATTCTTTGCTGACTATTTAGCGGGGAATGTTTACTTTAAAATTAAGTACCCAGAACATAATTTAGCCAGGGCGCTTGTGCAATTTAAACTAACCGAAAGTATCGAATCTCAAGAAATTAAGATTCGTAAAATTATTCAAGATATAAAATGAGTCACCAAATATTTTCTCTACAACCATTCTCCTCTGAAGAATCTGTAGTTGATCTCAAAATTGCTGGTAATATTAGCCGCCATAATAATCAACTCACAATTAATTATCAACTCGTTGGTGAATTAGCACCAGTTGAGATTCCCTCGCCTATAGACACACCAGCAAGAAAACATGAACTATGGCAAGATACCTGTTTTGAGTTCTTTATCGGTATTAAAGATTCTCAACAATATTGGGAATTCAACCTTTCTCCATCTCGCAATTGGAATATATACCGCTTTCATGGATATCGCCAAGGAATGCAGGAAGAAACAGCTTTTACTGCCCTACCTTTTAGTGTTGAAAATCAATCAGATAGTTTAGAACTTTCGTTGAATGTCGATTTAGAAAAAATTATTTCTCCTGAACAACTTATTGATGTCGCAATTACTACAGTTATTAAACAAAAGGATGGCAAAATAACTTACTGGGCTTTAGTGCATCAAGGTGAAAAAGCTGACTTTCACATCAGGGACAGTTTTATAATTAGATTATGAGATGTAGTGTGCGTCAGTCCGAGGAAACCTAGCTGCACCCAGAAATCATTCATATTGACGCACCCTAATAATACCAATTCAAAATTCAAAATTAAGCTAGTAGGGTGGGCATTGCCCACCCTACGAAATAATAGGTTTTTTAGCGTGACAATTTTAGTAATACGCAAGTGGCGCAAGATATAAGTCAAAGAGGTATTGCATTTATATTGATCAGTAAATATTAATCCATGATTATTGTGATTGATGGAAATAAAAAATAATTATGTGATTTTAATAAATTTTTCGTGAAATCAAAAAAAATAATCTTAAATATTTGCTATACATAACTGAAAGATTCAGCCATAAAATAACGGGTTCTCTACAAATTACTAAGGAAATTTCATATTTTGCTGATAGAACATTAAGCTTCACGTAAAAATCATTTACATATATGTTCATCAGAGTCTATTGGAGTCCGTTGTAGTAATTAGCCATGATACACCAAAAACCCAAGTAGGTGATTTATGTTGCTACATAACACATCGTACTAATTCAAAATTTGCATAATTTTATGGAAAAAAAATTAGCTCCACAGTTTAACAATTTTTACCAAAGCTGTAGTCGGTATTTCCAAAAACTGTCTCGTAATCAAAACTTTCGAGGCTTGAAAATATATCTTTTGATACTTACTATAGCTATGGTGATAATTATTAATCCCATAGGCAATTATATGCCTTGGATTGTAAATATACTACCAACAACTACTGAGAAAATAACTCATAAATCATCTGCACAGCTAACAGATAAACAATCCCAGAAAACCTCAAATAAAGCAGCCTATAAAACCTCTTGGATAGGTAACACTTTTAGTGGTAAAAAGTGGGTGCAAATTCAAATGGAGGGTATATATGTTGCCCCAGATGGCACAGTTTATGTCAACAGTCATTGGGATGAAGCTGGTAGAGAAGTAGGTATTTATAAAGACGGCGATGTAATTGGTAAAGCTGATGACTTACATGGCTGGGGAAGGTTGGGAGGTAAAGCAATTACAGCCAATCAAAAGTACCTCTATGTAGCTATGCAGCAATCCCATGAAGGGAAACCAGAGGATGATTACCCACCAAAGGGAACCACTTGGTACAATGTCCGACGCTATGACTTGTCTGGAAAACCTGCGCCTTTTGCTGGGGGGCGTGGTTGGGATAAAAGTATGGTCATTGTCAATAGTAAAAGTGAAGTTACTGGATTAGCGACTAAAGACAAAGAGTTATATGTAAGTGATCCTGCTAGCGATCGCCTCCGCGTTTACAATACAGATACCATGCAGGAACTACGCAGCTTTAGCGTTCCTGATCCTGGTGCGATCGCCGTTGATCAGCAAAATAACTTATGGGTTGTGCAGAATAAGAAAATAGTCCGATATTCGCCCCAAGGTAAGCAATTAGCCCAACAAATCACTGATGTTGCTAACCCAAGTGCGATCGCCTTTGATCCTCAAGGCAGACTACTGGTAGCTGACAACGGAAAACGTCAGCAAGTACTCATTTATAACGTCACCAATCAACCAAAACAAGTGGGTACTTTCGGTGACAAAGGCGGTATCTATGGGGGTACTTCTGGCGAAGTCAAAGACGGGAAACTGTATGGTATTACCGGAGTCGGCACAGATAAAAGCGGCAATATCTACATTAGTAATCATGGTTTTAATAGTACTGGTGCTGACTTGAGAAAATTCTCGTCATCGGGAAAACTCCAATGGCGCTTACTCGGTTTGCAATTCATAGATAATGCCGATGCTGATCCTGACAGCGATGGTAGAGATGTGTTCACCAAAAACGAACACTTTGTCATGGACTACAGCAAAAACAACGGCAAGGAATGGACATATAAAGCATATACCTTAGATAAGTTCCGCTACCCAGATGATGGAAGACTCCACACCACACCCACATCAGCCTTCGTTCGGCGCTTGGGTGGAAAACGCCTACTCTACCTCTCCTCAGAAATGATGGCAGAACGGCTGTTAATCTACCGTTTTGATGGTGAGATAGCTGTTCCCTGCGGCATTTTTGGCAAAAACCATCTTAGTTGGCCTCCTAACCAACCAAAAGACGGTAGCTGGTTATGGCGGGATGTTAATGGTGATGGTTCCATCCAAAACAACGAATACAAAACCTTAGGTGAAGAAGATGGTTCTGTTTGGGGTTGGGAAATAGACAGCAAAGGAGATATCTGGCAAGCAGCCGAAGCTGGCTACATCAAACATTATCCCTATCAAAAATTAGATAATCATGGCTGTCCCATTTATGGACAAGCTGTTGGGGGCAAAATACCCATGCCAGCACCTTTCAAAACTTTGACAAGAATCAAATACTTTCCCAAACAAGACGTTATGTATCTTGGAGGCTACACCCATGAACATCCCAACCTTGATGGTGATTGGGGGTTAGTTGGCACAGAAATAGTCCGTTATGACAACTGGAGTAAAAAAAGAAATCTCCGGTGGCGGATAGTGCTTCCTTATAATCATCAAACAGACCCCAAATTACATATCAAATCAATTGATGTGGCAGGAGACAGAGTTTTTGCCGTTGCTAGTAAAAAAGCGGAAGTTTATGTATATAAAGCCACAACAGGGGAAGCATTGCCAATGTTAACACCAGGCGCAGAAGTAGGAGGCGAAAGCGGCTGGATTGACATCCCCTATGGCATTCGTGCTTTTCGTCGCGCCAATGGTGAGTATTTAGTATTCGTGGAAGAAAATGCTAAAGGAAAGGTGATGATGTATCGATTACCTGGATGAATTAACCAGATACCCGACTTCTTCAAGAAGTCGGGTATCTGAAGAAGTCCGGGATCTGAAAGAACTTCCGGATAATTGCCAATAACTAGAGATTTATTTTTTGTAATTAGAATCAAAATTATTTTTATGCGTATACTACATATTTTGAATCACGTCCGTGAAATTGGTAATGGTATCGTTAACGTCGCTGTAGATTTAGCTTGTCTGCAAGCCAAAAATAATCATGATGTAGCTGTAGCATCTGCTGGCGGAGAATATGAAACATTACTGGCTGAATATGGTGTTAAACACTTTGAGTTAAACCAAAGCCGCACACCCCTAAATTTAATTCATGCGGCTAGGCGTTATCGAGCCATTATCCGAGAATTTCAACCGGATATAGTCCATGCTCATATGATGACGGGAGTTGTGCTGGGAAGATGTCTCAAAGCTGATTCTGAGTATGCTTTGGTGGCGACAGTACACAATGAATTTCAACGTAGTGCAGTACTCATGGGATTAGCAGATCGGGTAATTGCGGTGAGTCATGCTGTCGCTAAATCAATGGCGAGACGTGGCATTCCTGAGCATAAATTGCGGGTGATATCCAACGGCACATTAGGCAGCGTCCGTACTCGTAATATTCAAGATTACTCACCAGTAGAATTACAACGACCAGCGATCGCTACTGTAGCAGGGATGTATCAACGTAAAGGCATTGGTGAGTTAATCGCGGCTTTTGCACAGATTGCCCAAGATTTCCCCCAAGCCCATCTTTATCTCGTTGGAGAAGGCCCCGAAAGGCAGATTTTTGAGGAAAAAGCCCAAGCTACAGGTTTGAGCGATACACGCATTCATTTTGTAGGTTTCCAACCAGAACCACAACGCTACTTATTAGCCGCAGATATATTTGTACTTGCTTCTCACCGTGATCCTTCTCCCCTAGTAATTCCAGAAGCCCGTGAAGCCGGCTGTGCTATTGTCGCTACTAATGTAGATGGCATTCCCGAAGCATTAGACAATGGCAAGGCTGGTGTTTTGGTTCCCCCAAAAGATAGTTCTGCTTTGGCAGATGCCCTAGCAAAATTACTTAGCCAACCTCATCTGCTCAAGCATTGGCAAGACCAAGCGCAACAAAATTTAGAATTGCTGACAGTTGGGCGTGTGAATCAACAAACTTTGGCAGTTTATGCTGAGGTTAAAATAGGATTTAGAAACGTAATTTGCCATACCCTAAAAAAAAGCTAGTATGTTTTGCGGGGTTGTCAGATACTCTCGGTGGGTAGCTGATTTATGTTGCTCTGTAACAGTCTCAGCACCCATAACCTCTAATCTTTTTCTCTCTAAATTTTCAATGCACCAAAGTAGAAAACTGTGTATATACTTTGATGAATCTTTTTAGCATGATTATTAAATTTAATCTTTGCTATTAGTAGGAATTGACTGAAAATATAAACTTTTATAGACAATAATAAATTAAATTTTACCTGACTGTAGGTGTCATTTATCAGCCGATAGTTTTTCTTGATTGGGTCTGATGCTTTCCTTGTAGGAAGCTGTACAACATCTTTGCTCCCAAGGAAAACGCTACATGAATGCCGCTAACTGCTAAAGGTATCTCTATTCCTTAGAGAGTGAAGATTTTTAACGTTTATTATTTAGTAAATTTAATTACTAAAATGTAATCTAATAGATACATATATTCACGTAAAACCCTGAATTCTACAGTTAAATAACCTTAAGGCTAATTAGATTCACTTAGAAATTCAGTAATTACAGTGAGTAGAACTATGGTTTTTGACAGCTGTATTTCCGAGCAACATACTTATCAAGTTACACAGCAGCTAGAAAAAGAGTTGCGCCTTACTCATTTGCTGATGGATTGTGTCACAGATGCGGTGTTCTGGGTAAAACCAAATGCCAGGATTTTATATGTTAATGATGCTGCGTGTAGTTTAGTAGGCTACTCCCGTGAAGAATTGCTTTGTATGAGTATTCAATACCTAAACTTAGAATTTTTGATGGAAGTTTGGTTACAGCACTGGGAAACTATTAAACAAAAAGGGTCTTTATATTTTGAATCTCTGTATAAGACTCAAGGAGGTTTAAGTTTACCCGTCCAAACTACTGTTACCTATATGGAAGAAGACGGTAGGGAATACGGTTGCATCTCCATCCGTGAGATTAAAAAACGTCAACCAGAGTCATTTCAGTTGCAACAAAATCCCACACTAGATATTGTTGAAACTAGAAAACCATCAGAACCTTGTAAATCAATATTTCCCTCTGGCTCTCAGCTAAATCAGGTCTTTAAATTTATTGAGTCTAACTACAACCAATCCATTGGCTTACGTGACGTAGCCCAAGCAGTTGGTTACTCCCCGGCTTATTTAACTGATCTAGTGCGTCGGCATACAGGAGAAACGGTAAATCATTGGATTATTAAGCGACGGATGGTAGCCGCACGAACATTACTGCTAGAAACCGATCAATGTGTGAATCAAATTGCTGAAGCTGTGGGCTATCAACACGAGGGTCATTTCTTCCGTCAGTTTCGCCAGTACCATGACACTACGCCCCATGCTTGGCGGAAAATGCAGCGTCAGGTGGCAACATCATAATAGAGACGAAAAAATTGCGAGTCCGACAAAAAGATTGTGCATTGTTTTCAAATCTCGTTTCTTCTAACCTGCTAAATATCTATAGGAAGTCGCTTCGCTCCAATTCAAAATTCAAAATTCAAAATTAAAGACCCCACGGATTTATCCGTGGGCTTGAATTAATGTTGTTTCACTTTTTTTCTTCTTCATAAATAAATTCAGGGGATTGTATCCTTTTTTATTTGGTCAAAATGAAGTATTTCCGGCGGTTATTTTATCCACCTGCTTGGCCGATCGCTGCCAAAATTTCGGTAGCCTTGGTCTGTGCTGTGCTAGTACCAATGATTTTTACGGCTTACTACAACCTACAACAAAGTTTAAACAGTGTAGAAGCTGGCGAATATCACAAACTAGAACTGCTAGCTAGTAGCAGCGCCAGTCGTCTTGACCAATTAATTATTGATTATCATCGGGTAGTTGCTCAAATCAGTAGCGATCGCCATGTAGTAGATTTTCTCTCAGCTACCACACCGGAAAACCGCAAAGCCCAAGGCCACAACCTACAACAGACCATCCACAATGTCCTCCGTTCCCATCCCAACTTGGATGTTGTGTTACTGATGGATAAAAATGGTCGATGTCTGGCTGCAACAGACTCTCAATTTATTGGTGAAAACTATTCCCACATCCAAGGTAACTTTTATGGGTCTAGTACTTTACTTGGTGAAGCCAGTCAAAATCCGGGTATGTTCTTTTCCCAACCTGTACGCTCGCCTCATGGGGAAATTATCGGACTGACCGTCATCAAGATTCGCCAAGCAGATATCTGGGTAATTATCAATGCTTTGCAACTATTAGGCTCCCAGAATTACGTCTTTGTGATTGATCAACAAGGAACTATTATCAGTCATCCTGATCCGTCTGTGGTTAACCATAGCCCAAATATTCCTGAGTTAGGGGTGATGGTAAAAGCTAAACAACCAGGTCACGCCACCTATCATTTGCCCAAATCCCACATTTCCCAAATAGTCGGCTTTGCACCCTTGGCTACCCAACCTTGGGTACTAGGAGTTAGTCAACCCAATGCAGAGTTTACCGCGCCCTTGCATCGTCTGATCTGGCTCAATAGCAGTAGCGTGGTGATTGTCGGTGGAATTACCGCTATTATTGCTTTGCTGTCAGGGTTAAGTATTTCCCGCCCGATTCACGCCCTCACCGCCGCCGCCCAAGCATTGGAGGATGATAATTTTGATGCTGACGTAGTTGAGTTACACCAGAGTTTAGCGGAATTAGGTCATAGAGAAGATGATATCGGGCAATTAGTGCGAGTTTTTTCAGAAATGGCTGAAGAAGTCAGATTACGCGATCAACGGCTGAAAATGCAGGTTCAGGAACTACGGATTGAGATTGATCAAACCAAAAGAGCCAACTATGTAGCCGAAATCACCGAAAACGAACACTTTCGGCATCTACAACAAACAATTCAAAAACTCAAACAACAGGAAATAACCACTCATGAAACTGAAAAAGAGTACTACCAGCGATTACAAATTCAAGTTCAATCCCTAAAAGAGCGATCGCTCAACAGTAAAAATCAACCCTTAACAGAGCCAACAGAACATACATAACCACTATATTAATTTTCCAATTACCAATCACCAATTACCAAATATAATTTATGTCCCAAATCATCGCTATTCACTCATTCCGTGGCGGAACCGGCAAATCCAATATCATTGCCAATATAGGAGCTACTATGGCACTAAAAGGGCAACGTGTAGGCATAATCGACACTGATATCCAATCACCAGGGATTCATATTATTTTTGGTCTCAAAGAAGAAAAAATTCGACTAACCCTCAATGACTATCTATGGAAACGCTGCGATATTCAAGATACCGCCTACGATGTTACCGATACATTAATTGCCGAGTCAGGAAACACAGATAAAATTAGGGGTAGCCTTTATCTAATTCCCTCCAGTATTAAAGCTGCGGAAATCGCTAGAGTTTTGCGTGAAGGATATGATGTAGTCCGACTTCATGATGGCTTTCAGGAAATTATTCGTAGTTTAAAATTGGATTACCTTTTAATTGATACTCATCCTGGTTTAAATGAAGAAACTTTGATTTCCATTGGTATTGCTAATACTTTACTAATTATCCTCCGTCCAGATAATCAAGATTTCCAAGGAACAGCAGTAACAGTAGACGTAGCGCGAAAATTGAAAGCAGCAAGAATTCTCTTAGTCCTCAATAAAGCTTTAGCATCCTTTAATTTTACTGACTTGCAACAACAGCTAGAGCAAATCTATGATGTCCCAGTAGTAGGAATTTTGCCCCTGGCAGAAGATATGGTACAACTGGCGAGTAAAGGTCTTTTTTGTCTACGTTATCCTCAACATCCCATCACTCAAACAATACAAGAGATTACTGATCAGCTTGCTGGTTTAGTGGTAAGTCATCAGTAGCAATATGAACCTTAAACAATCATTGCGTACTCAAGTTTTGACTGACTTTGGAGCAACATCTTCTGAAATTGAAGAACTATTGATATACAACCAAAATGTTTTTGCTCACGATACCTTAACTTCCCCAATTGAGTTTCCCTTACCTCCAGAACCACACATGAAAGTTTGGGAAGAATACGCAGTTTTAGCCAAAGTTTTAGGGGTGTTTGCAGTACTCAAACAGAAGCTTGTACAGTTGCAATTTCCCATCCAAGAGGGTATCTCTCAAACACAAGCATATCAAAATGCCACTCGTAAAGGTGTGTCAACAAATGGAATGGCAGAAGCTAGTGGTTTAGTCTTGCAGCAACCACAAAAACTACAATTAATCCTCCACCAAAGCTTGGCTGGAACTATTCCAGTATTACTAACTGAGAGCCGAGAAGATTTTATATCTTTAGTACAAGCCTTAACAATGCGAAATGAACCCCAAACAGTTCCTACATCAATGGGCGCTTGTATTGTTCGCGGGTTCAACAATTGGGATAGGATTCGTCAGTATCGCCAAAAATGGGAAGCAGCAAATTTTGGTAATTGTGGTGAAAACAACTGGAAAGCGGAGTTTCAAAAAATCATTCCCCAGAAAACACTTTATCAAGATAAATTTATTATTTTAAGTAATAGTCCGTATAGTAATATTCCTGCTAAAGATATAGGCATTTCTGAATCCGAATGGCACCAATTATCTATCACAATTCGCCTGGAACATGAATGTACTCACTACTTGACACATCGCTTATTTAATTCCATGCGAAACAATATATTCGATGAGCTAATTGCCGACTATAGAGGTATTGTAGCTGCTAGTGGCAATTATTATTCTAATTGGTTTTTGCAGTTTTTAGGATTAGAATCATTTCCCAACTATCGAGAAGGAGGTAGACTGCAAAACTATCGTGGTCAGCCACCACTTTCTGATAGAGCCTTTGCAATTTTACAAGGATTAGTTAAAGCAGCCGCCGAAAATTTGCAGCAATTTCATATTAAATATGTAGAAAATAACACAAGCCTGAATAATCAACCATTAATCTTAATTGCATTGTGTTATTTGACCTTGGAGGAATTAGCTACTCCGGAGGCTGACTCACATATCCATAACATCTTAAATAAACTACCAATATAGATATATATCCGCGCCTCTGTAGTTTCCATATCCTTCTAACAATTTACAAAACACAGGGTAATTAACCTATGACTGAAATTCTCCTGAAAGAGTTAACTAAAAGTGATATTGATTGGATGATTACTACCGGTAATCAACAAGAATTAGCGGCTGGTACTATTCTTATTCAAGAAAGAGGAAGTACTGAGTTTTTTCATATTTTATTAGATGGTACATTTAGCGTCACTCTCTCCCAACCAGAAAATAATCCTCTAACTCGTGCATTCGCAGCTATTGAAGGTGAAGAAATTTCAGGTAGAGAGATTGGGAGATTATCTAGAGGTGAGATAGTCGGAGAAAGTCCCTTGATTGGGACACGTCCACCAGCCACTACAATTACATCTGTAGAAAAGTCCCTGGTGATATCAATCCCAATAAGAGAATTAGCAGCCAAATTACAGCAAGATGTGGGTTTTGCGGCGCGTTTTTATCGAGCGATCGCCATCATTATTTCCAATAGAATAGAAAATACCATCGATCAACTTGGTCGTCGTAACCTAGCACAAAGTCAGCCTTTACGAGATGTACTGTTTATTTTAGGAGAATTACACGATAGTGACATCGATTGGATGATGGCTTCTGGTACTCCACAAAAAATTCCCGCTAATACCATACTCATTCACGAACAAGGAACTGTAGACGCGCTGTATATTCTTCTCGATGGAAAAATGTCTTTGTCTATTTCTCTAGATGAACGAAATCCTTTAGTGCGTGCTTTTGCAGCTATTGAAGGTAATGAGATTTCTGGTAGAGAAATAGCCAAATTATCCAAAGGTGAAATCATCGGAGAAACACCCTTTATTGATGGTAGTTTACCCCCTACAACTGTTAAAGCAATTGAACATTCTGTAGTGTTATCGATTCCCCGACAGCAACTAGCCGCAAAATTACAACAAGATATAGGATTTGCATCAAGATTTTATCGGGTAATTGCTAGTTTGCTTGATCAAAGATTACAACCAATGGTGAGTCAGCTTGGCTATGGTAGGCGAGTTTATAGCCGGGGTGAATCTTTACATGAAGGGCTAGAGTATGACGATGAATTAGATATTAACACTTTAGATAGAATGGCGATCGCTGGTAAAAGATTTGATTGGATGTTGGAAAGATTAAAAGTAAGTTAGGTAATTTTTCCATTGCTCCTATGTTTAACCGTAAAATTAAGAATACCAGCGATCGCCACTCAAAATAACTTAGTGAATCGCTGGGTAAAAAATTAAATTATGGATTGGAAAATTACATCCAAAGGGTAGCCCACGCAGGACGAGGAGATTCTAATTTCTTTGTATTATTCCGAATAAAACCAATGATGTCTACATATCCTGAAGGAGATTCGATATCCTTATATTGCCTGGGGTACGGGGTAGAAGCTGTCACGGCTAGACTCAACATCTTACCGTTTATTTGCAGCAAAATCTTGTATGATTGCAGCTCATCTACCACTGGTTGAATTTCGTTCCAAGAAACATCAAGTTTGTAACTTGTATGCAGAGTCTCCAACAGTTCTGTCTCTGTTACGGCACGATCGCAGGCAGTATAGACTTGATATGCTAGTCCTTGCAGATTTATCTCATTATTAATGGCACATGGTCTAGTATCAATTATTCTGATCTGCTCACCATTATCTTCCGCGATTTTTAAACTCGGAGGATTTGGAGAATTAAACATTTCTGTCCACTGATTGACCCATTCTGCTAGTGCTTGATGCTCTGGAAGTACTTTTTTGCCAGCCTGATGACTATGATCCTCAAAATAGTATGCCAAATCAGCCATCGCTTCTGGCGAAATTGGGTAAATATATGAATAAGCTTTATGAGGTAAAAGTTCTAACCCATAATTGGTTGGTTGATTATGATAGAGGCTAAAGCGATCGTATCGGATCGATGCTACACCGGACGGTGGTTGCAAATGCACAATCCAAGGAAGCCATTGAAGTAGCTCAGAGTACCATTCCGCAGACTCTCCAGGAGCGCCAACAAGGAAATTCCACAACACAATCAGACCAAATTCATAAGCCCACTTGAGTAGTTGAATATTAATTACAGTTGAATTGCCTTTATTCAGTAACTTCAAGGCCAGGTCGTGCATACTTTCTATTCCTGGCTGAATTAGCCTCACACCAGCATCCCTCAGCTGTTGTAGTTGTTGGCGCTTCAAGTTAGCCTTCGTTTCATAAAAAATCGTATACGGTTCTTTTAATTGCGCAAATATGGGAAGAACTGTATTAATGTGATTCATACTCAAAATATTATCGACGACTTGGAACTTTCTCAAGTCATATCGCTGTGACAATTGCAGAAATTCTTCCACCACCCGATTTGAGGATTTTGACCGATAGGTGAGTCCCGCACCATTTAGTCCACAGAATGTGCAATGGTTTTTTTGTCCCCACCAACAACCTCGTGAGGTTTCAATAGGTAAACCAGGAGTTATATATGGAGAAAGCTTGGAGATATTGAGAGTTTGAAAGTAATCGTCGTAATCAGGAGTTGGTACTTGATCTAAATCATGTATGGACGCTCTAGGCGCTTCTTGTGCAAGTATATTCATGCTCCGATGAGCTGGGCCAATAACACCGTAAGGAAGTTCTGCTACATCAACGTCACGACCTTTGTCTAGTAGCTTACGACACAGCTTGGAAAACAGATCATCCCCTTCTCCTGAAGCTACAAAATCCACCCAAGGAAATTCCCTATGAGTGGTAACCCCCATTGATCCCTCACAGTTAGCACCACCTATGAGCGTGATAACATCTTGGTTTAATTCTTTAATTCTGCGGAGTAGAGCCAGTGATGCACTGTGCTGTTGGAACATAGAACTACAGCTAACAATCCGAGGCTGTAAATCTAAAATAGACTGTGCTACACGCTCAATAAAAGCCTTAGCTTGATTACGAACTAACCAAAGCGCCTGAGTTTTGGTAGAGTTTCTTTGGGCAGTGAGTATACTGAGATATTCCGAGTGGTCAGGTTGAAAATCTGGAAATGCTACCCCGGAGAATGTCCATTCCCCCATTAATAGGTGAGGAGAACTTTCACTAATTTCTGCATACTTGTAGAGACCGATTTCCTCAGCAAAAGAAATATTAGGATAGAGAGCGATCGCTTGAATACCTTTTTGTGTCAAGCAAGACTTCAATATCCCTAAAGCAATAGACGGCCTTTCGATCGCAGCATAGGGCATCGATACTAGACATACATCAACCATGATACATTCCTTCAAAAACAGCCCTCGTCCGACATCTACTTTTAGTCAAAAGCAAGATATTTATGATTCATCATCTAACACGCCTTCCCTAAACATTAAATTTAAAGAATCAAAAATATGAATTGATGGAATACCATAAATATTGAAGGATGCAGCAATTTCTGCGGCGGTCTTATCTCCCTTATCAATCATTTTCCCTAACTGTTGAATAAACGGAGCATTACCAAATTTGTGCTTTTTATATTTAGTTGAGACTTGAAATCCATCTGACAAGTTTTCGTACTTCAAGTCTGGACGAAATCTGATCAGATCATTTGGTCTAATAGTTAGAGCCATATGTCGCTCAATCATTCCTGTTAATAGTATTTTTAACTCATCAATATTCTCAAAATCACCTTCTTCATAAACTCGATAACCTAAAGGCCATCGCTCATCTGCGTTCCAGGGACTAATCAGTTTTACGTGGCGTTTTACCATATTAAAAAGAAACCCACTAACACAGGAACTAGTTCCTTGGAATGAGTCTTCAGGCTTTTCTGGATTTTTAATTTCTGGATTTTTATATATATTTTTCTGATTATATTCACGCGCTCGACCAGAGTTAGACTTGATACTTTTAGATTCTGGATTTTGCAGTACTAATTCAACAAAAGCTAACTCTTCTGGGCTGAACTCCTGATGAACGCGATCTAACATTTTTAAAGATAGAATTGAGAATCGATTAATAACAATTCCATTTTGAAGTGAGAGCTTTAATAGTGCGCGTGTACGTCTAGGATCTTTTAAGGATAGAGCTGTTGTAGTTTGAGGAAAAATTCCCAAGACATCATGAAAATCCTGGCAGAATTTTTCATAATCTGGATTATCAAGCGGATCTGTTGCCCAGTAACAAAATCCCGCTTTAGCGGCCTGTCCCTGTATACTTTTTAGTAACTCTAGCACTCCATGCCATAGTTTTGCATTTTCCTGATTGTAGGCAAAAATATCTTCGAGACGTGGCGCAGAAATAGCACAAAACCAGCACCCTACAGAGCAACCTATACTCAGTTCAAAAGCTGTAGTTACGTGCAGCAATTTGTCATGCACTAACTTAGGCATTTGACTCAAAGTTCGAGCAATTTGTCTCTCCCTCCAGGCATGAAAACGGGGTTCAAGACTAGAGGAAGCAAGTTCTAATATATTGGTACTAAAATTTAATTCTTGGTAAAAATTTTGATTAATATTTGAATTGACAGGAATGGATTTTTTATTATTATCATAATTTGTGTTTATTTGATGTAATAATGCCTGAACATCATCATGATCAATTTGTAACTTATAATCAGTTATAGTTTGATGTGGATATGTTGAAAACTGTTGCTGAAAATCTGGATCTGCATTCCATCTTTCGTAAAATCGTTTGATATTACTTACTTTAGTTAAATATCTCTCCAACTCCAAATCTAATAAACTTCCACTGACAACTAAATCTGCAAGTTTTGTTTTTTTAAAAAAATCTTTCAATTGAATAGTATCTATAATTGGATTTTCATCCTCTTTAAAGCTAGACTTCTGAAGTTGTATCATTTTATAAATCTCTCATTTTAATTTAATCAATGAAGGGCTGCGAACAATAACTAATTCGCTAATGCACAAGCAAAAAGAGAATCCTAGCGAACCACAATATATTCTATTTGCAGTTCACTAAGATAGAATTTATATCTCCAAGTATTAGACATTAAAAGTTACTGAAATCAGGCAATCTCTTGATTAGGAACCGCCAAAAAGACACTGACAAAAACGCTAACGAAAATACCACCGGCGATCGCTTCCAAAGATTCTTCAGTCAATTCACCTTCAAGGGTCACAGGAGCAGGATTCTTGGGAAGAATAAGTTTAATGCTACCTGGCGTTTCCTCAATGATTTCAATGTCAAAACTATCAGGAACTTCGTGTCCACTCTCACGAGCATAAACAGCCTTGGGATTAGTAAGCAACTCTTGTCTAAAAGCTTCATCTTCCCATGCTTTGATAATTAGGCCGCGCTCAAATTCTGAACGTTTAGCAAGAGCCTCAGATATTGCTTGTTTAATTTCCGGAGTCATGCTTAAAACTCTCAAGTAAAGCTAACAGCACAAAGTATATTACTGTTGTTTTTTTAGCTACAATGCACTTTTTTTAGCTAACACTCACGTTTTTCAGGTTTCTATAAAACTAAAAAATTGTTAGTTTTATAGAAAAATCGTGCATTGTTAATAAATATTAGATGCTTTTAAGTTAAAAATAAAAAGTGAATCCTTGCTCAACTGACTCAACGCAACTAAAGTCATGGAATATATAAAAATTTATGAGTGCAAACAACTTTTAAGGCATTCTAAATGTTAGATCAAAAGCGCATTATATTCCGTAAAGAATCCCTAGAGCGTCTATCTTCTCCTGAAAGATTAGACCAACTGATGCAGGTAGTCAGTCCTAAAAGCTGGCTACCTCTTGTGGCGTTGGGTTCTATTGTGGGAGTTGCTTTTATTTGGGGTATTTATGGTAGCATTCCCATCACCGTTGAGGGTCGGGGTGTATTGATTTACCCTAGCAATGTTGTACCGCTACAATCCAAAAGTGCTGGGCAAATCATGGCGCTGAATGTGAAAGTGGGGGATGTGATTAAAAAAGGGCAGGTGTTAGCGACAATTGACCAAGCTGAACTGCGTAAGCGACTGCAACAACAGCGAGGGAAACTAACACAACTGGAGTCACAAGATAAAGCTGTTGGTTCGTTGCAAGGCCGGAGGTTGGAACAAGAGGAGCGATCGCAGCAACAACAGCGTCAGTATCTCCGGCAGCGTATACTAGAATTACAAGCAATCACGCCTTTACTCAAAACCAAAGGTAACACCTCTGTTGGTCAGCAACGTCAAGGCTTACAGCAACGTCTCCAGCAAGCTCAAGCTCTGACTTCTGTGTTTTTACGGAGGATGAAAATTCGCCAAGAATTATTTCAAAAAGAAGGGGCGATTTCCGGGGATGAAGCCCTCAAAGCAGAACAGGAATATCTGCAAAACTTAGAAAAAATCGCTGATATTCAAGCGCAATTAAAAGAACTAGATGTCAAAGAAACTCAACAAGAAAAAGATTATCGGGAAAATCTGACCCTTGTGGCTGACTTGCAATCACAGTTGAAACAATTAGATACTCAACAAGCTTCCGTGGCTCAACAAGATTTAGAAAATGTCACGGCGAGAAATAAAGAAATTCAAGAAGTCAAGCGAGAGATTGGCGCTCTGGAACTACAACTAGGCGATAATAGCCAGATTATTAGTCAACATAGCGGACGCATTTTAGAAATTACCTTGACACCAGGGCAAGTTGTTAACGCAGGTACACGGTTAGCTACCATAGAGGCGGAAAATCCCCAGAGTAAGTTGGTTGGTGTCACCTACTTTCCTGTGGCGGAGGGGAAGAAAATTCAGCCGGGGATGTCTATCCAAATTACTCCCCAAACGGTGAAGCGGGAACGCTTTGGGGGGATTGTGGGTAATGTCACCAGCATTTCTCGCTTCCCGATTACCAAGGAAGCGGCTGCTAATGAAGTAGGTAATTCTGAGGTGCTGGAAGGTTTAGTATCTCAACAGCAAGGATTAATACAAGTATTCTCTCACTTAGAACTAGATGCCAATACACCAAGCGGCTATAAGTGGTCTTCTTCCACAGGGCCGCACCTGAATATTTCTTCTGGAACTACTACCATTGTGAGGGTCAAGGTAGAAGAACGCGCTCCCATCACCTTTGTTTTACCAATCTTGAGGTCTACCAGTGGTATCTACTAAATCTACCGTAGTAACACTGTTTAATCCTTGGCAGTATGTAAAAAAAATACTACTATCTAGAAGGCTGCGAGTAAAAACGCCTACGCTTCTACAAATGGAAGCGGTAGAATGTGGTGCGGCTGCTTTGGGAATTATTCTTGGTTACTACGGTCGAATTGTACCATTGCCACAACTGCGGCGAGACTGCGGAGTTTCCCGCGATGGTAGCAAGGCATCCAATATGGTGAAAGCTGCCAGAACTTATGGTCTAGAGGCTAAAGGCTTTAAAAAAGAACTCAAGCAAGTACAAAAGTTATACCCTCCTTATATCGTCTTTTGGAACTTTAACCATTTTGTTGTGGTAGAGGGATTTGACAAACATCAGGTTTATCTCAATGACCCCGCTACGGGGCCGCGTCATGTATCATTACAGGAATTTGACGAGGGGTATACCGGAATAGTACTGGTGATGGAACCAGGCGCAGAGTTCCAAAAAGGTGGTCGCAAACCCAGCATGATTGCATCTTTGTGGTCACGGCTACAGGGGGCTGAGAGTGCTTTAGTTTACTGCATCGTAGCGGGATTTTTCTTAACAATTATTGGGTTGGTAATTCCCGTATTTAGTCAAATATTTGTCGATGATATTTTGGTGCAGGGGCGGCAGTTATGGCTACGTCCTCTGCTTGTGGCGATGGCGATCGCTGCCATACTGCAAGGATCACTCACATTGCTACGACTACACTACCTACGCCGACTCAAAATTAGACTGGCTGTGGGTATGTCCAGCCGTTTCCTCTGGCATATTCTCCGCTTACCTGTGAGCTTTTATGCCCAAAGATTCGCTGGGGAAATCAGTAACCGCACTAACCTAAATGACCAAGTAGCCGATGTTCTGGCGGGACAATTAGCAACAACCATCATTGATACATTGATGGTGCTTTTTTATGCCTTGGTAATGGTGCAGTATGACTGGGTACTGACCTTACTGGTAGTTAGCTTTGCCGCCATAAATGTCTTAACCTTACGATGGATTTCTCGGCAACGGGTAGACGCTAATCAACGATTAATCCAAGAGTATGGGAAGGCGGCGGGAGTTTCGATTGCTGCGTTGCAAAGTATAGAAACACTCAAAGCCTCAGGGTTAGAGTCTGATTTCTTTTCTCGCTGGTCTGGCTACTACACCAAAGCCCTCAATTCCCAACAGGAACTAGGAATTACTAACCAGACATTCTCTGTCTTACCCACAGTTCTCTCGGCTCTCTCTGCTATGTTGCTCTTGGTAGTCGGCGGTTTCCGAGTGATGGATGGACATCTGAGTATCGGTATGCTCATCGCCTTTCAAGGCTTAATGTCTGGTTTTCAGCAACCCGTCAACAATCTTGTCAACTTTGGTACGACTCTTCAGGAATTAGAGGGGAATTTGATTCGTCTTGATGATGTGTTAGATAACCCGGTGGGGGAGGAGGGTATAGGGGTGCAGGGGTGTGTAGGGGGGGAAATATCATCTCCATTAATATATGCGCTTCCTAAGTTACAGGGGTATGTGGAGTTAAAAAATATCAGTTTTGGCTATAGCCGCTTGGAAGCACCTTTAATAGAAAACTTTAATCTGTCAATTAAGCCAGGACAGCGTGTGGCGTTGGTGGGGGGTAGTGGTTCTGGTAAGTCTACCATTGCCAAACTTGTAAGCGGACTGTATCAACCTTGGACTGGGGAAATCTGCTTTGATAGTCAACCAAGAGAGGAAATTTCTTCACAGCTGCTGACTAACTCTGTGGCGATGGTGGAGCAGGAAATTTTACTGTTTGGTGGTACGGTGAGAGACAATTTAACCCTGTGGGATACTACTGTACCAGATAAAAACCTGATGCGGGCTTGCCAAGATGCCGCGATCGCTGATGTAATTTTCTCAATGTCTGGAGGTTATGATGCCGAACTCATCGAAGGTGCTGCTAATCTCAGTGGTGGTCAACGACAACGCCTAGAAATTGCCCGTGCTTTGGTAAATAACCCGTCTATTCTGGTCATGGATGAAGCCACCAGCGCCTTAGATGCAGAAACAGAAAAAATCATTGACCAAAATCTCCGCCGTCGGGGATGTACCTGTATTATCGTGGCGCATAGATTAAGCACTATCCGCGACTGCGACCAAATCATTGTTCTGGAACGGGGGAAAGTTGTACAGCAAGGTACACACCAAGAACTTTGGCAAGTTGAGGGTGCATATTCGCGTTTGATTCGGACGGAAGGGTAAGAGGTAGGGGAGTAGGGGGCAGGGGAGGCAGGAAGAGAAGTCGCAAGGAGGGTTTCCCTCCGGGCGAACTTCGGGGAAGCAGGGGGAGCAGGGAGAGAAGAAAACTACTGACTACTGACTATTGACTACTGACTACTGACCACCGACTACTGACTATTGACTAATATGAAACTACAGGGGCAAATTTACATAATTAATGGCAATGAACCAATTTTACTCAATGACTCATCGGGGGTTTGGGTGGTTCAGTCTGGTTCTGTGGCGTTGTTTGCAGTCACAGTGAAAGATGGTGTGATTGATGGAACTCGTCGTTATTTATGTAGTATTAGCCAAGGGGAGGCACTTTTTGGCACGGTTCATCAGCAAAGCCAAATGCTCGCGGTTCCTATTGGAGAAGTTGAGTTACTGCTGTTACATCCAGAATGTTTTCGGGAGTTAGGCGCGACAGCTAACGCTTGGATAGAAAATTGGTTAATGCAGCTTGGTAGTGTATTATCTCAGATTCCCACTCCCAAAATTCAGGTAAAAGCTGCGGGACAAGGGCGATTTTCCCTAAATAATGGTCAGACTTTCCAACCAGCAACAGGTGTCAGCTGTTGGGTGGAACTTCAGGAAGGGAATGTGTGTTTTCTGGGGTGTGAGGAATTGAGGTTAACTACGGCTACAACCTTCCCCCTGAATGACAAAATTTGGTTAACAGCAGTCGGGGGAGTGCAACTGACAACTCATAGCTCTAGCGAATACGAAAATCCCGATATACTGCTGGCTGGTTTATCACAATTACATACTCAAATCTTGTCTTGTGTCGCTTTATTGGATGAGCAAGAAGCACAAGCAGAACTGACAAGGTTACAAGAACGTCAACGCCTAAATCGTCGAGTGACAGCAGAGGCTTTAGGGGAACTATCATCCACCCTCAATTCTCAAGACGGGAACTTTTTCCTAGAAGGTACTCCTTTATTGATGGCTGCTGGTGCGGTAGGTAGGGCTATGGGGATAAAAATCCGCCCTCCATTGAGTTCGGAAAATCTCCAGCGAGTGAAGGAGCCGTTGGAAGCCATCGTTCGGGCTTCACGTATCCGTATGCGGCGGGTGTTGTTGCGGGATAATTGGTGGCTTAAAGATGCTGGTGCTTTAGTAGCTTACACCAAAGAGAATCAACCAGTGGCGCTGTTACCTGTTGCTGGAAATCGTTATGAAATGTTTGACCCAGTGAACCATAGCCGAGTGGGGGTAGATGAACGTGTAGCCGCTACACTTGCTCCTATGGCTTATATGTTTTATCGCTCTTTACCGGATAAGGTACTGCAAGCTATAGATATAATTCGGTTTACGCTGCAAGGACATGGACAGGATTTACTACAAATTGTCTTAACTGGTATTTTCATTACCCTTTTGGGGATGATTACACCCTATGCCACTTCAATAATTATAGATAATGCCATCCCTGATAGCGATCGCTCTTTATTATTACAAATTGGTTTAGGTTTACTAGTTGCAGCTTTAGGTACGGGTATATTTCAACTGGCTCAAGGTTTTGCCTTGCTGCGAATGGAAACCTCTGGCGATGCTTCTACTCAGGCTGGTGTCTGGGACAGGTTACTAAATTTACCAGTTTCTTTCTTTCGCCAATACACCACAGGGGACTTACTCTCACGCATTTCCTCTGTCAGTGCTATTCGTCGTCAACTTAGTGGTAAAACTTTAGTTGATTTTATTACCAGTATATTTGCGTTATTTTATTTAGGACAATTATTTTATTACAACTATAGATTAGCCCTGATTGCCGTTGCTAGTGCCGTAGTAGCGATCGCCTTCACAACCATTTCTGGTATGCTCCTATTATCAAAAGTACGCCCCTTGTTGGAAGTGCGGGGCAGTATTTTCGGGCAAACAGTACAGCTAATCAACGGTATTTCTAAACTGCGTATTGCTGGAGCTGAAGAACGCGCTTTTGCCGCTTGGAGTAAAAACTACGCTCGGCAGATTAAGCTGGAATTAAGCACTCAACTGGTAGAAGATTTTGTTGTGCTTTTCAATACAGTCATCCCCATAATTACCTCTGGAGTCCTCTTCTGGTTCACCATCCAGCTATTAGAAGAAGATCAGACTTCCGGTGGTGTCGTTTTTTCTCTGGGTACTTTTCTCGCTTTCAACACAGCCTTTAGCAACTTTACCAGAGGAACCACAAACCTCAGCAATACTGTTACACAAATTTTACAGATTATTCCCCAGTGGCAACGCACACAGCCAATTTTGGCAACCGTACCAGAAGTGAACATCACTAAAGCCGACCCAGGTAAATTGACTGGTAAAATTACTGTAGACCATATGACATTTCGGTATCGTCATGATGGACTACTCACCCTAGATGATATATCTATCTCTGCGGAACCGGGAGAATATATTGCTTTAGTAGGCAGTTCTGGAAGCGGTAAATCAACCATATTGCGATTACTGCTGGGGTTTGAAACGCCCCAAGCCGGAAGTATCTACTACGATGGTCAAGACCTCTCTGGCTTAGATGTGGATGCAGTCAGACGGCAATTAGGTGTTGTATTACAAAATGGTCAACTAAGTTCAGCCTCTATTTTTGAAAATATTGCTGGTGGCGCTCAAATTACCCTAGATGAAGCGTGGGAAGCAGCGCGGATGTCTGGTTTTGCTGATGATATTAAAGCTATGCCTATGCAAATGCACACCGTAGTCAGCGAAGGTGGTGGTAATATTTCTGGAGGACAAAGACAGCGATTACTAATTGCTCGCGCCCTAGCCTTAAAACCCCGGATTTTGCTATTTGATGAAGCTACCAGCGCTCTTGACAACAGAACCCAAGCAATAGTTAGTGAAAGTCTAGATAAATTACAAGTTACCAGAATTGCGATCGCTCACCGACTAAGTACAATTCGCAATGCTCACCGCATCTATGTATTACAAGCAGGTCGGTTAGTACAACAAGGCACTTTTTCAGAGTTAGCAAATGCTGAGGGAATTTTTGCTCAATTGATGGCTCGACAAATGACCTAATTATTTCCTGTGAAGCGAAGATAGGAAAACTTGAGTGTATTTGGTTACAAGAATAGGGTTTTGACTATGACAAAAATAACAACTAGTACTTTTAAAATTTAGTACACCAAGTTGCCAGTACCACGTAATTGCCGCAAAGAATTAATACAGAATGGACAGTCACAGGAAAAGATTCTAATTGCGGCTTCGCTTTCTTCATCAGTAAAATTCAGTTCTGCAACTGTTTCATCAGATGGCTTCGATGAAACTATCATCGATTTAGGTGCAGGAGCAGCCTTGGGATCTCTTTCTGAATCTCGAATACACACAAAATCCTTCATACCGTGAGGATTAGTAATACAAGTACGACCATCATCAGTGTGTATTAATCTCTGGGTCAAGCTAGCATGGGCAGGGTTGATTATCCCTAGTGTAGATACCAAAGATGTAAAAATTGAAGAACTGGCAAACAAGCTGAGTACGAGTTTTCTGTTCATAAACTCCCAGAAATAGTATGACTAAACGTTTAGGTTATGCGATTCACCATCAAATATCAAGTGAACTTTTACAACCCTTAGTTTTGATAATGCCCTTTACAATGAGGTTATTCTACAATTAGATGAATTTTCCGGATAAACTTAGCTTTCTCGCCTGGGGAGTAAAATTATTAAGAAGTATTTTTACCTAAATTAAAGCCTGAAAATGGCTTACGGCTGAATTTGATAAATATAGCCGTAGCCACATGGACTAAGACAATTATTCATCTAAATGTTGCGATAAAGAGCAATATAAATTAACAATGTGATTGTCAGCCAAGCTGTAATAAACATTTTTGCCTTCTCGACGATAACTAACTAAACGCATGGCTTTTAATAATCGCAGTTGATGAGAAACTGCTGATTCTGTCATTTTTGTCAATGCTGCTAAATCGCAAACACACAACTCTTGGGCGAATAAGGCTGATATTAACCGCAGACGATTGGGATCTGCCAGCACTCCAAAGACTTCTGCCATTTGTTGCGCTTTGTCTGGAGCCAAAATTTGAGCTTGAATTGACCGCACATTATCTAGATGTACTAAATGAGTTTCACACTTTGGTGGGTGGGTGTTTTCCAGCAGTGCCAAATCTTTTTTATCTTGCGCCTTGTTCATAAAATTGTTTTTAAATAATGGTTATCACTTTCAATCTTAACTAAAAATAAAGTATTGCACAATTGAATAGTTGTTCAGATGTTGTATTAAGATAGTGATCATTAACCATGTAAACTTTGCGTCAAACGGCTATGACTCAAACTCCTGAATTGAAAACCGAGATTCTGCAAGTGAGTGGTATGGACTGTGGTAGTTGTGCCAAGACCATTGAAGTTGGTTTGCAACAATTAAGCGGTGTCACGGAAGCATCAGTGAGTTTTGCCACTGGTAAAGTCAGGGTGTCTTACAACCAAGAGCATTTGAGTCAGAAGACGATCTGCGATCGCATTCAAGCTTTAGGTTATACAGTAGAACAGAGTTCTCAGGTAGAGTCAGAGCAGAAAACTCATACCTGTGACCATGACCATGATCATCACAATCATCATCATTCCCTAGCCCATGACCATCAGCTTGTGCAGGTAGCTGAGGCTAAAATCCCTGGTATGAATTGTGGTACTGATTCCACAAACTGGAAATTCTGGCTGACTAACCGCCGGGGACAGAGTGTGATTTTGACAGGTATAGGGTTAGGGTTGGGCTTACTGGCACAATATTTAGGATTACCCATTTGGATAGCACGGGCTTTTTATAGTGTTGGTATAGTCATTGCCGGTTATCCCATTGCCAAGGCTGGTTTATTTGAGTTGCGCTTGCGTCGCGCCGATATGAATCTGCTGATGACGATTTCTGTGATTGGCGCAGTAATTTTGGGAGACTGGTTTGAAGCCGCCTTAGTCTTGTTTTTGTTCTCCTTTGGGACGACACTGCAAATTTTTACCTTTGGTCGCACCCGCCACGCCATCAGCGCCTTGATGGATTTGACACCACCTACAGCTACCGTTAGGCGGGGGAATCAGGAAGTTACAGTTCCCGTGGAAAGTGTGCAAGTTGGAGAAATTTTGACAATTCGCCCCGGAGGGCGTATAGCCTTGGATGGCGTAGTTGTTTCTGGTGCAAGTACCATTGACCAATCATCAATTACAGGCGAGTCCATCCCCGAAGATAAACAAAAAGGTGATACCGTCTTTGCGGGAACGGTGAATCAGTCGGGCTTTTTGGAAGTCAAGGTTACCCACACGGCTAATGATACCACTGTGGCTAAAATTATCCATTTAGTAGAACAAGCCCAAGAAAGCCGCGCACCTTCTCAGCAGTGGGTAGATCGGTTTGCAGAAAGATACACACCCATTGTCATTTTCATGGCGATCGCCATTGCTGTAATTCCCCCCTTAGCCTTTGCTCAACCTGGGGACGTTTGGTTTTATCGAGCGCTGGTCATGCTTGTAATTGCTTGTCCCTGTGCCTTAGTGATTTCTACCCCAGTTTCCATCGTCAGCGCCATCGGTGCAGCAACTCGTCAAGGTGTGTTATTTAAGGGCGGTAATGCACTAGAGACAGCCGGACGTTTGACTACCCTGGCTTTTGATAAGACAGGTACGATTACTCAAGGGTTACCTGTTGTACAGCAGATTTATAATTTTGGGGCGGCGAATGCAAACATGGTGTTACAAATTGCCGCTTCCCTAGAACAACACTCTGAACATCCACTAGCCAAGGCGATTGTCACCAAGGCTGATGAATTGGGTATGGAATTGGCAATACCGATTAAATTCACCGCCTTACCAGGTAAAGGGATTCAAGCAAATCTAGGTAAAATATTATACTTAGTTGGTAATCGTCGGCTGTTTTCCGAGCAAGATATTCCCTTATCTGGTGAAGCCGAGTCTCTGCTGACAAAAATCGAACAACAGGGGCAAATTCCCGTACTGGTAGGGACGAAACAAGAATTATTAGGAGCGATCGCCCTCTCAGATGGTATCCGCTTAGAAGCCACAGAAGCCTTACGACAGTTGAAGCGCATGGGATTAAACAGGTTAGTGATGTTAAGTGGCGATCGCACTCCCGTTGCCCAGCAAATTGCCCAACAAGTAGGTATTACAGAATACAGAGCAGAACTATTACCACAAGATAAACTCCAAGAAATTCAACAGTTGCGTCAAACAGGGGTGGTAGGTATGGTTGGGGATGGGATTAACGACACTCCGGCGCTGGCGGCGGCGGATATCAGTTTTGCCGTTGGGGGAATAGATATTGCCCTAGAGACAGCCGATGTAGTCATCGTGGGCAGTGACCTCAGACGACTTGCCTATGCAGTAGACTTAAGCCGTCGCACGGTATCAGTGATTCAGCAGAATGTCATATTTTCCCTAGTCACAAAAGCTTTGTTTTTACTGTTAGGAACCTTTGGATTTGTGGGGTTAGCTGTAGCAGTTTTAGCTGATACAGGAACTTCCTTATTAGTGACTGCAAATGGAATGCGGTTATTCACAACGAAAAAAATAATTTAAGTAGCTAATACACCGCTATAAAAAGGAGTCAGAAGACAGAATTCAGAATTCACAATACTCCACCCATAAAGCGCAAGGTCGGAGCGGCGGCTTCCGCCGTTCCCCGAAGGGGTTGCCGCAGGCATCTGAACTTTGTAAGACAGGGATGGAGTTTAATTTTGAATTTTGAATTGTTATAAATGGTCTCTTATTCTTTGCTGTGCGTGATATTTATGCCCCGCCATAGCCATAGCGATAAAGCTCCAAAGAACCATACCCGGCATCCCCAACATCCCACTATTACCCAATAATGTTGATAACATACCCAGACTAATAGCTCTAGCCGCAGCCATGAAAGAGTCAAAACTATACTCTGAATATTGGAATGCTTGGGTAAACACCATAAATAATGCCAGTAAGTAGAATACACCGCCAAACCAACCCAATGTGAAAAACATATCCAGAATGCCGCTATCAACGACAATCGGTTCTAATACGCCTTTTTCATTCACAATAAAAGTGTTGCCTACTCCATTACCCAAAGCATTAGTTAAAGCACTATTAAGACCATCTTCATAGATTTTCTGTCTGACCCTAGCACTATCATCATCCTCAAGATTAGAAAAAGTTTCAAAGCGAGTGGTGATGGGTTTAGAAAATTGCTCTATTTGTGTTAAAGGAATTACACACAACGCCATAATTAAAATAGTGATAAATAGGCGTAGTTGTAACCGGGTTTTTAATGAAGTTAAAAAAGTTAGAAAAGCTATCAACCATCCTCCCCACAAGGTGCGTACTGTTGTCAGCAAAAAAGCCAAATAACCAGCCGCCGAAGCAGGAAGGCGAATAAAACTTTTATTGGTAAATAATAACAACAAGCCAGCCATCATCATGGCTGCATAAGGTGCGGGGGATGCCATTGTACTCCAAATACGCAGTTTCAGAGGTTCAGGATCACCCATACTAGTTAATTTTGTACTGGTTAACCAAAACAAATCCCATTCAGGAGGGTTGAGAAACTGCACAATTCCATAGATTCCTGTCACCAATACACCCCAGGTAAAGGTACGCTCAATAGTACGGCGATACAAGGGATAGTCACGCCAGTGAACGAATAGATAAAAAGCAAAGGTGATTGGGGTTAACCAATCTAGAAGCCCCCGCGCCGCCGTGAAGGGTGTTGTTTTAATCATGCCTATGAGAAAGCCATAAAACACACCTAGAAAGGCCAGAACAAAGGGTAGACTACCTTGGCGCAACGATTTTGGTAGCTCTTTCAGGAAGGTATGTAATGTTAATAGTGTCACCAAGTATTGCGACACCAACATAAAACGTGTGGGGTCCCAACCACTTTTATAATCAACTACACGAGCTATAAATGGTGTAACAAACCAGATCCACCACGCAAAACCTGTGTAAAGTACGGGGTATCGCACATATAAGAAAGCACCGACAGCGAAGGATATAATTACATAAGCTGTACGGAGAATGCCAGCTGCACCACCGAAAATGCACACGGCTGAGAACAAGACTAGAGATAATATTGCTAGCCAACCCAACAGTGGTTGTTTGCCAAAGCCCAAGTCTGTGGTAGAAGAATTATCTGTAAATATATGATTCACTTCCTACTCTCAACTCTTTTATTTTTAATTTTTAATTTGGGCAAAGCGAATTGAACTTTGCCAGGTTCGCCAACCGCGCCAGCGACCATGCCAAGCTGCTAATAACTTCTGTCCAGCTAATAGGCGATCGCTCGGTAAAAAGCGGAAAAATTGCATCAAACCCATAGCGTCTCTCGTACCCACCAAGGTCGCCCAGAGCAGAAATGTTAATTGTTGAGTTGGTGATAGGTGTTCTAATAAGGCTAATGTTTCGTTGTGGACGGCATTAGTTACAGCCAGATGATTGAAGCTTTGGCGCTGGTCTTCGTCAAATCGCTGGGCTGGATAATGGTTGACTCCGATTTGGGGGTCATAGATAAGCTTCCAACCAGCCCGCTTTAAGGCTAGACAAAAGGCGACCTCGAAGTGAACCTGTGCGCCTGTACCCAGCATCCGTTGATCAAAACGTAATCCGTGGACAGCCGATCGCCGAAAGCTCATGTTAACTCCCTTGAGAACATCCACCTCGCGGGCTTTTCCGATACCTATATGGTGATTACCAATCACTCTGCCAAACCAATGAACCTGACCAACTACTGGGCAAGTACCATCTTCTAGGCGATCGCCATGATATACCCAATCTCGTCCACCAACACCGGCAACTTGTTCATGGGCGAGAAAATGGGTTTCAATTTGTGCTAACCAATTACTATGGGGCGCTGCATCATCATCTGTAAAGGCGATGATATCTCCTTGAGCTATATCTAGTCCTGCATTCATCGCCGCGACTACACCAGGAACACGCACTGTTGTTGTGTGTAATGGTAGAGAATGGGGCGCGATGGTTTCCAGAAATTGCCAAGTCTCCACATCAGTATCTCGAACTACCACCAATACCTCATCAGCTGGTCGAGATTGCTTTTCTAATGACTCCAAGCAGCGTGTTAGGTCTTTGGTACGGCGGTAAGTAGGCACAATAACTGTAATTTTCATTACTGGTGCAACTCCTCGAATAAATCTATATAACGCTGTGCCATATTTGTCCAACTGTGTTGCTCAGCGATGGTGCGAGCAACTTGTCCCATTTGTTGTCTTAAAGTGCGATCGCTTGCTAGCAAAGATAATGCTTGCGCCAAAGCTTCTACATCGTCTGAATCCGCTAAAACTATCCCAGATTCCGGCGTTAACAAATCTGCTGCACCTGTGGAACTAGCAGTAATCACAGGCAAACCAGAAGCCATCGCTTCAATCACCACCAAGCCGAAAGGCTCATAACGTGAAGGGAACACGAAAAAATCTACGGCTTTCATCAGTTCGGGAACATCACGCCGCAGTCCTAAAAAATGTACTCGTTCATCCAATCCCAGGGATTGTGCTAACTGAAGATATGGACTTCCTTCCGTAATTCCCGCAACTGCTAGGTGTAAATCTGGCACATAAACTAAAGCTTTCAGGACTGTATCCAAGTTCTTGCGAGAGATTCTAATATCACCAGCAAATAGAGCTAAAGGGACTCCTGCCGGTAATCCCCATTGTGAACGCTGATTATTTCCCGGTGAAAATTCCTGCAAATCCACACCGTTGACAATTACCCGAATCTTTTCTGGCGCTACACCAATGGCTTGCAAATCTTCAGCCACCCGACTAGAAACTGCCACCACCACCCGCGCCCGGCGAAAAGCCTTTTTTTCCCAACGCGCATTTAAAACGGTGTATAACCACTGGTAAAAATTATAAAAAATCCTGCGTGATTGTCTAGTTTTAGCTGAATTTGACTGAGCCTTACTAGAGGAAAAATTCAACCAAGAACTATGGACAAAATGCACCGCATTCACATCACCAGAGGCATGGGTAATTGCCCCATTAATTTTGATCAAATCAACTTGAGAACGGTGTTTATGCAACCAATTGGCACTGATGAAAGCGAAAATCAAGTTACGGAGTAATTCCGTAGGCCATTGCTTAACAGAAATAGCAACCCAATTAACTTGCTCATTCTGTTGTAATTCTGGAGCTACTTGACTAGCTAACAAAATGACATGATGACCACGGCGAATTGCTTCTTGGGCAATTTCATAATTAACCCGTCCTTGACCATCACCTTTAATTACATTATGTGTAACGATACTTAATCTCACAATATAAATATCCTCTAGTAGTTCACCAACCCAAAATTGCTGGGCTAGGGCAAGCAGGGGGAGCAGGGGAAGCAGAGAGAGCAGGGGGAGAAAGAGATTTTTTTTGCTGCTATTAACCTTGCAAAGTTCTCTTGGCAGACTACTAGATTTCTCCCCCCCTGATGGGTGTAGGGGTGTAAGGGTTTAGAGGTTTAGGGGTGTAGGGGTGTAAGGATTTAGGGATTTAGGGATTTAGGGGTGTAGGGGTGTAGGGATTGATAAAACTATTATTCTTTCGTTAGTACGATAGTCACCACTCATCACTCGAATAAAAACCTACACCTGTCGGCTCCCCTACCTCCCCTGCTTCCCCTGCCCCCTTGCTCCCTGCCCCCCTGCCTCTCTGCCTCCCCTCATCCCCAATTCAACTGGGACGGCTGCCATAATTTTTGGATATGAGAACGGCGAATAATTTCCGGCCAGGCTTGTAGGGAACCCCGCTTGCAGAGGTATGCAGTCATGTGCAGGAAGTATACACAGCAAAAACCGATGAGTTTTATGACATTAGGGAATAAATCTTTGTAACGTTTAATCCCGATGTAGAGCCTAGCCGCTTCTATAGAAATTTCGTATTTAGTTAGTTTGCCGATATCCGATTCCATCAAGGAACTTTTACCGTTTCCTCCAGCATTGAGGACACGTAATTCTGGGCAATTTAAAATTTTGTAACCTCGCTTCAATGCCCGTAAACACAGTTCTGCATCTTCATAACCAAAAAATATATTTTCATCCCACTGTTCTTGCTCAAAAAACTGACGGGGAAAGATAGAGGCATGAATAGCTATAGTTTCGGGAACATCACTAGAACGGAAATATCCGCGAAAAGATAACTTTCCCGGAGCCATTACATATCCGTCAGGGCTATAGCTAATGCCAGAAAGAATGGTGTGCTGACTCTGTTCTGGTGACATTTTTGCGTATTGAGCGATCGCACCACCAATAAACTCTGGTTCAACGCAAATATCATCATCAATAAAAGCAACTAAATCTGTTGCTGATGCTGGGATGGCATTAACTGCATTGTTGCGGTTAGCACAAACACCAATCCGGGGGCCAGTAATATAAATTGTCTGGGGATATTGTTCAACAATCTTTTGATTTTGCTGCTGCATCTCCATACTCGGCGAGTCATCAGACACAATTACCGAGTGTGGCTTGATCTGGGAATCCCACAGCGATCGCAAGCAATTTTCCAAATCCTCAGGGCGATTTCTAGTTGTGATGCAAGCCGATAGCCGCATTTTATTTATACCTCTTTAGTTAGTTTTTTTAGATCCCCAGAGATACCCGACTTCTTAGAGAAGCCGGGTATCTGACTGAATTAAAATCTTGATGCGATCGTCGGGGGTGTAAAACTGAGCATCAACCCCACCATCGTTCTCAGCTTTAGACTTTGTTTTAAAGAACGCCAGAAGTAGGAACGGGCTAATTTCATCTGTTTACTACGCATGAAACCAATGCCTAAGGTTGTGTTGACATGGGCCCATTGCTGCTGAAAATAGGGTTTAAGCTCCTGTAGGCGCTCATCAGCCATAAACTGCTCGTAGCAAAACATATCAGCTTGAGCCTTGCGGATTTTTGCCTGAGGATCGCGCTTACCACTGAGCATGGTTTCTGTTTGTTCATGGACACGATAACGTGTCAGTTTTTCCGGATAAAAATAAGCTCCTAAGCCAGAACGACAAAACAGGTAGTTTAAATATATATCCCATGAACCGCCGACTTCAGCCGGAATGGCATCCCAGGCGATCGCATCTCGACGCATCACGGCTGCTGTGGCTGTCGAGACTGATCTATCTATTAAGGCCATCCGATAAAAGGGTTGATAAATTCCTTCTGGCAAATCAACTCGTTTATATGTATGGGAATATTCTTCTGTGAGCGCATCATCTATATTGCCGTCGGCATCTATGATGTAGTGGTCACAAAAGGCTAAGGCTAAATTGGGGTTAGCTTCCAAAGGCGGAACGAGCTTTTCGAGAAAGTCCTCTTCCCACATATCATCGTCCAGCAAACAGGCAATATATTTTCCCCGCGCCATTTGAAAGGCTTTCATGGTGTTGGCAAACATTCCCATATTTGATGAATTGCGGAAAAAGCGAATACGCGAATCATCAAAGGAATCAACAATTGCCTGGGGATTTTGTGGACTACAATTGTCGCAAACAATAATTTCAATATGGGAATAAGTCTGTCTTACGGCACTTGTCAGCGCTGCTTGTAAATAGTTTGGGCGGTTATAGGTAGGTGTAATAACGCTAACTAAAGGAGTGGAGGAGTTAGTATCTATAGCCATAATTTTAATAGGGGGTTAGAGACTGGGATTTTTACTCAGTACTCAGCACGGGCTGAACGCCCCGCTATCGCTAACAGCGCCTTCAAAGGAGGAGAGATAACGGCTAAACATACTTACGGCTAAATTGTGGGGCTTTCCGTATGAACATCGGCACTAAGCAAAAATTTTCCACTTTTAAATAAAAATCGTGCTAGGTAATAGGCTCGCTCTTTCCCAGAGTAAAAAGGCCATCCCAGTATTAAGCGTGAGATAGCCCACACCTCCCGGAGATCCCATTGGGATTGTTGATAATATTTCGTGCGTCGATATTGGAGATTGCGGGATAAGTCAACTTTTGCACCATAACCAATACGTACTAAATAGTCGTTGATATATTGGTTAGTCATCTCAATCCCGGCTTGGGACTTGGCTTGTTGTTCGCTGGTGGCGATCGCTGCACTTATATGATTATTCGCGCCATGTATGCGATAGTACGCCAAATTTTCCTGTAATGTCTTAATTTTACCGAGGAAGGCTGTGCAGTAAATAATGCAACCATCAGCCCAAATTCGCCATTTCACAGGATCGATAGGAAATACTTTTTCCAAAGCTTCACGGCGATAAGCTAGTCCAGATGTGGGCGGAAAACACCAAGCATTGCCTGTCTTCAATATGACTGAGGCTAAATCTTCACTCAGTTTCGGCCCTTGAGTCGAAGCTTGATCAATCGTCTGGTCATTGCCATCTATGATATCCAAATGGTGCATGACACCAACTACATCTGATGTCTGAAACACCTCAACAATGCGCTGTAATTTATGAGGTTTCCACACATCATCTGCATCCAGAAAAGCTACGACTTCGCCAGTCGCCGCCGCAAACCCCGCATTGAAAGCGCCTCCCTGTCCTTGATTTGCTTGAAAGATGGGCTTGATTTTATCCGGTGCTTGTTCTTGCAGTTGGGTAATAACATCACGGCTGTTATCTGTAGAACCATCATCTACGATAACGATTTCAATGTCTGAGTATGTTTGAGTGAGAACAGAGTTGATTGCTCTAGAAAGATAACGAGCATAGTTGTAATTAGAGACGATAACAGAAATCTTCATAGGGAATAGGGAATCACTATTGACTATTGACCATTGACTATTGACTATTGACCATTGACTATTGACTATGTCCTGATTCATGTTGCATTTGGTGATATTTCCAAAGCTTTCCGCGTTGTTCTAGGAGTTCTTGATAATTTCCTTGCTCGACAATTCGCCCTTGTTCCATCACCACAACCTTGTCTGCTTTGGCGATTGTGGAGAGTCTGTGAGCGATCGCAATTACTGTTCTACCCACGGAAAGTTTTTCTATAGACTCCTGAATTAACCGTTCGGAGACTGAATCTAGGGCGCTGGTAGCTTCGTCGAGGATGAGGATTTCGGGATCTCTCAGTAATGCACGAGCGATCGCAATCCGTTGTCTTTGTCCTCCAGATAAACGGACACCGCGATCGCCTAACTTAGTATCAAACCCTTCGGGCATTTCTTCAATGAATTGCAACGCATTCGCTAGCCGCGCTGCTTCTCTAATTTCGGCTTCACTCGCCCCAGATGTACCGTAGGCGATATTGTCTCTAATAGAAGTGTTGAAAATAAATGTATCTTGACTAACTACAGCCATTTTGCGACGGAGGGAATTGATTTCAAAGTACTGCACATCCAGTCCATCTACTAAAATCTGTCCCTCTGTCGGATCGTAAAATCGGGGAATTAAATCAGCTAATGTAGTTTTACCCGCACCCGATGCACCTACCAGGGCTGTTGTTTTACCACGCTCAATTGTCAGGGTGATATTATTCAATACCAAATTATCGGCAGTATAACCAAAATCTACAGATACTAAATCAATTGAACGCTTCAAACCTTGAAAATGAAGTTTACCATCTTTCAAGTAAGGCTTATTATTCGTCTGCAAAATATTTTTAATGTTTTCTGATGACCCTTGTAAAGTACTCAGAAAAGCAACCGTACCGTTAATATCTTGAATATTGGGAATCACTCTGACTAAAACAAAGAAGAATGTCAATAATGAGGCAACTGGTAATGTAAATGTCGTGAAGGAAATCACAATCAAACTAATCAAAACTGTAGTAGCTATGCCTTCAGCTATGGGTTTTACTAGTGTCCAAGCTAAGACAACTTTGATAGCTGCATTCAGTTGATTAGTACTGGCTTTATAGAAACGTTGACGTTCAAATTCCTGTGTCCCAAAGGCTTGAATTGTCCGAATCCCATTGATAAACTCTACTGCTGTAGCTGTAAATTGAGCATTAGCATGGGAAATGCCAAAACTGGTTTCTCTGACTCGCTTATTCAGCGTGGATAATCCCACTGCTAACAGTAAAAATATCAGCACAGAAATAATCGAAAGTTGCCATGATATAGAAAACATCACAACAAAGTAAACGCAAACAGTCATGATTCGGGTTAACACAAAAGCCAACCCACTAAAACCCTGTTTGATTCTTTCAATCTCTGTAGTAATCGTATTAATGAGTTCACCCGAACGAGTTTGAGCAAAGTAACTCAACCTCAGAGCTTGTAATTGCTCAAAAATTTGCTTATGTAAGCGATCTGCTAAATTAAGTTGGGCTGATTCAGTGTATACTCCGCCAAAATAATTGAAGGTAGCACGCATCCAGGTACTCAACAAAATTAGTAGAGATATCCTATATATAGGGGGAATCGGCCAAGCGTTAGCAGCCAAAATCATGTCAATCCAGCTAATTCCTGTTTGAATTGGCTCATTAGGAGTAGTCAATTTTTGTAAAAATGACAGTAGAAAACCAATACTAACACCTTCAAAACTGGCAGCTAAAAATGAAAATATTACGGCTAAAATAGCTATTTTGCGAAAATGTTTGATTTCTCGCAATATTAAATGGTTCTCTTTCCAGAAGCTATTAGCTTTAAATAATTTATGTGGTGATTTTGGCATTTTTAAATGCGTTGTATATTTTCTAAGACAAATTTTGTGAACAGCGACAACCTAATTTTTCACTAAAGTGTAGTAATTCATCTATAGGATTCATACTTGCTTGTTGAAATAAGTGTAGTACGGGCGTTGCTCACAATTTTATGGTTGTGGTGGGCATGATCCACCCTACAGATACTTATATTCTTCAATAATTAAATAGGAACCTTGTGTTTACAACACTGAGTAAAAATAACGGATTTTAGCAGAGTCGATGACGTAATTACATAGTGCATTCCCAGGAAAATAAATTGAGTAAAATCCTCATTAATTTAGGATATTCGGATTTTTTTTAATCTTTCAGGATAAACACTAATTCTAATTTTTATAGGACTAGTATTTGATTTCTGAAATATAAGTAGTAGGGTGGGCATTGCCCACCATAACCATGATAGGCACCCTACAGATACTGTATTTAATTTTGAATTTTGTAGGCTTGCCTGCCTGTAGGAGATGTTGTACTCCTACGGAGAATCCGCAGAGTATTTTGAATTGATTTATCTGCCTGTTCTTGTCCTGCTAAACTGAGTCGCACAGCATCCTCTAAAGTCCAACAAGCAGATCCCGTTAAACTCATTTCTCCCCGCAGTACATTCCATAACTGTGGTAGATGAGCCAAACCAGATTTCTTTAACCAAACTTGCAATATTTGAGGATGATTTTGAGTAGGAGTTAACTTGATGACTCGAAAAATTTTACCCCTTTCGCCTACACGCCACTCATGGGTAAACAAAGATTTTCGTGAATCAATCTGCATCAGTATAACCAAGCCTAAAAGCACTGGACTTACTAACAGCATCAATCCAAAAGCTACTAGCCAGTCTATTAATCTCCACAACCATCTAATAGATTGAATACTTAATGTGGGTGTGGGTGGCTTTCGGTGAGCAGGTTTACTCAGAAAAATAGGTTTATGTGCTTTTTTACAAGCTTCAGCCCAGAACTTTAGCCAAGTTTCACCTAATTTGCCATCTATACTCACCAGATTGACTGGAGAGCGTTTTAAGCAATCAACTAATAATTGTTCATCGTTTAGAGAAGGTAAACATAACTGTTCGACTTTGTTAGCAGGTTTCACTAACAATTGGCCCCGTCTCCACTGAAGCGTGTAATGTGAGGAACCATGATTTTGATTTTGTGGAGGCACTGTATCGTGACTCTCAACAGTTGAAACTATTACGCTTGTCATAATGTCTTTGGATTCATCCAAATTAAATTGCTGAGATAATATCCAAGGCTGTCAATGCCAAAGACTGTGATGGAAGGTTTATTCTGCTCAAATAATTTTTAAATTATTATGTGCAGAATTAGGTTTTTTGGATGGTAGAAGTTGCGAGTAAATATATTACTGAATATGATTTTGTTAATCAGTATCCAGGGCTGCCATATTGTGTAGATAATTAGCCGTAAACCTATTACTAAAGATGCTTGGTAAATATAGATTTTTCGGTGTTGCTGATTGAGAATATGAATTTGTCTGACTCATACCGCTAACGCGGAACTTGTAGAGTAGGTGCAAAGTTATAAAGAAAAGCAAAGGTAATTTTTGCATTTCATACTCTGATTCAGCAACGCTGATTTTTCTATAAAAATGAAGGATATTGGAAATTTAGAGAGGCAAATTAACCTAACCTTTTTCATGTCTGCCTTAAGCCTCAAAACTCCTTTGAACCAGCACTTTACATTTACGTTGTATGACAGCTACTTTTTTACTTGCACAATAATTTTCAGAGCATCATTTGATTTCTACTTTGAAACCATTGGAATTAGATTTCAATCTCTAGGATATAAGACTCTGTAGAAATAACTATATACTCAAGCTAATTCTTTATTTAGTCTTTAAATAGTCGTGGCTTTAATTAGATATTGATAAAGTCGAAATAAATAAGTATTTAAAATCACAGTAAATTACTTTGCCAACAACCTCTAATACTAAAAATATGGGTACAAAAGGATGTGTGCGATCGCCTCTTATGGGGTGCGATCGCACAATCAAAAAATATAGCTAAGTTAGGACATGGGGATCACATTCTCCCCCCACGTATTACTTTTCCACCGCTTGTTGCAAAGCAAAACGGTATTCCCGCGCATAAGGTACATAGGTGCTATCAGAGTTAGAAACTCCATTAGCCACAACACCAATCAGGTTTAACTTGCTCAACATAGCTGTAGCTTGAGCGATTTGATTGCGAGTCACTTTTCCCAGACTAGCTACCATCACCACACTTCTACAAGATGATGCTGTCAACAAAGCATCTACTAGACCTATAACTGGTGGCGCATCAATAATCACCAAATCGTAGTTCTCCTCAAATGCTGCCATTAACTGTTTCATCCGTGGAGAACTCAAGAGATTTGCTGAGTCACTGGGCGAGGGACCAGCTGTCAAAATATCGATGTAAGCAGAACCTACGTTATGAATACCAATCTGTTCGGGTAAAGTGATTTCGCTGGCTAACAAAGTTGATAGCCCTTGGTCGTTGGGAAGATTGAGATGTTCATGGAGGCTAGGATCTCGCAAATTCGCATCAATCAGTAGCACCCGTTTGTGTAACCGGGCTGCACTCATAGCTAAACCCAAGGCCAAACCAGATTTACCTCTATCCAGTAGAGGTGAGGTAATCATCAAGGACTTTAAGCTAGATACCGAGTTTAACAGCTCGATATTTTTGTAAATCAGATCCAACGATTCCCAACGGATGGAAGACTGTAGCACCTCCACAGTCCAAGGCCCTAAAACCTCAGGCTTGCCAAAAGGCAACTTGATGACTGATTCTCTACCCTTTGCTGGTGGCAATTTCGGGGTGCTTCCTAATAAAGGTAAAGCTACTTGTTTTTCTAACTCAGCTGTGGTGTGAACAGAATCATCAGCAGCTTCTCGAATAAAGGCAGCAATACCTCCCAGCATTAACCCCACAACAGCACCCAACATCAAATTCTGTTGGAGATTTGGGCCTAATTTCATCCCTAACTGGGGTTCTTCCACCACTTCCCAGTTAAATCCCCCTTTAGCCAGTTCTTGCCGTAGTTGTTGTTCTGCCCGTAATAACTGCTCTAGTCTCTCACGGCTGAATTGCAACTGTGGTTGTATACGGTTGTAATAAGCCAACAGGGGCGGAAAACGTTTAATTTCTAGGCGTAGTTGATTTTCTTTTTGTGCCAGAGTTTGATCACGGGCAGTCAATGAAACTATGGTTGTCTGGGTTTCTACTAATTGACTAGCCAAAGTCAGATCAATTTCCCCAAACTGTCCCTGTTCTAAAAGCGGTTCTCCTCCACGGAAGGCATTAGCAGATTTAACACCTAGAGTTCTACCTACTTCCTGTTGCAATAATTCTTTTTGGCTTTGCAACTGTTCTTTTAGCTTCTGGACACTGGGGGTTTCATCTGTGAAGCGTAAACGTTCTTGAGCTAGTAACAGTTCTGTTTTTTGAATTTCGTTGAGTAAGCCTTGGTAGCGGACGGATTGACTCAAACGAGAAGTAACTAAAGCATTTTTGGGAGAACGATTTAATTGCTCTTCTAAAGATTTTTGTTTTGCTAAAGCCTCTTCGTATGTAGAACGAGTAGTACGACGTTCTTGCTCAATAGTATTTAAAGCAACTTCTAGAGCTTTTGCTTGTTCTTCTGGGTTAATTAAATTTTGGTTTCTGCGGAATCTTTGTAAGTTGGCTTCAGCTGCATTCACTTCTTCACTGGCTTTGCTCAACTGTTCTCTAATAACTTGCAGACCCTTTTTGAGTCGGTTGTCTTGCTGCTGTTTGTTATATTCCACATAGACTTGCCTGATAGCACCGAGAACTTTTTGAGTTTGTTCAGGGTCGCCAGAAGTATAATCTACTTGAAAAATTTTAGTAGCGACATTATCTTCTTTTGTCCTAACTTGATTTAAGACTAAGGCATTTTTAATATCAGCTACAGTAATATTTGGATATTCTGATCGCAATTTGTCAACTGCTTTGTGAATTAGTCCTGAACTTTGCATCAAGTTCAGTTGTGTAGCAGTATCTATTTGTATATCAGGTTCGAGAAACTGGGTCTCTGGAGTACCACCCTCTCTTTTGCCTTGATAGTTAGGTTCTACTAACAGTTGCATTGTGCTTTTGTAAGTAGGCTTGGTTCTTGCAGTCATCAGGGCTGCTAGGGCAATTGTTGTTAAAAATGCCGTTAAGAACCAAGGGGACCTACGCAGAAAAACTGAAAAGATTTTGCCGTAACTGGGTTCTGAATCAGCGCTGTTTATATTTGTACTTAGATTAGTTTGAACCACTTTGATGATCCTTGTATTCGAGACGCTAATAAAATAAATGAATGTTGAGTAATCAGTAATAAGTGCTGAGTAATGAGTAATATTTTCCACTCAGCACTTTTTGGCTAGTTACTGATTTAATTGAGGCTACAAGTTTGGGTAATAACTCGCTCAACTTTACTAAAGAAAACTGGCTCAGAAAAATTATTCACGGCATGATTACGAATATTTTCATAATCCCAAGTGATTTCTCCGGACTCTAATAATGCTTTTTGTAAAGATTCTGGTGTTTGTCGCTTGAAAAATACGCCAGTCTGACCGTTTATTTGAGTATCTAAGACTCCACCTGCACCAAAAGCAATCACTGGTGTACCGCTAGCATTAGCCTCTACAGGAACTAAACCATAGTCTTCTAAAGCAGCTACGATAATAGATTTAGCTTTAGAGAATAATTCCTTACGTTGGTTGTCACTGACATGACCTAAAAACTTAATATTATCCAAAGCTTTGGCTTGTAATCTTTCTCTTTCTGGCCCATCCCCAGAGATGATTAACGGCCATCCAAGCCAATTAAAAGCTTCGACTATAATATCCAGGCGCTTATAACTAATCATCCGTGCTGATGCCAAATAATATTCGTCTTTTGTATCAGAGAAAACAAAGTTACTAGTATCAATTGGATAGTTAATCATTATTGCCTGTTTGCCATAAATCTGCTGAATACGACGGGCAACAGTGCTGGAGTTAGCAATATAAATATCGGGTTCCTGAGCATATTTCAGGTCTACATCTCGCATTAATTGAAATACTTTTTCGATTAAAACTGACAAATATCTATAATCGCTATACTCTCTTAAATAAGTTTCTGTATCCCATAGAAAACGGGTGACATTATGACAAAAGCAAATATGTTTAGCACCTGGTTTTTTCCGAACTGCTTTGGCGAAGCTGGTGCTACTGCTAATAATTAAGTCATAATCTTGTAAATCTAATGCCCGAAAGGCAGGAAAATATAAAGGAGCCATTAATCTAAAGTATTTGGCTGCACCAGGAATTTTTTGCAAGAATGTTGTGTTAACTATCCGCTCACCCATATCAATAGTTTTTTCTGGGTCATACAATGATGTAAAAATATCGGCTTCAGGATAGCGTTTACAAAGTAATTCAAATACACGTTCTGCCCCACCGCGCTGGGTCAAATAATCATGGACTAGAGCAACTTTCATATCAGTCTAAATTTGTGAAGATTTGCCTTAAAATATTTCAGCAGAAACTAGTTATTATTTTGGTATTTTGGATGATATTTTTTAACTATTTTTTGATACATTTATCGAAGTTTGTAGAATTATAAGTGATGCGATCGCTAGTAAATAATAGTATTGACAAACAAACTCAAAATTGATTCTATCTTTTGAATTATTTTGCTATTTAATTAGGAAATTAATTGTTTTCAGATAGCTTCAGCCCCCCTGTTGATGAAAAGGGGGGCGTTTTTGAGTTTGGTAATTGGTAATTGGTAATAGACTATCCAGTAGGGTGCGTCAGTATGAAAATTTCTGAGTATAGTTAGGTTCTATCGCACTGACGCACCCTACCAAACAATCAATTGCGGCTAATTCATTTTGAATTTTGCGAAAAGTTCTGTAGGCGGTGAATCCAGTGCTGTAGGAGGGGTTTCCCGCCGTAGGAAACTTTTCAAGACGAATTTTGAATTTTGAATTGAGTCATTTTTTGGTGTTCCCTTAACCAACAGTTACCAGAACTTTTTCTGGGGCAAAATATTTGTCTTGCTCGGCTCGTAGTTGGTCACAAAGTCTGCCTTCTGGTAGTTCTACATCATCGTAGGTGAGGACTTGATCTTTAGGAATATCACGTTTGAGACGACATCCTTCTGCTAGACCCATTGGTAGGAGGTTTTGCTGTTGGACGATATCGGAGTTTTCACACTGTCCATAGGTCATGTAGTAGCCAATGCCATCTAGGGTTTCTCCGGCTTTCAGGTCTATTTTGGCAGTGGTGATGACATCTACCGAGAGGCCTGCTAGAGGAGCCATGACAGCATCGCTGAAGAGGACGGCACGAGCTACAGATAGGGGAACCTCAAAATGGCAGAGGTGGTAGGGAGTGTAGAAGCTATAGAGGGGGCCTTCGCCTAATTTGTAGAGGTTGAGGTAGTGGCGTTGTTTGGGGTCGTCGTGGGTAGCAAACACATATACGCCAGGGCCGGGTTTTGCACCAACTACATAATCAACAATACCGCCTAGCTGCTTGAGTTGTTCCACATCGTACATATTGGTCATCTCATCAACATGACCGGTGAAGTCATATCCCAACATCCCTCGTTTAGCGACTTTCATACCTGTAGCGTTAGCCACGATCGCCTGTTCAAAGGAAATTTTGCTACCATCAGCAAAGCTGGTTACCATGTGGGCTTTTTGTCCCCAACGCTTGGCAAATCCTTCTTGGGTGGTGGGGTTGCGGTAGGGGTCTTGCAAGCCTTTGATGTTACCGCAAAGCAGGGGAGTCAGACCGATGCTTTGAACAAATCGGTAAAGATTCATTTGCACCCCTGGTTGGTCGCCATCACAAGCACTGAGAATCACCCCGGCTTTGTCTGCATAGACTTTCAGGATGGGGCCGATTGTACCGTCAAGTTCCGCATTCATCATGATAACGTGTTTGCGGTGGGCGATCGCTTCCATGACTACATGAGCGCCGAATTCTACCGCACCGGTGACTTCGATAATTGCATCGATACCCTCGGCTTGGCAGATGATTTTGGCATCTTCGGTAATAGTATACTTACCTTGAGCGATCGCACTTTCTAATTCACCTACAGAATCCACAATTTCAATATCTTCGATACCAGCTTCACTATAAGCTCGTTTCGCGCCATCAATACTGCGGTTAGAGATAGCAACTAACTCCATCCCTGGAACTGAATTAATAATTTGGTTGGCAATACCCCGACCCATAAAACCAGCGCCAATCATTCCCACTTTCACGGGGTTACCAGCAGCAGCACGAGCCTTTAAGGCGTTATCAATAATAATCATTTTGCTTAATCCTTTATTTTCTAAAACAAGCAACAGAAGCAGAATATCTTACTCACAACTCAGTATTGTTTAACAAACTGCTTCTACTGGGTCTGGGCTACCGATGGGGATAGTTTCTAATAAAGGCCAATTGGCATCTTTATCAGAAATTACAGTCACATCTAAAGGCCATTCAATGTTGAAGAATGGGTCATTATAACGCAGGCCTTTTTCATATCCTGGGGTATAAAATTCACCTACTTGATACACCACTTCTGCATCATCGGTGAGGGCTTGATAACCATGAGCAAACATCTCTGGTACATACAAAGCACGACGATTATCAGCAGTGAGTTCTACACCAATATGTGATAAAAATGTTGGTGATTCGGGACGCATATCAATAATTACGTCATAAATAGCGCCCTTAATACAACGAATTAGTTTTGTTTCGGCGGCTGGTCTGAGTTGATAGTGCATCCCCCGCAGTGTACCTTTTTTATAGTTATAAGATAAGTTACACTGAGCAACTACTGGTTTTAAACCGTGGGCTGCAAATTCATTAGCACAAAAAGTTCTGGCAAAAAAACCACGATGATCTGGTTTTTCTTCTAAATCAATAATAAATGCGTCCTGGAGTGATGTAGCGGTAAAAATCATGGGTTTCTCAACTATGAATTAATGATGGGAGAATAATGACTAATCACTTAGTCTTTACACAGATGAATCAGCTAAACAGGAACTTTAGCTATAATTTGGTTTAGGAAAAGTATCATCCCAGTATTGAGTACAAAGTCCTGGTCTTTTGGCAGGATTGGCAGTGTAGGCATAGAATAGAGTTGAACGTTCTTCTGTGCGGACTGTGCCATGATGTAGAAGTCTTTGGGTATCAGCAATAATTACGCTTCCTGCTGGGCCAGTACATGATTTCCAAGCTGATTTAGGCACAATTTTATTTAATGCCTCATCGTTGATACCTGACTTATGAATTTTGTAGTAAAGTCGATAGAAATTCAAACTATCTATAGAGGTAAACGATGCTGGTACATATTCAAAAGGCCCGTGTTTTTCTTCTACATCACTTAAGTAAATGATAATTTTGACAATGCGGCGATCTTCTGAATCTCTATGCCATAACATTGTACTGAATTGATTGGCATTTACAAAGTCTTTGCGGATTTGTACGCCATGATAAGCGACTGGAAGACCAATATAATTTTCTAGAATATTCAATAGTCTTGATTCACTTCCCCAGTTATAAAAATCAGGTATGTGGGTAACTGTGTAAATTTCTGGGGGATTTTGGGCTGATTCTGCATAGCTACCTTGTCCCATACCTGGTAATAAGGTATGAGAAGCTTTAAGTAATTGTGCTGTGGATGGAAGCCCTAACTCTTGTAGTGTAGTGATGTAAACTCCCTCACTTTTAAGAGTATCAACAATCAGGCGATCGCGTGATTCTACTTTAGGCAAATTGGGAGCATATTGCCAGAGTTTGACTCTATAGGAAACTTCTGAGTTTAGCGCTTCAATTTTCTCTTTGACTGTAGTTAGCATGGGAGACTCACTTTGTCTTACTATCAGATTTCATTAAGTCACGTCTGTTGTTACTATTACTTCTACTGATAACTTCTTGCGAAACCCCTTCTTTAGTAAGAATAATAGTTTCTAAAACTGATAAACTGACTAGCCCAAAGTAAGGAATTACTGTGGTCAATGCTAGAACAGGCCATCTTCTTAAAGCCCCTAATAGAACCCGCCAATTATTATTATTAAAATGATTGATAACCAGGTTTCTGCAAAAACTATCTGAATAGCCTATTTCTTTCAGCTTGATATTTACCTCTGGTGAATATGTATATTGCATTTTCAGCAACATTTTTGGTTTAACCATCCAATGGCTAGCACCAAAAGCATTTTCTAGATATACATCTTTGCTGATTCTGACATTTCCATGAAAAGCACAGAACCCAGTTAAATATACTTGATAATCTAAGTTATTTACCCCATCAGACCAAGTTTTTAACGCACGTTGTGCTAAATCTGTTCTATATACTTGGGCTGACATTAGTTGTACCCCAGAGCGACTTTCTTGGATACAACGTTCAAAAACTGCCCTACCATCAGTCTCAACAATTTCATCTTCAATCTGATAACAGCGTTCGTACAATAACTCACCTGTTACTTCATGGCGACAAGAAAAATTTAAAATCAGCAGTCCTAAATTAACTGATGTCTTTAATGTGTTGATGAGATAAGAAATCGTTGTGTCCTCGATTTTATCATCATCACTGATTGTCCAAACATATTGGCTGGTTGCAGCATTAAGGCAATAAGCGATGTTTCTCATCACTCCCAGATTTTGACTATTTCTGTTAGAGTGAAAAGCTGTTTCAGGCAAAGCCATCTGCCATTTTTTCACGATTTCTTGGGTATTATCTTCTGAACAATTATCAGAAATAATGATTTCACATTCAGATTCAAAACCTTTGATGGCTTTAGCTAGCCATGCTAATTGTTGGTCAAGTAATTTAGCTCGATTATATGTGGGGAGAGCAATAGTGAGTAATTTATTCATGATTAAACGAAGATGATGCTTGGTGGTGAATTTCCGAAATAGGTATATTTATTTCGCAAATATGAAGATATTCTTGACACCAAAAAATCAAACTAGACAGAATTTTTCTCTAATTCTAGTAAGTCAGCCCTAATATAAGTATCATCCCAGTATTGTGTACAAAGGTCTGGTCTTTCTGGGGGATTGGCCGTATAACAAAAGAAGAGGGTTGAGCGATCTTCCGTCCGCACTGTCCCATGATGTAAAGTATTTTTGGTATCTACAAAAATGACCGTACCTGCTGGACCAGGACATGATTTCCAAGCTGATTTGGGAATGACTGCTTTGACCTGTTCATCGTCGATACCCATATAGCTTGACTGCCAAAGTTTGTAGTAAAGTTGAAAATAATTCCAACTAAATGTGGGAGTTAATGAACGAGGAATGTATTGGAATGGTCCTGTCTTTTCTTCCACATCATTTAAGTACACAAAAACTTTAATCAGACGACGATCTTCTGCATCACTATGCCATAGCAAAGTTCCAAATTGATTATTGCTAGGAAAATCTTTACGTAAATGTACACCGTGAAATTTAATAGGAAGACCAATATAATTTTCGATTATGCTTAGTAGTCTTTGCTCTGTTCCCCAGGTATAAAACTCTGGTAAACCCGTAACTGTATAAATTTGCGGCCACTTTTGTTCTAGATGTTCGTTGTTAGCATTTTGCATCTGGGACAATTGATGTTTAGCAGCCTGGAGCAAATTTTGAGTTGAGCTTAAACCTAAATCTGCAAGTGTCGTGACATAAACACCCTCTTTTTTCAGTGTATCTAGAATGATGCGATCGCGTTTTTCTAGAGATGGTAAATTCTTTATATGTTGCCAGCGTTCTACTTCGCAGGCAAAATCAGAATGTATTGCAGAGAGTTTGTTTTTAATTGTGTTGAGCATACAAACACCTAATTTTATTTATTCAGTAATTTTTGGAGTGATTTTCTATCGTTGTTTGCCGAGGATTGTTGAGATATTGGCTCACTATTTTCAGCAACCCTTATCTCTTTAAAAGGCATCATTTCAAAAGCAGACAAACTCACTAAAGCCACAAAGGGGATAACTGTTTTAACAGCAGATATTGGCCATCTTCTTAAAGCACCCAAGAAAACTTTCAAGTCTACTTCTTTAGAATTATGCAAAAGCATCTGCCGACAAAATTGGTTAGAATATCCAATTTCTCGAAGTTTTAAAATCACTTCGGGGATGTGTTTGTATTGCATTAATAATGCTGATTTCGGCTCTTTCTGCCAATAGCTCACACCAACAATACACTCTAAGAAATTTTCTTTTGTGACAATTACATTACCGTTAGCAGCACAATAACCAGCCAGATATGCTAAAGATATCCAATTATTGGCTGCATCTGGCCAATTTTGTAGAGCTTGCTTAACCAAATCAGTACGATAGATGCTAGCACTCAGGAAGATAACTGCACCTACACTTTTAGCAAAACAATGTTCAAAAACTTCTTTACTATCTCTACACCCATCTTCACAATCAGCATCAAACCAACGATTCCCAATAATTGTTGGTGGGAATACTGGTTGATTAGTAATTTTATTGCGACCAGAAAAGTTGAGAAAGATTAATCCTAAATTTTGATGCTGTTTGATCTTATTGATGACATAGGCAATAGCCCTATCTTGTATAGGATCATCATCGCCAATTGTCCAAACATATTGTGTTTCCGCAGAACTTAGGCAGTACATAATGTTTTTCATTACGCCTAAATTTTTTGAATGTTTGTTAGACTTAAAGGTGACGTTATTTAGTTGATGCTGCCATTTTTGGATAATGCCTTGAGTATTATCAGTAGAACAATTATCAGAAACTAATATCTCACAATATTCTTCAAATCCCTTGATAGCATTTGCCAGCCATGCTAACTGTTGGTCAAGCAGCTTAGCACGATTATAAGTAGGAATGGCAATTGTTAATAATTTGCTCATAATCAAGAATAAGAATCCGAGAGACTGATACTTGGATAAGAATAGAAAATGCTAAAAATGATATTTTTGTGATAGAAGCTGCGGTTAAGGAGTTAATCTCAAATCAGCCTGTAGCGCATCTCATGAATTTTGATAGATTAGTAGTAAAAGCTCTAGCCCTACTTGATTGAAAATTCGAGGGTTTAAGCCCTTACTACAAATCTCTAATGACCAAGCACTTTTAGGTGTTACTTAACATTCCAGAAGAAATCTTGGTTAATTTGTTCAGTCCGGATGAGGTATTCTAGCTGCTTCAAGCGTGTAAAGCCTCTAAACAAGAAGGTGTCTTCAGTCATATCTATTTGACTGAACAAATCAAATAATTGTCTAGCGCCTTTTTGTGCATCCCAATCACACTTAAATCCTGGTAAAACAGTGTTGATTTTCTCAAAAGATACGCGGTAACTGCGATTATCTGCACCATTATCACCGAAGGACAATTTACATCCTGGGAAAGTATCGGCGATGATTTGGGCAATTTCTTTGACGCGGTAGTTGTTTGTAGTATCGCCAACGTTAAAGACTTGGTTGTGAACAATATCACGAGGCGCTTCTAAAGCACAAACTATGGCTTTGCAGATATCTAGTGCATGGACTAATGGCCGCCAAGGAGTACCATCACTAATCATTTTGATTTCTTTGGTAGTCCAAGCCAAACCTGCTAAGTTGTTCAACACAATATCAAAGCGCATTCTGGGAGAAGCACCAAAAGCAGTAGCGTTACGCATAAAGGTAGGGGAGAAGTCATCATCGGCTAAAAGTGTGACATCTCTTTCTACAAGGGTTTTGCATTCTGCGTAGGCTGTTTGGGGGTTAACTGGGGATGCTTCTGTGACATCACCTTCAGTAGCAACACCATACACACTACAAGAAGACATATAGACGAAGCGCCGTACGCCCATTGTTTTCGCTAGGTTAGCCAAACGGACTGAACCTATATGATTGATGTCGTAGGTGATATTTGGTGCTAATTGTCCGGTGGGGTCGTTGGAAAGTTCCGCCATGTGAACGATCGCTTCTACACCTTCTAAGTCTTCGGGGGTGATGTGGCGGATATCTTTATTGAGGGTTTTCGCTGTTATTGGAGTACCGTTGTATAGCCAGCCTACTTTGTAGTAACCAGTATCTACACCAATTACTTCATGTCCTTTGCCAATTAACAAAGAAGGCAATAAACAACCTAAATATCCTTCGGTTCCGGTTACTAAAATTTTCATTTGTGTCAAATTCTCTATATTGGTTAATGGAGAGTGGGGAGGGTTGAGTAGTGACCCCTACCCCTGCCTAACTATCTATGCAATCACCGCATTCTCAAGGTGTGATTGCTGGGGGATTTGTGCAGCGATCGCTTTGCCAATTTCTAAGGAAGAAGTCGCGGCTGGTGAAGGTGCATTGCAAACATGAATGGAGTTTTCACCAGGAACGATGTAGAAGTCGTCTACAAGTTTGCCATCATCCATCAAAGCTTGGGCGCGTACCCCTGCATGGGTGGGGACTAAATCCTCCGCTTGGACTTCGGGAATCAGATTTTGCAAACTTCTGGTGAAAGCGGCTTTGCTGAAGGAACGAATGATTTCTTGGATACCTTCGTCGGCGTGTTTGCCTGCAAGTTTCCAGAAACCAGGGTAGGTCATGACTTCCGCAAAGTCTCTCAGGTCAAAGTCGGTTTTTTTGTACCCTTCGCGCTTCAGACTCAACACTGCATTCGGCCCAGCGTGGACACTTCCGTCAATCATCCGCGTGAAATGGACACCGAGGAAGGGAAATTCGGGGTTAGGAACCGGGTAAATGAGTGTTTTGACCAAATACCGTTTTTCGGGGGTGAGTTCGTAATATTCTCCCCGGAAGGGGACAATTTTTGCGCTTGGTTGTACTCCACCTAACTTAGCGATGCGATCGCTGTGCAATCCGGCACAATTGATCACAAATCTGGTTTCAAAATTGCCTTTATTGGTTTCCAGTACGTGATTTTTACCACTGGGGCAAATTTTCAAAACTTTGGTATTAAGCCTTAAATCTCCGCCTTGTTGTTGAATCAATTCGACGTATTTTAGGCAAACTTGCTTATAATTTACAATGCCAGTTGAAAATACCCGAATCCCCGCTACACATTTAACGTGAGGTTCAATTTCCTTAACTTCTTCGGGGCTAATTTTTTGAACTTCTATGCCATTTTCTAAGCCGCGTTGGTAAAGGTTTTCTAGGCGTGGTAACTCCTGCCCATTTGTCGCTACAATTACCTTGCCACAAACCTCATGGTCGATGCCATACTCCTGGCAAAACTTTACCATTGAGTCTCTACCATCACGGCAAAATTTAGCTTTAAAACTACCAGGCTTGTAATAAATTCCAGAGTGAATTACACCACTATTATTACCAGTTTGGTGAAATGCCCACTGGCTTTCTTTTTCTAATACTAAAATTCTTGCTTGGGGATAACGCTTACCTAAAGCCATCCCTGTGGATAACCCAACTATGCCCCCACCAACAATGGTAAAATCGTACATTGTTATTACTGCAAAAATTACACTAAATCAGTCAACAATACCTTACAACGGAAGTCAAAATTAGAAGGGACAAAATGCCAAAATATTTTTTTGAATTCCGTGTACTTTTAATTACCAAACCTTCCAAGGAGCTTGGTTATTCTTCCATAACTCCTCTAGATAGTTTTTATCGCGCAATGTATCCATTGGTTGCCAAAAACCACTGTGTTTAAAAGCAGATAATTCTTCCATATCTGCTAACTTTTCTAGTGGTTCTTTCTCCCAAACGGTAGCATCATCAGCAATTAAATCTATAACTTCTGGTTCTAAGATAAAATAACCACCGTTAATCCAAGCACCATCACCTTCGGGCTTTTCCCGGAAACTAGTTATTTTAGTTTGTTCGTATCCCAGAGAAATTGCGCCGAAACGCCCTGCTGGTTGGACTGCTGTCAGGGTTGCTAAACTCTTTTGTTCTTGATGAAACTTAATTAATTCGGTGATATTAATATCACATACACCGTCACCATAGGTAAAACAAAAAGTATCATTACCCAGATGTTCGCGGACACGCTTTAAGCGTCCACCAGTCATAGTATGATCACCTGTGTTTACCAATGTGACACGCCAAGGTTCAGCGTAACCAGAATGGACATTCATTTGGTTAAAACGCATATCAAAAGTTACATCAGACATATGTAAGAAGTAGTTAGCAAAATACTCCTTAATCACGTAACCTTTGTAACCACAACAAATAATAAAATCATTAATGCCGTGGGCAGAATAAGTTTTCATGATGTGCCAAAGAATTGGCTTACCACCAATTTCTACCATCGGCTTAGGCTTGATACTGGTTTCTTCACTGAGGCGTGTACCAAGCCCTCCAGCCAAAATCACCGCTTTCATACAATTACCTTGGGGATTTGCAGTTAGATTAATTTTTGAATATCGGGATGAAGAGGATGCACATGGATGGGAGAAAAATTTACTTCTCTTTTATTTTTCTCCGTACATAATCTAACTGTTTTTCTGAGCCTTTGTATAAAGAATAAGTAAATATAAATCTTTTAGATATGAAAGCTTAGTGAATGAATTAATTATTAGTTGTCCGTTGTTAGTGGTCAGTTGTCAGTGGTGAAGAATAAAAGGTTTTGGGATAAATTATGAACGATGAAATATTGAACATTGCCTGGAATTTTACAATACACGTAGGGTGCGTTACCCTAAGTGATAACACACCCTATATACACTTGATTTTTTCAGTGTAGGCACAAACTAAGCCAACAAAAATTAATACCAATTCAATTAATGATTGCAACACATCCTTGGGTGAAGAAGACGCGATGAATCGCGTCTCTACAGATGGTTCATTTGTCCCATTCTTTTGCCAATTGGTATAAATCGAATGACGATGTAAATGATTGATTATTAACACCTGACAACTGACAACTGACAACTAACAATTAATTACTGTTTTGCTGTCAAGTCGGTGCTGGCATATCCTCGCATTGTAGAGCTTTGGAATAAAGCATTACATTTGCTTTCCTCAATGATACAGATACTGCTGAGTGCTTGTTGATAACTTTCCGTATCTTCTTGTTCTAAAGAAAGTTTGGCGGCTAGCTGTAAATCTGCAAGAGCTTTGGCATTATTGGCATCAGATTTATTACTAGTAATTTGTGCTAATTCGTAGCGCACCATACCACGTTTGAGATACACTTTGGCTAGTTTGTCGTTAATTTTTAATGCTTGATCAAAATCTGCGATCGCCTGATCATATTCCTTGGTCGAATCACCTGTATATTGGGCAATGAGATAGCGGACAGAAGCACGCTGAAAGTAAGCTTCGGTTTTAGCGGGGTTAAGTTTCAGGGCTTGGTCAAAATCGGCGATCGCTTCTTGGTAATCTTTAATGGTATCGCTGCTATATTTAGCCATTTGTGACCGGACAATTCCCCGGCGGATATAAGCTTCGGCTTCCTTCTCGTTGAGTTTCAGGGCGTGATTAAAGTCGGCGATCGCTAATCTATACTGTTGGTCAGGATCATTACTATATTCAGCCAGCATCAAGCGGGAGTTACCCCGATTCACAAAAGCTTTGATTTCATTGGGATTAATTTGCAAAGCTACAGTGTAATCGGCTAAAGCACCTTCATAGTCTTTCAGGTTATAACGCGCATTACCTCGGTTCACCAAAGCTTTGGCGTTTGTTGGTTCCTGCTGAATGGCATGGGTGAAGTTATCTACTGCCTGTTTATAATCACGCACTTGGTAAGCAGCATGACCCTGTTGATAATACTCTGCAAAACTCAGGGCGGTATTACTATTAGCTTGTTTAGGCATCAGCGCTTGTTGAGCATAATTATTGCGCGATACCAAAGGACTGGTGAACTTTGTCACCACATCCAAGTATCCCAAAACCCCAAAACCCAACAAACAAAAAACTACCGGATAAAACTTCCCTTTCCAGCGATTGCGGTAAGGTGAAAAACTGGGGGTGGGTGAGTGCCAGTTGCTTTGGTACATCGGCATCACTGGCTGCGGCAAGTTAACAGGCTGATTGCCGTGGCCGTAGCGTCTCTTGGTGGGGATGCGGGGACGGAGATGTTCTCTATTTTCAATCGCTTGCACCGAAGGAAACGGGTCACGACCACCCAAGCGTAAAGCACGTTCGCACCAAGGGCAACTGTGCAGGTGATTGCTGTAGTGATGTTGAGAATTAACTGTACAGGTAGTCAGGGAATCTTCAGCCTCAGCTATAGCCGATAGCCAAGCTTGGGCATTAGGGCGCAGTTGGGGTTCGTTGTGACCATCCTCAAAACAACGAATAAACAGCGCTTGTAAGCTGGGGTGGAGAATTTCCCAAGGCGGGGCGATAGGAGTAGGTAGGTAAGGTACTTGCCGTTTCTTACTATAAGTGAAATGTCCCGACGCAATTCTGGCTTCATAAGGTGGTGGTTCAGGAATGCCTTGATAAATGCCAGAAAAGGGGTGCGTACCTTCCATCAGCAGTTGGAAGATTAGCACCCCTAAACCAAATAAATCATGAGTAGCTTGGCGATCGTGATGAGCAAAGATTTTATTCTGTAGTTCTGGTGGGGTAAACTCTGGTTTCCCTACCGGGCAACGATAAACAAGATCATTATCAGGGTCACATACTTGGAAAGAATCCGTATCTACCAAGGTAACCAGGGCTGTGTCACTTACCAAAATGTTCGATTCGTTGACATCGCCTACAGAATAGCCGCTATTATGTAAAGCCGCAAAAGCCGCCGCCAAATTCCGCGCTGTCCGCAGTAGGTACTGATAATTAAATAAAGGACAGTGTTGACGGCGAGTCCGGGGGTTGTAAAAGTCGATGATAGGACGCATCCCCCGAATACGCGGCATCAAAAAGCCAATGACGCGTTCGCTTTCATCTGCTCCCCATAATAATTCTTGCGGCCAAGCAATGGAAATATGACCCAAACTAGCCGTAGGATTTTCCGGCGGGTTAGCCAGCATCGCCCGGAGTTTGCTGGCGTGGGCAACTGTCGGCTTGTGATAAATCTTTGCCACACAATCACCCGCCGACGGTACAGCATAAATGCACGCTTCACCGCCACGCCCCAAACTCACGCTGAGGCTGATAATCTCTTCCTGAGGAAGATAACGTAGTACCTTCATGATTAAGTTACGGTTAAGGGTATAAGAAGGGCAGGGGCAGGGGGCAGGGAGCAGGGGGCAGGGAGAGAAGAACACTATTGACAACTGACCACTGACACACCTTTACAAATGATTAAAGGCTCCTATAATCAGCGTTAAATCATCGTCAGTACGTTGTGTAATTCGCTCAGAGCCTAGAAACTTGACTAGCTGCTCTTTTGCTTCTGCTTGATCTTCGGCGTTTTTTACAAAGTCGAATAACGGAAAAAAGAAGGGTTTGTGAGGTTCACTAACAACCATATTTAAAGCCAGCATTTGCAGCCCATCGGTGAGGAGTCCGATGTTGACGATGGTTTCGCGCCATAATCGCATCTGTGCCGTTTCTAACGCACCTGGTGACGTTAAAAAAGTTGTCTCGTTAATGTATTCGCCGTTGTCTGGGATGGTTAGTGCCAGTAAGTTGCCCAAATGATCCTTAGCTACTGCCATCCCATCACCGATTTGTGCAGCTGCTACCATTTCTGGTGAGGCGATCGCAATAATTAAGGTAGTCGCTAAATCCTGAGGCTGTTTTTGACAAGCTGCTGCTTCATCTTCCACAGCTTTCTTCGCAGCCAGCAAAGCCTCAGTTAAGAGCGATCGCACAGTTTCATCATCAGCCAGGGAATCTCTGGTAATATCTTTCAGCGATAAACTCTCAATCGCTGTTTCTACCGCCACCATCGCGCCAACTTTCCCTTGACTTGCAGAACCCGCCCCATCTGCGGCCGCCGCCACCAAAACATTCCCCGGCAATAATTGCCAGTGGTGAGCATCCTGACACAACTGCTTAGTTTTCATGTGGCTTGTTCCACAGACAGAAGCGGCGACTACCTGCCAATGAGGGTTCTGTTTTGATGTTTTCATATAGTTTGTTGTGTCAGCTAGCTGTGTAAGGTGCAACTCCTATTAGATAGATCCCCAGCCAATCGGCGGTAGCGCTACCTGCTCATCAATTTGCGAATGAGAAACTGCCGACATACTAGCCGATAGCCAAACAAACATTTCAATAAAGTTCAGTCCTTTGAGTTTCAGAGGCGTTCTGACAGCTATTTGGTTCAGCCTTGTCATGTTCGCATTTTCCACACCTACGCTGAAAAATGCCACACGTTTATTGACCTCATCACCTTGTAAACGCAACGCTGCTTGTTCTACTAAATGATCTAGTTCACCTTGTGGTTCACCATCAGTAATCATAAACACCCAAGGACGATAATAAGCAACACCATTGGCACGATACAACGATTTGCGCTCTTGTACCATGTCCAACGCTTTGTGAATACCAGCCCCCATACTGGTTAATCCTTGCGCTGTCAGAATTGGTGGGTTAAATTGATCGGCAGTTACAAAGTCTTGTATTACATTGATATGACTATCAAAAGTAATGATCGCAATTTCTACCCGTCTGGCTGCTATGGAATTTTTCATCAGCTCATCTTTCAAACTGAGCAAGCCCTGATTTAGAGCTTCTATAGCAGCACCTTGCATGGAGCCAGATGTATCGAGCAACAACACGCAAGGACAGCGTGGTTCTGGGTTCTCAGCAAACTCTACTACTTCATCTAGGGTCAAAGTATCATTCATAACGTTTTGTGTTATGTTATAGTCCAAAGCTCTATTTTCCTTTTTTCAAAGTATATAGTTTCCACAGCCGAAGCCGACAAGACCACAGGTAGATGTTTGGCGGTAGCTGGTTTAATCTTCATTAATAAAGATCCTTCTCACCGAAAGCTCTACAGATTTAAGGAAATCTTAATCAAAATGTAGAGTCAAAAATAAATCATCGGTTTCCATTCGAGACATTAATCCATCTATCAAAATTTATATAGAGCAACCACAGAATATAATAAATAGTTTGATTTTGCCTACATAAATTTTTAAAGATTTTGTGTGGAATTTTTGGTTTTCTATATAGAAAATAAATTGCTAATTAAATTAATCACCATGAATAAAATACCTAATGTGACGAAGGAAACTTGAATGTGAAAATTGTTAAAAGAATAAGACTTCAGTACATAGTTTGCAAGTTTACATCCTCTTGAGTGCCTAAAGTTTCTAGTTAGTAAAAGATTTGTCTGTCTTCACTCCAGAAAAACCTAAAAAAATATCCAAATATCATGAATATCTCATAGTAAAAGCTCCAAATCCGGACATAAATCCTGTATCTTTTGACAAAAGTAATTAACAATATGAACTATCACGGCACATTTACAGCACTAAGTCCTCAGGGTTTGTTAAGACATTTATCTAGTTGTTTTGACACCACTTGTTTAAAAGCTTTTAGCAACTCAGTCACTTGGTCAATTTACTTAGAGGATGGAACAATCACCTATGCTACTCATTCTGTAGAACCATTCGATAGATTAGAACGCCATTTGCGCCGCCTCAGTCAACAATTTCCTCAAGTGACGAATGAAATTCGGGTACAGTTACGCTTGCTGTTTGAAGCCGAAGGGCAAAATTCCAGCGATACTATTCAGCCCCCTGATTACCAGGCTGTTCATTGGCTTGTCGAGCAAGAATATTTAGATACTGCACAGGCCACGATGCTAATTCAAGAATTAGTTAAGGATGTAATTGAATCATTTCTGTTAATCAAAAATGGCAATTATGAGTTAAGTAATTCACTGGAGAAAGTATCGGGAATTTGCCGACTTGATGCAGCCAAAGTAATGGAACGGTGTCAAATCAGATTACAAAATTGGCAATCTTACTTACCGAAAATCACATCACCCTATCAACGTCCCTATCTGTTGATTAACAGTAAGAATTCTCCAGAACTGCAACCAAAACTGACTTATTGGATGAAGGGTTTCAGCTTGCGCCATCTAGCTATAATTATGAATCAAGATGAAATCCAGTTGGCTCAAAATTTATATCCTTACATCCTCACCGGAGAGATTATATTACATGAACCAGATCCACCATTTGATCAATTACCCAAAATTCTAGCAGAATCAACATTAACTCCTAAATACACAACTGCATTCCTGAGTAGGAAATTAGTAGATACAGTTGTAGAACTCAGTAGTAATGCTACACCAATCACCCCAATTCTTGCAGTAGATAATTTAGCTCCTGTGGTGCGATTACCACAAGGTTATACTCCTGCCAAAGCAAGCCATCAGGAACTAACATTATCAAATACCACAAATTCTATTCCGGAAAGAGTAACGCCTGCTACCAGAACTACTCGACAAGTTTATAAAATCGTTTCTGTAGATGATAGTCCAACAATTCTCAAGGAAATTAGCTATTTTTTAGAAAGTGAAAATTTCACGGTAATCACTATCAATGATCCGCTCAAGGCTGCTATGTCAATTATCAGACACAAACCAGACTTGATTTTACTGGATCTGAATATGGCTGGTATTGATGGTTATGAATTGTGTAAGATTATCCGCAATAATTCTATGTTCAAAAATACGCCGATTATATTCGTGACGAGTTATAAAGGATTAGTTGATAAAGTAAGGGCTAGATTAGCTGGTGCATCTGGATATCTCACTAAACCTTTTACCCGTGCAGAATTATTAAAGATTGTGTTTATGCACTTAGCTTAATTAGTTTAGGTAGAACAGGGTAAATAATTAAATGTTTGTAGTGAGAACTAAAGTTCTCAAACCAGAACTAAAGTCCTGACTACGAACTTAGGTTGTTTTTTGCAAGTCGTCCTACTTATATATAGGAATTGTTAATTAGTAAAGTTTTCTATCTGTTAACAAAAATGAAAGAGTTAACAATTTGTTGGTAAGCTCTGCGATAAACTGCATCATCATTAGTACTATTTTTCGATAATGATACAACTATAATCTGAGTATCTTTAGGGTTCATAAAGACAACACTTTCGCTTTCATATAAGCCACTAGACTGAAATTTGATTCCAGTTTTACCAGCAATTCTGGCAATTTTGAAATCGCGGCTCATGGTAAATTGATTACTCTGTTTAACCCATTGCTGTAAGGATAATTTTTTTGTGTTGTTGTAAACTCTAATGCTGACATTAGCAGGGTATTCGGTACCACCTTCATAGGCTCCGGCGCGAATTTCCTGAGCGTGCTGTTTAGTCCATATGTCAAGAGCTTCTACAGGAGCATCAATACCATTTGAAGGTGTAGAGATATCATTATCTATGACAAAATCTTTGGAGGAATAGGTAAACCGAAACAGAAAGCGATCGCTCCGATACACTCCTTGGCTTTGTGACACAATTGTCGGTGTAGGTATTTCTAATTTAGCCCCTTCTTCCAGGGTTACAGAAGAAGCCAGTCCAGGTTTGTCAGATGTTGCTCCTACTATGACCAAACCCATGATGATGGCATTTAATACTGGTTTATACGCTACTTTCATTTCTGTGAACTCATGTGTTTAGTTTTGGTTACATAGATAGATTCAATCCCCAAGAGAATATTTCCGCTAAATAAACGACTTGAGTAGAGCGCGCACAACTATTGAACCGGGGGGAGATGCACAGAGGGTAGCAGTTATCTGTGGTGTTTACAGGGTAAGCTCTTACCTATCTTATTGTTTATGCAGTTTGTTCATAACTTCAATGCACTTTATACAAAAAGTATTTTAAAGTACGCCCAATCACTGCCATGATGAATTAGTTCATAGTGTTGTTGTTTGTTGTGATAGGCGGAGCTTCCTTGAGAATCCGCCTACTTTATCTTGGCATTTCTTCACTACACTGAGGTGTCCTAGTATAGTCGTACAGATGCGATCGCTAATTACTTGTCAATAAAACTGTGGATGCAATCTCCTATTTTGGGTAGAGGAATGACGAGTGGTACTGTCTTTAACATTTGAAGCAGTTGAACCACTACTAAAAATTGAGAAGAGATATCCATGATCACTCATCAGGATCTCAAGCAGTTGCAGTCTTTGACTAAGGTTCCAGCACTTTCTATCCTATTGCCGACTCATCGCACATCACCCGATAACAAACAAGATCCCATTCTGGTGAAAAATCTGGTAAGTGAGGCAACAAAGCGGCTTGACAAAGAATTTACTAGCCGCCAGTTAGAACCATTGTTAAAGCAGCTCGAAACTCTGGTGAGCGAGATTGACTACCCCCACACCCTAGATGGGTTGGCACTATATGTCAGCCATGACTTTGCCAAGCTTTATTACCTGCCTTTTCCTGTACCTGCAAGGGTTGTGATTGATCAAACCTTTGCAACACGAGATTTGGTCTATGGAAGGCATCGGGAGCATCGTTATTGGGTTTTGCTGTTGAGTCAGGCATCCACCCGCTTGTTAGCTGGGACAGGAGAAACCCTTGAGGAGGTTAACGATGAAAACTTCCCCATGCAAATGACAGGCCCTGGAGCCACCACCCCGCTTCCCTATGAGACTGATTCTAGCTATCGAGACGATAGGTATCGCAGATTTTTTCAGCAGGTAAACAGTGCATTGACGCTCTATGAGAATGACTCACTACCGTTGATTGTGGGAGGGGTTGAGCGGCAAATATCTTTCTTCCAAGAAGTTTCTCAAAATACTCAAGCGATGTCTCCGAGGGGCTACGCTTACGCTGGAACTTTGAGAGGCAATTTTGATAGAGCGACTATTCACGAATTGACTCCTCAGGTGTGGTCAATTATGCAGTCCGTTCAGGAGGCGCAACAAGCTGAGGCACTTCAGGCATTAGACGACGCGATGGGTACTCAAAGCGTCGTTTCTACAATTGGGGAAGTGTGGCGATTAGCACACGAAGGTCGGGGGAAATTGCTTTTAGTTGAAAAAAACTACCATGTACCAGCGATATTAACTGAAGACGGCAGGTTTGAGTTAGTGGATCAACCAGGCGGGACAGATGTGATGGATGATGCTGTCGATGAAATTATCGAAGTTGTCTTGGCTAAGGGGGGAAAGGTTGCCATTGTGGATGATGAAGTACTATCCATTTATCAGCGAATTGCATTGATTTTTCGGTATTGATGTCAAATTTCTACAGTTAGACTCAACCTCCCGCGTTTCCTAGCTTGAGGCTGGCTGTTTCAATCTCAGTTACAAGCTAAATACGTTGTGAAAAAACGAGGTGAGTCTTATGACTAGTGATTTTCAATCTGAAGTAGATATCCAAAAATCGACTGGATGGGTAATTGCTCTAAGCGTTGGTCTGATTATTTTAGGTGTTCTAGCGATTCTAATGCCTGGCATAGCCTCAGCATTTTTTACATCCCTCATTGGTTGGATTACCCTGATTAGTGGCGTTGTGATGATTGTTGAGTCGTTTCCATCAAAACCAGTAAGAGGGTTCTGGCTGAATTTGATCGTGGGTATTTTTTACACTATTGCAGGTATTTACATTCTGTTGAATCTGAAATTCGCGCTACTAGCGTTGACCTTAGCTTTTGGTATTTTATTTGTTGTTGAGGGTATTTTTACCATCATTATGGCGTTTACCCACCGAGCAGGACACAGGATGTCTTGGCTGGTGGCGTTAAACGGAGTCGTTACTCTAATTTTGGGTATCATGGTGCTGAATCGCTGGCCCTTCAGTGCTATCTGGCTGATGGGTCTATACGTCGGTATTAGCCTGCTCATGAGCGGCATCTCTTTGTTAGCCTCTGCCCTGACTGCTCGGCGGACACTTGCTAGTTAGTCGTGGCTTGGGGGAGATTTTCTTCAATTATGAATAAAATCTAGGTCAGATAGTTTGAAGGTAATGTCTTGATTGGATATTGCTTGTGGTTCCAAGTACATATCTTGAAACTCATGAACTTGTTCTGTTAACCACTGATCTAAATTACCACCATGAATTTCTGTTGTTTGCTTGCCCACCACCTCCAGATAAGCTAAGTCTTTAATTTTACTTAAGCAACTGGACGGCATATTAGTATTAGACCTAGAAACAGCAGCTACTTGACTGTTTTTTAGATTATCGTGTTGCGGTTGCTGTACTTTGCTAGCTTCGGAGTTTTCTTTGAGTAAGCGGTTATATGTGCGGTAGGGAATGTAGTGCATGGGATTGTACCCAGCAAAGCGCAGCATGAGAACACAAGCCCAAGAGTATTTACCAGCCAGAATTGCTTCAACCACTTTGTCAAATTGTTGAGGATTGATAGCTTTGTTGTAGTTGGTTATGCCTGTAGTATTTTGGTTCATGTTTGTTGTTGTTTTGGATGAAAGTATCTCAGCGATTGCGTGAATTAATAAACCTTAGTAGTTATGTTGAATGACGAACTTGGTAATTATTCCGTGGGCGTTTTGATACTTGTAAATATCTTTGCTGGGTTATTAGATAATAAAGCGACATTATTACTATTAAGTAGTGGGATTTTTAAAGCTAAATTCCTATCAGTATAATCACGTTTTAGCTTCATCTCTCAACTGCCCCTTATTGTTTAGTGTGATGACAATCAAATGTCTGTTTATACCCCTACGTAAATAAAAATTACTGTTATTCACCCAACAAGTTTTGTAATTTTTATCCCTGATTAATTTATTAAATTTTCACTTACTTAAGTATAGGCGAAGCAGTAGAGTTTCTGTATGTATTTTAATCTTTAACATTATCATTGCTTCTCCATACTCTATTCAGAGTCATATTAGTATTTATACTATCTTTTTTCATGAATGTCACCCGTTATCAGAATTTTATTACTCAATTTTACTGAATATTTTTAATGTTGAGTTATACGCTATATCGATAGGGATTTTGAGCATTTTTTACTAGGTAATGAGGGGTTAGACCCCTCGCCTACTGTGCGTTTGAGACTTTAAACCTACTAAGAGAATTTACCACTAAATAGGTTGATAAGCAATTATTTAACGTGAAAAATTAGCTGATAAAAGTTCAGTAAAATTTTCACATTGATATATAAATGCTAATGGTTGCTGACCAATGGTATACGGATATAAATTTGCACTAGATTTATGATGTAGATAATATTGTTGCAACTATACATCCGGAAAATTTTCTATAAAAGTGTCAAGGTTTTTTTACAAAATTAGGAAACCGTTACCAGCACTTTTGTCACTTTTGCGATTTTATGATATGGCAGTAAAAGGTAGTATTCTTTATATGAGTCATACCAATTTGAAAAAAGAATAGGCAAGATACATTGATAGGTGCTTACAAATGTAAGACCCTGTGGCATGGGGAAAATAAAACTATTGACAACTGACGAAACAACTATAGTTGCAGTTGAGCTAAGTGGTGATAAAGACCAGCGATCGCCATTAGTTCTTGATGAGTGCCATGTTCAATCACCATTCCTTGGTCTATGACAAAAATATGGTCAGCATAGCGCACAGTGGAAAGACGGTGAGAAACTATAAAAGTAGTGCGTTCTTGACTAATCTGGGTTAAATTCTGTTGAAAGCGGCGTTCTGATTCTGCATCTAAACCGCTAGTGGCTTCATCTAAAATCAAAATTTTGGGATTTCTCACCAAAGCACGGGCGATCGCAATTTTTTGCCTTTGTCCCCCAGAAAGCATGAAACCTCGTTCTCCCACTGGGGTATCGTAACCCAGAGGTAAGGCTTGGATAAAATCGTGTGCGCCGGATAACTTGGCGGCGGCGATCGCTTGGATTAAACTCAGTTCTTGATCGTGCAAAGTAATGTTTTCTAAAATCGTTCCCGAAAAGAGAAAACTGTCTTGTGCTACTAACCCCACCTGAGTCCGCCAGGATTGGGGCGACACCCCAGCCATATCATGTCCATCAATCAAAATTCTGCCTGTATCAGGGCGATATAAACCCGCTAATAAATTGGCTAAAGTACTTTTACCCGAACCACTTTGGCCAATAATACCGATAGTTTGTTGGGGTTTGACTCCAAAAGAGATATTTTGTAAGGCGTTGCGTTCTTGAAACGAGTTATAACGAAACGATACATTCTCAAATCGTACTTCGCCCCGAATTGGCGGCATCACAAGTAAAGTTGTTTGAGAACTGGCTTCTGGGACAGCCGCATAAACATCATTGAGTCGTTCCACGGAAATCAAGATTTCTTGAAACTCATCCCATAACCCAACTAATGACAAAACTGGATGAGTCACATTTCCAGTCAGCATATTGAAAGCCACAAACTGTCCCAAGGACATTTTCCCACCCATCACCAAAGTAGCCCCAAACCATAAAACCAGGGTGCTACCAACGTGATTAATTAACGTCCGCGTCACTTGTAAACGATGGGCTAACTTTTGTCCCCGCAACCGCGCCTTTAACATTTTTAAAAACCGTTCTTCCCAATACTTCTGCAAAGGACGTTCGGCGGTGGCTGTTTTGACTGTCGCTACCCCAGTCATCATCTCTACCATTGAGGAGTGTTGTCTGGCGGATTCCTGAGAAATTTCTCTTGATGCTTGCTTGAGATAGGGGCTGGCAACTACAGTTAAAATCACTACGGGGATGATCCAACTCAAAACTAAAAGAGTGAGTTGCCAACTGTAATAGGTCATCAACCCCAGATAAGTCACCACCATCAACATATCTACCGCCGCCGCAATTGCCCTACGGCTAATAAACAGTTGAATTTTCCGGTTTTCTTGAACGCGGCTAATAATGTCGTCTACCTGGCGGGAGGCGAAAAATTGTAAGGGTAACTGCAACGTATAGTTAATAAAGTTGCCAATCAAGTTTAAATCTATGCGGTTAGCAAAATAATCTAGTAAGTGTTGGTGTTGTGTCGTTAACACAGTCCGCCAGATACCCAAACATAAAAAGCTGAACGCAAATATATGCAAATTCGGCAAGTTTTTGATAGGCATGACTTGGTCGAGAATCACCTGAGTAAACAGGGGAGTTGCCAATCCAAAAACTTGTACCAATAAGGAGGCCAGAATTATTTGCCTAAGTACTGTCCGATAATTCCACAATGTTTGCCCATAGCGACCAAGAGAAAATTTTTCACTTTTGAGGGCTTGAAAACGTTCTGTGGGGTCTAATAATAGGGCGTAGCCTGTCCAACTCGTTTCAAATTGCGGACGTGACAGCCATTTCCTACCTACAGCCGGGTCAGAAATCAGGATGCGATCGCCTTTAATCTGCCACACTACTACATAGTGATTTCCTTGCCAGTGGGCAACCCAAGGGTTATAGTGCCACTCTAATTTCTGCAAGCTTCCCCGCACTGCTAGCACATCATAACCCAAGGTTTGGGCTGCTACTGTCAAACCTTCAAGAGATGCGCCAGTACGGTCTACCTGGGCTAAATTCCTCAAACTATACAGACTTAAGCGCTTACCCCAATATTGGCTAATCATCGCCAAACAAGCTGCACCACAGTCTGATGAACTTTGTTGTTGAATAAATGGGTAGGAGTAGGACGACCGTGATTTGTGTTGTTTGACTCCTTGGGGAAAGTCGATATCTTCGATGTCGGATGTGGCTGGCGCTGTAGGCGATCGTAAATTCTGCAACTTGGGTAAAGCTATTTGTGGTTTACTATCAGTCGGGATAACATTAACCACCTCTACAGGTGGTTCTATTGGTTGATAGCTTTCAGTAAAGTAATCGGGAGCGATCGCTCTTGCCAAATCCCAATTTTCCACAGACAGTTGGTAAACTAGCAAATCTGTCTGCGCTGTTCCATCTGGTAAGGTGGATTCGGGATATCCCCAACTATCCCCCACCACTGGCAAAAAACTTGCTATTGATATTGATTGTACTTGACCACTCCCTAGCCAAAAACGTCCTTTTTCCGGTGGAGTTGCTTCTGATAAGGTTGTGCCGTTCGGGATGTGTTTAGCGATTAAATAAGGTAGTAATTCTTGGAGTTTTTTACTCTTGAGAGAATGTAATTTAGTATAAATTTTAAAAAATATCAGTGTTTGGCGTTCACTGGTTAAGCGCTGCAAGTAATTTTTGAGTTGGGGGATAGCCTGTAACCAAGGTTTTAATTCAGCAATTGTCGTAGAAAGAACAAAGCCATCACTAGCGGCGATCGCTCGATATGGTAATGTTTGCTGACAAAAGAAATGATCTGCCCCAAAAGTTTGTTCAGCCGACACCAATTGAGTGGAAACTTCTCGCCCCAGAGTTTGATTAAACCCTAATAAACGAACTCTGCCTTGACAAACTAAGTAAATAACATTACTACTATCTGTAGTTGCTGCATCTACAACATAATTTGCCAGTTCATCACCTAGTTGAAACTCACGAACTACCCAGTTTTGGCTCAACTCTGAAACTAGACTCGTATCCCCTGCAACTAACCTCAAAAGATTGAGGATAGCCACTTCTGGAGTGGGAGATAGCTGATCACTGGGATCTTTTTGCAGCCCTCCCTGAACTCTTAACGACGAAGAGGGATTCATAGTTTAATTTCTGTTTAGTGTGTAAACTCTTGGCTTAGTTCTCGGCAAATAAATCTAACATCAGCATTTTGATTGATTGCTAATGTATCTGCTAAAAAAATCGTATTTGGATGAAAACTTATTCCTGTATTTTCTCAAATTTAACTGAATCTTTAACCAGTATTCATGAACTTTATTTTTAATTGATGTTGATTATTCATGAGTAAGTTCACTTAATGGTAAAAGTAGATAGTTAATTTAAATAACTATCTATAGTTTGTTAAATCACCTTTAATTTATTACAACAGTAATTTTCTTAAAAAATCAGGAAAATTATTTTTTTATTTGCAAAAGGTTCTCTATGAACATAAATTTAATGCCATTTTAATTTAGTAATACTGTTAAAGAACGAGAGTAACATCGACATCTGTAAAAATTGGTTTTAATCTGTGTGTGTCCAAAGATATTCAAACATTAGTTACATTTTCCCTTGGTTGATTAAACTCCCGGAAAATAAACCCGAAAATTGTTAACACTGGTTTTTAAATTGGATGTCGAATCCCACCCAAGAGAGAGATACTAAGGCAAATATAAATGCTATTGTGTATCTCATGTTACAGATTTTTTCCCATAGCAACCTAACAAAAACGATAATATTGGCAAGATAGTTGTCACCCCTCACCGATGTACGAAAACTTGGAAATATAGATAAATCAAGCGGAAAAAGCTGTAATTTTTTTGGAAAAAACAGGATTTATTCATCAGAATGGCCAGTTTTTTCCATTATTGCCATGAGAAACTTAAGGAAAATTTTATATTTTTATGGGATTGATGTAATGAGCTATTCTGCTTTTAAGTTGCAAAATCCATCGTGAAGGCTGTTAACTGTCAACTGTTAACAGCCCTTATTAGTAGTTAACGCCGTGTGCAACTTTCTCTCAGACCTAACCCCCAACCCCTTCCCTACAAGGGAAGGGGAGTAATAATTAAAGCCTCTCTCCTTGCAGGGGAGAGGTTGGAGAGGGGTTTTAAGAATAAGTCGCACATCGCGTTAGTTATGCAATTTGGACGCGCACTAGCTTGCTAACCAATCACCAAATATATTGCCCAAATCGCCATAGCGCGGAGATAGGTACTAGCGCGGAAAGTACCGGCGGCGGTGATGGCTTCGGGTGTGCGGAATTGTAAGCCATTATTATAGATTTGCGCTACTACCGCTTGTGTCAACCTGAAACCTTCGTCTTTCATCCCCATTTGTACTAGAAAAGCTGCCAACCCAAAGTTAATTCCTGTCCACACTTCTAAGGGGTGGGTAGCTTTCGGGTTTTCTGGTGAACCATCGGGACGTACTCCATTAGCTGCACCAAATTGACCATCGTAAAACTTGAGGAAGCAAGCATCATAAACAGTTTGGAGTGCAGAAATAGCGCGATCGCTTGGTACAATATCCGGTAACTCTAGTAAATTAGCGTAGAACTGTCCACACAATTGATCTGCCATAACAACATCGGAACCGCTTTCACTATCTAATCGATAATATTTACCATTCCAAAGTTTTTCTTGATAAATAGGTAGGGACTTCGTTAACCAAGTTTCATAGGTGGATTTTTGTAGAAGCAGCTTTTCCTTAGTTTCCGAATCTTGGTGATTTTGTAATAAGATGTCACTGATAGCGATCGCTGCTGCCAATGCAGCCATCCACAAGCCACCACAATAGGCGCTAACTCCTTGCAAACGCCAATCATCAAAGGTTTGGTCAGGCGCGCCGGAATTTTCGGGAATCCCATCCCCATCTAAATCAAAGGTTTTCACATAATCCAGGGTTTCTACAATTGCATCCCAGCAATCCCTTAAGAACTGGACATCATCCGCACCAGTCAGGAGAAAATCCCGATACACTTGCAAGACAAAATCACAGCCTAAATCCTTCCACAAATTGCAATCTTGATAGCTGGTGTAATTAGTTTTCTCCCAGACGTGTTCATTGGGTGCGCCTAAATCGTGGGGTGTTGCGCCTGGAGTTTTACGCACAGCAATGGGACTTTCTGCCCCAATGGTGTAGTAATAACCAATCACACGGGGGGTATCATCTCCTTGGGGAATAGCCCGCGCAAAAGCCCGCATTACAGCCTTTTCTAGTTCTGGGAACAGTTGCAACAACCCAAAAGAACCATACAGCCGCACATCCAAACTTTCATACCATCGGTAATCTAAGCACTCCAGCACCGCAAACTGACCGATGGGATCGCTTGGTGTCGCTGCACTCCAGAGAGTCCCCCCACTAGTGAGGTCATAAAGCTCATTAAACAGCGCCATTTTGAACCAGTCGGGCAAATCGTCCCGGTTCAGTATCGGGTCTTGCCAAGCTTGGATTTGTTGTTGCCAAGTTTGATACTGTTCTAGAGCAATAGTTGCGATCGCCCAAGCATGATTACCACTTTTACCAAAAAAGTCTGTATATCTGCGATAGTAATTCACACCGGCCGCAAACTCTGTCACAGGTAAATCCCAACTCACCACAAAGGGGATTTCTAGGGTTTCTCCTGGTTGCAGAGTGAAACGGACAGCGATCGCAGCTCCTAACTGTTCATTCTCCGACACAGGTGAAGTATCTATATAGTTAGCTAAGGAACCATCCGCCGCAAAACTCTGCCATACTTCCTCACCCGTCCCGACAGGATTCCATCTTGTATGATGAAAAATCTCTACTTGGGGATGTTTCCGAGTGACAATGCACCAACTCCCCTCTCCTTCCTGTAAAGGTTCAGCCATCCCCACCCGCCCCAAAAAGCAACCAAGATGTTGGGGACTCTCATCTAAATAGTTATAATTTCCCCCACTTTCCCCCAAGCGCGGCTGATACTCATACACTGGACTACCATCGTCCCGCACTCGCACATCAGGAGATTTGAGCGCATTAGTAAACCAACCCACCATATTTTGCCAAGTCAGCATAATACTGAGTGTAATAGGCGCATTTGTGGGGTTATGAGCTTGCCAAACAAATACCGCTACAGGGTAACTAGTTTCTTGATAATTATTTGCCCAGATAGGGGAAAACTGCTCACAAGTTAACTCTGCCTGAAACACATTCTCATACACAAACCAACTACGCGGATACAAGGCGTGATATGTCCCGGTGGTTTGCGTTGCGGTTGAGGCTGGATACCACTGCCAACTTTTCAAGCTTCCGTCATCTGTTGGTTGGGTAGATAAAGCATAAGCTTGGGAAGAAGTGCCATTTGATTCAAATACACTAAATTGACAGGCAGGAAAATTTTGGAAAATATGCTCACCACCGTCAATATGCCATAGGTTAAAGTCTCCCCGCGAAGAACGACCAATGCAACCAGCACCAAAGCCACCCAATGGCATCCCATGCCAAGGCCCATCATCAATATTACTCGCATAGCGGACAGTATAAGGTTTATCCCAACCCAAGCCAATAGGACGATTCCAAGTAGAGGAGGGAATTTGCGGGGAGAATTGATTTGTCATTAACTGGTGTTAAAAGTATGCAGTTACGCTAAGGAAGCTTAACGCGATGTGTAATTTTTCTCAAGTGTTTGGGGATTGGGGACTGGGGATTGGGAACTCAAAGGTTTACGTGATGTTTTTACGCCCAATATTCTGGTTGGGTTAATTCTATAGCGATCGCTAGGAGACTGGCAAAGTCCAACCGATAAAAAAGTTGCCAAAAACGAACTTGTTCCCGTATCTGATGATTACCGCAGGAAAATATTACTCGCCTAGTTTGTATGAGTAATGATAACCAAGGGTAGGTATTACGGATGAGACGAAACCAGATACAGGAAGATTGTTTGTTATTGTTCTGATTTTCACGACTCATATTCTAAACTTCTTCCCTCCTGCCTTCACCATCTAATTAAAAGCTTGAATATTTAATTCATCCCGCCACTGGGATAAAGGTTTTTCCCAAGCTTCTTCCCACTTTTGCGCGAATAAAGGTTTGGCTTTTAAACCCATTGTCCAACCTCGTTCAATAGTCTGGAGAAGCTGAGGTAAGTCTTCTGGAGCGAGTAAGGTGGCGCTCATCAAGGCATTGGCAATTAACATACTGGCTAAGGGTAAACGGAATTGTGCTAGATAAAAGGCTTGTAATCCAATTTCGTCAATGCCACTAGCGCTGAATCCCGTAACAAGATGCCAAATATCATGGGTTTGCTGCCAGCGATGCTCAATGTAAGCGGTATCTGAATTGACAATAATTTCAGGATCTATGCGTTCAAAGCCAGATTCTTTGAGAGTCGAGGCATAGAGATAACCTAAAGAATCCTCCGGATATTGCAATAGCCGTTCTAAGTCGTGGACTGGCGCATAATATCGCTCTTTGATCAAATGCGCTACGTCAGGATCAGTCTGCATACTTTCCGCCGCCAATTCAAAGGCCCGGCTGTGAATTAAGATGCTACTAAGTTCATCTACCGCATCTATGTTGTCTTCTGTTGTCAGTAACGTGAAAAAAGCTTTCATCGCCGTCAAAAACTGGAAATTCATCTGCCGTTGTACTTCAGAGTCGAGTTTTAACGGCTGAACTGGGTGAGTATTTATCGTTTGCATGGCAAGAGCTACTAGTAATAAAATTGATTAAATATGAACATTATTCATATTTAAAATATACGAACAATGTTCATGTTTTGTCAAGGGCGAAATTAGATTGATGACAGCGAATAATTCTCCCAGTAATTCCAAGATGCGCCGCCAACCCCAGCAGGCGAGGAGTCAGGAGCGAGTTAATTACATTCTGAGTGCAGCCGAAGAACTATTTATTGAGCTGGGATATGAGCAGACAACAACAAGAGCGATCGCATCTCGTGCTAAAGTTCCTGTTGGTTCCTTGTATCAGTTCTTCCCCGATAAAGAATCCATTCTCAAAGCCTTAGCCGTGCGATATTTTCAACAGGAATATCAGCTGTTTGCCCAACTGCACACCAAAGAAGCAGAGACATTACCTGTTGCAGCGTATGTTGATCGGGTAATCGATGCGTTCGATCATTTTATGAACAGCCATCCGGGGTATCGTGCTGTGTATGAGCAATTGCTCAACCTGATGACATATTCAGCAATTGAAGCAATGGATAACTATGAATATCGAATTGTAGATGAACTGGCTGCTTTCTTTGCTAAACTCAACCCCAAACTAGATGCAGAAAAATGCCAAGCGATCGCCTTAGTAGTAGTGAAAGTAGTAAGTGATCTTCTATGGCTGGCTACCAGTCAGACTCCCGCAAAGCGTCAATTGCTGTTAGCAGAAACGAAAATATTAATGTTGGGTTATCTCAATAATTATTTAGGTAATCAGGTAAGGGACTAGGGATTGGGGACTAGGGACTGGGGATTGGGGATTGGGGACTGGGGACTGGGGTTGGGTATTTCTCCCCCTACCTCCCCTGCTCCCCCTGCTCCCTGCCCCCCTGCCTCCTCTCACACTCCGCTTCCTAACTCCAACAACCCAGGCGGGGGAGTAATTTCGATGCGGCGGGTTTCTAAATCTACTACTGGTGCGATCGCCTTGACAAAGGGAATCAGCACAGTTTTTGGTTTTTTGTCGCTAGGAACTGGCTCATGCAGGCTCACTTCTAGTAAATCATTGCCAGCCGGGATGACATCAACTACAGTCCCTACCAAATCTCCGGAGGTTTGTAAGAATACTTCCATGCCGATTAAATCGACCACATGATATTCATCTTCGCCTAGTTCTGGGCGATCGCTCGCTGGCACAAACAACATACAACCCCGTAATTCTTCCGACTGGGTGCGATTTTCTACACCAGCTAACTGGAGGACATATAAGTTTTTGTTCTCCAGATAACGACCATGCAGCAATTCTATAGGTTGTGGTTCCGTTTGCCCCGGACGTAATAACCATCGGGTTCCCGGCACTTCAAAGCGTTCGGGAAAGTCAGAGTCAGGATAGACTCGCACTTCCCCAGATAAGCCTTGCGCGGAAACGATTTTACCAATTTGTAGCCATTCGTCAGGATCGGGGACTGGGGACTGGGGACTGGGGACTGGGGACTTCTTCTGTTTCTTTTCCCCCTGCCCCCTGCCCCCTGCCCCCTGCTTCTTCTCACCTGCCCCCTGCCCCCTGCTCCCTGCCCCTTTACTATCTTGTTTACGCTTCATGACTTAGGCACTAACAGGTGTACGCTGGTAAACTTGCTCGACTGCTTTTGCTAGGCGCTGCATACCAAGGGCGATTTCTGTATCGCTACCAGTCAAGCTGATGCGGACACATTGGTGTTTGTGCGCCCATTCTTCTTTTAAGCCAGGGAAGAATGTACTACCAGGGACGACAATTACTCCCACTTTCTTCAGTTCTTGGTACAGTTCCCAATCGGTGATGGGCAAATCTTGTAACCATAGCCAACTAAAGATAGCACCTTCACCGCGATGGAGGAACCAAGGTAATTCTTTAGGCATGGCTGCTTCTAAAGCGTTCTCGACGATGGCGAATTTGTTTTGATAGAAAGGACGGATAACTTGTTCTGCGATTTGCGCCAATGCACCAGAGTTAATGGCACGGGCTGCGATCGCCTGCCCGTAGCGTGAGGAATGTAAACTAGCATTAGTCTGGAAAGATTCTAGGACTTGAATTAACCTTTCATTTCCAATGGCGATGCCAATTCTTTCCCCTGGTAAACCTGCTTTCGATAAGCTGGTGCAATGAAGAATATTTTCCCCAAAAATCAGGGACATATCTGTGAAATTCAACGCTGGGAATGGGGGAGCGTAAGCTGAGTCAATTAGCACTGGCACATTATAAGGTGCGGCGAGGGCAGCAATTTTTCTCACTTCGTCATCGGTGAGAACATTACCCGTAGGGTTACAGGGGCGGGAGAAGATAACGCAGCCAGTGCTTTCGGAAATAGATACCTGGCTAAAATCGGGGCGATATTTAAAGCTGTGTGCTGCTGCATCAATATCTAGAGATGGTTTGTAAGCAACTAAAGCTTCGGGAACTAGACAAATACCACCATAGCCAGTGTAATCGGGACTCAGGGGTAAAACAATTTGCTTGAGGTCGCCGTTGCCAGTGTAACCGCCGAAAACATTGGCAGCATAAAAGTAGAGAGTTTGACTGCCTGGAGTGATTAAGACATTGCGATCGGTTAAATTCAAACCATAACGACGGTTAAAATCTTTGACAACTGCCTCAATTAATGGCGCATAGCCTTGACTAGAACCGTAACGACAAACGACTTCACCATATTCTTGACTTGCTAAGAGTTCTGCTGTGCAGTCCCGCCATAATTGTTCTACCTCTGGCAAAATCAACGGGTTGCCTGCACTTAAATTAATTAAATCCTGCCCTCCACCAGACTTCAACGTTTCGATAATGTCCTTCATAATCGCTCGTACACCAGTCAGGTTGGACATTTGATCGCCAATTTTAGTTAGGGCAGGGTTCATAAGCTTTAACAGTAAAGATAATTGAAGGGTTGACAAAAATATGGGTCTAGTGAAGCAGACCGATATCATTTTCTAGGCTTGCCGCCTGTAACTAATGTACCAATCTCAGCCGAAAATGCAATTTTAGTTAGTTTACAAAAAAGTTATGTAAATTTTCTGCAACTACCATTTGATAGAATCTTGCTCACCCCATCATTTTCCATTTTTCAGGGTTGCAGGTAAGATACTTGCAGGTAAGGGCTTTTTTTGAATTTTGAATTGATGAGGAGGGCTAACTCGTGGAAGTGAAAGCAGCAATAGCTTACGGCGCGGGTAAGCCGTTGACAATTGAAACCGTTCAACTAGAGGGGCCAAAAGCTGGGGAAGTATTGGTTGAAGTTAAAGCCAGTGGCGTTTGCCATACCGATGCTTACACCCTTTCAGGAAATGATCCCGAAGGTTTGTTCCCCGCCATTTTAGGACATGAAGGCGCGGGGGTAGTAGTAGATGTGGGCGCTGGTGTTACCAGTGTCAAACCAGGGGATCATGTGATTCCTCTCTACACCCCAGAATGTCGCCAATGTGCCTATTGTTTAAGCTTTAAGACTAATCTGTGTCAAGCCATTCGTGGTACTCAAGGACGTGGTGTGATGCCCGATGGGACTAGTCGTTTTAGTCTCAATGGGCAGATGATTCATCATTATATGGGTACATCTACGTTTGCTAACTACACAGTCCTACCAGAAATTGCTGTAGCCAAGATTCGGGAAGATGCACCATTTGACAAGGTTTGTTACATTGGCTGTGGTGTAACGACAGGTATCGGTGCAGTAATTTATACAGCCAAAGTGGAAGCAGGGGCGAATGTCGTAGTTTTTGGCTTGGGGGGTATTGGTTTAAACGTCATCCAAGGGGCGCGGATGGTGGGAGCTAATATGATTGTCGGCGTAGATATTAATCCCAGTAAACGGGCTTTAGCTGAGAAATTTGGGATGACACATTTTGTGAATCCCCAGGAAGTAGAAGGTGACTTGGTTGCTTATTTGGTGGATTTAACTAAAGGCGGCGCTGATTACAGTTTTGAATGTATTGGTAATGTCAAAGTGATGCGTCAAGCATTAGAATGCTGTCACAAAGGTTGGGGTGTGAGTGTCATTATTGGTGTTGCTGGTGCAGGACAAGAAATTAGTACTCGTCCCTTTCAATTAGTGACTGGGCGTGTGTGGAAAGGTTCAGCCTTCGGTGGTGCGAGAGGGCGCACAGATGTGCCGAAAATTGTTGATTGGTATATGGATGGAAAGATAAATATTGATGATTTAATTACTCATGTGATGCCGATTGAAAAAATTAATGATGCTATGGATTTGATGCACAGAGGTGAATCAATTCGCAGTGTGGTGACGTTTTAATAGTTAGATTGTAATCAGAGTGGGTAATACCCAACTTGATTATATAGAGGCAGGTGCGATCGCCTTACCCCATCTGTCCTCGTACCCATTCCCTAATTACTTGTCGAAAAACCCGCCTTCCCGCCATGCGGTATCTTTCAATTAGTGATGGAATTTCTTGAATATTTAAATTAGGAAATACTAAACTTGTTTCGGTTTGGATATATTTCTCACCTTGCAATTGGTAAATTTTGATGTCTCCAGCATCATAACACCAGATTTCAGGCACACCTAACCGAACATAGAGAGGAAATCTATCTAATGATTTACTCGTAACATCAATTTCTAAAGCTAAATCTGGAGGTGGGTCTTGATTTAAATCAAACTTGAGCTTACCTCTAATTAAGGCTTCATTTTGGAAATAAAAGCAATTGTCAGATTCTATCCCAGCCTTTTTTAATTCTCGTTTCCAGGTGGTTGAACCATAACATTCATAATCTAACTCTAAAACTTCAGCCGTATCTTTGATAATGTCACCAATTATTTCTTTATAATATTCGTGTTCTGGTAATGGGGTCATAATCTCTAAAGTGCCATCATCGTAAGCAATTCTAGCTGCTCTACTTTCACCTAAATTTACTAATAAATTCTCAAATTGTTGCCAACTAATATTATGGAGAACTACCCGATCAGCACGAAGTTCAGTTAACAGCATATTTCCTCGCAGCATCAGTGAGTATTAGGCTGAGGAGTGTCAACCTACTTCATTTTATCAATGATGATTGATAAATATTTTCCAACCCTAAACCACCCTCTTCCCACGGAACTTTCAACGATGAGCGATCGCTTCTATCCGGGTATACCTACAACAGATAATTTAATTAAGTAGATGAATAATCTCAAACTGATCTCCGAATATCAAAGCTTTGGCGGTAAACTCGGCTTTTATTCTCATCCGTCTTTTACTTGTAACGGGGAAATGCGTTTTGCTGTTTATCAGCCACCGCAAGCAGCCGAAAAACCTCTACCGATCCTCTATTTTCTCTCTGGGTTGACTTGTACAGAAGAGAATTTTATGGCTAAATCTGGGGCGCAACGTTACGCGGCTGAGTACGGATTAATTTTGGTTGCGCCGGATACTAGCCCCCGCAATACTGGGATTGCTGGTGAGGATGACGAGTGGGATTTTGGTACAGGTGCGGGTTTTTATGTGGATGCGACGGAAGAACCTTGGCGATCGCACTACCAAATGTATAGTTATATTGTGCAAGAATTACCTGCTTTGATTGCGGCTAATTTCCCTATACAAGCAGAAAAACAAGGGATTTTTGGTCACTCAATGGGTGGACATGGGGCGCTGGTCTGTGCTTTGCGTAATCCCCATATTTTCAAATCTGTGTCGGCTTTTGCACCGATTGTTGCACCTATAGGCTGTCCGTGGGGTCAAAAGGCTTTTAGTCGTTATCTGGGCAATAATCAAGCAAGTTGGCGGGCTTATGATGCTAGTGAATTAGTCAAACAGTTGGGATATCACAGCCAAATTCTCATAGACCAAGGTACATCTGATAAATTTTTAACTGAACAATTGTTAACAGATGTATTCGCCCAAGCTTGTAAAGCAGTTAACCAACCGCTTAACTTACGTTATCAAACAGGCTATGACCACAGTTATTATTTTATTGCTAGTTTTATAGAAGATCATATCCGCCATCATGCGTTGGCTTAGCCTGCTGTAGGCATCGCCTTGGAGAAGTTTTAGAATATATGTGTTGAAAAAATCCTTCAGTTGGGCGATGGCGTAACCGCAAGAGCGTAGCTGAGAGCCAATCTCTTACCGCCAATTCATCCCACTTTTGTTGATTTATGTCATATAGAAGAAAAAATCCTTAGGATTAATCAGAAAATTTAACTCTACAGCTAGATTAATCACTCTAGGCTCATGGCAGACAATTTATACAGCGCTTATATGGTGTTATATTCTACATCGGTTTTCTTGTGATAGCTACGACTAAAAAGACAATAGCTCTGGCTTAACCGATGCTTTGCACTTTATTCGGGAGCTGTAACTGTGACCCATGAGATCAACTCTAATACCTCTGAAAATCTCTTTATCGGTGACAGCGAAATGGCAGCACTGATGCGATCGCGCGACTGGTCGCAAACGTCTCTCGGTGCGGTGGAAACTTGGTCACAGAGCTTGAAAACAGCCGTACGCATTATGTTGACTTGTCGCCAAGCTATGTTTGTTTGGTGGGGAAACAACCTAATCAACCTCTACAACGATGCCTATAGAGCGATTCTCGGCGGTAAACATCCAGAGGCTCTAGGTCAAAGAGCTGCCGTCGTCTGGCAAGAAATTTGGGATCAAGTGGGGCCTCGTGCAGAAACAGCGCTCTTTCAAAATCAGGGTACTTACGATGAAGCCTTGCTGCTGATTATGGAACGTAATGGCTACCCAGAGGAAACCTACTACACTTTTTCCTATAGTCCTGTTCCCAATGATGATGGCGGCATCGGTGGTATTATCTGCGCCAATACAGAAGATACATCCCGCATTATTGGAGAGCGCCAATTGGCACTGTTAAAGGATCTGGCAGCCAAAACGGCAGACGCTCAAACATTTGATGAAGCCTGCATTTTCAGCACCAAATGTCTGGCAACTAACCCCTACGATCTGCCCTTTGCGATGATTTATCTGGTTGATCCAAAGCAGCAGTGTGTGACTTTAGCCGGAACTTGCGGAATTGAGCGAGGACACCAAGCTGTTCCTGAAACAGTTGCCCTAGAAGAAAATTCTTTTTGGCGCTTTGCAGAGGTGTTAACAACTCATAAACCCTATCTGATCTCTGATTTACAATTACAATTCCCTGATCTGCCAACGGGAGCCTGGAATAGACCACCCCATCAGGCGGCTGTAGTACCCATCGCACCATCGGGACGCATGGGCAAAGCTGGGGTATTAGTGGCGGCTTTAAACCCATTTCGCCTGTTTGATGATAACTATCAAGGATTTCTAAATTTAGTTTCGGCGCAAATTGCTGCCAGTATTGGCAATGCTCAAGCCTATGAGGAAGAACGCAAACGCGCCGAAAAGTTAGCAGAACTCGATCGCGCCAAAACCACTTTCTTTAGCAATGTTTCCCACGAATTTCGGACTCCCTTGACTTTAATGTTGAGTCCGTTAGAAGAGCTATTGACAGCAGATGATCTGTCACAAGAGCAACGACAGGAAATGACCTTGATCCATCGCAATGGCTTACGCCTGTTGAAGTTGGTAAATACATTACTAGATTTTTCTCGTATTGAAGCCGGACGAGTGCAAGCGGTTTATGAACCCACAGACTTATCCACTTTCACCGCCGAATTAGCCAGTATCTTTCGCTCGGCGATCGAGCAAGCAGGCTTACAGTTTAGTGTCACCTGTGAACCACTGCCAGAATTAGTCTATGTTGATCGCCAAATGTGGGAGAAGATTATCCTCAATCTCCTCTCGAATGCCTTTAAATTCACCTTTTCCGGAGCGATCGCCCTTACCCTGCGGCAGGTACAGCACCAAGTAGAAATCACAGTCACTGATACAGGGATTGGAATTCCTCAAGCAGAATTACCCCACTTGTTTGAGCGGTTTCACCGCGTCGAGGGAGCGCGGGGCAGAACCCAAGAAGGTTCAGGAATTGGACTAGCATTAGTACAGGAGTTAGTGCGCCTGCATGGTGGTCAGGTGCAAGTTGATAGCCTTGAAGGTCTAGGCACTACCTTTACTATCACCGTGCCGATGGGAATAGCCCACTTACCACCTGAACGAATTCAGGCAACACGAACCTTAGTTTCTACTGCATTAGGTGCGGCTCCTTACATTGAAGAAGCTTTAAGCTTGTTACCAGCAATAAAGAATAGTGAGGCATCATATTTATCACCGCTCACCCATAACCTATCTTCCTCTGCCCGTATTCTTCTGGTCGATGACAACGCCGATATGCGGGAATATGTGAAGCGATTGCTGAGTAGACATTATGTGGTAGAGACTGCCACCGACGGTCTGGCGGCATTAGAGGCGTTGGCTGATCATCTACCGGATTTGGTGCTAACGGATGTGATGATGCCCCGTCTGGATGGCTTTGGTCTGCTCAGTGCCTTGCGGAGTAACAATCGCACCCGTGAAATTCCCATCATTTTGCTTTCTGCCAGAGCCGGAGAAGAGGCAAAAGTGGAAGGATTAGAAGCTGGAGCCGATGATTATCTGATTAAGCCGTTTTCTGCCCGTGAACTATTAGCGCGAGTTGAAGCAACATTAAAGCTGGCGCAATTACGGCGAGATGCTATGGAGCAGCAGCAGACCTTGCGACAAGAAGCAGAAACAGCAAAGCAGAATGTGGAAACTATCTTGTCAAGTATTAATGATGGCTTTTATGTCCTCGATCGCGACTGGCGATTTACCTATGTCAACGATCGCTTGTGCAAGATAATTAGCATGGAACGCGAGGATATTCTCAATCACAGCATTTGGGATTTATTTGCAGATACTATTGGCACTGATATTGATCTTCAATTTCAACGAGCGTTTAATGAACAAACATCAGTCCAGTTTGAGTATCTTTATGTCACCTGGAATCGTTGGTATGAACACCGGGTTTATCCTTCGCCTGATGGACTGACGGTTTTTGCTGCTGATATCACCGAACGCAAACAAGCTGAACTGGAACGCGAACAACTGCTAGCCCTTGAACGCCACTACATTAACCAATTGCAGGGATTGACTAGAGCCGCACTGGCAATTAACTCTGCCCTTTCCGTAGAGCAAGTTTTGCAGGTGATTACAGATCAGGCAGCATCAATCATTGGTTCTCACCAATCTGTTACGAGTATGACCATCGGCCAGAACTGGTCACAGGCAATTAGCGCCATTTTCTTATCTGATAAGTATACTCAGTGGCAAAATTATGATGTAAAGCCAGATAGATCAGGTATCTATGGCTGTGTCGGCCATCTCAATCGCCCAATGCGGATGACGCAAGCCGAACTAGAGGCACATCCACAGTGGCGAGGCTTTGGCAAAGAGGCAAAAAACCATCCCCCTCTGCGTGGCTGGCTGGCGGCTCCCCTGGTAGGGCGGAACGGGCAAAACATTGGCTTGATTCAGCTTTCAGACAAATATGACGGTGAATTTACTGCCGCAGACGAAGCAGTCCTGGTGCAGTTAGCACAAATGGCTTCTGTGTCCGTGGAAAATGTCAGGTTATACGAAGCTGAAAAACAAGCACGGTCGGCAGCCGAAGCCTCACGAGAAGAAGCCGAAGCGGCAAACCGGATTAAAGATGAATTTTTAGCCGTGCTGTCCCACGAATTGCGATCGCCCCTCAACCCGATTCTGGGTTGGTCAAGACTGTTGCAAAATGGCAAGCTAGACGAAGCAAAAGCCAAACAAGCTGTGAATATCATCGAGCGTAATGCCAAGCTGCAAGTCGAATTGATTGAAGACCTCTTAGATATCTCGCGGATTCTACAGGGGAAACTCAGCCTAACAAGCAGCCCGATTAATTTAGCATCAGTGATTAAAGGGGCGATCGAAACTGTACGACTGGCAGCAGAAGCTAATTCCATTCGTATTGAAGTCAATCTTGATGGGGAAATAGGACTAGTTTCTGGCGACTCAACCCGCTTACAGCAAGTGATGTGGAACTTGCTCTCTAATGCTGTTAAGTTTACACCCACAGGTGGTTTGGTGGAGATACGCTTAGAACAAGTTGGTAATCAAGCTCAAATTAGCGTTAGTGATACTGGTAAAGGTATTTCTCCCGATTTTATACCTTATGTGTTTGATTATTTTCGCCAAGCAGATAGCGCCACTACTCGGAAATTTGGTGGGCTAGGATTGGGTTTGGCGATCGTGCGTCATTTAGTTGAGCTACATGGTGGCACTATTCACGCAGAGAGTCAGGGTGAAGGTATGGGAGCTACATTCACCCTGAAGTTGCCACTCTTACCTACTCAGCTGACTGTCAATCCAGATTCTCCATTGTTAGAACTATCCCTGGGTTTACATGGTATCCAAGTTTTAGTAGTAGATGATGATACCGATACACGCGAATTTGTGGCTTTTCTCTTGGAACAAGCAGGGGCAAGGGTAATCACAGCAGTTTCCGCGCTTGAAGCATTGCAAGTCTTTACCCAATCCCCACCCGATATCCTCCTGAGTGATATCGGGATGCCAGACATGGACGGCTATATGTTGATGCGGCAGATCAGAGCCTTGCCACCAGATCAGGGCGGAAAGATTCCGGCGATCGCCCTAACAGCCTATGCTGGGGAAATAGACGAAAAGCGGGCATTAAAAGTGGGGTTTCAAAGGCATATTTCTAAGCCAGTAGACCCAGACAATTTAATTAGGGCGATCGTTAACTTAATTGATATAAAAATTTAAATGTAGCTTGGGTGGAGAACAGAACCCAAAATTATACAAGATGATGGGTAACGCTATCGCTCTACTCATCCTACAAATAATTTTGTCTTTGCGCTTATTAGTGAATGGGAATGTCCCAAATTTTAAAAACTTTGGGACATTAATGCTCAATTAAGCTACAACCGAGCCTAATATACTGAAAGCGGAGGGATTAGTAACCAAACCAGTTACGATTCCAGTCATCACGACGGTTATTATTCCAATCATCACGACGGTTGTTATCCCAGCGACGGTTGTTATCCCAGCGACGGTTGTTATCCCAGCGACGGTTGTTGTCCCAGCGACGGTTGTTGTCCCAACGACGGTTGTTATCCCAGTCGTTACGACGGTGATTATTCCGGTGGCGACGGTCATTATCTCGATAGCGACGGTCATTGTCGCGGTCATAGCGGATATTATCCCAGTCTTCACGACGGTCGTTATCTCGGTTATAGCGACGATTATCTTGTCTACCTAGCTCAAAAATAGAAAATGCTGGTGTGTTCGCGTCAGCCTTGGGGGAAATAGCCAAAGCTGAAGCGGATGCTATCAAACCAACAAGAAAAACAGAGGTAATGCGATTGATCATATGAGTCTAGAGTTATTGTTTGTAAGTTCTCCAAGCCCAGTCAATTTACGCAAAACAGATTCCACATGGCTTTCCATCAAACCGATTAATCTTCACTAGCTGAAAAGGTCTTCTTGGATGCAGAGAATTTTTTTGCCTCTAATACAATTTTGCTAATAAGGTTTTGCTTGGCAACACTATATTGTTATATATTTAAATATTTTTTTACAAAAGAATAAATAAATTAAAATTTAGTGCGTGGTATCGATATAAAACAACATCAAAAATTCTCATAAATAATGGTAGTCTCTACAAGATATAAAGAATAAACATCACTAATTTTAGGTAAGTTTTGATGTCAAAAAAATCCCCCTAATTCAGGTGTTAGTTAACTACTTGAAACTCAACACAAATCAACCTGAATGGCGTTGGCTGGGGGTAGATGATGAGTGAAATCGAGAAAAAATAAGACGTTTACTAATGCTGTGTTGTCAACCATACAGCAAGAAAGTATTTCTTTGATAACCGTAAGTATCTCACACGTAATTTCCAAAGCGTAGAATTTTATGTCTCAGAGCAGTGCAAATACAGCAGCCTTACATTTAAGCGAAAAGCTACCTTTTTCCCTAAAGCGATTAGCAGATTTAGCTTACAACTATTGGTGGAGTTGGAGCGGCGATCGCCTAGCATTATTTCAAGCCATTGATCCCCAAGAGTGGGAACGCTGCGGACATAACCCAGTGGCAATTTTAGAGTCAGTCAGTTACGAACGCCTCACCCAGTTAGCTGAAGACCCGTTTTATCTCAAGCAAGTTTCTGCCTTGGCGCAGGAGTTTGACCAATATATCAACCAGAAAGATACTTGGGTGAGTAGAATCGCCCCCCAAGTTTCCCACGAAAACCCCGTTGCTTATTTTTGTGCCGAATTTGGTATTCATGAATCTCTGCCAATTTACTCTGGTGGTTTGGGGATTTTGGCTGGGGATCACCTAAAATCGTCATCGGATTTGGGTGTACCGTTGGTGGGTATTGGCTTGCTGTATCGCCAAGGTTATTTTCGTCAACGCTTGAGCCGTCAAGGTTGGCAAGAAGATTATTATGTGGATAATTCCTTCCACCGGATGCCCATTGAGTTGATTAAAAATGAGCATGGGGAACCACTAACAATTCAATTGGAGATTCGCCAGCGCCAGGTAACAGTGCAAATCTGGCGAGTGCAAGTAGGTAGGGTAAGTTTATATTTACTCGATAGCGATCGCCATGACAATGATCCCATTGACCGTTGGTTAACAGGACATTTGTATGGTGGGAATACAGAAACCCGCATCGCCCAAGAAGTCGTCCTGGGGATTGGCGGTGTCCGGGCGTTGCAAGCCTTGGGAATCAAACCTTCTGTCTATCACCTCAACGAAGGTCACGCCGCTTTCTGTACCCTAGAAATTGCCCGTCTGGAAATCGAACGCACAGGTAAATCCTTCTACGACATTGAAGCCAGTGTGCGGAATAGTTGCGTCTTCACCACCCATACACCAGTTCCCGCCGGTCATGATGTCTTCTCCCCGGATTTAATAGACTCCTTCTTTGCCCACTACTGGACACAATTACGCCTCTCCCGCGAACAATTCTTAGCTTTAGGCGCACGGCGATTAGGTGACCCTTGGGAACCCTTCGGTATGACCGTTTTAGCCCTGCGGATGTCTCGCGCTTGTAACGGTGTGAGTGAACTACATGGTCAAGTATCCCGCAAGATGTGGACTGTCCTTTATCCCCAACGCACAGAAGAGAAAGTCCCCATTGGTTACATTACCAATGGTGTACACGCACCCACTTGGACAGCACCCTTATTAGCCGACTTATATAATCAATACTTAGGTGCGGACTGGAGAACTCGCGCCATTGATCCCCAAACGTGGGCAAAAGTTGACGATATCCCCAATGAGGAATTATGGTCACGCCATCTCATCCTCAAAGAAAGATTAGTCGCATATACCCGTTATAAAGTCAGAAAGTCACGGGAACATCGGGGTGAAGACCACAGACTAATTCAAGCCAGTGATAGTCTACTTGATCCCAAAATCTTGACAATTGGTTTTGCTAGACGCTTCAGCCCTTACAAACGTGGCGATTTAATTTTACGTGACGCAGAACGAGCATTACGCATTTTTAGCAACGCTGAACGTCCAGTGCAGATAGTATTCGCCGGCAAAGCCCACCCAGCAGATGAAGAAGGTAAGCGGATTATCCAACGCTTGATGGAATGGTGTCATAATTCAGGCATTATTAACCGCGTCGCCTTTATTGAAGATTACGACATTTACACCGGGCAGAAATTAGTCCAAGGCGTGGATGTGTGGTTAAACAATCCCCGTCGTCCTCTAGAAGCATCGGGAACAAGTGGACAGAAAGTCTGCTTTAACGGTGGGATTAATTGCAGCGTCCTTGACGGTTGGTGGTGTGAAGGTTATCAAGCCGACGCAAATGGTAAAGGCTTAAATGGTTGGGCGATTGGTGAAGATGCTCACACCAGCGACCAAGAATTACAAGACCGCATTGATTCCCAATCCCTGTATAAGTTGCTAGAAGAGGAAATTGTACCTCTATACTACGACCAAGATGCCAACGGGATTCCCCATCGTTGGGTGCAAGTCATGAAAGCATCCATCAAAACCAATGCACCATTATTTAATACAGACAGAATGATTGCTGACTACGTTACACAAGTGTATGTACCAGAAATCTCTACTGTTGTACCACCAATTTTAGCTAAAGTTCTGCTGTAGCTAATAATCTAAGTTTCCTGGTTCGGTAGAGGGGTAGATATACTACCCCTTTTTTTGGTAATTATTGATAATTCAGGACTTACGCAAGTGTCACACTTGGTGGTTGGTGCGTGACGCTATAAGTCTCATGACTAGGTTCAAGTCTTCTCGGTGCGTCACACACCCTACAGGAAAAATATGCCAGTTGCGTATGGCAATAATTTTGATGGGGTGTCATTTTTCGTTGTAATTTCTTCAATAACACCTGATGGTACTAAAATTTCTGCAAATAATTGTGGGATTAATTGAGCTTGTTGACTTTTTAAAAGAACAATTAAAGGTGAAGAGTTAATAATGACGCGACTAATCGGCATTCATCAGTTCCTCTGCTAATTCTTGAGCCGTATATTGCATAAAATCCACTTGATAGCGTGCTAAAGCATTGATAAATTCAGTACGAGTCAATCCAGAAATTTCTGCTGCTTTAGCTTGTGATATTTCACCCAATTCATACCATTTAACTGCTACCGCAATTCGCATTTCTTGAACTAATTCTTCAGGGTTTTTGCGGAGTGCTGAAAATACTGTTTCTGGTAATTGAATTGCTACAGTTCGCATAAAATTATAATTTATACTTGTTTTATATTTTGACTATAGAGCAATTTTAAAGACTTACAATAGCTTGGGTTTTAAGCCTCTCGTCGATGCTGGGAAAAGTAATCATCGTTAAATGTTTGAATAATCTGGATTGCTTTTGGTGGTTAATTCTAAATTTGCAGTGTTTGTCACTCCATGAAGGAATTGTTCAAATAGTTGAAAAAATTTATAAAAAGCATCTTTTTCATCAGTAGAATTTGCGAGGATAATACTATCCCAACTTTGACTGGTATTAATATTAAATTTAATCTGTATCCATTCTTGAAAATTGTCAAAATTTTTTTCTTGTTTTGTACGCGGTAATCCTAATTCCATTCTCGCTTGACTATAACCGACCAATAACATATTTAATCTAGTGATAGAACAATGTCCTATATACATTCCTGGTCTTTGCTTAATTCTTTCTAATAAATGATAAAGATATTCATTTTTTACGTCTAACATATCTCTCAATATCCTTAAAATTCAATTTCTGTAATTTGAAATTGCTGACCAAAATGTACTAAGCCCTGAAACAAGAAATTTGCCATCCATTCATCTCTGGAAATTCCTGCGGGGTGGTGATTATCAAAGACCGTTTCTATACCATTAATAATAACGGCAATACCTTGATGACGACCATTAGTAGAGATAGCTTCTTCAGGAAATGCTTCATCATAAATAAAGCTGTTTGCTCCTGTGGATGCTCCTGTGTATAACTTAATCAGCTTGCCAGAGATTCTTTCGGAAATTAAGTAGTCTTTAATGGCTTGACTACATTCTACACATTGAAAGTTGTCATAGCTGCTGGCAATAGTATAAATTTGACGCAGTTGGTCGGGATTAAGAGAAATGAAATGCAACTCCAGTAAAAATGCAATATTGGCATTTTAATACACATTTCGCATCCAAGCATTTTACAAGTCTAGAGTCTGACAAAAATATTAATAGGTAATAGGCAATAACAACCCATTACCCATTACCCATTACCTATTTGCCAAATATTGATACATTTGCCAACGCGCATCAACTTCTGCTTGTGCTTGTTCTAGCAGTTGTTTAGCTAATTCTGGCTTACTTTTCGTCAGCATTTTGAAGCGGTTTTCTTGATACATTGATTGCTCTACTGATTGAGTAGGCGATCGCATATCTAACTGTAAGGGATTTTTGCCCTGTTGTTGCAACAGTGGATTATAACGATACAATAACCAGCGTCCTGATTCTACCAGGGCTTTTTGCTGGTTCATCCCCGTGGTCATGTTGATGCCGTGGGCGATGCAATGGCTGTAGGCAATAATTATTGATGGGCCGTCAAAGGCTTCTGCTTCCAAAAATGCCTTGAGTGTTTGGTCATCTTTTGCCCCTAATGCCACACTCGCTACATATACGTTACCGTAATTCATCGCCATTAAGCCCATATCTTTCTTTTGTGCAGGCTTACCACTGGCGGCGAACTTAGCGACGGCTGCTTTAGGGGTAGCTTTGGAAGATTGACCCCCGGTGTTAGAATACACTTCTGTATCCATCACCAAAATATTTACATTGCGACCACTAGCTAATATATGGTCGATACCGCCAAAGTCAATATCATACGCCCAACCATCACCGCCGATAATCCAGACGCTTTTCTTCACTAGGTAATCTGCTAAGGATTTGAGATTTTGGATTTTGGATTTGATGCTGGGGTCAAAAGTCTGGATTCCCTCTAACTGTTGCTTTAACAACGCTATTCTTTCGCGTTGTTCCCAGATATCAGCCTCAGTTTTCTGTTCTGCATTGAGGATGGACTGAACTAGATTATCTCCCACTTCTGCGCTGAACTGTTGCAAAAGTTCCGCCGCAAATTCCCCTTGTTTATCTAAAGAGAGACGATAACCAAAACCAAACTCGGCGTTATCTTCAAATAAACTATTAGACCAAGCCGGGCCTCGTCCTTCGTTGTTTTTCGTCCAGGGGGTGGTGGGGAGGTTTCCGCCGTAAATGGAAGAACAACCAGTGGCGTTGGCAATAACTGCGCGATCGCCAAATAATTGTGTTAATAGTTTTACATAAGGTGTCTCACCACAACCAGCGCAAGCACCGGAAAATTCAAATAGAGGTTCTTGCAGTTGTTGTTGGCGAATCTGGTTGAGTTTTAACTTGCGTCGGTCAGGATTGGGTAAATTCAAGAAGAAATCCCAATTATCCCTTTCTTGTTCCCTTAAAGGTAGCTGATTTGCCATGTTAATCGCCTTCAGGGATGGCTCGGATTTATTTTTGGCTGGGCAGACATTTACACAGATAGCGCAGCCTGTACAGTCTTCTGGAGCCACTTGGATAGTGAATTTTTGGTTAGCAAAGTCTCTATCTTTAGCATCCACTGACTTAAAAGTAGGTGGTGCATTCTCTAACTCACCCGGCTGATAAACCTTAGCGCGAATCGCCGCATGGGGACAAACCATCACACACTTACTACATTGCACGCAGACATCCGTGTCCCACACCGGAATTTCTTGCGCGACGTTGCGCTTCTCCCATTTAGCCGTACCTGTGGGAAATGTCCCATCAGGTGGTAGTGTACTTACAGGTAAGTCATCACCTTGCCACACCATGATTTTTCCCAGAATGTCCCGGACAAACTTGGGCGCGCTGGTGGGAAAGGGACTTTGGTTAGATAGGAGTGCTTCTTCATCTATCCATTTCCCTTTTTCCTCAATGGGAATTTTCACTTCATGTAAATTTTCTAGGGTCTGGTCTACCGCTTGCAGATTCATCCGGACAACTTCCACCCCTTTCTTACCATAAGTCTTTTCTATCGCTTGTTTTATTTTGGCGATCGCTTGCGCTTCTGGCAAGACCCCCGCCAAAGCAAAAAAGCACACCTGCATAATGGTGTTAATGCGTCCACCCATTCCACTGTCACGGGCGACTTGATTGGCGTTGATGACGTAAAGTTTGAGTTGCTTGTCCAGAATTTGCTGCTGTACTTTCAGGGGTAAATTTTCCCAAACAGCACCCGCATCATAAGGACTATTTAACAATATAGTCGCCCCTTGTGCAGCAGCTTTTAAAACTTCGATGCGTTCCAAAAAGCCCCAGTGATGACAACCAATAAAGTTGGCTTGGTCAATCAAGTAAGTGGAACGAATGGGTTGAGAACCGAAGCGCAGGTGAGAAACGGTCATGGAGCCGGATTTTTTGGAGTCGTAGACAAAATACCCTTGGGCGTAGTTGTCCGTCCCTTCCCCAATAATCTTAATTGAGTTTTTATTCGCCCCTACTGTACCATCGGAACCCAACCCGTAGAACATCGCCCGGACAACGTTATCCGGTTCAGTAGAGAAACTGGGGTCATATTCCAGGGATGTATGCGTTACATCATCATTAATCCCGATAGTAAAGTGATTCTTCGGCGTAGCTTGTGCCAAATTATCAAACACAGCCTTCACCATCGCCGGTGTAAATTCCTTCGACGAAAGCCCATACCTTCCACCCACAACCGTAGGTAACTTCCCCCCTACACCCCATCCTTCATGAATCGCTGTAACTACATCTTGATACAAAGGCTCTCCCGCGCTTCCCGGTTCCTTGGTGCGGTCGAGGACAGCTATCGCCTGTACACTATCGGGTAAAGCCTGAATAAATCTCTCTACATCCCAGGGGCGAAATAGTCGGACTTTGAGAACGCCTACCTTTTCACCACGGGCGTTGAGGTAATCTACTGTCTCATGTACTGTTTCACAGCCGGAACCCATGAGAATAATTACGCGATCGGCATCACTCGCGCCGTGGTATTCATATATTTGATAATATCTCCCCGTCCGTTCGCCGAATTTATCCATAATCCCTTGGACAATTTCCGGACAAGCGTTGTAGTAAGGGTTTGCACCTTCACGGGCTTGGAAAAACACATCAGGATTTTGGGCTGTACCCCGCAACAAAGGACTATCTGGAGTGAGGGCGCGGGCGCGGTGTGCAAATATTTTATCTTCATTAATGAGCGATCGCACATCATCATCTGATAAAAGTTCCACTTTCTGCACTTCATGGGAGGTACGGAAGCCATCAAAGAAATGCAAAAATGAAACCCTTGTATCTAAAGTAGCCGCATGGGCGATTAAAGCGAAATCGTGACTTTCCTGCACCGAAGCCGAACACAGCATCGCAAACCCCGTACCACGCGCCGCCATCACATCACTATGGTCGCCAAAAATTGATAGGGCGTGGGTAGCCAAGGAGCGCGCCGCAACGTGAACCACCATACTAGTCAGTTCACCCCCAATTTTGTAGAGATTGGGAATCATCAACAATAGCCCTTGAGATGCAGTGAAGGTAGTACTCAAGGAACCCGTTTGCAAAGCCCCATGCACCGCACCAGCCGCCCCGCCTTCGCTTTGCATCTGTACCACACTGGGAACCGTACCCCATAAGTTAGGACGACCTTCCGCCATCCAAGCATCAGCCCATTCACCCATTGCTGAAGAGGGGGTGATGGGATAGATAGCAATTACTTCATTCAGTTTATAAGCAACACGGGCAACAGCTTCATTGCCGTCAATAGTTGCAAAAGTTTGGCTCATAATTTTATCCTTGTCCTAGCCCTAAACTGCACTTTCAGAATGTAGAGATAGAAGAATGAGAAATAGCCAGAACCAGGGAATTAAATGTATTTAATGAATGGTAATAGGTAATAACTAATAGGTAATTGTTATTTACCATTACCAATTACCTATTTCACAGATATTATCAGTATGCAACAGGAAGTGATATCATTATCAAAATAAGTATTTATATGCGGCTTGCGGCTACTGATTCGACTTTCTACAAATATTCCATAGGTCAGTATCTCATCCGCAATACTTTATATATATGCCACCTATTAAAGATGTACTCTTTTAGTGAGTTACCCAATTAATCAGCTTTTTAGTTAATTAATTGCATTTTCTGGGGTAGAGGTTCGGGATGATTTCCACTATCTTTTAACTGTAGACTATTGACTATTGACTATTGACGAACATTTTCCGATTTTGGCTGCTTGAAAATAGAAGATGGTCGCGGTATAGATTGTTCCCGTAACAAGAGTAAAGGAATACTTAAAAACCCCAAAATTATCACGACTCCAGTCATCAACCATACTGCAAATCGATTGGGTCGATAGTCACCTCGTTCTATTTGCCAGAATACCTGATTATAACGCCATGCAGCTAGAGCGATCGCCAAAATTCCCACAAGTACTAAAGTAATCCCTAAATTCTCTGAGTTAAATAGAGGATGGACATAAGTTTCCTTTTGTGAAATTGCCGTATCAAGCTGACGCAAAAATAACCCAAATCTCGCAATAGCAAAACCAAAACCAATCAAGGCGATAGAAGTGCGTAACCAAGCTAAAAAAGTACGTTCATTCGCTTGATGCTCTCGCTGACGGTCTATTTTCGGCAGCTTATTCATAAAGTAATTGGTTCTTTGGCTTAGAGGAATACCAAAACTGAAATATTATCAGCAAAAGCTATTTTCTCTATCATTCGCTAGTAATAATTAACGTAAGGATTTCCAGTAAAAATATCCAAATGTAGGGTGCGTCAGTGCGATAGAACCTAACTATACTCAGAAATTATTCATACTGACGCACCATACCAGACCAGATAATTGATTTTTTGGTGTTCCTAAGTATCTGTAGGGTAGGCAATGCCCACCAAAACCCGGATATGGTGGGCATTGCCCACCCTACATACTACATACAGTTATAAGTAATGAGGTAGGCTTAAACTCTCCGAAGAAAGCAATGGGATAAGATTGTATATAAATATTAAGGCTCATTAAGGCTCTATTTTCATGAATTGGTTGTTTTCTACACTGGTATTTTTCCTAACACTACTGGCAGCAGGTATTGCGTTATATCTCATTACTGCTAGACGTTATCAATCATCTAACTCCGTAGCCAATTCCTACGACCAGTGGACTGAAGACGGTATTTTAGAGTTTTACTGGGGCGAACACATCCATTTAGGTCATTATGGTTCGCCACCGCAAAGGAAAGATTTTCTGGCAGCTAAATCTGATTTTGTCCATGAAATGGTGCGTTGGGGTGGTTTGGATAAATTACCCCCTGGTACTACCCTGTTAGATGTTGGTTGTGGAATTGGGGGAAGTAGTCGCATTTTGGCACGGGATTATGGATTTGCCGTTACAGGTATCACCATCAGCCCCCAACAAGTCCAACGCGCCCAAGAATTAACACCTCAGGAACTGAATGCACAGTTTTTGGTGGATGATGCGATGGCGCTTTCTTCCCCAGATGGTAGTTTTGATGTAGTTTGGTCAATTGAAGCTGGCCCACATATGCCAGATAAAGCCATTTTTGCCAAAGAATTGATGCGGGTGCTAAAGCCTGGTGGAATCATGGTTTTAGCCGACTGGAATCAGCGAGACGATCGCCAAAAACCCCTAAATATTTGGGAGAAACCAGTAATGCAGCAACTACTAGATCAGTGGTCTCACCCGGCTTTTTCCAGCATCGAAGGCTTTTCTGAGCTTTTGGCCGCGACGGGATTAGTAGAAGGGGAGGTAATCACGGCAGACTGGACAAAACAAACACTCCCCTCTTGGCTGGATTCTATCTGGCAAGGAATAGTTAGACCAGAAGGATTAGTGCGTTTTGGTCTATCTGGTTTCATTAAATCTCTGCGAGAAGTACCCACCCTACTACTGATGAGGCTAGCATTTGGTATGGGACTCTGTAGATTTGGGATGTTCCGTGCTTTACGAGCTAACACTGTGACACCACCAGCAGAACAGACAACTGGGATCAAAGTTGCTCAAAGGTAATCAATTGCGAGATTCCACAAAAATACACTGTGCTGTTTCTCGATCCAAGGCGGTGCGGGTTCTGCCAACCATGATGATATAGGATGGAAAGCGTTGCTCTAGCACCAACTTGCTCCCCGGTAAAATCCCGAATGCCATCAGCTTTTGTAGTACTGCTTGATCTTGAGTTCGTAAACTTACTACCGTTTGCGGTTGACCGACTTTGACTGTTGATAAGGCGTTCATATTAAAAGTTCACTCCGAATAATATTAAGCCGAAGTTGACGACATATCCCATGAGGAAAGCAAAGGGAAAAATAAACAGTACTATTGCCAAAGTAGTTTTAGTTCCCCGTTCCTTAATCAGCATTTGCAATTGGGCAATACAGGGTAAAAACAAAGTTAAAACGATCGCAGCTATCACTAACTGATTACCTGTCAAACTTCCCTGTTGCTGCAAATCAAATAGTCCGGCTGCACCATAATCTCGGCGAAAGAAGCCGTAGAGAAATATGGGCGCTGCTTGTTTTGGCATTCCCAATGCCAAGGTGAGAGGTTCAATGGCGCGAATAATTACGTCAAATAATCCGGTTAAACGTCCCACCCAAATCAACACAGATGCCCAGATAAATAAGGGTAATACTTCCAGAAAATACCACTTCATCCGCACCCAGGTTTTAGTGAACACATTCCGTAATTTGGGCAGACGTAAAGGGGGAATTTCCATGTAAAACCTGCCGGAAGTACCAGGTAACAATCTGGCGGTGAGATATCCAACTATTAGGAAGATGGCGGTGATAAAACCTCCCCAAAACATTAAGGCGGCTGGTTTTTGTGCTAGTAGTCCCACAATCACACCCCACTGTGCAGCACAAGGTATGGCCAGGGAAAGTAAAAAGGTGGCAATTAATCGTTCACGTCTGGTTTCTAAGGTACGGGTAACTATTGTTGCCATTGTGTCGCACCCCAAGCCTAACACCATCGGAATGACTGCACGACCCGATAAACCAACGGATTTGAATAAGCGATCCAGCATTAAAGACAAACGTGGAAGATAGCCGCTATCTTCTAGTAACGAGAACATCAAGAAGTAAGTGGCAACTACAGGTAAAACGATCGCCGTAGCATAACGGATTCCCAAGGTGATAATGCCATAGTCATGAGCAATCAAGTCTTGAATTGGTCGCCAGGGAATGATTTGCGTCGTGATTTGGTTGACTAATGGGTTAATTTGTGTTTCAAAAAAGCTTTCGATGCGGTCAACCAGTTCCCCTGCACCAAATTCACCGACAAATTTGTAAACTCCGTAGTAAAGAATAACCACAAGAATAGGGAAGCCAGTAATAGGGTTGACTGTGAGTTGGTGGAGTGTTTCTGTAATTGACGATTGCGCTTCTCTAGTTTCATGCAAAACTGCTCTTTCTATTATCCGAGCCTGATTTTGACGAGTATTGGCGATCGCTAGTCCTAAAGGCTGATGAAGTTGATTTTGAGTAACAGTAATCAAAACTTCCAGATGACGACACTGTTCTTGGTCTTGTTGTAATATTTGCCATAATCCTGGGTCTTTCTGTAACAGCAATAAAGCCAGGCTACGAGGTGATAATGAGTAATTATGAAACAAATAGCGATTGCCCAATGTCTGCCACCACGATTCTAGTTGAGCGATTGCTGCTTCAATTGGTTCTGGATAGATAACTTGGCTAATCATGCCCTTTTCTCCTGATCTCAAATACTCACGCTGGTATCATGGCAACCTGAACTGGCAGGAGTGAGGCTATCCTATGTCGCAGTTCATCTATACCTTGGTTCAAAGCAGCCGCCATACAAACTACTGGAACTTCTAATTCCATCTCCAGCAAGTCTGGTCGTAAATCCAACCCCCAACGATGGGCTTCATCCATCATGTTGACAGCGAGTAAAATCGGCAGACCAGCTTCTATCAGTTGAAAAGTTAAAGGCAGCATTCTTCCCAAGTTTTTAGCATCTACCACATGAACCACAGCTGCTACAGGTTCTAAAAGCAATAAATCTCTGGCAACTTTTTCTTCTTCACTGATGGGTAATAGTGAATACATTCCTGGTGTATCAATCACTGTGATGCTTTGTTCCCCAATCTGCGCTAGTCCACGACTTACTTCTACAGTTGTACCGGGGTAATTAGAAACTGTGACATAAATTCCTGTTAGTGCATTGAACAACACACTCTTACCAACATTGGGCATTCCAACCAAAGCAATTTGGGGATTGTGGGAAACATCCTGAGTAAATGGTTGCTGATTTTTGGGGGAAAATAGCAATTTAGGCGATCGCTTTTTACACGATTGACCCTGAGATTTACATTTGTGACAATCCATCAAAATTTCTCGCTGAGATTAACTGCAAATTATTCTCAACGAGAAACATGAGGAACTTGTGAGGAAATCTCCTAATATCAAGAAACACCCATTACCAATTACCAATTACCAATTACCAATTACCTATTCCCTACAATATCCCTCCAAGCTTGCACCACTCCCTGTAAATCCTGCGGCAAGTTATTCTGAGAAACATCGTTGTACTGTACTGTACCGTCTTCGCTGGTCAGAGTGTAGGTAATAAAATCAGCAGCACCTCTAGGGGCTGGGTAATTAATATTTTGGAACTCCTCTGATCTACGTTCTAGCAACCGTTGAAATTGACGTACTTGCTGCACAGGAATACGGCGCACACTCCGCTCAGAATCATTAGCATCACCAATCCGCACACGGATTAACAAACCATCATCACGTAATACTGTTTCGTAGGTTCTACCCGCAAAGCCACCGCTAGAAATTTCTCGAAATACTACACCTTGATCTAAAGGTGGTGGTAACTCACTGGGACGAATCGGTACAGGGTTGAGATTACCATCATCTGAGATTGGGGTATCGTTAATTTGATTCCATGCGGTGATGACAGCTTGTAAATTTGTCGGTACGCTATTTACAGAAATATCATTGTATTCGACCGTACCCTCTTGGCTAGTAAGAGTGTAAGTGATAAAGTCAGCACTGCTTCTGGGCGCAGGGTAGCGCAGATTATTAAATTCACCTCTGTAGCGTTGTAGCAACTGCTGAAATTGCTGTAATTCTTGGCGACTCAGACGGCGCACACTGCGTTCAGAACCATTCCCATCACCAATCTGCACACGAATTAATCGCCCATCATTGAGCAAAATTGTCTCGTAGGTTCTGCCAGTAAAACCACCACTCGCAATTGAGCGGAAGACCACATTCCTATCTAAAGGTGGCGGTAATTCACTTTCAGAAATAGGTATTGGTTGCCCAGAGTTAACATTACCAGTAGTTGTGCTAGCCGCACGATTGAACTTGACTAAAAAGTTATTGTCGGTGTGATAAACAAACCTTTCCCGGCCTATTGTGACTGTAACACGCCAACCAGGCACCTGAGCGAAAGTACAAACGCCCCCATCTAAATCTAGACAACCATTACTCCAAACCACCCGTTCTGCTTGGGTAATATTTCTCGAACTGACTGCAATCTTGGTTCTACTGCGATTGGAAGCATCCGCTAACACTTCATCTATAATCGATGTTGGTAAATTTGCACTTGGATTACTTCCAGTTGCTAACCGGACTCTATCACCATTTTCATTACTGACAAATACCCAACGTTGATTCCCCGCACCTACAGTTACTTGCCAACCAGAGACTAAAATTTGATCGCAAGGATTGGGGAAAGTGGAGACTTCACAACCTTCAACCCAGTTAGTCGGCTGAAATTCCACAATACTCAACGCCCTAGTTGGTAATCCTGAGATTTGTCGCGCCTGTGCTAACACAGCATTTCTCACATTTTGAGGTAATCTACCTGTGTTAGCTCGTTCATTTAGCCTGACCACAGAACCATTTTGATTGGTGTGATAAATCCAACTTTGTTGACCGCGAGAAACTACAACTCGCCAACCTGGAACTAAAGCCTGAGAACAGAGTTCATCCGGTCGCTGTAGTTCTAAACAACCATTACGCCAAGTTTGTTGACGATAATCAGTGATTTTCAAAAAGAGGGAAGAAATTCCTTCTCTATTTGATAAATCCCGCAACACAGCATTAGCTACAAGGCGCGGTAAACGGTTCACTCGAACATTTTGTTTGAGACGTTCATTTGGCGTTTCGGCTAAAAAATCGATAGATGAAGCGCTGGCGTTTTTTATCAGTGTCAACCCACTACCAACAGATAGAATGCCAGTCAAAATTAAAGCAGTAATAATTTGAGCCTGTTTAGTATAACGATAAATTGGCAGCATAATTCCTAAGATAAAACGCTGACATCAGCGTCTAGAGTTCAGTATTGCAATGTTCAACAATTAATACGTAACCAGTAAGAACAATTCCGTAATTATTCCCAAAATGAAATATCTTCTGATGTAGATGTGAAGATAGACACTTCTATATTAATCAGACTTACGTATGAAAACGCAATATCAAGGGTTTATGGGTGTAAGGGTGTAGGGGTATTGTTTGAAACACTTACACTCGGACTCAAAATGAAATCTGGGTGCGTAAGCCCTAATTGATTTTTTGTTACTAAGTATTTCAAGAGAAATGGGAAACAGGAAAAAGTAAGTATTTGTAGGGTGGGCAATGCCCACCAAAACCATGAGCCGGTGGGCATTGCCCAACGCCACTTGCTCCAAGCCGGGAAACCCGTCCAACGCAGTGGCTCCCCTACGTATATTTCAAAAATAAAGTATGAGTCCTATAGAAAACAGGAAAAAGTAAGAGAGTAGAGGAGATAAAACATTTACCTAATCCCCAATCCCCAGTTCAAGGCAAAAGTCAAAAGAAAAAATCTTTTACCTTTTTACTTTTTTGTCCCCAATCACCACCAGTCTTAAGCAGTTAGGGCGGAAGTTTCCATCAGTGGATTTTGACCCGCATCGAATTTAATGGTATTAGCTGCCCAGTTTTTTAAATCAGGTGCTAACCAGATTAATTTCTGAAGAATTTCATCATTTACCCATAATACCAAGGGGAAATGAAAGTCTTTACGAAACTCATCTCGCATGATATTTGTACTGAGAATGAGTTGGTTAATGGCCTCTACGGATTCTAAACCACGAATCATCAGAACTTCGGGTTGAGTATTGCCCAATTTCGTTTTAATGGTTGTGTATAGTGTCTCGTCTGTTGGTGAGAGGGTAATCTCTTGAATGTTGGTTGAAGAAGATTCTTGTAAGGAATTGAGGGTTTGCTGCTGTTTTTTCACAGAGTTGGCACAAGCTAAGATTAGTGAGAACTCGCCAGTAGACAGCATCAGCGACCTTTCTAATCTTTTCATGGCGGCTGTCATGTCTGTCAATAGGTCTTGCGAGTTACTTAAGCTGTTCATTATCAACCTTATCCGTGGTTTCTAAAGTTGCTTAACACAGTGTTAAAGTTACTTAATATACTATTATTCCTCTTGTAAGTAGCTATTTGATTTTTTATCCTTAGCTTTCGTTATTATTACTTAGAATCACTATAAAGATACACTATTTTTCCAAAATTAGTTAAAAATTTACATAATTATCTAATGAATATAAAGATTATGTAGGATTCACAAACAGGTAATACCGTTTCTTGATGTAGCTTGTCTGGCGTAGCCATAGATGCACTTTGTTCTGTACTGTAGAGACGTTGTATGCAACTTCTCTACATCATTTATTTGGCGCAGCTTTATATTAATTTGGTATAAGAGGAGAAAATTTTCCAGATTTGTGAGCTAACAAATCCCATGCCAAAGGTGGTTTCGCTAAGTTTAAAGCAAATTTGTCAGCCTTTTATGGCAAGGCTTCTGACCACTAAAAGCTAACAAAATGGTGCAACTTCTGCTTAACTATTACAGTCATGCTTCATGTTTTCTTAGCAGATGTTTGTAACGATTTATGAAAGTGTTTGTGAAGTGGTGTAGTGGATCTTTATTACCTAATGTTGCGGCAATTAGAAAGCAAGTCTTCTTTGCCTTAATGATGGTTTTGAGTGTTGTGGCTACGGTGATGCTATCGTTTCCCTTAAAGGCTCAAATTACTCCTAGTGCAGGATTAGCATCTGAATTGAGGGGGGTATGGTTAACCAATATTGATAGTGATGTATTATTTGAACGCGATCGCCTCAAAACATCTTTACAAAGTCTAGATAAACTCAACTTCAATACCGTATATCCAGCAGTGTGGAACTGGGGACATACACTTTACCCCAGCAAAGTTGCAGCCAAAGTTATTGGACGAGCGATCGACCCGACCCCAGGATTACAGGGGCGAGATATGCTCAAAGAAATCGTCACAGAAGGACATAAACAAGGATTAACCGTAATTCCCTGGTTTGAATTTGGGTTCATGGCTCCAGCCGATTCTCTCCTCGCCAAAAACCGTCCCCAATGGTTAACCAGTCGTAGCAACGGTAGTCGCATAGTCAAGGAAGGCATACACGATCGCGTGTGGTTAAATCCCTTCCGCCCAGATGTCCAACAATTTATCCAAGATTTAATCGTGGAAATTGTAAGAAACTACGACATCGATGGTATTCAATTTGACGATCATTTCGGCTTACCTTCAGAACTAGGCTACGATGCCTACACAGTAGCTTTATACAAGAAAGAACACCGTGGTCAAGCCCCCTCCAAAAACCCCCGTGATCCGGAATGGCTACGCTGGAGAGCCAGTAAAATTACCAACTTCATGCAAAGAGTATTTAAAGCAATTAAAGCCACTAAAAAAGATTGCTTGGTTTCCGTTGCACCTAATCCTCAGCGTTTCTCCTATGATTACTTTTTAGCAGATTGGCAGAAATGGGAAAGAATGGGACTGATTGAAGAACTGGTATTGCAAATTTACCGGGATGATTTAAACGTTTTTGTTCAAGAATTAGAATATCCAGAAGTCAAAACAGCCAAAGCACATATCCCTGTGAGTATCGGCATTTTATCTGGGTTGAAAAATCGCTCCGTACCCATACAACAGATTCAAACCCAAGTGCAGAAAGTACGCGATCGCAACTTTGCCGGCGTTTCTTTCTTCTTCTACGAAACCCTATGGAATCTCAGCCAGGAAGCATCTGCAAAACGCCAGGCTGGCTTCCAACAAATATTCTCCCAACCTGCCAAATATCCCAATCTGATCACAGGTTGGAAACCATAGTAAAAGTCATAAGCCACAGAAGCCTTAAGTCTTCTGTGGCTTATGGGGCTGCAAAAAATTGCTCTTTTTTCAGTTTTATCAGAGACTGTTAACCATCAACGAAAAATCAGCCAAATTATTTCATGCGCCGAGATTCAATATTTTATAAATTATTTCAACAATCTCCCAGTTTACTATTTGAATTATTGACAAACCCTCCCATAAATGCAGATGCTTATCGATTTGATTCTGTAGCTGTTAAAGAACCGAAATTTGAAATCGATGGGGTATTTTTACCGCCTGAAAGTGAAAATCCTGGTGTTGTATATTTCTGTGAGGTACAGTTTCAAAAAGATGAACAGCTTTATGAAAGAGTATTTGCAGAATCCGCATTATATTTCTACCGCAACCGTTTCAAATTTAGCGATTGGCAAATCGTTATAATTTATCCTTCGCGCCAGACTGAACAAGGTGACACTTATCCTTACCGCGCATTACTAAATAGCAGCCAATTTCATCGAGTTTATTTAGATGAATTGGGGGATATTCGTTCCTTACCCTTATGGTTAGCGTTGATGGTATTGACTACCATAGATGAAGAACAAGCACCCTCGGAAGCTAGGTATTTATTAACAAGGAGTCAACAGCAAGCATCTCAACCATCAAACCGCGCCATAATAGAGATGATCACAACGATAATGGTGTACAAGTTTGAAAAATTAAGTAAAACAGAGGTAGAAGAAATGTTAGGAATTACACTTAAAGAAACGAGAGTTTATAGAGAGATTAAAGAAGAAGGGCGTGAAGAAGGGCGTGAAGAAGGGCGTGAAGAAGGACGTGAAGAAGGAAGACAGCAAGAGGCGGCTAATTTAGTGGTTCGATTGCTAACTAAGCGATTTGGAGAAATTTCTCAAGAAATGCGATCGCACATTGCCACTCTACCTTTACCGATTCTCGAAGATTTGAGCGAAGCTTTATTAGATTTTACAAGTTTGGCTAATTTACAAGCTTGGTTAGAAGCCCTTTAAGATGAAATTGAGTTTTCAGATCCCCGACTTAGAAAAGTCGAGGATACAGCCAGATATTAACTAGCCACCAATCCCCAAACGCCCAGCTAAAGCAGGAGTTAGAGGTAAAAGGGTAGTAATCATCAAGAACAAAACAAGCAAGCATAAAGCCGCCCTAGCATCATCGGGTTCGCTAATTTCATTCAAGTTGGGACGTTCTAAATCCCGTTGTAAGAACAAAATCACGATCGCCCAATACATCGCCAGTGCATTACCCAGAGAAACCAAAGCCAACACAATTAAAGTCGCAAATGTTGCTCTGCCTGCGGTTTTGCGTCCGTAAATTGCCTGAATAATCCGACCACCATCTAAGGAGCCGGCTGGCATTAAGTTTAAAGCGGTGATGACTAACCCTAGCCAACCAATAATTACCAAGGGGTGGACGTTGACTAAAGGTGATTGCAACGCCGAACCGAGGACAACCCGTGCTAGACTACCCACCAAAATTGATCCTTGGAAAAACTGATTGGGTAACTGAAATAAACTGCCTTGGTGGGATAGCAGCAAACCTACAATCAGCATAAGCAAAGAAACAATCCCGCCAGCGATTGGCCCAGCCACCGCAATATCGAATAATACTGAGCGATTGGGTAACAAAGACTCAAAGCGAGTAATTGCCCCAAAAGATCCGATTTGTACAGCCGGCAAAAAGAAAGGCCAGCTCAGGCGGACTTGATGACGGCGAGCAACTAACCAATGCCCAATTTCATGAGCCACTAAAATGGCAAATATCCCCACCCCTATAGGTAAAGCCTCTTGCAATCTGGCTGGAGTGGAAAATAAATCAAAATTCAAGAGTAATCCGGCAGTTTCTAAACTAGTGCCGATAGTTGCTATGGCTAAGATGGCAGCAAACGCCTTCTGTGGTAATGTGGTCGGGCGTGGATCATTAGTGCTGGGTAACACAATCACCACAGGTTTAGTGTCTGTGTTTTCTACTAAAAATAGGCGATACTTGTCACCTAACTTGTCTTGCAAACTCTTACTCAGACGAGTGTGAACCTCTTGGGGTTCGCCGCGTAGATTACCTTTGAAGATAGCACCTTCTTGGTAGGCGATCGTTTCTGTGGCAAAAAAGGTATCAATCCCGAAAATGCCTTTAATCACATTCAAGTCTTCTTCGGGGATTGGCATGATTTCCACAACTACCCCCACTGGTTGCGGGATATTTTCTGGCGCTGGTGAAGATTCAGCTGCCAGCCTTTCCGTTGCCCGTTGCTTGAGGATGGCATCTTGTCCAAGCGATCGCAACTGTCTACCCAAGTAGATGTACAATCCAGCAGAACCCACTACCAAAAATAATATGCCAACGATGTTGATATAAATCCCGGCAGCAAACAAACCAAAAAACAACAGCCAAGGAGCCATTAATACCACCGACTGCAACCAGGCTAAGATTCCGAGTTTACCAAAAGGTCTGGCGCGGTAAAAGCCCCAACCCAAAATGGTGAAAGCTACCAGTAAAATTATTCCCAGTATAGAAGTCTCTGAGGAAGCAAACATTTCCCAACCCTTCGCTGTGAAAGACTAAGCCCGAATTAGGCCGGTGTTATAGATACATTACTAATCATAAATGAGCCAGTGCGTTGGGCGGCTATGCCGACTTGTAGCAAGCGGTGTTTGGCACTTTCGCTTATATCCCCCGCATAAATGACAGGGATTTTACGCATCACGACTCTACCACAAGGTTGTGACCTGCCTGCCCCAATGAAAAAAAGTGTAACTTCCCATCTTTTAGTAGTAGAGAGTAGAAATTGTTAATCTCATGAAAACGTCTCATCCCTTGGGATGTTTTCAAACTGGCTGTATCCTAAAAAGATTGATTGAACACCATATAAATTCTCCGTATCTTCGTGAATGTTACCGAGTTAATCAAGATTTCCATTATTCTCCTACTCGTTGCCACAGGTGTAGCGCTGCTATCTCGGCGATTGCGAGTTCCTTATGTCACAGGATTAGTATTAGCAGGTTTACCTATAACTGAACTCTTGTCCCGTCCAATTGGTTTAGACCCGGCACTAGTTTTAAATCTTTTCCTACCAATTCTCATCTTTGAAGCCGGCATCAATACCGATGTCAGTCGCTTACGTAGCACCTTTAAACCAATTGCCCTGCTGGCAGGGCCAGGGGCTATACTTTCCAGTGCTATTATCGCTATCTTGTTAAAATTTGGGCTGGGACTGAGTTGGATACCAGCTTTCCTTGTAGGAGTAATTCTGGCAAACACGGATACAGTTTCCATGATTGCCGTATTTAAGGAAATACCAGTACCTTCCCGCCTTTCTACCATCGTTGAAGGAGAAACTTTATTCAACGATGCTGCGGCCTTAGTTTCCTTCAATCTGATTTTGCAAGTATATTCGACTGGTTCGCTCACGTTAATAGAAGGAATCCAACAACTGTTATTTATTTCCGTGGGTGGCTGCCTTGTTGGCTTAGTTTTAGGCTACCTGAGCATACCTGTATTTAACCGTTTAGATGATCCCCTGAGCAGCCTGCTGCTGACTGTGGCAGTTGCCTTAGGAACTTTTCAGGTTGGACAATTTTTAGGCGTATCCGGTGCTGTAGCTGTAGTTGTCGCTGGTTTAATTTTCGGAAATTTTGGGCTGTCTGGGAATACTTCTGCTTCCAGTCGCATCACCTTATTGAGTTTTTGGGAATATGCCAGTTTTACTGCTAACACCTTTATTTTTCTACTGATTGGTGTAGAAATCAACCTAGTAACGCTTTGGCAAACTTTGCCTGCAATTCTACTGGCAGTTTTGGCTTATCAAGTCGGGCGAGTTTTGACAATCTATCCTTTACTCGCAGGAGTTCGTTGGTTTGACAGACCAATTCCACTGCGTTGGCAACACTTACTGTTTTTAGGCAACATTAAAGGTTCACTGTCAATGGCTTTGGCGTTAAGTCTACCTACCACACTGCCAGGACGGGAAAGTCTAATCACTATAGTCTTCGGTTGTGTCCTCGTTTCCTTGGTGGGACAGGGATTAAGCTTGCCATTGTTAGTCAAACGTTTAAAATTATCCAAATTTTCACATTCACAGCAACAGGTTGAAGAATTACAAGCCCAACTAATCACAGCCAAAGCCGCACAAGACGAATTAGATACCCTGCTGAAAACGGGAGTGTTACCAAAAGCTGTATATGAGGAAATGCGTTCAGCTTACCAAGTACAAGTAGCAGGTGCAGAAAAAACTTTACGAGAGTTCTATAATCGCCGTTCAGATGATTTTGATCATAAAGGTGGCGCACTTGGCAAACTGGATGCTATCCGTCGGCGTTTATTGCTAGCTGAAAAAGGCGCGCTCACAGAAGCAATGCGTAAACGAATTCTCTCCCAAGATATTGGGCAGAACCGGATACAAACTATTGATGAAAAGTTGCTGCAACTGGACGATGATTAATAGTTATTCCACAGGTTTATTTTGACTTTTAATGACTTTACCAGGACTAGTAAAAGAAATTCCTTGCTGAAAGTCAGTACCAATCATGATTGCTTCCACTATCGGTTCTGAGACTGCTGTTGCAGCTATCCACTCGACAATAAAGTTTGCGCCTAAACCTCCACTGGTATCACTTTTATTGATGAAAAAATCAGTAGAAGCCAGGGCATCAATTTGAATCGGATTTTCTAAATATTGCTTAACTAATTTTCCATTGGAGTCATAGTAACGCACAGAAGTGATAATGATTGGCTTTGACAAGTCTGTGTTGCGAATACTGAGTGTAGCGGCTAAATTAAAAACCTCCTGACGATTGTAATGATAAATATGGGAATAGACAGGAACATAGATGGTTTGTCCCATTGCTATCTGAAAATTTTTGTCTAGAGTCACCACCTTTTGGGATGGGGTCGCCAAAGTATTTTTTGTTGAAGACTTTGGGGTCGTCTTGGTTGATTCACAAGACACAAGAAGCATTAATATGATCGCTAAACAAAAATGTCGGCAAAACTTCATCAAACTATTTACATCCTTCGATAAAGTCAATCACTTGATGCAGAGAACCTGGTTTGGTTGCAATTAATATAGTTGAACCCGATTCTAGTACGGTACTACCATTAGGAATTACCAAATCTTCGTGGGGGTGGGGTTGGTAGCCAATAATGAGGGAACCTGTGGGAAAGCGAGAATCCTGAGCAATTTCGGCTAGGCTACGATTGGCTACATAACAACTGTTGGGAATAGAAATTTTTAAAACCTCAATCTGTCCTTGCTCAAAGTGCATCATTGATTCCACTTGTGGAAACTCGATCGCATTCACCATTGTGGAAACTGAAAGGTCAACCGTACTAATAACATGGTTAGCGCCCGCCAGGCGCAATGGTTCAGCAAAATCGGAATGGCGCATCCGTGACAAAATATGAGAAACACCGTAGTGTTTAGCCAGGGTTACCATTGCTAAATTTAAAGCATCACTTCTGAGAACAGCCGCCAAAGCGTCAGCTTTACGGATTCCCGCTTCTAACAATACTTCCGTACTCACCGCACTACCTTCAAAAGCCATTGCTCCCACTTGTTCACGAGCGTAACGGCAAGCGGTAGGATCAATATCAATTATGGCAACGGTATGACCCAGTTCCACCAGTTTTTGTGCCAGGTTCAACCCCACTAAACCGGCTCCGCCAATCAGTACATACATGGCTACTCCTGATATTCACAGACTTCTTACTTCACTGTAATTGACAGATTACTCAGGCAGTTGTCTGAACACAAGTTTCATCACCAAGGATGAAAAGATCACAAGGATTGATACGAAAGCTTAAAGTCTTTGCCTATACCAGAGATGTGTGAACTAGACTAGAACGGCAGGGTAATAATTTAAGGAATATTATGATGAGCGATCGCGACTACACACTAATCATCGACAAAAGCGGTAGTATGTCTACCCCTGATCAAGCTGGTGGTAGAAGCAGATGGGAGATAGCCCAAGAGTCAACCCTAGCTTTAGCCAGGAAGTGCGAACAGTTTGACCCAGATGGTATTACTGTTTATTTATTTTCCGGCAGATTTAAACGTTATGATGATGTTACCTCAGCTAAAGTCGCCCAGATATTTTTAGAAAATGACCCTGCCGGAACAACGAACTTAGCAGGTGTACTGCAAGATGCCTTGAATAACTATTTTCAACGCAAGGCTGCGGGTAAAACTAAACCCAATGGCGAAACAATTTTAGTAATTACTGATGGCGAACCTGATGATCGCAAAGCCGTATTTGAAACCATCATTCATGCGACTCGCCAGATGGAACGGGATGAAGAATTGGGTATCTCCATCATTCAAGTAGGTTCAGATGCTCAAGCTACTAAGTTTCTCAAAGCTTTAGACGATCAATTGCAAAGCGTTGGTGCTAAATTCGATATTTGCGATACCATCACCCTGGAAGATTTAGAAGATATGAGCCTCGCAGATGTGTTAATGAATGCAATTACTGATTAGCAACTAGTGAAACCAAATATCATGTTAGAAAATCGTGATTACACTCTCATTATCGATAAAAGCGGTAGTATGGCTACCCCTGATCAAAAGGGTGGTAGAAATAGATGGGTAACTGCACAAGAATCTACCTTGGCGTTAGCTAGTAAATGCGAACAATTTGATCCAGATGGCATTACTGTATATGTCTTTTCTGGCAGATTTAAACGCTATGAAAATGTAACTTCCGCCAAAGTTAATCAAATTTTTCAAGAAAATGACCCCTCAGGAACTACTGATTTAGCTGCCGTGCTAAAACACGCAACTGATGATTATTTCCAACGCAAAGGTGCTGGTCAAACTAAGCCCAATGGTGAGACAATTTTAGTAGTTACTGATGGTGAACCAGACGATCGCAAGGCCGTGATGAGGGTCATCATCGAAGCCTCCCGCCGCATGGATAAAGATGAAGAATTAGCCATTTCCTTCATTCAAGTCGGCTCAGATGCTCAAGCAACCCGCTTTCTCAAAGTTTTAGATGATGAGTTGCAAGGTGCTGGTGCTAAATTTGATATCTGTGACACTATTACAATGGAAGATATGGAAGATTTGAGTCTTTCTGAAGTCCTACTCAATGCTATTACAGATTAGCTATGGATGCTCTAGACAAGCTGTTATCTCAAATCAAAGCTGAATACGAGAACGAACAAACACAAAAACCAAATATATTCAAATCCTTCAGTCCTTCTGAACCTAAGTCATCATCTATGATGGATAATCTTTTGGCAGAGGTTCAAGCAGACATTGCTGCTGAAGATGCAGCTGAGGAACTGAGAAAACAGCAAGAACTAGAACAAGAAAGACTTCGACAAGAACAAATCAAAGCTAAACAGCGAGAGGCTTTAAAACAGCAAGCACAAAATTGGTTAGAAAAGCTAGATCCCTTTTCTCCAGAAGGACTTTGGTTTGAAAGATTTGCTGAAAGCTACCCATCTAAATTAGAAGCAGCAATTGAATATTTGCAAAGTAACTAATGAAAATAACTTTGGCTTTGGTGATTATTTGTTTGCTAAATGCTTCACACCCCATTCGTGCATAGCATAGAGAATTGGCTGTAAGCTTTCCCCCAAAGGTGTTAAAGAATATTCTACCTTTGGGGGGATTTGTGCATAAACTTGTCGATGTATAATCCCGTCGTCTTCCATTTCTCGCAGTTGTTGGGTAAGCATCTTTTGTGTAATTCCGGGTAAGGCTCGCTGCAATTCCCCAAATCGTTTGATACCTAACATTAATTCTCTGATAATTAAAACCTTCCAGCGTCCGCCAATTACCTTCAAAGTGGTTTCCACTTCACAAGTTAGCTTTTCATCTTTTTGTGCTTCAGCTTTCATAGTTACTTTTAAGTAAGTAGCTTACTTTTAAGTGCGTACTTTTCATATCAACTTTACATAGTTTAAAGTCGATTCAGCAAGTATCTTTAAACTTGACAAGTGTATTGATAAGTGGTGAGTAATGAGTCAGTACATTCTGACTTGTCGTTGATATTTCCCTGGTAAATAGTCTTGCAACTCAGCACTCAGTACCGACAACTATTCTCTGCGTAACGATAAATACTTTATTTATGGCAAATATCCTCCACATTGATTCTAGCCCACGCGGCGATCGCTCTATTTCCCGTAAACTCTCTTACGAGTTCCTAACATCTTGGAAAGATACCCATCCTGGTGATACCGTAACTTACCGGGATTTAGGCCACAATCCTGTTCCCCATGTAGATGAACCCTGGATTGCGGCGGCGTTTTCTTCACCAGATTCCCACACTCCCGAATTGAAAGCAGCAATAGAGCTGTCTGATACCCTCATTGATGAATTTCTCGCCGCCGATCGCTTCGTTTTTGGTGTGCCGATGTATAACTTAAATATACCATCGACTTTCAAGGCGTATATCGACCAAATAGTCCGTGTAGGACGTACCTTTAGTGTTGATGCAAATGGCTATAAAGGTTTAGTTGATAGCAGCAAAAAAGTACTCATTATTACCTCGCGCGGTGGTAGTTATCCACCAGGAACCCCCTATGCAGCCTATGACTATCAAGAACCTTATCTCCGTGCTATCTTAGGGTTCATGGGACTAACAGATGTTACCTTCATCCATGCTGAGTCCTTGAACATGGGCGAAGATGCTCGTGAAAAATCTCTCGCAGATGCGAAGGATGCGATCGCTCAAGCTGTGGCTAACTGGTAGCAATCAGTGAGACATTAACCTAAGTTGCTAGTTATGTAACTATAGCCTCTGGATTCGGTAATTGAGCAAAATTCCTAGCTATTACTCATGACAAATCCATGTTTTGATAACTAGCAACTTATGTTAATAATTAATACCATTTCCTGAAAAAATGCAACAGATGCGTATCAACGTAGGTTGGGTAGAACGCAGTGAAACCCAACAAAATCGAGGTTTTGGTGTTGGGTTACTCTACGAGAAGGCTGCGCCTACGTTCCTCAACCCAACCTACATCTGTCTCAAATATTTTGTGAATTGGTATAACACTCAAGTGGCTACGTTCTGCCGAAGAAACGCAAAGACGGCAATTTTGGGTTAGTGAACCACTAGAACCAATCCACTCTATTTGGTCAGCATCAGTTCTGGCTTAGGTAACACAGAGACTTTCAGGGGGTCGTAGCCTAATTGTTGAGTAATCCGTTCCCTAGCTAAAGTACGGTACTCCCAAAAATGTTCTCCCGCAGCGCATAGACCTAAATACATATTGAGAACTTGAGGCTTTTTCACCAGAATCGTCCAGAGTTGTTGCCAAAACTGCCAGCGAATTTCCGGTCGTCGTAAGCCCTGATGCCAAATTAACTGAGCAACGAGCCGCAATCCCTTACCTGGAGAAAATTGCATGGTTTGCTTTCGCTTTGAAGGCACGCCAATACTCAGACATTGCTGAAAACATCGCCGGAGATAGTTGCTGGGTTCGTATAATGTCCACAAGCCGTCTACATACTCTCTAGCGATCGCATCGATGGAGCGGGTGGGAATGAAATTCATTAAGGTATTTTGGTCTCCCACTTCAGTACCACCAACACCCTGATTCTCTAATAAACGCTCCTCTTTTTGCAGACGAGTCCACAAAGCAGTATTGGGCAAAGCTTGAAGGATACCCAACATCGGTTGAGGAATACTCGTTTGTTCTACAAAAGCTTGAATTCGTTCTCCTGCTCCTGGGCGTTCTCCATCAAAACCAAGGATAAACCCTGCATAAATCAGCATTCCTGCTTCATTGATCTTACGACAGGCTTCTACAAGTGGATTGCGAGTGTTTTGCAGTTTTTGTGTGACTTGCAAACTATCTTGGTCAGGAGTTTCTATGCCAAGAAAAACTGCATAAAAACCTGCTTCACTCATTAATTGCAGCATTTCTTCATCTTCGGCCAGATTCACAGAAGCTTCTGTGATGAAGGTGAAGGGATAGTTGTGCTGCTTCATCCAAGGAATTAACTCTCGCAGGAGGCGTTTGACGTTACGCTGATTGCCAATAAAGTTGTCATCAACTATGAACAGTGACCCTCGCCAGCCTAAATCATAAAGAGCCTCCAACTCAGCTATAGTTTGCTGAGGCTCTTTTGTACGTGGTTTGCGACCGTAGAGCGTAATAATATCGCAAAACTCGCAGTTAAAGGGGCAACCGCGAGAAAACTGGATAGCCATCATCAAGTAAGCATCCCGTTGTAGCAAGTCAAAACGGGGCATCGGGCTTTGGCTAACATCAGGTTTTTCTAGAGAGCGAAAGATTCCTTGTTCTTGACCTTGGTTGAGGGCTTCCAGAAACTGAGGAACTGTCAACTCGCCCTCATCCAAAATCAAATAATGCGCTCCAGAGTTCAAGGCATCTTGTGGTATTGATGTTGGGTAAGGGCCACCGACTGCTACTTTTTTGCCTAAGCGTACTGCTTTTTGAATTAGGGCATGAAAATCTGGTTTCTGCACTAGCATTGCCGAAAGGATAACGAGGTCACACCACTCCCAATCAGCTTCTGTTTCCGGATTGACGTTGCGATCGCAAAATTTAATTTCCCAGTTCTTGGGTAGCAGTGCTGCAACTGTAATAATTCCCAATGGGGGCAAGAGAGCTTTGAGTCCAGCAATTTCGATAAAGCGGTCATAAGACCAAAAAGACTGAGGGAACCGAGGATAGAGCAGTAGTGCTTTCATCAAAGCCTGGATGTAAGTTTGGTTTACTCTGTAGGACTTACGCAAAGTACTTATGTACTCTAGTTAGTACTCATACTTAACTTGATAGTCGCTAGCTTCATTCATGCCACCTATCTGTTGGTAGAGATTACAAGAAGGGAAACAATTAAGTTAGCTACCTCAATTATCCATAAACCGTGACCCACCATAGGCGATCGCTCATAATAAAATAAACCCGATTGGCAAATTACCTATGGAAACTCTCACCCTCAACGTACCACCAGCCGTAGGTTTAACGGATGAGCAGTTTTATCAACTGTGCATAGCCAATGACGAATGGCGAATTGAATTGACGGCGGAAGGAGAATTAATCATTATGCCCCCAACAGGCGGCGAAAGCGGTATTAGAAACGCTAATTTAACAACAGATTTAAACTTATGGAATCGACAAGCTAAATTGGGTAAAGTATTTGATTCATCAACAGAATTTCGCTTACCAAATGGTGCTTTCCGTTCTCCTGACGCGGCTTGGGTAAAATTAGAACGTTGGGAAGCGTTGACAAGTGAACAAAAGCGCCGCTTTCCGCCATTGTGTCCCGATTTTGTGATTGAACTGCGATCGGAAACTGACTCTTTAAAAAAATTGCGCGCCAAAATGCAGGAGTATCGGGATAATGGCGCTCGTTTGGGTTTCCTCATTGACCCACAAACACCCTTAGTAGAAATTTATCGCTCTGATGCTGAGGTAGAAACAATCAATTTTTCTGCTAACCAACCGCCCCAACTTTCCGGTGAAGATGTCTTACCTGGGTTTATTTTGGATTTGGCTCTCATTCTCAATCCATAGAATATCACTCAAACCAAAAAACCCTTCTGGTGGTCGCAAGAAGCAGGCAGGGAGCAGGGAGCAAGGGAGAGAGATAAGAAGCAGGGGGCAGGGGGAGAAATGCCCAGTCCCCAATCCCCAACCCCCAATCCCCATTCCCTAACTATCATGGAACAAAGCCTGTCAAAGAAAATCAAGCAATGCTCACCCTTATTAAAGACTTAGCCACAAAACTAGCGCCTCGCCTCATTGAAATTCGCCGTCACATCCATTCTCATCCCGAACTTAGCGGTCAAGAATATCAAACTGCTGCCTTTGTGGCTGGTGTCTTATCTTCTAGTGGTCTGCGTGTACAAGAAGGTGTTGGTAAAACTGGTGTAGTTGGTGAATTACAAGTTACTGAGAAAAATCATAGTTTCTTGGCAATTCGCACAGATATGGATGCCTTGCCCATTCAGGAACGTACTGGTTTAGAATATGCCTCAAGGGCGGATGGTGTAATGCACGCTTGCGGTCATGATATCCACACTACGGTAGGTTTAGGGGCGGCAATGGTACTGTCCCAGATGACAGAGGAGTTGGGTGGAAATGTGCGGTTTTTATTCCAACCTGCGGAAGAAATTGCTCAAGGTGCAAGCTGGATGGTGGCAGATGGGGCAATCAAGGATGTTTCCGCTATTTTAGGTATTCATGTTTTCCCTTCGATTCCGGCTGGCTCGATTGGGGTGCGTTACGGGGCTTTAACGGCGGCGGCGGATGATTTAGAAATTGTGATTATTGGTGAATCTGGACATGGTGCGCGTCCCCATGAGGCGATTGATGCGATTTGGATCGCTTCCCAGGTGATTACTAGTTTGCAACAAGCCATTAGCCGCACCCAGAACCCCCTACGTCCGGTGGTGTTGACCATTGGGAAAATTACTGGTGGGAGAGCGCCGAATGTGATTGCTGATAAAGTACAGTTGTTGGGAACAGTGCGATCGCTCCACCCAGAAACCCGCGCCCAACTCCCCAACTGGATTGAAAGAATTGTTGCCAATGTCTGCCATTCCTACGGGGCAAGTTATCAAGTAAATTATCGCCAAGGTGTCCCCGGTGTCTACAATGACTATGGTCTAACCCAGTTGTTTCAATCAGCAGGTGAAGAAGCTTGGACAAGCGATCGCGTCCAGGTATTACCTGAACCTTCCTTGGGTGCAGAAGATTTTTCTGTATATTTAGAACACGTTCCTGGTTCTATGTTTCGCTTAGGTGTAGGCTACCCTGAGCGAATTATCAATCATCCCTTACATCACCCTGAATTTGAAGTCGATGAATCTGCGATCGTCACAGGTGTGGTAACTATGGCTTACGCTGCTTACAAATATTTGCGGGGATGATTTCTCAATGTGTTCAGCCGTGGGCGATGTCCTCATGGCTGAATTCATTTTGTTTGCTCAATTCCTTCTGTTGAAATTACCACTTTGCAAAATATTATGATAAATCCTGTTAGCGCTACCGAAGCCCGTGCCAAATTCCCAGAAATTATCAATCGGGTAGAGTACGGAAAAGAGCGCATCTTGATATAACGCCACGGTAAGCCAGTTGTAGCGATAATTGGAATGGATGACTTAAAACGCTTAGAAACTCTAGAAGATGCCATAGACTCGGCTCAGTTGAGAGAAGCTATTACACAAAACGCAGGTTTTACAACTTTAGAAGCCGTGATTGCTCAACATCCTCATGAATGAAGTGTATCAAAATTTGTGAATAAAGGTGATGTCTAAGGCGGGCTGAACCTACGCACAACATAACAACTAAGGATAAACTAAAAATTTATTACGGAAATTGCCAATGCAACTTCTTGAATTCCCCAATATTGCCATCATTGCCGGAGAAAACGCTGTTCCTGTTGCTCAACTACCTCTTGTATGGCAAGACATCGCTAAAGGTACAGCCAATGTGGGACTCTGCAATCCCCAAATTTATGTGGAGATGGCGCAGTTATTCTTATACAAGTTAGAACAAGGTGACGTTGATTTGTTTAATGAACGTCCAGAGTTAGCACACCTCAAGTCATCATTTTGTCAGTTATTTGGACAACTAGGACGAGAAACTTTGGAGTTCTATGGTTATGATTTCATGACTCATAACTATCCCAACTTTGAAGAAATTCTGCGGGAAGTGGAATCGAAAGATGCTGATTACGGGAAAGTTGCGCGGATTGGTTTAGAACTATTCCAAGAATTTGGTTACGAACTACCAGCAAGTTTTTATCATGTGCATCTAGCACCGATTTACCGAGATCATGTGTTTGAGGAACGTGCCTTGAGATTTGATAAGCGGGATATTGAACACAAGCGTTCTTGGGATGCCATCCTTCATGCTGGTAAAGTATTTGCCGTGCAAATGAAGGTGCAGAGTATCGCCTCCAAGTATGGTTTTACTTATCAGCATGGTTGCGGTTGTAACTCTCACCTATCATCCATTGATGAATCTCGTGGCACCTTTGCTTATGAATTGAGCCAAGAAAAACGCGATCGCTGGATTCGCAGTTTTATCTGGACTGCTTGGTATGAGTATGCCTTTTTTCCCATTGTACCAAATACAAGTTATCTAGTTTAATAACATGGGAATATTTCCCAAATAATTGGGCTTTACAATGACCTACTATTAAAGTCCAAATGTAGGGTGGGCAATGCCCACCATTTTTGATTTTTGCTAGACACTTTCTACTCTACTTATAGTTCAAAAATTAGGTAATAATTGTATAACAATCGTTCTTATAGCCGTAGCCAGATACATTCTGTATAATAGTTGCTCAATTTAAAATAATACTATTGCATATACTAAACGTAAATCGAGGATAAATATAAGCATGAATAGCATTTTAATTTGCTTAATTCTAGGATTAGTGGCAGGAATTGTTAGTGGTATGACAGGTATTGGTGGCGGCATAATTATCTTACCTGCGCTGATTTTTCTCTTAGGTTTTTCCCAACAGCAAGCGCAAGGTACTACATTAGCCTTATTAGTGCCACCAATTGATTTATTAGCAGCTTGGGTCTACTACAAACAGGGATATGTTGATATCAAAGTAGCCGCACTCATTTGTTTAGGATTTATTTTAGGTGGCTGGTTAGGTGCAAAAGTAGGAACAGATTTACCAACTGGAACTTTAAGTAAAATATTCGCTGTTCTGATGATCATCAGCGCGCTCAAAGTTTTATTTACGAATCCAGCCGAGGGCATATAAATAATTGCAGAAATGTAGTATGAGGTGAAGTAAAATTACTGGGAATATCTCTCAGGAAATAGTATTGGTAATCTATTCCTAAGATAAAATCCACTAAGTACAGCCTTTAATTAAGTTCTTAGCTGACATCTTCCAGCAGAGGATTAAAACCCCGTGCTTCTGTGCGCTTAAATTTATACGTCACAATAGGCAAAAACTCTACCATGACTACTGAAACCAGGTTGCAAGGGAACTCCCAAAACGAAAATTTATTAGACAACGCAACTAACGAACAATCCTCAAAAGAAGAAAATACCTTCCAATGGACAAAACAATGGTATCCGCTAGCTGTGGTAGAGTTCCTTGATCCTAGCCGTCCTCATGCTATGCAATTATTAGGTAAAGATATTGTTTTGTGGCGGGATGGTTCTAGTCAATGGCGCTGCTTTGAAGATTTTTGTCCCCATAGACTTGCACCACTTTCAGAAGGTCGAGTCGAAGCAGACGGTACACTTTTATGTGCTTACCATGCTTGGCGTTTTGATGCTCAAGGGAATTGTGTAAGTATACCCCAGTCTAAAGATGAAAAAACGGCGGCGAAGAACTGTGAAAGTCAAAAATCCTGTGCAGTAGTTTATCCGACGCAGGAACGCCAGGGGTTACTGTGGGTATGGGCGGAAGCAGGAGAACAAGCCAAGGTAGAAAGCCAATTGCAGACACCGCGAATTGTTCCAGAACTAGAAGATAACTCAGGTAAAGTGATAAAATCACCTTGGAATTTCCGTGATTTGCCCTATGGGTGGGACTACTTTATGGAAAATGTCTCAGACCCTGCTCATGTACCTGTTTCCCATCACGGTATCATAGGCGATCGCTACAAGGATGCCAAATTCTACGATATGATTCCTGTACGCCCCATATCTACCCAAGATGGGTTTGCCTTTGAAATTCAGCCCACACAAGGCAAAACAGTACAAGGAATTCACGATTTTCAACCACCTTGTCACATGAGAATAGTTTCTACCTCTGAGGATGGCGGACAGTTAATTTTGGCTTTGTATGCTACGCCAACTCGTCCCGGTTGGTGTCGCCACATTGGTTGTCAAGTTTTTGTCAAAAATCCCCAAGGAAAGAAACCCCAAGGATTATCTTTCTTTGGACTACCATTACCTGTTTGGTTGGTTCATGTATTAGCATCCTTATTTCTGCACCAAGATATGGTATTTCTGCATTACCAAGAAAAAATTATTGCCCAGAAAAAAAACGGTAAATGGCTGAACGCTGTATATACACCAAATCCTCAAGATAAGATGGTGATTACATTGCGTCAGTGGTTGAAAAACCGAGCTGGTGGTGGTATACCTTGGGCGGAAGGATATAGCAGCGATATACCTCCAGCCGAAAAAGACAAGCAGAAGCTATTTGATGTCTGGACAACCCACACTCAACATTGCACAGTTTGCCAAGATGCGCTAAAAAACATCAATCGTCTGACTGTACTAGCTTATATATCTGCGGCTATCTGCTTGTTTTTAGCTGTGATTTTAGATGCAAGAACGGTGGCAATGCAAGCGGCTTTAGGTGCATCTATATTCACATTACCTCCTGTAGGATTTTGGTTAGCACTGGGCGGCGCTATTTTGTTGGCGGTAGTTGGATATCAACTCAAAAGATTTAGTCGGCTATTTTATGTATACGAATTTGAACACGCTCGTAATGATTAAGAACAATTACTGAGTCTGTGTCAGAGTCTCATAATTTTTCTAATTACCAATTAACCATTACCTCCAATCCTCACAAGTTCCTCAACTTTCCCGTTTATAACAGGTTAAACGGTGAAAAAAAGCACACTGTCGATACTTGATGGAGAGTCAGAATGATCCGCTTATTAGTTGGTATTTTAGTATTTGTCATTAATACAGTTTATCGCGATCGCCCCTATCCTCGCTTTTATGTACTAGAAACCGTGGCGCGAGTACCTTATTTTTCTTATCTGTCGGTTTTACACCTCTACGAAACCCTGGGATGGTGGCGTAAAGCAGACTGGCTAAAAGTTCACTTTGCTGAATCTTGGAATGAGCTGCATCACTTGTTGATTATGGAATCTTTGGGAGGTGCAGGTTTTTGGGGCGATCGCTTTTTAGCTAAAACAGCTGCTTTAATTTATTACTGGATTATTATTGCGGTATATTTTGTCTCTCCCCGTTCTGCCTATAACTTTATGGAACTGGTGGAACAACACGCTTACAGCAGCTATGACAAATTTCTGACAACTCACGAAGCAGAGTTAAAAACCCAGCCAGCTCCTGAGGTAGCAAAAATATACTATCGTGACGGAGACTTATATATGTTTGATGAATTTCAAACAGCGCACTCTCCTTCGGAACGTCGTCCCAACATCGATAATCTTTATGATGTGTTTGTCGCCATCCGTGATGATGAGATGGAACACGTCAAAACGATGGTGGCTTGTCAACAAACTAATGCTCAATACTCCCTCAAGAGTCCTCATAACTCAGAAGGTAAGACAGTAGTATTAACAAGTGCGGAGATGAATCCTTAAGTATAACTAAGATAGTTTTAAGGATTGGTAATGGGTGATGGGTAATTGGTAATGGTAAAAACTAATTACCCATTAGCTATTACCTATTACCGCCTAAACGAATATATCGCCAGAATCAGCCGGAATCTCAAAAAATAAGGTGGGCAATGCCCACCCCACCTAATGGTCTAAAATTGCTCTTATTCCCACTCGATGGTTCCGGGTGGCTTGGAGGTAATATCAAACACTACGCGATTAACGCCTTTAACCTCGTTGACAATGCGGTTAGAAATTGCTTCTAAAACATCGTAAGGTACACGCGCCCAATCTGCTGTCATGCCATCTTCGCTTTTAACAATGCGTAAGACTATAGGATAAGCATAGGTGCGTTGATCACCCATTACGCCCACACTACGGATAGGTAGTAAGACGGCGAATGCTTGCCAATATTCGTTGTATAAACCACGTTGGTTAATTTCTTGGCGCACAATCAAATCAGCATCGCGCAGAATGTTCAATCTGTCGGCGGTGACTTCACCTAAAATCCGAATAGCTAAACCAGGGCCAGGAAATGGCTGGCGTTGGACAATCTCTTCTGGTAAGCCAACAGACCGCCCTACTTTACGGACTTCATCTTTAAATAGTTTCCGCAGGGGTTCAACCAGTTTAAATCTCAAGTCTTTGGGTAATCCACCAACGTTGTGATGGCTTTTGATTTTTACTGCTACCCGTTCCCCGGTTTGGGGGTCAACATTGGTATCAGCTGATTCAATGACATCTGGGTAAAGAGTCCCTTGTGCTAGATAGTCAAAGGGTCCCAAATTTCTCGATGTTTCTTCAAATACCTGGATGAATTCATGTCCAATGCGACGACGTTTTTCTTCTGGGTCTGTCACGCCAACCATGATATCTAAGAAGCGATCGCGGGCGTTAACATATTCAACAGGGATGTGAAACTGCTCTTGAAATAGTTTCACCAACCTTTCTGGCTCATACTTCCGCATAAAGCCTTGGTCTATAAATACACAGGTCAATTGGTCGCCGATGGCTTTGTGCATCAAGAAAGCCAGTGTAGAAGAATCGACTCCTCCCGAAAGCGCCAATAGTACTCGCTTGTCACCAACTTTAGCCCGAACTTCCCGAATAGCTTCTTCCACAAAAGCGGCTGTTGTCCAGGTGGGTTCACACTCGCAGATGTGATACACAAAGTTGCGGATTAATGCCAAACCACCGATGGAATGGACTACTTCTGGATGGAACTGCACGCCATAAAGCTTTTTGTCGTGGTCAGCAACAGCAGCACAGGGAGTATTATCTGTATGTGCCAGCACTTCAAACCCTGGGGGCATTTTTGTGACTGAATCACCATGACTCATCCACATCGTTGTGCCATCTTCAACGTTGGTCAGTAGGTCGGTGGGATCATCAATATGTAATGATGCTTTGCCATACTCACCCCGGTCAGCTTTGGCTACTTCGCCGCCGAGTTGGTTGACCATCAGCTGCATTCCGTAGCAGACACCCAAAATGGGAACTCCCAAATTCCAAATTTCTGGGTCACAATGGGGAGCGCGATCGCTATAAACTGAACTGGGACCACCAGAAAGAATGATGCCCTTGGGATTTAGTTGGCGTAAATGTTCAGCAGAGGTGCGATAAGACAAAACTTCAGAGTATACTTGAGTCTCGCGGATGCGCCGGGCAATCAGTTCTGAATACTGAGAGCCGAAGTCTAATATGATAATGATTTGACGCTCAAGCTGCCCAAACTCTTCTATTGGTTGAGGGGCTTGTTCGGTTAGTAGAGTCACCGCTGTATTCATATAAATGGCGAAAGTGTGAGTCTGGTAGTAGATGGGTGTTTTGGGTTCTGAAACATAAACACCATTTTCAGCTTGTTTAGACTGATAAATGGTGAGTTAATCCGTGACAAACGCTAGATAGAATACGTTTGTTTTACCACTAAGGGATTTTATTAAACTGTATAAATTAAACTAAGACCACTACTGAAAAAGATATTTATTGGGATTATTTATGATTATTCATAATAAATTAACATAAATTTCCCATTAAGTTACAAGCAGTTTTGCTCTTCACGATAATTTTGCGATCGCGGTCAAAGAGAATTGAGCCGCAGATTGTGGCTGCTGTGCCTCTGCTGCTATGGCTTTGCATATATTCTTGGCAACGAGAATCGATAGTTTCGGCGATCGCACTATAAACTTGATTTACCCAATCACTACCTGTGGAACTATCTAACGCTTTTAAGTGCTTGAGTGCAGCTTCAGCCGTTGGGGCGTGAAACACTATTTCTATATCTTGTTTACTTAAACCCCCCAAAGCACAGTGTGTTGCCAAAACTTCCCGTCGTCCATCAGCCAAGTGGTGGTGGGTGTGAAAAATGCCCCCGGCTAGTTTCATCAACTTGCCATGATAGCCAAACAATAAGATTTCCTTAACACCCAAGGCCTCAGCTTCTACCAACATCGGCCCTAACCAATTAGCAGTTTTTACTAATTTCTCAGCATTAATACCGATTTTTCGCGCCAAATCTAAACCATTCTCGCCAATGCAGAATACCAGACTTGCATACAAACTAGCTTTGTGTTGCAATTCGCTACGAAACGCGTCTAACTGATCTGGTGAACTCAAAGGTTGAGAAATACCTGTGGTTCCTAGTAGGGATAATCCCTCGACAACCCCAAAGGCGGAATTAGAAGTCCGAACAGCGAGCGATCGCCCCTCCGGTAAAATGATAGTGACGATAATGCTTTCCTCTGGGGCTAATAATCGAGTTAAGTTGGCTTGCAACAATCTTTGAGCATAGCTATAGATAGCCGCACGGTTATCAGCATTAACCTGCTTACCAATCCCTTCCCCGCCCTTGATAGTTACCTGTTCACCCCCTCCTTGGCCCCATTCCACCACAGCCCAAATCGGGGTGTTTTTAGTCAAGTCAATATTATCACCAGGATCACTGCGGGTAATTGCCAAGGCCATATTTTCTGATAATCCTGCCACCTGCTCAATAGGTACTTCAGCCATTTGTGCAGGCTCAATTAAATCTACCAACCCAACTTGTAGAGACTGACGCTGGCGTAACCAGTGTAAAGCAGCGATCGCACCAGCACAAGCAAAAACAGGTAAAGTATATCCGCTACGCATTAGTCATTAGTCAATAGTTATCCTCTGTCCTAAACACCCACTTCTGTGAGAACACTTTCCATCGCTTCCCAGGAGATATCACGTTGGATATAACGGGGGGATTCTGGATTGTAGGGGCTGGCTATGCGATCTACACTAATAACTCTGGCCTCATCTGGAATCACTGGGACATCGGGATCAAATGCAGTGGGACGCATCAATGAACTAGAAAAACCTTTGAAGATGGCTATTTTATCTTGTTCATCAGCGATTTCCACCGTTACTAATAAAACTTCTTGTGGACGTTTGCTGGTGTATTGTTCTAGCCGCTTGCCAATTGAATTCATTTTGAAAGCTGGAAATTGAGAAACGAAGCGCAGTGACAGTTTACTGTGGTGTAGCCGAGCGTCCCTGCTTGCCCAGCTTCACGACGACAAAGTAGCTTAGATATAGTACATAAATAATTAGACAAACTATACCTAAAAAGCCTAAGAAACCGGGTTTACTATTGTGGTGAAAATAATCTTTAAACAGTAAGGGAGCTTCTAACCAAACGCTGCAAGTGGGATTTTGTCCAATATTACTGGAAAACGCACAACCCAAAAAAGGTACGAAGGCTATAGTTCCCAAAATAGAATAAATGGTCACAGCCCAGCGCCAAGAAGTAAAAGCGAGTTTTAACACTCCACTGGGTTGATACTCAATTTCATCGTTGATATCGACCCAAAACCACAGGGAAATCGGAATAAGGATTTGTCCTATTAACCCAGAGATAAAACTAACTGGATATTGGGCAATCATTAAGTAAATGGTGATGGCTAGTAGGCTAGAAACTCGCCAATAAATCATTAATAGCTTTTGTATTGCTTCTGCTTGTTGAGCATAAGCCCAAATTAACAGAACTATCGGCACAATCATCAGAAATAATACTGCTAGTCGGTAATCAATCCAGACTAACTGGCGCAACACGTTATTTGGCATAGTTAACTGTCAGTTTTTAAGAATAGGGACTAGGAATAAGGAGTGAAGGATATTTTAAGTTAGATAGGACTTAAGCAAGTGTCATAGTCAAAGTAACTGTAGGGCGCGTCAGCCCCAATAATTTCGTACACATTAGAGGATTTTCTGCATCTGACGCACCCTAATATTGTGCCAGTTGCTTAAGTCCTGTTAGAAATACTTTTGTTGATTTTGTTGTCACCATGTCCGAGTGTAAAAAAACAAGCAACTGACAGAATCTCATCGCCAATATTTTGCACCTACTGTAGCAAATTGCTCTGAGAACTATCTCATCAACAACTAGCTCAACAAGCTTAAACTTGTGTAAGTTTCGAGGAGATGGGGTGCAAAAGCCCCATGAACAGAGGTGAAAACTACTGAATCAAAGGATTCTGGTTGCTTGTCTGCCGAAAAAGTTCACAAACTTAATTGTTATTCATCGTAAACACGGCACTCAGCAGCATCTGGATTATCATCGCAGTACTGTTCTAGAGAATTTTTCTTTTTGTCTTGGCGTTGGTGGGAGGCTTCCGCTTGCAGTTCTTCAACTGCATCCCAAGCCGCAGCACACTCAGCTGAGTTGCTACCTGAGATATCGCAAACGGCACGCGCTTGTTCTACTTCTTCTTGGATTTGGTCTTGAATGTCTTTTGCTTGAGTGTCAGTCATTGCTTTAGTCTCGTTGTGTGTTGATAATAACAGTATAGAAAAGTTGCAAAAGTTGCTATTTTTTTGTTCTATCAATCACCATTCTACCTAATGAGCTGCATCAGCTAGTTGGGTAGCTTGATGTATCGATTAAAATTACCGCCAACTGTAGCATTTATTTTAAGATTTTAGAAAATGGTAACGAAGTAAATAAAATGTGGAAGTAGGGGAGATGAAGAAGATCAGGGAGATGTGGTGATAGTTTCCCACGGGGTGAGAGAATAAAAATTACTTGTCATACTCTTACTCATCACTGATAACTCAGCCAACGACCAACCACAACAGAAAAAGAAGCCCAAAATTCATGGCAGACCGAATGCAGTGGGCAAATGCCCTATCAACTCGCCCTTCTCTAGAAGCAGCTGTTACAGATGTAGTACAACGGGCTGTCTCGACTTTAACAGCTCCTGCGGATTTGGGGTTAGTGTTCATTTCTTCTGCCTTTGCTAGTGAGTATTCTAGGGTGTTACCCTTGCTGGCTGAACAACTTTCTGTGCCAGTGATGATTGGCTGTAGTGGTGGTGGTGTGATTGGCACGGCTGCTAGTGGACAGACCCAAGAATTGGAAGCAGAAGCCGCCCTCAGCTTAACTTTGGCGCACCTACCAGGGGTGAATTTACAGGTTTTTCATGTTCTGGGGGAAGAGTTACCAGATTTAGATAGTCCTCCAGATACGTGGATTAATTTGATTGGTGTGCCTCCATCGCCAACGCCGCATTTTATTTTGCTGTCTAGTGCTTTCTCTTCAGGAATTAACGATTTATTACAAGGGCTAGATTTTGCTTACCCAGGGTCAGTAATTTTAGGTGGACAAGCTAGCGTCGGGGGAATGGGTGGTCGTCTGGCTTTGTTTTGTAATGGTAGTCTCCACCGTGAGGGTACTGTAGGCTTGGCTTTAAGTGGCAATATTGTTTTAGAACCGATCGTGGCGCAAGGATGCAGGCCGATTGGTGAACCATTACAAGTAACTAAAGCTGAACGCAATATTATTCTGGAACTGGATGAGAAAGTGCCGTTAGTGGTGCTGCGAGATTTGATTGCTAGCTTGAGTGAAAAAGAACGAGCTTTGGCACAGCATTCATTGTTTGTTGGTGTAGCAATGGATGAATTTAAGCTATCTTTGCAGCAAGGGGATTTTTTAATTCGTAGTATTTTGGGTGTAGATCCATCTGGAGGTGCGATCGCTATCGGTGATCTTGTCCGTCCCGGTCAACGCCTACAATTCCACTTGCGAGATTCCCAAGCCTCCGCCGAAGAATTAGAATTTCTGTTAGAACGGTATCAAACAAAACCTGAATTTGACAACTCTGCTGTTGGTGCGTTGATGTTTTCTTGTGTAGGACGTGGTGAAGGACTCTACGGCAAACCTAACTTTGATTCTGAGCTATTCAAACGTTACATTCAAGATGTCCCCGTAGGTGGTTTTTTCTGCGGTGGTGAAATCGGCCCAGTCGGCGGCAGAACTTTTCTACACGGTTATACATCAGTATTTGGGATTTGCCGAGAGTTGTCGGTAGAAGATTAAGGGACAAGAAAGAATTTGTATAGTCAATAGTCAACAGTCAATAGTCAAAGTAACTCTCCCCCCAGTCCCCAGTCCCCAATCCCCAATCCCTAGTTTATTTCCTGTCTAGCAAGAGGGTACTATTGTTATCAATCATGGTGGGGGTACCAGTGTGGGCGATCGCACTATAGGTTTGAATATAGCGGCGTACTTGTTGCGGGAATTGGGGGTAGTCCAATACTGCATCCCCATCGGCGATGGTTGCCCAAAAGTCCCGTAAGCTGGGAGCTAGTTCTTGTGCCTGGGCTAATGGTAAATTTAATGGTGATAGAGTAAGTAGTTTTACTAAGAAAGGAAAAGAGCGATCGCCCATCCAATCTCGTGATAATTGTTGTAAATTGGGGAACTCAGGCACTGATTCCACCCGATGAGAGAGAATTTGCAACCATTCCTGACCCTGCTGATCACGATGAAACTCTAAAACTCTGTAGGGATGAGGATAGCTGACTAAAGAACCAGTGGTAATATCATATACACCTTCAGCACAAGCAACATCTTGGACGTGTAAGTGACCAGTAAATACTAATTTGACCCCATATCGTTGCAATAGGCGCACTAATTCTGGTGCATTTTCCAACATATAGCGAGATGCCATTGGGTGGCGAGATTGATGGGGCAAATGTTCAACTACATTGTGATGCACCATCACTAACACCAGTTCATCTACTGCTGCGGCTAATACTTCTTCTAACCATTGAAATTGCTGGGCATCTAAACGCCCCATTTGCTGGCCTTGTTCATTAAAAAAGTTAGAATTTAGACCAATTAATCTCACTCCAGGTAATAATTGTTGAGTGTAGTAAAGTTGATCAGTATTGTCATAACCAAACTGACGATAATACTGGGGAAAATCAGCACAAGCGATCGATTGCTCATTAGCCATGACTACCGGAACATCATGGTTACCAGGCACAACATAAGTAGGAAAAGGTAGTTTAGATAATCTTTCCTCTAACCATCTATGGTTTTCTGGTTCACCGTGCTGGGTTAAATCTCCAGGGAGCAAAAGAAAATCTAAATTAAGTTTTGTTAAATGGTTTATAGCGTTTTCAAAAGCGGGAATACCCACTTCTACCAAATGAAATCGGCTCGGATGATCCCAGATTGTGTGAGGAAGCGCGATGTGTAAGTCGCTGACTACAGCAAAGCGAAAATTTAGCACCATTGATTTCCAAAAGTGATTAAAAACAGTAATTTAAGCAGGTCTTTTCCACAAAGTATAACCTTTGCTACGTTAACCTGCTGAAGAACTACTTGTCTTAATATTTGTACACACGTACATAATTATCGCTTTTGCAGTGAGTCTCTTGCTTAAGTCCTAAGTTTAATTTTGATCCCTTATGGTTTCTATCAATTTATAATTCGCAATTTGTAATTCTTAACTAAGATTTCGTTACCTAGTAATCACATGGACTTTCTGCATGAACAAGTATTGAGTTATGAGCGAAAAGTCTTGATTCCTTAATTACGCATTCCTAATTATGCAACTCCAGCTAATGAATTGAGGAACAATTCTTGTTTACTTATTTCCCAGGTGAGGGTACTATGAATTATCTGATTCATATCATCATACTTAGGTTGCCATCCTAGTACGTGACGGATTTTATCACTACAAGCTGTCACACAAACCGGATCACCAGAACGACGTTCCGCTTCTATCACCGGAAAATCTACGCCAGAAATTGCCTTAACCCGCTCGATAACTTGACGAACACTATAGCCCTGTCCATAACCACAGTTAAGGATTTGGCTGGCATTACCTTGCTCTAAATAAGCTAAAGCGTCTAAATGTGCTGTTGCGAGGTCTTCTACATGAATGTAGTCTCTAATTGCCGTTCCGTCTGGTGTGGGAAAATCTGTACCAAAAATTTTTACTCCCAGTCTGCGTTTAAGTGCAGCATCACAAGTGACACGAATTAAATGGGATGCGTCTTTTGACATCTGTCCCAATCGCCCACCAGGCTCGGCTCCAGCAACATTAAAGTAACGTAGAATGACATAGCGTAGATCAGAAGCCTTGGCGTGGTCACGAATCAACCATTCACAAGAAAGTTTTGAGCGTCCATAGGGATTAATCGGTTCAGTTGGTGTAGATTCGGTGACAACGGCAGTTTCCGGTTGTCCATAAACTGCGGCTGTGCTGGAAAAGATAATTTGGTTAACACCAGTTTCGTGACAACAGCGAAGTAAATTGAGGGTGTTGCGTGTGTTGTTAGCGTAGTAGTCCAGGGGACGGGCAACAGATTCTGGTACGCTCAGACTAGCCGCGAAGTGTAAAACTGCCGCAAATTGATGTTGATGAAATACTTGGGAAAGACATTCGGAATTTTTTAAATCGCCGATAATTAGCTCACCATGTAGTACGGCTTGGGGTAAACCAGTAGAACAGTTGTCATACACAACAACATCGTAACCTGCTTCACCTAGCTGACGCACCACATGAGAACCAATGTAGCCAGCACCACCGGTAACTAAAACTTTTTGATTCATCTACCTTTACCTAGTAATACTACTCGAATAGTTTTAAGAGCGATCGCTAAATCTAAAGCTAGGGAGTAATTCTTGATGTAGTAGAGGTCATAAGCTAGCTTTTCGTAAGCATCTTCTATTGATGCACCGTAGGGATACATGACCTGCGCCCAGCCTGTAATACCGGGTTTGACCACATAACGCAAATCATAATAGGGAATTTCTTGACGCAGTTTGACATCAAATTCTGGTCGTTCTGGGCGAGGGCCAATGAGGCTCATTTCTCCCCAGATAACGTTTAATATCTGCGGTAATTCATCAATTCTAGTTAGGCGTAACCAACGCCCTACCCTGGTAATTCGCGGGTCTCGTTCATCTGCCCACTGCGCCCCACGTTTTTCGGCATCTTGATACATGGAGCGAAATTTGTAAACTTTAAAAGGCTTACCTTCTAGTCCAGTCCGTATTTGAGAGTAGAACACAGGGCCAGGGCTATCTAACTTAATTGCTAAAGCTGCCAACAACATCAATGGAGATAAAAATGCACATAAACAGCACGTCAGTATAATATCTACTGAGCGCTTGAGCTTTTGACTAATGCTGTCAGCAGTTAAATTAAAACCATTACCAAAAGCCAGCCAATTATCCTGAAGCAGAGACGAGGGAAGTTTATACCACAAGGTTTCACAAACATCGGGAAGACCGTAGATGGAGACACCAGATAAACGCAACTGCATCAGTTGTTGCATTTGTACGTCAGATAACTCTGTTGGAGTCGTCACTACTACCCCTGACCAATGTTGTTGGCTCCATTGAGGTAAGTCATTAAGACTCCCTACAGAAACTTGATGATTTTCTGTTAACTCATTGCTGTTCTGCTCTCCGGTGGAGAGAAAAATCAAGCGCCCCAACGAACTACGTTCGAGAAAAGTTTTGCCGAAGAGGATGGCTTTTTTACCTGCGCCCAAAATTAACCAACGGCTGTGTTGAGCTTGGGCTTTTGCCCAGTTTGCTGCCCCTATTCTTAATCCCACAGCCCAGATAGTAAATAGCCCTAAGCTAGGAAGCCAAACTCCCCGTTTCAAAAGCAAGTCTGTTCCCCAAGCACTGGTAAGGTAAATGAGTGCTGCAATAATAGCGCCAACTACAAAATTACTAATCAGAATGCGGGATGGGGCGCGTAAACCTGCTATTTGCCTATCTGGATGGTAGGTATCTGCTAAATACAAACCTGTGAGAACTAGAAAGAAAAAGATATAAATTAACGGGTCAAAACCATGCAGATTGTTACCCAATCGCAACCATAAACAGATGGAATAACTCAACACCAAACCCAAAATATCCCCTATCAGCAGCAATACACAGAGGATGTTACGTGTCTGATGTGAATTGCTGATTTTTTTTCCAGCAATAATACTAATAACCATGTATGTCGGCTACTAAAAATTTCCAAGATTACAGAAAAGATACTGACAAGATGAGATATAAAAAGTAATTACTCTGGAACTCTGAGCGGTAGATGCAAAAATCTCAAATATTTGCAAATCTGTCACAACAAAATATATTCAGCATTGATGTTAAGAAGCGCAATCCTAATACCCAATAACAAAAGCAACGTATGGTCACTCAAAAAAAAAGACGAGTGTTTGAGAGTAATTTACTAACCATTTATTTTTAATCCTGTTTATGGTGATATAACCATGTGGATATTACGTAAAATGGTACTTATATTTAATAGATTTATAAAAAAAATACTTAATAAAAAGATACGAAACTGCCCTATTTCTAATGTCAAGTAATTTTCATTTTTGTAAATTTGCAATTTTTTAAATAACAGATATACAATATCTGGTTTTTGAAATAAGCTTGTGTTGTGTAATGACTGTCATCTAAGCACAATGCCTAGATGTTGCCTACCTTACATTTAAAATTATCGTCTGTGGAGTTAGTCACAAGATAAAAGCGAATTTACACAAAATCTATGTAAATTCGATAGACAAAAACTTTTGTAATGATAGTTAGAATATATTGAAGCGCTTTATAAAAGGCTAGTAAAAGAGTTAGCCAATTACTGACAGCATATATTCCTCGAATGGGTATTGTTGTCAATACAGTGACCGAAACTCTGCTGTTATGTGCGCCTTACGCGATCGCTAAAATTTTCCATAAGAAAATAAATATAACTTAGTATTTGGCACAGTAAGCAAGCAAAACAACATAAAAACGTAAAAATTCGGCAAAAGTGAGATTTATCATGCTTTAACTAACGTATACCAACAGATATCAAGATGCTACATTGAACTGTGTGACAAAACAAACTGCTTTTTTGACTTACCAGATAAATAGATATTGACTCAGAAAAAAGAACAGTGAAAATACGTAGGCTATTCTGGGGAAAAAGCTTGATAATCTTTTATTAAATCTTTATTGATTATTTAAATCAGGTTGCATCCAGTCAGTAGCAGTTATTAAGGAAATTAAATCAGCGAACAGTGATTACAGTTTCACAGCTTTAATCAATAGAGAAACCTGGCATAATGCTTGAAAAAAGCCCGTACACTCGAACCCTAATTTTAGAGTGAACAATGCCTACAATACCCCTATTGTGATAGGTACTGACCTACGTGGATTTCCAAAAATATAGCGATTCTCCTTTGTATGCAATACACTCTGAATTCTTCTCATAGAGTACCTTTCTCCTACAAGGAGAGAGGCTTTGATTCTTACTCCCCTTCCCTTGTAGGGAAGAGGCTGGGGGTTAGGTCTGTATTTGACTCAACTGCAAATCGCTTTATTTAGAAATTCTATAACTGATAACTGTTGAATATTTCCTATGTTCATCTGCATTACTGCTCTACATCAATATAAATGAAATAACTAATTTTTAGTAGTGTCAATCTTTAGGGTATTATCTGAACTATGCCTTCCCATCAAGACGATCAAGACCTGATTAACTTCCAACAGTATTGGCTGATTGCAAAAAGACGTTGGTTACTGATAGCCACGATTATGGGATCGGTGTTTGGAGTCACAGGGTTGCTTACTTTTAGTCAAAAACCAATCTATGAAGCAGAGGGTAAACTCCTCTTTAATAAGCAAAGTGGCGTTTCTTCCCTAACAGGTGTAAGTGAGCAATTGGGACAACTTAGTGGGGTGACCAATCTTTCTAACCCTTTGGAAACTGAGGCAGAAATTATTCGCTCAAACCCCATAATTCAAAAAACCATTGCTGAGTCGCAGCTTAAAGATGAACAAGGACAACCTTTAGAAATAGATGATTTCCTACGAAGCTTAAAAATAAAAAGTGTCCGAGGAACTGATATCTTACAACTTACCTATCGTAGTGCTAATCCTGAAGAAGCAACAGCGATTATTAATAGATTGATGAACACTTATCTGGAGAACAATGTTCGCAATAATCGTTCTGAAGCTACAGCCGCAAGGGAATTTTTAAGCAAGCAATTACCTCTAGTCGAGGCGAAAGTCACAGAAGCAGAAGCAGCACTACGTCGATTCAAAGAAAAATACGAGGTTGTTTCCCTACAAGAAGAAGCTATACAAGGAGTCAAAAGGCTGAATGATTTATCCGGCCAAGTGACTCAACTGCGCGCACAGTTAGTTGATGCTAGAACTCGTTCTGGTGCTTTGCAAAATCAATTAGCATTGAACACAAAGCAAGCTATGGCACTGAGCAGCTTAAGCCAATCCAATGCAGTACAACAAGTGCTATCAGAATACCAAAAGGTTCAAGACCAGTTAGCTGTGGAGAGGTCACGATTTACTGAGGAACACCCGGTTATTGCTAATTTATTAAATAAAGAACAAGCTCTCAAAGAGCAGCTAGAAGGAAGAGTGAGCAAAACTTTAGGTAGTTGGCAGCCGATTCCAGAGCAAGATTTACAAATAGGGGAACTCAAACAGACTCTAACCGCTAATTTAGTGCAGGTGGAAGTTGAACGATTGGGATTAGAAAATCAAGTTGGTGTGTTGATGAAGGCATTTGTACTTTATCAAGCACGTCTGAGAGTCTTACCCAAGTTGGAACAACAACAACTACAGTTACAACGACAGCTACAGATTGCCCAAACAACCTATGAACAAATGCTAAAACGATTGCAAGATGTTGAGGTGGTGGAAAATCAGAATGTGGGTAATGCCAGGATTGTTTCTGAAGCTTTACTTCCCAAAACACCAGTTTCTCCTCGGATTGTCTTGAATTTGGCATTAGGGGGATTTTTAGGCTTCTTCTTAGCTATTGGTGCAGCTTTGTTGCTAGAGGCTGGAGACAAGTCTGTGAGGACACAAGAAGAAGCTCAACAGTTGCTGGATTATCCTTTGTTGGGTACAATTCCAGCTTTTGACCAAAAAGCTAGACTGGCTCGTGGTGAGAGTATCACCGAATTACCCGTACTCAATAACCCTTACTCTTCAGTTAATGCAGCCTTTGAAATGCTGCAAATCAATTTGGGCTTCTCCTTTTCTGATAAGAAACTGAAGGTAATTGTGGTTAGCAGTTGTGTGATGAATGAAGGCAAGTCTTTTATTGCTGCTAATTTGGCGGTAGCGACTGCCCAAATGGGAAGACGAGTATTATTGATTGATGCAGATATGCGTCGCCCTCGTCAACATGAAATGTGGCAACAGCCTAACTTGATGGGTTTAAGCAATGTTTTAGTGGGTCAGGCTACCCTAGCCGAAGCTGCTAAGGAAGTGGTAATTAATCTAGAATTACTTACTTCTGGTACCATACCGCCTAACCCTGCGGCTCTACTAGACTCACAACGTATGAATGGGTTACTCCAACAAGCTGCTGAAGATTATGACTACGTAATTATTGACACTCCACCTTTAAGTGTTTTGGCGGATGCTTCGATCATAGGCAAAATGGCAGATGGAATGTTATTGGTTGCACGTCCTGGTGTGCTTAATTCTGCTGCGGCTAAGACTACAAAGACACTCATTGAGCATTCGCGTGTGTCAGTGTTGGGAATGGTGGTGAATTGTGTAGCTACTGATAGTAATGACTACGGTTACTACTACTCCCATAAAAATACTGGAGATAATAATTCTGGCAAAAAGGATAGGATTAAGTCAAATTTAAGTAAAATCACTGGATTGAGGCTGCTTTAAGCAGTGAATAATTTAGGTAAACTAGTGTTTTTTCTGAGGCATTAAAGATTTAGCTTGTTTAAAGTTATAGGCGCAATATAAAGTTAATAAATTCAATTCAGAGATTGAATAGACTCATAGCAAATATGCTAAATATTCCGTGCTGAATGTAGCAAAACATCTTACAAATTTATTAACTCCATTGAATTTTATCCTCCAAGAAAAGGCTAAGTTTACATAATTAAACTTTTAATAAATCCCATGGTTTAAGGTTGCTTATATCTGCCTTCTGACACTGATGTAAATAATAGCGATGCCTTGATTTTGACTTGTTTTCTGAGTAAGGAAAGAATATATACTTTTCCACACAAGGTATCATGACCTAAATTGAGTCCTCTTTTTAACCTTGAGTCAAATGCTAGACAAATATAAAACTCAGATTTTATTCTCATTTCGTCAAAAGTTTGGCTCTGACAAGTTAGCGGTTATTCAAAATATAGCTTGGTTATTCATTGATCGCATTCTTCGTATGGGTTTTGGGTTAGTTGTAGGTGTTTGGATTGCTCGTTATTTAGGAGTGCAGCAATTTGGTCTTTTTAACTATGCCACTGCTTTCGTAGCACTATTCAATCCTTTGACAACTCTAGGGCTAGATAACTTGGTCATACGTTCTATTGTGCGTGAACCTGAAGCTAGATACCAAATTTTAGGGACAGCTTTTTTGCTCAAGTTAGCTGGTGGAATAGGATGCGTATTGTTAACAGTTAGCTCTATTTTTGTATTGCGTCAAAATGACCAGTTGACTATTGGGATAGTAGCAATTTTAGCAACGGCAGGGATATTTTCTGCTTTTGACACGATTGACATTTGGTTTCAGTCTCAAGTGCAGTCTAAATATACTGTAGTTGCTAAAAACACCGCATTTATTATCATTGTACTCTTAAAAGTTACTTTGATTAAAATGCAGGCACCATTACTTGCCTTTGCTTGGGCTGGATTAGCAGAAATTGGATTGGGTGCAGCAGGTTTAATACTCGTTTACAAAGCTAAAGGTTATTCACTATGGTTATGGCGTTGGAATCTTCCGCTTGCTAAGACTTTTCTTAAGGAAAGCTGGCCTTTGATGTTATCTGGTTTAAGCATCATGATTTATATGAAAATCGACCAGATTATGTTGGGGGAAATGGTTGATGCTAGTGCCGTAGGTCTTTATTCAGCAGCAACCCGTATTTCCGAAGTTTGGTACTTTATACCAATGGCGATCGCTTCTTCAGTTACTCCTTCGATTTTTGCAGCTAAAGAAGTAAGTGAAGAACTTTATTATCAACGAATAAAAAAACTACTCCGAGGGTTGGTATTGATTTCAATTGTAATTGCTTTACCAATATCATTTATGTCTGAAACAATAGTTACCTTATTATTTGGTAATGGCTATACCGCAGCAGGAGCAGTATTAGCAATTCATGTCTGGGCTTCTTTGTTTGTATTTATGGGGGTTGCTACATCCTCTTGGTTTGTTGCAGAAGGTTTAACTCACCTTTCTTTACGCAGAACACTAATTGGTGCAATTACCAATATTTTGTTAAACCTATTGTTAATTCCTCACTATGCTGGAGTTGGTGCTGCGATCGCAACTGTAATTTCTTATGTAATTGCCGCATTTCTAGCCAATCTTTTTCACTCAAAAAGCCACAAAATTTTCTGGCTTCAATTTCAATCAATTTTATTATTTTTATAGTTATTACATCGTTTAATCTCATGAAAGATTATTTATATGAATTACGCAGAAATATTTATGAATCTTTTGGAAACTCTAAATATTCTAAACCTGGGCTTAATAATTTAGATAAAAAACTTGAAAATTATCTTAATTTCAGAAATGGTTTTTTTATTGAAGTTGGTGCTAATGATGGTTATAGACAAAGCAATACTTATTACCTGGAAAAATTTTTGGGTTGGCATGGAATTTTAGTTGAAGGTATTCCTAGTTTGTATAAAGAATGTAAAAGGATCAGGAATAATTCATCTGTATATAACTGTGCTTTAGTTGCGCCTGATTTTCCAGATAGTTTTGTACAAATGCACTATGCAAACCTTATGTCAGTAGTTGAAAATTCGCTAAAAAATAAAGAAAGTCAATATGAGCATATTCAAAGAGGCTTAGAACTTCAGAAAATTCAGCAAAGTTATGGTATTCAAGTTCCTGCAAAAACACTTGAATCTATTTTAGATAAATTTGCCGAATTACCTCAAATAGATTTTTTATCTTTAGATGTTGAGGGATATGAGTTAGATGTATTAAAAGGTATAAATTTAGTAAAGTATCAACCTAAATATATTCTTGTGGAAGCAAGATTTTTTGAAGAAATAAATTTATATTTAAGTTTTAATTATGATCTGATAGATCAGCTTTCTCATCATGATTATCTTTATAGATTAAAATCTGCTAATAAAATACAGTAGTATGAAAACACCAGTAACTTTTTTAATATTTAATCGCCCTGATACAACAGAAAAGGTATTTCAAGCTATCCGTCAAGCTAAACCTCCTAAGCTTTTGGTTGTCGCAGATGGGCCACGTAGCGATCGCCCTGGCGAAAAAGAAAAATGTGCTGCTGCAAGAGCTATTATTAATGGCGTGGATTGGGAGTGTGAGGTTTTGAAAAATTATTCTGATGTTAATTTGGGGTGTAAAAAAAGAGTTTCGAGTGGACTAGATTGGGTTTTTGATACAGTTGAAGAATCAATTATTTTGGAAGATGATTGTCTTCCTAATCTAAGTTTTTTTCAGTTTTGTGAGGAGCTTTTAGAGCGTTATAGAGAAGATAATAGAATTGCGGTTATTTCTGGACAAAATGTACAGTTTGGCCACAAAAGAACACATTATAGTTACTACTTCTCTCGATATAATCATTGTTGGGGATGGGCAAGCTGGAGACGTGCTTGGCAAAATTTCGACTATGATATGCAGTTGTGGCCTTTAATCAAAGAGAATGGCTGGTTAAAAGATATTCTTAAAGATGAGATTGCTGTTAAATATTGGACTAAAATTTTCCAAGATACTTATGATGATAAAACAAATAGCTGGGCATATCGTTGGACATTTTCTTGTTGGACACAAAACCATCTGAGTATTTTATCTAATATCAATTTAATATCTAATATCGGATTTGCTAGAGAGGCAACAAATACAAAAAAAGATGTAAGTATTTTTTCTAAAATACCTACTGAAGAAATTTATTTCCCTTTAAAGCATCCACCATTTATAGTTCAAGATATTGAATCTGATCATTTTACCCAAAGAACCTTATACTGTCCGCCTTTAATAAATAGGATTAACACAAAAATAAAAAATATTTATTCTGATATTTTAGGAGTTTATTATTTAATATTTATGTTTTTGAAGCAATTGATATTAAAAGGAATCAAAAAGAGTTCTAATTTTATTTGTAGGGCGCTTGGTAGGGATAATATAACTTTCACAAAGATTTTTCCTCGCAATGACTTAGTTGAATTAGGCACAAAATATGGCGGTTGGGTTATTCCGAAAAATTTACTTGATTCAGGCTCTATTGTTTACTGCGTAGGTTGCGGAGAAGATATATCATTTGATCTGTCTCTAATTGATAAAGTTGGTTGCAATATACTGGGATTTGATCCGACCCCACGAGCAATCCAATACGTAAAAAAAGTAACCATTAATAATACTAAATATCATTTCAATGAAGTGGGTGTGTGGGATAAGGATGATGTTTTGAAATTCTATGCACCAAAAAATTCTGATCATGTTTCTCATTCTCTTCTCAATTTACAGAGAACATCAAAATATTTTGAAGCCAAGGTCAAAAGGCTAAGTACAATTATGCAGGAGCATAACCACAAAAAAATTGACCTACTAAAATTAGATATTGAAGGTGCTGAGTATAAAGTCATTAATTCAATAATTGAAGATGAGCTTGATATTAAAATTATTTGCGTTGAATACGACGAATATTTTAACCCCTTAGATAGTAGTTACAAACTAAGAATTAAGCAGTCCATTAATAAATTAGTCAATGCTGGTTTTTCTTTAGTTTGTACACAAGGTAATGGTAACTATACATTTGTTAAGAGATGAAAATAAAGCCGATTAATTAAGGGTGTATTATTTAAGTAAATTAATAAGCCTAGTAAATGTATTGGTGTATTTTAATAATAAAAAGGGATTGATAATTGAAGATTTTACATCTTAGCACTTACGATAATCGCGGTGGAGCAGCAATAGCTACCTATCGATTACACGATGGGCTACAAAATATTGGCATAACTTCCCAGATGCTTGTACAAATTAAATTTAGTGACGATAAATCTGTTATTGCAACAGGCAACAAAATAGTTCATAAATATCCCAAACTTAAACCCCATTTAGATTCGTTACCGAAACTATTTTTTAGACATATCGATAAGAGTCGAAGAACTTCATACTCTTTGCAATGGCTTCCAGATTCTATAGCGACTAGCATTATAAAAATAGATACTGATATCATTCATCTTCATTGGATATCAGGAGGACTTATAAATATAGAAACAATAGCTAAATTAAATAAACCGCTTGTTTGGACTCTACATGATATGTGGGCTTTTACTGGTGGATGTCATTATAATCAAGAGTGTCAGCTTTACAAAGAAAACTGTGGCAACTGCCCACAAATGCCAAAAAGATTCAATATAGATTTATCTAGTTGGGTATGGGAACGCAAAGCTAAGGCTTGGGCTGATTTAAACTGTACAGTTGTAACTCCAAGTCATTGGTTAGCTAAATGCGCTGCATCCAGTTCTCTATTTAAAGATTGCAATATCAAAGTAATACCCTATGGTTTAGATACAGAAGTTTACAAGCCTTATCAAAAAAACTTGGTAAGAGATAAATTCAATCTACCTCAAGACAAACTCTTAATCCTCTTTGGTGCTGAAAATGCTGCTAGTAATACACGTAAAGGGTTTCACTTTTTAAGATGTGCACTAGAAATATTAAAACATACTTACTGGCATGATAAGTGTGAGCTTGTTATATTCGGTGCAAGTAAGTCAGATTCTATAAGTAACTTGGGTTTTAATACTCACTATCTTGGCCGCTTAAATAATGAATCTACAGTAGCGCAAGTTTATTCAGCAGCAGATGTTTTTGTTGCTCCTTCGATACAAGATAACTTGCCTAATACGGTTATGGAGTCACTTGCTTGTGGTACGCCCTGTGTTGCTTTTGATATTGGGGGAATGCCTGACATGATTAATCATAAACAGAACGGCTATTTAAGCCAGCCTTACAATATTGATGACTTGGCAAATGGAATTATTTGGGTAATAGAAGATAAAGAGCGACATCAAAAGCTTTGTGCTAGTTCTTGTGCAACAGTCAAGGAAAAATTTACACTAGAATTACAAGCGAAAAATTACTTGTCTTTATATCAAAATATATTAAAAATAAATAATTAAAAATATGGATGCTATAAAACAACCCTTAAAATATTACTTTTTATGGTTTTGGATATTTTTTCTCACTTCAAGCGTTATTTTATCACCAAGACTCAGCGAAAATGGATTATTAAAGTTTATACGTATAGATGATATATTATTTCCGATTACATTAATAACTATATTTGTCTTTATTTCTGGTATTCATCCTATAAAAAAAGTTATCCTTGCATTTGTATATTTATATGTATTTAATCTTATAGTCCTAATTATTACTCATTATTCAGGTTTAAATAGCGTTTCTATACTAGAAAAGGTTTTACCTTTAGTAAAAAACTTTCAGTATTTAATCTACTTTGGTTTGTGTTTTGTTTTGGGTTCCAAATCTAAGAACTTCATAAGATATCAACGTGTATTTATTAGTATTTATATTTGTTTTATTCCTAATTTTCTTCATGGATTATATCAAACAGTTACTTTGAATTTTACAGGTTATTATGGGTTGGGAATTTTAAACGAAATTAGTCCTGCTCTTACTGGAGCAGTCTTTTATTTTGCAACTATTATTTGTAGCACAATTATATATTTGATGCCGAAAATAAATTTAAAAGCTATTTATTTATGGATATGCTTTTCTGCGATAAATGCTATATTTACTGCTTTGTCTGGATCAAGGAGTGCTTGGTTAGCTTTATTTAGCTACTTACTAGTTGTAGGGATTTACACATTCAAGAATATTATTAGTAGTAATAAAATCAATAAAAGGAATATAAATATTACCCTAACTATTGTTACTAGTATATTATTATTTTTTCTAATATTGCTTTTGTTTAGAGATTTTGGGTTAAAACTAGAATCTTTACTAACACAAGTACCTAGTAGATATTTAAATATAAACTTAGGGCAAGTACAGGATGAGGCTAGAGTTGTTAACTGGTCTTCTGTACTTTCTATGTATTTAGAGTTTGTTCACCAATTTCCATTATTAGGATTATTCGGATTGGGATCAGGTGGAATTTATGAAATTTTTGGTCAGTTGTTAAATGCTGCTGATAGTCAGTTGGTATATACAATTGTAAGCGGTGGATTAATAGGTACTTTATTGTATTTAAATGCTTTATTTAAGTTGTACATGTTTGCCAAAAAATACACATCAAAATCTAACATAAAGTTAACCCCTATTTTTGTAGGTCTATTTTGGTCTTTTATGGTTTTTTCTGTTTCACAAGAAGTCTTTAATCTTTCAAAAACGGGAGGATTATTTTGGATATCATGTGGTTTAATACTAGGAATAGCTTATAGTGATTTTAATTTAAAAAATCAAATAGCAAATGATATCTGATTTCAAAACATTTTCATTAATCATTTATTTATAATATTATGGCGACAAGCAAAAGTTAACATGAATCAATTTGAATCATTACAATTACAATTTGATGTTATTACAATCACAAAAAATTGTGTTCAAAGAATTACTGAAACATTGTATAGTGTAAGCTCTCAAACATATCAAAATATTAATCACATTATTATTGATGGTAATTCTTGCGATGAAACTGTAAATACGATTAATAAATTTAATCATACAAAAAAAATTACAATCTACCAGCAAAATGGTTCTGGTATTGCAAATGCTTTCAATATTGGATTAAGTAAGGCTTCAGGAAAATTGGTAGTGTTTTTAAATGCAGGAGATATATTTATTGACAAATATGTAATTGAAAATATTATTAATTCTTATTTTAAGAATAGCTGGTTGTGGGCATTTGGTGAAACTATCTCAGTTAGCCGGAAAGGATACTTAAGAAGGCATATCAAACAATATACTCAATGGAAGCAAGAGTTTTTTTTGTATGGTAATCCTATGTGCCATCAGTCTACTATTTTTACTAAAGAAATTTTAGATACGTTGGGATTATATAATGAGTTACTTCCTCTAGGAATGGATTATGACTTTAACATTAGAGCTTCTTTAATAGAAGAACCACACCTTCTAAGGTTTCCGATTTCATACTATGAAACTACAGGTGTATCTTCTATGAAAGTATTTCAAGCTTACAAAGCTCATAGCGATATTAGAAAAAAATACTTTATGTATACTCATCAGCGTAATTTACAAATTGATACTATTGGCTTTATTAAGGCAATGAAACGTTTCTTGATGATCCCATTAAAGCTATATTTATGAGTATTGCAAATATAGAATATCCAAGCTTAAGTTTAGCAATTCCAGCTTATAACGAAGCTGGGAATATAGAACATTTGATTAGGGGATTTTTGACAACTGAATATCCAAACTTAATAGAAGTAATTGTGGCTGATGGTGGTAGCACTGATGGGACACAGGATATTGTCAAAAAATTGTCATTAGAAGATTCTAGAGTCAAGCTGTTATACAATTCGTTGAAAATTCAATCGGCTGGTCTAAATCTTATATTGCAAGAATGCACTGGTGATATATTTCTTAGGGCTGATGCTCACTCTGATTATGCACCAGATTATATAGAAAGATGTGTGGAAGCATTATTAGAATCTCAAGCCTTTAACGTGGGGGGCGCACAAAGATTTGTGGCTAAAACTCCCTTTCAGGCTGGGGTAGCACTGGCTTCTAAAAGCTTTTTAGGTAGTGGTGGAGCTAAATATAGAAACCCTAACTATAATGGATATGCTGATACAGTTTATTTAGGATGTTTTTGGACGAAAGAATTGCGTGGCGCTTCTGGTTTTGATATTTCACAAATTACTAACCAAGATGCTGAATTAAATCAAAAATTACTGAATAAAAACCCAAAAGCTATATATATAAGTTCAGATATTTGTGTATGGTACTATCCCAGAAAAACCTGGAAATCTATTTGTATTCAATACTTCAAATACGGAAGAGGACGTTACTTAACTAGTATTAAACACACAAAGCAACTGCAACTGAGAGGAAGGCTACCATTTTTATTTATATCAGCTACATTGTTTTTATCGCTAATTGATTTCATCATTCCTCAGTTATCTCTACATACAGAAGTATTAATTCTGAGTTGCTTACTTTTTCCATTTGGGGAAAGTTTACGCACAATTTTCAAATTCCGTAACGAATTTACTAAAGAACTCTGGCGCGGTAGCGAAGATGAAATTCCTTCCTGTATAAGTCTGTGGTTTTTCTGTGGAGTTACATTACTAACTATGCCAATTGCTCACTTTTCTGGCTATGGATATCAGCTATTTAGGCGTAGATTTCTAAAAGTTACAGGTTGGTAAATCAAAGAGATTATTTCAAACGAGAGTTAAATCTAGCAGCACTCCGCCTAGTCACAATCCACAAAAATGATCGCCCTCCGTCTCTTAATACTCTTACCAACGATTCTGATGGCTGATTTTTTGACGTTACAGCCACAGGTGTAACCATAATCCCCTGGCTACCCAAGACGATAGTTGCGATCGCCTGCGCTCTTCTCATGTGATAATCTGACGTGATCAAATATATATGCTGTAACCTCTGCTCAACAAAATCTCCAGCCAAAGTTGTAAAATTAGTCACAGTATCCGTTGCTCTCCCATCCAAATGCAACTTTACTTCAGGAACACCAAACTTTAGACATATCCGACGATTATTGTCTAAATTCCAAGCAAAGTCAGAAATCCAAATATCTAAATTCTGGTGAGATTGCCAAAATTTTGCTGCAAACCTCATTCGTTCAGCATCACCGCCCAACACAAAAATAGCCTGTGGAACCGGGGATTGTTGAAAAGCGATCGCAATCCTCACAGTAATGATACTAGTAAATATCAAGGCGATCGCTAAAATCAACTTTACTAATTTCAGTTTACGTCTCATCTCATACTATTTAGATTTTGAAAACAATAATCCTCTGGCTTTAGCCAAAGGATTGTCAATTGCACCTCTGATAACTTTAATTTCATTACACTTAACTTTGACTCAAAGCAGCCCTTAATTGCTTGAGTAAATTACCAATTTCCCGAAAATTCGCATCTTTTGCCAGTTGTTGAAGAACCTCTGGACTACTTTCCATCACAATTTTGTTGTAAGCATTAATAGCAGCATTCAAATTATTAATATTTAGAGTTGGGGAAGCTTCTTTTTGGGCTATTACTGAATTGGTGATTAAACCTTTAGTGCCTACGGTAAAACCCGACGCAGAAGCCGATTTATTCCCAGCTAGACCCAATAAAGCACTTACCAGTGCCTGTGCTGAAGAACCGGGAACTCCTAAACTCACTAGAGAAGACTGTAGCTGATTAGCTGCTGCGGACGCATTTGCCCCTCCTTGCAAGATAGCTATGATATTTGCTGCTACACTATTTGCTGCTGGGGTTTGGCTTAATATATTAGCGATCGCTGCATTTAAACTACTTTGAGTTTCTGCTGATATGCTAAGACTGCCATCACCACTAATTTCCACATTCACACCGGGAGCAAGTTCAGGAGAAGATTGAGAATCTGCTGGGTTAAAACTATCACCGGATGATGAGGAAGAGTCTTCACTTCCGCCTGTTATCCCAGCGCTACCAGCATATACTCTCATAGGCGCACCCGCTAAATAACCGGAGATAATCAAAGTTAGAACCAGACTTAGAGAAAATTGTTGTTTCTTCATTGCTATTACTTTTGATGAAATTTCAAGATATAGCTGGGGACTAGGGACTGGGGACTGGGTGAAAAGTCTTGTTGTGTCTAGGTTGTATCATCTATTGATGTCCTAAAACTACTGGCGACAGCTATAACTCAGCAGTTAGAACCGAAAACTGTATCCAGCACTCAGGGAAAAACCCAGACCACTATTAAAGTTACTAGTAACATCTGTGAAAACAGCATTGATAACTATAGGTGTCTTCTTGAAGGGGGCAAAAGAAGCACCCATATTGAGACGATTTCCAGTCCAGCTACTGACTAAAGATACTTGAGGTATCACTCTCAAACCTAAACTAGCAAAAAGATTTGCCGGATTTTCATTGGCATCTATTGCACCTTTAGAACGGAAAGCACCACTACCAAGGCCGACAGAAATAGTCAAAGGTAATTGATTATTTGGGTTCTTGGGTTGCAGTGGAAACGCCCTAGTAACTACACCATAGATGGTATCTTTAGCGCTACTTACATCTCCCCATTTAATAGCATTTGACCACCCTACAGCTACTGCTGTACCGTCACCCAAATACCTATGTAGTTTGAATCCTACACCACCGCTATCACCAAAATCAAAAGTGTCGCCACCACCCACACTAGTAATATTGACGTTAACTTCCAGCCCTACAGATTTAGCAGAATCTCCTAACCCAAAACCAACAGATAAAGAACCATCTACCCTATCTTTATTATCTTCTAGAGGAAAAAATAAACCACCACCAATATAGGCCTGACCGAAACTTGCACCATAGGCAGAAGGAGTACCAGCCGTTGAACCAGGAGAAGCTTTTGAAGCTTCTCTGGGTTTAACAATAGGTTCAATTAAAAGTTCTTGGCGTAGCTTATTAGTATCGCCAAAAGTATCCCCCACTGTTTCTGAGGAGTCTATTTGAGCAATGATTGGTGGTTGTGGATTTTGGGATATGTTAGCTTGTTGTTCTGTGATTAATTCAGGATTACTCACTGAAGAAGTAAATAAATCTTGCTGAGAGTTATCCTCCGTTACTAAAGCATTTTGAGATATAGAGGAAAACGTATTTTCAGCAAAAGAATTACTAAAGGTTTCTGGTGCGACATTAGCAGTAAAACTATCATTAATCTTGATAGTCTCAGACTGAGCTAGCTGGCGACTTTTTTGATGTGCTAGCAAGCGTTGCTTCAGGCTAATATCGGGTTGTGAATTAACTTTAGATGCTGTGAACAAGTCTTGAGTTTTTGCAGAGGTACTCAATTCGGGCTGTTGATCTTCCGTGGTAATAGTATCTGCCGCGACTGCTGATTTGTGAGAAATAGCCGTAAACATGAGCAGTAGAGAGATTAATCTTGTCCCTACGTTCCAGAAAGTATAGTTAATACCAATAAATGGAGAGGTAAAATCACCAGTATTTATATTGGTTTGTATTTTATTCATCTAAATTTTCCTGCGGTCAAAAACTGTACGCAAAGATGTCAGCAATTTATACGTAAAATCTATTAATTGAAAATAGTGATCTTACGTAAATATAATTTATTTATATAGAGCCAAAATTCTTGCGATCGCCTGTAGTGGAACGCAGTCATTTTTGCTCTAAGGTAGTGACCTGATCTAACTCAATTTTTGCCCAAAAAGCCATCATTTCATACATCCTTTGGGCAATACACTTAGGGTTATAACACAAATAAACAGAATTCATATAAAAATCCCTAACTTTTTGGAAAAGTTAGGGATATGAAGCTTTCAATGATTACCAATCAGGAAATTTTAACTTTTTCAGTTTTCATCTTCTTGAAATTAATCCGAGTCAATTGGTAAGCACCTTGAATTTCTAAATTTTCGTAATTATCTGGCGGTAAGTCCATTTTGAAAAAGTTTTTTTTGTTAGTCACAAGTAATAGGGAAGATGGTTTAACTGCTTGATTAGCTAAATTATGGATATATTCCACACCCTCTTCTGTTGTCTGGACAAAATTTATCTGTTTGTGACTATAAAAAACTACACTTGGCTTTTTGAAACCAACCATCATTATTTCTTCTTTTGGTTGTTGTACTTGAGCTACAACAGCAGATAAGTCTCTTAATGGTAGTTGACGCTCTTGATCCATCAAAAACAAAGCTGGCATGGTGACAACTAGCAAAAAGGCCGCGAATCCGAGCATATTAACGCCGATAATAGAATGCCAATAGCGACGCAATATTAAAACAGCAACAAAAATTGCCCCGGCGAGCCAAAGCCAGCCGCCGATCGCCGGTAATCCAGAATCTTGTAAATTTTGGCGGAAGTTGGGGGCTGCATCATCATTACCCAACAGATGATATGTGTGAAACGACGCTACTGCCACAATGGTTAAAAATATAACATTTACCCAGCCACTGGCTAGTAAAAGAGAAGATGGATAAGTAATCTCTATCTTGTTTGTTTGTTCACCACTGGGGAAGAAATCACTCCATAACAATGCTACTAAAATAGCGGCCGCCGGCATTAAAGGTAAGACGTAGCTTGGCAGTTTGGTAACAGCGATCGTAAAGAAACTAAAAACGCTCAGAAACCAAATACAGGCAAATAAACCCAACTGTTGAGAACGTTCTTGATTTTGCCAGTGCGATCGCTGCCAAAACTTCAGTCTGAAAAGTGCTAAAGGTAAATAGACCGAATATGGGGCGAAAAATAGTGTCACTATCACAAAGTAAAAATACCAAGGAGCCGAGTGACCATTAACTACTTCCGTAAAACGCTCCACATTGTGATATCCAAAAAAAGAGTTGATATAACTCTCACCATTACGCCAAATCACCAAGGCATACCAGGGAACAGATAAACCTAAGATAATAACTGTTCCTAAAACGAGGCGCATTTCCCGCAGTACTGTTCGCAACTGCCCCACATATAGCAAAAATACCAAGACAATGATCCCCGGTAAAACAATACCCACAGGGCCTTTAGTCAAAATTGCCCCAGCAGTTAGCACATAACAAGCCAAATACCACTTGTTAGGGAATAGCGATCGCTTATTCCTCCTGCCCTTTGGGTTCGGCATTCCCCCATCTCCTGCTTCCTGTCTTTCTCCAGACTCCATTGCCGCGTATCCGAGGAAAAAGCATAACAAAGCTGAGGCGATACACCCAGTTAAGAGCATATCTGAGACACCAGTTCTTCCCCAGACAATCATTTGTGCATTGAGTGCCATGACACCTGCGGCTACACCAGCTGTTAAGTAGCGGCGAGTTGGCAGTGTCACTTGTTCTAACTCATCCTTTTTCGTTATAGACCAATGAACTGTATAAAAAGCTAGGGACACTGCTCCCATTGCTGCTAACGCTGAGGGAAGACGCACTGCCCACTCATTCACACCAAACACCGCATAGGCGATCGCTTGACACCAATAAACTAAAGCAGGTTTGTCAAAACGAGTTTGACCATTGAAAAACGGCGTGATCCAATCACCCGTAACTAACATTTGCCGTGAAGCTTCAGCAAATAATGGCTCTGTTTCGTCAACCAAGCCAACACTGCCTAAGTTCCATCCATAGCCTATCCAACCAATTAGAATCAACCACAGAATTGAGGCAGTCACAGCAAGGGCTGGACGCTTTACTAGATTATTGAAGCACCGCTCAACAGCGCCAAGAACGCTCAATTTTAACCTCATCAGTCAATAGTCATTAGTCAACGGTCAGTAGTTAATAGTTAATAGCTTTTTGGCTGTAATACCGTTTCTTGATGAAGATGCACTTTATTCTGTACTGTAGAGACGTTGATGCAACGTCTCTACATCATTTATTTGGCGCAACTTCATAGAGAATTGGTATAAGCTATTAACTTTTTATTTCTTGCATTGATCATAAGTCGTTCAGTGGCTATGTTTTGTTCTTGAATATTCCTACTTTTTTATTGCGTTGTGCGTGTCGGTTATTAGTAGAACTTACCCATGAAAACGCAAGATCAAGGGTTTAGAGAAGGGTATAAATGTTTAAAACCCTTACACCCCTAAACCCCTAAACCCTTACACCCCTACGTAAGTCCTAATTAGTTATGTTGCCACTGGCCACTGACAAAAAACTCCATGACTATTGACTAAGAACTAAAACCCATTCTTGACTTTGGGGATTCCAAGTGGGTTGAGGCGTTTCTCCGACAACATAAGGACCCCAGTAGCGTCGGGAACCATCTTGGGCAAAGGCTACTAAAATATCGCCTTTTTCCAGTTTCATGCTTCCATTTGGTAGAGAGAGTATTAATCCTCTGGCACTACCTTCTTGGGGATCAAAATCCCAATGAGCAGGAACACCACTTTCTTTGGTAGTTGAGCCTTTATTGGCTGACTGGCGAGCTAATAAAGCCAATCGCACAGGTTGATCTGTTTGATTACTCATGCGTAATTTCCCCAGATGCTTGGTGTCACGGGGTAATGATTGGCGTGCAGCCAAGATGGAATTCGTTGGCTCACTCTTTTGCGTGATTAAATTCGTTGGTGAATTTGTTGTATTTACAACTTCAGTAGAATTACTCGGCAAAGACGAATTGGTTTTCATCTCTTCTATATCAGTAGATATACTTGAAGGAACATCTGGATTTGTAGCTTCAATTGATACTGTCATTCCCCAGCAACCTACCAGTAATCCCAGTAGACCCAAGGCGCAAGCTGTCACCACAGCGTTACGATACACTGAAGATTTCATATTGATATTGATTTTAGAAATAATTATTTTTGTAGGCTTGACCAAATAGTAGCCTATTCTCCCTAGAGATAATCAAGGAAAATTGCTTACTTCCTGGGTGTGGACTTCTGTAGAATTTGGCTCAAGAATGTAGCATAAGTATCAGTTTTTCTAAAAACTGGAAGCATGAATAATTACCTGATTTTTCAACTAAGAAAGGCTCTAAAAGCTTGATTATACTGGAAATGAAGTATAATTATATCCAGTCCAGGGGTATCTTAAAGTACATTAATTATATATTTATACTGATAGAGACAATAATAATTTTTGGGAAATAAGTAGTTTGAAGCACAGGCTATTTTCCCCCAAAACTGGATCTTGATCAACCAAAAATGTTTACATTTCGTAACATTTCTCCAGTGAATTAATCAGCTGCCCTTGCTTTAACTTGCACATCTTTCCGTTTTGACTATTAACCGTCAGTAGTCAACAAACCATACAAGAAATATACAAGGTTGGGCATTGCCCACCCTACAGATACTTAGAGGGTGTTTGAAAAGTCGAAAAGTATACTAGAAACCCCTCTCCAACCCTCTCCCCGAAAGGTCGAGAGGCTTTGAAACCCCCATTCCCTCGTAGGGAAGGGGGCTAGGGGGGTTAAGTTTTTAAGATTTTGGTGTTAGCAATGATACTTTTCAAACATCTTCTTAGATATTTTCAATAGCATCCCGGTAATTTGTGTCAAACTAATTTGATGGAGCATTCCTGACTGCCCATCATTTTCCAAAAACCTCACCGATGCAAAACACTCGTCTTAACAACTTGTTCGATACCATTGCTAGGCAGTTGGGGCAATGGTTTTTAAATCCTTGGCGGCGGTTGTCGCTACTATTGATTAGCTTTTTATTCGGCATTTTTCTGGGTACAGCAATCTCTACCACAGCAGGTCAAAGGTCAGAACTAGATATTGTGATCGCGGCATTTTTAGTATTTCTGACGGAGGTTACTAGCAGAATATTTTATATGCAGGGCTTTTTCGCTAGGCGATCGCTCTTAGTAGAATCACTCAATCTTCTCAAAGTCGGCTTTACCTATAGCCTGTTTATTGAAGCCTTTAAGCTGGGATCATAGTTAGAAGTGGGGAGGAGTTGGGCGACGTGATGCAAGTCGGGCAGAAGGAAGCGGCAGCAGCAGCTTTAGCAGATGAATTGAGGGCTAAAGCTTTTGGGATCACGCCGGCAAACGTAGAGGAAATGATCCGAGAGCGATCGCTTCTTTTACAAGCGGTGCTGCCAGCTTTTAATCAGTTCTGTCAAAATAATCTGAAAATACCACCAGAAAAAATGTTCCCGGTTTTGTGGGACTTATGGCTACCACTGGGAATGAAAATAGCCGCACAACATCAAAAGTTAAAACACCCCTTTATCCAAGGAATTTTAGGTAGTCAAGGAACTGGTAAAACTACCACTTCCCTAGTGATTCAGATCATTCTCCAGCAGTTGGGATATCGTACCTTAAGTTTGTCGCTAGATGACTTATATAAAACTTATAGCGATCGCCTAGCTTTACTACAGCAAGACCCTCGTTTAATTTGGCGTGGCCCCCCAGGAACCCATGATATCGATTTAGGTTTGAATGTTCTAGAACAAATCCGTCAAGGAAAAAGTCCTGTAATTGTTCCCCGCTTTGATAAATCTGCTCACTCTGGTGCAGGCGATCGCACTGATTCTGATGTCATTACAGGAGTTGATATTTTAATTTTTGAGGGATGGTTTGTTGGTGTCCGCCCAATTGATCCCAGCCTCTTTAATTTCCCCCCACCGCCGATTCTCACTAATGAAGATCAGGCTTTTGCCCGTGATATGAATCGTCAGTTAAATAATTATTTGCCACTATGGGAGAAATTAGACAGTTTAATTTTGTTATATCCCACAGATTACCGTTGCTCTCTGGAATGGCGCAAACAAGCTGAACAAAAAATGATTGCTGCTGGTAGAACAGGAATGTCAGATGCACAGATAGAAGAGTTTGTCAATTATTTTTGGCGATCGCTACATCCTGAATTATTTATTCAACCCTTATCTCAATGTGCTGCTCTAGTCGATTTAGTAGTTGAGATTCACCCTGATCATACATTTGGTCGAGTTTATCAACCGAATCGGTAATTGGTTATGGAGGAAATATCTGCCTTAACCTCTAACTTCTTACTCAAGCCAGTCGATGATGAGCATTTAAAAAATAAACAGGAGAAGATGATTGTTTAATATATTGTTGACAGCGATCGCGTCCGGCCATTTTAGCTTGATATAAGGCGCGATCGGCAGCATCGATAATTTCTTGAAAATCAGAGTTGGGTACAGGAATTTCTGTAGCTACCCCAGCACTAATGGTGACACAAGTATTAGCTTGAGAAGTCAGATGGGGAATTTGCAATTCTCGAACAGCAGAGCAGATGGCGTTAGCTAAATGAATAGCTCCCTCAGGATATGTTCTGGGTAGGATAACAGCAAATTCTTCGCCCCCATAACGAGCGACTACATCAGCCGGTCGATTAACGCAGTTTTCAATAGCTTTTGCCACCAATTGTAAACAGCGATCGCCCGCCCGATGACCATAAGTATCGTTGTAAGCTTTAAAAAAATCGACATCACAAAGAATCAGAGATAAGGGTAGTTGATCCCGCGCCATACGTTGCCACTCTTGAGCGCAATATTCCTCAAATCTGCGGCGGTTGGCTACTTGAGTTAACTCATCAATCGTCACCAACCTTTGCAATTCTCTGTTAGCCGCTTCTAGCTTTTGTTGGAGATGGGATTGCTGAATTAAACGTTTGACCCGTTGACGCAAAACTGGCCAGTGAATAGGTTTGGTAACATAATCAATTGCTCCCACCTCAAATGCCCGATCAACTGATTCTTGATCCTCTAGTCCAGTAATCATTAAGACTGGTGTGTATTTACCATCTTCTAGTAGCTGCAAACGAGTGCAACACTCAAAGCCGTCCAGGTCAGGCATAATCGCATCCAGCAGTACTATATCAGGTTGCAGTTCTTGAAAAATAGTCAAAGCCTTTCTACCATCTTCAGCCTCGGCTGTGCGATAGCCTTCACATTGTAGAGAAAGCCGCAACTGCGCTCGGATGAACGGTTCATCATCAACAATGAGAATGAGGGACGGGCTTTCTGGAACTGTATTTTTCATGGTGTCTCCTTGTTCACTTCTCTGTACAAAGCCGTTTTGACTAGTTCATACTCTTGACATAACTGTGAGCCAAGTTCTATACAACCCTCTAGATTGTTATTGCGACCCTTAGCTTCTAGCAATTTACAAAGTTGTGCTAGAAAAACCGCCCCAACTGAGCCACTACTGGATTTAAATTTGTGCGCTGTCTTCCATATTCCTTGGGTATCTTCCGTATTAATAGCTACATTTAAATTTTCAATCAATTTAGGGGATTCAGTAAGGTAACAGTTGATTAATTCGGCAAATGCTACTTTATCTCCTCCTAACATATCCCGTAATGCTTGTAAAATCTTTGTATCTATTGTGGCAAATTTTAAATCACTAATATCTGTAAAAGTCTGATTTTGGCTACTGGTTTTCTCCAGTGCTTTCTCTGTAGAACTAGTTGAGGGGTGACATTTGCCCAGTGCCTTGGCTAACTCCTCAAGTTGTAAAGGCTTACTAATGTAGTGATCCATTCCCGCCGCCAAGCAAGCTTCGCGATCGCCCCGCATAGCATTAGCGGTCATAGCGATAATATATGGACGAGAACGAGGACTCCAAGTTTGACAAATGATTTGGCTGGCTTTCAACCCGTCCATTTCTGGCATATTCACATCCATCAGCACTACATCATAGGACTGACGTTGTAAAGCTTCCAGCACTTCTAGTCCATTAGCCACTACATCTGCCCGATAACCCAATTTTTTCAGGATCAGCAGAGCCACTTTCTGATTCACCACTATATCTTCTGCAAGCAAAATGCGTAGAGGTATCTGCTGTGCCAGACATGAATTGACTTGAGCGGAACGATCAGGAACAACACTAGCACGGATAGGTTGATTGCCCAAACTTGCAGCTAAGACATCAAAAAGTTGAGATTGTTTAATTGGTTTATTTAGACAGGCTGCAAATTCGATATCACTCAAGTCAGTATCTGGTTGACCCCAAGAAGTTAAAATCACCAAGGGTAAGTGTTGATAACTGGGACGCTGACGAATTTGCCTTGCCAGTGTCAGACCGTCCATTTCCGGCATCTGCACATCCAAAATGGCAATATCAAAGGCCATTCCCTGGTCTATCAGCGCTAAAGCTTCAGCACCAGATGGGGCTGTGTAAGTTTCCATCTGCCAAGGTTCGGCTTGTAATCTCAAAATCTGGCGATTTGTTGGATTATCATCGACAATTAATAACCGTTTACCGCTCAGTTGAACTGGGGAAGTGATGGAAGTCTCTAAATCTGCATGAGCCACCACAGGCACAGTCATAGAAAAATAAAAGGTGGAACCTGTAGCCACAGAAGCAGATGAGATTGAGTTTTTACGTTGCCATCCAGGGGGAGGGTTTCCACCAACGCACCCCCGACTTTCTACCCAAAGATAGCCGCCCATCATTTCACCCAATCTTTTGCTGATAACGAGTCCTAGTCCTGTACCCCCATATTTTCTTGTCATCGAGGCATCAGCCTGGACAAATGGTTGAAATAACAAATCCATTGTTTCCGGGGCAATACCAATACCTGTATCTTTGATGGTAAAGATAATTTCGCAGCAGTTCTTGGTTTTTTGGTTGGGTGATGGCTGGCTACGCACAGAGACTACAACTTCTCCTTCTGGGGTAAATTTGATCGCATTATTGAGGAGATTCGTCAAAATCTGCCGCAGGCGAGTTAAATCTCCAGCGATTTGCATGGGTACCTGGGGATGAATCAGGTAAGCGAGTTCAATATCTTTTTGGGCAGCTTTAGCGGCTAAGAGGTCGATGACTTGTTCTACACAAGTCCTCACCTCAAAAGGTTGTTCTTCCAGTTCTAACTTACCAGATTCAATTTTGGAGAAATCCAGAATGTCATTAATAATACTCAACAAAGCATCGCCACTTGTGAGAACTGTCTCCACAAAGTCGCGTTGTTGGGAAGTTAATTCCGTATCTAAGAGTAATCCTGTCATGCCGATCACAGCATTCATAGGAGTGCGGATTTCGTGGCTCATCATAGCCAAAAATTCGCTTTTTGCCCGATTAGCGGCTTCTGCTGCCCTTTTTGCTTGTTCTAAGGCAAAATTTTTGATAGTGAGTTCTTCCCGTTGGCGGGTTTCCTGCTCTAATAACTGAGCTTGAGCTAACGCTATGCCCAATTGAGCAGCCACTGCTTCTAGTAATTCAATTTCTTCAGGAGTCCACTGGCGAAAATACTTACACTGATGTAAACAAATAGCTCCGTTAGGCTCCCCTTGATAGGAAGTGCGGACAGCTAGCATGGACTTGACCCCAATTTCACAGCAGCTAGGTACTGCTGTTTGTAGTAAAGGATCGGTGTAGACATTGGCAGAGGCGATCGCCTTATCCTGGGACATCATTTGTAAAATGTGACGATTCCCAGTGGTAGTAAATTCCCATTTCTGCATTGAGCAGTAATCGAGAACGTTGTTATATTCAGCGACTAAGGGAATATGTGGGTCATGATGACTAATGTAAGAATGTATCAGGCAGCGATCGACTGCTAAAGCTTGGCCAATTTGGGTGGCAGCTGTTTCAAAAATTTCTTTACTATCGAGACTTTGGCGAATTTTTTGGGTAATTTTTTCTAGTAATAGGGTTCTGTGTAATTGTCTTTGTAAGGCTTCTTGCGCTTCTATGCGTTCAGTAATGTCTTTGATAGAACCAACCATCCGCACCGGATTACCCCGCTCATCCCATTGACCAGTTGCATGAACTAATACCCACTTATAGCTGTCATCGTTGCAACGCAAACGATACTCCACCACATAATTAGGAATTTTCCGACTAAGACAATCTTGTCTAACTGCCATCACCCGCTCATAATCATCAGGATGAATGCGGCTAATGCAATCTGCATGATCAGCTATGGGTTGATAGTTTTGTTCTTTGATGAGTTCTGCCCACCGCGCAGAACGAAACGTTTCATTGGTGATAATATTCCAATCCCAAATAGCGTCTTGATTACCTTCAATGACTAATTGCCAACGTTCTTCACTTTTTCTCAGAGCTGCTTCGGCTTGTTTGCGTTCAGTAATATCAATAGCAATACCGCCAATTAAACACTCATCAGGTTTACTAGATATGGGAAATTTATAAACCAAAAAATCTCGCACTGTGCCATCACTACAAGGTACAGACTCTACAGTTTCCATAACTTGATGGGTACGCGCAACTATTTGGATAGTTTCTCGGAAAGTTTGAATCAATTCGGGTGGATAAATATCAAAAATATTTGTACCAATGAGTTCTTGTGTTGGTAATTGAAAAGTCCGCCGATAAGTTTCGCTTAGATAAACAATTGTGCCATCTATATCCGTAATCCAAGCAGGTGTGGGGCTATGATTCATGAAAGCTTGAAAACGTTCTTCGCTACGCCTGAGCAATAATTCAGCGTGCTTGCGTTCAGTAATGTCACGATTGACGCTAATTGTGGCGACAGTTTGTCCCTGGTCATCTTGTAGGGCAACGATGGTTGTTTCACAAATTCCTTGACTACCATCCTGACGCACAAAGTTAATTTCTCCTGACCAGCGCCCCTGCTTGGTGATTTCTGCAATAATGGCGCTGTTTAAGGCTGCATCTTCTTCTACCTTGTGCAGAATACTAATACTTTGTCCACAAATATGGTCTTTGCTATAACCAAACATCCTTTCTGCGGCAGGATTCCAGTCCAGAATTTGCCCTTGTAAGTTGGTGATAATCACACCATCGTAAATATTTTCAAAGGTGAGGGCTTGCCGTCGTAAAGAAGCTTCTGCTTGTTGGCGATCGCTAATATCAGTTTGAATCCCAATAAAGTGACTTAACTGGCCATTATCGTTATAAATGGGCGAGACGCTCAACTGATTCCAAAACAAACTGCCATCTTTGCGATAGTTACGCAGAATCACCTTACAATTTTTGCCTGCTTTGAGTGCTGACCTCAACTCTTCGATTGCTGGTTGTGTCGTGTCGTTACCTTGCAAAAAACGACAGTTGCGTCCGACGATTTCTGTAGCTTTGTAACCTGTGATCTGCTCAAAGGCAGAGTTCACATATATTACTGGATAATTGGGAAGTTTAGCATCGCTAATAACAATGCCATTACTGCTGGCGGCTAATGCTCTCTCCCGTAATCTCAAAGTTTCTTCCACTCGCTTGAGGTCGGTAATATCAAACATGAACCCCCGCAGCATTACGGGAGTTCCATCAACTTCCACTACATTCACAACGTCTCGTAACCAGACAACTCTGCCGTCAGCAGCTAGCATTCGGTATTCCAACTCGTGGTTTTGCCCTTTGTTGGCCGCTTCCTGGCAAAATCTCACAGCCCAATCTCGGTCATGGGGATGTAGATGATTGTCCCAGAAATTTTCCTCGTACCATTGAGCAATAGGGTATGCCAGTAAAGTTTCTGCTTGCGGCCCAACATAGGTGAAATGCTGAGTTTTTAAGTCAACTTCCCAAGGTATAACTCTGACTGTTTCTAATAACTCTCGCAAACGGTTTTCACTGGCACGCAAGGCAATTTCTACCTGTGTTTGTTTTTCAATTCTGTCAGCTAGTTCTTGGTTGATTCTGCCAATCTGATGGTTACTAAGTTTGGTGGCTTGAGCAAAATAAATTAGTAGGGTGACTGCCCCAGCGTTGAAAATTCCGGCTACTAATACAACTGTTGGTAGAGGTGAATATAAATCTTTTAATAGTTCTGGGGTTGGGTAAATCTGCAATTGCCAAGTCATCCCATCAAAGTTGATGTTTACTGACTGTTGCCAAGATGGTAGGGTTGAGGACTGTCTATCTTGGCCATAGATCAACTCTTGACCATCAAATACTCTAATCTTGTAACCTGGTGCTATGTGTAAAACTGACTCAAAGAACTGTTTAACCTGAAAAATTCCTAAGACCGCACCACCAAACTTATCTCCCATCCATAAAGGTACACAAGCGAAAAATACCCGATCGCCTTGGTTGAGATTAACTGTATGAGTTAGCGTAGTTTCATGGCTTGGCTGTGCTGTTGCTCCCTTACATTGTGGGAATTTTGGCATTATCTCTAAATTCTCGGCTGCTTTGTTTTTTGCTACAGAAACAGACCGCAGTACTTGCCATGATGGGTCAACCAGCTTGATGGCTTGATAACCTCCGTAATCTTCAAGATATGCTCTTGCTTCTAGTTCCCATTGTGCCTGGGGAATGCTGCCGTGCATTTCCCAGTGTTTACCTATACGTTTTAATGCCAGAATGCGAGTCTTCAGTTGTGTTACTAATTCAGTTTGGGTGGCGATCGCTTGCTGTTTGATCAACTGTTGAATTTTGATTTCTTCTTCGGCTTGTAGTCTTAGCCACAGCATCACCACAACCAATAAAATCACAATACCAAGCAAAAACGGCAGCAAATTTTGTTTGCTTAAAAAGTTTACTGGATTACATCGGTGATGTTTGTGCTGCCTATTCACTTATTCCACCTCCAGCACATTTGATATAAGTCACACTACTTAACACTAGTCTTCATTTGTATGTCAATAAAAACACTAATAATAGCAGGACATTTACTTAAATTATTTCTCGAAAAAATCAGGTGGGAAATCCTCACCTGAGTTAAGTAGTTTTTATTGCAGAATTTTTATGGTAAATTCTTTATAAAAACTGTGCAAGAGATATTAATTGATATTTGCTTACTACACAACAAAAATTAATTTAACTTTAATATTTATATATCTAATCACAATCAAAGTTATTAACTTAAACCATAGCTAAAATAGCTTAAATATGTGATTATTAACCTGTTATTTGCTGTTAAATATAGTTATTTTTTTTATTAAAAATAAGACAGGTATATTGGTTAGACAATCTGGGTGAAAGTTCTATGTCTTTTTAGTTTTCATAAGGAAACAAAATACGCTAGTGCATTAATTTTTAAATCCTGAAAAGTTACAAAATCAACACCCTAGAGCCAGAGGCGTGTGCGTGTTCCCGACTTGAAAGCACCGGTGTTGGTTTTCTACCGTTCCGATTTCGTCCGGCGTGAGCGTTCGACTGAGCGCTCACGCCGAAGCCTACCTTGGAAAAAAGGATGTCTTGCCTACAATGCTACTCGGTTTTAAACCTAACTTTTTCCAGTAAATAATCAATAACTACCAACAAAAAATGCTTACTTTATATGAATTTTGATTTCTGTAGCTTGCTTTCCTGGGTCGGCGTAAGCCTCCCCGTAGGATATTCCGCCTTGTAGACTTTCTGCTTAGTTACTAGCCTCTTGATTGAATGCTCTTAACTAAATCATAAAAAGGTTGCCAATTATCTTCTTGAACAATCGGTTCCCAAGCTTCTTCGATGGTGGGTCTCAATAATGAAGTTTTTGGATTGTAGTAAGTAAGATTCTGAGCAATTATCTTCACTTGTTCATAGTCGAAATTATTGAGAATTTTATGGTAAAGCACACACCAATTATCAAAGTTTGCATCTGTACCTGATGGAGGAACAATATCTGAACCACTTAATACCAGTCCTGGCTCATCTCTCCATTTAACTGAAAATGTACGCGCCATCTCATAGAAAAACTGGTGATAGCCAACTTGACTCTCTTGTAAAAACTTGAGGGTGAGGCTTAAAAGCTCTTCTGCTTCTGGGGTGGTTAACTGCTCAAAGCCTAATTTTTTCAACATCAAAGAGTGATATTCTGCATGGCAATACTCATTAAATTTGGCTAATCCAGCTTCCATATCAGCTTTATCAATAACTGCTCTTAATGGGACTTGCAGCATTTCCAGGTTCCACTGACAAATACTTGGTTGTTGGATGTAACAATAGCGTCCGTAATAATCAAAATATGCAGCTGTAAAGTAGGGATTATAAGTAGGAATAAACGCATAAGGCCCGTAGTCAAAGCTTTCCCCAGTAATTGACATATTGTCAGTGTTGAGAACTGCATGACAAAAGCCTGCGGCCATCCATTGAGCGACTAATTCTGCCACCCGTTTCACTAATTCCGCATAAAATAAAGCATACTTATCTGATTCATGGGTTAGGTGTTGGTAATAATGCTCAATTACATGATCTAAGAGTTTCTTAATTAAATCTGAGCGTTGAAAATAGTGCAGACGCTCAAAAGTCCCAAAACGAATATGAGACTTGTTCATCCTCACCATCACCGATGAACGGGTGGGTGAAGGTTCATCACCGCGCCACAAACCTAAACCAGTTTCTATCATGGTGAGACAGCGAGAGGTTCTAACTCCTAATTGGTGTAATGCTTCGGCGGCTAAAACCTCTCTCACACCACCTTTGAGTGTCAGCATTCCATCGCCACCACGAGAATAGGGTGTTCTTCCAGAACCTTTTGTCCCAAAGTCATACAGTTCGCCATCAGTACCGCGAACTTGTCCATACAAAAAACCTCTACCATCACCCAAGTTGGGGTTATACTCACCGAATTGATAGCCGTGGTAACGCAGTGCTAACAGTGGCTTGCGTCCTTGGAATAAACCAAAAGCGGTGATGAAATCTTCATCTGTCACTGTTTGCGGGTCTAGTCCCAGTCTTGGTAGTATCGCGTCATTCCGCCAGCGTAGGGTGAGTTGAGGAAATTCGGCGGCTGTGACTTCATCATAGTAGTCGTTACCCAAAGATTCTAAGGCTGGTTCGTAGTTCAGGGTAATCAAAGGATTGGGATGATTTTCGGTATTGAAAGTTTCCGCTAAAGTCATTGATAAGCCAGGCTTAATTGATTCTTCCCTCAATACTATCGTCCTAGCTAAGTTCTTGTGAATCGCCAACTAAACTTGGCAATTTCAGCCAGCATAAATACTCAATCTATAGTTTTAGATAATAGTTTGTATTGATAAATCCCCAGGTTTTTACCAGAAAATTACATCAATATATGGATCAATTGAGTAAATCCCCTTCTTCATAAATGCTCATCATTGATAAACATCGATACATTGAATGAATATATCTACTTTTGTCTGCGAAGATAAATTTTTACTTATATAACCAATCTAATATTTATTTAATAATTACCTGTTCAAAGTTAACCACTTTGAGAATAAAACCTGTAAACTAAATTTCAATACAGCGAGCGACCGCAAGGAAAGCTCAAGTAAAGCCAAGTAATTTAGCTATTTTTATTTACTCAGTAGTGATTCAATCTATTTCTGCATAGAAATAGAGGGGATCGTTTTACTCAGTATGGTGAAAAAAGTTTTTGTATATTGCACGAAACATCTGTTTCGCCTGCATAAATTGTCATGTCTACAAAAATTTAAATTCGACTCAAGGGGCTATATATGACAGAGTTTTTTAATCAATTTTCTCGCCGCAAGTTTATAGTTACAGCAGGAGCTTCGGCAGGTGCAGTGTTCCTCAAAGGTTGCTTGGGAAATCCGCCTGAGACTACCGGAGGAACACAATCTGCACCAACTGCTCAACCTGCTGCTAATGTTAGCGCAGAGCAAGCACCAGAAGTCACTACTGTGAAGTTGGGATATATTCCCATTGTGGAATCGGCTCCTTTAATTATTGCCAAAGAAAAAGGTTTCTTTGCTAAATATGGATTAACTAATGTAGAACTTTCTAAACAAGCTTCTTGGGGTTCTGCTAGAGATAACGTAGAAATTGGTTCGGCTGGTGGTGGTATTGATGGCGGTCAATGGCAAATGCCTATGCCACACTTGATTACCGAAGGTTTAATTACTAAGGGTAATCAAAAGATACCCATGTATGTGTTATGTCAATTAATTACACATGGGAATGGAATTGCGATCGCTAACAAGCACCAAGGTAAAGGTATCAGTTTAAAATTAGAAGGCGCTAAGTCTTTATTTAGCCAACTCAAGTCTTCTACACCCTTCACTGCCGCTTTCACTTTCCCCCACGTCAACCAAGACTTATGGATTCGCTACTGGTTAGCCGCAGGCGGTATTGACCCAGATGCAGATGTCAAACTGCTGACAGTCCCGGCGGCGCAAACTGTAGCTAACATGAAAACCGGCACAATGGACGCTTTCAGCACAGGTGACCCCTGGCCATTCCGCTTGGTCAACGACAAAATTGGCTACATGGCCGCCTTAACCGCAGAGATTTGGAAAAATCACCCAGAAGAATACTTGGCAATGAGAGCTGATTGGGTGGATAAATACCCCAAAGCAACCAAAGCGTTACTCAAAGGCATTATGGAGGCGCAACAGTGGTTAGATAATTTTGACAACCGCAAAGAAGCAGCTCAAATTCTGGCTGGAAGAAATTATTTCAACCTCAATAATCCAGAAATTCTGGCAGACCCATACGTCGGCAAATATGATATGGGTGATGGTCGCAAAATTGATGATAAATCAATGGCGGCTTACTACTGGAAAGATGAAAAAGGTAGTGTTTCTTATCCCTACAAGAGTCATGATTTGTGGTTCATCACAGAAAATGTACGTTGGGGATTCTTACCCAAAGATTACCTAGCTAATGGTGCAGCTAAAGCCAAAGAATTAATCGATAAAGTCAACCGCGAAGATATTTGGAAAGAAGCGGCTAAAGAGGCGGGAATTGCTGCGGCTGATATTCCCACAAGTACATCTCGCGGTGTTGAAGAATTCTTTGATGGCACAAAATTTGACCCCGAAAAGCCAGACGAATATCTCAAGAGCCTGAAAATCAAGAAAGTTAGTGTTTAGTCATTAGTTAACAGTCATCAGTCATCAGTCATCAGTCATCAATCAAGAGAATCGCTACACTCTTGAGTCAAGTTTTCCTTCCATAAGTCGTCATCTGAGGAGCATAAATTAACATGACCGTCGCACAGAAAAGACCAGTAAATCCTAGATTTGATAACAGTTTCTTATCAAGTTTACAAAAGCAGTTTCCTGATTTATTCCCGCCAGCGATCGCCATTGTAATTTTTCTGGTAATCTGGCAATTATTCTCGTGGACTCCTGGCGCTACATTACCAGGCCCTGTACAAGTAATCCAAGACACCTGGATACTCATTTTGTATCCCTTTTACGATAAAGGTGGCACAGACAAAGGTCTATTTTGGCAAATTTTAGCCAGTCTCCAACGGGTAGCAATCAGCTATAGCTTAGCGGCCGTTGTTGGCGTTGCCTTAGGGGTTTTAATTGGCATTAATAAAACCATGTCTAAAGCTTTAGACCCCATATTCCAATTACTACGGACTGTACCACCTTTGGCTTGGGTTCCCATTTCCTTGGCAGCTTTAAGACAAAACGAACCAGCAGCATTATTCGTAATTTTCATCACTGCCATTTGGCCTATCTTAATTAACACGGCAGTAGGCGTAACTCAAATTCCCCAAGATTACAACAACGTTGCTAAAGTTCTTCAACTTAGCCGCAAAGAATACTTCACCAACATCCTTATTCCCTCTGCTTTACCCTACATTTTCACTGGCTTGAGAATAGCGATTGGTTTAGCTTGGTTAGCGATTATCGCCGCAGAAATCGTTATGTCCGGTATCGTTGGGATTGGCTTTTTCATCTGGGATGCTTATCAAAACAACAACGTCAGCGAAGTAATTTTAGCCCTGGTCTACATCGGTGTTGTTGGTCTGATTCTCGATAAGTTAATGGCTTGGTTGCAAAACAAAATCTTACCAGCAGAACAGAAATAGACATTAGTCAATAGTCATTAGTCAATAGTCATTAGTTAATGGCTATTGACCAAGCGAACAAAGTCATGGGGAACAAAGGAAATGAGCGTATTTGTTGCAGTTGACCAAATTGATAAGGTATTTGAATTAACCGGTGGTGGGAAATATATCGCCCTCAAAGGAATTGACCTCCAAATTAGAAAAGGTGAGTTTGTTTCTTTGATTGGTCACTCCGGTTGCGGTAAGTCCACTTTATTGAATATGATTGCTGGTTTGGATTTGCCAACTGAAGGTATAGTCACCCTGGAAGGACAAAGAATTAGCAGACCAGGGCCAGACCGGATGGTGGTTTTCCAAAACTATTCTTTGTTGCCTTGGCGGACGGTGAGAGAAAATATTGCCCTAGCTGTCAACTCAGTCATGAAGGGAATGCCGGAAGCTGAACGCAAATCAATTGTAGAAAAACATATAGATATGGTGGGTTTGCGTCCCCACGCCGATAAACAACCGGGGATGTTGTCTGGGGGACAAAAACAACGGGTAGCGATCGCCCGTGCCTTGGCAATTCGTCCTAAACTATTACTATTGGATGAACCCTTTGGCGCTTTGGATGCTCTGACCAGAGGGAATTTGCAAGAACAGTTAATGCAAATCTGCGAAGAAAATGAAGTCACGGCGGTAATGGTGACTCACGACGTAGATGAAGCCGTGCTGTTGTCTGACAGAATTGTCATGCTGACCAACGGCCCCGAATCCAAAATTGGTGACATCCTAGAAGTTGATATCCCCAGACCCCGGAAACGCATGGAAGTAGTAGAACACCCAAGCTACTACAGTTTGCGGAGTGAGATGATTTACTTCCTCAACCAACAAAAGCGGGTGAAGAAAATTCGCGCCCGGAAAACCGCAGATGTGGCTCGTCACGGGTTAGAAAAAGTTAACCTAGAAATTGGTTTCTTACCTTTGACAGCTTGCGCCCCTCTAGCTGTAGCCAAAGAAAAAGGTTTCTTTACTAAGCATGGTTTGGATGAAGTCAACTTAGTGCGGGAAACTAGCTGGCGGGGTATTGTGGATGGCATGAAAGGCGGTTATATAGATGCTGCCCAAATGCCTTCCGGGATGCCCATGTGGTTAACCTTGGGTGGACATGATAACCAACCCCTACCTGTGGTTACCGCCCTCACCATGACCCGTAACGGTAACGCCATCACCTTGGCGAAACGCTTTTATGATGAAGGTGTTCGCAGCTTATCGGACTTCAAAAATTACCTCTTGCGTACCCGTGACCAACGTCACATCATGGGGGTAGTCCATCCCGCATCCATGCACAATTTATTGCTACGTTACTGGTTAGCGGCTGGTGGAATTGACCCCGATTTAGATGTGGATATGAGAACCATCCCGCCAGCGCAGATGGTAGCCGACTTGCAAAACAAAAGTATTGACGGTTATTGCGTGGGTGAACCTTGGAATTACCGCGCCGCCGTAGAAAATATCGGCTTTACCATCGCTACCGACTTGGAAGTGTGGTTGGGACACCCTGGCAAAGTCCTTGGGGTGCGGGAAGATTGGGCAGAAAAATATCCTAATACCCACATCGCCTTGACTAAAGCTTTGCTGGAAGCCTGTGAATATTGTTCTCGACCAGAAAATGTCGAAGAAGTCAGAAGAATTGTGGCAGGTAGAGATTACGTCAGCACAGATTTAGATTACATTCAACTGGAAGACCCAAATAGCCTTGTCTGTGATATAGACCACCCATTACGAGACTACGCCCACCACCAGTTTTTTGCCCAGTCAGCCATCAACCGTCCCAGCCGTACCGAACAAATCTGGATTATGAGTCAGTTGGCGCGCTGGGGTGATACGCCTTTCCCCAGAAACTGGGTAGAAGTTGTAGAACGGGTTTGTCGTGTACGCGTTTTCAGTACCGCCGCCAGAGAATTAGGTCTGGACATCAGCTACACTCGCCAACCCATCGAATTATTTGATGGCACACCCTTTAACGCCGACGACCCCATAGCCTATCTCAACAGCCTGCACATTAAGCGTGATTTCTCCATTGCGGAAGTCATCTTAGACTCGCCAACCAGAAGAGTAGCTTAACGATTCAAAATTCAAAATACTCCTATCGGAGAAGCAAGCTACAAAATTCAAAATCACAGCCAGTATGGTGCGTTAGGACTAACGTCCTTAACGCACCCTACCAAACTCCCCCAAATCATACCCCCTTCACCACCATGCAAAACCGTAGTTCAAGCGTTACCGAAACCACCAGAAGCAGACAGGAAAGACACTCGGTTAGTGCGACTAACAACAGACCTTTCCTAGAAATTAAAGACGTTAGTAAAGTCTATCCCACCAAGAAAGGCCCCTTCACCGTCCTTGATGGCGTTAACTTAAATGTAGAACAGGGTGAATTTCTCTGTGTTATTGGTCACTCTGGTTGTGGTAAATCCACACTACTAAATATGGTGTCTGGTTTTAACTTTCCTACCTCCGGGCAAGTTTTACTGGAAGGTCAACCCATCACCCAACCTGGCCCCGATAGAATGGTGGTGTTTCAAAACTATGCCCTCCTTCCTTGGCGGACTGCTTTTGAAAATATCTATCTAGCGGTGAATGCTGTTTACCCCAACAAGCCAGAACCAGAGAAAAGGGCAATTGTCCGGGAACATTTGGCAATGGTGGGACTGGCTGATGCGATGGAGAAAAAACCCATGCAAATGTCAGGGGGTATGAGACAACGGGTATCTATTGCCCGTGCTTTGGCAATTCGTCCCAAAGTCCTGATTTTAGACGAACCTTTTGGGGCGCTAGATGCCATCACCAAAGAGGAATTACAAGAAGAATTGTTGAAAATCTGGGGTGATAATCGCTGCACAGTATTGATGATTACCCACGACATCGATGAGGCGCTATTTTTAGCCGACAAATTGGTAATGATGACCAACGGCCCCCACGCCAAAATCGGTGAAGTGTTGGAAATTCCATTTTCTCGCCCACGCGATCGCGCCCGTATAATGGAAGATCCAGAATACTATAAACTGCGTAACTACGCCCTAGACTTTCTCTTTAATAGATTTGCCCATGATGATGTGGGATAACAACGTTCCCCAGATGACGACTGTTAGCACTTAGGTAAAAGATAAAAGGTAACATCACCCGATTTTACCACTTATCTTCTACCTTTTTTTTAAATAGCAATCATCAATAATTTGTGAGATACTAGATCCCCGACTTCTTTGAGAAGTCGGGGATCTATAGTATTTTATGGCGACAATATTTATGTTTTTTAACTATGATAAATATAGTTGCTTATTAGAGGTTATTTATAAAGTAAAAATAAAATTGCTGCCAGGGAACCATTGCGTTACGGATGTTTGCTGCGTTGTAGCAACTGGCGTGGTGTTAGTATCTGTATATGTCCAGGTTTTGGTGGGCAATGCCTACTACGGATAATTCACAAATTCAATAGTAATCTTATATCTTAACCACGGATTACGTATTACAAATTACAATTATTATGAGCCTCCGCGCACTGCTATTAGTAAATCGTCATGCCCGCCAAGGACAAGCGCGTCTATTGGAGGCAATTAATCATCTGAAGAAATTTAATTTTCAGTTAATCGAAGAATCAACAGAACATCCTAAGCACCTTTCTCAAGTTATACATAAGTATAAATATCAAGTCGATTTAGTCATAGTTGGAGGGGGTGATGGTACATTAAATGCTGTTGTTGATGCTTTAGTAGAAACACAATTACCTTTAGGAATTTTACCACTAGGAACTGCTAATGACTTAGCTAGAACACTAGGAATTTCTAACTCATTGCCCGAAGCTTGTAGAACAATTGCCGAAGGAGAATTAAGACGTATTGATTTAGGTTGGGTAAATGGTAAACACTTTTTTAATGTTGCTAGTTTAGGACTAAGTGTAAAAATTACCCGCCGACTGACCAAAGAATTTAAACGTCGCTGGGGAATATTTGCTTATGCTGTTACAGCCATGCAAGTTATTTGGGAATCTCGTCCTTTTAGTGCAGAGATTCACTCTAAAGACAGAGTTTTTCGTATCAAAACTGTACAAATTGCTGTCGGAAATGGCCGCTATTACGGCGGTGGTATGGCTATAGTTCCCGACGCTAGTATTGATGACCAAAGACTAGACCTTTATAGTCTAGAAATTAGTCATTGGTGGGAAATTATTCCCTTATTACCTGCAATGCGAAATGGCCGACACATTCATCGACAAAACGTCCGCGCCCTCAACGGCCAGGAGTTTGAAGTTTATACACGTAAACCCCGTGCTATCAATACCGATGGTGAAATCACAACCTATACCCCCGCCACATTTCGCGTTATTCCTAAAGCTGTAGCTGTTTTAGTTCCGCCAGTGTGAAGTATAAATGTTTGCGACTCCTACGCCCCTACACCCTGACACCCGGTTTCAACAGAAAATCTGGGTGCGTAAGTTGTATTGATATGTTGTATTTATTTTATTTAGATTAAGTGGGATTATTGTGGCAATTCACCTCAATTCACACCAAGTGCGTTTAAGCTTTTCTCAAGAAATTAAGTCATTGCTGCAACGTTTAGCCGAACAGCATTTGACACTTGGCGACATTTTGGCGGAAACCTCAGAACGTGGTTTTAGCTTGGTAATTGCATTATTGGTTTTGCCTTTCTTATTTCCTATGCCACCAGGGGCAACCGGGCCTTTTGGTGCTGCTTGTCTGATATTATCGGTACAGATGGTTTTGGGTAGGCGATCGCCTTGGCTACCTAAAAAAATCGCTCATTATAAATTCCCCCGTCCTTTTGCCCAGTTTCTTCTTCAAAATCTGCGGCGTGTCACCAAGATTGTAGAGAAAATTGCCCGTCCCCGCTTAAGTAAAATTGCTGATAACCCTTTAACTTGGCGTATCAATGGGTTTTGTATATCTTGGTTGACAATATTACTCATCTCACCAATTCCCTTAACTAACCCGATACCTACTGTAGGTATTTTATTATTAGCGATCGCCACAATTGAATCTGATGGTTTACTAATTTGCCTCAGCTATGTCGTTACTGCTGTCATTACAGCCGTATTTGCATTTATTGGTTACGGTTTATGGTTGGCTCCTAGTATTCTACCCTCTATCTTTAAATAGATAATTAGTCGGGGTTTGTTTTTTAAAACTCTATGTAAAGCGGCTGTAGGTACAGGTGATATTAAGAGTTTGTTCAGTCCCTGATAGGGATTTTTGTTAGTTAAAACAACGTGGGTTTGATAAATTCGGAATAACCCCTCTCCAAACCTCTCCCCGACGCGGGGAGAGGCTTAAAACCCTGATTATTTGGTACTTGGTTGTGGATTTTTAGCCCCTTCCCTTGTAGGGAAGGGGTTGGGGTTAGGTTTCGTCGAACTAACACTAAAACAAGGCAATGGAAGAATCAAGTGTCCTAGCTGCGCCATTTCAATCCCTGATAGGGATTTTTGTTAATTAAAACTAGCCGCATCACTAGTACAGCAACAATTAAGCGATGTTTCAATCCCTGATAGGGATTTTTGTTAATTAAAACGTTCATGGGGGCGAACTCTGTACCCTCGTAGGCGGTTTCAATCCCTGATAGGGATTTTTGTTAATTAAAACGTCTTCCCGCAAATCGGCTTCTATCTTTTTTCTGGTTTCAATCCCTGATAGGGATTTTTGTTAATTAAAACGCGATCGTCTGCACCTAGTTTTTGAATTTTAATGGTTTCAATCCCTGATAGGGATTTTTGTTAATTAAAACCTAACCTCAGAAGCGCTAACCTCAGAGGCGCTGTTTCAATCCCTGATAGGGATTTTTGTTAATTAAAACTAGCCGCATCACTAGTACAGCAACAATTAAGCGATGTTTCAATCCCTGATAGGGATTTTTGTTAATTAAAACGTTCATGGGGGCGAACTCTGTACCCTCGTAGGCGGTTTCAATCCCTGATAGGGATTTTTGTTAATTAAAACGTCTTCCCGCAAATCGGCTTCTATCTTTTTTCTGGTTTCAATCCCTGATAGGGATTTTTGTTAATTAAAACGCGATCGTCTGCACCTAGTTTTTGAATTTTAATGGTTTCAATCCCTGATAGGGATTTTTGTTAATTAAAACCCCAAAGTTCTTGAGACATTGACCAAGCTTTTCTAGTTTCAATCCCTGATAGGGATTTTTGTTAATTAAAACTACTTTTAGACCTAGATCCAAAACAACTATATAGGTTTCAATCCCTGATAGGGATTTTTGTTAATTAAAACTCACTAATGAACCTGAAGATTTTGCAATTCCTGGTTTCAATCCCTGATAGGGATTTTTGTTAATTAAAACCTCTCCGCGTCCTTGGTCTGAGTGGTCATCTGCTGTTTCAATCCCTGATAGGGATTTTTGTTAATTAAAACTTGATAAAGTGCTGGGAATAGTCAGGGATAGGCTTAAGCTAAGTTTCAATCCCTGATAGGGATTTTTGTTAATTAAAACCCGCAGAGGATAACTTTCTTAAAATCACTACCGACTTGTTTCAATCCCTGATAGGGATTTTTGTTAATTAAAACCAAAGCCATACAGCAGCCAATCAAGAAAATAATTGTTTCAATCCCTGATAGGGATTTTTGTTAATTAAAACTCTTAGCGTGTCTCTAGCCACCCAGGGTGTACTAGTGTTTCAATCCCTGATAGGGATTTTTGTTAATTAAAACGTTGCTGTAGTTTGCCATCTGGTGTGAGATGCTTCGTTTCAATCCCTGATAGGGATTTTTGTTAATTAAAACGACACCAGAACCAGATGAATTAAAAGCCAAAGAGTTTCAATCCCTGATAGGGATTTTTGTTAATTAAAACATTTGAAAGTTGAAAAGCATTATGTACTGTTGCCGCAGTTTCAATCCCTGATAGGGATTTTTGTTAATTAAAACGTTCCTGTTTCCGCCACTTTGCCGGGACTAGTCTGTTTCAATCCCTGATAGGGATTTTTGTTAATTAAAACCAAATTCAACTCCTACAACAAGAGCTAGAAAAAACTAAGTTTCAATCCCTGATAGGGATTTTTGTTAATTAAAACTAGTCTTTCTGTGATGTAGCGGAAGACTAAGCATGTTTCAATCCCTGATAGGGATTTTTGTTAATTAAAACTAAGCCATGAAAGCTTTCAACATTCCAAATTAATTGGTTTCAATCCCTGATAGGGATTTTTGTTAATTAAAACGATCATCTGGATCAAGTCATATACAGCAAGGGTTTGGTTTCAATCCCTGATAGGGATTTTTGTTAATTAAAACTTAAAATCGCTGGAATAACGGAGAGGATGGGATTCGGTTTCAATCCCTGATAGGGATTTTTGTTAATTAAAACCTGATGGCATAGGCTTAAGGAACAATTGTTCCTGTTTCAATCCCTGATAGGGATTTTTGTTAATTAAAACCGTTGCCCCAGATGTACCTGCTAAAAACGGATTTACGCTTGTTTCAATCCCTGATAGGGATTTTTGTTAATTAAAACTTTTGAATAGTAATTGTATTAGCATCTTGTACTGGTTTCAATCCCTGATAGGGATTTTTGTTAATTAAAACAGGAGGAAAATGGAAATAATACTAATAATTATTGGTTTCAATCCCTGATAGGGATTTTTGTTAATTAAAACTTATCAACTTCAGTTACTAGTTAGAAATAAGTTAGTTTCAATCCCTGATAGGGATTTTTGTTAATTAAAACGTTATTTCTTCCGGCGGTTTATTAGTTAGCTCAACCTTAGTTTCAATCCCTGATAGGGATTTTTGTTAATTAAAACTTGAATTTAATTGGTTTAGCTAGGGCGATGTTAGGTTTCAATCCCTGATAGGGATTTTTGTTAATTAAAACTCAAACTGATGCACAAAGGCAATTGACCGCAGGTTTCAATCCCTGATAGGGATTTTTGTTAATTAAAACGTCGGAAGCTATTGCCTTGAAGTGGCATAACGTTGTTTCAATCCCTGATAGGGATTTTTGTTAATTAAAACAAAAGCAAAAACATTCATAACGCGAGAAAAACCAGTTTCAATCCCTGATAGGGATTTTTGTTAATTAAAACAGCCGGGGTCTAGAAGGCTTACTATATTTAGTTTTCAAGGTGCGGTTGCGTCAATCTGAACCTAAGGTAGCTTTTCAGCCATTGAGTTGTCAAGAGTAGCAGCTTAAAAAATAGCGAAAAAGCTACCCTGGTAAGAGATTCAAGCGATCGCGTCAACCTCGTACTGAAGCCAAACAGATGCAAATCCTTACAGCATAAGCATTTCAGCCGTAAAATTTGGTACTGGGAAAAAAACACCTAGAGGTTGACGCTCATCCTCGCCACTCCTTAGCGTTCATTGAGAGTCAAAGTTTGATGAATTTGAGTTAACAGGTCTTCCATTGAGATGGAACGTGGGACAATTTGGGTAGCGATCGCTTTTGCCACATCTGTGATGGATTCTGACTCCTGCTTTTTATGATGAGTCAGTCTACTGCGAGAAGTAACTTGAGTGCGACTTAATTGTTGGTCAATAACTAAAATCGGTGGCAAATTACAGGGTAAATCCTGTAATGCTTTCAAAGCATTGACGGCTTCTGGATGGATAGCTGATTCTCCTAGACAAATCAGCAGTAAATCGACGCTATTATGGCCAATTTGTTGTAAAACTTCTGCCCAACAGCGCGCCATTGTGGCTTTCAAGCCAGCTGTTTGTAAGTACTGAATTAAAGCTTGGAACCATTCAGTTCCCCGTTCTGCAACTTCTCCACGGCTGACAGTTCTTCTCTCTGTACCAGAACCCTTGACTGGCTTGCGTCTAGCTTGTGGTAAATCCTCTAACATGGTCAAGTCTACTACAAAGATACTTGGTGGGTAGCAGATACCGGAGGCAATTTGTAACACCGATAGTAAGGGATCGACTTTACCTTTGCGTAGTTCGCTGTCCTGATCTTTCACACGGGGTGTTAAACAAGGAAACACCGAAAGACCAGGGATTTGGGAAGCAGCCAAGGTTGTTTCCACGTCACAAGTGACTAAAGGTAAAGCGGCTAGGCGGGGATGCTGAGTTAACTGTTGTAAATAAGCTTTGGCTAGAGAAGTTTCTACATCCAACAGAATGACATCAAACTGCCAAACCCTGGCTAAAAGTTCGGCTTGGTCTAAATCATCCACTTCAATCACCCGGTGTTCTTGTAGTGAAGGATGGGGATTGATAGACTCCAGTTCCACATCCACTAACCGCAGAATCCGTAGAGTCTTTTTTGATTGATTCCTTTCGTTAATCCCTAAACCTAGTGACTGCACCGTCGATTTGCCACATAATTTATCTAACAATGGTGTCAGGGATTGCTGTTCTACTGGCAAGCTGAGGAAACCATCGGCGCGGTTAGCAAAGGCTATTTCTTTTTCTGCCCCTGTAGCGGTCACAACTACCGGAATATGACGAGTTGCGCTATCAGATTTCAGCAGAGTCAGCACATCCCAACCAGACAGCAAAGGTAACAGGGGATTTAAAAAGATGGCTTTTGGTTGTAAACGCCTGGCTTTTTCGACAGCTTCTGTTCCTGAACGAGCAATTACTACTCGATAGCCTAAAGTTTTCAGTTGGTCGGTTAAATCTTCTATATATCGGGCTACAGCTTCCACCACTAGGACTAATCTTTGACAGGAAACTGGATGATTTTGTCCAGTATTAGTTACCCGATTGCGGGTGTTGGAGGTGGGCATATCTTCTACTTCCACTTCCGACTCAGAAAAACCACTGCTGGGTGGGCTAGGTGGTAACAACAAGGTAAATTGACTGCCTTTACCTTCCCGCGACAAAAAGCTGACATCACCGCCGTGGAGACGAGCTAAAGCCCTAGTTAAGACTAGTCCTAAGCCTGTACCTTCAAATTGGCGAGTCAGAGGATTTTCTAATTGTTGGAACTTTTGAAAAATTAAATGTTGTTGGTGTTCGGGAATACCAATCCCTGTATCCCAAACTGTAAAGGCAATCCATCCTTCCCAGTGACTGACTCTTAAGCCAATTTCCCCGGATATTTCTGTAAATTTGAAAGCGTTAGACAGCAGGTGAACTAGCATTTGCCGCAGACGCAGTTCATCAGCCACTATCTGGTCTAAGTCCAGTTCAATGGAAAGTGTAAATTCTGGCGTAGATTGGCGAGTGGCTTCTGTGGTGCTGCCTTTACTAGTTTGATTATGGATCGCTTTGGCTTCAGAAAGGGCGCGATCGCACACAGCCCGAATACTCACTGGTACTGGGGTCAATTCCATTTGCCCTGTTTCCATGCGAGTTAAATCCAAAATGTCATTTACCACGCTCATCAGGTGGCGACCACTTTGGTGAATTAGCCCCGCATAACGGGCTTGGCGTTCGTTCAGTTCCCCCAACTGCTGGTCTACTAGCAACCGCGATAAGCCTAAAACTGCCGTTAAGGGTGTTTTCAACTCATGACTAATACAAGCTAAAAATTCATCTTTTAAGCGATTTAACTGAATGAGATCAGCATTTTTAGCTGCAAGTTCTTTACAAAGTTGCTGCTGTTCTGTGACATCCGTCGCCAACACCAGCCATAAATCATCGGTGTTGGGCAATTTTAAATCGGTATTGTCTAACAGAATTTTGGCAAACTGCCAAACTCGCTCCTGTCCGTTCTGCACTTCTACCACACAGGTACAAGTACCCATTTGACTATCTAAAAAGCAGCGACTAGAGCTAGTTTTGGCGCTGGTTGTTGGTTCGTAGGGTGACAGGGGTAGCAAACCTGTGGCTGGTATTTGGGCTAACTCCTCTCCTACTTGCTCATAGCCTTGAATATGATTTGTACCTGTGGTACTTCTTTGACCAACATATTCTGGCTGTTTAATCCTGGTAGCTGCCAAAATGGCTTCCACTTGTTGACGCACACCCTCTGGATCTTTCAACGCTCCCAATTGTTGCCACCAAGCTAAATTTCGTGTTAACACTTCACCTGCACTGGTTTGCAACATGAGAGGCCAAGGTAGACGCTCTAATAACTGTACCAATGGTTGGAGTTGGTCACCTCTAGACGCTGGTGAAGTATCTCGCAGAGAACGGGCGACATCCTGCAATGAATGTAGCGTCGGCGTTCCACTCTCCATAGGTGATCCCCTCAAATCAGCCTCGACACCATCTATATATGTAGAGTTAGGGGCATATGTAGAGTTAGGGGCATGAGAATGATTCGCTGTTTGCTCTTTTGCCAATGCTGCCAATAAACGTACACTGTCGAGAATCCCCAAGAATTTACCTTCTTCATCAACCAGTACATATTCCCAGTTATGGGCTTGGTGATACCGCCAAAATACGCCTAATTGCTCTACACTATGGCTGGCTGGTAATATCTGTATTGGTTCAATTAAGGCTTGACTAAAGGTTGACAGTGGCTGTTGTAAGTTTAAAAATAGTTCATTACCTGTGGCTGCTAACAACTTCCGTGCTAGCTGGCCAGAGTGCAGCAACCCAACGGGGCATTGCTGCTCATTTACTATCACCAAGCGATCGCCAAAGGCGGGCGGTAGGCGATCGCATTGCTGTTGCTCAAAAACCTCCAGCACCATTGCCAGAGTACTTGTTTCTAAGCAACTGGTTACATTGGCTAGAAATTCATCAAGCGGATACTGTAGCATTGACATAAGGCTTTGGGGGATCATTCTTCCTCTGAAAGCCTCTAGCTCCACCATAAGCATTGGAGCAGATAGTGTTACTGCCGGAGGCAATATCTTTCAAGAAGACTCATATAAGAGATTTTGGTAGAGCTTTAACACTATTGAAACAATAGATTGGTTCTCTCGAACACTGCTATTTGCATTCACTAGCTTTCAGAGCGGTGACATTTTCCTTTGCTCCTCCGAACTCTGGCAAGATCAGCACGCCAGTTTTCTACAGATGTTTCAATTTTTTGTTGATAATGACGGCTAGAACAATTATGGCTCCAAACATTCGCTTTAGAACCTTGAGGAATTATAATGATTGAGAATGCGACAATACTTTAATTCCGTTTAAGTATCTTATCAAGGAGCAGAATAGGAAATCTCTATTCAGATAGATATACATCTGTAAATCATGAATTAGCTAACGTATTTTCGACTATGTGCAACTTTACAAAATTTAATCATTTTACCTATTTACTATTACAGATAGACAAATGAGTAAAAGACCATAACTCTATGTTTTGACATAGGCTATCTTTTAACAATGGGATTACTAATTTAAAAAATACCAATTATTCTCACTAATTTTCATACCTCTATGGATGACAGTAATTGCAAAATACACAAGTATGTAAATGCTACTATTAATATTGGTTCTTCCACCAGATGTTAAAGAAAATTTAGATCATCCACTAAAACTAGCTACTGGTGCAGTATTACGCACATGGCCGTGGATTTTAAGGTGGTCTACAAACATTTCCCCATCCCTCTCGTCTCTATTTGCTGCCATCAGTACAAAAACCTATCACTTACTGAGATGGTTAAAACCAGAGACTAACGGAAATCTTTTCAGTAAATCTCCTTATTCGTATGCCAAAAGCAACAAGCACAGTAGGTTTGTCAGCACATGACTCAAGAAGTTGATCAGCAAGTATTATTGCAGCAACTCAAATCAGATTATCGCCAGATTCTTTTAAGTTACTTTACTACAGACAAAGCATTAAAAGAAAAAATTGATAAATTTATCAATGCAGTATTTTGTGCTAATATTCCTGTGCCAGAAATTATTGAAATTCATATGGAACTAATTGATGAATTTTCTAAACAACTACGACTAGAGGGCAGAGGTGATGAAACTTTAATGGATTATCGCCTCACCCTGATAGATATCCTGGCTCATCTTTGTGAAGCCTATAGAGGGGCAATCTTTAAATAATAGAATTTCCTTACACCATAAGTAGTCACAAAAAAGAAACATAACTGACTACAAAATTCATGAAGATACCTTATATTGAAATGCTTACTTCTATCATCTACCTTTATGAATAAAGCCAGAAAGACATACGTCCTCAAGCTTTACGTAGCAGGCAATACACCGAACTCAGTCAGGGCGTTAAAAACACTCAAAAATATTTTAGAACAGGAGTTTCAAGGTATTTATGCCCTAAAAGTAATTGATGTGCTGAAGAATCCACAATTAGCAGAAGAAGATAAAATATTAGCCACCCCAACATTATCAAAGATTTTACCCCCACCAGTCCGCAAAATCATTGGTGATCTTTCAGACCGTGAAAGAGTTCTGATTGGTTTAGATTTGTTGTATGAAGAACTAACAGAAGAAGATTGGGAAGCACAAAGTAGTCTTTAATCTTTGGTGTTAAAAATAATTTACCAACTTTAGTCATATAAAAACTGGGGATAGCACCCCATTATTAGCAAACGATGAGTGAGAAAGAGCAGCCGGAACAACAAAATACATCTGGTAATGGTGTAGAAAAAATTCGCACAATGATTGAAGGCTTTGACGATATTAGTCATGGCGGCTTACCTGTTGGTAGAACTACGTTAGTCAGTGGAACCTCTGGAACAGGCAAAACTTTATTATCTCTACAGTTTCTCTTTAACGGTATTAGCTTCTTTGATGAACCAGGTGTATTTGTCACCTTTGAAGAATCGCCCAGCGACATCATCAAAAATGCTCATATTTTTGGCTGGAACTTACAACGCCTAATTAATGAGGGTAAATTATTTATTCTGGACGCATCTCCAGACCCAGAAGGCCAAGATATCGTTGGCAACTTTGATCTTTCCGCATTAATTGAGCGCTTGCAATATGCAATTCGTAAATACAAGGCCAAACGAGTATCCATCGACTCCATCACCGCCGTATTCCAGCAATATGAAGCAGTGGGGGTTGTACGTCGAGAGATTTTTCGCCTAGTAGCGCGTCTCAAACAACTCAATGTCACTACAATAATTACCACCGAACGCAGCGAAGAATATGGGCCAGTAGCCTCCTTTGGTGTAGAGGAATTTGTATCCGATAACGTGGTCATAGCCCGTAACGTTTTAGAAGGAGAACGTCGCCGCCGCACCATTGAAATATTGAAATTGCGTGGTACAACTCACATGAAAGGTGAGTATCCTTTCACAATTACCAATGATGGTGTGAACATTTTCCCATTAGGAGCAATGCGCTTGACTCAAAGGTCTTCTAATGTCCGGGTTTCTTCTGGTGTCAAAACTCTAGATGGAATGTGCGGTGGTGGGTTCTTTAAAGACTCAATCATTTTAGCCACAGGGGCTACCGGTACGGGTAAAACCCTGTTAGTGAGTAAATTCTTACAAAATGGCTGCGTCAACAACGAGCGAGCGATATTATTCGCTTATGAAGAATCACGCGCTCAACTATCTCGGAATGCTTATTCTTGGGGTATTGATTTTGAAGAATTAGAAAGCCAAGGTTTACTGAAGATTATTTGTACCTACCCAGAATCAACTGGGTTAGAAGACCACCTGCAAATTATTAAGTCCGAAATTGCCTATTTTAAACCAGCAAGAATTGCTATTGATTCCCTATCAGCACTAGCTAGAGGTGTAAGTAATAATGCTTTCCGGCAGTTTGTTATTGGTGTCACAGGTTATGCCAAACAAGAAGAAATTACGGGCTTCTTTACTAACACAACTGACCAATTTATGGGATCTCATTCCATAACCGACTCTCACATCTCTACAATTACCGACACAATCTTAATGCTACAGTACGTAGAGATTCGTGGGGAAATGTCAAGGGCAATTAACGTATTTAAGATGAGAGGTTCCTGGCACGACAAAGGAATTAGAGAATATAATATCACGGCAGATGGTCCAGAAATTCAAGATTCTTTCCGTAACTACGAAAGAATTGTCAGTGGCTCTCCAACCCGCGTTAGTATTGACGAGAAAGCGGAACTTTCTCGGATAGTCCGACGTTTTGAAGACAAACAGGGTTCCGATTCCTAAATTTGGTATCGTACTATATTCCTCTTTAAATTTAGTATCGTGCTATATTCTGTGGTGAAGAAAAGTTTTCTGCCGCCAGATCAATTTTCGTGTGAGGGGATGCGGTGAAAGGACAACACTTATTCTATAGTTTCTTGCCTGGTGTAACAGCAGCAGTATTGACGACTCAGCCAGCTGTGGCTGAAGCAATGAAAGTAAGTAGTGTACAACTTGTGCCTTCTTCTAGTGTTGTGACTACTCAAAATAGTCAAACTTTGCTAGTAGACAAAAATCAGACACAACTGCCTAATGCTACAGTCCAGATTTTTCCAGACATCATTCCCACTTCTGGTGTGACTACACCAAATTTACAATTTTCCAGTAGTCACAGTCACCCAGTAATCTTGACAGAAAATACTGGTATCGATAGAGAACAAAAATCCCGAAAAGATGAAGTTAAAAATTTCCCTCTCAAATCTAAACTGACTCTTTCTCAAAGGCTAAAACAAAAGCGTTTTCCCAGCCAACAAAAACAAATTAACTCAGGGATTACTAAACCGAAGTTAGTAACAAAAGTAGCTTCTGCTACCTCTACTACGCTGCTGGCTGGACAACAAACTTTTTCTCCGTCTTATATACAAAATCCTGCGCCACAGAAAAAACTGCAAACCCAGTTACCAATGGTTTTACAGGCAACAGCAAATCACGTCGGCGCAGCAAAACTCCTAAATATCAGCAGTTGCTCACCACAAACTTGTCAACTCACCAAGCTAACCGGACAGCAGATAGCTCAGGGTAATACTACACAAGACCCTACTGCTGCTCCTGTACCGGAAGAATCAACCATAGTAGATATTCAAGCGCCGACAGATACTCCTGTCCAGACGGAATCAGTACCAGCAGATACTCAGTCACCAAGAGTTGCACCTGTCCAGACGGAATCAGCGCCAGTAGAGACTCAAGCACCTGTAGGTGCTGTAGAAGTGCCACCAAACCTGATTCCCAATGCCAATCCTCTGCAATTTCCCACCAAACCAGAAGAAGTGACACTCAAGGAGAATCAGCCGATTACCTTGACTCAGGCGCTGGAACTGGCACGGCGGAGCAATCGGGATTTACAAGTTTCTCTGTTGGAACTGCAACGCACTCAAGCCCTGCTACGAGAAGCACAGGCAGCTTTATTACCTAATTTATCTGTCAGTAGTGATGTTACCCGCAGTCAGTCTGCCGGCGGTCAACTCCAGAACGAACTGATTAGTAAACAGGGGGGAGTTGGCAACAACGATGAACCTGGTACAGCCTTTAATAGCCAAGCACAATTATCCTACGACCTTTATACTTCTGGGAGAAGGAAAGCTGCTATTCAAGAAGCTGAGGAACAAGTACGTTTTAATGAATTGGATGTAGAGCGTCAGTCAGAAGAAATTCGCTTGAGCGTGACTAGAGCATATTACGACTTGCAACAGGCAGATGAACAAGTCCGTATTGCTCGGTCGGCGGTAGAAAATGCCCAAGCTAGCTTGCGAGATGCGGAAGCCTTAGAAAGGGCTGGGGTGGGTACTAGATTTGATGTGCTGCGATCGCAAGTAAACTTAGCTAATAACACCCAACAGCTAACCAATAACCTATCTCGGCAACAAACCACTCGCCGTCAACTAGCAACCCTGTTAAGCATTCCTCAGGCGGTAAATATCAGCGCTGCCGACCCTGTACAATTAGCAGGGCTGTGGAACCAATCCCTAGAACAAAGCATCATCCTCGCTTATCAAAACCGTCCCGAATTGCATCAGCAGTTGGCACAAAGAAACATCAGCGAGCAACAACGTCGGCAAGCATTAGCAACCTTGGGGCCACAAGTCAGCTTCGTTGCTAACTACAACTTACTGGATCAGTTTGATGATGGTGTCGGTCTGACTGACGGTTATTCTGTTGGGGTGAGAGCAACCTTAAATCTGTACGATGGTGGAGCCGCTAGAGCCAGAGCATCCCAAGCTAGAGCTAATATTGCGATCGCCGAAACTCGATTTGCTAGCCAGCGAGACCAAGTCCGCTTCCAAGTAGAGCAGGCCTTTACCAACCAACGCTCCAACCTAGAAAACGTGCAAACTGCCAATGTTGCCCTAGAACAGGCTAGAGAAGCACTGCGTCTAGCGCGGTTGCGTTTCCAAGCTGGTGTAGGTACTCAAACAGATGTGATTAACTCAGAAAACGACTTAACACAGGCTGAGGGTAACAGAATCACTGCAATTCTCGATTACAATCGTGCCTTAGCTGAACTACAACGTGCTGTTACTTCTAGAGCATTAATTAGTAGTCAGTAGTCGGTAGTCAACCGTCAACTAACCATAACCTATAAACTATGGACTATGGACTACTGATTATTTACTCATGACAACAGTTACATCACAAGAAATAGCATTGTTTCGCTCTCAATTGGCAGATGATCTGGGAGCAATGGAGGCTTTGGACTTAATTGAGGACTGCGAAGGAGATTTAGAAGATGCGGCGATGACACTAGCCATCAAAGCAGGACAAGAACCAGAACGAGCTAACGCCGAATGGTTAGATGCTCTGGCAAGAAAGTGGCGTGCTGTTATTTGTGAGCCAGAATTCCGTAGTTCCTTGCTTAACGGCTCAATTATCGAGATGATGGCTCATCTCAAAACCATGCCCACATTCCCGAATATTTTGGCAACACCAGTTTTGATATATATTCTCAAGCAAGGTGTTAATGACTTTTGTGAGCCTTTAGATGCGCTTAAGTGAGCAGGTAGGGGATTGGGGATTGGGGACTGGGGACTGGGGACTGGGTAAATTTTTCTCCCCTGCTCCCTGCTCCCCTGCTCCCTGCTCCCCTGCTCCCTGCTCCCCTGCTCCCTGCTCCCCTGCTCCCTGCTCCCCTGCCTCCCCTGTTCCCCTACCTCCCCTGCTCCCCTGACTCATTTCCTCACTGTCTGCATTGATGGAACAATGACTGATACCCTGTTAATTAGGGCAAAATTTTTATCAGACAAATTTTTCTATCAATGAATTACCTTGTAGCCGTATTACCAGATCGCATCCAAGCAGAAGCTGCTTACTTAGCCTTAGAAAGAGAAGGTATTAATAGCACTATCTTAGGTAGAGGGTATAAAACTGCTGATGAGTTTGGCTTGATTGATCCCAATCTCCAAGCTAAAAAGCAAGTGAAGCTAATGGCATATTGGTTAGTACCATTCGGCTTTTTTGCCGGTTTTACCTTTAGCTACATCACTGGTTTGAATACCTTCGCCTGGGCGGGTGAAATTGGTAATCACGTTGTAGGCGGTATTTTAGGCGCTGCTAGTGGTGCTATGGGTAGTGTAGTTGTTGGCGGAGGAGTAGGCTTAATTATTGGTGGTGGTGATGCTTTACCTTACCGTAATCGCTTAGATGCAGGTAAATACTTGATTGTAGTTCAAGGCTCGGAAACACTGTCTCGCCAAGCAACCCGAATATTGCGCCAGTTTGAGCCAGAAAATATCCAAGGTTACGCTGATACAAGTCCTGTGTAAGGAGTTGGGGATTGGGGATTGGGGATTAGGTAAGTATCGAACGATAACGACTGACAACCGACAACCGACTATATAAAAATGCTGCCACGAGAAGAACTTTTAAAGGGTGTTGAAAATCGAGATAGTGTAGCTCGTGTAATTGACCAAGCAGAGCAAGCTATTAAGACTTGGGAAGTGGTTGTGACAGATTTTTTTTCTCCGCCGGAGTTGGCAGAGATTCAACGGGTGTTTAGTCGGTTAACAGACGTGCAGTTGGTGGCTTGGGGTGGATATCCGCAAGCAGAACGCCAAAGATTAGCGATCGCCCGTGCTGAGTTACCCTTAGATCAATCTCAAGTTAGCCTTGTGGTACTAGAAATTGCAGGTAATTTCCTATTTGACTCGGCGACTCACCGCGATTTTTTAGGCGCAATGCTGGGAACTGGGATTGTCAGGGAGAAAACTGGCGATATTATTGTTTTGGGTGAACGGGGAGCGCAAGCCATTGTAGTTCCAGAGTTAGCAGAATTTTTGCAAATTCATCTTAATCAGGTGCGTTCTGTTCCTGTGAAAACCCAACCCATTGAGCTAGCTGAATTAAAAGTTCGGGAACCGAAGAAGAAAGAATTGACGACAGTAGAAGCTTCTTTGCGGTTAGATGCGATCGCCTCTGCTGGTTTTGGGATGTCTCGCAGTAAGATGGTAGACTTGATTGATTCCGGTGATGTCCGTGTCAATTGGAAAGAAGTCACCCAAGCCAGTTCCCAAGTAAAATCAGGTGACTTAATCGCTATTCGCGGTAAAGGACGCTTAGAAGTTGGAGAAATTGCCGTAACGAAAAAAGAACGTTATCGTGTCCAACTGACTAGATATATGTAAGTTGAGAGTTGACAAATTAACAATTCAAAATTCAAAATTCGTCTTGAAAAGTTTCCTACGGCGGGAAACCCGCCTACAGAACTTTCCGCAAAATTCAAAATTAAAGACATTTTCAGTTTGGTAGGCTTATTTTAGTAGGGTGCGTCAGTGCGATAGAACCTAACTATACTCAGAAATTATTCATCCTGACGCACTCTACATTTTGGATATTGTTTTATCTGGAAGTATCTGACAACTAAGCTTTAAAGTGTTTAGCTAAAAGACTAAGCAAAGTTTTGCGTGGTACAAGTCGAGCCACATTGCTTCTAAGTTGGGTACTAGTATCACTGATAATTACCGTTGGTTCCCAGTTTTCCAAGGCTTTGAGTGATTTCAAGACAACTTCTTCAGAACTCATTACCTTATTTGTGGTTTCCGCCAAAGCTTGGGGAAAATTAGCCTCAGTAAAAAAGTCAGTTTCTGTTGGCCCTGGACAAGTAACTAAAACACGAACACCATATTGGCGATTTTCTGCCCATAAAGCTTCACTAAAACTCACAATAAAAGCCTTACTTGCGGCATAAACGGAAAGATAAGGTATCGGTTGAAAGCCTGCAATAGAAGCGACGTTAATAATGCTTCCCGAACGGCTTTGACGCATTAAAGGCAAGAATCTATGGGTTAAATCTACCAATGCTAAAACGTTTAACTGGACAATTTTAATTTGTCTTGTGCGATCGCTTTCGGCAAAGTCACCATAATCGCCGAACCCAGCATTGTTAATTAAACAATCAATTGTCAGTCCTTGGCTTTTGGTGATATCAAATACATCCGCGACTGCATCTGTTTCTGTTAAGTCTTTAGCGATTACATCTACTTGAATTTTGTGCTGCTGTTGTAATTCTTGAGCTAATTGATGTAACTTATCTTGCGATCGCGCTACAAGCACAAGATTTGTCTGACGCGCCGCTAATTCTTGAGCAAAGGCTTTACCTATACCGCCAGAAGCACCCGTAATTAAAGCAGTTGGCATTTGAGATAATAAGTATTTTCTTATGCTACTTATAAATTTTAACAATATATCTTATGGTCGTTAGTCATTTGTAAAAATCCAGTACCGTAGATTATTGACCTGATGACACGCTGTCTTATTTCTGCCAGTTAAGTTTTTTGGGTGATGATGGGAATACTAGTATCATAGATTATACTTTATCTCTATGTATCGCCTCAATCAAAGAGCCTGGAAACTATTGCTAGCAGAAGTGGAAAAATGTAGTGGTAATGACCAAGTTAGTAAGATTGAACGGGAAATAGTAATTAAACGATTAGAGAAATTGCGTTTAGAAACAGGCTCTCCTGCTCAGATAGACGAGTTACGGGATATATTTTTGGACATATATCCGCAATTTAATGAGAAAGTCCTCAAGCAAGCTGCAAAAGCAAATCAAGCGCCTGGACTTTTTACCAAAATCAAATGGACAGTAATTCTCGTGGGTAGTTCGGCGGGGATTGTCTGGGTAGTGAATTTACCTTATCCCATGATTCGCTGGCCTGTGGCGAGAACAGTACCAATCCTACTGTTACCCAGCTATATGAGTATGGATTATCACTATCGGGGAGTAATTCAAAATCTGGAGCAAGCTGACCAGTTAATTAATAAAGCTACTAGTTCATTTGATATTGAGGAGGGTGCAAAAAAGGTTCAAGAAGCACAAAAACATCTAGATAATCTACCAGTTTGGTTTCTCGGATATTATCCCCAGGCTTACTGTAGTTTGTTTGGTTGCAGTTGGCGATTTACTTTAGATGAGTTTGAAGCAGCTCGTCAACGGACTGCACGAATTAGTGCTGTTGTTTTTCAAGACAAGAATGCTTTAACACCACTTAATCAAGGTGAACTAGCCATAGAATTGGCGAAAAAACAATATGAACAAGCGGCTAATAGCAAAGATAGAGAACAGGCGATCGCTTCTTGGCAAGCGGGAATCGACCAGTTAGAAGAAATTCCCGCACAAACATTAGCTGCAAAAACCGCAAAAGCGAAGCTAAGAGCCTACACACGGGATTTTGAAAACGCTCGAATTGGTAGTTTCATTGTCGCGGCTCAAGAATTTGATCTCGCCGCCGAGAAAATCAAGCAAACACAGCCGCAAACAGCCTCGGAACTATGGCAACAAGCCATGAGCCGCATTAACCAAGTTCCCTTAGAAAACCCTAGATACTTGGAAGCACAAAAGTTATTGGCAATTTACCAGGGCAAAATTCAGGGCATTGTTGATCCTAAAAGTGGCAAATTAATTGAAGGTGCCAAACAATTTGCCTTGGCTGCGGCTCAAGCCTCCCAAAACCCACCACATACAGAAACAAAATGGAAGCAAATTGCTAAACTGTGGTCAACAGCAATTGAGCAATTAGAAAATGTGCGCGTAGAAGAACCCGGTTATGTGGAAGCGCAGAAGTTATTAGCAAATTACCAAACCAACTTAGGAATTATCGAAACTCGACTGCAAGCTGAAACTGAGTCGCAGTCATCACTGAAACAAGCTAATGAACAAATTCAAAGTTTGATTGCGGCTCCTCCCTCTGACCCGCAACAGTTCCAAGGTCAAATACAAGGGATTATCAATCAGCTAAATACTATCAAACCTGGAACAACAGCCTACCCGGAAGGGCAAAGACTAATGGCTTTGGCACAGAAGCGACTGAAACAATAAAACTTTGCTTTTATGAAAAATGTGTGTTACTGTTATAAATCGTGTGGTTAAGGACGTATAGCTCAGTTGGTTAGAGCGCTACGTTGACATCGTAGAGGTCACTGGTTCGAATCCAGTTACGTCCATCCCGTAAATATATCTTACTTGATTTGCAAAAACTTATCTAAGGCTGACACCATACTAGGCGGCCAGCGACGGATGTTTTTTACCCAGTTCATATCTTTATATCGGGTATCTAAACCATAAGCCGCTACCCAGTTGCTTTCGGCTTCACCTTGTTGTCCGTTTACCCAGTAAATAGCTGTTAGGGCGGCGCGGACATCTGCGAAGTTGGGGTATTTACGAACAATATTACGCATCTCCCGGATTGCCTCATCTTTTTGCCCAGTTTCGTAAAGGGCAATGGCGTAGTTGGCACGGGCGAAGGCAAAGTTTGGGGCAATTTCAAAGGATTTTTTGTAATCTGCGATCGCTTCCGACCATTTCCCTAAACCTGCTTTAGCATTACCCCGATTGTTATAGGCCATTGCATCGTTAGGGTCGAGGTCTAGGACATGATTATAATCAGCGATCGCTTCAGACCATTTCCCTAAGCCTTCTAATGCTGTACCCCGATTTAAATACGGGTCGGTAACATTCGGGGCTAATTCTATAGCTTTGTTGAAATCTGTCAGCGCTGCTTGTAACTTATTCTGACTCACCCGCGAATTGCCGCGATTACTCCAAGCCCCAGCATTAGTAGGGAAATTATCAATAATTTTTGTCCAATACTTTTCTGCGGTGACAAAATCACCTTTATTTGTGGCCTTAAATGCCTGATTTTTCCATTCCTCCCCTTGTGCTATTTGTTCCTGGGTAATCGATGGTTGCGGAGATTGTGCCATGACTGGTGTACCCCAGCCAAACAAAACTAATAAGCTGAGAACAACACTAATTAACTTAATTATCATCTGGGTTGAGTTGTGGCTAGGGGGTTGGGGATTGGGGATTGGGGACTGGGGACTGGGGATTGGGGACTGGGGACTGGGGATTGGGGACTGGGGATTGGGGATTGGGTAGTGTAAAACGATTGACCAATTACCGATTACCCTTTACCCATTACCTATTACCAATCATTAAAGTAAAGATAGCTGCTCGTTTGGTGGCGTAAATCCCATGTGTTTATAGGCGGCTTTGGTGGCTGTGCGACCACGGGGAGTCCGACTGAGATAGCCAATTTGCATCAGGTAAGGTTCGTATACTTCTTCTATTGTTTGGGTATCTTCTCCGGTCGCGGCGGCAATTGTTTCTAAACCTACGGGGCCACCGTTAAATTGCTCGATAATCACACTGAGCATTCGACGGTCTGTCCAATCGAGTCCGCATGGGTCTACTTGAAATAGCTGTAGTGCTTCGGCAGCAATATTTTGGCTAACTTCTGTGCAGGATTTTACCTGTGCATAATCGCGGACACGTTTAAGTAAGCGATTGGCGATACGTGGTGTTCCCCGTGAACGACGGGCGATTTCTGTGGCTCCGTCGTCGGTAACTTGGGTTTGGAGTAACTGAGCGCTCCGCAGGACTATTTGGCTGAGTTCGTCAACTTCGTAAAAGCGCAGTTTTTGAATTAAGCCGAAGCGATCGCGCAGTGGTGAAGTTAAGGCACCTACGCGGGTTGTTGCCCCCACTAAGGTAAACTTAGACAAAGGTATACTCCGAATCCGAGCGCTGGAACCTTTACCCACGGTGATATCTAAGCGGTAATCTTCCATTGCCGGATAGAGAATTTCTTCGGTCATCCGCGAAAGTCGATGGATTTCATCAATAAATAAAATATCACCGGGTTTGAGGTTCACTAGTAGCCCGACAATATCTCTGGGACGTTCTAAGGCGGGCGCACTAGTGATTTTGTAATTGACTCCCATTTCCGAAGCTAATATCATTGCCATTGTTGTTTTACCCAATCCTGGCGGGCCATACAGTAGCAAGTGATCCAAAACTTCACCCCGCGACTTGGCTGCTTTGATGGCAATGTCCAGCACGTCTTTCAGGTCTTTCTGTCCGATGTAGTCGGCGAATTTTTGTGGTCTGATACTTTCTTCTTGCTTACCTTGCTCATCAATAGCAGCTTCAGGTTGCAAAACCTTCTCTTTAGGGGCGGCTGGTGCTGACTCCGGGCGCTTGTTTGGCTGTCCGTTGGGTTCTGGGGGCTGTTTTTTTGAGGAGATGATCGCCATAATTCAGCTTGCAACTCTAAGTTTAGGACTGTTTGCGTTAATTCTTCGCCGTAATACTGGTAGTAGAAATGGTGGCGAAGATTTTGGTGAGAAAATACACAGGTCAATTTAAAATTTAAATTCCGGACAATTACCCAGGAGTAAAAAATTATTATGTTATCTAAAAGAATCTTACCTTGTTTAGATGTGAAGGCGGGACGGGTAGTTAAAGGAGTTAACTTTGTTGATCTCAAGGATGCTGGTGATCCGGTAGAACTGGCCAAGGTTTACAACGATGCTGGGGCTGATGAGTTAGTGTTTCTGGATATTACGGCTACTCATGAAGACCGGGATACGATCATTGACGTTGTTTACCGGACTGCCGAGCAGGTCTTTATTCCCCTGACTGTAGGTGGTGGTATTCAATCCTTAGAAAATGTTAAAGCTTTGTTACGCGCTGGGGCAGACAAGGTTAGTATTAACTCTGCGGCAGTACGTGACCCAGAATTGATTGATCGGGCGAGCGATCGCTTTGGTAATCAGTGCATCGTTGTAGCGATTGATGCTAGACGCAGAGTAGATCCCAGTAATCCCGGTTGGGATGTTTACGTGCGTGGTGGTAGAGAAAACACGGGTTTGGATGCCTTATCATGGGCGAAAGAAGTGGAAAAGCGCGGTGCAGGTGAACTCTTGGTAACGAGTATGGATGCTGATGGTACTCAAGCTGGTTACGATCTAGAGTTAACACGGGCAATTGCTGAGTCTGTAGAAATACCAGTTATTGCTTCTGGTGGTGCGGGTAACTGTGAACATATATACACTGCTTTAACTGAAGGGAAAGCGGAAGCTGCTTTATTGGCATCGCTGCTACATTACGGTCAACTCAGCGTGGCTGAAATTAAGAATTATTTGCGTGATTGCCAAGTTCCAGTCCGCTTATACGCATAGTTCTAAAGACATCATGGAATTTACATTACGTCTAGCACAAGTCGGGTACAGTTCTCGAAAAGGATGTTAAGATTGATTTACAAGTATTAATAAATATTAAAAAATATGTTGATTCCTATTTTATTATTTGATGTAGCCTTGGTGGCATGGTCGCTGCACCTAATGGAGAAGGCTGTGGAGAATAAGGAATTCTCTCTTATGTTGGCAGGGACATTAGTGGCGCTGGCTGCTGCGGCTATGTTAGTAGTCTACTTTCTCATGGGGCATTGTATGAGCTATCTGTTACAAGTTAAGTAATCAGTAACCAAGAGCAAGTATAGTGAAATCCTATTTATAATATTGGTTAAACTTGAGGAACTTGTGAGGATTGAGGGACTGACAAATAAAATCTAACTAATCACTGCCTCAGCACAATAGTAGGAAGCTTTTATCATTCCTAACCTCTACAAATATTATTGGTGCAATGGTAATTTAATAGTGAAAGTAGTTCCTTGTCCCTCACCCAGGCTATTCACATGAATCGCCCCGCCGTGTAATTCTATGAGATAACGGGCGATCGCTAACCCTAAACCCAAACCATGTTGTTTATGTTGGCAGTCCGCTTGACGGTAGCGCTCAAAAACGTAGGGTAAAAATTCTGACTTAATCCCAATACCTGTATCAATCACTGTGATGTGAGCTTCAGAGTCTGTATATGATAGTTGGACTGTGATCTGTCCTTCTGGAGGTGTGAATTTAATCGCATTTGAAAGCAGATTGCCTAAAACTTGTAACAAGCGATTGATATCACCAGGAATCAGTGGAATTGATTCATCTATCACCGACTTTAAATGAATATCTTTAGCTTTGGCTGAGGGATAAGCAGTCTCAATTGCTACGCCGATAATAGCAGGTAACTCCACTAGGCAAAACTCCAACTGTAACTTACCCCTGAGGATACGAGACATATCCAGTAAGTCCTCCAAAAGTTTTGACTGTGATTGTGCGTTGCGTTCAATGGTTTCTAACGCACGGGTAAATGTGCTTTCATCAAGCTGGCGAGTTCGTAACAATTGTGACCAGCCGAGAATTGCATTCAATGGCGATCGCAAATCATGAGATACCATCGCCACAAACTCATCTTTCGTTTGATTGGCGGCTTCTGCTTCCGCACGGGCTAATTTTTCTAATTGCAATAGTTGGTCGCGTTCTGCTTCCGCAAGTTTGCGATCGCTAATATCGGTTGCACTACCGACTACTCGCACTGGCTGGCCATTTTCATCTCTGGTGATTATCCCTTGATCTAATACGTATAAATACTGATTGTTTTTGTGTCGGATGCGATATTCAAAAGTATAATGAGTTTGATTAACAGGTGGATTTTGGAATTGCTCAACCAAAAAGTCCTGGTCGTCAGGATGAATTTGCTCTTGCCACCATTCAATATTTGGGGTGGCTTCCTCCACAGAGTAGCCTAAAATCCGGGTCAATCCCTCCGTCCTAGTGACCGTACCTTTTTTTATATCCCATTCATAAATGAGAGAATTCACGGCGGCGGCAGCTAGTCGGAAACGTTCATTGCTAGAGCGTAGTTCTTCTTCAGCTTGCTTACGAGCGGTGATATCAAAGGCTGTACCGACTATTTGGCGTGGTGAACCATCACTGTTTCTCATGAACACAGAATTACGACTAAAAAACCAACACCATCCACCATCAGCGTGTCGCATCCTATACTCATGTTCGATGATGTCTCCATCTTTGGCTGAGTCAAACTGCTGAAATACTTGCGGAAGCCGAACTAAATCCTCAGGGTGCATGAATGTGATGAGAAATTCTTTTCCCAAATTTTGAATTGTTTGGGGAGTATGACCTAATAAATTACCAACCTTACCATTGATATAAACATTCCGCTTTTCGACTAAATCGTGAACGTACAAAATCCCCGGAGTGGTTTCTGCAATGCGTTCAATAAATTTTTGGCTGTCGTGTAATTGCTCCTGACTCCGGGAAAGTTCTTGGCGTAATCGCGTTTGGATAATTGCAGAGTGAAGAGTGGAACGCAAACGTTCTGCTGTCGTTTGTTCTTTCACTAAATAGTCATGAACACCACTTTTCATTGCTTGTACGGCGATCGCTTCATTACCGTAACCCGTTAACATGACTATAGCTGGCATACTTCCTTGCAGCAGCTTTTGTAATTCAGCCAGAAGTTCTAGTCCATCTTGGTCTGGCAGTAAAAAGTCTAATAAAATTACATCAGGTTGCAACTGCCGACATAATTCCAGTGCCTCCTCTCCTGATTCTTGTTCCAGAATTGTATAGTGATGCTCTTGGTCTTGCTGGAGATAGCGGCGATAAACTTGGCGATCTTCAGCACAATCATCAATAATTAAAACGGTTAGCGGTTGTGCCATGACTAATTGCTAACAGCATCAGGAAGAATCACAATATCTAACCAATAAGTTAAAAAGCTTTGAATAGTTTTAACTAAACGGTTAATATCTATAGGCTTAAGGATATAACTAGCGGCGCAATATTGGTAACATATTTCAATATCTTTAGGATTACAAGAAGTTGTGAGGACAATCACAGGAATATGTTTGAGATTATGATCCTGTTTAATTTGCGCTAATATTTCTCGCCCATCAGTTCCCGGTAAATTTAAATCAAGCAAAATAATCGAGGGACAAGGAGCCGTTGCTGGGTCGAGATAAGCTCCTGTATGGTAGAGAAAATCTAAAGCATCTTCACCATCAGTGCAACGAAAAACAGGATTTAAGACAACTTCTCGTTGCATGACTCGCTGCAAAGCCTCAAAATCTTCGTCGCTATCTTCAATTACTAATAAAGGTTGGGTGTTGCTACCAATCATCTGGGGAGTGCTTAAAAGTTCTCTAAATTTTGAATTTTATTGGCGCAGCCTAGTTGTAGGCTATTTGAAATTGGTTATGTTTCTACACACCTTGCAGTGTGAAATAGAAGGTACTACCTTCGCCGTAGGTTGACTCCACCCAAATTTTACCGCCATGTCGTTCGACAATTTTTTTGGCTATGGTCAGCCCTGCACCTGTACCACCACCATATTTGTTGGGGCTGTGTAGTCGTTTGAAGATACGAAAAATGGCTTCAAAGTGTTTTTCTCGAATACCAATGCCATTATCTCGCACGTAAAATGTGGGTGGTAGAGGTTGGTTGTCAATGTAGCCAATTTCAATCCATTTGTTGGCTTTGTCGTTGTATTTGATGGAGTTGGCAATGAGATTACTGAAGACTTCACCGATTTGGATGCGATCGCAGTACACTACAGGCAGTAATTGTACAATCCTAATTTCCACCCCTGTCTCCTCAATTCGCCCACTTAACATATCTAGAATGCGATGCACAATTTCATTGAGGTCGGTGTCCTGCATGGATAAATCAACCCGTCCCAAACGGGAAAAATGCAGCAGCGAATCGATTAAATCTTCCATCCGTTGGGTGAGACGAATCAGGGTAAGTAACTTTTCCTTTCCTTGTGCATCGATAATTTCGCCATAATCTTCCATTAAAAAGTTGGAATAATTATGAATTCCCCGCAGTGGTTCTTTCAAGTCGTGAGAAGCGATATAAGCAAAAGCATCTAGTTCCTGATTGCTGCGTTTCAGTTCAATATTTAGCTGTGCTAGTTCATCTGCTTTTTGCAACACTATACCAATAATTGCGCTTCTTAACTCTAGTGCTGCATTCACTTCATAAGATTTCCACGGATGTGATTTTAAAAGTACTGTTTCTTTCCATAATTCAAAAGACTTACGAGGTGATAAGCGTATTCCACCATTGGCTATAACTTCTACAGGTTTATGAGGATTTCCTCCCCAATCTACAGTTCTTACCACCTCTGGACGAAACCATAAAACATAGTTTTTCTGACTTCTAGAAATAGAAAGTGCTATCAAGCCGCTAGCCACTTCCCGCAACTTTTCTGCATCTGGGTAAACTGTTGCGAGTGAATCTGTGGCAAAAATCTCCTCATGTATATTTTGACTCATCCATTCCACAAGAACTTGAATATCTGGGATTGGCGGAACTTGGCCGACTGTACGAAAATTACCGTTAAAACAAACTGCTGCTCCTTGTGCATTTACCAGGTCAAGTATGTTCGGCTGATGGTCAATTAAGGCATTAATAAAGTCATTTTCCGCCGACATATATTGGACTAATTTGCTATGCACAGACTTCACTCGAATTTTGTCTTCTGTATCTTCACTATCTTCCTTAGCACTCATTTCTACAGAAGTCATTTGTCCTAAAAATTCACAGGCACTCCGTATTTCATAGGGTATGTATTTTGGTGATTGATGATGGCAAGCAATGAGTCCCCATAATTTCTGATTTTTCATGATTGAAATCGACATAGAAGCTGTCACGCCCATATTCTGCATATATTCAATGTGTAGTGGGGAAACACTACGAAGAACTGAGCGACTTAAATCTAAAGGCTGGTTATTAAGGGGATGATTAGTAGGAACAATTGGTACTGGTTGATATTTAGCATCTGGGATCAGCCTCAGCCAGTTTTGGCTATAGAGTTTTCTAGCTTGTTGGGGAATATCAGATGCTGGATAATGTAACCCTAAATAAGATGTAAGATATTCTGGTCTTACTTCGGCAATAACTTTACCATTCCACTGTTCATCAAAGCGATAAACCATCACTCTGTCAAAGCCAGTAATCTTTCGGACTTCTTGAGCTAATATCTGGCTGATTTCTGTTGTTGTTGCCGCACCTTGGAGTTTTAGCATCGCTAGCTTTACAAGGTGATAAAATCGGAAAAATGAATAATTTTTGTCTGATAAATTAGCTTCCAATTCTAAAATCAACAAACCATTAGAACGATGGGCAATAACATCGAAATTAATGCTTTGGTTGTGGGATTTTATAATAAATTCTAGGGGATTGATTATTTGTAAATCTTCTTGCGTCAAACAATCCTGTAATAAGTTAATTTGTTCTGCTTCTAGTAAACAACTTAAATGTTGATTGAGTAACTGTTCAGGATGTCTTCCTAAGAGATTGAATGTATTATTACTAACTTGCAGAATCGTTAAGTCTATTTCTTGTAATGCTAAAAGTACTCCATGAGGTTGAATTAACCCAGGAATATGAATTGGCTCTTTATTACAGTTACTGAGGTCTACATGAAAGGGAATAGTGATATCGTTGATGTTCACTTCTCAATCCTTAAGATTACAATCAGTAGCAAGACTGATTTTTGATGTAACAATTCTCTTGAAGCATCAAACAATACTGAAGTCTTGTTCATCAAAAATACTTGACTGTCTCAGCATAACAATTCGTGCAGATATGAGTAATCATCTCTTTACTCATTATCTTTACTTACATACATGAGTAGGCTTATATTCAATTCAAAATGCTAAATATAGGAGTAAGACTTTGTTTGTGGAAGTATAAATAAAGATGTAGTTGTATTAAATCAAATAAAGCGATCGCCATCCTATTTGATTTTTTCGTAGCTAGGTGCGATGACAACAGCCTTTTTTCCCTATTCTCTATTTCGATCCAGTTTCAAAACTGATTTGCTCAGACTCATAGGCTGGTGGTTCGACGTGAATGATAATCCTGACTGGACTGAAGCGTTCTTCTAGCCGTCTTTCGACTTCTTCGGTAATGCGATGAGCAGTTTCCACATCTGGCGCATCTACTATTAAGTGCATTTCCATGAAGACTTGACGACCGAGGACACCCCGTGAGGCGATATCGTGACAATTAATTACCCCAGGTACAGCAACGGCGATCGCGTGTATGGCTTCTGGTGCGATCGCCATTTGATCCACCAACCAAGGTAAATTCTCTTTTAAAACTGACCAACCACTCCAAAATACCAACAAAGCTACCGGAAAAGCTAACACTATATCTAGCCATTGATACCCAAGCCAAACCCCAATCAAACCAAATATTACCGAGATTGTTACCCACACATCGCTCATAGTATGGGTCGCATCAGCAATTAAGATTTGACTACCTACCCGCTTACCCTCATTACGTTCATAGAACGCCACAAAAATATTTACTCCCAAGACAATCAGCAACAACCACAACTCAGGCGGCGAAATTCTTACAGGTGCGCCACCCTTGAGAATGCGCTCAATCGCACCTTGGAGAATTTCAAAGCAGGCTATTCCTAAAAATGCGGCGATTCCCAAAGCACCTACAGCTTCAAATTTGTGGTGTCCGTAAGGATGTTCGCGATCGGGATATGGAGAAGAAAAGTTACTAGCAAATAATCCCAGAATATTGTTGGCGCTATCTGTGACACTATGCAACGCATCGGCTAACAAGCTGAGAGAACCAGTTAAATACCCTACAAATGCTTTTAACCCCATCACAAACAAGTTTAGCACTAGGGTAATCAGTAAAACTTTGCGTACTGCCGCACGGTTATCGTAAGCCATAGATATTTTTAAACACCCAGTTCTATGACTTATAAGTTTACTTCTAATTGTAGATATTTAAACATCAATCAAATGTATCAAAGTCTTACACCGTAAGAGTTACATATCTCTATTACCGTTAATTTAATATCTATTTTATTGAGATTAATTATAATTTAAAACTGTCATAACATAGGTAGAGAGTAGTGATTACTTGAAAAAATACAGCATATTTTTATCATTAAGAGTAAACAGTCAACCCTCCAAGTGATGCTCCTAATGTCCCTACCACTACGCTAACGGCATTCCGCCTACAACGCAAAGCGTCTTCCCTACCGGACGTTGAACGCGCAGCGTCTGTCTTGGCTACGCAACGCTACCGCGAACGTAGAGAAGAATGCTACTGTCTCACAGTCAACAGTCCTTCCTCATCTCCCCCACTCTCCGTTTTTCTGGGAAAATGGACAAAAAAAATGCCAAATTGGCTGAATTAATCGTAGGAAAATTGTATTCTGTATTTTAGGTAACTGTTTTGCGATAAATTTTTTGTCTGTGAAAATAGTATCTGGGGTTAAGAAATGGTAATAAGTCTTCAATCTTCCAACGGCAAAATTCAACAATGGGACCATCAAAGTGATGCTCTTGATCACTTATTTACTATCTTCAGCATTCCAGAACAGACAAAATTACACACCATCGAATCAGCAAAACTTTTCTTGGGCAATTGCTAACTATTTTTGCGATTACTAGGCCTGATCGTTATCACAAGCATTTTTTGATTAAAAAATTATGGTAAGTGCTTCTAAACTCTTATAGTTGAAAAATTTTACTTAACTCAACTACTGGGTTTAAAAAGCAAGATGGATGGAGCGAAGAAGGCTATCTTAATCGCAAGTGAACTGACCGACAGCAAAGTTTTCATTTAATTCAGCTTCCATGAAAATACCATATCCAAAATGTATGGTGCATCAATGTGATAGCACCTAAATATGCTCAGAAATTATTCATAATAGCGCACCCTATCAAACCATCAATTTCGGATAGTTTATTTTTTGTGTTCCCTAAACAGCTAAACACTGATGTAATCAGTCTATAACTTTCATATTTAGATAAATATCTCCAACACATTATGAGCTACCACATAAATTCTTCCCAAAATCGGTTTCACAAAATAATTACTACTGAACAGTTGAATCAAGTCATTGAAGCTATTACTGATGGAAGATATTCTTGGGCTTGTGTTTTAATTTTACGTTTTGTTGGGTACAATCCTCTCCACTTTATTCCCCAACGGACTTATAGCCGTCTCATGAAGGACAATAGACAAGTTGCCAATATACCTGTTTCATTAAATAATGGAAAATCCATAAGTACCAATTCCTCCGTAACTAACTCTAGCGTAGTTAATAAAGTTTCTACACAGGGTTTAAACCAGTCGAATGCTTCTGATTACTTAACCACTTCCGAACCAGATAAGGTGAAAAATATCCCAGGGTACTTAGAAACAAAAATAGCTGTAATGTATAGCAGGAATAAATAGAAAGCAGGACTCACCCAGGTTCTCTGTTGTTTGGGTGTAAGGGGGCCAGGCTTCCCTGGGGGATGCTGCCTTTAGCTTGCTTCTCCTGGAGGAGTACGCTGTGAGTTTCAGCCGAATGGGTATAGGGGTATAAATGTTTAAAACCTTTACACCCCTTTTTTATCTCCTCTGTGTGGTAAATACAAACCACATGACAACAATCATCAAACCCAAATATGCTGATACAGTCAACCATTCTTGCCAGCTACCAGATAAATAATTCATCAGTAAAAACGCGGTAAATTACAACAAAATCTCTGCTTATCACCATCTTACGCCCTCAAACTATCAGTATATTTCTCGTTGAAACCAGAAAAAATTTCTGCTGTTTTTCCGGAATTGCCAAAAATGCCGTGGTATTACCTATCAGTACAGCGAATTATACAGAACTTCTATATCAAAACCTTTGGGGAATATATCCCCACTGCATTTACAAAAGCCCGGACGTAACCACCGGGCTTTTGTCTGTGATATCCCCCTGTGGTAGCAAACAGCATACTAATATTTTTGAGTAGATTAAAAATAGGCTATCTCTAGGACAGTTATGACTTTTGGAAGAACTGAAGATTTGGTGTTAGTTGTTGGTGCAACTGGTGGAGTAGGACAAATTGTAGTTGGTAAGCTATTGGAGAAGGGTGCAAAGGTGCGTATCCTCACACGGAACGCCGAAAAAGCTAAACAGCTGTTCAATGAAAAAGTTGAGGTTTTTGTGGGCGACATCCGCCAACCCAACACACTTCCAGCAGCAGTTGATCATGTCACCCACATTATATGTTGTACTGGAACTACAGCCTTTCCCTCTGCTAGATGGGAATTTGATCCAGAACCCAACTTTTTTGAATGGGGTAAAATTCTTCTAGATTCTGACTATAGAGAAGCAACAGCAAAAAACACTCCCGCAAAAGTTGATGCAGAGGGTGTGAGTAACTTAGTCGCCGCCGCACCTAAAGATTTGAGTAGGTTTGTCTTTGTATCTTCCGTGGGGATTCTCCGCAAGGATCAGCCGCCTTTTAATATTTTGAATGCTTTCGGTGTGCTGGATGCCAAAAAAAAGGGAGAGGAAGCGATTATTCATTCCGGGCTACCTTACACCATCATTCGCCCAGGACGCTTGATTGATGGTCCTTATACTTCCTATGACCTGAATACACTCTTGAAAGCAACCACAGGGGGTAAGCTCAATGTAGTTATTGGCAAAGGTGACACCTTAGCTGGGGATGCTAGTAGAATTGATGTCGCCGCAGCTTGTGTGGAATCTATTTTTTATTCAGCTAGTGAAGGACAAGTTTTTGAACTGGTCAATAAGGGAACAAGACCACCTACTATTGATTGGGAAACACTTTTCTCACAATTACCCACATAAAAAGCTGAATTAAGGATTAGTCTCGCCGCTAGCCGCAATACATCCTCCAGCTAGTAAAAAAGCTAAAATCAACCCAATTAGACCTACAACTGGTGTAATTTGTTGGGGTTGGGGGAAAATTGCTCCAAATAAACTCATTGCTAAAGCAAACCCACCAAAATACATCCCAATTCCCAAACCTTCCCAAGGTTGAGACACTAGTCGTAAACAAAACGGAATTGTACCGTTGATAATGACACTAAATCCCACAATTAGGGTTAATAAAAAAGGAATTGGGATATTGAAGCAAACCATAATTAGTAGTGACAAAGTAGTTAGGCCAATACCAATCAGCATGGCTTGACGATCGCCTACTTTCATAGTGAACCATGCCGCAGGTAAGCTGGCAACTGCGATCGCTAGTCCCACCCATACCATCAACCAATCATTATTGGTGATTTGCAGTTGGACTGGGAGAATTTTTCCCAAAATATCCATGACTAACCGCGAACCCCAGGCCACACCAAAACCAGTACCTAAAATTAAACTTAATTCTCTGTTGGGTAACTGTGTAATTTCTCTTGGGTTGGTAACGGGTGTATGAGGAGGGTTGACTAAGCGCAATGCAGCCGTTACCGCCAGTAATACGAAAGAGGCGATCGCAAAAGCAAAAATTGGTCCTAAATTGAGGATAAACTTATTGGCAATTGGTCGAAATGCACCAATTATGCCTCCTGTCAAGACGACAACACTAAATGCTAAAGGTAACTCGGCAGGCATTGAGTATTTGGCTAATAAAGCGATCGCTGGACTGCGAAACACTGTCATAGACAAAGCCCAGGCTACTAATACTATTGGTAAAAGCGATCGCCAGACAACGGTAGGAGGAACGAAAGTAACAATACAGGGGATCGCAATTAATAGTGTCGCTGAGAGAATCACCCCTGCGGAGATTAACAAAAATCGACTACCCACCCAACGCTGTGCTTGATCCGAAAGCCCACCCATGAGTGGTTCCATAATCACAGCCAAGGCATTTTCCACCACCAGCAAACCCACTGCCAAGGATGGGGGAAAACCAAACTGAACTAGAAGTTTGGGTACGTAGGCATTATATATGATCCAAGCCAGGGTGATTGCTCCCTGTAGTGCTGCCAATACCCAAACTTGTACCCATAGGATATGCGATTTTGATACATTCATAGAGAAATCAACAGAGGGGTGAATCTTGCATTATTTTTCCCCCTCTGAGTCTCCTTTTGAATTTTTATTATTTAATATTCATGATGTCCCATTAATTTTGTGAGGTTGTTAGGAATAAGGAAACCAAAACACCTTTCATTGAACAGAAATCAAATCGGATTTTTGTAGAAGAATTTACGCTGTAAACCCCTACAAAATCTGCATTATTTGTTTTTTCAACTAAAATTCAAACAACTAAAAATATCTTCTACAGTTAATTGCCAATTCGCCAATACACTCATAACAGGTAAAATTTCTTTCCCTGCTTTGATTTCTGGCAATATATCGGGTTGAAAAACCATGATAGATTCATCATTAGGGTCGAGAAACCAACCTAGCTTTGCACCATTTTGCATAGAAAACATTATTTTACGGATAACCCGATTAGGGGATTGTTCTGGAGAAAGAATTTCAATAATCCAATCGGGGGAAATTTCAAATTTATTGGCAATTCTGCCATTAGGAAGTAAAGGAATACGCGACCATTCAAAGACAGCAATATCTGGAACTATAGAATTTCCCGAAAATGTGCAGCGTAACTCAGGAAACGCGTAAGCTAATTTTTGTGGTTTAGCAATTTCATTAATAGCTGTTACTAAACTACTTTGTAAGGTGCTATGTTCTCCTTGAGGCATCAGTTTTTGGTAGATTTTACCGTCAATATATTCACTGGCGGGTTTAGTTTCTGGTAATTTCAGAAACTCTTCTAGTGTTTTGTTGGCAAATACTGGAGTTGATAACGACATCAGCAATTACTCCTAAAACAACGTGAATTCGACGGAACCTAACCCCAACCCCTTCACTACAAGGATACTGTTGGCGAATTGATAGAGGGCAAAACCAATCATCACAAAATAGAAAATCAGGAATACTATGAGGCAGTGGGAGCAATTCGAGCAAAGTGAGAAACGCGAGTCTGACTGCGTGGGACATGTTGCCACCAATCCCACATCCGACTGAAGTTGATAGCAGCAGCAGTAATGACATGCTGCAAGAGAGTTTTGGCAAGACCAATGTAGCGACAACGGCGTAATTGGTAGCGACCAGTAGCTTGGGAAATCAAGCCTTCAACGCCAGCACGTTGGTGATAAATTTGTTGAAAAGATTCAGTTTTTTGGCGAATGCGAGCATCATGTAATGCAAGATGTAGTTCCTGTGGTTTGAGGGTCAGAAGACGCGGTAGTTTTTTGGAGCGAGTGCATTTTGAGCGACTTGAACAAAGCGAACAATCGGATTTGTCAAATTGTATTTTGACTACTGGATTGTCATGGCTATCGACAGTTGTACGCCAGGACTTACTTTGTTTACCCATTGGGCAATCAACACGCATCAAATCCCAATGAATAGTGAAGCAATTTTGCTCAAAGCCGGATTGTGCTGTTGCTTGCCAACTAGTTCCGGGGGGAACTTTTCCTACTAAATCAACATGAAAATGGGATTGACTATCGACTAAGTTTTGAGCATTGACATAGCCAGTATCGACAACATGTTCTTGTGGCAAAAGATTGTTCTGGTTTAAACGAGAATGAATTACTGGTGTCATCTCAACATCCGCACTTGTGGCCACGGACGTTTCCACATTGATAATTAAGTTTGGCAGTATGGGGTGACAAATTTCTGTCAGATGCAGATTATAACCAGTCCAGTTGATTTCTCGCTTGCTGGAATTGCGTGCATCAACATCGTAAGGAGATTCAATCTGTAGTCTATTTGGTGGTAAGTTATCTTGTTCTCGCCAATAGACTTGTTGCAATTGAATATAGTATTGTTGCACCCAAACTATACGTAATGTTTCCACTGATGGAATCTGCCACAGCCAATTACAAGTTGAGTCTGCATACAAAGCGGATAGCAAATGATGACCATCCTCACCAATTTTTCGCCTCAATTTCTCACGTTCGGCTTTTGATTTGGGCAAGCGGTATTGCTCAAATCTCAGGGAGTAACGTTCAAACCAATCAACGTCAACTCTCGATTTGAGCCAATCAGGGGCAAAATAAGCCAAGTCATTTAAGGTATGACGTAAAGTTTCTCCCACTAATTCCAAACGATTTAACTGTCGTACTGCGGCTAATACGTGAGTTGAATCAGTTCTGACACGGCCGCGATTTTTGAGCCAACCTAGTTCTTGGAAACGAGCTAGCATTTGGTTGAGTAACTCTCGCTCTCGTCCTGCTTTGATTAATCGCTGACGAAATTCTGAAAGTACTGAATAATCAAACCCTGGGTCATTTAATTCCAACGATAGTGCGTATTTCCAATCAATATGACCCCTCACTGCATCCGCCGCTTGTCTATCCGTTAAACCTTCGATAAATTGCATTACTGTCACTAATGCCAGTTGTCCTGCTGATATTCCACTTTGACCACAATCTGCGCGGTAAAGTTTGACAAAATCCTCATCCTTATATAACACTCCTATTTCATCCCGCATCTTCATATATATGTTCCCTTTGGGAAATGAATTCCGGGCTACTTGCGCTGTTGTTTCAGGAATCTGCGACATATCACGCGGGTGCAGGGTCATAATCTTTGTAGATGCTACGCTCAATATACTTATTCTCTTTTTTCCACTGTTCCAAACTCTTGAGGGGCTTAACCCCTCAAGAGTTTGGAACAGTATCCTTGTAGGAGAGAGGTTTGGAGAGAGATCAAAGCCTTGCTGCACACAAGCGAGAGCCTTTATAAAATCACGTTGAGGAATATTTAATACTCGTGAGCGAGTATTTACATCTCGTTAATGAGTCTTTGATACTCGTGAGCGAGTCTTTGACACTGGTGGGAGAGTCTTTGATACTCGTGAGCGAGTCTTTGACACTGGTGGGAGAGTCTTTAATACTCATGAACGAGTCTTTGATACTGGCAGGAGAGTCTTTAATACTGGCGAGAGAGTGTTTAATACTCGTGAGTGAGTCTTTAATACTGGCGGGAGAGTATTTGATACTCGTGAGTGAGTTTTTAATACTGGCGGGAGAGTAAAGAGTAGGGTAGTTAGAGGCTACGGTGTATACACAAGTCTAATAACTTAGCACCATAACGTTTTGATCCCCCCTAACCCCCCTTAAAAAAGGGGGGAACAAGAATTAAAGTCCCCCTTTTTAAGGGGAGCCACTGCGTTGGGCGGCTTTGCCGACTTGTAGCAAGTGGCGTGGATTTAGGGGGATCAAACCACATTTTGCACCTAGCACTCAAATATATGCACACCGTAGGCATAATTATTCTAAGTAAGCCTGATATATTACTCATAAGCGCGTGTAATCTGCCACCTTGCCCCCAACATGGTCACAACTCTCCGCCATCATCGCCAGCCTTCTCGCTACATTTTTTATTCTTTAGCCTTCATCCTTTCTTTCCTACTCTGCCTACCTTGGGTGAACGCCCAAGAAAAGCCCAAGCCCCAGCCGGAAGCGTGGCAGATTAACGGCATAGTAGCTGCCCTTGATGATGGACATGACCAAGTTAAGGGATATGCTTTCAAGCAATTAGGTGAATATAATCTCAAAGATTTAAAATCCCTGGTGAAGAAACCAGAGGATATTGCCGAGAAAGCTGCCAAAATCCTCAAGGATGAAAAGGTGAGCGCCGGCGTTCGTGGCAGTGCGGCAGAGGCATTGGGCAACTTGGGAGAAGCCGCAGCCAAGTATGTCCCTGACATCGCTAATATCCTCAAGGATGAAAAAGTTCCCACCAACGTTCGTGGTAGTGCGGCAGAGGCATTGGGCAACTTGGGAGACACCGTAGCCAAGTATGTCCCTGACATCCTCTATTTCCTCAAGGATCAAAAGGTTCCCGACTATGATCGTTCAGGTGCGGCAAAGGCATTGGGCAACTTGGGGAACGCAGCAGCCAAGTATGTCCCTGACATCGCTAATATCCTCAAAGATGAAAAAGTAGACACCATCGTTCGTTTATTTGCGGCATCGGCATTGGGCAACTTGGGAAACGCAGCAGCCAAGTATGTCCCTGACATCGCTAATATCCTCAAAGATGAAAAGGTTCCCACCAACGTTCGTGGTAGTGCGGCAGAGGCATTGGGCAAATTGGGAAACACCGCAGCCAAGTATGTCCCTGATATCGCTAATATCCTCAAGGATGAAAAGGTGGATGCCGATGTTCGTAGAAGTGCGGCACAGGCATTGGGCAACTTGGGAGAAGCCGCAGCCAAGTATGTCCCTGACATCGCTAATATCCTCAAGGATGAAAAGGTTCCCGCCACCGTTCGTTCAGGTGCGGCACAGGCATTGGGCAGTATGGGAGAAGCCGCAGCTAAGTATGTCCCTGACATCCTCTATTTCCTCAAGGATGAAAAAGTAGACACTATCGTTCGTTCAGATGCGGTAAAGGCATTGGGCAACTTGGGAGACACCGCAGCCAAGTATGTCCCTGACATCGCTAATATCCTCAAGGATGAAAAGTTGGACAACAACGTTCGTTATTATGGTGCGGTATCGGCATTGGGCAACTTGGGAGACACCGCAGCTAAGTATGTCCCTGACATCGCTAATATCCTCAAAGATGAAAAGGTGGACACCATCTTTCGTAGAAATGCGGCAGAGGCATTGGGCAGTATGGGAGAAGCCGCAGCTAAGTATGTCCCTGACATCCTCAATTTTCTCAAGGATGAAAAGGTGGAAGCCTCCTTTCGTAGAAATGCAGCATTGGCATTGGGCAACTTGGGAGAAGCCGCAGTCAAGTATGTCCCTGACATCCTCAATTTCCTCAAGGATGAAAACGTTCCCGCCGACGTTCGTGGAAATGCGGCATCGGCATTGGGAAAAATCAGACAACTTAAATTAGAAGAGGTTGTCGTAGTTTTGAATTATATCTACGAACCAAATCAGGGAAGTTTTGATTATGGTCAGAATAATTATGAATTTTGGCGATTTTGGACTTATTTCCTGGGTGGCGGCCATGAAAAAGTCAAAACCCTGCTGACATGGCTAGGCAGACCAAAAACAACTCCTGATAAGCTGGAACACTCTCAAGCTGTCAAAACACTAGAACTATTCCGCGACATTTGGCAACCCAGCCAAGAATTTGCACGAATACGTGATGATTTAGCAAAACAAATCGCCCTAGTCGCCAGAAAAACCCCTTGGCAACCGCAAGATATTCTCCTATTAGAAACTCACTACAACAACCTCAAAAAAGCTGGCTACAACGAAGCTGATTCACTGCAATCAGTCATAGTCAACCTCAAGGGTTGGCAGTGGTTTTTCAACGCCAGAATTACCATCCTCACACACGCTACCTTCTGGCTTGCCCTCATCTTCGCCTACCCCAAATTCCCCCAAATTCAAGCCATCTTCTTCTGGAACCCTTGGGTACGCCGCATCTTAGGGGTGGGTTACGTCGGCTTTCTCCTCACCTGGTTTCCCCCCTTCCGCCGTAAATTATTTGAACCCTTCAAACCCTCCCTCCTAGCCGATGCCGGCTTAGATAACTTTAGTGACAAAGGCTACTTCCCAGAATCCAGAGTCAAAGTTCCCGGTACAGGGGATATCTTCCCAGTTACCGCCGCCCTCCCCAGCATCAAAGGGCAAATTATCTTAGAAGGGGATTCCGGCTTAGGTAAGTCGATGTTTCTCCGCCATCTGTTGCAAAACTCCCCGCGCATAGTCGTTTATCTCCCCGCCCAAAAATGCCATAAAGGCGTAATTGAAGCCATCCAAGACAAGCTACACGGCCAAGCCCAAGATGCCGACTTCCTGAAAAACCTCATTTACAGTGGTGCAATAGATATCTGCATCGACGGACTCAACGAAGTCACAGCCGATACCAGAGCTAAAATCTGCCAGTTTGTGGAAAGCTATTTCCGGGGCAACATTATCATGACTACCCAGCCCCTAGAGTGGACACCACCCTCAACCGCCAAAACCTACCACTTGCAACCCTTAGAACCCAACCAAATTCAAGAGTTTTTGCTCTCCCGTGAACCGCGACTGCCCAAGGATGCCAAAATTCAAGGTGCTGATTACGAACAAGCCTGCATTAATTATTTAAAAGAAGTCCTCACTACCCAGCAACCAGAGGAAGAATTAAAAGCAGCCAGGCGCATTCTTTCCAACCCAATGGATTTAACCGTGGTAGCCCTGATGTTATCACAAGGTCAATATCCCAACTTATTCCGCCTGCAAGAACAGCAATACAACCTAATAGCGGCTGAATACCTGAAGGAATGGAACCAAGAATTTCCCTTAAGAAAATTCTCCGCCGCAGTCTACCAAATGCGTATCGACGACAAACAAGCCTTACCCGCCGATGAATTTTATCAAGTCGTCATGTCTTTGGAAGATGAGAAATATAAAATGGTAGTGAGCCGTCAATGGCAAGATGATAAAGGGGAAGCCAAGAAAGAATGGTATTTCCGCCACGATAAAATCATGGACTTCTTCCTAGTGCAGAACTTTCTCGGCGACAGTGATGAAGCGGAAAGACTATTAGTAGATAGAATGGGTGACCCCCGCTTTCGTGGTGTTTACTTCCTCTTAGCCAGCTTACTGCCAATAGATGCAGCCAAGGAATTGCGGGAGAAGTTGATTCAATACGCCGCAGATACTAAAGACAATACGGTGAGTAATACCTTTGTGCAGTTATTACGGACAAGGTAATTGGGAACTCAATGACAAATGACCCCTCTCCAAACCTCTCCCCTCGTCGGATACTGTTGGCGAATTATTGAAGGGTTAAGCCCCTCAAGAGTTTGGAACAGTGGAAAAAAGAGAATAAGTATATTGAGCGTAGCATCTACAAAGATTATGACCCTGCACCCGCGTGATATGTCGCAGATTCCTGAAACAACAGCGCAAGTAGCCCGGAATTCATTTCCCAAAGGGAACATATATATGAAGATGCGGGATGAAATAGGAGTGTTATATAAGGATGAGGATTTTGTCAAACTTTACCGCGCAGATTGTGGTCAAAGTGGAATATCAGCAGGACAACTGGCATTAGTGACAGTAATGCAATTTATCGAAGGTTTAACGGATAGACAAGCGGCGGATGCAGTGAGGGGTCATATTGATTGGAAATACGCACTATCGTTGGAATTAAATGACCCAGGGTTTGATTATTCAGTACTTTCAGAATTTCGTCAGCGATTAATCAAAGCAGGACGAGAGCGAGAGTTACTCAACCAAATGCTAGCTCGTTTCCAAGAACTAGGTTGGCTCAAAAATCGCGGCCGTGTCAGAACTGATTCAACTCACGTATTAGCCGCAGTACGACAGTTAAATCGTTTGGAATTAGTGGGAGAAACTTTACGTCATACCTTAAATGACTTGGCTTATTTTGCCCCTGATTGGCTCAAATCGAGAGTTGACGTTGATTGGTTTGAACGTTACTCCCTGAGATTTGAGCAATACCGCTTGCCCAAATCAAAAGCCGAACGTGAGAAATTGAGGCGAAAAATTGGTGAGGATGGTCATCATTTGCTATCCGCTTTGTATGCAGACTCAACTTGTAATTGGCTGTGGCAGATTCCATCAGTGGAAACATTACGTATAGTTTGGGTGCAACAATACTATATTCAATTGCAACAAGTCTATTGGCGAGAACAAGATAACTTACCACCAAATAGACTACAGATTGAATCTCCTTACGATGTTGATGCACGCAATTCCAGCAAGCGAGAAATCAACTGGACTGGTTATAATCTGCATCTGACAGAAATTTGTCACCCCATACTGCCAAACTTAATTATCAATGTGGAAACGTCCGTGGCCACAAGTGCGGATGTTGAGATGACACCAGTAATTCATTCTCGTTTAAACCAGAACAATCTTTTGCCACAAGAACATGTTGTCGATACTGGCTATGTCAATGCTCAAAACTTAGTCGATAGTCAATCCCATTTTCATGTTGATTTAGTAGGAAAAGTTCCCCCCGGAACTAGTTGGCAAGCAACAGCACAATCCGGCTTTGAGCAAAATTGCTTCACTATTCATTGGGATTTGATGCGTGTTGATTGCCCAATGGGTAAACAAAGTAAGTCCTGGCGTACAACTGTCGATAGCCATGACAATCCAGTAGTCAAAATACAATTTGACAAATCCGATTGTTCGCTTTGTTCAAGTCGCTCAAAATGCACTCGCTCCAAAAAACTACCGCGTCTTCTGACCCTCAAACCACAGGAACTACATCTTGCATTACATGATGCTCGCATTCGCCAAAAAACTGAATCTTTTCAACAAATTTATCACCAACGTGCTGGCGTTGAAGGCTTGATTTCCCAAGCTACTGGTCGCTACCAATTACGCCGTTGTCGCTACATTGGTCTTGCCAAAACTCTCTTGCAGCATGTCATTACTGCTGCTGCTATCAACTTCAGTCGGATGTGGGATTGGTGGCAACATGTCCCACGCAGTCAGACTCGCGTTTCTCACTTTGCTCGAATTGCTCCCACTGCCTCATAGTATTCCTGATTTTCTATTTTGTGATGATTGGTTTTGCCCTCTATCAATTCGCCAACAGTATCCTACAAGGGAAGGGGCTGAAAATCTATAACTGAGTACCAAATAATCAGGGTTTTAAGCCTCTCCCCGCGTCGGGGAGAGGTACCCTGCGGGAAGCAAGCTATGGAGAGGGGTTCTTCCGAATTTATCGGACTCACGTTAAAACAATCCCAGCAAACAAATATTGACACTATTATGCAATCTTAAATTACAGAAAAGGGGAAATCCACAACTCTGAATTTCCCCTGCTTCTTCTCTACATTACAACTATTTAGTCTTAATACTCAGGAACTGATGGGTCTACTTCCCGACTCCAAGCGGTGATTCCGCCTTTGACGTTTGTCCCCACAATCCCCGATTCTTTGAGGATGGCTAAGGCTTTCGCCGATCGCCCACCCATCTTACAATGAGCAATCAAGCGGTGTCCGTTGAGGGCTTCTTTGACTTTAGCCACACCATTACCATTTTCAATGTCTGGTAAAGGTATTAATACAGAACCAGGAATCTTGGCGATTTCGTATTCGTTGGGGTTACGCACATCTAGCAGGACAAAATCCTTCGCCCCACTATCCAGCAATTCCTTGAGTTGGGTAACTGTCATTTCTTGGATTTCTTGCATTTTTTGCGCCTCGGCTGCTTTGGCTTGAGGAATACCGCAGAATTGTTCGTAGTCTATCAGCTTTTCAATGACTGGGCGTATGGGGTTGGGACGTAACTTCAATTCGCGGAATTTCATATCTAAAGCGTTGTACAGCAATAATCTACCACTGAGGGTATTACCGTTACCTAAAATAATTTTCACTGTTTCCGTGGCTTGAATTACGCCGATAATCCCTGGCAAAATCCCTAATACCCCACCTTCTGCACAGGAGGGAACTAGTCCTGGTGGTGGTGGTTCTGGGTACAAGTCGCGGTAGTTTGGCCCGCCTTCGTAGTTAAATACTGTGGCTTGTCCTTCAAAGCGGAAAATGGAACCGTAGACGTTGGGTTTGTTCAATAATACGCAAGCATCGTTGACTAGATATCTGGTGGGAAAGTTATCTGTACCATCCACCACAATATCGTAAGGTCTGATGATATCTAGGGCATTCTCGGAACTGAGACGAGTTTCGTAGAGGTCAACCTGACAATAGGGGTTAATCTCGTGTATGCGGTTTTTTGCAGATTCAATTTTGGGTTTACCTACCCAGGATGTACCGTGGATGACTTGGCGTTGCAGGTTGGAAGTATCAACCACATCGAAATCGACAATACCGATGCGTCCAATACCGGCGGCAGCTAAATATAACAGTAGTGGTGAACCCAGTCCACCTGTACCGATACACAGTACACTGGCAGCTTTGAGCCGTTTTTGTCCTTCCACTCCCACCTCCGGCAAAATCAGGTGGCGGGAGTAGCGTTCGTAGTCGTCTTTAGTTAACTGGATATCTTCCAGGTTGGGATTAAGCATAGGAGTTTGAATGCGGAAGCGCGGACTACTGATTGTATCGAAAAATGATGTCGGTCTTTAGTCTTAAGTATTTAAAGTTATGTTATCAATTATTTCTGATTGAAACTGATGATGATCATCAAGGCTCCAACTAAGGATGCCACTGGCTATACCTTTTTGGACGGAAACTATTATATACGAGTATCCAGGCCAAGCATAGAGGCGATCGCATTCTGAAGGTACGGCATGATGATCAGGGTGAGAGTGATAGATACCAATAATATTGAGTGACTTATCCCGCGCTTGCCTTTGTACCTGTAACATAACTTGAGGTGCGATCGCATATCTTCTTTTTAAGGTGGAGGCTGGGGAAGTGATATTTGTCTGGTTTATTTCTTGGGTAAAGTTATCTGCTTCTGTCTCCCAAGCGTTAGCGGTAGGTATGACTTCCACTACAATTTTCGCCTTATTGGCTACGTATCCCATAATCAACCCACAACACTCTTCCGGATAGACGCTTTCAGCATGACTGAGGATGGTTTGCTGATGTTGTGGTAAGAGTTTGATAGTTGGTTGATTCATCAAGATTTTAGTTCTAAAGGAGAATGTTTCAGTTCCCAACGAGAATGTTTCAGTTTTTAACTAAAGCAGAAAAACACTATATCAGTTTATAAGGATATGCAATGTGCAACTTTCTCTGAAACCTAACCCCCGACCCCTGCCCTACAAGGGAAGGGGAGAAAGAATCAAAGCCTCTCTCCTCGCATAGGGGTTTTAAGAATAGCAATGTATCATCTTTCTATCTTGGTGGGTCTTTGTGCATGAGGGGACGTAAACCATTTAACCCGGCTGCAATGGCTGAACCATTATGAACTACAGTTGCCGCTAGGGGATGTATTCCTACGGTGGTTGCTAGTCCTAAAGCGGCTAAATTGGGAACAACGGCTAAACTGATATTTTGTTTAATTATTGCTTGGGTTTGACGAGCGATCGCTATTGCTTCCACAAAACTAGTCAAGGTATCATCCATCAGGACAACATCGGCTGTTTCTCTGGCTACTTCGGAACCACTACCAAAGGAAATGGCGACATCTGCATAAGCTAGGGCAATGGAATCATTTAAACCATCGCCGGTAAAGGCAACAGTTTTACCTGAATCATGTAATTTCTGGATAATTTCGGCTTTTTGTGCGGGGAATGCTTCTGCATGGACTTGAGATAGGGGAAGATGCAGTTCCGCCGCAACAGCCATAGCCCTTTGCTGATTATCCCCTGTCAGTAGATGTATTTCCATGCCGTATTCGGTTTGTAGTTTCTCAATCACGGCTGGACTTTCTGGGCGCAGGGGGTCGGTGTAATAGATTACGCCTTGGAACTCCTGATTTACTGCCACATACAGTAAAGAATCATGGGCAGAAATGCGACAATTGAGGTGCTTGGGACAATCTGCATGATTGCAGCTATGTGGCTCATAAAGACAATCGAGGGGAATACCACACTGACGCAAAAAGCGATCGCTCCCTACTATAACTTGTTCACCGTCAATTTCGGCTCTTACACCCAAACCAATTTCGTACTCAAATTCTTGCCTGGGCAAAATTTCTACACCTTGTTTCTCGGCATAACGTACCACCGCTTCCGCTACTGGGTGGGTTAGGCGTTGTTCGGCGGCGGCGGCTAGGGCTATAAGTCTGTGGGTGGTGATTCTGTCGGCGATGATTTCCACTTCCACAACTTCGATATCACCTTTGGTTAATGTGCCTGTTTTATCAAAGACTAATGTATCTACCTGTGCCAATTTTTCCAAAGCGCGACCACTGCGGATGAGAACACCGTGTCTTGTGGCGTGGTGTAAGGCGGCGAGGAAAGTCGTTGGTAGGGAGACGCGGATACCTGTGACAAAATCAAGGGTGAGGATAGATGCAGCCCTGGCGGGGTTACGGGTGGCTGCAAATACCAGTCCGGCAAAAATTAGAGATGGTAATATGGCTTGGTCGGCAATGTCCGCCGCATAGTTACCCATGCGTGTATCGTGAACTGGTGCTTGTTGGACTAACTCGATACTTGCACCGGCGCGGGTAGCTGTACCTACACGTTCAGCTTGGATGTAAATTTCTCCTTCCCTGAGTAAGGTGGAGGCATAAACCGCTTCTCCCACCTGACGTAAAACTGGCATGGATTCACCAGTGAGTTTTTGTTGGTCAATTAAAGCTTTACCGCGTAATATTTGCCCATCTACGGGGATTTGTTCACCGGGATAAACTATGACTGTATCTTGTGGTTGCACCTCTGTGGCAAGGAGGCGTTTTTTCTGCCCATCTGGTTGTGCAACCCAAGCGTAATGCCCCAAAGAAGCCAGTAAATCGGCAGCATGATTTTCCGTAACTCTGGCGGTGCGATCGCGGATCATATCGCCAATTTCATGCAATGTCATCACCAAAGCTGGTGTTAAAAGGTTTCCTTGGGCAGAAGTTAAGGCGATCGCGATAAAATCTAAACAATCTATATTTAATTTTCGTTTTTGGGTAATGCTAGCATAAGCACGTTTCGCTATAGGTAAAGCTGCCAGCCCCACTGTCGCTGCAATTATCGCCCTGGGAATGGGAAACCCCAAACCCAATAAAGCTAAAATGGTTGCCAAAGCTGGCAATTTTACACCAGCATCATTTGATTTTGTGACTTGTTGACTGTTGACTGTTGACTGTTGACTAAATTTAGCCTGATGCAGTAAACCTACCAGATAAGCTTGCATTAGCCTATTGTTGCTAGCAGATTGTTCATATCTAATAGCAACAGAAGCCGCCCAGGGATTAACCCGTACTTCCAATACGTGACTGTCAGATTCTAGTAATTCTTGCAGGCGTTGAGCATAATAGAGGTCATGGGCTACCAGGGGAACGCGAAATCTAATTCTGCCAGGAATTTTATGGACTACACTATAGTCAATTCCCGTGATGAAACTTGATTTTAGAGCCACTTGCTTACTAATACCAGACCTGGTGGCGATCGTCATGATTTCCCCCTCATGATGGTGTAGCGACGTAATGAGTGGGATTTATCTTGGTAATGACTTCAATATCCCACGAAACAGTTATGCCATAGCAAGACTAGACCTACCATAGTTAAATCAAGTGTTTGCGAGGAATCTAACTGCGAACATAAGTATATTGAATACCCTTGACAATTAATCTCTAATCAACGCAATTATTTTTAAAGATTAGCTTTAAGAGGATGTTTGAAAAGTCTTATGCTTGGTAGCAAAACATTTTATATCCCCCTAAATCCCCCTTAAAAAGGGTGACTTTGATTCATTTTCCCTCCTTTTTAAGGGGGGTTAGGGGGATCAATGAGTGCTTAAAATCACAGCCAATCACTTTTCAAACAACCTCTAAAAACCGAAATCTTAATTTAGGTTAATAAAGTTACTTTGCCGCTAGCTAAATCATAACGACCACCAGCTATTTTGAGCTTACCTTCTTTGATTAAACCTCTCAAAATGGTCGAACTTTCTTCCAACTTTTCTGCCTGATATTGGACATTAGCAATAATAGAATTTTCCTCTAAATCGCCAGTTTTATTTCTGACCCTTTCTACAGCCGGCTTAATTTCTTCCACAAACACACCAATTCTCCCAGGAAGAGGGTCACCTTTCGTTGCGGCTATAACTGCACCACATCTTGCATGACCTACAACCACAATTAGTTGTGCGCCTAATACGGCTGTAGCAAATTCTAGGCTACCTATAGCAGTTTGGCTGGCAACATTACCAGCAACTCTGACAACGAATAAGTCTCCTAATCCTTGATCAAAAACAATTTCCGCAGGTACTCTCGAATCTGCACAGCCAAGTATAGCGGCAAATGGATATTGAGCAACGGCAGTTTCCTGTAAACGCAATCTTGACTGATTAGGGTTGAGGCGTTTACCATCTACAAACCGCTTGTTTCCTTCTAGTAATCTAGCTAAAGCAGCTTGTGGATTAACTGGTTGTGGTTTCTCTGGATTAGTGGATGGTTGTTGAGCAACAGCAGGTTCTCCTTGCCAAAGAAAACTACCAACAGCACTAGCACCAATACCTACACCGCCGACACCTGCTAGTTTCAAAAAATTCCGTCGCCCAGCAAATCCATTAATTCGACTCATGATACACCTTATTTCAATTGGCAAAATCTCACTAAATTGCTGTTTGAAAAACTCATGACTAAAGACCCTCAGACCCTATCAAATTGATCAAGACAGCATCTTCAGGGCAATAAAAAAGTTACGAATTATTGCAACCTAGTGATATAAAGCTTTGTTATTCTTTGGAATATACCAAAATCAGGTCTAACAATTGAATAATCTTATGATTTGATAAAACTATCGTTATGCCAGACTTATATCTATGATTAGCGATCGCTGCTATACATACATATTGATGGACAAGAAATGACCAAAATATAAAATTATTAACTAAAAAGTGGAAATATTTTGGTATTGAAAGTTAGATAGTTCAATACCAAATACGGGGTGATGAATTAAGAAATTACTGAGACTATTCCGGTATCAATATCGTAAGCAGCACCAATAATTTGGACTGTACCTTTATTAATTAACTGTGCCAAAATAGTTGATTTTTGTTGCAGCTTTTCAGTTTGGTACTGGATGTTAGCAATCACAGCTGCTTTATTAACATCCTTGGAAGTTGATGGTAATTTTGCCAAAGCGGGTCTAATACTCTCCGTCAAATAGCCAATTCTGCCTGGAAGCGGTTCATTTTTCATGCTGGCAGTTACAGCACCGCATTTTGTATGCCCTAAAACCACAATCAACCGTGTATCGAGTACAGAAGTAGCATATTCCAAACTAGCGATCGCCATATCACTGGCAATATTACCAGCTACTCGCACCACGAATAAATCCCCCAGCCCTTGGTCAAAAACAATTTCCGCCGGGACTCTCGAATCTGCACAACCTAAAATAGCGGCAAAGGGATACTGTGCTTTGGCAATTGATTGTAAACGTTGCTGAGATTGACGAGGATACTTTGGTTTTCTGTTAACAAATCTTTGATTACCATCCAGTAAAAATTTTAAAGCTTGTTGTGGATTTACTGGATTCAGGTTAATTGATTTGACATCAGCAATAGCTGGTTCTTCTTTACCTACAGTCAAACTACCAGCACAAGCAGTAGCAGCAACAACCAAACTTCCCGCGCCTGCTAACCCTAAGAAATTACGACGGCCAATAAATCCATTGATTCGACTCATTTCTTTACCTAACAACAGTTTGACTGTTATCAGAAAGATACCAAACTTAACAACGGTGCAAGAGTACTTTTGCACACCCTTTAAGAGTTATTTAATTATTAGTTAATAGTCAAACTCTAAAACTAGTGTTTTAGAGAATGTTTGAAAAGTTATGAATGATAATAAAGACCCCTCTCCAAACCTCTCCCCGAAGCGGAGAGAGGCTTTGAAACCCCCATTCCCTTGTAGGGAAGGGGGGCTAGGGGGGTTAGGTTCTTAAGATTTTGATGTTTAAAATAATGCTTTTCAAACAACCTCTTAGGGGTAGGGTGTCATCATCAGTGAAGCAAATTTAATGAGTAATGAGTGGATTATTTTTTATTTTGTTGGCGCAGCCTTCCCGTTCGCGTAGCTTCGCCGACAGGAGAAGGGTATTTTGTAGCTTTAGCTTTCCTTTGCTACGCAACGCTCGCGCGAACGGAACGCTACCGCGTTCGCCAAAGGCGTTCTCGCAGAGTACCCGTAGGGTATTTTTAATTGATTTATCAAGATACCCGACTTCTTGTAGAATTCGGGTATCTTGTTTCTCACGAATGATTTAGGACTGCTATAGTCATTACTCTTGAAAAACCAACACTTACCAGATTATATACACCCCAGATCAACTGTTCTTGACCCCAAACCATTTATCATACAATGATTGATAAGTGCCATTTTCTTTGAGTTTCAGTAAGGCATTATTAATAGGTTTACGGTAGGGGCTATTATTAGGTAAAACAATACCGTAGTTTTCTTCGCGGAAGACACTGCCCACAACCTCTACTTTTCCCTGACCTTGATTAGCAGCATAGAACAGAAGTACAGGAGAGTCAAAAACAACAGCTTCAGCTTTTTTTGTTTCTAAAGCATCGTAAGCTTGCTCAATTTTGGGGACTTCTAAGACAGAAATTTTCTGCTGTTTTAAGTATGTTGCAGCTGTGCTGCCGGTTGTTGTTGCCACCACCCTGCCTGGTAGATCACTTACACTGTTGATATCTGCTTGTAACTGTTGCACAGTTAGCGAGGTGGTAGCAGCTGCTGTAAAGTAAGTGACAAATAGTACACCAATAAACATCCAAATAATAGCTAATATGCGACCGATGACTCCTTTGGGCATTTCGTCAGCTTGGGTTGCTAAGGTAGCAGCAGCCCACCAACAGGCTTTGAAAATCCCAGGAAAGTAGGATGGGGAAATCATACCTTCTTTTTGATGACGCTCAGATAACCAAATGACGTGTGCTGCTATAACAATAAGGAACAAAGCCAAGCCAAGCACTTGTAAGATCGTTGTCGAGAAAAAGAGTGACAAAATATTAGGTGTGCCACTATTACTGAGTTTGGGATTACGTACCAAAATCTGTAATCCCCCACTAAACATGGGTAAGGAAAAGTCAAATTGTTGCTGACGTTCAGCTGTAATTGAGATGGCTGCAATCCCTGCATTGGCTTTACCATTCCGCACAGATGAGAGTAAATCAGCGACATTCGGATATTCCACGAATTTAGACTCTGCACCTATCTGGCTGGCAATACTGCGCCAAAGGTCAATACTGAATCCTGATAGTTCACCATTATCATTAAATACGAAGGGGGGAATAGCTCTAGTAGCTACGACTAGGGATTTTTGATTGTCAGGTTCTTGGGACTGCACTGGATGAACAACCAGGAACAACAGTAAAATTCCGCATACCATTCCCAACCAGATATGGAGTTTCAGGAAACGTCTTATATTCCTAGCCGCCAGAAATTGAGAAAATTTTTGGGCGATCGCACTTATCATAAGTATTCTCTAAGATTTATATGCAATATCTATCATTCCCAATCCATGACAAATATTACATACCACTTAGATTTCCCTAATGCCTTTTCCCTGCACCTAAGTATAGTTCAGCTACTTTGGGATCAGTTAATAACTCTTGTCCGGGGCCGGATATGGCATCACGTCCAGATTCTAGTACATAACCACGGTCTGCCATTTCTAAAGCTTTACGGGCATTTTGTTCGACTAGGATAATTGCTGTTCCCTCTTGATTGATTTGTTTAACTTGCTCAAATACTTGTGTTACTAAAATTGGCGATAAGGCCGCAGATGGTTCATCTAACACCAGCAAACTAGGTTCTAACATTAAAGCTTTGCCCATTGCCAACATCTGACGTTCTCCACCGGAGAGTGTGCCTGCGCGTTGACGACGGCGATCGCTTAATCTAGGAAACATCGCAAATATTTTCTCTTTCAATGGTTGCAGGGAATCATTGCGGATAAACGCCCCCATCTCTAAATTTTCTTCCACACTCAGGGATGGAAAGACATTGGCAATTTGCGGCACATAACACATTCCCAAGCGGACGATTTGATTCGATTTCAGTCCAGCAATATTCTTACCTTTAAAAGTAATTTTGCCTGTATGGGGTGTCAAAAGTCCAAAAATAGTTTTTGCTAAGGTAGATTTACCAGCACCATTTGGGCCAATTACTGTCACTAGTTCCCCTGATTCAACTCGAAAATTCACCCCCTGCAATATGTCTACATCTTTGATGTATCCTGCATGGACGTTTTCAACTTCTAGCAGAGGCGTAAAATTTTGTGCTGAACCTGACATAAAATCCTTAATTCTGAAAATCACAAAACATAGGCATTCAACCTATGTTTTACAAAAACTCAATTATAATTTATCCGAAATTAGGCAATTTTCTTCTTTTTCCGAATACATCTTGTTAAGTAGAGTCCCATTAAAGACAAAGCCCCTAAGCTAGCAGGTTCAGGAACAGTAGTTGCGCTACTGATTGTGCCAATAGCCGTCACTCGACCTCTTACCTGCTCACCATTATTACCTACCTCTCCAATGTAAATATACAATGGGTTAGCTGTTGAGACTTTTTGGGTGAGTTGAAATAAAATTTCCCCACCTTCGCCTAAACTGAGAAATCCCCTGGCTGTATTATCAGTTATGGCATTGGCATCAAAGCTACCTAGTGTAGCAATACTGTTATCAACTTCACCGTCTTTACTACCAAATAAATCGTTACCAGCAAAATAGTGGGCATAAATTGAATTGCCAGGATCGCGTTTAGTTCCAGGGGAAAAAATGGTTTGCGGTGGAGTAAAATCAAACACATCTAACCCAGGAAGGGTTTTGACATCTTCAGCATTTGTAATCAACCTGTCACTGATTTTAATTGCATCCAAATCAAAACCGCTAAATTTACCAGGAGAACCTGCGGATATACCTATAATGTCACTGAGTTTAATTGCTGTAATATCAAAGCCAACCATTGAAAGATCGGCTCTATATATACTAGTTGAAGCTTTATTTAATGGATTGACATTAATTGTTCCCGCTAAAGATGTAAAACTCAGATCAAAACTAGCGGCTGTGGCGCTTTGTGACGACAGCAAGTTAATAGCTACACAGGACAAGCTGAAAACGCAGAGATGAACACTAGGTAAGATACTGAGCCTTTTCATAAATTATCGTTATCATTTCTTGATAGATACGGATGTCTACAACTCTGCCTGAAAGAATAGTTTAGGGAATACTGAGGATTGAGTAGCTAGATGGCTTCTCATCTTCACAATAAATTTAGCAACCTTTCATATTGTTTTGGTATTTGATTTAGAATTCTGTACATTTACAGAAAAACAGGCAACCTTCAAGTTTGAAAGATGCCTGTTTGCTTAAGTATGTTCCCTGAATAAATAACCGAAATTACGGAGTTTTCTGCAAATCTGGTCTTTCTTCTGGCACGATGGCCTTTTCTACAGGGCATACTTGTAGACAGATACCGCAATCAATACAAGTGGAAAAATCAATCCAGTACCAATCTGTTCCCTTGACATTTTTACCAGGGCCTTCATGAATACAAGCCACTGGACAAGCATCTACGCAGTCGGCAACACCTTCACAAACATCAGTAACAATAGTGTGTGGCATATTCTCGATCCCCTCTCTTTTTCATTGGTCATTAGTCATTAGTCATTGGTCATTGGTCAAGGGTCTGTCTTCGGTACGCTCTGCGAACGTAGAGAAGACGGCGACTGCCTCACAGCCAACAGCAATTAGTTAGGTTGCAATTATTGCTGTGGACTATTGACTCTGGACTATTGACTCTGGACTATTGACTCACCTTTTCAATTATTAGTGATCCGTCGGCCTTGATCCAAGCGATTTGAGCAATACGGCGATCGCGGGCATATTGTTGAATGGCTGGTATATCTGTGCCACCCAAGTCTAATTCTACTCTAACTAAATCAGGAGATTCACGTAGTTTTTGAGCATGGGCAAAAGCCGCACTATGGGCTTTTGGGTTTTCTGGCACGACTAACCAATCACTAGCCGGGGTTTCCTGTGGTAATTGCTGTGTAGTTAAAAGAACTTGGTATAAGTCTTCGATATTCAGGACAAATCCAATCCCCGGAATATTTTCTCCTTGGGGATGATACAACCCTAAAAGCTGGTCGTAGCGTCCACCACGTCCTAAAACCCTTGCTTGTGAATCGGTATTGTTGACAATCTCAAAGACAATACCAGTGTAGTAGTCTATGGTTTGAATCAGACTCAGGTCGAGAATTATCGGAAATTTACCCCCAGATTCTAATAACTCTACTAGAGACTGGAGGTTATTAACCGCCTCTTGCTGTTCTGCATCTAAATTGAGGCTACTGACTTTTTGCAACACATCGGTGCTGTTTCCTCGCAAATCCAGCATGATTCTGGCACGTTCGCGCAGTTCGTCAGTTAAGGGGAGAGTGTCGATTGTAATGCGGTCAAGGTGAGCGATCGCACTACGAACTTTAGCACGTAAATTGATGGGAAAAGCATCTAAAAGCGATCGGGTGATTCCCGCTTCACCTAAAATTAAATGCCAATCTTGTAAACCCAGTGCTGTCAAACAATTACCCGCCAACAGCAACACTTCCGCATTTGCCAAAAGTCCACCGACACCCAACAATTCCACACCAGCTTGATAAAACTCTTGCTGGCGATTGTGCCTATTTTCCCAGATGCGACGAAAGACGTTGGCATTGTAATAAAGGCGCTGGGGATGACGCAGATTTGTCATGCGTGTAACAACAGCACGAGCAATAGAAGCTGTCAACTCTGGACGCAATCCCAACTCTTCATCTTCAGAATTTTGTAGTTGAATCACCATCTGACGTTGAATTGCTTCACCCGCCATCAAGGTATCCATGCGCTCCAGCGTTGAGGTTATGATTCTGTGATAACCCCAACGGTGAAACACTTGTTGTAACTTATCTTCAATCCAGCGTTTTTGAGCCACATCTAAAGGTAATAAATCCCTGGCTCCCGCTGCTGGTTGATACACCATTCATCCTCCGTTATGTGATTCCCCACGCTGATTGGAACGCGGCTAGAAATATTTGTCTTCAGCACCTTGTGGTTGGTAGTGAATTTGCTAGTAGCGCGTCAATGTCAGCTCGTGTATCGTCCCATCCCGCAGGTTAGGGGCAAACTTCCCCCATTATGCAATCGCACTTAGGGTGAGTCGCTGACTATTTTTTCTTCCCACCAAACAAGCCACCAAACAAACCACCTCCAGATTTATCTGGCTGTTTATCGCCATTACTGGAAGGTGCATTGACATTAGAGCTACCAGATTGTTGACCTAGAGCCTTATCTATTTTAGGTTTCCATGTCAACGCTGTTTGATCATTGGGGTCTAATTTTAGGGCATTATCGAAATGAATTTTCGCCATTTTCAGCTTATTTTGCTTCAGATATACAAAAGCCAGCAAGCTGTGACAACGGCTACTCTTAGGAGCTATCTTCAGCGCATCTTTCAACTCTACTTCAGCTGGGGGGAATTGGTTCTTGTCAATCAAAGTTTGAGCGCGGCGTAAATACTGGTCAATAGACGCATCTTCTTTTGGTGGTTCTGGTGGGGGTGGTGCAGAGGTGTTGCTTGGCTGAGTGGGAGTTGAACTAACTGTGGATTTAGCGGCTGGTGCTGCTGCGGCTAGAGCTTTCCCCGCAGTCCGCATCAAGTAAACTAAATTCAACTCGCTAATTTGGGAAATGATGGGAATTGATTCTTTTAGCGATTTATATTGAGTTTCCCCCATTTTAGCGATCGCACTTTTATAAAGTAGATCAAAATTGGGGGCAGATGCTAACTGTTTAGCTAAATCAGTAGTCAGTTCAATAGAAGCCGATTCCTGTAATAAACGCTTACCTATTTGGGATAAAACAATAATGTGTTCGGAACGAGTTCGTTCTGCTGATAGAGTCTCATAAGCTGGGTTCACCAACTTTGATAATAATTCGCTAGCTAATTTTTTTTCTGTGTCGGTGACAATAGCACTGCTATCAGGGTGTAAATGGCGAGCAATTGTCAGATATCGCTTGCGGATTTCTTTATTATCCGCATCAACAGCTACACACAAGATTGCGTGATGGTCTATGAAATCATATTTAAATAATCCACGATCTATTCTCAAAGACATATAGCGGTTTTGCACCAAGGAAGGCGTAAGATTTTTTCTAGTTTACTGCGCTTGATTGGGTAAACGTCAGTGGTATACAGAAATTATTTACTACTCTTTGGTAAATCTTTATCTATTAAAGAGTCAGGAGGCAGGAGGTAGAATACAGAAGCCAGGAGGCATGGTATAACGGACAGAAAATTTAGATTTACCTCAGTAATTTTGCGTATAAATGATGTGAGTTAAACCGTAGCCATCGGCAATTACCAATTACCAATTATTCCCAAGCCGATAGCGGTGGCACTTGCATTAATGCCCGACTCAGATTGTCATGAATAGAACCATTGGTTGCAAGAATTCTGCCAGTGGCAATTTTTAAGGGAGTACCATCATAGGCAGTAACTTTGCCACCCGCTTCCTGTAATAGAATCACCCCAGCAACAATATCCCAAGGTGATATTCCTCGTTCCCAATAACCGTCCACACGCCCACAAGCTACATGGGCTAAATCTAAGGCTGCTGAACCGCTACGCCTTACGCCTTGGGTGAGATGAGTGAGGTGACAAAATTCCGCATAGTTATTATCTGGTGTTTCCCGGCGATCGTAGGCAAATCCAGTTACCAACAAGCTTTTACTCAATTCTGAAGTATCAGAAACCTTGATAGGACGGCGATCGCGTGTTGCACCCAAACCAGCAGCCCCCCGGAATAACTCATCATGAAATGGGTCGTAAATCACACCAACTTGAGGTACACCGTTAATTAGTAGCCCAATAGAAACACAAAAAGCTGGGTATTGGTGGGCGTAATTAGTTGTTCCATCTAAGGGATCGATCGCCCAAAGATATTCATTATCTTGATTTCCCAACTTTCCCGATTCCTCAGCCAAAATGGAGTGTTGAGGAAAGTGGCGACGAATAATTTCTAAAACTACCGCTTCTGAGGCTTTATCGGCGGCGGTAACTAAATCACCAGGACGACCTTTTTCTGTAACTGCATCTTCTAACTTACCCAAGTAACCCTGTAAAACCGCACCCGCAGCCAAGGCGGCTTCTGTCGCAATATCGAGAAAAATTTGTAAATTAGTCATTGGTCAATAGTCAGTTGTCAATAGTCAACACTTTTCTTTTCCCCCTGCTCCCTGCTCCCTGCTCCCCAGCCTCCTATTTCTAGCGATTCAGGCGACGAAACTCAGTAGGTGTTTGACGCATGGGTTTATCTGGACTCCAAATACCTTGACCCATGATTCTTGCCCATTGTTGGGCGCGTTCTAGACGCTGATCGTATTTGTGGTTAGGCGATCGCTCTACAAACAAAGCATACCCTTGTTTAACTACTTGTTCATTTAATAACTTGTCATCTTTCCACACGTAAGCCAATGTCCGACCAATTGTGTCTTTGGCTTCAATATCAAACTCCAACATTACAGGTTTGTCTAAATCGCCTATGGATTTTTCTAAAAATTCCTTAGACTGATTGCCCCAAGGACGTTGGCGCAAATCTGGTGCATCCACGCCAATTAATCGCACTTGAGAAATTAAATTTGGTTGTTCCGCCATACCCACAACTTCCAGAGTCTGGCCACTCACCACCCGCGCGATCCTCACCTGAGTTGATGTTGTGGCAGGGTTTTTGGCTTGACAACTCACCAGCAGTAACAAACAGGCAAACATGGCAAGTTTTTGCACCCAGGTGGGGAAGCGCGGGGAGCAGGGTAGCGTGCAGGTGGAGAGAAGGAAGCTTTCCCCCCTGCCCCCTGCCCCCGAAGTTCGCCCGGAGGGAAACCCTCCTTGCGACTTCTCTTCCTGCCCCCTGCCCCCGAAGTTCGCCCGGAGGGAAACCCTCCTTGCGACTTCTCTTCCTGCCCCCTGCCCCCTGCCCTCTGCACCCTGGTTCTTCATCTTGCTTTTAATCTTCATCTAAGGGTAAACCGGCTTTCACTCTTCCCTTGGCAAAATAGCGCCCAAACTGAAGCTCATACACTTCATCTTCGTCTTGTGTTTCTACTTCCAAATCAGAACGGGCATAACTGACGCATAACAAAGCATAACCTTGACGACGCAACTCTAGGGATAGTCCCACTGCCTCTGGTTGATAAATGTCACCAGATACCACCTTGACAGCACAAGTGGTGCAAGCCCCATTGCGACAAGAAAATGGCAATTCCACCCCTTGTTGTTCGGCCGTGTGTAAGATGTATCGGTCTTCTGGTACTTTTAGGGTATACTGTTTGCCAGTGGCGCGATCGCGTACTTTAACTGTATGTGTCTCGGACATCTTGATTCGGGATTTTGATTGGGACTTTCAGATTGCTCTAAAAAATTTCTTTCTTTATCTTTGCATTTTTTAGAGTTTCAGCGTACAATAGTAAATCGTGACATCTGGAGAGATGGCCGAGTGGTTTAAGGCGCAGCACTGGAAATGCTGTAATGCGGAAACGTATTCTAGGGTTCAAATCCCTATCTCTCCGTTACTCAGCCTAGTTTAAATATATAGTTTTCACCCAAACTCTACCAATAGTTGGGTGAAATAGATTCTTAGACATTACTAAAATTTAATTTAAAACAACCGCTTGCTGGGGATTGGTAATTGGTCAAGTCGCTTCTCTACGAGACGCTACGCGTTAAGCGAAGCTATGCCGCAGGCTTTACGCTCCAATTCAAAATTCAAAATTCGTCTTGAAAAGTTTCCTACGGCGGGAAACCCGCCTACAGAACTTTTCGCAAAATTCAAAATTAAAGACAATTAGTGGGAGCTTGTTGGCGTAGCCTTCCCGCAGGGTACTCACCACTAATTGTACTCCTGCGGAGTTCCCGAAGGGTAGACCGCCCTATGGGTACTCTGCGAGAACGCCTTTGGCGAACGCGGTAGCGTTCCGTTCGCGCGAGCGTTGCGTAGCAAAGGAAGGCTAAAGCTACAAAATTCAAAATTCAAAATAAAAATACAATGAGTACAACTAAAAAAATTGCTGTAGTTACTGGCGGAAACCGTGGTTTGGGATTTGAAGCCTCCCGCCAATTGGCTAAAAAGGGATACCTGGTAGTTCTCACTAGTCGGGACGAAGCTAAAGGGAAAACTGCGGCGGGAAAATTACAAGCTGAGGGTTTAGATGTGGTTGCTTATCCTCTTGATGTCACAAGTGAGAAAAGCAGTCAGCAATTAACCGAATTTATCCGTCAGGAGTTTGGCAAAGTAGATATTTTAATTAACAATGCAGCAATATATATTGATTCTCAAACTGGTAATAACAGCATTTTTCACACAAAAATAGAGACTTTACAGCAAACAATAGATACAAATGTTTATGGAGTTTTGCGAGTAACTCAGGCATTAATACCCTTAATGCAAGAACAAAACTATGGTCGAATTGTGAATGTTTCTTCCGGTGCTGGACAGTTAACTGATATGGGTTCAGGTATACCCACATATCGCATTTCCAAAACAGCCTTAAATGCACTGACGCGAATTTTTGCCAATGAATTAAAAGGGACGAATATTTTAGTTAATTCTGTGTGTCCTGGTTGGGTTAAAACTGATATGGGTGGGCAAGATGCACCACGAACCCCTGAAGAAGGAGTTGATACAATTGTCTGGCTAGCAACTCTTCCTGATGGTGGTGCATCTGGTGGTTTCTTCCGCGATCGCCAATCAATAGATTGGTAATGAAATATGAGGAATTAAATATGATTATTAAATATATTTAAGTATTTTTAGGTTGTGCAATTCCCATAATTTTATCTATTGGCATGATTGATTGATCCCATAAATCCCCAATTATCTGTAAGTCTTAATGCAGTGGTGATCATGCTTATGAGAGACTCTAAAAACTAAATAAAAATGTGTGTCTTGATACAATACTTTTAAGATAGCTGTTATATGCTTTCTAAGCCCTTTACTTTTACCCTAATTGCGGAATTTTCCGCTTAATCAACACCAGAGTGTTGGGAATTATGACTAACTAAGTGCAGTTTGAGCTGATTAAAAGCAAGGATTGTGAAGAGAGTTAGGTTTTTTCCTCCGCCCTGGTGATTTATTTATGTGGGCTAGAGGAAAATTATAACAGCACTTTTTTGACGCACATAACCGAAAAGCTAGCCACTCACATTACAATCAATGTGCTGGAGTTACAATTTTGATAGTTTTTTCGTCCTGTGCTTACCCCCGTGTTATCAACAATCAATGTACTAAAGCAAACTACCAGTGAGGCTTGGATAGAACAAGCGATCGCTAACTTAGATATCATATTGCTTGACCACTCCCACTGCGAACGCAAAGCGGCGGGTGTGGCGTTAAATTTTATGTTTCGCTACCCATCCAATACCAAAATGGTAAGGGAATTAACAGCGATCGCCCGTGAAGAACTAGAACATTTTGAACTGGTAAATCAGTGGCTAGAACGTCGCAATATACCCCTAGCACCCCTACCCCCGCCTCCCTATGGCGCTGGCTTAAAAGCTGCTGCGCGTACCAACGAACCAGAACGCTTTTTAGATTCCTTACTTGTGACTGGTTTAATCGAAGCACGAAGTCACGAACGCTTAGGCTTATTAGCGATACACTGTCCCGAACCAGAACTAGCCAAGTTTTATAAAGGTTTGATGGCCTCAGAGGCGCGACACTTTGGTACATATTGGGTTTTAGCGGCTACTTACTTTGACCGGGAAATTGTTAGTCAAAGGCTCGATGAATTAGCTATTGTTGAAAGTGAGTTACTAGAAAATTTACACCCAGAACCGAGAATTCATAGTTAGTATAATCACTCATAAATATGCAGATACAGTTAACACATATCAGGTTGCTTGTCTCCAACTACAAAGATTGTTTTTTGTTCTATCGGGATGCACTCGGATTCTTTATCGATTGGGGTGACGAAAATAGCGGTTATGCTGAGTTACATACCGGCGACCATATCAAGTTAGCTTTGTTTAGAAAGGAGTTAATGGCGGAAGCCGTTCCCAGCGCTTATCAACCTTCAGCGATTGAATGTCAGAACAAAGTAGCTTTAGTTTTCGCTGTAGATAACGTAGATGAGTTTTATTATCATCTCAAAGACCACAACGCCATCATTGTGACTCAACCTCTAGACCGTCCAGAATGGGGTTTAAGAACAGCACATTTCCGCGATCCTGATGGTAATTTAATTGAAATTTTTAGCAATATGAGCAATGTTAATTAACATTATTTGCTAGTTATTAATTAAAGATGGGTAATGGGTAATAGGTGATTGCTAATAATTTATGATTTATATGATGAATTAGTCCGATCGCCTCTATCGTCATAACTGCAACGACTGTTGTCTTGCATAGATAAAATCCATGCTTTGCAAGTGTCACCTGAGCTAGAATCAACAGGAGAAGCTATATGCTGGGTAAATTGGGAATAGATCCAGAAGACTTTTCTGTAAAAACCTGACCCACAAACGGTAATGAACAGCTACTATCAAGACTTCTTAATTCGTAACTGGCAAAAAGGCGATCGCACTAAAGCTGCCGCAGTCATCAGTTACGTATTATCAGAATATGGTTTAGGTTGGGAACCCAAAGGTGCAGACCGCGATGTGTTGCAAGTAGAAGAATGTTACTTAGCAACCGGAGGAGAGTTTTGGGTAATTGAACACCAAAGCCAAATAGTAGGTACTGGGGCATACTATCCTGTAAATCGCGGGGAAAAGGCTGTAGAAATCAGGAAAATGTATCTGTTACCCAGTGTTAGGGGTTTAGGATTGGGGAAATATTTGTTACAACAGTTAGAAGCAGCGATCGCCTCTCGTGGTTTTCAAGAAATTTGGATTGAAACAGCCAGTGTTCTGGTAGAAGCAGTCAAGCTATATGAAAATCATGGCTACCAACCAGCCACGGGAGTGGAAACAGCGCGATGCGATCGCGTCTATGTCAAATTCCTCAACTAGCTTTAAATGCCAACGTGGAATCAACGCTTTCAAGGTCTGCTTGACCTGTTTTTGCAATCTAACTGTCCTCTGTGTCAAAGACCCACATCGACTGAATTGTGTCCTAACTGCACCAAACAGTTACAAAAATGCCGTCACACACACCCTGATGGGTTGTGGAAACAGCCAATACCGGTATTTAGCTGGGGCTTGTATGGTGGTACTCTCAAACGAGCGATCGCACTTATGAAGTACGACAATCAACCCCAAATTGCCCGTCCTTTGGGACAATGGCTAGGAGAAACTTGGTTGTTACATTCTCTTCATCAAACAACACAAATTGTAGTTGTACCAATCCCACTCCACCCCAGTAAGCAAAAACAAAGAGGATACAATCAAGCAGCCTTAATTGCCCAAAGCTTTTGCCAAACAACTGGACTAAAATTGAAACTAAATGGTTTGGCGAGAGTGCGCGAGACAACAGCGCAGTTTGGTTTATCAGTATCTGAACGAGAAAATAACTTGGCTGAAGCTTTTGCGATTGGGCAAGATTTTCGCCATAGCTGCCCAAAAACCCCAGTATTGTTAATAGATGATATTTACACAACTGGTGCTACCGTTAAATCTGCCGTGCAGATACTTCGTCAAAATGAAATTACTGTCTTGGGGTTAGCAGCTACTGCCAGTACTGTTAAAGATAGATACATCAAAAATTAATGGCAAGCAATCTCTGAGAAATCTATAATTAACCAAACCACCTAGTTGTTGTGGGAACATCACTTACAATGATCAGTAAATTTCTGACTAAAAATTTCACAAGAATAAATATATTTCCCGCTACCTTAATGGCAATTGCCATCAGTACAACAGCAGCATTTGCTCAGAGTAAGTTGTACAGTCCTATCATGTTGACTGATTTTAAAGAACTTTCTGATTCGCTTTCAGATAAAGACATTCCCACTGGTCAGGGTGGATTTGCCCGTGACTATGCAGTCAAGCTAAATAAGGGGGATAATCTAGCAGTTGACTTATCTTCAGAAAGTTTTGACAGTATCATCACACTACTAGCACCCGATGGCTCAACGCTAGCAGAAAATGATGATGGCCCCGATGGAACTAGTAATTCTCTGCTGTTTACCCGCATCAATGAAACAGGGACTTTTATTGTTCGTGTTCGGTCTTTTGGCGAAACTGGGGTTGGGCCTTTTAAACTCAAGGTGACTAAGTTGCAACCAATGAAATAAATAGCAAAATCATACTAATTTGTAATTAAGAAAGATTGGTATGAGGTGTTAATTGCAGATGTTACATCAAAAAGGCTCAAGCATTCTTGCTTGAGCCGATATTAGTAATATGTTCTGTTCAAAAGGAGCATTAAAATTTTAGGGGGTTAGGAAGTAGAAATAACTACTTCTTCATTCCCAGTTCTCCAGTTCAAATCTATATTTTCTTAATAACGGTTACGGAAGTTGTTGTTGCTGCGATTGCCGCCAAAGGAACCCCTAGAACCGCCTCTGTCTTCTCTGGGTTTCGCCTTATTTACTTTAAGGTCGCGTCCCATCCACTCAGCACCGTCAAGTGCTTCGATTGCTGCTGTTTCTTCCGCATCACTGCCCATTTCCACGAATCCAAAGCCGCGTACACGGCCGGTTTCACGGTCTACAGGTAGCTGAACCCGCTTTACAGAACCATATTCTGCAAATACAGCGTTCAAGCTTTCTTCTGTAACGTCGTAAGAAAGATTGCCAACATAAATAGACATATTATTGTCTCCAAAATCAGAAGTGTCTAGGGATTGAGATTTCGGAGAAATGTCTGTAAATACCAAAAGGGAAAAGCCTGTCAATACTCAAAACAAACGCGGTCGCCGAATTAATTCTCATCTCTTAGTATGACATAGCAACACAAAATCAGGGGAAGTTAACAGAAAAATTTTAAATGGCTTCGATAACTAGGCGATCGTTGAGAGGTTGGACTGGACGTGCGTTTTGGGGAAACGTTTGACTAAACTGAGCTATCTGTGCAGGAGAGGCTTCGATAGGTGTCGCCATCACGCACCAGAGAACATTTTCTGAACAGGGTGGGGTTGTGAGAGAGCCAGAATACGTAAAAAATCTGCGTTGTGCTGGGAGAAATTGGGAAACATCTATATTTATATCCGCTATTTGCTTTTCTGTTCCTTGCTTTTGAGGTATGGCATCCCAGATAATTTGCAGCGTGGGGTTAAATGCTCCTGCTTGCAAGAAAATACCCATAACGGCTAAGTCACCAGATTTACTCCGGTGAACTAAATGGAGTTCCATATCATATAATTTTCCATCAACTCGGTGTTCGCTGAAGTGATGAAAATGGAACTGAAGTAGCTCAAATTTTTGGTGAGCATACTTAAGATAACTGCCTGGTGGATAGTTGACTTGGACAGTTTTACCGTTGTTTATTAGGTGTAATGCCGTTGGCTGATAATTGACGACTAACAAATCTTGACTGCTGCTGTGGACATCTTTCACATCTGCAATCTGCAAATCAATCGGCGTTTGTTTTCTGCCTATTTGGCAAAGCGCAAAGTCAGGGGAAAGCTCACCCCAATGCTCTGGGCCTACTTTGCCGATATATCCCCAGTTGACTGTTGTTGCCCTAGCTGGAGATGTGACACAACTGGAAAATGAGGTTCCTAAGACACTCATACCCAATAATTTCAGTAGTTGCCTTCGATGTAAAGTACTACTCATTTTCCTGCGGTTGAAACATACTGTGATATTAAACTAAACGCTGCAAACGACTGAGACGTTCTGAATAATTTCTCAGGACATTGAGAGCAAACATTGGTGTTTCTTGGACAGCGAATAAGAACCTTTTCTCATCTAAGTAAGCTAGTTGACAATCAGTTTGAGCGATCGCTGTATAATTCCGATGATTAACTCCTACTAATATACCTGTACCAAATATTTCCCCAGCCTCGATTGTTTCTATAACCTTACCATTGATCAATAAATCAACGGCTCCTTTTACAATACCGTACATATAATCACCCGCTTGTCCTTCTTCAAAGATGACCTGTCCTGCTGAAAATACTTGAGGATTGGGTTGCTTTTGAAAGATGGCGATCGTCACTACAGGATTTAACATAAGCACAAACCTAGATTTTTATTGTTAGCTCCAGCCTTTGGACAGGCAATATCAGAGCCGGGAAAATTATACTACTTTGCCTTGAAGCATCAGCCCCGGAATATTTTTATATGTATAGGACTTACGCACACAAGTTGTCTGTTGAGACCGGGTGTAAGGGTGTAAGGGTGTAAGGGTGTAGGGGTTTCAAACATTTATTTTGAATTTTGTTGGCGTAAGCCTTGCCGCAGGCTATTTTGAATTTTGAATTGATTTATACCCCTATACCCTTCTTCAAACCCTTGATCTTTCATTTTCATGCGTAAGTCCTAATGTATCCAACTTCAGTGTTTTTGCTGTATTAAATTTGATAAGTACGGAAGCAGATTTGTGGCAATTTGGCAGTCAAAAGACTTTAAACGCTGTTATTTTTTATATATGCAAGGAGTGTAGCAGAAGTTAGCCCAATCTAACAGTTAGGCTGACTTCTGCGCCTTTACTAACATCAATGAATTTTAGATTTTAATATTTTTTATTTGCTAGTTTATGACTGTGGGTCGCAGCGAATTTCAATCATGAAGCCGTCGGGGTCGTAGAAGTAAACGCCTCTACCAGTAGGACGAGTGACGGGGCCATGAGCGATCGCAATTTGATTTTCTCGCACAACTGCCACGGCTTGCTCAAATAACCCAGGATCAATATCAAATGCTAGATGGTATGCTCTAGTAAAACTTTGTTCTGGGTCTGGGTTTGGTGGTGTTAATTCAGGTGTCCAGAATAAGTCTAGAATTGTACCGTCGGGGGTGGCGAAGTTAGCAACTTTTCCACTAGCGACAAGTTCCACCAAAGTGGCTGGTACTTCATCACCTGTGAGTTCATGTAATCCCAGGATAGTACCGTAAAAATGGCGAGAAGCCTGCATATCTTTAACATTGAGAGCAATGTGATGCACTCTCCGCAGATTACCCGGTGAAAGTAAGCTGTTTAGGGATTGAGGAGTAGTTACCATAGCAGTAGAAATTTCCCTACATGGATGGAAGTGTAACTATATTTTGAGAGTTTATTATCCATGATAAAAAACAATCATGGCTTTTGATTATTCTTTAGACTATAAAAATCTCGACTTTCGCCAACATCCTGAACTCTATCGAGTTGGCAAAGGTGAACAGGGTGTACTTTTAGTTGAGCCATATAAATCAGAAATTCTTCCCTACTGGCGATTTAAAACACCTAATATTGCTAGGGAATCGAGTGAAAAAATCTACGCAATTTTTCTTGATTATTTAGACAAAGATGATTTTGTTGGTGCGGACATGGCAAGAAAGTTTTTGCAAATGGGATATACGCGATCGCGCCGTTATGCTAATCATAAAAGTGGGAGGAAGTATAAGCAGCAATCTTCAGAAAAAACTCATGATAAGAGAGAAATTTTACCCTATGATGTAGACCCCCTCAAAGCTGAATCAGCAGCAATATTTAAAACTAAGTGGCTAGCAGCAAAAACAAATGATAAATATCTCCAGCTTTTAGCTAAACATAAAAAAATGTACGAAATGACTTAGTTTTTTGTTGAAAAGTATCACAATTATAATTTCTGTAAAATTTGGTTTAAAATAATTTTTTTTACTAATAAAGATACAGAGGCACAAAGAAAACAATATTCTTTATTTTTGTAACAAAACTGTGTTTAATGGCTAAACTAATTACTTCTACACAACGACTCGGCAGACAGTTGATGGACTGGTTGCTGGAAGAAGATAGACAAGAGAAAGAAGGCCCTTACCGTAAGGAAGAAGCCCACCGCAAGCATTCCTGGTGGCAGGTCATGTGTTTGACTGGCGTAGATTATTTTTCTACCCTTGGTTATCAACCAGGTATTGCGGCACTAGCAGCCGGCGCTCTTTCTCCGATAGCGACGCTGATTTTAGTTCTACTAACACTTTTTGGTGCATTGCCCATTTATCGTCGCATTGCTAGTAAAAGTCCACATGGACAAGGATCTATTGCCATGTTGGAGCATTTGCTTTCTTGGTGGCAAGGCAAATTACTCGTATTGTGCCTGCTCGGTTTTGTGGCGACAGACTTCATCATTACGATTACTCTCTCGGCTGCTGATGCTACAGCCCATATCATCGAAAATCCCCTCGTCCCAAATCTATTTCATAATCAAAGCATTCCCATCACTCTTGTACTAGTAGCATTACTAGGGACGGTTTTTTTGAGAGGTTTTCGAGAAGCAATCGGTATTGCCGTCGTTTTGGTAAGCGTATATCTGCTGTTAAATTTAATTGTAATTGGCGTTGGCTTGTATCAAGTTCTCATTTACCCATCAGCGATCGCTAATTGGCAAACGGCAATTTTTGCCCGTCACTCAAATTTTTTCGTCGTCATCGGCCTATCTATGTTGTTATTCCCCAGGTTGGCACTGGGTTTATCAGGCTTTGAGACTGGCGTTACCGTTATGCCTCTGGTACAAGGTAGTAGCAGTGATACACCCCAACACCCTAGTGGACGTATTCGCAATACTCGCAAGTTACTAACGGCGGCGGCGGTAATTATGAGTTTCTTTTTGCTTACCAGCAGCTTTGTCACAACTTTGTTGATTCCCGCAGCCGAATTTGCTACAGGCGGCAAAGCTAATGGGCGCGCCTTAGCTTATCTGGCACATCTATATTTAGGTAACAGCTTTGGCACAATTTATGACCTCAGCACAATTTCCATTTTGTGGTTTGCAGGTGCATCCGCAATGGCGGGACTACTCAATATTGTGCCTCGCTACTTGCCACGTTACGGTATGGCTCCCAATTGGGCATTAGCAGCAAGACCTTTAGTTTTAGTCTATACAGCGATCGCCTTTGTCGTCACAATTATCTTCCGCGCCAACGTGGAAGCCCAAGGGGGAGCTTACGCCACAGGTGTGTTAGTTTTAATCAGTTCAGCCGCCTTTGCTGTCACCCTATCCGCCCACCGTCAAAGATCCACAAAAGGTCAATTTCTCTTTGGTAGCATCACCTTAGTATTTATATATACGACTATCGTCAATATTATTGAAAGGCCGGAGGGTATTAGAATCGCTGGTTTCTTCATCAGCGCCATCATTTTTACTTCCCTAGTTTCCCGCGTTTGGCGGTCAACAGAATTGCGAGTAGAGCAAATCGAAGTTGACGAACTGGCTCATCAATTTATTGTTGAAGAAAGTCAAGGTGCAATCCGCCTGATTGCCAATCGATTGAATGATGGCGATGAACAAGAGTATTTTTTAAAAGAGACAGAAGTACGTGAAGACAATCACATTCCACCCACCGATCCCATCCTGTTCTTAGAGATCATTGTATCCGATGCTTCCGATTTTGCCGATGTCATCAAAGTAAAAGGCGTGCAAGTCGGAGCTTATCGCATCCTCCGAGCTGAGAGTGCAGCCGTACCCAACGCCATTGCAGCCCTACTTCTATATATACGTGACCAAACAGATAAAATTCCTCACGCTTATTTCGGTTGGGTAGAAGGAAACCCCATCCAATATTTGCTACGTTTCATCCTGTTTGGTGAAGGTGATATTGCTGTAGTCACCCGTGAAGTTCTACGCCGTGCAGAAAAGAATCCACACAGAAGACCAGCCATTCATGTTGGGGGTTAAAAGAGGGTGTGAGGGTGTGAGGGTGTGAGGGTGTGAGGGTGTGAGGGTGTAAGGGAAAGAAAGAGTTATCACTAAACCCCTGTACCCCTATTTCCCACTTCTGGGAACCGTCTCCAGTTGAGTAACCGTCATAGGCGGGAAGAGAAGAACCATCAGGAGTAATGTGTCATGAGTTTCTAATTGTCATCTCTCCCCGAAAAGTAAATCTTGCTCCCGTATGCTTACCCTTTTCATTCTGGTGTAACGTGGTTAACAATAGGTTGAACATATTTTAAGGGATTCAACCTTATGCCGAGAACTCCAAACGAATACGCCGTACACATGATGCTGGAAAGTGGTCATCGAGAAGAAGTACGGTTTCCCACTATTCAGGAATTCCAAAAATGGTATAGTGGCGAACTAGTACCCAAATCTGGTTCTAGTGACTTTATTAGCGTACCCATCAAGAATATTCAAGGGGAGTATATGGTTGTACGCCCTTCCCGGATTGTAGCGATCCGAGTAGAACCTGTTTTTAGTTCTAGTGTTGAAAGATTCAACTAAATGATGAGAAAAACCCTTGCTTTGTTTTCCTTGAGTCTGGGAATTGCTTTGGTAAATCCGATCGCAGTAGCCCAGGTGATTGATGTCCCGTCACCACTCCCTAGCAATCCTGAACTACCTTCGCCTGTAACTCGGACTCCCCTGAAACTTGTAGAAATTGGTAACAATTGTGTTACCCAAAATCCTTGTTTGGGTTTCGATGAGCAAATTTTTGGTGTAGGTAGAACAAGCGACCGCAAAGCGCTATTAGCGTCAATTGACAATAGTCTGCGTTACTTACAAACGAATACCGCCAAACGAATTTATCAGAATTATCCAGTTAGAGGAATCACGCTGGATCGGGTACGGCGGAGTTTATTACGTTTCCGTCAACTAGTTGTCAATTCTAAAACTCCAGCCCAACTGCAAGCTGCGGTGCGACGAGAGTTTGCTTTTTACCAGTCTGTAGGTAATGACGGCAAGGGTACTGTTAAGTTTACTTCCTACTATCAACCAGTTTATAGAGCTAGTCGTGTCAGAACTTCTGTATATAAATATCCTGTATATCGCTTACCATCTAACTTCAAGCAATGGTCTAAACCACACCCAACAAGATTAGAACTGGAAGGTGAAGACGGTTTACAAGGAGATAATAGCCCATTGCGTGGTTCAGAATTGCTCTGGTTTAGCGATCGCCTAGATGCGTACTTTGTACAAATTCAAGGTTCTGCCCAAATTCAATTAACTAATGGACAACGAACTGCGATCGGTTATGCAGGTGGAACCGATTACCCTTGGACTAGTATTGGGCGAGAACTGGCCAAAGATGGCAAACTTCCCTTGTCGGGGATGACACTACCAAAAATGATCAGTTTCTTCCGCCAACAACCAGAGGAGTTAAATAACTACTTACCACGTTGGGAAAGATTTGTTTTCTTCCAAGAAACTGGTAGTAGACCAGCCACTGGTAGTATAAACGTACCAGTAACAGCAGAACGTTCTATTGCCACCGACAAATCTTTAATGCCTCCGGGCGCACTGGCACTTGTTCATACTTCTATTCCCTTTCCCTCAGATGATGGTGGAAGAATGGAGTATCGCACTGTCAGCCGCTATGTATTAGATCAAGATACTGGTAATGCCATCAAAGGCCCAGGGAGAGTAGATTACTTCATGGGAACAGGGAAACAAGCAGGCGATCGCGCAGGTGTGACAGGTGGTCATGGTTCACTCTATTATTTGTTGTTGAGGAAATAGACCAGAAAACAAGGAGTAGGGGAACAACTCAACACTCACAATTCCCTACTCCCCATTTTCCATTCTCCACTTTCACACATTCAAATAGATGTAAGCCCAACTGCTGAGACAGTTCTTCACACACCTTCACTCCTCGCACACTGTTACCTCGAATATCTAAAGGTGGAGAAAACACGGCAATTCCCATCTGATTGGGGACAACTGCCATAATTCCCCCACAAACACCGCTTTTTGCCGGAATACCGACTTTATAAGCCCACTCTCCTGCAAAGTTGTACATCCCACAGGTGTACATAACGCTGAGGATATCTTTTATATATCTACTATTTACCGCTTGTTCTCCTGTGACTGGGTTCACCCCCCTGTTCGCCAAGGTGGCGGCCATCACGGCCAGGTCGTGACAGTTAACCATCACGGCACATTGCTGAAAATATAGGTCTAATGCTTCTTCTAGATTTCTATCTATCATGCCAAAGTTGAGCATGAGATGTGCCATCGCCCGATTACGGTGTCCTGTACTGCGTTCGGAGGTAAATACGGAAATATCAACAAATACATCATGACCAATATATCGGCGAAACATTTCCAGTACTCGATTGAGGCGTTCCGTTGCCCCAGCCCCTTTGATTAAACTGGTGGTGGCGATCGCCCCAGCATTTACCATTGGGTTATAAGGTCGCTTCGATTGCTCATCTAAAATAATGGAGTTAAATGCTTCACCCGTTGGTTCTACACCAACTCTAGTCAACACATAATCCCGTCCATGATCTTCTAGTGCTAGTCCGTAGGCGAAAACTTTAGAAATAGACTGGATAGTAAATAGTTGTTGATAATCTCCTACCTGATAAACCTGACCGTCCACTGTAACGATGGAAATACTAAACAGGTCTGGGTTGACTTTGGCCAGTTCTGGTATGTAGTTCGCTACTATCCCTTCTTTCAGTGACTTGTATTTAGAATGCAAATCGTTGATCACCGTTAATAGGGGAGAGGGACGTATTTCTAAATCTCCTTGATTGGCTTGATCGCTCATCAGCTAATAGCTTGCTCTCAAAAATTGCGTTTTATTAAGTAATTTGGGGCTTTTGGAGTAAAAGTTATATTTTATACATTGATAAATTGCTCTACCCAAACTAACGCCCAGTTTTTCATTATCTCACTATATAATTCAGGTTTTACTTAAAAATAAATAAGCTACAAATGTCAGCAGTTTTTTTTACTTAGCTTTACTGTGGTCGATTGTCATCGGCATCACGTTTTTTTACTAATTTGAGAGTAGTATTACATATCTATGTATCATAAAAATTAACTGAGGATAAATACTCATGAGTATTTGTCCCTAAAATATTTATCTCTGTAACTGTTGACATATATCAGGTGTAAGCTAATATAAAGGGAATATAAACATAATTTAGCTCAGTAGGTTTAACATTACTCTTTTGTAATATAATTGATTGTTATAATATCTATCAGATAAATTGATAAGTATAAGAAAAGACTTATCGCCTAAGGAATATTACTTCCATCTATGGCAATTTCTAGGGCAATTTTTATCCAGGAAATTGTTAAGTTTTGTTAAGAAAACCTTGGTAGATCGAAAAAAACGCTACATGGGCAAAATCCGCATTTGAACAAGGTTTCAAGCTTATTATCAGAAAACAAATTTGGGAAAAGCGCCGATCCCTACGATAAAACCCTGATCCCCAACGCCAGAAGTTCATGTTAGTCTGATGCGAGTTATAAAACGGAAAGTGAAAGCGGAACGAGTTTGCATTTTTAGGAGTTGCCACTAAAAGTGAAGCAAATTCTTATGAGTTAACAAAACTGCTGTTCTACAGTCGCTTTAAAAATCGGACGCATGAATCAAAGACATTTGTGGACTATTGTTGCCCTATCTGTAACTGTTTTGGGTACGCCCGCAGTCGGTCGGACTCAAACTACTAAAGCTACAGCACCAGCTGAGCAAATTCTAGCTAGTGATGTAGTCAAGGTAGGAGAGTTTCAATCATCAGAAGGGAAAAGAACCTCGGATGCTGTGATTACGAGCATTCATCCCCATAATCTTGGAGGTCGTAGGGCGGCAACCCTATTTATTCGGAAAATTCCAGTTCTCACCTTTGTAAGTTCTAACCCAGTTGCCAGCGTGGAGACAAAAGTAGGAGCAATTGGAGATACTGAGGGCGTGCAATCGTACGCCCTTAATACTGAGAAATCAGTTCAGGTGGCAAGTCTGGGGAATTTAGCGGATGCCAGAATCCAGAACCGTTCGCAAAATGACGATCCAGTTAAAAGAGCTAGTTTAGTAGCAGCAAAAATCAACCAGCTCATCAGAAATAATGTCAAAGCTGACCAGATTACCGTAAGTTGGAAGGGCGAAGACTCTTCATTAGTTGCCTCTCAATCTCAAAATAAAAGTTCTTCCAATCAACAAAAGTTAGAGCGTTATACCATCAAATTCAATAATCAAGAATTGGTGGAAATTAATCAAAACACAAGGCTAGCAGATTCCACCAACAATCTTGCTAACGATGCGCTGCAAGCAACTAATCGTCTGCGGAGACTTTTAGGTAATGCTTCGCCTCTCAAAGAAATCGCTAATTTACCAGCACGCTCACCAAAACGTTCCTCAAACCCTATAGCAAATCTGCCGCAGCGAATTGCTAGCAGTATCAGACTTAGTTTCCAAGGGATAGCTTCCTTTTATGGACATGGAGATGGGTTTGCTGGCAAACCAACCGCTACTGGTGAGAGATTTAATCCAGAAGCCATGACGGCTGCTCATCGTAGCTTACCTTTCGGCACAAGAGTCCGTGTTACCAATACCCGTAATGGTCGTTCTGTAGTGGTGCGTATCAACGACCGGGGGCCATTTACTCGTGGCCGAGTGATTGATTTATCCACAGGTGCAGCCAGACTGCTAGGAATGATCGGTAGTGGTGTTGCACCAGTAAGGATTGAAGTTTTGGGAAGATAGGGATTAGAGACTGGGAAAAGCAGGAGACCAGCATCCCCCACTACCCAGTACCCAATTCTTCATACCCAATCCCCAATTCCTCTAGTTCACTCATCTCTTACCCCTATTTCAGATATAAACTAACGGGGGAGAGGTTCAATGAGGAACTAGGGGTATTTTTTTGTGCGCCTGTTGACAACAGTTGCGGCTTTACGCTGCTATTTAAATAAACGTCGCTGGGAAAGTCAGCTGACAGCATCAGAAGAACAGATACTAGATAGTATGACTAGCTGGTATCAGACTGCAATTGGCTTGGTGCCAACAATGGGGAGTTTACATCAAGGCCATTTGAGCCTGATTGAACGGGCGCGGCACGAAAACTCTACTGTAATTGTGAGTATTTTTATCAATCCTCTGCAATTTGGCCCAAATGAGGATTATGGAAGGTATCCCCGCACTTTAGAACAAGACCGACAATTGTGCGAGCAAGCGGGAGTTGATGCGATTTTTGCCCCTTCTCCGGAAGAATTAGGCATACCTCAGAAAAATATACAAGAATCTCAAGTTACACAAGTAATCCCTCCATCTGTTATGATATCTGGCTTGTGTGGTCATTCTCGGTTAGGTCACTTTCAGGGTGTGGCGACGATTGTGACCAAGCTTTTGAACTTGGTACAACCTGACCGAGCTTATTTCGGTCAAAAAGATGGTCAGCAGTTAGCTGTGATTAAACGGCTGGTGGCTGATTTAAATTTGCCTGTAGAAATTGTTGCTTGTCCCACTGTGCGGGAAGCGTCGGGTTTAGCCTGTAGCTCTCGCAACCAGTATTTAACTGCTCCAGAAAAACAGCAAGCAGCAGTATTGTATCGTGGCTTGCTGCAAGCTGAGGCTGCATTTAAGGCAGGTGTCCGCTATAGCAGTAGGTTGCGAGAAGTGGTACGGCAGGAATTAGCCAAGGTTAGTAGTGTTTTAGTGGAATATATAGAATTGGTTGAACCGACTACGTTAATGCCATTAGATAAAATTCAGGAGGAAGGAATGCTGGCGATCGCTGCTCGTCTTGGCTCTACACGTTTGATTGACAATACCATTTTGCGCGATCGCCAACCTATCATCGCTATTGATGGGCCAGCCGGGGCGGGAAAATCCACCGTGGCTCGTCAAGTAGCAACTAAACTCGGTTTAGTGTATCTAGATACAGGAGCGATGTATCGTGCTGTGACTTGGTTGGTGCTACAACAGGGTATTGCTATTGACGATGATTGTGCGATCGCTGAATTAGCTAACAACTGTAAAATCGAGCTGACTCCTAGCCAAGATTTACAATCTCCGGTGCGTGTTTGGATTAATGATACTGATGTTACCCAGGATATTCGCACGATTGAAGTGACTTCTCAAGTATCGGCGATCGCTGCTCAAGCTGCTGTACGTGAAGCCCTAGTAAAGCAACAACAACGCTGGGGTAAACGGGGTGGACTGGTAGCAGAGGGTAGAGATATTGGTACTCACGTATTTCCTGACGCTGAAGTAAAAATCTTTTTAACCGCCTCTGTGGGTGAACGCGCTCGTCGTCGCCAGCAAGACTTTCAAAAACAAGGTCAACCAGAAGTAAGTCTAGAACAGCTAGAAAAAGACATCGCTGAACGCGATTGGAAAGATAGCACTCGCAAAGTTTCCCCTCTACAAAAAGCAGCAGATGCAGTTGAACTGCAAACAGATGGACTCAGCATATCGGATGTTGCTAGCCAAATTGTTGATTACTACCAACAACGCTTGTCTCAATGGTAGTCGTTATCAACTGTTGTTAGTTCTGAATTTTTTTCAATTTATTAGGGAGTCAGTGTTGCAACACTGACTCCCTATTTTTTAGGAAGCTATCCCTGTCACGTCGCTTTGCTCCGAATTCAAAATCCCCTACGGATAAATCCGGTGGCTGAAATTAATGTTGTTTCACTTTTTTTCTTCTCCATAAATAAATTTCGCGGGAAGTCAGAGCGTAGTTTCCTCCGTAGACGCGCAAAGTTCAAATATCATTCATCTAACTGTAGATAGATGAGAAAACTATTCCATCTTGTTTCTAAAGATGGAAGTTTCGGAAATTTGATTTACCGGATTTTGACTTATTAAAAAACTACTTTGTCTGAATCTTCACTTTGGTAGTAGAATGACGATGTTAAGTTTTATATCCCAGGATTTAAGGATATAAAACCAGTCAGCACCAAACCTGTAATTTCCCAGGCTGCTGCAATAGCTTTTAAATGGAAACTGCTAAAGAGAGGAATTCACAAAATGGCATTTGTACAGGAACCACTACCCTACGACTTTAATGCTTTAGAGCAGTATGGCATGAAAGGTGAGACCTTCGAGTATCACTACGGCAAACATCACAAAGCTTATGTAGATAACCTGAACAAGCTTACCGATGGTACAGAATTGGCTGATAAGTCCTTAGAAGAAGTCATCCAAATTGCCTTTAAGGATCCCTCTAAAGCTGGAATCTTTAACAACGCTGCTCAAGTGTGGAACCACACTTTCTTCTGGAATTCTTTAAAGCCCGCAGGTGGTGGCGCACCTACAGGTGAATTTGCAGCCAAAATCAACCAAGACTTTGGTAGCTTCGACAAATTCAAAGAAGAATTTTCCAACGCTGCTGCAACTCAGTTCGGTAGCGGATGGGCTTGGCTAATTGATGATAACGGTACACTGAAAGTCACTAAAACTCCAAACGCCGAAAATCCCCTGGCTCATGGACAAAAAGCACTCTTAACCTTGGATGTTTGGGAACACGCTTACTACATCGACTTCAGAAATGCTCGCCCAGCTTTTATCAAGAACTACTTAGATAACTTGGTTAACTGGGACTTTGCTGCTGCGAATTATGCTAAAGCTTAGTTGTCCAGTAACATGAGGGCTGTTGGTGAATTTCTCCAGCAGCAATAATTAATCTTTTCTTCAACAAAACAAGCAGTCACGATGGAATCGTGGCTGTTTTGCTCTCTAGTTATTTGCTAGTTCCTACAGGAGGAAGTTTGCAGAGTGTGTCCCAGACAAAGCAGGAGATAAACACTAGGATGCTTGAGTTGATTTTTTGTCTTCTGTTCCTCACTTACTCGCAAGCTGCTGTATTTTCTGTAGGAGTAGATTTTGAATTTTCAATTAGTATTACATATCCTAAAAGTAGTGGGAAAATCAACACCAGAAATATATGGATAGTAAACAACTGGCTCAATACATGGAATCCACTGATAGCATTGCTAAACCTTGGCTATTGGTGCAACTACGCTTGAAAAAATTACAAGAACACCGGGATACTATTCCCGAAAATGTCTATGCTGAGGAATTAGCAGATATTCACCAAGATTTAATGAATTTGGGTGAATGGTGGCGTGGTGTTGAAGATGAGGTTTTTTGATGAGTCAACCCTGTGAGGGAGAGGAAAATATCCTTTCAGGTTTTGCAGGATAGTAAGAATGGTTTTTTGAGTTTGATCACGCTGTACTAGTATTCTGCCACGGGAGTATTTACAAATAAGCGTGTTATTAGTAAGCACTTTAGTGCTTAAATGTTTGAGTACTAAAGTGCTTACTATAAATTTAGTAAACTTTTGCTGTTGACTACTCCAGGAATCACAATATATTTCAGCTTTCTGTAGATTGAAAATATAGTAAAAATTGAGTTGCATTTTATACGGTTTTCAAAAGTAACTCATGTGTGAAAAAGCTACGATCGCTCTATAAAATAGCTTATTTAACGATTATTTATCTGAATATTTACCTAAGTACGCAAATAGTGGTGATAGCAATATTCGTCACTGCTACTTATGAAGGCGATTGGAAATACTCATGACCAGAAGCATTGAGATTTGCTAACGTAGTCTTAACATATTGAAAAATTTCTGCTAATTGGCACTAATCTAACGTGCTAAGTATTTCTCTTTTATTTAAGTGTGGTGTGCTGGTCTGTGAGAAATCGAGTATTTTTATTCAGAGGGGGTTATGGTTATAAATTTTGCTCGAACATCTGCTTCCACCGAACTATTAAAGCAAGTATTTCAGACAATTGATGCTCAAAGTTGTCCGAAGTTATTTAACTTTCATATGCACACTGTTTATTCGGATGGCAGATTACAGCCAAGTGTGTTGATGGAGCAGGCGATCGCTATTGGACTACAAGGTTTTGCAATCACTGATCATCATACTGTAGGTGGGTATGAAGCAGCGCAAGCTTGGTTAGAAAACTGGAAATGGAACAATCCTGGTGTAACAACTCCTCACCTGTGGAGTGGTGTAGAAATTAATGCCAACTTGTTGGATGTAGAAGTTCACATTTTGGGTTATGCTTTCCAGCCAGAACATTCTAGTCTGAAACCTTATCTGCAAAGAAAGATAACAACCGATAGAGAATATCAAGCAGGTAACGTAATTGAGGCTATTCATGCAGCCGGAGGGATAGCGGTATTGGCGCATCCAGCACGTTATCGAAAATCTCACTTTGATTTGATTCCGGCGGCGGCGGAATATGGGATTGATGGTGTAGAAACATATTACGCCTACAACAACCCCAACCCTTGGAAGCCCAGTGTGATTGAATCGGAGCAAATACAAAATCTAGCCCAAGAGTATGGCATTTTCAATACTTGCGGTACTGATACCCACGGTTTAAGCTTACTCCAACGGTTATAAAGATGCGTTCCGCTTGCAGAAAACTCCTGGTGTCAACAGCCAGGGGCGACTAATCACAAGTGGGATGGTGAATATTCAAGTGACTGATGAATGCGATCGCTATATCTAAGATACCGCGTTGCTCAAATACTCGACAGCAAACGCAAGCATCAGAAAATTCCAAATTAATACAGCGTTAACGTTTCATTGGTAGATTTATTTACGTCACGCTGTACCTCATACTGATAAAAGTTGCTGTAAATAGCATCTTAGGGACGACAAACTTCCTAATCTTGAAAAATCATGATATTGCCCGAATAACAAGCTACCCAAACTTCTCTAGTTTGTGGATCGTAAGTAATGCCGATAGGATCAGGTTCAACTTTGACTTTTTGTAATACCTTCATGTCACTAGTCCGAACCTTGCTAACTGTATCTTCACCGTAGTTCACAACATAAAGTGTTTGACCATTAGCTGATAAAACCATACTACGGGGAGCATTACCTGTAGCGATTTTCTTGACTAAATTACCTTGAGGCAAGCTGATTTTAGCAATTTTGCCTTCACCATTTAAAGAAGCATAAAGATATTTACCCTCAGGATCAATATTTAAGTGACGCGGTGAACTACCAATGTTTCGCAGCCACTGTACAGAAAAATCCCTCAGGTTAACTTTAGCAATGTTGTAAGACCCCATAACAGCGACGTAGGCTGTTTCAGAAGCTGCATCAACAACAATTCCGCGAGGATAAGGGCCTAATTTAATCCGTTTGATTTCTTGATTTTGATTAATATCTACCACACTCAAATCCCAAGAACACCAGTTGCTTACTAGTATTAGGTTTTCATCGGTAGAAGTAGCCACAAATTTCGGTACAGAACCAACTGGAATAACTCTGTCTATCTTGAGGGTTTCTGTATTAATGCGATATAAAAAACTCTTGTCAGTTTTTTGGGATGGATGACATTTATCACTACCGGGGTTATTAAAACCAGGCCCGTACATTTGATAGTTAGATATCCAAGCATACTTGCCATTATGGGAAAAACTAGCTTCAACTGGAGCGCCTCTATACTTACCCTTGAAGCGAGAATGACCATATTTAGATAAGTCTACTTCGTCAGGGATAACTTTAACTAATTCATAGTTGCGGTCATATACAGTAATTGTGTGGTTATACATCATATTTTGGGCAAAGAATAAACCATTACCCGAATAAACCACTGATTTAGGGGAAATTTTCCCAGAAATAGTTTTGATGAGCCGCATTTTTTGTGAGGGACTGGGAGGTGCGGCTGATTGGGGTGCTATCTTTACCTGATTTTGTGGCTTTTGTGGCTGCTCTGTTAAAAAAGGTTCGAGGGTAGTTTTTTGAGGTAACGAAGCCGCTAATTTTCTGGTACTTGACGCTAAAACTGATGATGTTTTTGGCCCGACAATTCCATCAGCGACGAGCCGATTAGCTTGTTGGAATTGAATTACAGCTGCTTGGGTGGCAGTGTCAAAATTTCCAGTAATCGCCCCTTGATAGTATCCATCTGCTTGTAGTTTTTCTTGCAAAGACATCACCCTATCGCTAATATCACCCCGTTTGAGAGAAGATTTAGACGCAGCTATTGGGGGAGTGGTGATACTAGATTCTGATACACCCATAGTAGATTCTAAAGCTGCCAAGGTTGCTGCCCCAACAATTCCATCAGCCTTTAAACCATTAGCTTCTTGAAATCTCTTCACAGCTGCTTCAGTGACAGAACCAAAATATCCTGTAGCGGCTTGCGAAAAATATCCGCTTGCTCGCAACTTTTGCTGGAGCGATGCTACCTGAGGATTTCTGTGACCTTTTTTTAAAGCAGCCGCAGCAGGAAGACACCAATTTAAAGAACCCATTGCAAAAGAAGCCACCAACATTAAAGCGCCACTCTGGTTCTTTGTCCAAGGTATTTCCGGGGAAGATTCATCCGTGGTAGATGTTTCATAAGTCTCAGCCAAATGCAAATAAGCAAGTGTGTCCATAATTCAGGGAATCACTAAGACTCTGGTAAATTTAGTAAAAATTATAACTCATTGTATTAATTGTACTGACAAAACTCCGACTTTCTGATGACCAATTTGGGGCTTCCGGATAAAAAATATCCAAAACGTAGGGTGCGTCAGTTCGACATAACCTAACCATACTCAGAAACTATTCACACTGACGCACCCTACCAAACTGACAAAACTCCGACTTTCTGATGACCAATTTGCTGATATGCTATGTATAAATTGCTGTGGATAAGTAGGATGAGTGCGATCGCCACTATTAGTTGCAGTCAGTTCTAGTCAATCAATAGCTTCAGAATAATGAACTGAATCTTCAGCTTCCAGAGCCTGGTGGGGCATAGATTTTTTATTCTCATTATTTATGACTGTGACAATTCCTCCCAAAAAACGCAAATTACCTACCCAAGCTATAGGTGCTAAGATTTTCCACTCTGTTAATATCGTTAGCTTATTCCTCATGCTCACCAGTGGACTGCAAATTTACAACGCCAATCCCGTTTTTGGTGGACGCGCCGGCTTACACATTCCGCCAATATTTACCTTAGGCGGGTGGTTAGCTGGAGGTAGACATTGGCATTTTGCTGCCATGTGGTTATTCTCTTTAAATCTTTTGTGGTACGGATTTTATATATTATTTACTCAACGCTGGCGACATCGATTTGTCGGTGCTAATGATATCAAAGCATTGCAAAAAAGCCAAAATAATAAACGTTTAATATACGCCTGGCATCGCATTATCTACACATCGATAATTCCCATATTGCTGCTAGCTCTGCTGACTGGTATGGGTATGTATAAACCCGCTCAATTTCCCTGGATTGTCGATATGTTTGGTAATTGGCAAAGTCTACGAGTCGTTCATTTTGCCTCAGTACCTATGGTAATTATATTTGTCATAATTCACTCTTTCTTAGGACGTAAAGCCGGTGGTGAGGAATTAACAGAGTCTATGTTCTGGTAAAGTCTAATTAATTGGTATTGAAAATATGGGTTTAATTCACATACGTCGTCCACAATTAACGCGCCGACAGTTTTTGCATCTTTCTGGGATATCAAGTGTAAGTCTGCTATTAGGTGGCTGTGGTACACCAGCTTTAGAAGATTTGGTGGGTACAGTTTCTCAACCATTGAACCAAAAGTTAGAAAAGTTAATATTTAATCCTCAAAAATTAGTACCAGAATTTTCCCCAAATGAAATACAACCAGAAGCATTAATAGTTAATAGCTTTCGTTCTACACCGATTATTGATGTCGATAAATATCGTTTAATTGTGGACGGGGAAGTTAATCATCCTTTAAACATGAGTATGGCAGAAATCCAAAACTTGCCCTTGACTTCCATGATTATACGCCATATTTGTGTGGAAGGTTGGGCGGCGATCGTACAGTGGGGTGGTGTACAGCTAAGAGAAATTATTGCCCTCGCGCAACCCAAAGAAAATGTACAGTATGTCTATTTCAAATCTGCCGATGGTTACTATGAAAGTTGGGATATTGCTTCTGCTTTGCACCCCCAAACACTATTAGCTTATGAAAAAAATGGTGAATCTTTACCCATTGATAATGGTGCGCCTTTACGTTTGGCTGCACCAATTAAACTTGGTTATAAGCAGAGTAAATGGGTAACTCAGATTACTCTGGCTAGTCATTTATCAATATTTAAAGGTTATTGGGAAGACCAGGGTTATGAATGGTTTGCAGGAATTTAAATTGTATATTGCACTCATACTTTATTTTTGAAATTTAGGTAGGGTGGGCAATGCCCACAGGCTCATGGTTTTGGTGGGCATTGCCCACCCTACAGATACTGAGAATGTTATGTACAATTGCAGGCTACGATAACAGAAATTAAATCGGTTTCCTATATTACCTATTACCTAACAAATAAAATGATTTTTTCCGACAAACTACATCAGAAGATATCACAAAATCAAAGTTTACTTTTTGTTGGACTTGATCCAAATCCTGAAATGATGCCCGGACGCTATAGCTCTGAAGATATCATAGATGGATTATGGAATTGGTTGCAATTTATTATTGCTGAAACTGCTGATTTTGTTTGTGCTTATAAGCCAACATTAGGTTTTTATGAAGCCTTGGGTGTTCCCGGCTTAGAACTATTACAGAAAACCTTAGGCGCTATTCCTAGCCATATTCCCATAATTTTAGATGCTAAACATAGCGATTTAAATACAAGTACTATTTTTGCCAAAACTGTATTCACTGAATGGGGAGTAGATGCAATTACTCTCAGCCCATATACAGGACAAGATCATGTAGCTCCATTTTTAGTTTATCCCGATAAGGCTGTGTTTATTCTATGTTCTACATCTAACCCTGGCGCAGAGGCTTTACAGCAATATCCGACAAGAGAATCACCCCTTTATTTACAAGTTGTACAAGAGTCAAAAAATTGGGGGACTCCAGAACAATTAGGACTAGAAGTTGGTACTACAAATGCTGAAGTCTTGGCAAGAATTCGCCAAGTTGCGCCGGAAAGAATAATTATGGCACGCAGTATTTGGGCTGAAGGAGGCAATTTAAACCGCATTTTAGAAGTTGGTTTAGATACTGATGGGAATGGTTTGTTAATTCCTGTCCCCCAAGATATGTTAGCCAGTGCAAATTTATCGAAGGAGATTCAATCTCTACGTGCAGAAATTAATCAGGTAAGGGATATAACTGTTCGTGATGTTTCTAGCTGTTCTGTATGGCTACCTGATGTTTCTACTGTTAATCAACACCCTTTACATGATTTAATTTTGCAACTATACGATATTGATTGCATTATGTTTGGCAATTTTGTTCAAGCATCTGGTGCAGTTTTTCCTTACTATATAGACTTACGTAAAATTATTTCTAATCCTCAGGTATTTAATCAAGTCCTCAGTGGCTATGAAAATATCGTTAAAAATCTCACTTTCGATAGATTGGCAGGTATTCCTTATGGTTCTTTACCAACAGCAACCGGTTTAGCTTTACGTCTCAATTGTCCAATGATTTTTCCGCGTAAAGAAGTGAAAGCCCACGGAACTCGCAGGTTAATAGAAGGTAATTTTCATCCTGGTGAATTAGTGGTTGTAGTTGATGATATTCTTATCAGTGGTAAGAGTGTGATGGAAGGAGCAGATAAGTTAAAATCAGCAGGGTTAAATGTTCATGATATTGTAGTGTTTATTGACCACGAGCAAGGTGTGAAAGATAAGTTACAAGCAAATGGTTATCGGGGTCATGCAGTTTTAACTATTTCGGAAATTACTAGTGTTTTACACCAAGCAGGGCGGATAAATGATGAGCAGTTTTTGGCTCTAACTGCTGAATAAAACTTAATTTGTCAGTTGTTAGTAGTCAGTAGTCAGTGGTCAGTGGTCAAGAATTTTTAATGCAGGTTATGCCAGGATAAGGATTTAAAGTAGATAGAAAAACAACTGAAATTAACTATATATATAGGACTCATACTTGATTTTTGAAATATACGTAGGGTGGGCATTGCCCACCAAAACCATGAGCCTGTGGGCAATGCCCACCCTACAGATAATGAGAATTTTATGCGCAAGCGCAGGCTACGCCAACAGAAATCAAATCGGATTCCTATAAAAACAACTGACATTAACTATAAGATTCATACTTAATTTATAAAATGTATTTAGCAATGCTCAACAAAAATAAGATAGGGTGGGCATTACCCACCCTACACATACTTATATTTTTCAAAAATCAAATCTGATTTATATATGAATATTTCACTCAATCAGTTGCTTAAATGGTTAATAATAACCCTACTGTTTCCTCTAGTTTGTTTAAATGGTTGGTTAGTTTTCGCATTTTTCCAGTATTTTAAACCGTTAGTAACAATATTCGTCCTGGCAATATTACTGGCATTTGTTTTAAACTACCCTGTTTCTTCTCTTCAGAAACGGGGTATTAAACGTGGTAATGCAGTAGGATTAGTTTTTGTTCTGACTGTGATTATCTTAATTGCTTCAGGTGTCACTTTATTACCTATAGCAATAGAGCAATTTCATGAAATTGCCAAAGTTTTACCCCTATGGATTGATTCTAGCCAAGAAAAACTACAGAACTTAAATGATTGGGCTGTTGGTCAACATTTTAAGTTGAATATAGGGCAAATATTAACACGAATTATTGATAAAATCCCTGATGAATTAGAGTCTGTTTCTAATCAAACTTTTAAGATTATTGTAGAAACAGTAGATAGTATCTCTGAAGCTATAGTTACAGTAGTTATCACTTTTTACTTGCTAGTAGATGGGCAAAGAATTTGGGAAGGAATATTTAAAAAGTTACCTATATCTTTGGCTCAAAAATTAAACCAATCTATTCAGAAGAACTTTCAAAATTATTTGATTGGACAAGGGACTTTAGCTTTACTGATGGGAACTTCTCAAACTCTTTTGTTTTTAGCTTTTCAAGTGCAGTTTGGGTTACTGTTTGGCTTAGGAGTTGGGTTTTTAAGCTTAATTCCTTTCGGTGATGTTGTTAGCTTGATTGTGATTACGTTGATTGTGGCTACCCATGACTTTTGGTTAGCGTTGAAGATTTTAGCAGTAGCCGTGGTCATTGACCAAATTATTGATCAGGCGATCGCACCCCGTCTTTTAGGTAGTTTTACAGGCTTACGACCAATTTGGGTGTTAGTTTCTTTGCTTGTGGGAACATACATCGGCGGTTTGCTAGGATTGCTGATTGCTGTCCCTGTTGCTGGTTTAATCAAGGATGCAGTCGATGGTTTCCCATCCTTAACTACTGGTATTGAGAATGTTTTATCGACAGAAACCACGACAGAAGCCTTGAGTCCAGAATCAACGTCATCATGAGGTGATGTAACTATTTTTATATAGGTGATTAGCAAAGCTAGGGGTTCCGCGATCACCTAATTCACGTTTTCTTGAGTTTTCACCCAATTTGCTGCTGCATAATGGTCGCAAAAGTATCGTAAATATACATTTTCTCTGACCAAAATTCCACTTAGTTTCCAAACAAGCATTAAAATTATGCAATTATTGCATTTATGCGGATGCGCTAAAGTCCAGTCAATGGCATTCTCTATATTTAGGAATAGAGTTGATGGCATACTTAAACACCCCTGGGATTTTCCGGGGGCTTTTTATTTGATATGAGACTTACGCACACAGGTTGTCTGTTGAGACTGGGTGTAAGGGTGTGAGGGTATAGGGGTGTAAGGGGTTTCAAGTTACCCCTATACCCTCACACCCTTGATCTTTCGTTTTCATGCGTAAGTCCTATTGATATACAGGAGAGGGAATGACTTAGTGCTGTTAGTGGTAGCTGGGTAATCGATTACCTGCATAAACAGCAACGCTAATACATATGAGTTAATGGAAAGTACAGCTTAACTTTAGGTATTGGTGAAGTATCATGAAAAGCATCACAAAATGGCTTTTAGGCTTGGCGATCGCTCCTGCAAGTTTGGTATTAATATCTAGTCATACCCAAGCTAGTCAAGTTGCTGGTGAGTGGTTCTTTGGTTTATGGGACTGTAATATTGACGGTAGACCAGCCCAAATGCAATGGAAAGTAGTAGATGACCCACAAACTACTTGTGATGGTAATATTTGCTCTACTACTTCTGGTGTCCGTCTCATCGGACGGTTTAGTGATAATGGTAGTGCGTGGGTTCCTTTAGGAAAACGTTTTTCCAGCAGACAAAGACAGGATTTAGGGATTCGCTATTTAGGTGCAGAGCAAGATGATTGGTATCTTAGATACAACAGTCGTACTAAGATTGCAGATGGTTGGACAACATGGCGGGGTAATCGTTATCCGCTACAATGTCGCAATCGCAGATGAGTTTAGGGGTGTAAGGGTGTAAGGGTGTAAGGGTGTAGGGGAAAGATATCTTTCATCTATGACTATGAAACTTGTTTCATGGGGACTGCCTATAATAAGTGTGCATCTAATACCAATTTGAAAAAAGAAGGGGACAGATATATAGCCCCAAACGCTTGTTCTGTATTGATTTTGAATTTTGTTCGCCCTTGGCGTTCCCGCAGGGAATTTTGAATTGGTATAAGTGTGCATCTAACTTCAGGCTGGAGGAAACAATTGTGAAAGCTGTTCTCATGACCACACAGGGGAATCCTGAAGTACTGCAATTGCAGGAAGTACCCAATCCTAGTCTTCCTGTGGGTAGTACAGAACTTTTAGTTCGTTTGGTAGCTGCTGGTATTAACCCCATTGATACTAAACTACGCAAGCGTGGAACTTTTTACCCTGAGAAAATGCCTGCCATTTTAGGATGTGATGGTGCGGGTATTGTGGAAGCGGTGGGCGCTGGTGTCCAGAGTTTTGGTGCGGGGGATGCAGTGTATTTTTGCAATGGTGGTTTAGGGGGACATCAAGGCAATTACGCTGAATATACTGTTGTTGATGAACGTTTTGTTGCCCGTAAGCCAGCTTCTCTGACCTTTGCTGAAGCCGCCGCCGCACCGTTGGTACTAATCACCGCTTGGGAGGCTTTATATGAACGGGGAAGATTAGAACCTGGAGAGAAAGTTTTAATTCATGCGGGTGCGGGTGGTGTGGGTCATGTAGCCATTCAATTAGCAAAACTGAAAGGTGCAACTGTCGCCACTACGGTTGGTTCGGAAGATAAGGCGCATTTTGTAAAACAACTGGGTGCGGATCATGTGATTTTCTATAAAAATACAGATTTTGCCCAAGCTGCTTTAAATTGGACGAACGGCGAAGGTGTAGATTTAGCTTTTGATACTGTTGGCGGCGACACTTTTCACAAAACCTTTCCCGCCGTGCGTATCTATGGCGATATTGTGACGATTTTGGAACCAGATGCAAATACAGTTTGGAAAGTTGCTAGAAACCGCAATTTACGTATTGGTTTGGAATTAATGCTGACACCGATGTTTTTAAATTTAGTAGAAGCCCAGCAACACCAGGCAGAAATTTTGACAGAATGTGCTGATTGGATTGATCAAGGTAAGTTAAAAATTCACGTTAGTCATAAGTTTCCTTTGCAAGATGCAGCTAAAGCTCATCAGTTACTTGAATCTGGCAGTATTGCGGGTAAAATTGTTCTGCTGATTAGCGATGAATGATAGAGAATCCTATTGCATAATTTGTTGACTTGCTGGCGAAAAGCTAAATTTTTTATAATTTTGTGTGCGTTGTTAGTATTACTGCTCCCTTCGCCAGTTTGGGCTGCACCAACACAACCAGAACGCACTCCATTAACCCTGGAATTATTACAAGAGCGATTACGCGCACCAACTCTACGGGAAGGAAATTTAACTGTAGATTTGCGGCAATTGGTAATTGATTTGCGTCCAGAAAACTCCGTGTTTCGAGATGGATTTTATCAATTGTTGCGTAAAGAATTGCAAAAAACTGGTGCGAAACCTTTAGGTTTAGACTTGAGTTATTCTCTGATTCAAGGGGATTTTGTGGGTAGTGATTTGGGTTTAAGAACACCTTTGTATGCTCAGGCGATCGCTCCTATTTTTACCAAAACTGAACAAGAACAATTGGAACGCTTGCGCCTGGTTTGTTTGCAATCATTGGCTGCAAGTTTACCTAATTCTAAAGATTGTCGATCGCTTCTAGGAACTCAGTCAACAGTATCAAGTGATGTGACTGTTTTTCGCGGTGCTTTAACTCTGGAACAAACCCGATTTAACGGAGAAGTCACCTTTGTCAACACGTTTTTTCTGCAATCTGTCAATGCTAAAAATGCTACTTTTCTCCAGCCAACTCACTGGCATGAAAGTAGATTTAGCCGTGGGGTAAACTTTAATAATGCCAGTTTTAGACAAGCCAGCGATTTTCAAGACAGTGTTTTCTTTGACAAAGCTAATTTTAAACAAACTCAATTTCAGGAGACGGCTAATTTTCAAAGAATCACTTTTGAAAGTGTGGTTAATTTCAATGAAGCCCAGTTTAAGCAATTGGCTAAATTTAGTGGTGTCCAGTGGCAAGATAATGCCGATTTCTCTGGGGTGAGGTTTGCCAATCAAGCACAATTTACCAGAGCTAATTTTAATCAGTCACTATCTTTAGTAGAAACAACTTTTGAGCAAGCAGTCATTTTTCGAGAAGCATTATTTAATCAACCTGTAGATTTACGTGGTGCAAGTATTCTCAATCAAGCAGATTTTAGTGATGCCATATTCTCATCATCATCATTTTTAAATGTCCCTGGATTAACTTTTAATTCTAATCAAGCCAAAATTTTAGGTAATCCTGGGCAGATTGGGCAAATGTTTGATATTCCCACATTGCAAGGTAATCAAAATGTTTTGCGAAATTTGGGGCAGAATTTCCGTCAGCAACAGCAAGTTGCTGATGCAAATCAATTAGAATATACTAAACAACAATTACGCCTCAAAGAGTTAAGTAAACGTTTAATCGGCACAAATATTAATAGTGCTTCTGTAGTAAATTTAGTTAAGTTGGGTTTTTCTCCTACACAAGCAAATGTCATTGACCAACGTCGGCAAATCAAAGCATTTCGCAATAGTAGTGAGTTATTGACTTTAGCAGACATCGATTTAGAAATATACAATAAACTGAGCGATCGCCTAGTAGTTGCGGAACCTCTCTCCTTGGGAAGCTGGTTGCTGGAAGCTTGGCTGTGGTTAGCTTTGAGTGTATTGCTGTTGTTGAGTGGCTACGGTACAAACTTTTGGTTAGTGTTTGGGGTGGGGGGAGTAGCGATCGCTTATTTTGGGTTAGTTTTTTGGTTAGTAGATCGCGCCCGTCGTCTGCGTCCTGTACCAATTATTCCCACCTACTACGAAACCGTTTCTGTCCTGATTAGTTTTAGCTGTTTAGAGTTTTTTAGTTTATTAGCTATTTTTCAGAATGCGGAACAGCCTTTGCTCACACTCGGCTGTATTTTGATTATTATCGTTCCCGTACCTGTAACTTTATTGATGCGCCTTTATCAACAAGGTCGTTATCACGATTTAATCAATGTTTCTTACTTCACAGAAGACGGAACCTTTAGACAACTGCGGTTACTGATTGGACGTTTACCAGTCATTCCCCGAAATCCCACCTTTCGGGAAAGATATATGCCATTATTAAGCGATCGCCATTGGAACTGGCTCAATTATTATGACTTTAGCCTCAATAATTTAGTCAGGTTGGGATTTAACGATATTCGCCTCAGAGACGAACATTTACCGGGAATTATCGCTACCCTGGCTTGGTATCAATGGAGTTTAGGCGTACTCTACATCACCCTGGTTCTGTGGACACTATCCCGCACTATCCCAGGGTTGAATCTATTAATTTATCTTAAGTAATACGTGAATTCGACGGAACCTAACCCCAACCCCTTCCCTTGTAGGGAAGGGGCTGAAAATCTATAACTGAGTACCAAATAATTAGGGTTTTAAGCCTCTCCCCGCGTCGCTACGGTGTACACACAAGTCTGATAAAGTTGCCTAGTAGCATTTTGATCCCCCCTAGCCCCCCTTAAAAAAGGGGGAATTTTTCTTTAAGTCCCCCTTTTTAAGGGGGATTTAGGGGGATCAGAGGATTTGTGTGTACACAGTAGCCCCGCGTCGGAGAGAGGTTTGGAGAGGGGTTCTTCCAAATTTATCGAACTCATGTTAAATAATACTAACTCTGCTTCAAAACCCTTATACCAATTCAAAATTCAAAATTAAGAAACCTATATTTTGCAGAGGTTTCTGGGTTCGGATTTGTATCAGAATTTTAGTGAAATGGTGTTACATCTATGCAACGTCTCTAAAATACAGAATAAAGTGCATCTTTATCAAGAAATGGTCTAAGTACTAGGTTTCATCCAACACGGCTAAAACAGATTTTGGTAATAATTTATCTTTAAACCAAATGATTTTTGCCGGCACATTATCTAACTTAACTCCGGCTTTTTCCAAATTCAATCTTTCCGAGATTGCCAAGATTAAATTATCGCAACCAGAACGCCGGACTTGAGAAAACTTTTTTTGTAAATATTCTGGTCGCCAATAACCAACTATTTCTAATAAAAATTCTCTACCATCAGGATGAACTAAGCGAAAGTCGGGAATCATCACACTCCCAGGAATGGGAATTAAATCTACTTCTCTTTCTAATGCCCATGCTGTTTTTAAGGCATCCCATTTATCAGCAAAGGATGCTTCTAGCATACTATCGTAGGGTTTACCTTTGGAGTAATGAGAGACTAAACCGCATTCGGAATTAAGGGTAAATCTGCCTGTTTTCCATGTATCTGTGTAGACATCACGGGTTTGTAATGTGGCTGCTAGACTCCATTTGGTGACATGAAGTAAGGCGGGGATAAGTTTGGCGATCGCTAACCCATAGCGTGTACTAGAATTAAATAAGCTGGTCGGCCCGTCAACGGTAATTGTAAACCCGTGGTCAGCATCACCTTCAATGTAAGCCATGAGTTGAAATAGCTTGAGATAGCGGAATAAGAGTTTATATTCCCCTGGAACATTGCGATGAGCATTTAAAATTAACTTACTCGCTTTATAGAATATTCCCTGCACCTGGGACAAGTTATAGCGATTTAATATATCTACTGGTGTGGGAACATCAAAGTTTGTCAAAATCTTATTTTCAGACAAATCAGCATAAAGTCCATCACGGACTTGTTCTAGTAAAATTTCCCGTTCTAATTCTTGAGTTAATTCATCAGCAATTTTGCTCAATGTCAGTTGTGTTGATTCCCGACTAGGTGCGGATTTCGCAGCCAAGGAAAACACTCTTTCTCTCAATATTGGTGGTTCTAGAGGACTCACTACTTCAAAGGTGCAGAAATTGCTTTTGATAATGTAAGCTAAACCCCGCTTAACTCGATAATCTGTAGCGTCTCCTTCTAAATCCAAAAGTTGATTTTCCAAAAAGCCTTGAGTCTTACCTTGTGCTGCTTGAAAACAACTGATTAATTCATTGGTTAAATCAATTGTTTTCTGATCAATCTTCAGTCTTTTTGGTATTATTTCTTCGCCGTTTAGGCGATGGCTTAGGAGTTCCGTTGGTAGCATTTCCCTGGTTGTTGGCTGATGAATTATCGACTACATAATTAATTTCTATTTGCTCGGCAGCTTTAGCAGTTGTTCCCTTACCACTACCATAAATAACCTGCAAATTTCCTTGTCTTTCTTCCCCTCGTCGCCGTGCAGAAGTATTTTCCTCGCTGGTATCTTCCGCTATCACTTCATATAAAATCGCCTGTTTATTTTGAATATTTCCCTTACGTAAAATCCTACCTAAACGTTGAATATATTCTCTAGTTGAGCCTGTCCCAGATAAAATAATGGCGATAGAAGCAGCCGGCACATCAACACCTTCATTCAATACATGGGAAGCAACTAAAGTATTATATTCACCTTCTCGAAATTTAGTTAATATTTCGTGGCGTTCTTTGACTGGTGTTTGATGAGTGATGGCGGGAATCAGTAAATCTTGAGATATTTTATAAACGGTAGCATTATCAGCTGTGAAAATTAACACCCGTTCTGGATAATGCTTGGTGAGTAAATTGGCTAAAACTCTCAACTTGCTATCAGTCCCCAAGGCGATTTCTTTAGCTTCGCGGTGGGCTAACATGGCTCTACGTCCAGATTGCGATCGCGCACTCATCTGCACAAACATCTGCCAGCCTTGTATACTACCCAAAGAAACCTTTGATTGGCGTAAGAAATCGTTGCGAATTTGAATTAAATTGTTGTATCTTTCCCGTTCCTGCTGAGATAACTTCACTTTAATCTGCACAATTTCGTGTTCAGCCAACGCCTTCCCCGCCAAATCCTCAGCACGTTTGCGATAAACTTCCTGTCCAATGAGAATATTTAAATCGGCGTGTTTACCATCGGTGCGTTCTGGGGTGGCTGATAATCCCAGACGGTAGGGAGCGATCGCATATTCGGCAATCACCTTGCTAAAATCTGTAGGTAAATGATGGCACTCATCAAACACAATCAAAGCATACTGATTCCCCAAGGCTTCGGCGTGAATGGCTGCACTATCGTAAGTTGCAACCAAGATGGGTGATTTGTCCCGTGAACCACCCCCTAGTAAACCCACTTCAGCATCGGGGAACGCCGCCACCAAATGAGCATACCATTGGTGCATCAAATCTAAAGTCGGCACCACAATTAAGGTTGTCCGTGGTGTGGCCTGCATCGCCAACTGCGCCAAATAAGTCTTTCCCGCCGCCGTGGGTAGCACCACGACCCCCTGTCTTCCCGCCAGTTTCCAAGCTGCTAGAGCCTCACTCTGATGGGGATAGGGTTCCATTTCTAAACTGGGAACCAAATCGATGGGGTAAAATTGCTTGGCTTCATCGACAAAAAACACATCTTCGGCTTGCAATGCTTCCACCACAGCGCGGTATCTCATCGCCGGAATCCGAAATTTTTCTACCCTATCATCCCACGTAGCATAATCCATCCAGGCTTTGCCCCGTGGTGGTGGATGCAGAATTAGTGTACCGCGATCGTAGGTTAAGGTGGGAGTACGAGCCATTGGGAAATTGGGGAGTTTGGGAACCTCTTTCAGAATAAGGGGTGATGGGAACTGGTACTAGAATACCAATTCCGTGTTCCAAGAAGAACCCCTCCCCTGCTAGGCTACCGTCTACACACACAAGTCTGATCAACCTTGCCCAATAACCCATTAATTATAGCTGTCGCCAGTAGTGTTAGGACATCATACAGATGATACAACCTAGACACAACAAGACTTTTCACCCAGTCCCCAGTCCCCAGTCCCCAGCCATAATAGCTAAAAACCTAAGTTAGTTAGAAGAAGATGACTTAGGTCTAAGTCTTTCCCGCCAGGAAGGTGTTGGTGCAGAACTTGCTGAGCCAGAACTATTATCTACTGTGGATGAAGACCGTCGAGACCTGCGGGTTGGTTCTGAAGTATCTGATTCTACAACTGCTCTGCGCCGTCTTCTACGGGGTGATTCTTCACTACCACTAGAAACTGATTCTTGGCTACGATATCGTCTACGTCTTCTAGGTGAATCAGTGGGAGTGGTTTCTTCTAATCGTTGGGAGCGTCTTCTGCGTCTGGTTGATGAACCAGTCTCTTGCACTGATTCTTCATTAGGTGTCAGAGGACGATTGAGAATTTGTTTGGCTTTGATGGGTTTTGCTTTAATACTGCCTTTGCGACCTTCCAGTTTTGGTCTTTCGGGAAATTTTGCTATTGGCATTCCCTCTACAGCTTTTTCCATAAATTCATGCCAAGTGTAAGCAGCACTGCCACTACTACCATAAGTAGGACGATTATTATCGTTACCTAACCAAACCCCTGTAACTACTTGGGGAATATAGCCAATAAACCATAAATCGCGGGCTTCATCAGATGTGCCTGTCTTACCAGCAACGGGTCTATTAGGCAGTTGGGCGGCTGCACCTGTGCCTGCTTCGACCACGTTACGCAACATCCAGGTCATAATAGCGGCACTAGTAGGATCAAGCACTCGCTTCGAGTCAAATTTTGCTGACCAGATGACCTCGCCTTTGCGGTTGAGGATACGACGGATGCCATGAGGTTCCGAGTGTAAACCTTGGGTGGCAAAACTGCCGTAAGCACTGGTTAACTCTAAGAGATTGACTTCATTAGAACCAAGGGCTAGAGAATAATGAGGATTGAGTTTTGATTTAATCCCCATGTTCTTGGCTAGTTGAATTGTTGGCTCAAATCCTACATCTAGCATGACTTTCAACGCTACCACATTCACCGAACGGGTGAGGGCATCGCGCATATTCATTGTGCCTCGGAAGGTTTCCCCGTAGTTTTTCGGTTCGTAACCATCGACTACCAAGGGAGCATCTACATAAGTATCGTAGGGGTTTTTGCCAGTGGCGATCGCAGTCGCATAGACAAAACCTTTAAATGTAGAACCTGGCTGACGTTGTGCTTGGGTAACACGGTTAAATTGGTTTTTACCAAAGTCCTGACCCCCAACCATTGCCTTAATTTCCCCATTACGGGGGTCAATGGCGACTAAAGCTGCTTGTTTGAAGTTTTGCCATCGTCCTTGATTGCGTAAAGTTTTAGCAACGGCTGCTTCTGCGGCTTGCTGCCAAGTTGGGTTTAAGCTAGTTTCCACAGTTAAACCCCCATTTGCTAACACTTGGGGGGAAACATACTTGGGTAATTCTTGCTGAATATAGCTGGTGAAGTAGGGGGATTCTACTTGTAACCGCTTGGGTAAACTAGGTTTGAGGGTAATTGCTGCTTGAGTGGCTTCTTGCCTTTGGGCTGGTGTAATAAAGCCCTCTTTTTCCATCCGTTGCAATACCAAATTTCGTCGTTGTTTGGCTGCTTCTGGGTTTTTGTCTGGTGAAAATAAGCTCGGTGCAGGGGGCATTCCCGCGATTGTTGCCGCTTCCGGGAGGGTAAGTTGGTCTACTGGTTTACTAAAGTAAACCCAGGCTGCATCTGCTACACCGTAAGCCCCTGCACCTAAATATACCAAATTTAAATAACGCTCTAAAATCTGGTCTTTGGTTAATTCTTGTTCTAGCTTTTGGGCAAGGCGTACTTCCTTGAGTTTGCGCCAAACTGTACGCTCTTGTTTGAGGAAAAGAATCCGTGATAACTGTTGAGTAATCGTGCTACCACCTTCTACCACATTTTGCGATCGCAAATTATTGACGGCTGCTCTGACAATCCCTTGGGGGTCAATACCTTGGTGCTGACTGAATCTGCTGTCTTCGGAGGCAATAAAAGCTTTTTTGAGGATCTCAGGCATCTTCTCCAGATTGACTTTTTCTCTGGTTGCTTCGCCTTGCTGTTGTAATATAGTGCCATCAACAGCTTTGATGGTAATTGTTTGCTCACGGACGACAGCTTGCAATTCCGCTTTATCAGGTAAAGTTTTATCAATTTCCCCTAATAAGTAGTTGAAGGCAATGATGCCACCGCCTACACTTAAGCCCGCCCAAAACCATACACGGCGATAAATTGGGCGTTCACGGCTTGTAAACCTAGTAACAATCCCAGATGTTATACCACTTATCTGGTTTAATAATTTTCTTTGTCTTACCACCTGCGTTGGCGGTAAGTTCTCGTTTGTGGTTTCCTCTTGCTCGTAACGATTACTAGGTGGCAAGCGCGGTTCCCCCTTGTCAGAGTCACTCAAATTTATTTGCTGATTGCTTGAACCTGGAGGTTAAGTTTCTCCACATTAGTTCGGTGCAGAATATTCTGCACTAACTCTTAAGGGATAGATTAGAGTTTCGTGCAAGACGTTCGTGTTAGTATAATATCCTATAAACAATTAACTGAATTCATTGCTACAGAAAAATGTTTTTAAAGTAAATGTTAAACAAGCAACATTTCAACTTGTAATTACCTCAGGAAATTAATAAAGACCTAATTAATTTTGTTTTCTTATAACGTCAAACCCTGATATAATAGCCGTTTTTAAGTCTTTGAAGCTGTTTTCAATTATTTTTGAGCAACATGATCCCCAATTTTTTAGAGAAGTTGGGGATCTTTAGCTAGAAGCCATCGTCAGATAGGCATGAGTGCTATAGTATTTAAGTAATCAATGTTTGTAAAATAACAACAAATTAAATCATATTGTCTGTTGAGAACAAAAAAAATAGCCCAGAAATATTCACAAAGCACGATGCAGAGTTTAAACCAAAGATACAGGCAAGTGCGATCGCTCTTGGTAGTAATATCGGTGATTCTTTAGCAATATTAGAAGCTGCTACAGCAGAGTTAGCGGCGATTGCAGGTATTCAACTAACAGCAAAATCCAGTTGGTATATAACTAAAGCCGTGGGGCCGCCACAACCAGACTACATCAATGGTTGCATCAGCTTACAAGTACAGATGAGTCCGCTAGAATTGCTAGAAACATTACTAGCAATAGAACAGAAATTTGGGCGGGTGCGTCAAGAACGCTGGGGGCCGCGATCGCTAGACTTGGATTTGTTATTGTATGATGACTTAATTATTGATACACCAACTCTCCAAATACCCCATCCGCGAATGCAAGAGCGAGCCTTTGTTTTAGTACCTCTAGCGGAGATTGCGCCCGACTGGTTAGAACCAATTTCCGGATATGTAATTAGAGAGCTGGTAAAAAAGGTAGACTGTTCTGATGTACATTTGTTAAAGGGCAGTTAAAATCATTACCCAGAGCAGAAAACGCTGATAGAACAATCAATTCCAGTGTTTATCTGTGCTATTTAAGACAAAACAAGCTTAAATTATGCCATTAGGTAGAGAATTACCACAGCTATTAAAACAGCGCTTGTTCTATAAAGGGCGCAAGTTTGATTTTGAAGTTAATCGCTTGCGTTTACCTAACAAAGCTGAAGGAGAATGGGAGTGCATTCGTCACCCCGGCGGCGCTTTAGCTGTGCCTGTAACGCCAGAAGGTAAACTTGTACTCGTCCGCCAATATCGTTTTGCTGTGCAAGGACGGATACTCGAATTTCCCGCAGGAACTTTAGAAACGACAGAAGATCCCTTAACAACAGTCAAGCGCGAAATAGAAGAAGAGACTGGTTATAGCGCCCAAAAGTGGGATAAATTAGGCGAATTTTTCCTCGCACCCGGCTATTCCGACGAAATTATCTACGCTTTCCTGGCACGAGATTTGGAAAAGCTCGATACACCGCCAAAACAAGATGATGACGAAGATATTGAGACTGTACTGTTAACACCAGAAGAACTGGAAAGAGCCATTCTGGACGGGGAACCCATAGACGCGAAGTCAATTACTAGCTTTTTCTTAGCACGGCCGTTTTTAGTTTAAAGTCGGCTGGCTGATATAGATAGATTTTTAGTGGGGGCGTACAGTTATTTGTGCGCCCCTACTAAATTATTTGTATTCTTATTGGTGGAAGCGATCAATTTTGGCAAGCTGGGGCTATTGCAACTGTCGAAAAACAGGTCAAATAATGAATAGCAGGGTGAAATGCTCAATAGAAACAAACACATTTCCCAAGTTGTAGTTACTGCTGCACAAATGCGAGATATAGAAGCGCGTATATTTGCAGCCGGAATGCCTGTATCTGCTTTGATGGAAAAAGTAGCGGGATTAATTGCCAAACGCATTCAAGAGATTTGGGAACCATCTAATCATGTAGGAATCCTCACAGGGCCAGGACATAACGGCGGTGATGGGTTGGTTGTGGCAAGGGAACTGCATTTTAGGGGTTATGATGTTTGGATTTATTTGCCTTTTGATAAGCTGAAGGAGTTAACATCACAACATTTACAATACGCTCAGAGTTTAGGTATACCTTGTTATCAAGAAATTGAGCAATTACCAGATTGTGATTTTTTGGTTGATGGGTTGTTTGGGTTTGGTTTAGAAAGAGAAATTACTGATCCCATCGCTTCAGTAATTAATCAGTTGAATGAATGGAACAAGCCAATTATCAGTATTGATTTACCTTCGGGTTTGCACACTGATACAGGCGAGGTTTTAGGGACGGCGATTCGCGCCAACTATACCTTGTGCTTAGGTTTATGGAAACAAGGTTTGTTGCAGGATCAGGCTTTAGATTATATTGGCAAAGCTGAGTTAATTGATTTTGATATTCCCTGGGCTGATGTGCAAGCTGTATTGGGTGATGTACCCAAAGTCAAACGCATTACACCAACAACAGCCTTATCTACTTTGCCTTTACCTCGTCCACCAGTGACGCACAAGTATAAAGAAGGGCATTTACTATTGATTTGTGGTTCTCGCCGTTATGCAGGTGGGGCAATTTTGACGGCTTTGGGTGCTAGGGGTAGCGGTGTCGGGATGTTATCAATTGCTGTACCCGAATCTCTCAAGCAGCTGTTGGTATCACATTTGCCAGAAGCTTTAGTGATTGGTTGTCCAGAGACGGAAACTGGAGCCATCGCTCAACTACAATTACCAGAGAATACTAACTTAAGTTCCTTTAGTGCGATCGCCTGCGGCCCTGGTTTAACGAAAGATGCTATATCTATTGTGCAGGAAGTATTAGCAAGCGATCGCCCTTTAGTTCTCGATGCTGATGGTTTAAATATTTTGGCACAGTTGGGAACAATCCTCACATTACAACAGCGCCAAGCTGCAACAGTACTCACACCCCATACAGGCGAATTTCACCGATTGTTTCCTGATATTGCTGATGCTAAAGGCGATAGAGTCAAAGCCGTGCAGGAAGCAGCAGCCCAAAGCGGTGCAGTGGTATTGTTAAAAGGAGCGAGAACTGCCATAGCCAATCCTCAAGGTTCAGTATGGATTAATCCTGAAAGTACACCAGCTTTAGCTCGTGGTGGTAGTGGCGATGTGTTAACGGGGTTATTGGGTGGATTGTTGGCACAAGCGGTAAATAAAGCAATACCTGTAGAGGATATTGTGGCTACGGCTGCATGGTGGCACGGACAAGCAGGTATTTTAGCCGCCAGTGAGCGTACAGAGTTAGGCGTGGACGCATTTACGTTGTCACAGTATTTGTTGAAAGTGATTGTTGGTCGCTCTTAGGCTGCTCTAGACTTAAGAATAATACTAAAAAGACTATGAGCGATCGCAATATTATCGCTATTGAACCAGATAAAAGAGGTGGTAAGCCCTGTATTCGACGAATGCGAATTACAGTGTACGATGTTTTGGGGTGGTTGGCTGCTGGTATGTTCCATGCAGACATTTTAGAAGACTTTCCCGAATTAACAGCAGAAGACATTCAAGCTTGTTTAGAATTTTTTGCTGACAGTGAGTCTAAAGGACTTGATGAGTATGCGAATTAAGCAAATTTCCGTCAGTGGCTTGTTTGGCATTTTTGATCATGTGATTCCATTAAATATGGATGAGCGAATCACTATTATTCATGGGCCAAATGGTTTTGGTAAAACAGCGATATTAAGAATTTTAAATAGTTTTTTTAACTCTAGATATTCAGAATTAATCGATATTCCATTTAATATATTCAGGCTTGAATTTAATAATAACAGTAGTATCGAAATAATAAAATATACGAAAGAGTTAGAGAATGTAGACGACAGTGATATTATTCTCAAGTTTTATGAAAACGATTCAAAGCCAGTTTCTGTCTCTTTGAAGCCATTGTATCCTTATAATACTTATAAAGCAGTAAATACTTTTCGTTCCGCTCGGTTTGACATAGAAGAACTAGAAGCATTGGTAAGAACTTTCCAGGTTTCTAATGAAGGAACTACTTCTTTAGAAAGAGTCAAATATAATTTAATAGATGTTCCCCCAAACCCAAAATTAAAATCTCAAGAAGAACCTAAATGGTTAGAAAATATAAAAAAATATATTCGTATTCGACTTATTGAATCACAACGCTTGTTGAACTTATCTCCTAATGGTTCATCTAACAAATATTCAATGATATCAACAGTTTCTGCTTATTCTGATGAACTCGCTAAATTGATGCAGGATAAATTTCAGGAATACGGTAAAGTATCTCAGTCTCTTGATAGAACTTTTCCTATTAGAGTAGTGAAGCAACAGCCATCAGCAGATATAACGGATAACCAACTGCGTCAAAATTTAAATGAGCTTGAAGCAACTCGCTCTCGTCTGATAGAAGTGGGACTTTTAGATAACGATGAAGATTCCGAATTTCAAATCCAGCCACAAGATATAGATGAAAGTACTAAAAATGCTTTATCAGTATATATTGAAGATGTGGAAAAAAAACTGAGTGTTTTTGATGATATAGCAAGTAAAATAGATTTATTAAAAAAAATAATTAATAATAAATTTGCCTATTCTTATAAAGAAATAAACTTTAGTAAAGAAAAAGGTTTTATTTTTACGACGCTTTACAATTCATCGTCATCTAATTCCAAAAATCTCTCACCTACAGATTTATCATCTGGTGAACAACATGAATTAGTCCTACTTTATGAACTATTATTTAAAGTCCAACCTAATTCTCTAGTCTTAATTGATGAGCCAGAAATATCACTTCATGTGGGGTGGCAAGTTCAGTTTTTAAAAGATTTGCAAGAAATCACCAAGCTTGCAGACTTAGATATTCTTATGGCTACACATTCGCCAGATATTATTCAAGATCGGTGGGATTTGACGGTTGAATTAAAAAGGCCAGAAAAGTGAGGGATTTTCTTTCTGTTGACCGCGATGCTAATAAAATAAGATTACTAAGAAGTACTTATACAGGCACTTTTTTACTAGTAGAAGGTGGTTCTGATAAAATATTTTATGAGCGATTTACTGACAAATTAACCTGTCAAGTACATACAGTTTCGGGAAAGCCTTCTAGCAAGCAACGTGTTATTGCAGTGCTGAAAATTTTGGAACAATCAGATTTTCCAGGAGTGTTAGCAATTGTCGATGCAGATTTTGAGCGTTTGACAACTTTCTCATATAGCAGTCCTAATTTGATTCGCACCGACACCCATGATTTAGAAACTATGCTGATTAAATCACCAGCATTAGATAAATTAATTGCTGAGTTTGGTTCTGAAGAGAAAATTAATCAGTTTCGGCGAGATATCAGATTAGCATTACTTGAAGCTGCTATTGTAGTAGGATATTTACTTTTCATTTCTTTAAGTAATGAACTAAATTTAACATTTGATGGGATTACATTTAGTAAATTTATTGATGAACAAACTCTGCTAATTGATGAACTTAAATTGATTAAGGAAGTAAAAAATAAATCTCAGGCTTTTTCTTTGAAGGATGAAGACTTACAACAAAAACTATTAAACCAGAAAAGCAATAATTATGATCCCTGGCAAGTATGTTGTGGTCATGATTTAGTAGAAATTCTGTCTCTTAGTTTACGCAAAGTTTTAGGAAGCAACAAACCTAGCGACATTGAACCAAAAAGTCTTGAGCGTATTTTGCGGCTGGCTTATGAAGATGTTTATTTTCGTGAGACACAAATATATTCAGATATTCGTGTATGGGAAAATAAAAATCAGCCATTTCAGATTTTACGGAATACTATGCAGTAGCAGTCTTTATCAGCATTTTTTCCACACCAAAATAACAACCAGGCATGATGAGCATCAACTTATTTGCGTTCTTCCATGCCAAAGACGCGCCGGACAAGAGACTGTATCAAACTAGGAGTCAATTGATAAGCCGCCTTCCAAAAGTTAGCTGAACCTACGACGACATCAGAACGCTTGTTTTTGACTGCACTCCAAATTGCTTTGGCTACATCTTCTGGTTTTTCTAGTACAGGCATTTGAATCGCCTTACCTACTAATTCAGTCCGTGCTTGCGCTATTTCTTCATCTTTACCACGGAAAATTGCTCGTTCCATAAGTTGGGTGCTGATGAAGCTGGGATAAATGCCGCTAACGTGAATGCCTTTAGGTGATAATTCTGCGTGTAGGGATTTTGTCAACCCTGTTATGGCGTATTTGCTGGCTGTGTAAGGCACATGGTAAGGAATAGGTTCTAAACCACCAATAGAACTGACATTCACAATAGTTCCTGCACAACGCTGGAGAAAATAGGGCAATATGGCATAAATGGTATGAATATAACCCCACAAATTAGTGTCAATAATTTGATGCCGATCTTCTAAGCTGAAATTTTCTACAGAACCCAAGCAAAAGATACCTGCATTATTAATTAATACATCTACTTGACCAAAATGAGCGATCGCCTTTTGTATCATGTTATTAACTTGTGTAGCATCTTTGACATCGGTAGGAATGGCGATCGCTTCTTGTCCCAGTTCCCGTATCTCGGTGGCGATCGCTTCTAAACGATCAGGTTGGCGAGCTGCCAGCACAACATTATAATTTTGACGGGCAAATAATAATGCTGTGGCTTTGCCAATACCTTGAGATGCGCCTGTGATAATTACTGTATTAGTCATATAACTGTTGACTTGAGCTTCTACAATACAGAAACACCTGAAAATGCTTGAATACAAGTCCATGAAATATCATCTGAGTCTTTAATGTCTCTTTCTATGTGTGTATTTTCTTGATTGATGAGCCACAAAGCCACCTTTTATCCGAGTACACAGATGGGTGTACACCATAGGCGTTTAAATGCTATTGCAGAGATTGGTATTAACGAGATTCTTGGAGGTAAGGCAAATCTGCTAGACGATGCTGCACACTCATGGTCTTACTAGACAAAATTACACGAACGTGGCGATCGCTCCCTAAATAAGTATGTACCCAAGTGAGTAACACTAGCAAACGACTGCGGTAGCCGGGAAGATAAACTAGATGAACTCCCAGCCACATCAACCAAGCCAAGAAACCTGTAAAAGCAAACGCACCAATTTTCCCCACACCCGAATAACAGCCAATAATTGCCAATCTACCTTTATTGAAATAGTTAAAAGGCTTTGGTGATTTTCCTCGTATTTGCTGCTGAATATTGCGTGCTACCGCCACACCTTGCTGAAGCGCCTCCGGTGCAACTCCAGATAATGACTTACCGTTCTTTTCCACATAAGCCAAATCCCCAATTGCATATACATTGGGATGTTCCAACGCTTGTAAAGTGGGATGAACTACAATTTTGCCCTTATGCGCCACAGGTAACTCCTCTAAGACTCCAGGGAGGTTGGCTTCTAAACCCGCAGTCCAAATCACGCTGGCGGAGGGAATAATTTCCGCGTTTTCTAGGTGGACAAATCCTTGTGTAAGTTGGCTGACTCTCGTTTGCAGATAAACTTCAACTCCTAGCTGATGCAATTTTTTGTAAGTGTAGTTTCCTAACTTTTTGGGAAATTCCACTAATAAGCGATCGCCCGATTGCACTAGAATTATTTTCACTTCCCCAAAACCTATGGTGGGATAATCCCGACGCAAGCAGCCGCGCAGCATCTCTACCAAAGCACCGGCCATCTCCACCCCAGTTGCACCACCACCTACAATGGTAAAAGTTAGTAATTGTCGCCGTTTTGCTGCATCAGATTCTTGAATAGCTTGTTCAAAACAGGAAAAAATATGATTGCGTAGGGCAACAGCTTCTTCTAAACTTCTCATGGGAAAAGCGTATTCTTCAGCGCCGCTAACTCCCCAAAACTGAGTCCGACTACCAGTCGCCAGCACCAAAAAGTCATAATCAATTGCACCCTTAGCTGTTTTGACAATCTGCCCAGAAAAATCAATCTGCTCAACCTCAGCCATGAGAAACTGAACTTGAGGCTTTTGATGTTGCCTTCTATAGTTAAAAGAGAAACGACGCAAAATCGTCCGGATGGGGTAAGCAATATATTCTGGTTCTATTTGCCCGGTGGCTACCTGATAAAGTAACGGAACAAAAGTATGATAATTATGGCGATCGATTAGTAATACATCTGCACCAGAATTAGCTAAAGATTGGGCAGCTTGTAAACCACCAAATCCAGCACCAACAATAACAACGCGGCGATTCCTCATCATTCCCCTCTTGATTGAGTTGGCTGGCAATAACTATTGAATATTAAGAAAATGTAATAAATTGATAATATAGCAATTATAAATAAGTTGTCAGAAAAAACACACCCTAGCCAACATTCTCATCGTTCACTCTAGGATGTATATATTCTCGATTCCTTCACAGAATATTTACATCCAAAAATAAAAATAAAGGGTATGAGGATGTAAGTTTTGAAAACCATCACATCCTTATACCCCGTCAAATCAAAGAGACTCGTTGCAGAAACCCACAATACCTATTTATTTTTCTCCAAATAGATTTGAATATTAGTTTTGTCAACTAACTCACCAGATAGCTGTTTCACATTTTTCAACTGAGTATTAAATGTGAGGAATTTTTTGCCATCCTGTTTGAATAATAAAGTGACCGTATTATTATTGTTAACTGTGGCGACTAATGTACCACTTTGTAAAACTATATCTTTGTTGGTCTTAACATCAGAACCCCAAAATTTCCAACTTCCTTGTTTAATAGCTCCAGGTTGAGATGAAACATCTATTTCTACAACTGTTCTAACATCATCACCCTTGCTGCCTATTGATCCTTTCCAATTGCCTACAATAGAAGGTGCAGGACTAAACACCTTATTAATTTGATGATTACCTTGTTTTAATATGGGAACGTTTGCCGAAACTTGATTGTTACTACTCAAAAATGAGATGTTGCTAATAATAGTTGTTGTTACCAAAGTTGCCAATGTCAAAGATTTAGTAGAGACCTGCATATCGATTCACTCCGTCAGTAAGTTTTTGTAATTAACGTCTTCACTTACTCACTAGATCCGTTCGCAACTTTTTATGCAGTGATTAAAAATTCTGGGAGGCTATCTGGTATATCTGAATGGCTATGAAAACGAAAAATCAAGGGTTTGGACAAGGGTATAGGAACTATCTAACCCGTTAGCTATATATTGCCACCTGTATTAATGTATATTAAATCAGCTTATGTTACGTGAATTTGCTAGTCGAGACGAATTAATAGCTTACCTGCGTGAACAATTTCCCCAAGCCACAGAAAGAAGTGATAATATTAGTGATACCAAGGGTGGAAGGCAAGCCGCCCAGAAAGCTCTACAAAAAGTTAACCCTGCTACCTACGCAAAAACACGTAACTTTTTGACTGGTGATGTAACCAGACTCTCACCCTACATCCGCTATGGAGTTTTGAGCCTGAGAGAAATACGAGATTATGTATTAGATAACGTCAAACACTCTGATGATGCTACAAAACTCATTAATGAATTAGGTTGGCGCGATTATTGGCAGCGATTGTATGTCAAGCTAGGCAATGGTATCTGGGAAGACCAGGAAGAATATAAGACTGGTTACACTCCCGCAGAATACGCATCTGATTTAGCTACGGATATCAAAGAAGGCAAAACAGGATTAGTTTGTATCGACAGCTTCAGCCGCGAATTACGGGAAACTGGCTACTTACACAACCATATGAGAATGTGGCTAGCTGCCTACATCGTCCATTGGCGGCGTATTCGCTGGCAAGAGGGAGCCAAATGGTTCCTAGAACACCTCTTAGATGGTGATCCTGCTAGTAATAATATGTCCTGGCAATGGGTAGCCAGCACCTTTAGTCAAAAACCATATTTTTTCAACCGCGAGAACCTAGAACGCTATACCAAAAGTATTTATTGTCAAAAATGCCCTTTATATGGTCATTGCAATTTTGAAGGTAGCTACGAAGAATTAGAACAGCAACTTTTTCCCAAAGGAAAATTTACCAGACAACCCAACAGTCAAAGTTGGCAACGTGGGAAGAAAAAGTAGTTATTGATAATTAGTCATTTATTCATTTGCCCATTTCCTAATTTATCCTCGCCATTTCTAATATGAATAAACCAATTGTGTGGATACATGGTGATTGTCTCAGTCCCCTCAACCCAGCCTTACAAGAATACCCGGATGCCCCGGCTATTTGGGTTTGGGACGATGCTTTAATAGAAGAATGGCAATTAAGCCTAAAACGCATCACTTTTATTTATGAATGCTTGCTAGAGTTACCTGTGGAAATTCGCCGTGGTAATGTGGCACAAGAAATTATAGGTTTTGCCAAAGAACATCATGCTGATTTAGTAGCGACAGCCAATAGTCCCAGCCCCAGATTCGATAATATCTGTGATGAAATAGAGCGTTCTTTAAAATTAGAGGTTTGGGAAGTAGAACCGTTTTTTGACTACGACGGTTACATAGATTTAAAGCGATTCTCTCGCTATTGGAAAGTAGCAGAAAAGTATGTATTTGAATAGTTAATTTTATTAATTCGTATCACACAGAGACGCAAAGATACAGTGAGTTTCATCAGCTAGCAAAAATCACCAATCAAATGATTATGTCCACAGTGTGCATAAATGAATTGGAGTGATATGTTAAGACATACATCTATTCACAAAAATCAGAGCTTGTATAAATCATTGACTAATTTGTAGTACTAAATGCTGTGGCTTAAACAATTGAGTGTTTTGTCGCAGTACTGAAAATTTTTGCTGAATGTAGGTTAGCAATTCCTTTACTTTTAGAGTATCCTTTGTCAGATTACCTTGGCACTTATACCAATTCTCCAGAATTTGCGCCAAATAAATGATGTAGAGACGTTGTATGTAACGTCTCTACAGTACAGAATAAAGTGCATCTTCATTAAGAAACGGTACTATCCAGACGTAGGCGAAGAATCTACCTTTGTTTCCTCGGAGACACTATGCAAATGAATAAAGTTCTAATTAATGACACTACACTACGCGATGGAGAGCAAGCGGCGGGTGTTGCTTTTAGCGTAGAGGAAAAAATCGCGATCGCCAAATTTCTGGATGCGATCGGTGTGGATGAAATCGAAGTGGGAATACCCGCAATGGGTAAAGCAGAACAAGAGGCGATCGCTAATATTGTGAAGTTGAATTTGTCCGCCAATCTACTTGGTTGGAACCGCGCCGTGATTTCTGATATTCAGGCTTCCATCGCTTGTGGTTTACAGCGAGTACATATCTCTATTCCCGTTTCTGCAATCCAAATCGCCGCCAAATTTCACGGACAATGGCAAGTAGTTTTACAAAAACTCCACGACAGTATTAGCTTTGCTGTTGACCAAGGTTTATTTGTATCCATCGGTGGTGAAGACTCATCAAGAGCCGAAGAAAGCTTCCTCCTTGATGTAGTACTGGCTGCTCAAGAATGGGGTGCCTCACGGTTTCGCTTTTGTGACACAGTAGGTATTCTTGACCCATTTACTACCCACGCCAAAATAAAACAATTGGTGGCATCTTTGACAATACCTGTAGAAATGCACACCCACAATGATTTTGGTTTGGCAACAGCTAACGCTCTCGCAGGTATCAAAGCAGGCGCTTTATCGGTAAATACTACTGTGAATGGATTGGGTGAACGAGCTGGGAATGCTGCTTTAGAAGAGGTGGTTATGGCTCTCAAGCACTTGTATCACCATGATTTAGGAATTGATACGCGGCGTTTACTGGAAATATCTCAACTCGTAGTATCAGCATCAGGTCATCCTGTACCACCTTGGAAAGCAATTGTTGGTGAAAATACTTTTGCTCACGAATCCGGGATTCATGCTCATGGTGTACTGCAAAATCCCCAGACCTACGAACCATTTGCACCAGAAGAAGTAGGGAGAGAGCGCCGTTTAGTTGTGGGTAAACATTCTGGTAGACATTTACTGTCCAGTATTTTGCAGCAACACGACATTATTCTCAATCACGAAGAAACCCAATCTGTCTTAGATGCAGTTAGACAAGAATCAGTAGAAAAAAAACGCAGCCTCACACCTCAAGAACTTTTACATTTAGTGCAGACAAAACAACATTTTCGTGCCTGTTGAATGAGGTTCTTTGTCCTCTGCCTTTCCCTATAAATCTCTATAAATAAAATTAACGTGCGCCCTTGTTGAAGACTCACGTTAATTTTTAATTCAAATTGCCTAACAAACTTTTTATTTCTGGATAGATATAGCCGTAGCCAGATAGATTAACGTCAGTTCGATGACCTCTCCCCAAACCCCTCTCTCTTGAAAAGTTCTGTTCGCTCTTAGCGTTGGCGAAGCCATCGGAGGAAACCTCCGCTCAGACTTTTCGCTCCGACGCGGAGAGGGGCTTAAATATCCTGAAAGTTCAACGAAAAATTAGGGTTTTGAAGCCTCTCTTCTTGCAGGGGAGCCAGTGCGTTGGGCGGCTTTGCCGACTTGTTCGCGCAGCGTTCCCGAAGGGTAGCAACTGGCGTGAGAGGTTTGGAGAGGGGTTTTTTAAATTCGTCGAGTTCACGTTAGATGAGGAAAACAGAGGGCTTTCAAGTCTGTCAACCGTCAACCGTTGATTTAATTTAAAAGATAAACTCTGGCTGTATCTGTTTCTAAAAAAAGCTGTGATGGTCTGGTAATTATCCCATTATCAGAAATTTTAAAGATTGGCCATAGTTTCTGCAAATCTGATGGCGTAAATTTTACATAGTATGGTTTTTCATAATTTGTATCATTCAGGAAAGTACCGTCTATAAAAAGTAATCTTTTGGGATGAATAACATAATTACCAGATGTACAAATATTTACAACTTCAATATTTTTCCGCGTGATATTAGTATCAATGTAATTGTACTGGTTATTAACTTTTCTTCGGTTTTTAACTCTAGGGTCGCAAAGAACTGCACGAGGCGGTAACTGATTGATTATTTGGGTTATATCTGCTGTGTTTATTACCCGATTATTACCATATTTACTTAGCATAAACTGATAATCATAAAATAAATTAGTAAAGCACGATATGAAAATAATGATGCCAGTACATATATAAAAAATCCGTTTTACACGGTTAGAAAAATCAATATATGCAAGAGATGTAATTGTTAAAACAATAGGCGCAAATAAAATAAGTATCTTGTAGTGAAAAACAGTTATTTCTGAATCAAGATTTGAAGCAGCATAAAGATAAATAGCCCATGTGGAACACCAAATCAACCAAATATATTTGTTTCCCTTAAATTTTGTAATTCCTAAGTATGTAACTAGAGATAGAAAAACAACCGATATGGCTAAATAAATCCATGACGGATTCCAAAGATAGGCTTCTTGTAATAATTTATAATAATTTATAAATATATTGCTCAGTCTTTTACCCAAACTCATTAACGCGGAATTGTCTGATGATGATTTAGCCCCAATAACAGTTTTAAGAATAATTTTTGTATTGCGAAAACCACGACCAAATTCACCGACCCAATATGGAAATAAAGCGAGGATAGCCGACAGAATGCTGATGATAGGTAGGCTTATTAATGAGTAACGCTTTCTTTTCGTAATTTTATATATAAAAATTAAGCAACTAATGGTAAACACTATTGGCATAATAAATAGTGTTGAAGAATGTAAACTAATTAATATTGCTAAAACTAATCCATACCCAGCCCATAGTATAGTCTGAACTAAAAAAGAAAATTTTTCCTCCATTTGCCAATAATACAGTAATGTAAAAGCCAGTAGAAAAAAAGGAATTGAGCTAGGATTCCATTGAAAATTGCTGATAAATATTTCTCCATAAAGAGTGCTATACCAAAAGCCTGCTAAACCACTCAAGAAAATTCTCGTTTGTGTTTGAAGATTTTCTAGCAATTGATAAACTAAATAAATTAATAGGGGAATAGATAAAAAAGAAAATAAAGCGTTCGGTAATGCTTGAAAAACTGGATCTGCTCCTAAAATCGTAAATGGAAAGAACAGATAATAATAAAGAGGTAGGATATGATGTCTACCTACAGTAGTGACTTGAGGACCGAGGGTCGGCCATTCTCCTTTCCACATATTAATAACGGCAAAGGCATCTCTAACTTGATCAGAATCTTGACCGATATCAAATGAAACATATTGAAAAACGGCAATAATTCTGGTGATAAAACCTACAGCGATCGCTAAAAATATCAGACTGTATCCTATAAGCGTAATCTTACTAAGATGCTTTAACTCTGAGCTAAGTTTAAACATGATAGTTATGTGATGAATAATGATGATAGGAACTTGAATACTTACTGTTTAAGCATTTATTTCCAGTATCATACATCACGAGTTTATAAATTTTTGTTTTTTTATTGCTATGTATCCATAAAGATACTTAGAAAATTAAGCTTATTGGGTGGGACGAGAAGCGTATTAGTTTTGCGTTTCTCGTCTCAATTTACTAGATGTATCTAATACTTCCTCTCCTGTGGCTGAAACATGGTAATTGTCACTGGGCGATATTGAATGTCAATCCCCGCAGGTGAATAGTAAGCCATTGTGTGTTGCAGGAACTTGGTATCATCTCGCTGTGGGTAATCTTCGCGGAAGTGTGCGCCACGACTTTCTTGACGATTTAAAGCTGAGGCTAAAATCATCTGTCCGACTATCATTAAACTCCGCAACTCTAAAGCTTCTACTAGTTCAGTATTCCAACAACTGCCTTTATCATCTAAGTATATTTGACTGTATTTTTGTTGTATTTCTGTGATTTTTTGCCAACCTTGACTCATTAAATCTTGAGTGCGGAAAACGCCACAGTAATCTGTCATTGCGTCTTGAAAAGCTTGACGGACTTGATTGATTCGATACTCTCCTGGCTGTTCCAGTAAAGCTTGAATTTCTTGCTGGGCTTGTTTGACGTAACGTTGTTCATCTATGGCAGGTAATTTACGGTTCTGTACATATTGAGCGATCGCCGCCCCAGTTCGTTTACCATAAACTACACATTCTAATAAAGAATTACTACCGAGACGATTTGCCCCGTGGACAGATACACAAGATGTTTCACCAGCCGCAAAAAACCCTTCAACCAGGCCATCGCCACTGCTGCGGACTCTACCATCGGTATTTACAGGGATACCACCCATACAATAGTGAATTGTCGGCCGGACTGGCATTGGTTGAGTGACTGCATCCACACCGACTAGGCGGTGGGCTTCTTCCCAACAGAAGGGGACGCGACTCATAATTTTTTCCTTGCCCATGTGGCGTAAATCCAGATAGACAAAGGGGCCACCAGGGCTGCCATCCAAATTGACACCACGTCCAGCCCGAATTTCATAAGCGATCGCCCGTGAGGTAATATCGCGGGGTGCTAGTTCCATACGACTGGGTGCATAAGTCGCCATAAAGCGATCGCCTTCACTATTAATTAAATACGCCCCTTCTCCCCGCACAGCCTCGGAAATCAAGACACCAACTGGATACAAACCCGTGGGATGGAATTGGACAAACTCCATGTCTTCCAGAGGTAACCCAGCGATCGCACTCATCGCCAAGCCATCACCAGTAGAGGCATAATCGTTAGAAGTAGTGTTATAAACGCGACCATAACCCCCGGTGGCAAACATCACCGCCTTAGCCCGGACAACCTCAATATGCCCGTCTAACAGGCTGTACATGACTAAACCCTTCGCCTCATTTTCTTCTAAAATCAGGCGCATCACGTACCACTCTTGATAAATATGCACACCATAACGCCGCAAATTATTTACCAACTCATGTAGAATAGCGTGACCAGTCTTATCAGCTGCGTAACAGGTGCGATCGTGGGAGTGTCCACCAAAAGCCCGTTGAGCAATGCGGCCATCAGGGAGACGTGAGAACAAAACCCCCATATGTTCCAGGTCTATCACTACATCTGGGGCTTCCTGAGTCAGAATTGCCACAGCATCTTGGTCTGCTAAATAATCAGAACCTTTGACAGTATCAAAAGCGTGAGCTTCCCAAGTATCAGAAGAATCGACATTCTTCAGTGATGCAGCCATACCACCTTGAGCTGCAACAGAGTGGGAACGAATGGGGTGAGTTTTGGCAACCACCGCCACATTTAAACTAGGGTCAGTACGGGCAATTTCCACAGCCGCCCGACATCCCGCCAGCCCACCCCCGACAATAATCACATCATGCTCTAGCATATTAACCATCGACTGCAAAAGACTGCTGTTCTATTGTAGAGAGGTGATTCACTCAGCAGTTTTGCATTTTTACAAAAAAATTCCCTGCCAGTAGACAGGGAACTTACAAAATTCAAAATTCAACATTAGTTAATAATATCAACTTGTGGCTTGTACAGGTTGTTGTTGGGAAACATTGCCAGGAATAGGTTCGGTCTTTGTTCCTGGTTCTACCGCCATAACTTCAATATGATTTAATAATGTTGTTACAAAAGCAAACAACAAGAAAGGTAAAGATAAAAGCACGACCAGACCTACGGTTGCTAAAGCATACACTGGTCTTCTCGCGCCCATTAGTGCTAAAGCTGATGCCAAACTGAGGGTAACAGTAATTAACCAGACAATTATTTGACCGTAGATATCACCAAAGGTCAAAGTACAGATAAAACGATATTTTTGATTATTATTTTTGCTCATTTATTTCTGCCTCAAGTCTCTCCTATAGGTTCTACGTTAAAACCATGTTTGACAGGCAGACAATTTCTCAATATTTTTCCAAGGTTTGTAATATCACTTCACATGATCTAAGTGGGGAGCAGGGGAGCAGAGGAGTAGAGGAGCAAAGAAGAATACTATGAACTATTGACCAATCACAACTGACAACTGACAACTAGCTCAGGACTCATTACAAAAGATTACAAAATTTGTCATATATTGGTTTTGCACCCGTCTTGATGGGTGTCTATTTTTGTGTGCAGCGAATAAAATTCGCCTGAATAAATAAACCCATGAGTCAAATAGTCTGGATCGCAAGACACGCCAACCGCCTCGACTTTGTTAACCCCGACTGGTTTCTCACCGCAGAAAGACGTTATGATCCACCCTTGTCTGATGATGGGATGGTACAAGCTAAACAGCTTGCTCAACGTTTACGAGAGGAAAAGATCACTCATATTTTTGCTTCTCCTTTTCTGCGAACAGTACAAACAGCTAACGCCGTAGCAGAGGTTTTGGATTTGCCCATAAATCTAGAAACGGGTTTGAGTGAATGGCTTAATCCTGCTTGGATGACTGAAGAACCAGAAAAACTATCAACTCCAGCCTTAGCAGAATTATTTCCCCGAATTGATCTCGGTTACACAGCACGCATTGCAGCCAACTATCCCGAAACCCATGAAGAAGTCAGGGCGCGTTCGGGACAAACAGCCCGATGTTTAGTAACTGAATGTTTTCCAGATAATATTTTGTTGGTAGCACATGGGGCTTCTGTGCTGGGGGCGGCTATGGGGCTAGTAGGAGAAATTGCCAAAACTGAAGTTAAAGCTTCCTTATGTTCCTTAGTCAAAGTTGTGCGTTATGGCCCGGATTGGTTGCTAGAACTAAAAGGAGACACTTCTCATTTGACTCAGGTAGAAGAAGTTATCCGATTTGCATAAGCTGTTGACTGTTGACCACTAACTAAATTTACTGATAATTTTTATGACCTTATTGTTAGCAGGAGATATCGGCGGGACGAAAACTATTTTGCGATTGGTAGAAGTATCAAATTCGTCGGAACTGCACAATATTTATGAGGAAAGTTACCAGAGTGGGGATTTTCCCGATTTAGTGCCGATGGTGCAGCAATTTTTAGTCAAGGCTAATATACCTAGTCATCCCGAAAAGGCTTGCTTTGCGATCGCCGGCCCAGTGGTGAATAATACTGCCAAGCTGACCAACTTAGTCTGGTTTTTGGATACTGAACGGCTAGCACAAGAATTAAGTATCCCCTTCATTTCCCTCATTAATGATTTTGCTGCTGTTGGCTATGGGATTTTTGGGTTAAGTAAACAAGATTTGTTCACCTTACAAGCTGGTAAACATCAAACTGAAGCGCCTATTGCTATTATTGGTGCTGGTACTGGATTAGGACAAGGATTTTTAATTAAACAGGGAAACCAGTATCAAGTTTTCCCATCGGAAGGTGGACACGCTGACTTTGCCCCCCGCAACGAGTTAGAGTTTCAGTTATTGAAATATCTGCTGGATAAACATGATATCCAGCGTGTTTCTGTGGAACGGGTGGTTTCTGGACAGGGGGTTGTCGCCATTTATCAATTTTTACGCGACCGCAAATTAGCGATAGAATCCCCAGAAATTGCCCAAGTTGTCCGCACTTGGGAACAACAAGCAGGACAGGCTGAAAAAACCGTTGATCCTGGTGCAGCTATTGGTAAAGCCGCAGTCCAAGGAAGCGATCGCCTTTCCGAACAAACCCTACAATTATTTATTGATGCCTATGGCGCAGAAGCGGGAAATCTTGCCCTCAAACTCCTACCATACGGCGGTTTGTACATTGCGGGTGGGATTGCGCCTAAAGTCTTGCCATTGATTGAAAATAGCAATTTCTTGCTTAATTTCAGCCAAAAAGGCAGAATGCGTCCTCTGCTAGAAGAAATACCCGTGCATATCATTCTTAACCCACAAGTGGGACTCATAGGTGCTGCTTTGTGTGCTGCTAGGTTATAACAGCTAGCATCATCAGTGATATCAGCATCTGCGAATGCTAAAACCATGACACCAAAATTTGTCTTACCATTCATCGCCGCCACCTTAGTTTCTAGCGGTTCCATGATTGTAGAAGCACGCCAGCCGCAACCTACTTCTGTGCCTGCCAAAACAGCAGTGTCTCAAAAGAAACCTGCTCAACCAGTCCCATCAGAATGGAAGTTATTTACTGCCCCAGATGGACGCTTTTCTGTATTGATGCCAGGAATACCTAAACAGGATTCTCAAACCCAAAAAACTTACATGGGGGAAATTAACCTAGAGGTATTTTTAGCCCAACCACCAAAACAGGAAGTAGCCTATTTAGTGGTATACAATGAATTTCCCCATAGTTATGGGAAAATAACAGACCCCCAAGAAATATTGAATAACGTTCGGGATATGGCGCTGAAGACTACCCAAAGTAATTTGTTGAATCAGCGCAATATTCGCAGTTCTAATGGTCATCCAGGTAAGGAAATTGCGTACATTAATTCTGGTGGCAAAATTACCAGAAGTAGAATTTACTTAGCTGAAGGACGCTTGTATCAAGTAATGGCTATAACTACTAAAAAACAGCAGCAGAATTTAGCTAAAACCATTACGGGGTATCTCAATTCTTTTCACTTAGTTCTGAAAAAGTAAAAAAAGATCAGGGTGTGAGGATATAATCCTGACACCCTTAAACACTCCTAAAATAAAGAATTTGGCTGCATAAGTCCTAATAGAATAATCAAAGTATTTGTTTTACCTAATTCAACTGGCCAAAAACTTCTATGAATCCTCAGGAAAGTGATACGAAACAAGCCTCTACACCATCGAAAGCATGGCGAGGTTGGCAAGAAAATTTAACGCTGATAGCGATCGCTTTATGTTTAGCCCTATTAATTCGGACATTCATCGCCGAACCCCGCTACATACCTTCAGAATCAATGGTTCCTACTTTATATGAAGGCGATCGCCTAGTAGTGGAAAAAGTCTCTTACAATTTTCAACAACCAACAACTGGGGATATTGTCGTTTTTCAGCCACCCGCAGAACTACAACGCCGGGGATACCCCAAAGATCAAGCTTTTATCAAACGTGTGATTGCTACACCAGGAGAAATCATCAGCGTTAACAATGGCAAGGTCTACTTAAATGGCAAAGCATTACCAGAAGACTACATTGCAGAACCACCTAATCAACCATTTCCACCAGTCAAAGTCCCAGATAACCAGTTCTTCGTTATGGGAGACAACCGCAACAACAGTAATGACTCCCGCTACTGGGGCTTTTTACCCAAGGAGAATATTATTGGTAGGGCAGTATTTCGCTTTTGGCCCCTGGATCGTTTAGGAATAATTTAAATAGGACTTACCCATGAAAACAAAAAATCAAGGGTTTGGAAAGGGGTGTATGAGTACAGGGGTATAGGGGTATAAATGTTTGCAACCCTTATACCCCTATACCCTTACACCCAGCCTCAACAGAAAATCTGGGTGCGTAAGTCCTAAAGAATTAAAACCTCAGAAAATACATTAACTGGGCGATCGCCTCACCAGGAAGTTGTAATCTTCGTTGGAAATCAGCTAAATTACGATAAGCTCCCGCCGAAGCTCGATTTTCTACCACAGCCTGGGCTAAAGACATATCCATGTATGGTATTTGGACTAACTGTTCAACTGAGGCGGTATTGGGATTAACTAATTGCGTAAAACCAACTATTGATTCATGATCATAATAACTAAAAGTCAATAAAGGCTTTAACGGTTCCAGTCTTGGTGCTGGTAGCCCCAAAGCCGCAGCAATATCTTCAATACAGTAAAATTTAACACCAGAATGGGAAAGCTCCACAAGCGATCGCGCTTGGTGAATCGACAAACCCGGTAGCCGCAACCAGTCATCAACAGTTGCTTGATTAGTATCAATACGAATTCCCAGTTCTGCTGCAATCTGAATCTCTTCCCCAGACTGTAGTCGATAGTATGGGTCATTGAGCAGCTTGGCACGAAGTTTTTGTAACTTAGAATTCCAAGGAAGCCATTTAGTCATTAGCCGGTTGTCAGTTGTCAGTTGTCAGTTGTCAGTTGTCAGTTGTCATTCTTCCCAAATCCCTAGTCCCCAATCCCCAATCCCCAATCTCCAATCCCCAATCCCCATCAAGAAATCTGATCTAGCAACTGACGGCGCTTTTGTTCAAATTCGTACTCAGAAATCAAGCCATCTTGACGTAGGTTATCTAATTCACGTAAGGCATCAGCGATCGCCCCCACCTGATTGACTACATATGGGGATTGCTTGACTGCGGGTTTACCCAAATTAAAATTTCTGTCAAAAGCTTCTTCATCTTGGGCTAAATACCAAACCCCTTCAATAGCACTAGCTACCTTAGGAATAGGTGTCCAAGAAAGTAAAACATACAACAACCCCCAAAGTGGCTGTCCTAGATAGAACTTATGTAATCCAGAGATGCTCACTGTCCCAGCAAAAGCTAAAATAGCGGCAATGCTTCGACTTTTACGCTTAGTTAACATATCCCCTATTAATCTATCATTACCACAGTTTTGTCAATCAGAGTGCGATCGTCGCAAAACACCTAAATAAATGCGGCCTTACAAAATTTCATTTCACCTGCAAAATATAAATATATTTTATTCATTTAAACCCCACGTAAATATTAATCCCTAACCCCAGTCCCCAGCATCCAATCCCCACTCCTCGATGCTATCTTAAAGTTTTCATCTGCAAATCCTAATCAAATGTCACAGACTTTTCTCCCCACAGAATGGCTGAAACAACTCTCCGACCCCTATGCTGTGTTAGGGATTCCTGTGACTGCTGATGAGAAAAAAATTCTCACCCGCTATCACGTTTTAGCAAAACTATTACATCCTGACCGCTACACTAACAACGATAGTCTAGAGAAAGAATTAGGCACAGCAATCTTTACCTGTTTAGTTAACCCTGCTTACGAGCAATTGAAGAATAAGCACAAGCGTCAGGACATTTTAGAATCGCTGCGGTCAGAAGCGATCGCCTGGAAAAAAAAGTCCCTATATCTGCAAAGTGCCGTAGCCAAGCAAATGATGGCAATGTCTGCACAACAGGCAGATTCGTTTTATCAACAGGCGATCGCCACCTATGCTGAAGCTCAGTATAAATCTCCCCGCAAGTGCCATCAAGTAACTAAACAAATAATTACCCTCAATCTAGCTTACTTATCCTTGCAAAAGTCCGAACCTTTAATTTTGGAAGTAAATCCACCTGTAAAGCCCAAGGGAAACCCTCAACCAGTAGAACCCCAGGAAAGAGAGATCACATCAGGCGAGAAAGCTAGTGTCCATCCCGCAGTTATAAATTATGCCCCGCGTCACTACCAGCGTGGCCTTCAGTATACAAAACAAGGTCAATGGGCTATTGCAGTGCAGGAACTACGGGATGCGATTAAGCTAGAACCAAGTAACAGCGATTATTATGCCTTATTAGGCTTCGTTTATCTACGACAGAGTTTTCTGGGGATGGCGAAAGTTTATATGCGCCAAGCATTAAAACTAAATCCGCAGCAAGAACTAGCTTTAAAATATGCCAAATATTTAAAAATCGACTGTATGGATAATCTTGATCCACCATCACTGGCTAAAGCTATAGGCATTGCTGCTATACTGAGCAAATTTGTTACCAAATTAGAAGCTAATCTCAGTCAAGTGTTGAAATCTCGGTAAAAAACCGTACTGAGACCGAAGTTTATTTATAAGATGAATCCCCTAGACTAGAATAAAAATAGAGGCAAAACTATAAGCTGCTGAGTGATATTACTCAGCCCAGTAGAGGCACATGGGATTCTTTGACTCTGAGATAGTTCAGCAAGAAGCAAAACAGTTGTTTGAAGATTATCAAGCACTGATTAAACTAGGCAACAACTACGGTAAGTTTGACCGTGAAGGTAAAAAGTTATTTATTGAGCAAATGGAAGCCATGATGGATCGCTATCGCGTCTTTATGAAGCGATTCGAGCTTTCAGAAGACTTTATGGCACAAATGACTGTAGAGCAGCTCAAGACTCAACTAAATCAGTTTGGCATCACTCCTCAACAGATGTTCGACCAGATGAATCTGACTCTAGAGAGGATGAAATCTGAACTGGAGAAACAGACTTGACAAGAAAGTGGGGACTAGGAGCAAGATAGGGCAAAGGGAGTAGAGGGGATAACTGACTCAAAAATGCTTGCTCAATCCCCAATCCCCACTCCCTTAATTCGCCTTAGGACGCGGAAATTGAGAAGGCGGCTTGAAGTTCTGCACTGGTACGCCCTTGAGTGCCTTAGTCATAAAATCACGCCAGATAGGAGCAACCTTACCACCACCAGTTGCGCCACTGGCTAGCTGCCGGTTGTCATCCCTGCCTATCCAGACAGCAGTTGTTAACTGCGGTACAGTACCCACAAACCAAATATCTTTTTCAGATGAGGTTGTACCCGTTTTCCCCGCAGCCGGGCGATCTATCGCAGCACCTTTACCAGTACCATCAGTAACAACTGATCGCATCACATCGATAATCGCTGCCGATGCCCAAGGATCTAACACTAACTGGGGTTTGGGAGTATTATCTAACAACACATTGCCACTACTATCAGTAATCCGCGCAATCACTGTCGGTGGTGATTGCCAACCATAATTGGCAAAAGTCGCATAAGCACTAGCCATTTCCAGTGGCGTGACACCAATCGCCCCTAGCGGCAGAGAGGTCACAGGTTCCATCGGACTCATGATTCCTAAAATGCGGCAAGTTTCCACAACTTTATTCATACCGATGGTTTTACCCAGTTTAATCACGGGAATGTTACGTGATTGTGCTAGGGCAGTGCGAATGGACATGGCACCGCTAAAGCCACCATCATAGTTTCTAGGACTATACCAATTATCACCATCACGATATCTCACTGGGGCATCTATCACCGTGCTATCAGGTGCAAATTTACCAGTAGCAAAAGCAGCATAGTAAACAAACGGTTTAAAGGAAGATCCCGGTTGACGTAGAGCTTGTGTAGCCCTGTTAAACTCACTAGCTCTAGAGTCTACGCCACCGACTAGGGCTTTGACAAAATGAGTCCTGGGGTCAATAGCTACCAGGGCAATTTGATTTCTACTTAATCCTTCACCAAGTAGAGTTTTATGCCATTTCTTCACAGTGTCTTCTGCCATTGTTTGGAAATTAGCATCGACAGTAGTTTGTACCCGCATACCACCCTTCAACAAGGTTTCACGACCAAACTTTTTCGCTAGTTCCTGGGACACAGTGTTGGTTATATATGGCAACGCACTACCTTGAAATGACCTAATTCTGCCGAATGTAAGTTCTTCCTTGAGAGCGTCATCATATTCTTTCTGGGTAATCCAGTTCAATTCCAGCATCCGCCCCAGTACTTCTTTTTGTTTTTGTTTTGCCAATTTTTTACTGGCAAAGGGGCTAAATTCTTCTGGTGCTTGGATTAAACCCGCCATCATCGCCGATTCAGCGATCGTTAAATTCTCGGCTGACTTATTAAAGTAACTACGTGATGCTGTTTGCACACCATAATTATTGTGACCCCAATACACTTGATTGAGGTACATTTCTAAAATTTGGTCTTTAGTAAGAATTTGTTCTAAGCGGATTGCCAGCACTCCTTCCGCTAACTTCCTAGTAAAAGCGCGTTTACGAGTCAAAAAGAGGTTCTTCACCAACTGCATGGTGATGGTAGAACCACCTTCTTTTACACCACCCGCCACCAAGTTAGTGACGACAGCACGCCCTACACCAGTGGGGTTAATACCGTGGTGATAATAGAAATGACTATCTTCACTGGCGAGTACAGCCCGTTTCAGATTGGGGGAAATTCGATCTAACGGTACAACTTCGCGGTTGGCTTCCCCGTGGACACTAGCTAGTAGTTTGCCTTTAATGTCGTAGATGTAAGTTGTTTCCGATGGGAAGAAATTACGTAGCTGTCTGACATCTGGTAAATTGCGGAAACTGATCGCTAAACCAACAAGCCCTCCAGCTACAATGGAGCTTGTCAACATCGTCAGTGATAAAAGAGTGCCGCCAGCTATCTGGCCTACTCCTTTAAAAAACTCAAATCCCGACGAAGTACGACGTTGCGGTTGCTTTTGTTCAAAAGTCCTAGACGACACGGCGATTTCACTTCCTCACTTGTAAATATTACTGTAATTCATTCTTTGAAGCAGGGTGGTTAATTTTTTGCAATTATATTAGTTTGGCAGATGAAATAACGGACAATTTGTCTCGTGAACATAACCAACCCAATTTCTCTAGTAAAAAACGTAGTTAATAGCGAATCTCTTAAAGTATGGCGGAAAATTTTTCTTGGCTACATCGTGGGATAGCGGAAGTTTTCCCACAACCTACTGATGCTGAAAGCGACATCGAGAGTCTAGAGAAACGCCTAGCAACTACGGATCGACCTCTACGGGTTAAATATGGTATTGACCCGACAGGAGCCGATATTCATCTTGGTCATAGCATACCAATGCGTAAACTGCGAGGGTTTCAAGATGCTGGTCATACGGCAGTGTTAATTATTGGTGATTTTACGGCACGTATTGGCGACCCAACAGGTAAGTCTGAGATGCGTCGTCAACTAACAGAGGAAGATGTGAAGCAAAATGCTCAAACCTACCTCGACCAAGTGCGTCCTATTTTGGATTTTGACACACCAGGCAGATTAGAGGTACGTTATAACTCAGAATGGCTTTCCCGGCTTGATTTAGGGAAAATTACTGAGTTACTTGCTACCATGACCGTGGGGCAAATGTTAGCCAAGGAAGGCTTTGCCGATCGCTATAAGAAAGAGAACCCAATTTTCCTGCATGAGTTCCTTTATCCTTTGATGCAGGGGTATGATTCGGTGGCTATTGAGGCAGATGTGGAATTAGGCGGCACAGACCAGAAGTTTAACATTGCTGTTGGTCGTGATTTACAGCGCCATTTTGGTCAAAAGCCCCAGTTTGGAGTACTTTTGCCTATTTTGATTGGCACTGATGGTGTGCAGAAAATGTCCAAGTCTTTAGGTAATTACGTGAGTTTGTCTGAACACCCAGGACAAAAATACCAAAAGTTACAAGGTGTTCCCGATCAAATGCTGGAACAGTATTTTGAACTACTGACAGATTTACCCATAGACAAGTTACCAGCAAATCCCCGCGATCGCCAAATGCTCCTGGCTTGGGAAATCGTCAAACAATACCACGGCGAACAAGCAGCACAGGAAGCCAAAGAAGCTGCCCAAAGTGGCGGTAAAGAAGGCGCTGTCCCAGAATTTTCCTTAGCTGGTGTACCCCAATTCCCTGTTAAGTTGGCTTATTTACTCGGTGCTACTGGCCTATGCAAAAGCACAGGGGAAGGTAAACGGAAAATCCAAGAAGGTGGAGTACGCTTAGATGGCGATCGCATTTCTGATGCCGATACTATCTTCCAGCAGCCAGATGAACTCCAAGGGCGAGTGTTACAAGTAGGGAAAAATAAGTTTGTGCGCTTAGTACTTTAGAAGAAGTAGGGGGCAGGGAGCAGGGGGCAGGGGAGCAGGGGAGGCAAAGGAGAATAACTATAGACTGTTGACCAATGACAACTGACAACTGACAACTGACTAATGACTAATAACAAAATAATTGTGGCTTTGGATGTGCCGGATACGGAGAGTGCGATCGCTCTCATTGATAAGTTAGAGTCGGTGACTTTCTGGAAGGTTGGCTTGGAATTGTTTACTAGTTCCGGGCCGAGAATTCTAGAAGTGCTGAAATCTAGACAAAAGCGTATCTTTCTCGATTTAAAATTTCACGACATTCCTAATACCGTGGCTGGGGCTTGCCGTGGTGCAGCCCGCTACGGGGTGGATTTGATGACAATTCATGCTACCTCTGGCAGAGATGCCCTCAAGGCTGCGAAAGAGGCGGTAGAGGAAGGGGCTGCACAAGCTGGGGTGAAACCGTCTAAGTTAATTGCTGTGACGGTGTTAACCAGTATTTCTGCTAGACAGTTGGCGTTAGATTTGAAAATTCCTGTAGAGTTGCCAGAATATGCTTTAGATATGGCGTTGATGGCGCAAGAAGTAGGATTAGATGGGGCTGTTTGTTCACCCCAGGAAGTGGCGCAGTTGCGGCAAATTTGCGGTGATGACTTTGTGCTGGTTTGTCCGGGAGTACGTCCAACATGGGCAGAAGCAAAAGACCAAAAGCGATCGCTCACCCCCTCCCAAGCCATCCAAGCCGGGGCTGATTATTTAGTAATTGGTCGTCCCATTACTGCTGCTGCTGAACCTGAGTTAGCCTGGAAACGAATTGCTCAAGAGTTAACTACAGTGGCATGACGGTAGAAATGGCAGGGCAGAAAAAGGGGCAGGGGAGTAGGAGGAGGAGCAGAGGAGCAGGGGGAGCAGGGGAAGGATTTATGACTCAGCACGATGCTCAACCCCTGATAAGGCTAACAGCACTTAACTTTGTTAAAAAGACAAGTTATGGCTTTTGGCTGCTGACTTTGGGTTTTTGGCTGATTGTTTCCTATGGTTCTGAGAAAACGGCATTTTCACAAAACCTCTCTCCTCAACCCTCTGTACAGCCTCAGAAAAAGTTTGTTTGTCATCAGCAAAGTTTAGAGACTTTAACTACTCAGCTATTGCGCGATTTACCGAGTTATGCGAATCGTGCCACTCAACGCGGTCGTCGCCTCCGCCGCAGTAGTGATATTTATAGTTATATGTTGATAGCTGGTAGACCTGAGTTTCAGCCCTTACCTTTAAATGTTGAGGGTTCCAATACAGATAGGCAAAAGAAATCTGTGTCAGATGTTGAGCAAGTTTTCTTTACTACCTTAGAACGACAGTACATAGATAAAAAAGCAGTGGAATTACAAGAATTTCATTGGTTATTACTGACGAAAACTTCTAGCGACTGGCGTTTTGTGATGATGTTTACTCAGACTGGTGCTTATCCCCAACAACAACCACCATCGCCACCACGAGATAGTAGTAACGGTAGTATTGCTCAAGGTGTCAAAACTTGGTTGCGAGATTGTCAGGCTGGAAGCATACGTGTGCGATGAGTTTCTGTGAAACAGGATTCAGATACCCGACTTTTTGAAAAAGTCAGATATCTTGCCGATCATAGTAAATTCCGCAATGCCAATTGTGCTACTTATGGAGTTATGATTTTTAAGTTATTCAGACATTTGCTGGATGAGTTCGCCCAGTATTTTTTAGGTTAATGAGATGACTGTTGAGAGAAAACGCTGGTTTCAAATAGCTTTTCAACTTAGAGGCTCAGTTATTGGCGCAATTTACAAACGCGTTATTTGCTGCGCTTTATTCGGGGTATTAGTTACTTTACTTTATCAACTAAAAATTCCTGTATCCCAACCAATTTTAGGTAGTGTTATTCCTAGTATTGTTTTAGGTTTATTACTAGTGTTTCGGACAAACACTGCTTATGAACGTTTTTGGGAAGGTAGGAAAGCCTGGGGGTCTATAGTCAACAACACGCGTAATTTGGCTAGACAAATTTGGGTATCTGTGGATGAAATTTCACCAAAGGATAGAGAAGCTAAAATATCAGTTTTGAACTTATTAGTCGCTTTTGCTGTGGCTACTAAATTGCATTTGCGCGGAGAACCTATAAATAGTGAACTTGAAGACTTAATCTCCACTTCTCGATATTTCAAACTTAAGAGTATGAATAATCCGCCGTTAGAAGTAGCCTTCTGGATTGGAGATTATTTACAACAGCAATATACTCGCAAGTGCTTAAACACTTATCAATTAACATCTATACAAGAACTATTAAACAATTTGGTTGATAATCTAGGGTCTTGTGAACGGATTCTCCGAACACCGATGCCTTTAGCTTATTCTATTCATCTTAAGCAATTATTATTATTATATTGTTTTCTCTTACCTTTTCAAATGGTAGAGAGTTTGGGTTGGTGGACAGGTTTAGTTGTGGGGTTAGTGAGTTTTACTTTATTTGGCATTGAAGCGATCGGTTTAGAGATTGAAAATCCTTTTGGTTATGATCCTAACGATTTACCATTAGATGCCATCTGTAACACAATGAAGCGAAATATTGATGATTTAACTAGTTTATCTCCCAATGTGCGTTCTCATGATCTGGGTGAAACTTCAAATGTCATAATATAAAAAATTGGCAAAGCAAAACTTATGCAAACAGCCAGTAAACTTTTGAGTCTTGCTGAATTTTTAATACTTCCAGAGACAAAACCCTCCAATGAGTTTATTGATGGTTATATATACCAAAAACCCATGCCCCAAGGAAAGCATAGTACTCTACAGATTCGACTTGCAGATGGTATCAATGAGGTAGGCTTTCCCAGCAAAACCGCTTACGCTTTTCCAGAATTGAGGTGTACATTTTCTGGACGTTCAATTGTTCCCGATATTGCTGTATTTCGTTGGGAGAAAATCCCCTTAGATGCAGATGGCGAGGTAGCTAATGCTTTTGAAATTCCTCCCGATTGGACAATTGAAATTCTCTCGCCTGATCAATCGCAAACGCGAGTCACAGATAATATACTTTTTTGTTTACGCCATCAAACTAGTTTAGGATGGCTGATTGATCCAGCAGAAAAAGCAGTAATTTGCTTTTTACCCAATCAATTACCAGAAATAAAACGGCAATTTGATGAGATTTTGCCTGTACCCGATTTTCTGGATTTACAATTGACTGTTGGGCAATTATTTGGATGGCTAAAATTGGGATTGAAGTAAGCTTGTTCACAGCCGCCGGATACTGATTTCTAAGCCTTCGCACACGCCTGTGAGAAAATCTAAATCGAGAGTGGCGATCGCATCACTGGGCTTATGATAATGAGGATTCCGCAAAAAGGCTGTATCTGTCACCATAATTGCTGGGTAACCCGCATCCCAAAATGGTGCATGATCGCTTAATCTGGTTTGGGGAACAATCAAGCCTCGATTTGGTACTGGTAGCCACTGGCTGGATATACCAGCTTTGCGGATATGGCGACTCATGCCGATTAAGTCGGGGATAGTGCGTAAATTACCAATTAAAGCAATAAAATCACCTGTATTGGGGTAAAATTTTTCTAATGGTGCAGGATATCTCTGCGAACCGGGTGTACAGTCCCGATATCCCAGCATTTCTAAAGACATCATCAAGCGTAACGGCTGCTGTTGTTGACGTAATAAGCCTGCATAATCAGTACTACCCAACAAGCCATATTCTTCCATATCAAATGCCACCAACCGCAGAGGATATTTAGCTGGTGCAGCCGCAAACTTTCTCGCCAATTCTAATAAAACTACTACACCTGTAGCATTATCATCAGCCCCTGACGTTCCAGGTACACCATCATAGTGTGCGCCAATTAAAATAGGTGGTAGCTCCTGTTTTTTCCCTATAGATTGGGACGGCAAATTGAGTATGAGATTGTTAAAGGATTTATTTCCTACTTGAAAGGTGTGGATTTCCACACTTCCCCACTGGGCAAATTCTTGGCGAATGTATTCTTGGACAAAGAAATGTCCCGCCGTTGCTAGATAAGGATCACGTTCTCGTGCTACCTGTATTAAATGATTGTGTAATCTGGCTTTTAAATTCAAGTGTTTAGAACAATTGTAATATCTATTTTGTCAGTGGTCAGTGGTCAGTAGTCCCTGGCTTTCATATACTAAGTCAACATACTCTTGGGTTATTGTATTGAACCTGATTCAAAAACAAATGACACACATAGCAATTAAGATAAGGGTGGGTTTCCCAACTTGAAGATGTAAAGAGGTTCACAGATGAGACTACAACATTTACAACGGCTAGAACATACTAAGCATTGTCAATGTTATCCTAGTCTTGCAACTAAATCCTCAAGCTATAATTCTTCCACTTTTTGCCTTAATGATGACTGTTATACCATTGAGGCAAGTTTACCCTGTAGCACAAAGCTAGAGGTAGTTCTGCCCAATCATAATATATATAGTAAGACACAGTAGGAGAAGAGTAAGGCATGGGCAAGGTAGTCGGCATCGACTTGGGTACAACCAACTCAGTAGTCGCCGTGATGGAGGGTGGCAAGCCGGTGGTGATTGCCAATGCAGAAGGAATGCGAACAACCCCCTCGGTCGTTGGCTTCAGCAAAGATGGTGAACGGGTAGTTGGGCAAATGGCACGGCGACAAACAGTCCTTAACCCTCAAAATACATTTTTTGCCGTGAAACGCTACATTGGGCGCAGGTATAACGAACTTAGCCCAGAATCGAAGCGTGTACCTTATACAATTCGCAAAGATGATGTTGGCAATATTAAAGTCGCCTGTCCTCGTCTGAATAAGGAATTTGCCGCCGAAGAAATTTCGGCAATGGTGCTGAAAAAATTGGCAGATGATGCCAGTGCTTATTTAGGTGCAGCAGTTACAGGCGCAGTCATTACAGTACCAGCTTATTTTAATGATTCTCAAAGACAAGCAACCCGCGATGCTGGCAGAATAGCCGGTTTAGAAGTGTTGCGGATTCTCAATGAACCAACAGCTGCATCCTTAGCTTATGGGTTAGATAGGGGTGATACGGAAACCATCTTAGTTTTTGACTTGGGTGGCGGTACATTTGACGTATCAATTCTGGAAGTTGGGGATGGCGTATTTGAAGTTAAAGCCACCAGTGGAGATACCCAACTGGGGGGGAATGACTTTGATAAAAAGATTGTGGATTGGTTAGCAGAGCAATTTTTAGAAACAGAAGGTGTAGACTTAAGACGCGATCGCCAAGCTTTGCAACGTTTGATGGAAGCTGCGGAAAAAGCTAAAATCGAACTCTCTGCCGTCAGCATCACTGATATTAACTTACCCTTCATTACAGCCACGGAAGACGGCCCCAAACATTTGGAAACTAGGCTGACGCGTTCCCAGTTTGAAGGTTTGTGTGCTGACTTATTAGGACGTGTCCGCAACCCCGTGAAACGGGCGCTAAAAGATGCCGGACTCAGACCTGATGATATTGAAGAAGTGGTACTAGTTGGCGGTTCGACAAGAATGCCAATGGTAAAACAGCTAGTGCGGGACTTAATTGGCATTGAACCCAGCGAAAATGTCAACCCTGATGAAGTGGTGGCGATGGGTGCAGCCATTCAAGCGGGGATTTTGGCAGGAGAATTCAAAGATGTGCTGCTGCTAGATGTTACACCCTTATCTTTGGGATTGGAAGCGATCGGTGGCGTGATGAAAAAACTCATCCCCCGCAATACAACTATCCCCGTCCGTCGTTCTGATATTTTCTCCACCTCCGAAAATAACCAAAACTCCGTGGAAATTCACGTAGTCCAAGGCGAGCGGGAAATGGCTGGTGATAACAAATCTCTCGGACGTTTCAAACTCTACGGCATTCCCCCAGCGCCAAGAGGCATTCCCCAAATCCAGGTAGCATTTGATATCGATGCCAACGGGATTTTACAGGTAACAGCTTTAGATAGAACCACTGGTAGAGAACAGAGTATCACTATTCAAGGTGCTTCTACTTTAAGTGAATCAGAAGTTAACCGGATGATTCAAGAAGCCCAAAAATATGCTGACGTTGACCGGGAACGCAAAGAGAGAGTAGAAAAACGTACCCGTTCTGAAGCTTTAATTCTCCAAGGCGAACGCCAACTTAGAGAAGTCGCTTTAGAATTTGGGATGCAGTTTGCCCGTAACCGTCGCCAACGCATCGATAATATTAGCCGGGAACTGAAGGAAAGTCTCAAAGAAAATGACGATCGCGGGATTGACCAAGCTTACGCCGACCTGCAAGATGCTCTATATGAGCTAAATCGAGAAGTTCGTCAGTATTATGCTGAGGACGAAGACGACGATTTATTTGCCACAATCAAAGACATTTTTGTCGGCGATAAAGACAAGGAACGCGACCTTCCCAGAGATAGCTATCGAGAACGCGATTCTTACAATAACAGAGATTATGGCAGAGACTATGGCAGAGATTACGGACGAGACAGCCGTCCTTCCTATGACAGCAACCGCCCTCCTCGTAAATCACCCCGCCCCAGCTATCAAGATAATTGGGACGATGATGATGATTGGCTATAGATGAGGAATAGGGAGGAATCAATTCAAAATAGCCTACGGTATCGCGTAGCATCTCCTAGAGAAGGCTACGCCAACAAAATTAAGGAATTGATTCCCATCTCCTCTTCTGCCTGAATGCGGATTTGGTAATTGATAATTGGTAATTGGTAATTAGTAACAATTATCTAGAATCTAAAATTTAAAAGTTAAATAAATGAATATGCAGAATTTGCAGAATTTTCGTGATTATTACGAGATTTTGGGAGTAACGAAAGATGCTACGAATGAAGATATTAAAAAGAATTATCGACGGTTAGCAAGACAGTATCACCCTGATCTCAATCCGGGGAATAAAGACGCAGAAGAAAAGTTTAAAATCATCGGCGAAGCTTATGAAATGCTTTCCGATGCGACTAAACGCGCACAATATGACCAGTTTAGCCGTTATTGGAAACAGAAAGGCTTTCCTAAACAAACTCCTAAATCCAAGGCTTGGGGAGATAGTCGTAATGGAGAACGCAACGGTAACGAAAATGTAGATCCCAGCCAGTTTACCAATTTTGAAGACTTTCTCAATCAAGTTATCGGTGTTGGCAGTCGTAGAGATAGTAAAAATGGTGCAAGTACCAACACGACAACCGATCCGTTTCGTTCGCCAAAAAGCCGAGTTGAATATACAGTTCCCAAAAATCCCGCCCGTCCAGCCCGTCGGGATATTGAAGCAAGATTGACCTTACCCTTTGAAAAAGCTTATTCTGGGGGTAATGAACGTATTCGTTTAGAAGATGGGCGATCGCTAGAAGTGACAATGCCCCCAGGGATGGTAACCGGTCAAACCATCCGCCTGCGTAATCAAGGCATAAGCGGCGGCGACCTTTACTTAAAAATTACTGTCGAACCTCACCCATTATTTAAACTGGAAGGTACTAATATATTCTGCCAAGTACCAGTCACTCCCAGCGAAGCTGTCTTAGGAGGACAGGTAGAAGCACCAACCCTAGATGGTCCCGTGAAAATGACCATTCCCCCAGGAGTTAGGTCTGGTCAAAGATTCCGCCTAGCCAATAAAGGCTACCCCAGCGATAACGGTAAACGCGGTGATCAATTAGTAGAAATTCAAATACTTACCCCAAAAACTATCAGTCAAGAAGAACGAGAACTTTACGAAAAACTCCGGCAAATTGAAACATTTAAACCCCGCGCTGATTTAATTTAATATATGTGAGCAATAACACTACAGCATCTGCCGCAATTCTTCAATTGTTTTGGCAGCAACGATTTTGCGTAAGATTTCCTTTAAGGTGGCTAAATCTTCAACTTGGCTAATTTGTGGCAATAATTCTAAACCGTCTTGGCCAAACTTTGCTTCTAAATTAGTTTCAATACCGGACATCAATCCTAGCAGTTTACCGCGTGCCTCACCGCGCGCTTCACCGCGTGCTTCACCGCGTGCTTCACCACGTATCTCACCTTCTCGCAAAATTTCTTGATACCAAGGCGACTCACGTAAAACAGCCATATCCCACCTCATAATTTCTTGAACTAAGGCACTCTCTAACACAAACGTAGCAAAAAAAGCTAGGACTGTTTCTAACTGATTGAGTTGTTCGTCCGCACGAAGCGTTTGCAATGCTTCTCGAATGATTAACTCATTCTCACCACCTTTAAGAAGGGGTACAAAGGGAAGTAGGGAAGGTAAGGGTTGTTGGAAAGCAATATTCACATCAACTTCCCAAAGATTAATGACTCGATAATCTTGTATAGCCCGTAATCCTGCAAGATTTGATGTAAAGCTTGTGGGTACTTCTTCGTTACTAGTTTTGAGAATATTGATTAAAACGGGGTATGTGGGTAAATTATATTTTTCTTCTGCCAGTGCGGCATAAGCCCTCATCCGTCTTGGCATTCGGGGTTGATAGCGTAATTGTAATTCGTTGAGGACTAGAAATTCACCATATTCAGGACTGGTGACACGAATTAAAACATCACTCTCTCGACTAATCCATTGAAAGTCAGAACTGAGAATTTCTCCAGCGACAACATCAGAAAGCTGTGTTACCCATCTTACCCAGTTGTTGGGTGCTAGGCTGATTAATTTTTTGGTGCTGATGTCTGCGGCTTTAGTCATTATGTGGTGAATGCACTCAAGCAATGAAATTTATCGTAACTTAAAGAAGCTCCCTGCTTGAAGCTTTCACTATAGAGACATTCAGACATGGAAGTTTGACATTTATTGCTAATGGCAGGTTTACAATATTAGAAAAAACTTGATTGCAAAGTGAATCAAACAGCCGTGAATCAGAACGGTGCAATGCCAAAAAGCAGCGAGCCTACATATTATTCTCTGCTAGGACTGCATCCCTCAGCATCGGTAATCGATATCCGCCGTGCTTATCGGGAACTGAGCAAGCGTTATCATCCCGATACTACAGAATTGCCTGCTGCTCTTGCTACTAGACAATTTCAGCAAATTAATGAAGCCTACGCCACTCTGAGTAACCCAGACAGGCGTTTAAATTACGACTTAAAAATAGGCTATTCTCGTTTTGGGGTAATTCAAGCACCGGCCGACTTAAATCGTCCTGCCTCTTATACTTACGATTACTCAAAATCAGCTTACCTGGATGCAAGCGATCGCCCCCTGTCTTCCGGCGAAATCTTTGCTTTATTTATTTTGGGTTTAACGTTAGTTGGGTGTCTACTGTTAGCAATTACCATCGCCTTTATTCGTGGTGATGCACTTTTCCCAACACCCCTACAACAATCAACAGCTACACTACAACAATCAATTACTTATTTGTCACAAATTTGTAGTTTATTGTGAATTTGGAATTTTGAATAATTATGTCTCTTATCCCTGCTAAAACTCCCTTATACAGCCATCCTCTACCACAAATTGAACAATGGTTAAAAGACCAAGGTTGTCAACAAGATGACACACAATTACACTGCTGGCGTGTACAGCGTCCCAGTTGGCAAGCTGAACTTTGGCTTGATGTTGAGCAAATTGTAGTCCGCTACGTCCAAGCTGGGGAAAATGGCCAAGATATTCAACGCGCGTTTAAATATTCCCTCAGTCGAGAAGATATTGAACAAGCAGTATTTTCTGGCCCGTAAGAGAGAGATGGGGGAGCAGGGGGCAGGGAGCAGGGAGCAGGGGGAGAAATTCCCAATCCCTAGTCCCCAATCCCCAATTCCTAAACCTTCCCAAACCGTCTTTCTCTTTGCTGATATGCACATAAGGCGCGGTGAAACTCTGTACGGTCAAAATCCGGCCAGAGAGTATCAGTGATATAGATTTCCCCATAAGCCATTTGCCATAGTAAGAAATTTGAGAGGCGCATTTCGCCACTGGTACGAATTAATAAGTCTGGGTCAGCAATACCAGCTGTGTATAAGTGGCGTTCAAATACTTCTTCATCGATTTCATCTGGTTGTAGCAGACCTTGCTGGACTTTTTGAGCGATCGCCCGGCAAGCTTGTAAAATCTCCTGTCGTCCCCCATAATTGGTGGCGACAGAAAACCGAATACCGCGATTATTTTTAGTTGCTTCCATAGAACGGGAAATTTCTGCTTGCAGCGATCGCGGCAAAGCTGCTAAATTACCCACAAACTGAATCTGCACATTCTCTTCGACCATTTCCCGCAGTTCTTGACGTAAAACTCTCTGAAACAGAGTCATCAGAAACTCTACTTCTTCTTGTGGTCTTTTCCAATTTTCTGTGGAAAAAGCATAAGCCGTCAGCGCCTGAATCCCCCAGTCTCTACAGCAACGTAGCAGATCCTTGAGGGCATCTACTCCTCGTTTATGACCCATAATTCGGGGTAGACCTTGACGTTTAGCCCATCGACCATTGCCATCCATAATTACTGCAACGTGTTTGGGCAGTAGTTCTCGTTTTAAATCCAGGGGCAATTCTTGCAGTTCAGTTTGTTGTATTGTCATTTTTTATCTTGAGAAGCGGTCTTATCCCTACGGGGAAGTAAACTACGCGTGGCACGTCGAAGACGTGGTAAACCGGGTAAACGTGAAACCAGTGCTAGTGTCTTTTCACCAATCTGACGACCCAAACTGAACAAGCCAGGAGCAACGGCTTCCCGATCTACTATCGGGGACAATCGAGCCTCTAAAGACTCTTTGAGCTTCCTAATTGTCAGGGGTCTATTTAGAGTTCCCCTTTCCGCTAAGGAAATAGAACCCGTCTCTTCTGATACAACGACACAGATACAGTTTTCGACCCGCTCAGTAATCCCCATTGCTGCCCGATGGCGTGTTCCCAACTGGCGTGAGGCTGTGCGTCCCGAAAGCGGTAAAATTATACCCGAAGATACGATCCTTGAGCCACGAATTAATGTTGCTCCATCATGTAATAGGGTTTTTGGCTGAAAAATTGTCTGTATCAGTTCCTTGGAAACGTCCGCATTGAGTTTGACTCCAGGGACAGAAAAATCTCGTTCGTCGATGGGGCCAGTGGTTTCCAAAATTAGCAAAGCTCCAATTCGGTTTTTCGAGAGTTCCTTTACCGCTTCCACGATTTCATCAATTACACTATCAGACTTGGGAATGGTTAGATTGGCTGGTTGCAATAATTGTCGGAATTCACCACGCCCTAGTTGTTCTAAAAATCGCCGAAATTCTGACTGGAGAGCAACAGCCATTGCTACAGCACAGCCAATCACTAATTTTTCCAGCACAAAATTTAGCAGTGGTAGACCAAATCTACCACTAAGTGCTGAAGCCAGCATTAACACGATGAATCCTCGCACCATCCACAGTGTCCGGCGCTCACTAATGATCACTAGTATCATGTAGGTCAACACCAGCACCAATACAATATCCAGAGTCCCAAGCAGCAAGGACTGTGACCATCCCAGGTTTGCCAGCCATTGCTTCCCTAAATCTCTCATGACATCTGGATTCTAATAGTCATTTGTTAGTTGTCAGTTGTGAGCCAGTACGGTCTTGGGGGTTTCCCCCATGAGTAACTGGCGGTAGCGCAGCGTTAGCGAGGAACGAGCGTCACCCGGAGGGTCAGTTGTCAGTTGTCAGTCTTTTTAACTACTGACTACTGACTATTGACCACTGACTATTTAAGTCTTTCTGGTAAACAATCTTGTCGAATCAAGTCTTGATAAGTTTCGCGTTGCAAAATTAAGTTTGCTTCGCCGTTTGCCACTACAACTGCTGCCGGTCGGGGTAGGCGGTTATAGTTCGAGGCCATACTGTAATTGTACGCACCTGTTGCCATAACTACGAGGATATCCCCTGGTTCAGTTTTTGGTAGTTGGGCATTTTTAATCAGAATATCCCCTGATTCGCAATGCTTACCCGCAATAGTAACTGTTTCTGTATGGGAAACAGATAATTTATTGGCAATTACTGCCCGATAAACTGATTGGTAAGTAATTGGGCGTGGATTATCAGACATACCCCCGTCGATGGAAACGTAGGTACGGATTTCCGGTATTGTTTTAGATGAGCCAACAGTGTAAGCGGTGACGCAACTGGTAGCAATGAGCGATCGCCCTGGTTCGGATAATAGCTTTGGTAAAGGTAAGTTTTCGGCTGCACAAGCAGATTGCACCACTTCGCAAATTGCCTTTACCCATTCATCAATGCTTGGTGGATCGTCTGATTCTACATATTTAATTCCCAAACCGCCACCAACATTTAATTCGGTGACATTCAAACCATATTTATTGGCATCCCGCAACCACTGCACCATGACAGCCGCTAAATCCCGATGGGGTTGGCGCTCAAAAATTTGCGAACCAATGTGAGCGTGTAATCCTACGCAGTTGAGATTTGGTTGCTGGCTGACAAATTCAAAAACCTCAGCCAAGTCGTTGGGGTCAAAACCAAATTTACTATCCAGGTGTCCTGTGCGAATGTATTCGTGGGTATGGCATTCTATACCTGGGGTCAGTCGTAGCATGATCCGAACTGGCTGATCTGTGTGGGTTAAACTTGCCAATGTACGCAATTCGTACCAATTATCTGCAACGATGGTGACACCAGATTCAATTGCTAAAATTAATTCCTCACGAGATTTATTATTCCCGTGGAGGTAAATTTTAGCGGGACTCACACCAGCAGCTAGAGCAGTGTAGAGTTCGCCTCCAGAAACTACGTCAATTCCTAAACCTTCTGAGCCTGCGATCGCACAAACAGCTAAACAATTCCATGCTTTAGAAGCATACAATACCTGAGATTCTCCAGGATAATATTTTTGGAAGCCATCCCGGTATTGCTGACAAGCTGTCCGCAGGGTTTCTTCATCTAATATATATAGAGGTGAACCAAACTGCTCAACGAGAGTTGTGACATCACACCCACCAATTTCCAGGTTTCCTTGACTGTTAGCTTTAGCAGTTAGAGGTAAAAGTTCCTGATTGGGCGAAATATTTGTATTTGTGTTGCGCCTTTGAGGTAGATACTGAGTACCAGCATCTTGAACCCCAGCCGGGTGAGTCGATACCATAACTATATAAATTGTCCTTGTTCAAATTACGGGCGTGAATTAACTGTCCCGATCCCAGTTTACAAAGGGTTTGTAATCTTATCCAAATAAAAGTGATCTCATCAAAATTAAAACTTCAATCACTCACCTCAAAGGATTTAAGTGCAATCCTCGAACTAGATCAAGCCTGTTTTGGTGGACTTTGGACTATGGAGGGCTACCAAAGAGAGTTGGATAGTCCCAACAGTGATTTACTAGGTTTATTTTCCCCCTCTTCCCCGATCAAACTTTTGGGTATGGGGTGTTTTTGGTCAATTGTCGGAGAAGCCCACATTACAATTTTGGCTGTTCATCCCCAATATCACCATCAAGGTTTAGGACAGGCTTTATTATATTTCCTATTGAGAACAGCTAGCGATCGCGGCCTAGAACGAGCCACCCTCGAAGTCCGAGCCTCTAACGAAGCAGCAATATCTTTATACCAGAAATTTGGGTTCCAAACAGCAGGAAGGCGGCGTGCTTATTACCAAGATAATGGTGAAGATGCCCTCATACTCTGGCTTCCAGACTTACAATATCCCCAGTTTCAAGAGACATTGGCGCACTGGAAAACTATTATTCAAGATGGCTTGCAAAAATATTCTTGGTCGATAGTCAATAGTCGATAGTCATTAGTCCATAGTTATTCTTCTTTGCTCCCCCTGCTTCTTCCCCTCCCAACACATAACCTGGCTTAGTTGTCGATATGGAAAACAACTAAGTTAATGAGAAAATATCTATTTTTGCTGAAATTCATTTATCAGAATATTTAATAAAAGAATATTATTGATTTTAGATAACTAATTTAATTAGAGATACTCTTGATTGGAGTACCCTGTTTGTGCTAATGATGGATATTTGTGATCGTTTAATAAAATCACAAATTTAATATTCGTTTGTATTTTATTCAAGCCCAAAAATGCTGATAAACTCAAACTCCTCAGTAAAGTTGGCAGGGCGGCAGTAATAAACAAATAATAATCAAGCCGTCAACTTGTGTGATAGCTGTTGGATGCTGATTATCTTTGGATACAGACATCCAAACTCTTAGCCTGTGCTAAAATCAGCGTACCGGCACGACGCAGGTGATGGGAAAAATGCCATGTTTGAACGCTTCACAGAAAAAGCCATTAAGGTAATCATGCTGGCCCAAGAAGAGGCCCGCCGTTTAGGTCACAACTTCGTCGGAACCGAACAGATCCTCCTGGGTCTGATCGGGGAAGGTACGGGAGTTGCGGCCAAGGTGCTGAAATCGATGGGTGTCAATCTCAAAGATGCCCGCATTGAGGTAGAAAAAATCATAGGCCGGGGTTCAGGCTTTGTGGCCGTGGAAATTCCGTTTACGCCACGGGCAAAGCGGGTTCTGGAACTATCCCTAGAAGAAGCGCGCCAATTAGGCCATAACTACATTGGCACCGAGCATCTGCTGTTGGGCCTGATCCGGGAAGGGGAAGGTGTGGCAGCCAGGGTGCTAGAAAACCTGGGAGTGGATCTATCTAAAGTTAGAACCCAAGTCATCCGAATGCTGGGAGAAACAGCAGAGGTTTCGGCGACCGGGCAATCGGGACGCACCAAAACACCTACTTTGGATGAATTCGGATCGAACCTGACCCAAATGGCAACTGATAACAAGCTTGATCCTGTGGTGGGACGCGCCAAGGAAATCGAGCGTGTGATTCAGATTTTGGGTCGCCGGACAAAAAATAACCCCGTATTGATTGGTGAACCTGGGGTTGGTAAAACCGCGATCGCCGAAGGTCTAGCATCACGCATCGCTAACAAAGATGTCCCCGACATCCTTGAAGATAAGCGTGTTGTGACACTGGATATCGGTTTACTCGTAGCGGGAACCAAGTACCGGGGTGAATTTGAAGAACGCTTGAAGAAAATCATGGATGAGATTCGTCAAGCGGGTAATGTAATACTTGTAATAGACGAAGTACACACCCTCATCGGTGCAGGTGCGGCCGAAGGCGCAATCGATGCGGCAAATATCCTCAAGCCAGCCTTGGCAAGAGGTGAATTGCAATGTATCGGTGCGACAACCTTAGATGAATACCGCAAGCACATCGAACGGGACGCAGCGCTAGAACGCCGCTTCCAGCCAGTGATGGTCGGTGAACCCTCCGTCGATGAAACAATAGAAATTTTATATGGTTTGCGCGATCGCTACGAGCAACACCACAAGCTGAAAATCTCCGATGAAGCCTTAGTTGCGGCAGCAAAATTATCTGATCGTTATATTAGCGATCGCTATCTGCCAGACAAAGCCATCGACTTGGTTGACGAAGCTGGTTCGCGCGTGCGGTTGATGAACTCTCAGTTGCCCCCCGCAGCTAAAGAGTTAGATAAAGAACTGCGCCAAATCTTAAAAGAAAAAGATGATGCAGTCCGTTCCCAAGACTTTGATAGAGCTGGGGAACTGCGCGATCGGGAAATGGAAATCAAAGCCGAAATCCGCGCGATCGCCCAAAGCAAAACCAATGCTTCTGGTACTGAAGGTCAAGAACCCGTCGTTACAGAAGAAGACATTGCTCACATCGTGGCTTCGTGGACAGGCGTTCCCGTCAACAAGCTCACCGAATCCGAATCCGAAAAACTGCTGCACATGGAAGACACCTTGCACCAGCGCTTAATCGGACAAGAAGATGCGGTGAAAGCAGTGTCACGGGCTATCCGTCGCGCTCGTGTCGGTTTGAAAAATCCCAACCGACCCATTGCTAGCTTTGTCTTCTCCGGGCCGACTGGTGTAGGTAAAACTGAGTTGGCGAAATCCTTGGCTTCCTACTTCTTCGGTTCCGAAGAAGCAATGATCCGCTTGGATATGTCCGAGTACATGGAACGCCACACCGTCAGCAAGTTGATTGGTTCACCTCCAGGTTACGTTGGTTATAACGAAGGTGGTCAATTAACCGAAGCTGTGCGCCGTCGTCCTTATACTGTGGTGCTATTTGATGAAATCGAAAAAGCCCACCCCGATGTCTTCAATATGCTGCTGCAAATTTTAGAAGATGGTCGGTTAACAGATGCCAAAGGACGCACCGTGGACTTCAAAAACACCTTGCTGATTTTGACATCCAACATCGGTTCCAAGGTAATCGAAAAAGGTGGTGGCGGTATCGGCTTCGAGTTCTCCGAAGACCAAACCGAAACACAATACAACCGCATTCGCTCCTTGGTGAACGAAGAACTGAAGCAATACTTCCGTCCTGAATTCCTCAACCGTCTAGATGAGATTATCGTCTTCCGTCAGTTGAGCAAAGCCGAAGTTACGGAAATTGCGGACATTATGCTGAAAGAAGTGTTTGGTCGCCTCACAGAAAAAGGTATAACTTTAGAAGTAAGCGATCGCTTCAAAGGCAGACTCATCGAAGAAGGTTACAGTCCGAGCTACGGTGCAAGACCATTACGCCGGGCAATTATGCGCTTGTTGGAAGATAGCCTAGCAGAAGAAATTCTGTCAGGCCGCATCAAAGATGGCGATGTCGCCCTCATTGATATTGACGACAACGGCAATGTACAAGTTACCTCTCAACAGCGCCGGGAATTATTACCCCAAGGTGTTGAGTCATAGTTAAAGTTTGGGATTGAGTCTCAAATAAAAATTAGAAAACGGTAAAGGAATTTATCCTCTACCGTTTTTCTTATTACTTACATTTATTAAATAAGATTAAGTAAATAAGTTTATATTTTTCAGTTTAATTAAGCTTTTCCCAGTTGAAAATACATTTTCCATATTTAATTCATAAAAAATAGACTTTTCAGAATCAGACATTTTCCCCCAAGCATTTGGTGATAACGCTAAATTTTCAACATAAACCGCTATCATATTTGAAATAATCTTCTTTTGTTCAGCTATACTTCGGTTAGCAATTTGTCTAATTACTGGTGCTAAGTATTTTCTGTGTCTTCGCAAATAACTAAACAAAATATATGTTTTACCACCTTGTGGAAAGATTGTTACGTAAAGGAGTTTGAGTTCTTTATTTAAATCTACAAATTCAATTGTATTGTGTATATTTTTACCATTTAAATCATTTACTATAGCAAAAACAGAAGATACTGCAATTTGACATTCACCATGTAGTTTAATTATTCGTGTTCCAATTATATCGAAGTTTCTCTGCTTTAATACACTATTAAAAATTTGCTTATTATCTTCTAGTTTATTCAATGTTATTTGGGAACCTATCAAAAGTGCATCTAATTGTTGTATTTGCCATTTTTCTTTTAAATCACTAATTTCTTTTACCTTCTCAAGTCTTTTAATAAGCTCTTTCTTAGCGTGATATTCTTTAGCCAAGGCTCTATATGCAAATAAAAACTCTTGTTGGTAGTTGTTTTTTTGAAAATCTTGTTCTTCTATAGGTTTAAATATTGCATTATCATGATAGCTACAAAATCCTGTAAAAATAGTTGCAACTTTTCTTCCTTTTTTAGCTAAAACAACTTGAAGATGATGCTCATCATCTTCAGATAGAGAAAAACAGTAAACATTACCATTTAATGAAATTTTATTTAAAATTTTATTATTTTGAATTGAATGTGCTTTTACTATCTTTTCAGAACAATTTTCATCCCTGTGAAAACATTCCTTAACGTATACCCTTTTTAATTCGTGTAAAAATTGTTGAGTTGTATCATTCATGATTTTCAAAATTTAACCATAGTTGAATAGCATGGCAAGCTTAATTTACTGGTTAAAATGCTTAAAATTTAAACTTTTTAGAATTTGTTTTACACTGAATTGAGTAGATACTATAAATCAGCAAAACATAAATTATATCATCTCTGTAATATTTGTTATATGCCAACCTATAAATTAATCTAATATGCCTTCCCTAATGGTATTGAAGCAGAAAATTATGAATCGCTTTTAGCACTACTAAGTGAGGAAATGTCAGATAGGAACTTAGCAGAAGTTATCGCCTATTACGTTGGACAAAATTATAGTTTTGTACTCAATGATGTATACCGAGTACAGTCAATTGATATTCCTAAAGCTGAAGCTATTAATAATTTAAAAAAAGTTTTACTTAGTTGTGGTTATCAAGAATGGATGGACGAATTATCCTCATGATTAATGTGGACTATTCCTGTTTTAGCTTCTGATGGAATTACTGAGCCTCTTTTAATATACAAGGGTGCGTCAGTGCAAGAAACCCTAGCTACACCAAGAAATTATTCCTACTGACGCACGCTACTAACTCTACCGACTCAATGATTTATGGTGCGCTATCGCTTTTAGGGTAGCTGAATGTAGGTATCGCTGTTTGTGGAATAGTGCGATCGCATTATCATCAACTAAAATAGTCAATATCATAAATGGTAAAAAGCCATTCAAATTACTAAACTATGACTGAATTACTACAGCGTGTGATCGCAGAAATTGAAAAATTACCACTAGAAGAAGAAAATTGGCGAATTCGCTTTCAATCTACCACAGATTATCAATGGGATAGTTTAGCGGAGATGGTACGTCAAGAAATAGCATCTGGAGAAATTATACCTTTTTTTGATAAGCTAAGATCAACACAAGTCAGCAATTACTGTTAATTTATTGATGTTCTCAAACTTGATGCTATTGCTAATGTAAAGGAAAGATTGCTGGTGTGTGGTTATGAGCAATGGCTTGAGAAGGAATAAACTATACTTGTAATCAAGATAAGAAATATATAATCACGCAAAAGGATTAACAAATGCAAGCTATTCTATTAAGCAGCGAAGAAGTTGCTAAACGTGCCAAAGAATTATATGACAATAACATTCGTCAACAAGTAGAAACAGAAGAAAACATCGGTAAGATGGTAATTATTGACATAGAAACAGGTGAGTATGCAGTTGATAAAACGGGGATAGAATCAGCAAAATATCTACGAAGTAAAAACAGATTTGCTCGACTTTTTGGAATTCGCATTGGTTATAAAGTTGCTGCATCTTTTAGTGGAGAAATGGAGCGTGATTACCAGTGATCACTGGTATTATCAAAAATGGGCGTCCAACTGTCAATGTGATATTTCGATTGCCAAATCAACCTGACTTTACAATTGAATTTGTGATTGATACAGGTTTTACCGAGTTTCTCTCTTTACCTCCAGCAGCAGTTAATCTCTTGGGTTTTCCTTTTGTTTATGATATGTATGCAAATTTAGCAGATAATAGCCGAGTGCTGTTACCAGTCCATCAAGCTTCCATTATTTGGAATGGAGAAGAAAGAGAAATTCATGTGCTGGCAACAGGAAGGCTGCCATTATTAGGAACTGCTTTACTTGATGGCTATGAACTATCGATCCAATTTACAGAAGGTGGTTTAGTAAAGATTGAAGAATTATAGTTAAATATAACAGCAATATATTAGTATCTGTAGGGTGGGCATTGCCCACCGTATCATGGTTGTGGTGGGCAATGCCCACCCTACGTATATTTCAGAAATCAAATACTAGTCCTATAGTTAAATATAACAGCAATATATTAGAGTTTTAATTTCATAAATTAAGTGGTAGAGAATTAATGCTTCCCTACCCTTTTTAATATTTGTTGAATGTGTGACTCGAAACCTGATTAAGGTGAATTTTGAGTATTTATTCTTCCACTGGTGTGAGTTTTACAGGATACAATGGCTCAGATCCGTTTAACTGCCAAATTCTCAATACCAATACAGCCGCTACGGTTAGCCATACACAAGAGAAAGATAAAATCATTCCTGCTACAGGGCTAGTTTGCCAATAAATTGCTGTCACTACTAACGCAGATAACCAGGGGCCTAAAATCACTACAGGAACAGCTGCGCCTAGTCTTCGTTCTACGGTAAAAATCGTATTCCACGTATCTCCTAAAGCTAGATGTACTACAAATAGAATGAAAGGTGTTACTAAAAATTGGTGATTCATTTGCTGCCAAACTAATACTGAAGAAATTACCCGCAAAACAGCAATTATCATCCAAACTATGGGAAATGCTAAGGGTGGAGGAGACCATCTTGGTCTAATTACTTGGTCATAGGTCTGACGAGAACGGGTATTATCTAAGAGAGAAAAAATTCGGGAACGAATACTTAATAGGATGAAAAATAATGCCGTTAATAAAGTGCTAAACCAATTGGGAAAAGAAGAATTGTTATCTATCAAGATGATTAGTTGTTCCATTCCCATCAACGCAAGAATCATAGCTCCTATTTGCAGGATAGTTCCTAGTTTATAAACTACAACTGCTTTGATATCTAGTTCTTGTGTAGCCGCTATTGATGTATTTGGTGATTGTTGTTGATTACCAGTTTTTACACCCATTATTGTGTTGACAAGTTGTTCCAGTATTCCACTGTTTTGGGATTTATTCATAATTAAGCAAGTGCAGTAATTTGTAATTATTAACAATAATTTATTATATGATGATGTAATACCTAAAAATAATATTTATCACTATTTTAAAAGATTTTACATTTTGGATTTCGTAATTAATTTTTTGCAATTTATATGGGACTATTATTTGATTTTTGAATTATACGTAGGCATTGCCCACCAAAACCCGGATATGGTGGGCATTGCCCACCCTACAAATACTGACGTTTGTTCAATATTCAAATATGATTTTTATAGTTTTTAACATCTAGCTTGAGGATGATGTAACTTAATAAAATATGTCTTCATATAAATTAATAAATATTTTTCAAGGTTTTTGTCAAAAAAATATGACTTTAAATGGAGTAATTTTTAACTTCAATGTTTGATTCTGGGTGAAAATTTTGGCGAGTCTTAACCAATCCTCATCGGTTACAGGTGTTTGCGAGGCTTGATTGGTAAGAACTTCCGCAAGCATCACCCAAAATCCTTGTGGTTTAAGGCTAAAATACCAGTAATTCAATCGGGAAAGTAGGCTTATAAATTTCTATGTTGAAAGTACTATTGATTCCTTAAAAAGATATGGTTACTGTTATGAGTAGTCCTTGTAAAAGGCTATTTGTACATCAAAGATTCACGAGGTATTTCCTATGATGATGATGATGATGACTGAATCTATGACTACCGAAATGCAAGCCTGTATGAAAGCTTGTATGGATTGTCATAAAATGTGCATGGAAACCATGACCTACTGCATGACCAAGGGCGGTATGCAGATGGACATGAGCATGATGGGGATGATGCGCGACTGCTCAGAAATGTGCATGATGTGCGTGAATATGATGATGGGTGGTTCCGAATTTATGGGACGCACTTGTATGCTGTGTGCGGAAATGTGCGATCGCTGTGCAATGGCTTGTGAGCAAATGAGCGATGATCAAATGATGATGGACTGTGCAATGGCTTGTCGCAAATGTGCAGAAGCTTGCAGATCCATGCAAATGATGCCTGCTTAATTTCATAACTTAGCAGATTTCCCCTGCAACCTAATATTCAAGCGCTCAGGCTGTTTAGTCTGGGCGCTTGAAGTTTGAAGAGGGTTTGGAAATTTCCACCCAGAGCGCGAGAGTGTTGTTTAAGTAGCCGCGACAATCATCATATTCAGGTTAAATTACGAATTACGAATTACGTCTGTGGCTAAGGGTAGATGAAACACTTAAAATCCCGTTCCCAAGACTTGCGGAGCTTGTTTGAGAACAATATCACAATTGAATATGTGGCTGAAGCCTTGAAAGCTGTACCAGCAGAGGCGGAGGTAGTAGAAGTGTTGGGGTGGATGCGATCGCAAGATTTTGATGTTGTTGGTGTGGAAACGGGTGATACAATCACAGGCTATATTGAACGCGCTAGTTTGGTGCAGGTTAAATCGGGTAAGTGCAGTGACTATCAGCGAGTGTTTCATCCCAAGGAACTAATTGCGATTTCTACGCCACTGATGAAGTTACTACCCATCCTGCAACAGAACCCGCGTTTGTTTGTCCTTGACTGCAATCAGGTGAGTGGGATTGTTACCTGTGGTGACTTGCAGAAAGCGCCTGTGAGAATGTTGCTCTTTGGTTTAGTTACTTTGCTAGAAATGAATCTGCTGAGATTGGTAAGGCTTTACTATCCCCAAGACGCTTGGCAGAAAGTTCTCAAACCCGATCGCCTAGAAGTTGCGCGCAGGTTGTGGCGTGAGAGTCAAGAAAGAAACGAAGCCACAGATTTACTAGATTACCTGCAATTTTGTGACAAGCGAGAGTTAGTTTTACATCAGCCAGAACTGCTGGAACAACTAGAACTAAAATCAAAACGCGCTGGTGAACGGTTTTTAAAATCTGCTGAACAATTACGCAACCGACTAGCTCACGCCCAGAGTTTAGTTAGTGGTTCTTCATGGAATGATTTAATTTCTTTAGCAGAAGCGATGGAAAAGCTCTTAATTCGCTGTGAAGAAATAGAGTGAATCAATTCAAAATAGCCTTCGGCAAGGCTTGCGCCAACAAAATTCAAAATACCCTACGGGAAGGCTACGCCAACAAAATTCAAGATTAAATACAGCCAAACACATGGGGGGAGGCAGTCTCATGGGCTGTGAAGTTATATATCCTCCTGATACTGTGCTAACAATTTTGGAATGTAATCATATCCATCCACACCAATAATTGATATGATTCTACTGCGGCTTTGCTGTAGTAAATTTTGAAAGGCTTCTAACCCAATTTGTCCTTGTAAAATAGTCAATAATCCGGCTGCTTGTCGCCATTCTAGGGAGGCAATTTGCTCTAATAAATACATTCCTAGACAGCCAGTATAAACGGCTTTTTCCAAATTTTGTAATTGATAACAAGCTTCCGCAAGATAAGCTAAATTGCGACCTTGGAGATACAAATCACCAGAAATTTGTGCTGTTTTAAAACCATCTTCTAAATATTTAATAGCATCTTGTGGTTGACCAATAACTAAATATGCAATACCTAAACTACTGACACATAAAGCTTTACTTTGAATATCACCTGATTTTTCTGATAACTTTAACCCTTGTTCTAAATAACTAATTGCCCTTTCATAGGTTTCTGGCTCTGCTTGCTCCAGCTTTTGCGCCTGCATCACTTCGCTGTAACCTAGATTTACCAGTGCATTAGTCTCGCCTGTCTTATCACCTGCTTGCCTACTCAACATTAATGCTCTCTGACTATTATTGATCGCCTCAGCATAATCTTGCTCTTGTACATAGGTACGGCTGAGGTGATTGAGATTGGCGATTTCACAAGGGCGATCGCCTGCGTTCCTGGCAATTTCCAATGCTTGCTCGTGAAACTTGATAGAACGCTGATACTGTCCTAAAGCACGCCGAGAATAGCCTAATAGCGTCAAAATTCGCGCTTTCTCTTGGGTTCGCTCAACTTTGCGTAAGGGTTCATCCAAATAATCTAAAGCATCCCGCAAATAACTACCAGAAAACGACGCAAAAATCCCGCCGTAAAGAGGAAAATAGGGACGCTGGGCAAAGGTTCGCAGAGTTTGCAACATGATTTGCGAACAGCCATTGCTATATTCGGCTTTACCTTGAAAACCGCTTGCTAACTGACTCCAAAGCACTGCAAAAGTCAAGAAAGTAGAAATCGACAACTTTGATCCTGCTTGAATATTGTATGCTTGCTGGTCGAACCAATTAACTAACCCTCGTTGCAAATACTGGAAAATTAAGGCGATTTCCACCCAGTCAGCGAGAGTGATATTATTATGCTGCTCTACAAATGGGATGGCTGATTGTTCTACAGCTAGGCTACGAAATAACGCTTGGGGTAATTCACTATTAACTTTTTTTGCCCAAGTCGCCCAAGGGCCTGTTTCTCCCGGTACACCACCAAACCCCAACGCTTGATTTGACTCATACATCCAGCTAACTAGGTGTTCTTGTAACCTTTGCCAAGCTGCTACACCACGGGTAATTCCTTGTGATATTTGCTGGATATCAGGAGCAAACTGGGCGAATTGTTGTAATGATTTGCCTAATTGCTGGAGTTGTGACAGATTGAGGGGATTTTTTAAATTAGGGTCAATAATACGTAAAAATGTAGCTAAACGATCGCTTGCTGAAGCTGTAGTGATTTCCTGCACGGCTGAGGCGATCGCTTCCGTGGCTTTATTCTGCTCGGCGTATCTTTGCCATTGACTTTGAATCGTCTTAATCGCCCGTAAACTCCGGTTAGCCTTAGCTTTCTTCAACTCATCTTGTTCGCTATCCACCTGAGCTTGACTGGTACTGAGGCGATCGCTCAACACTAACTCAAACACTTCCCCCGTCCCAGCCAGTATACCTTTTTGCAGCATTTGATAGACCATCTCCACAGAACTAATTTTGCCCTGGAGAGTCATCTGGACAATTTCATCGATGAGAGCAAGATAGCGATCGCGCAATGGCAAAGATTCTGTCACTTTAGCTAATAGAAAACGTCACGTTAATTTTAATTTTAGGCTACACCCCTTATTCTACTCACCTTACTAGCTGCGCCGCAGAATTAAAAAACTGCCGACACAATCCTTTGGTTAGTAAAACAGTTGTGAGTAGGTTGGCGATCGCAACCATAAAGATAATCACAATCTCATAAGATACCGCATCCAGGGCATTAATCCCTGCGAGTAACTGTCCGGTGGTGATTCCGGGGATAGCTACCATCCCGACAAGCATCATTTGATTCAAGGTGGGGAGTAATGCGGCTCTGATTGCTTCTTTGCGGTACTGACTGACAGCTTGTGCTGGAGTTGCTCCTAAGCTCAAATGGGTTTCGATTTCCGTGGAAAAAGAGTTCATCGAACTGACAAGCCGTTCTCCAGCGATCGCCGCCGCATTCATCGCATTACCCAACACCATCCCCGCCAGGGGAATTACATAGCGCGGCTCGTACCATCTATCTGGTTGAATGATTAAGAAGGTGGTGTAAAACACTGTCAGGGCAGTACTGATAAAAATTGCTCCCCATACCAGAGGTAATACATAAGGAATTTTCTGACTGATGCGATTTCGTGCGACAATCGCCGTAATCGTCAGTATCACCCCCAAAATCGCCAAAACTGCCCCAGGATTGTCTAGAGCAAAGATGAAGTCTAAAACATACCCCAAAACCAATAACTGTAGGATAGTTCTGCCAGTAGCGATCGCTAAATTCAACTCTAGCCCCAATCCTTCCCAAGCAGACAACCCAATAGCGATCGCCATCAATCCCACCGCCATCACCAAATCAACTAAATCCAAACTAATCAAACCCTGCATCCCTTCTCCACCTCCTAATTAGTCAACAGTTCAAAACTCTTTTGACCACTAACCACTGACAACTTAATCACTATGTCAGTTGTCGAACAGGCACTCATAACTTACCACTGTTCTAAGTCTTACCCATAAAATTACTTCAGTAATAATTCTTGTTTAATGCGTATCTAGAGCGACAGTCCTTTTAAATTTCTTTAAAGAAAAATTTCCCCAGTCAAAATTGACAGTCGGAATGTATTCTTTGTATCTCCAGACAAAATGAAAACTCATGATCCAAAGCCTAAGTTCGATTCCCGCCTTTGATATCAAGCAGCAATATGCTTCCATAGAAGCCGAAGTCAGCAGAGCCGTTGTAGAAGCACTGGCTTCTGGGCGTTATATTGGTGGCCCTCCAGTCGAAAGTTTTGAGCAACAATTTGCTGCTTATCATGGCGTTACTGATTGTGTCGCTTGTAATTCTGGTACAGACGCTCTATTTCTAGCTTTACGCGCCTTAGGAATCGGTGCAGGCGATGAAGTAATTACTACACCATTCACCTTTGTCGCTACGGCTGAAGTGATCAGCGCCGTAGGTGCAAAACCGGTATTTGTTGACATCGATGAGACAAGTTTTAACCTAGATTTACAGCAAGTAGCGGCGGCGATTACACCCCGAACCAAAGCGATTATCCCAGTGCATCTATTTGGACAGCCCGTGGATATGACAACGCTAATGGCGATCGCTCAAGCTCACAATATCGCAGTAATTGAAGATTGCGCTCAGTCCACAGGCGCGACTTGGGACGGCAAAAAAGTCGGTAGTATTGGACATATTGGCTGTTTTAGCTTCTACCCCACCAAAAATCTAGGTGCTTGCGGTGATGGTGGCGCGATTACAACCAACGATCCAGAAATTGCTGCCAAGGTGCGGATCATCAAGGAACATGGACAGAGACATCGTTATCAATATGAAGAAATAGGTGTTAATAGCCGCTTAGATGCGATTCAAGCAGTAATTTTGCAGATTAAACTACCTTATCTTGATACTTGGAATCGCCAAAGACAAGCGATCGCCGCCTATTACCAAAAATATCTCAGTCAAATTCCCGGTATCATCCCCCCGCAAGAACTAGCTGGTGGCGTGAGCGTGTGGAATCAATATACTATTCGCGTCATCACCGCAGGAAGGAACGGTAATAGCGCCACACACCGGGAGGCGGTAAAAAATAGCTTGCAAGAAAAGCAAGTAGGCTCGATGGTTTACTATCCCTACCCTTTACATTTGCAACCAGTTTATCAATATCTCGGTTATCAGCCAGGACAATTACCAGTTGCAGAACAAGCTTGCAATGAAGTTTTATCCTTACCCATGTTTCCCGAACTAACAACCGAACAGCAAGATCAAGTAATTTATGCGTTGAAGGATATTCTTTTGTAGGTGTTGGGGAGAAAAAAGTAGAAAGTCAAAAGTCAAAAGGCAAAAGAAAAAATCTTGTACCTTTTGACTTTTTCCTTGGATTGGGGATTGGGGAACATATTTTAACGTGAATTCGACGGAACTTAACCCCAACCCCTTCCCTACAAGGGAAGGGGCTGAAAATCTATAACTGAGTACCAAATAATCAGGGTTTTAAGCCTCTCCCCGCGTCGGGGAGAGGTACCCTGCGGGAAGCAAGCTATGGAGAGGGGTTCTTCCGAATTTATCGAACTCACATTATTTTAGATATTTCTCCCCCATGTCCCTGATTCCTAACTAGACGATTACACGATCAACAGTTCCCAAAGCTTCAACCAAGCCGCGTACAGCCGCAATCATTGCTACTTCGCTATTGAGTTGGTTGATAGCAGAACCGACACCAACACCAGCCGCACCAGATGCGATCGCCAGAGGTGCAGTAACATTAGAAATGCCGGAAGCACATAATACTGGTACTGATACAGCACGAGAAATTTCATAAGCTGCTGCCAAAGTGGGAGCAGCTTTTTCAATTAATCCCAGGCTTCCAGAGTGAGTAGGCTGGCTGCTTGTACCGCCTTCGGTTTGAATGATATCTGCTCCAGCTTTTACCAATTCTTCAGCTAGCTGTACCTGTTGATCCAGTTCTAGGATATGAGGAACAGTCACAGACAGGGTAATTTCGGGTAAGAGAGCGCGGGTTTGTTTAGTCAGCGCCAATACTTCCGCAGCCTCAAATCTGCGTCCTTGAGCGTAAAAAGAATCAAAATTACCGATTTCAATCAAATCTGCACCAGCTTCTACGACTGTGACAAATTTTTCTGGATCTACTGCTGATACACAAACTGGTAAATTAATCAATCTTTTAGCTAACCGAACCAATCCAGCATCGGCGGCAATATCTACAAAAGTCGCACCACCAAGTTCAGCAGCTTTAATAATAGCTGCAACGCTATCAGCGTCAAAGTTGTTCAAACCACTAATTACTTTCAGTACACGGCCGTTGGTAAATGCCCGTTGTAGTGTAGAAGACATAGCCATAGTTATTCTGTTGAAGCTACGAAAATTAGGTTTATTCTACCGCCCCTCAGATAAAGACGAACTAATTCATTGAAAAAAAGATGATTGCATCTTGAGATTGCAATCACTTAACCTGAGTAAGAAAGGACACTCAATAACTATCAGCTACGGGTCAATAGTTCTAAATTGTGACCATTTGGGTCGTAGAAATAAAAACCACGCCCTCCTTTCCTATGGTTGATTTCTCCCTTGTTGTGGTGCATGGGGTCGCTACTATATTCCAGACCAGCTTGTTTGATTCTGGCAAAGATAGTATCAAATTCTGCATCACTGACCTGAAAGGCATAATGGTGAGACTCGAATGTTCCTCTGTCATCAAAATCAAGCGTAAGTGTGTCATTAACTCGCACAGCCGCAAAATGACCGACAGATTCGACGTTTAAACCAAAAATTTGAGCAAAAAACTGTGCTGATGCTTCTTTATTATGAGCAGGAACTATAGTGTGATTTAAAGAGATTGTCATCATCTTTTCCCTTCAACATAGTTTCTAGGTTTAACTCTAGAATGCCTTGTAGAATTTTGTTTTGCCCTCCTCATTTCGATAGTGTTTGTGCATTGGTCGGCATTTACTTTCTCTCGATATCCTGACTCAGACACACAAGCATATTCTTTTAGAGTACCTTGAAGATATTAGCCTCTATAACAGGAGCAAAAAATAATGTCTTTATCAACCAAGGAAAAGAAATACTGTAAATGGTTCTGGGATGAAACCCTTGGAGGAGAGTTTGATACTTGGGGTACTAGTACCTACTTTATAGAAGTAATACAAGTAGGTAACGATTTATGCGCTACAAGACAAATAGAAGTTTACGAAAACGGTAATGTCTTGTTTTATGATGACAACCATTTTGCCGATAATTATGGAATGTTGTGTGACAAACCCCTCAGTAAAGCAGATTTATTAGAGTTTGGTATTACAAGAGCCGAGTTTGAACAAATTTGGCAGACAAAAACACCAATCAATAGACTAAGCTGGCTAGCGGAAGCCGAACAGCATGATATTTCTAATTAGTCCAACTGCGTTTAGCCGTCCAGTGGCGATCGCTTGACTGATAAATCTCTACTCCCGTTAACCCTGCTGTTATAATCAGTTGATTAACCTCATCCAATGTCAATGCGGCATGGAGCGAATCACGAAATAATTTTTTCTGATAGTCATCGTATTCATTCCCAATACTTGCCACTACAGCATTCATCGTTGCTTCATCTTCAGGACGAAATAAATCACGGATAAAAATACCACCTTGAGGTTTGCAAACGCGCTTGATTTCGGCAAAAAAAGGTAAAGGGTCAGGCAGATGGTGAACTAGACTGTTAGAAACGACCAAATCAAATATCCCATCCTCATAAGGTAAACGTTTCGCATCCACCAGTTCCAAACGAATATGTTCCTGTAACCCAGACTGTTGGACGTGCTGTGTAGCAATTTGTAGCATATTTTCAGCCATATCAATCGCCACTAGCTGCCACCGAGGACGTTTCTGACAGATTAAAACCGGAATCCGTGCAGTACCAGTACCCGCATCCAAGACTAAACCATGTTCTGATGGACCACAAGCCACGGCCTCTTCAGCAAAAGCATTATTTACCTCAGTAAAATCCATTGCATCATATTCACTAGCTTCCTCCCAACTATCCATCACTTCTGGTTCTAGTTGTCTCTGCATTGCTAATACCTCTATTTATATAAGTAAAAACTAGCAAGAAATAGGGACACTGAGGCTATGGATGGGGAATTGAACTAGTTATTTTACCGAGATGAAAACAGTTATCAGTCTTTTGCATGAAAGAAGCGGCTAATTTTTGGGAATACTAAATACGTCACCCCAGTTATCAGGAATTGGTCAATGTCAAACGGTGAAGGGAACAACAGCATCAACAATAAGGTTCCTGTGCAAGTTGCCAAATACCCCAAACAAGTAAGGCGCAACACGATTACTCACGAATTTGACCAAGGTGAACCGAAAGAATCATTGGTTCCTCCAGAAAACGACAATCACTCATCAGAAGCATCCAAGTTACTGCGGCAAGGAATTCAACAACAGCAGGCTGGAGACTTAATAGCAGCCATCAAGTCTTTACAACAATCCCTAGAGATGTTTCAGCTAGCCAGGGATGTCAAACAACAAGAACAAGTCCTGTCGTTGCTGGCATTAATCGCTTACACCTCAGGAGATTATAGAAATGTTATTTGTTACTGTCAAAAATGTTTATCCTTGACAGACACCCCAGATTTATCAGTAAGGATGCAAATACTGTCTCATTTGGGTAATGCTTATCGTCATCTGAACGACTATAACAAAGCCATTGAGTTTCTTGAAGCGTGTTTGCAACTAACTCAAACGTTGCAAGACAAACGGAGTCAAGTTGCAGCCTTAAATAATTTAGGATTAGTATATAAAGCTTCTGGTAATTTTAATCAAGCAATTGCTTATCAAGAACAAAGCCTCATCATTGTTGAAGAACTCAAAGATAGCTGGGGCATAGAACAAGTACTGAAAAATCTAGGCAATACTTGGTATGCTTTGGATAATTACCCAAAAGCGATCGCCTACTACGAAAAATGCGTCAAAATAGCACTCTCTTTAAATAATCCTCGTAGTGCTGCTCAAGTATTGAAAAACTTGGGTAATGCTTGCTATGCGATCGGTGATTATGCTAAAGCTATTAAATACTATGAAAAACGCTGGCAATTAGCTAGAGAACTCAAAGATAAGCGTAGTGAAGAACAGTCTCTTGGTAGTTTAGGTGTTGCCTGTGAAGCTCTAGGTGACCATAGCAGAGCCATTACATACTATGAAGCACGCCTATTGTTAGCCAGAAGCATCAAAGACCAACGCATTGAAGAACAAGCTCTTGCCAGTCTGAAAATAGCTTGTTATGCCTTAGGGGATTATGCCAAAGCCATGCAATATGAACGAGGAACATCTACCAGTACCTAAACTACATACGATTCATTTAGCTGCATCATCCCTAGAATTCACTGATACAATAAGAATCTAGTCAATATTCAGTGTTCAGTAACAGTACCTGTCTAAGAGATATCTGACGAAAGTTATAGCCCATTAAATTTACACAAATTAGCTGTCACTAGGCCAATTATCCAGATTTTCATGAGTAGCGAAATCCAACTCAGCCTCTTTAACGAAGAATCAAACTTTAACCAACAAGATTTGATTCCCACAGATGCCAAAATTCCCATTCCACCTGGAACGTATACCAATATGACCGAGTTGGCACAGCATTGTAATCAGTGCCAGCGTTGTGAATTGGGTAGCACCCGTACCCATGCTGTGGTCGGCAGAGGCAACCTCAAAGCACCTATTATGGTCGTTGGAGAAGCACCTGGTCAAAATGAAGACGAAACAGGCCTGCCTTTTGTCGGTAGATCAGGGCAGTTGCTAGATAAAATTTTAGCCTCAGTAGATTTGACTACTGAGCATGATGTTTATATTGCTAACATTAATAAGTGCCGACCACCTGATAATCGAGTTCCTACCCCTAATGAAATGGCTGCTTGTCTACCATATTTATTAGAACAAATACGCCTTGTTAACCCCAAAATCATTTTGCTCACAGGTGCAACCGCCGTCAAAGGTCTTACTGGTGATAAACGCGGCATTACCAAGATTCGCGGCCAGTGGATAGAGTGGGAAGGGCATTTATGTATGCCCATTTTCCACCCCTCTTATTTATTGCGTAACCCTTCTAAGGAGCAAGGTAGCCCTAAATGGTTAATGTGGCAAGATATACGAGCAGTACGGGCTAAGTACGATGAAATACGGGAAAGCAATTGAATTAAAAAGCTTTCTTCGTGTTCAGCTAATTATTGACGATATGGTTACTTTGCTTGGTAATGGGTGATTGTTTTTTACTATTATTTATTACCAATCCCTACATATACTATTTGAGCGATCGCCCTTGTTCACATAATTTGCTGTTCCGGTCAGCTTTCACACCAGAGTTACTATAGATGGTGTGAAAATAATTTATTTTTTCAGGCAGGGATAACTCCTAATTCCATTTAAAAACTCTTTATATTTTATTAGTAAATAAAACAATAAAGTAATTACAAATATTGTTTCAAATTGCTACTTTTCATCTAATAAACTGTACTTTTTCATTTCATCTTCTGGCGATAATCAAATGTTCTTTTTCAGAAAATACTTCTTTGGGTAGTAGAGTTATCACCTGAAAAAGCAAGATGGTTAGCGGCAGGAGGTGAAAATGCGTCAACTTATGATCCAAGTCCCAAGAGGCAACGGAAAAGCAGCGATTGACATTGCCAAATCCCATAACGGCTCAAATTTGGCACGATTTGAAGGGAATGCAGACGAACCGATCGATATAGTGATGGTTCACGTTTCTAATCGAGAAGTAGGGAAAGTTATAGAGGAATTGCAAAACTTACCCAAAGTATATATCACACTCATCCCAACTGGTGTGATGGCTCTGCAACCGCCAGCATCAGAAGCACCACAGCAAGTTGTAGATGTTGAAGAACGTAGCCCGATTGAGATATTGCTTTCCGGTTTGCAGAGTGTTGGTTCTTGGCAAGGCTTTCTGAGTTACGCCTCAGTTGCAGGTTTTGTAGTTTGGATTGGCTTGTACACGAATACAACTTACTTGCTCGTAGCGGCGATGCTAATTGCACCGTTTGCAGGCCCAGCAATGAATACAGCGATCGCTACTGCTTGGGGCGATCGCTCACTCCTGGGTCGGAGTATTTTACGATATTTTGCAGCTTTATTGGTGACAATTTTTACTACTTGGTTACTGAGTCTGATACTCAGGCAAGAAATTCCTACAAGTTTAATGTTGGACAATAGCCAAGTTTCAGCAGTGGCAGTAATTTTACCACTTGCAGCTGGAGCAGCAGGCGCACTCAACTTGGTACAGTCAGAGCGCAGTAGTTTAGTATCTGGTGCAGCCACAGGAATGTTAGTTGCGGCTTCCTTAGCCCCACCTGCGGGAATTATCGGTATGTCCAGTGCAATTGGCAGATGGGACATGGTAATTTCTGGCGTATTTTTGCTGTTGTTGCAACTATGCGGCATTAATTTATCAGCAACCCTCTTGTTCCGAATTTTTGGGCTGTCTGCTCAAGGGACTCGTTATCAGCGTGGTAAAAAACAAGTATTCTTTCTTGCTTTGGTCGTCACGGCCATCGCCTTGACTGGTTTACTCACTTGGCAGTTTATTAATTCTCCCAATCTCCAACGTTCTAGCCTAGCCCAACGTGCTAACGCTCAGGTGCAAAAAACCGTCGAGCAAGTGGGTTTAGCAAAATTAGTTGAGGCGAATGTGCGCTTTACACGCGCCAATATTGCAGGTCAAGATACCTTACTATCTGTGGTTTATGTGCAGCGTCAACCGCAAGCTACAGCATCTAGTGAAGAAATTCGCGATCGCCTTACCCAAGCAATTCAAACTCAATTATTGCAGCAAGATTTTAATGTCACACCTTTAGTTGATGTCAGGGTGCTAGAAACTCCTCCACTAAATACGGGGGTGTAGGGGTGTAAGGGAAAAAACTAATGACTAATGACTATGCTTTCAGGAAAACAAGCCCTAGAAAAAGAACGCAGCGAAGTTTTGCAACAGTTATTGCAACAGTTAGAAGATTGGCTAGAAACGCCAATACTGATGTTTGGTTTTGTGTAGCTAGCACTATTCATTTACACCCTCTCACAGCAAAAAGTCTCTTTGTATAAGTACTGATCTAAAAACCAAAATTGAATGAGGAAAGTTCATGAATGCAGAAATCTCCGCAGCGTGGGATAAGGTTCAAAGCATGATCAACGGTTTTATGGCTTTGCTACCCAATATTGTCTTAGCGTTGATTGTCTTTCTAATATTTTTGTTTATTGCTAGCAGAATTAAGGCACTAGTCAAGCGATTAACTCGCAATCGTCATTCTGCACGAAATCTGGGATTAGTATTAGGAAGGCTCGCGCAAGGTGTAACAATTTTGATTGGATTGTTTATTGCTCTTTCCATTGTGATTCCCACATTTAGAGCAGGTGATTTAGTGCAACTTTTGGGAATTAGTGGTGTTGCCATTGGTTTTGCCTTCCGCGATATTCTGCAAAACTTCCTCTCTGGGATTTTAATTCTGCTAACTGAACCTTTTCAAATTGATGACCAAATTGTATTTAAAGGCTTTGAGGGGACTGTAGAGAATATCGAGACACGGGCAACGACAATTAGAACTTATGACGGTCGGCGAATTGTTATTCCTAACTCTGAGTTATTTACTAATTCGGTAACTGTCAACACTGCTTTTGATCACCGCCGACTAGAGTACGATGTTGGTATTGGCTACGGCGATGATATTGACCTAGCCAAGCAGTTGATGTTAGATGCGCTGCACAGCATAGATGAAGTTTTAAAAGATCCTGCTCCTGATGTACTGGCGATGGAACTTGCCGAAAGTACCGTCAACATTCGTGTGCGTTGGTGGATCAAACCACCACGCAGGGCAGATGATTTATCTTCACGGGACAAGGTAATCTCTGCAATTAAGAAAACGCTTGTTGCTAACGGCATTGATTTACCCTTCCCAACACAACAAATTTTATTTCACGACCAAACCGAAGAGACAGATGGAAACCGCTCCCGTCAGCGTGAAGGTTGGCCATCTGGGAAAAGCGAAGTACCTAAGCCTCGCGGTGTCAGTGATTCGCTCAGGTTACTTGCTCAAGCGCGCTCCTCAAAAGATAGCAACGGCAAAGTAGATTCTTAACCCAACCATAAAAAACGTCAAGATTAGCAAACTGTGGGATTAACTCTACTCTAGTTTTTACTTATATCAGTACAGACAAGGTAGAAATTGATTATTGGTGGGTTTACACTGATGGATTTGACGGAGCGCGTAGACGCAAAGCGGCGTGTTATCAGACATTGCTGTTGGAAGTTGCGGTTGCTTCAATGGTGAGTGTTGCTGCTCTGCGCCACTTTTGATATTGAGCATCGCTACTTCCAAAATCATCATGTCGGTTTCAAAATACGTTTATCCGTCCATCATTCAGTATATAGAGAGAGCGATGACCTTCGGTCGGTCGGAGGCCATTGCCTGGGTAACGCCAAGTAGGGTGAAATTCTACACGTAGAGTGCCAAAGTTTGGTCGAGAAACAACAGCTTGTAATGGCGCACCCGTTTCATCCCAAAAAACCAGCGAAAGATTCGGTTGGGAATCGTCCTGTTGTGGAAATTGCAGTTTTTGTTGAGGTTGTAGGCGAATGGGAGGCGCACCTTGGACTCTTTCTAGCTCGACTAAATTTGATGTCTTATTGATAATTTCTAAGCGAATTCGTTGCCCTGGTGTAAACTGTAGTGGTCGTGAGCCACATTTAGAAGCACAAGTTCCGGCTAATGTGGTGCTGGGATGGTCTATCGAGACCACAAAAATAGTAGCTGCAACTAAGGCAAAAGGCAGTTTCTTAAACATACTATCCAGTATAAATAATTTTGGGTTGCGATCGCCGAGTCAATTTAAGAAATTTTCGGCACTCAGCGAATCAATACTTATGCAGAATAGTAGCCTAGTGGAGTGCTATCTAACCTCAGCAAATATCCAGAATTTACCTAAGTCATCTCAAACTCTAATTGATGACTTTTAAGAAAATCATGGGTGAAATGATCAACCACATTAGTATCAGCAAGTTCTAAATTATAGAAATCTACAACTTCATGGTCAAAATATGGCCCGGCGTGCCAAGTACCCTGCTTTAATTTAATAAAACAATTCCCTGGAATGCGGAAAGCCGCAATCTCTTCTAACCTCGGTATATCTACATCATTGTCAGGAGGACAAACCGCAATTAACCAGTCCTTACCTTCTAGAGAACCTAAACATTGAGTGCATTGGAGATGGCGAGTAATTTTATGAAACTTCCGACCCCGTTTTTGCAGTTGCATAATATAAAAGCGGGGTATGCCATTCTGTAAATTTAATTGTGCATCTTCGGCATCAAAAGCTTTACCATCTGAACTGGGAAAAATTACTTGTCCATAACGTTGAAAATTTTCTGATGTTATCCACTCTGCTGTTAATTTTTGGATGTTTTGTGATGTATTCATATAATATTCGTGGTAATTGGTAATATAATTTAATGTTGTTGGTGTAGCCTGCACTGATGCAGAAAGAATTAAGATAAGCATTGCCTACTACAATCATGGTAAGGTAGATTGGACTAACAACTTATGTAATTTTAATTAATTCTTTACTCATTTTGATAACAGGAACTATTACTCCTTTACTCAATTGGTGAGGAGATTTTTCTATAGCACGGAATCCTAAACGTAAATAAAATCCTTCAGCATAAAGACTAGCAGTTGTGATAACTTTATCAACTTTTTGCTGAGTAGCTTGATGGAAAAAATGCTCTACTAAGGCTCTGCCATTTCCTCTACCTTGATAATGAGGATGTACATATAAGGCAATTAATTCATCAACAATATAACTAGTAAATCCGACAATATTATTGCCCTCAACTGCAACCCAGAATGTTTCTGATTTCATCCTTTTGAGAATATGAGAACCGTCTGGTTTAGACAGATGATTACGCCAAGCTAACAATTCTTGGCGGGTGTAAAAAGTTGTAGGTAGAGCCTTGATAGCAGCAATATGAACTGCACTCAGTACCCACGCATCTTGTTTTTCAGCAGGTCTCAAAAATATTTCATTGGCATTCATACAGAAATTTTATAGTTGAGAGATTACTGCTGGGACAAGGAGTTGTGTGATCTCATGTTCTAATGTCAGGATATCAAGTTTCTTGAGCCATGTTTCACTTTTGGTTAATTACTTGGACAATTTGTCGTCTGGTTTCCGGTAAATTTTGACTAGCGGCTTGGACACACACCAAAACATCCGCAGGAGTGCTTGGAGGAGAAATACCTACTATTAACGGGAGCTTGGGGATTGTATTTGATTTGTAGTTGAATGTCTTGAGCGATCGCCTCTCTAAATCTTTGCCTGTAATGCGATTACAGTCGATGGCTACCCGTTCTTTTACTACTTCCACGGAGTAGGAAGCAATGATAATTTTTTCTCATCTCTGCTCATCTGTCTACATGGCAAATTCTCACAAAATTAGCAGATTTACCTCCGTGATTGCGCTGTAAACTACTTTTACAGGAGTTTATATAGGTAAAAGCAGCCTTGGAAAAACTGTTAAAAATATCGAGAATAATTGATGCCTTTACAGAACGCGTAGGTCGATATACCAGTTGGTTGGTATTAGTCATGGTCATACTAGGCGTGTGGAATGTTGTCGGGCGATATTTAGGGCGCATTAGCGGTAACAACCTCACATCCAACGCTTATATAGAAGCTCAGTGGTATATTTTCGATGTAATTTTTTTCTTAGGGGCAGCTTATACCCTGAAGCATAACGAACACGTCCGCGTTGATATTTTTTATAGTAATTGGCAACGTCGGCGTAAAGCGATCGCAGACTTTCTCGGAACCATATTTTTTCTCATTCCCTTCAGCATCATAGTGATTTTTGTTTCTTGGGATACTATCGTCGCATCATGGCAGATTGGTGAATTATCGCCCGATCCTGGTGGGTTGCCCCGCTACCCCATTAAAGCCATGATTATCGTTGGCTTTGTGTTGTTAATTATTCAAGGAATTTCCCAAGCAATTAAAAACTTAGCAATTATCCAAGGCAGACTAGAACCCCAGGAGGAAAATCATGACGCTGGCTTATGAATGGTTGGGGCCAGTCATGTTTGCTGGTGCTTTAGTTCTATTATCTTCAGGCTACCCAGTAGCTTTTGCTTTGGGTGGAGTAGCGATTTTATTTGGATTGTTGGGAATTGGTTTAGGTGTCTTCGACCCTATATTTCTGACAGCCATGCCACAGCGCATTTTTGGCATTATGGCTAACTATACCCTGTTAGCAATCCCCTATTTTATTTTCATGGGGGCAATGTTAGAAAAATCGGGCATTGCGGAAAGACTTTTAGAAACAATGGGTATTTTGTTAGGACGCTTGCGGGGTGGACTAGCTTTAGCTGTTGTCTTAGTAGGGGCATTATTAGCCGCAACCACTGGTGTAGTAGCAGCCACGGTGGTGGCAATGGGTTTGATTTCTCTACCGATTATGTTGCGCTATGGCTACAACAAAGAATTAGCTACTGGTGTAATTGCTGCATCGGGAACCTTGGGACAAATTATCCCGCCGAGTGTGGTGTTGGTAGTATTAGGCGATCAGTTGGGCGTATCGGTAGGGGATTTATTCATTGGTTCCGTGATTCCTGGTTTGATGATGGCAAGTGCTTTTGCCCTTCATGTATTAATTGTGGCTTTCATCAGACCGGATGTAGCTCCCGCCTTACCTGCCGAAGTGAGAGAAATCGGCGGTAAAGCATTGGGAAAAAGGGTTATACAGGTGATGATACCGCCTTTGATACTGATTTTATTAGTATTGGGGAGTATCTTTTTTGGCTTTGCTACACCAACAGAAGCAGGTGCAGTAGGTTGTGCTGGGGCGATCGCTCTTGCAGCTGCTAATGGTCAATTCACTTTAGAATCATTACGCCAAGTCTGCGATACTACCTTACGCATCACCAGTATGGTAGTTTTTATCCTCATTGGTTCCACAGCATTTAGTTTAGTTTTCCGGGGATTGAACGGCGATCAATTCATGTTCGATGTCCTAGCTAATCTCCCTGGTGGCAAAATCGGCTTTTTGTTTGTCAGCATGACGGTAGTATTTCTTTTGGGATTTTTCATCGACTTTTTTGAAATAGCCTTTATTGTCATACCTTTATTTGTTCCAGTCGCCCAAAAGTTAGGCATTGACTTAGTTTGGTACGGTGTGGTTTTAGGGGCAAATTTGCAAACATCCTTTCTTACACCCCCCTTTGGCTTTGCCCTATTTTATTTACGAGGTGTAGCACCACCAGAAGTCACCACATCAGACATTTATCGCGGTGTCATACCCTTTATTTTGCTACAACTTTTAGTCCTGCTGTTAATCATTATTTTCCCCGGAATTGTTAGTTTTTTACCATCTTTGGGAAGTTAAAAGATTGGTCAATACAGCAGTTTTCTTTTGTATAGCTGGGGAGTGGGGATTGGGTGAAAAGTCTTGTTGTGTCTAGGTTGTATCATCTATTGATGTCATAACACTACTGGCGACAGCTATATGAATTACACTGCTACTGATTTTCAGGCAGTCCCAATGAAAAAATTTCACAGTCATAGATGAAAGATATCTTCCCCCCACACCCTCACACCCCTACACCCTCTAAAAAAACCATTGACTATTGACTAGAACTAGCAAAATTTTCATAGCTCAATTCATTAACCCGATTCCAGGCGAAAATCTGCTTACGGAAGGCTTTCCACTGTTCGTAAACTTGTTTGAAAGCTGCATCCTTACTAGCATTTTCTTCAAAAATATCAAAAGAAATTTTCTGAGATGCCTGCATAATTTCTGGACTGTAGGGAACGAGCTTTGTCCCACTTGCTAGTAACCTGGAAAGTGCTTCTCCGTTTAAAGCATCATATTGATTGAGCATTGTTAAGTTAGCTTCTACAGTCGCCGTTTTGAATACTTCCTGATATTCCTTTGGTAGACGATTCCAAGCATTCAGGTTAACTAATACATCCAAAGTTGGGCCTGGTTCCCACCAACCAGGATAATAGTAAAATTGGGCAGCTTTATTCAGACCTAGTTTCTCGTCATCATAGGGGCCTACCCACTCGGCTGCATCAATTGCACCTCTGTCTAAAGCTAAATAAATTTCGCCTCCTGGTAATACTTGCACATTTACACCTAAACGGGACATGACTTGTCCGCCTAAACCAGGAATCCGCATTTTCAAACCTTTGAGATCAGACACAGATTTAATTTCTTTTTTGAACCATCCCCCCATCTGTGCGCCGGTACTACCAGCCGGAAAATTAATAACGTTGAAATTAGCATAAATTTTTTGGATAGCCGCTAGTCCACCACCTTGGTAAAGCCAAGCATACTGTTGTTGGGCATTTAAACCGAAGGGTACAGAGGTGGCGAAAGCTAAAGCTGGACTTTTACCGATGTAATAGTAACTAGATGTATGACCGCATTCTACAGTTCCAGCTTGTACAGCATCGAGAACTTGCAAGCCTGGTACTAATTCCCCCGCCGCAAATGGTGTAATTTTGAAACGCCCATTGGTCATTTCTGCTACTCTTTTGGCAACGGTTTCTGCACCAATAAAAGTCCCTAAAGACTTAGGCCAGCTAGTCGTCATCCGCCAGCGCACATTTGGTAATCCTGCTTGCACAGAAGATGTACTAGTTTTGGTACAGGAAACTAAAGCTGTAGTTGCTGTGGCGATCGCAGCAGTATTCAAAACTTCTCGGCGTTTCATAGTTTGGTGTTAGTTAGGGAAATGATGCAAATCCAGGCTGATACAGAACTTTATCAGTTTTTTGCCATTTTTTGCTTATTCTTAATTCAAGAGAGCAAAAAATATACCACCTTGGAACTCGACAGATGCACCTACAAACGCAAAACTTTGTAAAATGAAAGGCTATCTATCAGTTTGACTTAGCTTGGCGTGTCTTCATACAGAATTGGTAAAACAAACTAAAATCATGAAATCTTTGCTGAATTGACGATATATATTTCTCATCCCAAGTACTACCTAATAATAGTACCCAATCCCCTTCATCTGAAGGAAAGAGATGAATGTCTAGGGCAATTCCATTATTAGTTTTGATATGGGGTAAAAACAAAGGAATATCATCAAGTGGTAATAACCCTTCTAAAAAAAAGGCCTGCTCATTAATTTTTTCTCCCTGACAAAGATGTGTAAATCCATATTTAGCTATATCACCACCCCATGTGGATAGGCTTCCATCTTTTTTTACTAGAAAATAGGCAGGCGATCGCTCCATAAAAATCATATCCAGCAGATAGTTAATTACTGGATTAGGTATATTTAGCATTTATGTCTCCATAATTTTTTGAGCCAAAATTTGGAAAACCTCCTCTACTCCTATTCCAGTTTTAGCACTGGTTTCTACTACATTCCACCCTTTGTTTATTAGAGAATTAATTTCAGCCGGATCTACCTCCCATTCGTCAGTTATATCCCATTTATTCATGACTAAAACAAAAGGAATTCGACCAAAGTTAGCTTCTAAACTATTCTGCAAACGATAAGCTGTTTCTAATGTATTTTTGCGAGTTCCATCTACTACTAATAAATAGCCAGAACAACCCCGCATATATGACATTTGTAATTTCTGTAATTCATCTTCCCCGTAAATATCCCAAATGATTAAATTAACGGGATTTTCCGGGAGATTAACAATTTTTTTATCAATTTTGACTCCAACAGTAGTTTGATATTTTTCCGAAAAAATACTATAAACAAATCTAGCTACTAAACTAGTTTTACCAGTAGCAAATGCACCCACCATACAAATCTTTCTTTGAATCATACCCTTGAGTTTGATTTATTTCGAGCGTTCAACCCTCATAATTATGACCTTGAAGGACACTCGGCGATTAAATTTTTTACCTTCATCTGTCAATTCTGGCTGCAAAGGTTGGCTAGAACTTACTCCTAATACTTGTAACTGGCTGGTGCTAATACCTTGAGAAGATAGATAAGATAAAACTCTTTGACTGCGTCCTTCGCTCAGTTGAGCATTCCTTGATTCCGTACCAGTTGTATTAGTATGTCCTATTATTTGAATATATACATCTTTCTCTAGATATTTAGCAACGGCTAAAAGTTTTTTAACTGCTAATGCTAAGTTATTTAATTTAGATAATTCACTAGGAATAATTTCTTGAGAACCTTCTGGAAAAAAGACAATGGCTCGCTCAATTTGACTTTGGTATAATGCCAATTCCTTTAATTCGCTTTCTACAAGATCCTGATCTTGAAATTGGGTTAATCCGGGTATGACAGACCATGATTTACGTGTGGCTAAAATCCATTGACGGGGTGCAGAGCCAACAGCATAGAGAACACCATTCTGGTCAATTTTTAGTGATGCAGTAGGTGGGGGTTGGAGTAATTTATTGACCCTTTTTATCATCAACTGGGGTTCTAAAGATAAATAACTTTGCCAATGACTGACAATTGTTTGCGGATTGAGTTTTGTTTGTTGTAGTAAGGTATGGGGATCTGATGCCAAGGGATCACGTAATCCAGAGATAAAATATTTACCGAACTGCTGTTTGGTTTCAGTTACCACAATACCCGGTTGAGAGTTGAGTTCTTCCAAGTAAGCACGCCAACGTAATTGCTCTCTGACAGCAAAAAAACTCCAAATCCCACAGGCGATCGCCACGATACCTAAAAAAGTCCAAGCATATTTGTAACTTTTTTTTGACGCAGACTTATACTGACTGATTAGGCAAGATTCTAAATAAGGCTGACATACTTGAAATGGTTCTGCATCCCCAGCAAAGTCTTTCATCTCTCTACTCAGCTTGAGATGAATTTTTTCAATTGCTGTTTGCAGACCTAATCTCAATTCTTGGGGAGGATTACCCCGGATTGTCGCTGCTAATAATGCTTGTGGCCCTTCTGTAATCCAGATTCGCAGTTCTCCAAAATGCAAACTTTGCAATTGATCTGTTTTTTGAACACTAAAAGAGTCTTTGATAAAATCTTGAATAGCAGTCAACATCGCAACCACTAAATCTGGGTCTTGGCTGGTTACTTGACTGGCTACAAGATGTCGCAACAATAATCCTGTGTTTTTATGTATTAAAAATATCTGTTCTACTCGATAGACTAATGTCCGCAGTAGAACTATTTCTGCAAATGATTTCCCTGTGCGTTTCGCTTCTAGTCGCCATTGCAAACTTTCTAGGGAAAAACTATGCTCTAGAGTTTGGTTAAGGGATTGCATCATTTCATCAAGCAATGAGGCGATCGCTTTCCGAGATGCAGGAATAATGACTGGAAAAAAAGCTTCTGAAAGTATATTTTCATCTTGTTGAACAGAAACTTGAATCGCTTCTTCAACAATGGAAATCATGGCTGTAATTAGTTGTTTATCTTGCTGCGATCTTAAGATCACAGCTTCTGGAAGTAAGCGGCTAATATCTTCTGGTCTGATTTGTGGGTTATCTAATAGTTCATAAAAGTGGTTAAGCTTAGCTGGCTCAACTCCCAACAACAAACTACGAAGTTTACTGAGTTCATCATCAACTTTAGTAATTTCCTTAACTAAGGATAAGTCATGATCAGGGGATACTTGACTGCTAGGATCTATTGCATCATTATCCACTAATATAATCCCCCAAACTACACTCTATAATTAAATAATTTTGATTCTTCAGTACCTAAGTATGCTAGATTGAAGCTTGAAATAGGGAACAGGGAACAGATGAATAAACTGGGCTAAAAAACTCTTTACTACCCTTACAATCGCTGCCTTATCCAACCTGCAAATATTTATGCTGTTCTGCTGAGATAATGAAATTTTGGATAATGCTGTTATTTATTTAGCCGAAAAGCAATTTCTGTGAATAAATCTGCCAGATGAGTACGGTCAGCTTTATCATGACTTAGTTGCTGAGTTTCTTTTTCTATCAAACTATTTATTTCTTCATATTTTTGTCTAATCTCATCCTGTAAGTTTTTCGATTGAATCAGAATTTGTTCGCGTAGATTACGTTGATTACTAATAGTTTGTTCAGCAAACTGAACCAGTTTCTTCTCTAATGATGTATTGAGGAATTTATATTCTTCCGTAATTGCTTTTAAATGAGATTCTCTCTCCAACTGCTCATTTTTTATACTTTCGCTTAAAACTTCAACTTCCGCTTTTACATATACCTCCAAAGCATCCAAGCGCTCTTTAGTTTCATCTCGTACATGAGATAATTCTTTAACTATCCGTTCTTCCAAACCAGTAAACCTCTTGTCAAGTTCCTGCATTTGGCTGCCAATGAGAATCTCTCTGATTTTGTCTAAATTATTACTTTCACTAACACTAGTACGGAATTGCTGTTTGTTTATTGCTGAATTGATGCTACCATTTTCTAATGATCTTTCATTATTCTCGGTAGAAGCTTCGGTTGGATTCATAGATAAAAATCCTGATTAATACTAAAAAGATATACAAGATTTATTCCTGCATATCATTCTAAATAATAGCATTCTAGGCAAGAGTGTGTAATTACACTCTGTACAAGTATAAACACATCTAATTTTCACTGAATATAAATAAATCCTGCTAAATCAGAAACCGGATTAATACATACAATGCTGAGGCCATTAGTTGTAAGATTGTGACTGGAATACCATAGTGAAGAAAAGTTTTAAAAGAAATGCGTCGTCCGTGCTGTTCGGAAATTCCCGCCGCCACGATGTTAGACGATGCACCGACTAAGGTACCATTTCCGCCTAAGGTTGCACCAAACATCATGGCGTAAAACAGTGGTAAAACTTCTGGGGGAAATTGTCCTTGAAAGTCTCTTGCTAAAACTTCTGCGGGTGCTAATCCTACAGTGACAATGTATTGCTTAAGTAGGGGAACCATCGCCACTACCAAGGGAATATTAGGTACGACACTCGATAGTATTCCTACAAGAAACAACAATACCAGAGAACCCAAGAGAATATTTTTTCCTAAAATAGTCGCCAATATCCCTGATAAACCACCAATTACACCTGTTTTTTCTAACCCGCCAATCAGTACAAAAATACTCATAAAGAATATTAATGTACTCCAGTCTACGTCACGTAAAATATTGTTGACTGTATCAATTTTGCTATGGTGAGATAGTAGTAAAGCCAACGCTGCACCTAACAAAGCCACAGCCGCCGGAGAAATCGGTATTGGCAAAGATTCTCCAATCACAAAAAATAGTAGGACAAAAGCGACAATTACTGCACCCACACTCAAAACTCGTGGATGATTAATTTCTGGGTGTGGTAATTCTTCTAGATTCTCTAATTTTGTATACCAAATTTTGCGAAATAACAATGGCAAAGTAAGAGTCACCATAGCGACTGCAATCACACCACCTAAACTAAGTTTCCATAGATAATCTATAAAACTTATATTGACAGCATCACCCACAATAAATGTCGCTGGGTCGCCTACTAATGTCAGCAATCCAGCGCTATTGGCAATCAAAACCATCAATATCAATAAAGGTACAAAATTTATCCCTATTTCTTGTGCCATTGGTGGAATTAGTGGCGCTAACAACATCACTGTTGTTGCATTTGGTAACACTGCACAAATGGGAGTGACAATGGCAACAATACCGAGTAAAAGACGCTTACCATCGCCTTTAGCTAATATCACTATTTGGGTTGCTAGATAATCAAATATTTTAGTAGGCTCAAATGCTCTAACTAAAACCATTACCCCAAAAAATAATCCCAGTGTGCCATGACTATTACCGATGTAAGCAACAGCTTCTTGTAAAGTCATCACATTAGTAAATACTAATAATAATGCTCCTAATAAGGCTGCAATAGTCAAATGCACCCATTCCGTCATAATGAGAAAAATGACGCTGATAAATACGATGACACTTAGGAGTGCTTGCCAGTTTTCCACGCCTACCTCTTGCAGTTGATGTTATTTTGTAATAGCGAAAAAAGTCACCCTATAATAGGTGACTTTTCTCTGCATTTTCATTTAGATAAATAACTTCTGAAAGTCAGAATTATTCATCTATACATTCAGGAATTCCTAAGACAGCACAGGGGAAATTATAACCTAAGGTTTCAATGAGAGGATGATAAACAGATTTACAACCTACAAATAAGATATCGGCAGCTTCAAATTCCGCAACTTTTCTCAATTCTGTAGTTACACAACCGAAGCGTAGATGAGATTTGAATGAACCTTGCCATTCTTCAGCCAAACTTCTTGCCTGCCAAATAATTCTATCTGCTTCTTGCAGAGGTGTTAGTGTTTGTGTTTGAAGATATGACTTAATTCCTGTCAGTTTTGGTTGAGTAATTACAGAGGTGCTGGATTTTTTTGTTTCACCTAGCGGCAATTCTATTGTCGGCAAGGGTTTAGCAAAGCTTAAAATATTAGAACGATTTTTGGTGTTGCTATCTTCCACTACATAAACAGCTTGCACTGTGACTTGTTGATTAGTCGCTAACCTTGTTTGATGGGCAATCCAACAAGCTATATCTAGTGCTGTATGGCTGTTAGGAGAAGCGTCATAACCAACGATTAAGTTGATTGATTGTGTTGTTTGACCTTTTTTTCGGGGTTCCGGTAATAACACCATTTGGTCAATTAAATCATCACGACCCATAGCACTTTGCAGGCGTGCTAACATTGGCTTAATTTTCACAGCTTTAACTTCTCCCAAACTTAATGAACACATCAATGAGAAGCAGGGTAAAACGGACATTTATATCCGTAAGGAAACCCCAATAACAACTGGTATAAAAGCCAAAGTCTTGGGGGTTCCTTCCATTGCCGACGGAGTTAGCTGACGGGCTAAGACTGGAAGGTGTCTCTCTTTAAGAGTGCTGAGTAATGAGTAATGAGTAATGAGTAATGAGTTGAATACTTGGTTACTCTTCGCTTTTTACTCTAGTTAGCTACTCTCTGCAAGATGCGCCCCATAACATGGTTCCTCCGCTCCAAATGATTGCAAACTTAATTTGAATTAGGCTACCCACTAAAGAGATAATAAACTACTTTAATCTTCTTGAGCAAAATATTTGTCGAGAAAATTTAAGGCATGATTACGAAGTTCAAAGTATTCTTTTGAGTTACGCATAGCAGACCTGTCCCGTGGATGGGAAAACGGTACTTCTAATATTTCTCCAATATTTGCGGCTGGACCATTTGTCATTAATACGATGCGATCGCTCATATAAATTGCCTCATCGACATCATGGGTAATCATCATTACTGCTTGGCGATTATTTTCCCAGATATCTAATACTTGTCTTTGTAATTTACCTCTGGTTAAAGCATCTAATGCGCCAAAAGGTTCATCCATTAACAGCATTTTTGGACGAATTGCTAAGGCTCTGGCAATCCCTACTCTTTGTTTCATACCTCCAGAGATTTCATCAGGATATTTATCTGCTGCCGGGGTTAAGTTTACCATTGCCAAGTGTTCGTTCACAATGCTAATTTTTTCGGCTCTATTAGCATTTTTTAACACTTCATCAACGGCTAGACTGATATTTTCTCTGACTGTTAACCAAGGTAGGAGGGAATAATTTTGAAATACCATCATTCTTTCCGCACCTGGCTTGTGAATTTCTTTACCGTCAAGCCTAACTGAGCCAGAAGTGGCTTTTTCTAAGCCCGCTACAATTTTTAATAAAGTGGATTTACCGCATCCAGAATGCCCAATTACTGAAATAAATTCGTTTTCACCAATGGTTAAATCTACCCCATCTAAAACAACAAAGTTACCTTTATCTGGTGTTGGATAAGACTTAACTAAATTCTCAATTTCTAAAAAATTAGAGCTAGACTTAGTTTTTTGATGATTATCTACTACTGGTGGTGTATATTTCATATCAAATGCTCCTAGAAATCTTTAACTATATATCAACAAAAATCACCATCTCTAATTCTCAATTCAAGACAGGAAAAAACGAGTGGGCGCATTAGCCCTAATTGCAAAACTATTCAAATAGCCAACAGGGTCACTGGGGTCAAAACCTTTCTTATCTATAAATACTTCCGGTGGCTCAACTTTGTAATCATCCTGGGGACATTGAATTCCCATTTCTGCGGCTATCTGGCGATATAAATCTGTTCTCCAGCCTTTTTCGGCTAATTGTTCAGCATTTTTGGGAAATTCTTTGATTTGTCCCCAACGGGCGGCTTGAGTCATTAACCAAAGGCTTCTGGATCTCCATAAAAATGTAGAGTGTTCGGCTGGTTGTTTGGGCAGGTTGTCGGGAATGTCGTAGAAAATTGTCGTGTCTGCGGCGGGAATGGTGCGGTCTTTGCCATCAAATCCGCCATAGTTGTATGAACCGATAATTCCTGGTGCGGTCAATTTAGTGATTGGTAAATTTTTATTTTTCGGTCTTGCACCTGTGAAGGAACGGTCTGTAATTAGTTCAGCGACTTCTTGGCGATTTTCCGGTTTACTGCAATATTGGCAAGCTTCAATCATGGCTTTGACCAAGGAACGGTAGGTTTTGGGGTATTGATCAATAAAAGACTCCATTACTCCCAATAATCTATCTGGGTGTCCCAGCCAGACTTCTTTACCTTGGGCAAAAGTAAAACCAATGCCTTCGTTACCTGTGATTGCTCTGGTATTCCAAGGTTCTGCTACCATGTATGCTTGCATTGCCCCTATTCGTACATTGGTCACCATCTGGGGTGGTGGAACAATAATCACGCGAAATTCTTTGAGGGGATCAACACCAGCCGCAGCCGATACATAACGGACGAAGTATTCGTAAATTGCCGAACTTAAAACTACAGCCCAAACTTTGTTCTCTGGTGGTTGTTTCTCAAAGTAACCCCGAAAGTCCCGTCCAAAGGCTTCTAATGCACCATCGCCATATTTTTCTTGATATTCATACCAAGGACGCAAGCCAAAATCCCACATGGCTTTGTTCATGGTCATGGCGTTACCGTGACGATGGATTGTCATGGCTGCACATAAGGGCGCGTGACGTGCGCCTTCTGCACCTATACGGGCGTTGGTGACTGCACCAGATACTACAGGTGCAGCATCAAGACGACCAAAAATTAAGCCATCGCGGGAGGTAGCCCAACTGGCTTCGCGGTTGAGTTGGACGTTTAAGCCATACTTGCGAAAAAAGCCTTTTTTCCAGGCGATCGCAAATGGCGCACAATCATTTACAGGAACGTATCCCACAATCAAATCGGGTTTTTCTAAATCGCTGGATTTGATTACTGGCTTGATGGTTAGGGCTTCTTGGGTTAGGCCTGTGGCGGATCTATCTCCTGAAGGGTTACAGGCAGATAGGGTAATGCCGGCGGTGGTGGCTCCTACGCCTTTGATAAAATCTCTTCTAGTCCAGTTATGATTGCTCATGTTGTGGCTGGGATGAATTCAGCAATATCAGTTTTTGTTATTTAGCTGTTGTGGGACGATGGGTGACAAATTCTTGCAGTTTACCGACGGCGAAGTCTAGAATTAGTCCCGTTAAGCCAATGATGAAGACGGCGAGAAATACTGAACTGAGATTTAAACGACTCCATTCGTCCCAAACAAAGAAGCCGATACCAATACCGCCTGTAAGCATTTCTACTGCAACTATGACTAGCCAAGCAATGCCTAAGCTGATGCGTAAGCCTGTAAAGATATAGGGTAAGCTGGCTGGCCAAATAATTTTGGTAATTCGCCGCCAACGGGGCATTTCTAGTACTCGCGCTACGTCTAAATAATCTTTGGGAACGCTGGCTACTCCTAAGGCGGTATTGATAATAGTCGGCCAGAGGGAGGTGATAAAGATGACGAAGATGGCTGAAGGATCTGCCAAGTTGAAGATGGCTAAGGCGATGGGTAGCCAAGCTAAGGGGGATACGGGTTTGAATATCTGAATGATCGGATTGAGTGCTAACATCGCGGGTCTAGACATCCCAATCAAAAATCCCAAGGGAATGGCGACTACAGCACCTAACAGAAAACCAATCAAGACTCGTCGTAAACTGGCTATCAATAACCAACCAATCCCCAAGTTACCGGGGCCTCTCTGATAAAAGGGGTTTAGTATATAGTCCAGGTTGGCAACTAACGCTTCTGGTGGAGTGGGCATTAGTTCATGATTTGTCAGGGCAATAACCCACCACAACAAGATAATTCCTAAGAATCCCAAGGCGGGAAGTATGACTACATCCCTAAGCAAAATTGGTTTTGCTGTTTTCCATGCAGCTTGAGTTGCAACAGCTGCGATCGCTGCTAAATTTAATTGAAATATCATTGCGCCACCCCAACAGAGTTAAGTGCAGGTACGAAAAAATGAGCAGTACCAGCCTCGGACACTGATGAGAGCAAAACATTTATCAAATGCTGCCTCTTCAGTCTCCTCTCAATGCCTACGAAGTTAGCTGACGGGCTAGGGCTGAGAGATGCCCCTCTCTTGCAAGTGCTGAGTAATGAGTGCTGAGTTCAGTATTTTAGCTAGATTTAATGTTTAACTCTTGACTCTTTAGTTGACACTCTCTGTGAGATACGCCCCACAAGTTGGTTCCTCCGCTCCAACCTTAAATACTATGATGGGTTGGATTAGGCTGACTTACTCGAATAGATAATAGTAGAGGTAAACTTAACATCTTTTTTACAGAAAAACAATCCCCAATTTGTAAATGTTGTTGACATCATTACAAACAGGTAACTGAGTATGAAAATTTTCCGTAATCAATAACCGTAGTTGATTAGTATCATAACCAAGCACAGTTAAGCACGAGGATACCTATTTATGTTTAGCAACTGGTAATAATCAATCTGCTTGGGAGTTAATCAGAATTTTTACTGAGTTATCAATAATATCTATCACTTGGTAGGTGAATTTTCTCTCTGATTGCGATAATGTCCGCTCTCCTCGTTAAACTAATTTCATATAGAATTAATTCCTCTATCTCATAGCTGAATTTAAAATAATGGAATTTAGTCAAGTACTGGCTGACAATACTAACATCATCATCGCCCAATGGGTTGTGGCAGTGCGTGAGGATAGACAGATAGAAAGCGCTGATGATTTATCATACACAGCCATTAAAAACCATATTCCTGATGTTTTTAAGGCAATGGTCACAGTACTTTCACAATCCCAAGAGAGTGATATCAAATCTATTGTGACGGCCAGTTGGCAGCACGGATTACTACGGGCTGAACAGGGTTTTGATCCGTCAGAAATTGCCCGTGAATATCGACTATTAAGAAAAGTTATATTTGATACTATAGAAGCCGATTTATTACAGGGAACACCTGCTGAAATTATTCGTTATATGCGTTTAATTGATGCGGTGATTGATGAAGCGATCGCCAGATGTTTTCATAGTTATGTTGGGGAACGCTTACGGGAATTAGAACATTTGCAAGCCTCATTGGCGCTTCATAATGAAGAATTAACACGTTTAGTCACTAGCAATGAAGATAAACTATCACAACTAGCCCACGAACTTAAACACCCACTAACGGCAATTATTGGTTACTCAGATTTATTTTTACGACAACAAAGGCGAGAAATTGAAAAAAGAGATAACACCACTAATATAGAACATATTGAGCGCGTATTGCGTAATGGCAGACTTTTATTACGGCTAATTAATAATGTTCTAGAACTATCGCGGTATGAAGCCGGTAAAATTCAGTTACAATCGGCACCAATTAATATTCGAGACTTAATTAACAATGTTTGTGAGATGCTGGAACCTTTAGCGGCGGAGAAGAATTTAGCAATTTTAGTTAATTGGGTACAAGCACCTAGTGAAATAATTACAGATGGTTTTCAATTACAACAGATTATTACCAATCTTGTGAGTAATGCAATTCGCTATACAGAGTCAGGAAATATTAGTATAGTCTGTGAAACAGTAGATGATCAAAAGTGGGCGATCGCTGTCTCTGATACAGGAATTGGCATTGCCGAAAAAGACCAAACTAAGATATTTGAACCTTATTTTCGCGTTAGTTCCAAAGACCGTCCCTACCTTCCTGACAGTACAGGCTTAGGGTTAGCAATCGTTGCGCGGTTAGTGAAGCTATTACAAGGTGAAATTTACTTAGTCTCAAAAGAAGGAATAGGTTCCACATTTACTGTAACTTTACCTTTAAAATTAAAAACCTGAGCGACTATCAACCAAAAGGAAATAGAATTTTAAGCTCGATCAATAAATTTTCCTGCACGAAATTCTCCTGCCAGCCGCCTCAACTTTAAAATAGATGTGGTTGCAATTATCGCCTCATTATATTCAAACTGATGGACAACAAGAGCAAGCCAGACTGGGCTGGTGAAAGTTTACTCTCCAATTTCGTGAATTTGTTGATTCAAACTAAACCCATTTACGGGGTAATGAAACAACAGGCTAGACAAGTCCTCATCAAAACGGCCGAAAAAAACGGTATTCCCTGGCGTAAGAACTACGAAGCACTCCAAGCATCACCTGCAAAAAAACTGCTGGCGGCGGTGACGAACCCTCATGTGATTTATCCCGACTACTATAAAGTACCCTTTCACGCTTACACAGAAGGTAATTTATGCTGGGACGCTGCTTTTGAAACTGAATCAGCTACCTATGCAATGGCGTTGCGGGTATGGCCGCAAGAAAACCTCACTTGGGAAGCCGCTCATGATAGGCTCAGAGGCACTTTTCATGACGCTTTAGAAACATACGCTCCCCAGCAAGTCAGAGATATTTTAGATATTGGTTGCTCAGTGGGTATTTCTACTTTGGCGCTGCATCGTTATTACCAACGCCGGGAGAGGTATCCAGTCAGGACTGTGGGTTTGGATTTATCTCCCTATATGCTAGCTGTAGCTAAAACTAGGGATGTTAATAGTGAAATATCCGAATGGCTTCATGCTAGAGCCGAAAACACAGGCTTAAGCGATAAATCTTTTGATTTGGTTACTATCCAGTTTGTTACCCATGAACTTCCTAGCTACGTCAGTCAGGAAATTTTCGCCGAAGCCAAACGGTTATTACGTCCTGGTGGTTATATTGCTTTAGTTGATAATAACCCGCGATCGCCTGTCATCCAAAATCTTCCCCCTGTCCTCTTCACCCTCATGAAAAGCACTGAGCCGTGGAGTGATGACTACTACACCTTTGACATCGAAGCCGCGCTACAAGCCGTAGGTTTTGCACCACCAGTCACCGTCCCCAGTGACCCTAGACACCGGACGATTATTGCGAGGAAACCAATTTAAACACACACTCCGCGTATCCCCACGTTTAAAGGCCAACTCTGTCCAGCATCGCCAAATGCTGACTGACTGGAGCTAGGGTATTAGCCACAATCATCCCACTAGCGGCGACGGCTGGCAGACCGATACCGGGAAATGTGGAATCACCACAGCACATCAACCCTGGAAGGGGTGTACCATGACCAGGAAACAAACCAGAGGCGGCGGAAATTGCGGGGCCGTAGGAACCACGATAGCGGCGTAAAAATCTCTCATGGGTCAGGGGTGTACCTACCAATTGGATTTCACAACGAGAGCGAATATCAGGAATGATACGTTCTACAGCTTGCCACATCACTTCGGCACGCGATCGCTTTTGTTGTTCATATTCTTGACTTCTCCTGTCCATCCCTTGCCACAGTGTGTAAGGTTCATTACCAGGGGTATATACATGAATTACGTGTTTACCCTGTGGTGCTAAAGACGGGTCAAGAATTGAGGGAATCGATACCAAAATAACATTCTGGGGTGCAGTAATCTCCAATTCCCAATCATTCACCACAATATAATGACAAGCCAAATCTGGGGGTAAACCTTGGGCATTAATACCCAGATGCAGGTGCATAAAACTATCACATTCGGGTGTGGCTTGGCGTTGGCTGCGGAATTTTTGAGATACAGCCCCCTCCGGTAATAACTTCAGCGTATCCCACACCGAAGCATTAGACACGACCGCCCGCCGCGCCCGAATTTCTTGCCCATCTCCCAACCTGACACCCGCCGCTTTGTTACCTTCTACTAATACTTGTTCAACATGGGTATGAAGTAGCAATTCCCCACCGTGTTTTTTAAATCCCTCTACCAAAGCATTAACTAAAGCACCACTACCACCAATGGGGTAATCTAAAGCTACTCCTGGGCGATACCAATCAGCGAACATGAATGCTACCTCTGCCGCATTGGTTCCCGACGCTGGGAGTCCAGAGAGGAGGAAACACAGTAAATTCAGCCAGTTACTAATAAAAGGGTCATGAACAACCCCATCCATAATGCGAGAGAAAGGCCCTGTTAACTTGAAAAAATTTGCAGATTGTTTAGCCAGAGTGGGAGCAAATCGGCCAATAGTGAGAGCTGCGCCTATATCCCAGCGTAATGCAGCTGGGGGGAGAGCGATCGCCGCCTGGGCTAGTGGTGTCATCACCTGTTGCAACCGCCGCCATTCAGCCACCGCCGCCTCTCCCCGCAGTCTCCCCAGCACTTCACAAAATTGTTCTGCACCCACCGCAGCATCAAAATCACCTTCAGGTAAGCAACAGCCCCAAGTATCATAAGTGACGCAGGGCAAATCAACACCAACTGCATCTAGCACCTGCCGTAAAGGGTTAACCGAAGGACTATAAGACAACCCAGAGTAAAGAGAAGGCCCCGAATCAAACTTAAATCCTTGACGTTCAAAACCGTGCGCCGCCCCACCAGGAATCGAATGACTCTCACAAACAGTCACATCAAACCCATAACGTGCCAGCAACGCAGCACAACTCAACCCCCCAACGCCGCTACCAATAACTACTACATCTGTTTGCTTCATCCGCGTTTATCCGCGTTTATCTGCGTTTCATTTTTCCCCATCCAATATACAATTCAAAATTCAAAATTCAAAATTCAAAAAATAGATTATGCAACCTAGACACAACAGGACTTTTCACCCAATCCCCAATCCCCAATCCCCAGTCCCCAGTCCCCAATCCCCAATCCCCAATCCCCAGACCTACCTAAAAAAACCTCCCAATGTGTGGGAGGTGAGAAATTTAGCGGAGAAAATTTGTCTACCTACACCAGAACAACAGCGATCGCTCCTCCTAAGGCGGCGAAAACTGCGGAAACCACTGCGGTGGCAAACAACCACCAAGAAGCTGTAGCGGCAGCTTTGCGGGTTTCTTCGGCTTGCCGTTGGGCTTGATGTTTCACTTCTTCCAGGCGGCGTTGGGCTTCGTGTTGTAGGCGTTCAGCCCGTTGTAATACGGTGTTGCGCGCCCGTTCTATCTGGTCAATTACGCGGTTAGCATCTTCCTCTGAGATGTCCTCGCGGGAACTGACGATCGCTACTAAGGTATCGCGGTTAAATGAGGATAGGCGATCGCGCAACGCATCGAATCCGGCCTGTGGGTCTTCCAATAAGGTGCGAACATCCCGCTTAATGCCATCGTAGTTGAGTTCGGGACGTTCCAAGGCGTTGAGGTAGTGACGGATGCGCTCAAAAATCCCGTCAATTACGTCGTGAATCCGCCGTTGGATATTCCGCACCTGTTCGACAAATTGCTCTTTTACAGAAACTATATTGTCAGCAATTCTGGCTGCTTCTTCATCGCTGATATCTTCTCGAATCTTCAACAGGGCAATAATTGTGGAACGGTCAAAATGGGCTAGGCGATCGCTCAAGCTTTCTACCCCAACGCGTGGATCATGCAGTAATAACTGCATGTCACGTTTAATGCCTTCTGGATTCAATTCTTCCTTACCAGTTTGCCGCAGGTATTCTGTCAAGTATGCTTGGAAGTTCTGCACCTGTTGTTGAGTGCGGGTAGCTAGGCGACGCGGCGCGCGCACAATATTGCGGATGGAAGTTTGTACTGAGTCAATCACTTCATTGACTTGCTGTTCGCTCAAGTCTTGGCGTTGACTGAGTAATTTTACTAAGGTGTCCCGGTCTACTTGGGATAAACGACGACGTAAAGCAACTGCACCTTCTTGGGGATTTTCAAACAGTCTATTTAAATCCCGTTGAATCCCTTCGGGGTTAAGTTCTTCTTTGCCAGTTTTGCGTAGGTAATCAGAAATAGTTGTGGTTACGGAGTCGTATTGCTCTTTGGCTTTGTCTGCTACTATTTGGGGTGTGTGGCGGACACTATGCCAAGACTCTTCCACAGTATTAATAATTTGATGGGCTTGGTCTTCGCTAATATCTTGACGTTGACTGAGCAACTGCACCAATGTATCCCTGTCAAAGCGAGACAAACGCGCCCGAATTGCCGAGATTCCAGCTTGGGGATCTGCTAATAGTGTTTTCAGGTCGGCACGGATAGCATCAGGGTTTAATTCTCCTTTGCCAGTGTTACGCAGATATGACTCCACATTTAACCACAGGGTTTCTGCTTGATATCTGGCTTGGTCTGCCAAGTTTTTCGACTCTAACAAGACGCGATCGCGCTGTCTTTCCAAATCATCAATAATTCTGTCTGGTTCCCCTGGCTGCATATCATTGCGTTCTAACAATATCTGCTGCATGGAGTAGCGGTCAATTATTGCCAGTCGCCGAGTCAGGGTTTCATGATCTGCATCTGCATCTTGTAACAAGGGCGGGAAATCTCTCTCAATCCCTTCTGATGTCAAATCTGCTTTATTTGTCACCAGCAAATAACTTTCGATTCGGCGTTGCAAATCTTGGGTAATTTCTCGTTCTTCTTCAGCTGTAACCATCACCAGTACTGACTGACGTACAGCTTCTAGCTGGTCGGCGATGTGCTGAATTTGGGCTTGGGTAAGTAGTCCCCGTTGTTGCAAGATGTTCACAAAGTCATTGCGGGAAAGACGTTCTAGTTCCCGACGCACTGTCCCAGGATCGGCTGCTGGGTCATGGATGACATCGCGGAATTCTTCTGCAATTCTTTGCTCACTCAATTGCCAAGCGTAGGTGTTAGACAGATAGTTTTCCACATCCGCCCGAATGGGGCTATATGGTTGTGATGACACAGGTAAGCCCAATTTACCTGCTTGATCTGTGGCTTTATCTTTAGCTGTGGTGAGTGCGTGCCAAATTTTTTCCACATCCAAATCAGATAAATCCGTCCTCCCCAAAGCAATCCCAGTTAATGCGGATATACCTTGCTGGATGGTGCTTTGAATTGGCCCGACTGCTGTAGATTTTTGGTCTGCTTCCTTCGCGGAACGGCTTTCCGCAATTAATCTGTCCAGCTTGGCGCTGAGTTCATCAGTCTTAGCTTTTCCCGGTGGCAGAGATTTCAGATAATCGACCAACTCACCCAAACGGTCTTGGGTGGGTTGTTGCTGAGTTACTGTTTGCTGCCAAACATTGTATAAGGTGTCAGCTATCCGCTTGACATCTCGTTTGGAAAGGTCGGTACGGCTGCTCACTAAATCAATGAACTTTTGCCGATCAATATTACGTAAGTCTGGACTACCGGCGATCGCTTTTAATTGAGGGTCACTCAGTAACTTTTCAAACTCACTGCGAATATTGGATATGTCTAACTCTGGTGGACGCAGTTTTTCAATATAATCTTCTATGTTTTCGCGGATACTGAGAGGGTCAATGGCACTGCCTAATTCCCGACGCATGGCTGCGGCGGCGGCTTCGGCTGTGGCTACAACTTGTTGATTAACGGCTTTTGCTCCCAATGCGGCGGTAGCTGTCCCCATAATCGCCTGAAAGCCAGAAGTGGCAGTGTTAACTACCGAGCCGATGAGGGAACCAACTGTAGTAGAACTCACCCAAGCTAACAGCAGGAAGTATGCACCCCAAATCACCAGACCGAGAATTGCCCCCAATCTAGGGTCTAGAATTACTAAGCTGAGTTTGACCGCCAAGAAAGAAGCAATTAATAAGGCGATCGTCACAGTAATTAGTGTCCACAGCCCCACAGCTGTACCAATCTTGCGAATCGTCCCCCCAAAGCTTCCTGTTTCCCCCGTATCTGACCCTGAGTCAGATGAACGCCCCAGGTAGGAAATACCTGCGGCTACAGAGAGGTTGGTTAATACTAACTGGAAGGCAAAGGCGAGAATCACCCCAGAAAGCAAAGCCACGAAAAAGCGCGGGCCAGAAGTTAAAACCGATGCCTGTGCTGGTGTAATACCTGTTGTCTCGACTGGAATTTGTGCCACCCATAATGGGGGCTTGAACATTTCCAATATAATTTCCGTACCTTGAAACATTGTATTTCCTTCTTCTAAGCAATTTAAATTTGGATGGATTTAGAATTTTGTCAGCTACGACTGTAATTTCTGTATCTATCGCAATACCCAAATCTTCTTGCTTACAGAATCCAAGAATTTAGTACATCAGAACATCCTCCCAAAGTTTGAAACATATATCCTGCGGTGGATAGAACTTTGACTATTTAAAGATGGCAATTTTCCTTTAATTTCATCTGAATATCAACTGAAAAGCCTTGCTAATCATGCTTATTCTAGATTTATTTTTAATTGCTTGATTCCCGTGAATATATTTATTTAAATAAGCTTTTTTTTGGTGAAATGCTTTGATGAATTTACATTTATTTACAAATATGATTTTTATCACCTCCTTCAGGTGTATTTGACAGCATTGAAATGTATTCAGCAATAGTCCCCTGGAAGTGGCTATACTTTGTACCCACCGACAGAAAGCATCTTATTGATGAATAGCTAAAGTAAAGTTAAGTAACGCAATTATTCAGGATAAAAAAATGGAAACTCGCTCTACTACTGACTTACCAAAAGTTGCCCCAGAATACAACGGTGTAGACCGCAACGCTTTTCTATTTGGCTGGACTCCCCAATCGGAAATATGGAACGGACGTTTGGCAATGATTGGATTTCTAGCTTATTTGCTGTGGGATTTAGCAGGCTACAGCGTCCTGCGTGATGTATTACACCTCATCGGTTACTAAAAAATTTCGTAGTCGAACATCAACTTTATCTAGGAGGAACAACGATGCAAACTCGTCCATCCACTGATTTACCACCTGTTGCACCCGCATATAACGGTGTAGACCGTAATGCTTTTCTATTCGGCTGGACACCACAAGCCGAAATATGGAACGGTCGCTTAGCAATGATTGGGTTTCTCGCTTATCTATTGTGGGATTTAGCAGGCTATAGCGTCCTACGCGATGTATTACACCTCATCAGATATTAATCTTACGCAACTGGCATATTTTTCCTGTAGGGTGTGTGACGCAGCGAGAAAACTTGAACCTAGTTATGAAACTTATAGCGTCACGCACCAACTACCAATTGCGACACTTGCGTCAGTCCTGATTAAAATCACAGCATCAATACCCGATTTGTTAGCGAGGTCGGGTATTTTTCTGCATGAATTATTACAACAACTCCTCCAGTATTTCATCAAAATTACGCTGATAAACTTGTTGAGAGTAACTTTGCCAGTGTTCTTCTGAAGCATAAGGAGAACGTTTTAATGTCGCCTGTTGCACATAAGCCATTAATGGGCGACGAAGCGATTCATATTTCTCAAATGCGGTATCTATAGCTTGTTGATTATGCCAATAATTACCTTGGGCAATTTTAGCAATTAGTGTGGCTAATATTAACGCATCTTCCAATCCTTGATTAGCACCTTGAGCCATAAATGGGGGCATTCCATGTGCTGCATCACCAACTAATACAACTCGCCCAGCACTCCATTTGGGTTGAATTTGAGAAGATATATTTATACTATTATCTGAATCTAAATTAGTGACGCGATGCACATAATATGGACGCTGTTTTATATTATCTGATGGAGATAAAAGAACTAATTGTCTTAGGGAATCGGGAAATCCCGCTTGTTTAAATACCTGAATAACTAATTCTTGTAAAGAATTATTAGGTGGATTTTGCAAATACTCCAAAGCTACAGGCAAATGTACGACATATCCAAACTGATTAGCTCTGCGGAATAACAATATTCTGATATCTGGTGTATCATCTGCCGCATTTTTAGATACTTCACCATCAAAGATGGTCACAATTGTTGAGCCTTGTAAAAACTTATCTTCTAGTTCTATTTCTAATTCCTTGGGGATATCATCAAGACCTTGACAAAATATAGCAGCAAACCCAGAGTATTCAGGTTTGGAGAAATCTTGATTAGGACTATCTTGATAAAGAACTTTACGGATTGTCGAGTTAATTCCATCTGCGGCTACTATTAGTTTAGCTCGGAAAGATTTTGCCACCGATTGTTGAACATTATTCTCCGAATTTTCCAAATTTGTGTCATTCCAATGAGCATAGGGATTGGCTTCTAGTGTAGTATCAGATAAACAATCCAACCGCACATATTCACTCTCTGGCTCATCTACAATATTGATGCAACGGTGATTAGCTTTAACTTGATCTTGGGTCAGTAAGTTTCTTAAAGCTGTTTGCAAATCGTACCAAGATATTGTTAATCTACCTTCACCATAATCTTGAACCCATTGATCAAAATCGAGGGGAATGGAGTAAACTATCTGTCCTTTTAAATTTCTGCAATGCCACTTTTGTGCAGTATCAGGTGCTGTTTTATTTTGAGATTTAGGCTGAGACTTCGCAAAAGTAATACTGGCTGTTTTCACTGCTTCATAAGCATTATTATCCAAACATCTGAGAGCTTTTAATCCATTGGGAAGAAGATCCAAAACTTGACCAACTTGACGAAAAGTACGGGTTTGATCTAATACAATAATGTTTTCGATACCCCGCTTATATAAACCGATAGCTGTGGCCAAGCCAATAGGCCCAGCACCCACAACAATAACATCGTATATATGTGAATCTACATCAGTAGGAAATGGAGATTGTTGTAATACAGATTGTTCTTTCGTTGTTTCGTGTGTTGATTGATTTTCTGGCATACTTATACAGATAAAGATTTAATAAGCTATTCTGCTTTAAAGCTGCATAATCCATCGTGAGGGCTGTTGATACTTCGACTACGCTAGTTATGCAATTTAGGCACGCATTAGCTTAGAAAGCGAGTAATCATAAATATAATAAACTACTGCCGATTTTATTAATTAAATATTAGCTAATGTTTTAAATATCTTTTTATACTCGCAAATAATATATAAGTGCTTATTATCTAGTTACTTAATAAGCTGAGGAACTTCTGATCAATTGACTCCATCATCATAGATAATTTGAGGAGTTATATTCATGTTGAAATTGTCAAGCAATATTGTATTGAATTTAACAATTATAGGATTGTTTTCCAGTTATATAGCAATATTTACAACCCCTGTGATTGCGGGTGAAGCAATAATTGATAGAAATTGTCGCTATCATCGGAGAACGCCACAAAATATTCAAAAAATTCCTCTACAAAGCCGCGCAACTATATACTTCACATCGGGTTTCAATGCTAATAAACAAAAATATTTTTTACAAGTGCTAAAACTTCCCAATTCTACAGGTATTTTTTGTTTGTTTAATACTAACTCTCAAAAAACCAAGAAAATAACCGAAACCCAAATGATTCAAAATAAACAGATTGAAAAAGTGGAAAAACTTTCTGACCAGGCTGCAACTTATATTGTTACTGTAAAAGGTAACAAAGACGAAAATATATTTCGAGCTTTCTATAAATTAAACCTTAGCAATCCCTATCGCCCAAAGATAACACCAATTATCAAAATATATAAAAGCTAACCACAGAGAAAGCCATCTGTAGTGGTATGGCAATTTTTAGATAGATAAGGACATCTTTTAGTAATAAAATTTTGATACTAAAAGCCTCTCAAGCCTATTTCTTGTCCTCTGTGTCCCTACAGATGGCTTTATTTATAGTAGATAGAGCTACTGTAAGCTCAACCTAGTCGTTTTCCATTTCATTTTAGCGATCGCCTGATTAGCATCTGCGGTAGCCAGAAAAGATAAGCATATGCTTGTTTGACGTGACTGTAAAGCGAGAATAACTGGGCTTTACTTAATAATGTATAGGGTTGGAGTGTTTTGAGAATTTCTCCTAACCTATCTTTTCCTACAGTTTGACTGACACCACTAACAACATAATCTTGTAAGTGCGGCGGTAATTGCCAGTCAATATTAGCATCTGGTTGATGTATTACAGGTTCAACATTACCTCGCCATGCAACTCCCATAATTTGCATGGTTTGATACACCATTGTGTTCCAACCTTTCTCTTTCAAATAATCTAACCCTTGCCCTACATCAGGAGAAGCCAAATCATGAAATAAAATTAAAGCATCTGGTTCTGCAAGTTGTTCACAAATAATTGCATCATTAAGTGGGGCTGGTGCTTCGTGATGACCATCTATAAAAATCAACGACCATTTACGTTGAAATTGATTTGCTATCTCTTCTACTTTTTGGGGGCTGTATCCTGGTATGAGATTTACTGATTCCTTCACCCCTGCTAACTTCAGTGATTCTGTCACGCTTTCATTAAACAATTGTTCAGCGAGCATAGGATCAATGACATCTAGCTCCACTCCTCCTAGAGCTAAATGACAAGCTGACCAACCCATCCAACAACCTATTTCTAAAGCTTTTTTCCCCTGAAATTTTAAAGCTGTATTGTATAAAATGTGAGCCTCATCTCTGCTAACAAATCCCACCTCTTGACGGCGCTGATCAACATAAAAGTTATGGGCAATATTGCGCCGGAGATAAAACCACAAAGAATCATATCTGTTGCCCAAAATCATATTAGGAAAACATGAATCTGGTTGGATAGTAGAAAATCCAGACGAAACATAATCTCCTGGTGGAAATGACTCATTTTTAACTACTTTTACTGTGTTTTTGTTCATAAATTATTGTCTGAGTATTGGGTAAGCCACAATTTAGCCACAATATTTGGTAATAGGTAACGGGTGATTGTTAAATGTTGTCCCTATCACCAATTACCTATTACCAATTACCTATTACCGAAAACTCCACCCACAGGGGGATGGAGTCTTTCGTATCAATCCCCGTTAGGAATTGAAATAGATTTTAACTACATAACTGATTGATCAATGGGAAATTTAGCTTAAAGCAAGAATTCCCAACTCAGCACAGATCATTAACGATGAATAAGTCCATCAGGCATAATCGCACCACTTAAGTTTGCGCCTATCAACTTTACCAGCAAGCGATCGCCTGAACGAATCCGCGCGCCTGTGAGGTCTGCACCCCGCAAGTCAGCGCCACTCAGATCAGCACCAATTAAGTTCGCAGAGCGCAAATTCGCTTCTCTTAAGTCAGCTAAGAGTAAATTAGCTCTAAACAAGTTGGCCTCTGACAAATCCGCGCCTCTGAGAATCACTTTGTGCATAAAAGTGTCACTGAGATTAGCACCACTCAGGTTCGCATAGCTGAGGTTTCTGCCAGATAAATCTTTGTTACTCAAATTTGCTCGACTAAAATCTTTGCCACTCAAGTCTGAGTTTTGTTTTTGTGGCTGATGGGTTTCTTGATAGGATTTTGGGGGTTCCGGTGGGCGATGGTGATAAACATGATGAGCCTTACCATTGCCATTTAACGAGCGTAATTTTTCACGAGCCTCGTTAATGGCTTTGAGTTTATCTTGTGCTTTTTGTTGTAGGCGGACATTATCTTTGGGTAGGCGATCGGGATGCCACACAAACACCAAATCTTTATAAGCTTGGTTAACTTCCTCAAGGGTAGCCCCTACTTCCAATTCCAATACCCTATAATACCGCTCCAGCTCGCTCATAAGATGTTTTAGTGGCGAATCAACTTAATTATGAGAGATATAAGCCCTCCATATTTACCAATAGGGACTGGGCAGTTCCATAGTCACTTTTACATAGTAGGACTTACGCAAACAGGTTATCTGTTGAGACCGGGTGTAAGGGTTCAAGGGTACGGGGGTGTAAGGGTTTCAAGCATTTATACCCTTATACCCCTACACCCTTGTCCAAACCCTTGATCTTTGGTTTTCATGGGTAAGTCCTACATAGTTTAGATGCTACGGTAAAACATTAGTACTCAGACATTATATAAGCCTATCGCAGCAAACTCAGTCTATCAATAACTTTTTTCCCTGCTAGGCCAGAGATAGGAATTCAGAAATCAGCAATGAGTATGGAAATCCAAATTTACTTGTTGCTCTATTCTAGATTCTGAAGGCTTCAGCAATTATCTTTCGGCTTGCCTATTTCTCCACCTAGTGATAGCTCGAAAATATGCGGCTACGGGAATTTGATAAACTTCTATAAAAATCCAAATAATAATTGATAAATGCGACAAGAAAGTTAATATTGTCCAAATATAAGGCAGCCAGGTGAGAGGATCATGGGCTGTCGGTGGGAAATAATAAGCGACAATGCCAATTAAAGTTGTAGGCAGTAAGACAAAGATGGTGGCGGCTAACCCATAACCCCAACCTAATTCTACACCTTCTAACTGAGCTTCCGCCCAATTAAAGCCATTCCAGCGCCAAACAAGAGGAGGTTGACGAGAAGGCATCTTAATTTGCTGCTGTTCTATATTTACAGTAAAAATCTCGTGGCAGAAATCACAACCCATCGCCTCCATCAATGGTATGTGAGAAATTTTCCCTACTCGACAAACCGGACAGGGATAAACATCATGAGTATCGAAAGGTTTGGTAAAGAGTTTAGACCTGGACATAATCAAACTGTCTTGAAAATAGGAATTAGGGACTAGTGAGCTAACAGAGTATTCGGAGTTTCCTTCATTTTGGCGTTAGCTTTCTCGTTGGGGATTGAGAACAGGAAAGACTGGGATAACAAAATTTAAAATGAATACAGCGTAAGTATTTACTTGATGAAAAATGGGTTTTTATAAAAGCGGCGGGAAACTCCATCCCTTTGTGGAAGGAGAGGGATAACCGCACCACCGCTTTGGTAATAGTTAATAGGTAATAGGTAATAGTCCAATTACCCATTACCCATGACCTACTACCAAATTCCTCATCCCCTTGTGGGTGAGAAATTTTATTTACGCCATACTGTAATAGGGTGTACTGCATTTAATACATAAATCCGATAATTTTGTGTAAAAATACCTCTATAGGCTCATGTTATAGTTTGATTTACTGATAGTTATACTCATCGATTACTCATTACCTAAACAATAAGATTGATCTAAATTGAGAGCAGTCTATTAATAATAAGCATCCTGCTATATATCTACCAGGAAAAGGTTTTTCGTCTCAGATTTGTACTGAGTTTATCGTTTTTCAAGAAGTTTTGCTGGTCTTGACGCTACCAAATTCTTCTGTTATCTTTGTGCTAAGGTAACGTAATACATATAATTCTCGCTTACTATCGTGCATACAATCAGCAGCAGTAATTATTTTTATTTTTGGCGTAAGGCGGTTCACAGGGTGTGAATTAAGTTTCCCAATGGAAACCGCCCAGTGAACCGCAGAGCTAACTCTGCGGTTTTTGTTTTTTCAGGAGTAAAATTTCATCGTCATGACCTATTTTATTAGCTGGTTTTATAGCTTTTACTGTTGGCCCAGAGCAAGTTCCGGGTAAATAGCGTCATGCCGATAAATCATACGCGCCCGGAACCCAAAGGTTCTGGGCTTTTTTGTTTGCAACAGTTCAGGGAGTCATCAGTTCAAAATTCAAAATTCAAAATTCAAAATTCAAAATTGATAATAACTCCCCAGTCCCCAATCCCTAATCCCTAATCCCCAATCCCCAAGCCTTTAGGAGAATCCAACCATGATTAACGCTAAACTCGTTTCCCAGTCTCACCCTAATCACCAGACAATTGTTCAAATCTCAGAAACAGTTGCTTTCGGTGGGAAGGAATTAGTCATTATCGGTGGCCCTTGTACAGTGGAAAGCTTACAGCAAATGGAGACTGTCGCCCAACGCTTAGAAGGCTCTTCTGTGCAGGCGTTGCGGGGTGGTGTTTACAAACCGCGTACATCACCCTACGCTTTCCAAGGTATGGGAGAGGCTGGATTAGATGTTTTAGCTCAGGTGCGATCGCATTACAATATGCCCGTTGTGACTGAAGTGATGTCAATTGCTCAAATTGAGGCGATCGCCACCCATGTTGATATGTTGCAGGTGGGTAGCCGCAATATGCAGAACTTCGATTTGCTCAAAGCCTTAGGACAAGCGGGCAAACCAATACTTCTCAAGCGTGGTTTAGCCGCGACAATAGAAGAATTTGTGATGGCGGCTGAATATGTTGTCAGTCATGGTAATCCTGATGTGGTGCTGTGTGAACGAGGTATCCGTAGCTTCGATAATTACACCCGCAACGTTTTAGATTTAGCAGCAGTAGTAGCACTCAAGCAAATTACTCATTTACCTGTGATTGTCGATCCTTCCCATGCTGTGGGTAAACGGGAACTAGTTGCACCTTTAGCTAAGGCGGCTGTGGCTTGTGGTGCAGATGGTTTAATTATTGAGTGTCATCCAGAACCAGAAAAATCTGTTTCTGATGCCCGTCAGGCTTTATCTCTAGAAGATATGGTGAGTTTGGTTGATAGTTTAAAGCCTGTAGCTTTAGCTGTGGGACGGACTATATCAGAAACAAAAGGGGTGGGTTTCAAGCCTACCCCTATTTGTTGTGTGGCTTAAATTTTTCCTGGGAGTGGGGAGCGATTATTCATTTTGAATTGATTCCTCCCCTGTTTCTTCTCCCTCATCCCATCTGGTTTTATTCCTCTGGCTGTGAGGCATAAGAAGAGCGATCGCTTGCTTCTAAACTAAGAGTGCCAGAGCCATAGGCGAGGATGAGTAATAGTCCACCAATAATGGACAAATTCTTGAAGAAATTATTGAATTGACCAGGATCAGCGAAGGGATTATGAAACACGATGGTAGCAGGAATGAGGAAAATGATGAGTAAAATTGCACCAATTTCTGCCTTATAACCAAGAATAATAGACAACCCGCCTAATATCTGAAATGCAATAGTAAAAACTAGTAGTACCCCTACGATAGGTAGTCCGGCTTTAGCCATAAATTCACTAGTCTGGGCAAAGTTAAAGACTTTGTTCACACCAGTGTAAATAAAAATCACAGCCAGAAAAGAACGAGCAATCAAAGGAAGGTATGTTTTTAACATGGTAGATAGCTCCAGATTCAGGTAGTTAAATTGGGTTACGGGTGCAAAATGCAAAGATACTTGAAAGTACTAAAACTATTTTGGAGTGCAGCGATCGCTGCTGAGATAGAATATCGTATAAACTTCTTTATCGCTACCCTCAGTAGTATAGGAAATTTAGCAGGCAGCCTGTTTGGACTATTCTTGTTTTACCGCAATGGCTATACTTTTAGTGGCTGGTCATGGGAAGCAGCTTTAGTAGTGTTGGGAATTTTTACTTTACTGCAAGGCTTTTCTGCTACTTTTCTCGCTCCCAATCTCAACCGTATTGTTCGCCATGTCCAAGAAGGGACTTTAGATTTTGTTCTGCTCAAACCTATACGTAGTCAGTTTTGGCTTTCCACCCACACCATATCCCCTTGGGGAGTACCAGATTTAATTTTTGGTGGAGTGATTATTGGCTATGCCGGTAAACGCCTTGGCTTGGGAATTACTAACTATCTACCAAGCATTATCCCCTTGTTTTGTGGCTTGATAATTCTTTACAGTCTTTGGTTTATACTAGGTGCAACTAGCATTTGGTTTATAAAAATATATAATGCTACTGAGGTGTTACGGGGGTTGTTAGAGGCGGGTCGATATCCGATGGTGGCTTATCCTGCGGCTTATCGCTTTTTCTTTACTTTTATCGTTCCAGTAACATTTTTAACCACAGTGCCAGCCGAAGTCATATTAGGTAGAGTAGAAATTCCTTGGTTAATAGGTGCATTAGTCTTGGCTACGGTGCTTTTTTGGGCTTCCAGCAAGTTTTGGAGTTTTGCTTTGCGATTTTATACCAGCGCTTCGAGTTAGTGAGCGCTAATTTTTGGCTGGTAGATTACGATATTTTCACACAATGTTCAAGATTATTACTGAACTAAAAATATACATAAATGAATGAAAGTAGAGGGAGTAATTTTTTTGTGCATTTATGAAACTGAACCAAATACTCAAACTAGCTATAATTCCATTCCTGACAGTATTTAGCGTTTTAGGGACATCAAGTCTAGCCCTAGCTGACTACCTCAGCAGTCAGGGAACAGGAGGTAAGTATCGTTACGAATTATGGTCTAGTAATGATAACAAAAGTTACTATCTAAAAATCTGGTTACGGGACTCAAGTTATGACAGTAGCCCCTACACCACAACTAGAGCATTTACCTCTACAAGAGATGCTTTAATTCATTTTGATTGCAATTATGCTGAGAAAAATTTACCAGAATGTTAGGGACTTCCAGATAAAAAAAGAGGAAGTAGGGTGCGTCAGTATGAATAATTTCTGAGTAAAGCTAGGTTCTATCGCACTGACGCACCCTACCAAACCATCAATTTTGGATAATTTATTTTTTGGTGTTCCCTAGTAGTAGGTAATGGGTAATTGAGCAGAAGTTTCAATTACCCATTACCGATTACCAATCCCAGATAACTCCATCGCTGTTTTAGCTGTCTGAAGTTTCTTGAACAAACTTCTTACGGATGGTTTTTCTTTGTTCTCCACTAGTGACGGTGATCAGATAATCTAGCAAGTCTTCAGAGAAGGGGACACGCAGGTGAAAAGTGCCGTCAGATTTGAGGGTGACTGGTTTACCGGCAATATTGACTGTTGCACCTGGATCTGTGGCTCCGTGGATAATTAACTCAGTATCTGCTAAGAACCAAAAATCTCCTTGAGGACTACTAAAGACACGAACAGTATGGGAACTGGCGATAGTTACCCATTCACCCTCTGGGGTAGAGTAACCCACTTCTGTCATGTAGTCACGATCGCTCTGGGGAATTGACACATAGCGATCGCGGGTGATTTCATCAAATTCATATTGCTGCACCAATTGGGGGCGCTGGTAACTCAGGTCAATATTGGTGGCATCATAAAGCCGTAGTGCTAGCTGGGAAATCCCTGCATCCTTGAGTAATTGCTGATGAGTTGCGGAAATGTCCCAACTTACATAAGCCCATTTGGAAGTCCGGTGCTGGAAGACAACACTGCTGGCTTCGTCTATTGCTGGTAAATTTGGGGACAGAGAGTCTATATGTAGACGATCAAAGATGCGGACGCTAGGAGAACGGGCAATAGTAGTCCAGTGTTCACCACTGCTTAGATAGCCAATTTCAATTATATAATCGCGATCGCTTGCCGGAATGGGTACATAGCGATCGCTTGTTCCTGGTTCACATTCATACTGCTGCGCCTGGTGGGGATTTTGGTAACTCAGATCAACACCAGTAATGTCATAAAGTCGCAATGCCAATTCTGAAGAACCTTGAGCTTGAAACTTCTGCTGATCACTAGGTGAAATATACCAAGAAACGTAAGCCCATTCAGGGTTACGGGGTCTGAGGACAATATTACTGTCTTCTTCCCCATCTTCTAACTCGTCAGTTGTGGCTACTTCAGGAGTGTTGGGTGATGCTGGCACTGTGGATGTGTCACTTTCCTCTACATCATGTTTACCAACCCAGGTTTGTACCCCTACACCTGCTAAGACTGCACCACCGGCTAAAGCCCCTAAACTGGATGGAGTGAGATAATCTGGATCTTCTAGTGTGCCACCTTCATGAATTTCGGCTGCATCGGCTACCAAATTGAGGGCATCTTCGGGAATATCGGCAAACTTTGGCAGTGTGGTTGTTACTTCTTGTGTTGTCTGTTGTTCAGGTAATTCAGCCGAGGCGATCGCTGTTGTAGTTTTCTCAACTTGTCCATCAACAGATGAGATATTTGTCTGTTCTGTAATTGGGGCTATCCAGTTGTTAGCGACTTCGCTATTTTCTTCTGGTTCATCGGCAAAAATCGCCTCAAAGTCTGGCAATTCTGGCAGTGAATCCACTATCTCCGATGTATCTTCGCTGACTGGATAGGTTGTTAATTCGGGTTCTTGGTGATCTTCTGGCTCCCTATGAGTCTGATCTGCTAAATTCTCTGGTGGCTGGGGTTGTTCCTCTGTGATTGGGTGATGATTATCCCCATTTGATGAGATTTCGGGGATTTCTGGGGCGATATCTGTTGTTTGGGTTTCTGCATGAGTGGGGGCTTTCCCGACTTCGATCATTTGGGGATAGGAAGTATTAACCACAGATGCGGGTGCTTCCATATCCCAAGGTGATTGCTCCAATTCAGGCGGGATTTTTACTTGATAATTACTTGTGTAATTGGTGTTTTTCGGCTCTTGATCAGCTACAGCCGTGGTAGTTGTGGTGGGGGATGCTACTGCATTTGTTCCTGGGACTGCGGTTACAGTATTGCCATCACTTAGGTTGGGATGTAGCCCATTGCGGCTTTCTCCTAATGGTTCAGTGGCAGGTGTTTCCGTATCACCAGCAATGGATTCTGTAGTGCTTTCTAATACTTTAGTCGCAGATGAACGTTTGACAAACCACAACAATAGTCCAGCTATAGCCCCTACTGGCAACAATAACCACCATAACAAGGAGCGATCCAATCTAGGTGTTTCTGGGGTAGATACGATCGCAGGCTGATTCACATTAGTGCTGGTACTGGCAGTATCAGGAAAAGTGTTAGCTGTGGGTGGGCTTTCCAGAATGGGAGAGGAATTGATTGCTGGTGTGGTTTCTGCTGTGGGGGAAGCACTGGCTGCTGGAGCCAGAGAATTGGCGGTTGTGAAGGATGCTTGTTGGGCTGCATCTTTGGCGATCGCTTCTGCTTCAGCTACTCTTGCCGTTTCTATTGCCTTTTGTCCTGGTGACGCTAAAGCAAAACCGAGAAAAGAGGCGATCGCTGGACTAGGATTCTTTTTATAAACGTAAACTAAAGGCTGAGAAAAAGGATATTTAGGATCATCTGGTGGGGTGTCGTGTAATTTAAGTACCCGCACACCAGGCAATTTAGAGATTTGATTGGCTCTGGCGTAGCTGATCCCGTCCTTACCTAGCTGTTTGATAATTTCGGCGGTGTTGTCTTCTGTTACCTGAGTTGCCGTCGAGCCTGTAGCAAATTTAGCAGCCTTGAAAACTGGATAGTTATTTAATGCTTCGCGGGTATCGCTGGTGCTAGGGCGATCAATCACCCGAATCTTGGCTGATGGCGCTCCCAGTTGTGACCAATTAGTAATGCGTCCGCGAAAAATTCTGGCAAATTGGCGATCGGTCAAGCTGCCCTTAAAGGGATTTTCTTCCCCAACAATAATGGCTATCTTTTCCCGATGTAACCTTACCTGTTCCAAACCTTGGGCTTTTTCTTCCGGGGTCAAACCACGACCAATAGCCGCCACATCAATATTTCCAGCTAATACAGATTTGAGTGCAGCTTCTGTACCATTAGTAGCTACATCTACTCTTGTACCAGTGAACTGTTGCTCAAAACCCTGTTTCAAGCTTTGATTCACCGCTATCAAGGTACTGGAGCCATCAATCCGCACTGTCGTTCCGTTTTCCACAGTTTGCGGTAGCGCAAAATTGGGGGTGTCTGTCTCCGACTGTGCCAGCATCGGGGCTGACAATAATAAATTTGCTGCGATGGGGGTGGTTGTTAAGGCAAACAATAATGCCAGATTCACTATGCCACTATCTTGTTTATTCTTTTGCCACATAATGCTCCTATTCAGGTACAGGGAACAGAAAACGAATAAGTTTTAAATTTATCTTGTTATACAGGAATAAACTGGCTAATTATACATCTGGTGTCAATACTTATTCCCACATTGTTAATTTACTTAGTATGATTGAATACTTTAATTTTAATTAATCTGCAAAATTTAGCAAAAACTGGTCAAAAAGAGCAAAAGGGGCAGCTTTGCTGGGAGATGACGAGAAAGTTTCCCCCTGCTCCCGTTCGCGTAGCGTCCCGTAGGGAAGTTCGCCCGGAGGGAAACCCTCCTTGCGACTTCTCTTCCTGCTTCATGCCTCTTGTTGACTGCTGTACCAAAAGTTATAAACTATAGTTTATGGCATCTACTATTCAAGCTTTACCTCAAGAAGTCGTGTACCTCATTACAGCAGGGGAGGTCATCGACTCATTTGCTGCTGTAGTGCGGGAATTGGTAGAAAATTCCTTGGATGCAGGTGCAAACAGAATTGTAGTTTATTTATGGCCGCAGCAATGGCGTGTTCGTGTGGCAGATAATGGTTGCGGGATGAACTTAGATGATTTGCAACAAGCCGCTTCAGCCCACAGCACCAGTAAAATTCGTTCTAGTGCAGATTTGTGGAAAATTCATAGTTTGGGATTTCGGGGTGAAGCACTACATAGTTTAACGACACTAGCAGATGTAGAAATTATCAGTCGCGCCCCCGAAAATGTGGGCTGGCGAGTGGTTTATGGTGATAATGGGGAAGCAACTCAAGTTGAAGCGACAGCGATCGCTCCTGGTACAGTAGTCACAGTCTCGAATTTATTCGCCAGTTGTGCGGCTCGTCGTCAAGGCTTACCCACAACAGCACAGCAAATGAAAGCTGTGCAAGCCACAATTCAACAAATCGCCCTTTGTCATCCCCAAACCACCTGGCAAGTTTGGCAAAATGACCGGATTTGGTTCACCATCTCCCCCGCCGCCACAGCCGGACAACTCATACCCCAATTCCTCCCCCAACTACGCCCCGGTGATTTACAAGAAATTAAGCTAGAGATACCCAACCCAGAAAACCCACAACTCAGCACCAACAACAAGGCAAACGCCACAACACTTTCCCTAGTTGTAGGATTGCCAGACCGTTGTCACCGCCATCGTCCAGATTGGGTGCGGGTAGCAATTAACGGACGGATGATTAAGTCGCCAGAATTAGAACAAACAATTTTGGCAGCATTCCACAGAACATTACCACGCGATCGCTACCCCCTTTGTTTTCTCCATCTTCTGATTTCCCCCGACCAAATCAACTGGAACCGCAACCCAGCCAAAACAGAAATTTACCTCCACGATTTGAGTTATTGGCAAGAACAAGTAACTCAAGCCATTAACCAAACACTACGGATTAGTGCTGCCAATATAAAAGAATCTGTCCAGACAACGCGAGTGAGTCAACTACTCAAAGCCGCCGAGGAAAAAGGGAACTATAACTTTAATCCTCAAAACGCCAATCCAGCAGACAACACTCAGCACTACTTAAAAGCAGTAGCCCAAGTCAGTAACACTTATATAGTCGCAGAACATTCTGGGGGAATGTGGCTAGTAGAACAGCACATTGCCCATGAGCGAGTTTTATACGAACAATTGTGTGATAACTGGCGACTTATTCCCGTTGAACCACCAATTATTCTTTATCAGCTATCCCCAGCCCAAGTTGCTCAACTGCAACGCATCGGTTTAGATATTGACATCTTTGGCGAACAACTTTGGGCAGTGCGTAACCTGCCAGCAATGTTACAACAACGTGAAGACTGTGCCGAAGCAATTTTAGAACTCAGTTGGGGAGGTGACTTACAAACAGCCCAAGTAGCCGTCGCCTGTCGCAGTGCTATTCGCAACGGTACTCCCATGAGTCTACCAGAAATGCAGAAGTTACTAGACGATTGGCAACGTACTCGCAACCCCCGCACCTGTCCCCACGGTCGGCCGATTTATTTGTCCTTAGATGAGTCTTCCTTATCTCGGTTTTTCCGTCGTCATTGGGTGATTGGCAAAAGTCACGGTATATAGAGGTTTGCAATTGAGTCAAATACAGACCTAACCCCCAGCCCCTTCCCTACAAGGGAAGGGGAGTAAGACTCAAAGCCTCTCTCCTCGCAGGAGAGAGGTCAAAGTGTATTGCATACAAACTGGGTATCTGTGACCAGTCAACAGTCAAGATGAAAATTATCAGATGGAGTCAGCATTTGACTTCCACTCAGGGTTAATATCGCTCTACACTAAATATTGTCCTTACTGCAAACAGGCATTAGCCCAGAGATACTGTCCATGCTAGTCTTGAAAACAACCGACCAAGAATTTTCTACCAGATTTCAAAGCTTGGTGAGCGATCGCCGAGAAGCAACGGTTGATGTTAGTGGTACAGTACGCGATATACTCGCTCATGTGAAAGCGCATGGTGATGCCGCAGTTCAGGAATATACCAGTCGTTTTGATCACTATAGTCCCCATTCTCATCATTTGAGTGCGGCTTTCATTGCCGAACAAGCAGCGAAATGTTCAGCTGAGGTGAAAGCAGCCATAGAACTAGCGGCTGAACGTATTAGTTCTTTTCATCAAAAACAATTACCCCAGGATATCGGTTACACCGACACCGTAGGCGTAAAACTAGGCTTAAATTGGGTAGCTTTATCGCAAGTAGGAATTTATGTCCCTGGAGGACGCGCCAGTTATCCCAGTTCGGTTTTGATGAATGCCCTGCCCGCCAAAATTGCAGGTGTAGAACGCATAGTTATGACTGTTCCTATGCCTCATGGGGAAATCAATCCCGCCGTCCTGGCTGCTGCCCAAGTTGCCGGCGTGACAGAAATATATAGTATAGGTGGGGCGCAAGCAGTCGGGGCGTTAGCCTACGGTACAGAAACTATCACCCCAGTGGATAAAATTGTGGGGCCTGGTAATGCCTACGTTGCTGAAGCCAAACGCCAAGTATTTGGGACTGTGGGGATTGACAGCATTGCCGGGCCTTCAGAAATTTTAGTTGTCGCCGATCGCCAAAACAATCCAGAATGGATCGCCTGGGATTTATTATCTCAAGCTGAACATGATCCCAGCGCTCAATCAATTTTAATTACTGACTCTGAATCCTTTGCCCAGCAAGTGATTGGGGCAGTTGAGCAAATTTTGACCACTTTACCCACCACCAAAGTAGCCAGTAGCAGTTGGCAAAATCACGGGGCAGTAATTATTGTTAGGGATTTAGCCGAAAGTATCCCTTTGCTCAATCAACTAGCTCCAGAACACGTAGAACTGTGTGTAGATAATCCCCAATTGCTAGCTAGTCAAATTAAGTGTGCTGGTAGTTTATTTTTAGGTCGTTATACCCCAGAGGCGATCGGCGATTATTTAGGTGGCCCCAATCACGTATTACCAACTTCCCGTTCTGCCCGCTTTGCTTCCGGCTTAAGTGTCTACGATTTCCTCAAGCGAATCACCTATTTAGAATGCAATCAAGCAGCATTGCAGGCAATAGGCCAGTCCGCCGTCACTCTTGCAGAAACCGAGGGTTTACCAGCCCACGCAGGTAGTGTGGCTGTGCGTTTGCAAGGGTTGAACGATATGTAGGGGAGGCAGGAAGAGAAGTCGCAAGGAGGGTTTCCCTCCCGACGAACTTCCCTACGGGACGCTACGCGAACGGGAGCCAGGGAGTAAATTTCGTCCCCAATCCCCAGTCCCCAATCCCCAATCCCCCAATGAATCTATTAATACTGTCAGCACATTTAATTAGAAAAAAGCAAAGTACAGGCAAATACAAAAGACAATAAGCCTGTTTCCGCACAAATACACAAACTTGATGAAGTTATGATGAAGTTGATTTAAATTAATGAAATTAAATTCTCTAGGAATTCGATTTGATTATTGAACAAACATAAGTATCTTTAGGGTGAGTAATGCCCACCAAAACCCTGATAAGGTAGGCTTTGCCCATCCTACATATAATTCACAAATCAAATAGTAGTCCTATGTGTTGCATAAGTGTTTTACAAGTGTATATACTCTCTAAAATGTAAAGTTTTTATAAAGAGTGGAATGATACAGTGACTTTTCAACCTAGAGATACTACCATATACCTGTGTGTTATTATGTAAAGTAGTTATAAAATTTACAACTATTTTGCAGTGTTTTCCCTATTGACTTAGATTGCAAACTTGCGGGGTGATGATATCGCCTAGGGTGTGAGTAATGCGTAAACCAGTTCTAACCATCTTTTACCAGTTTAATCCCTGGCAAACTTCTATTGGAGGAATTCAGACATTAATCAACACGTTTATCAAGTATGCTCCTAGTGATTTTGAAGTGCGGCTAGTGGGAACAGCTAGCGATTCTAGTCAGCCCCTTGGTAAATGGCAAGATGCAGAATTTGCAGGTAGAGAAGTTAGCTTTTTACCGATTCTCAAGTTAGAAGACGATAACGTTAGAGGTTTAATTCCGACTACAGTCAGATATACGGCGGCATTATTAGGCCGTTCCCTGTCATCAGATTTTATGCACTTTCATCGGCTTGAGCCAAGCTTGGCAGCCATGAACTGGCAGGGAGAAAAAACGATATTTATTCACAATGATATTCACACACAGATGGCAACTGTGGCCGATCGCCAAGCCATACTGTGGCGCAGATTTCCAGCAGCTTACTTTGCTCTTGAGAGTATATTAATCCGCCAGTTTAGTCAGATATTGTCTTGTAACACTGATGCTGCACAGTTTTACCGCCAGCGTTATCCCCAATTACAAGACCGTGTGGCATTCGTCAAAAACTCCTTTGATAACGAGGTTTTCTATTCTGGGAGTCAGCCACAAAGAGAAGCGAATCGGCGCGAATTGGCATTGCAGATGGGACTAGACCCAGCAACACGTTTTATTCTGTTTGCTGGAAGACTGCATCCCCAAAAAGATCCCGTGTTGTTAGTACGTGCTTTCGCCGCTTTAAATCAACCCCACACGCACCTATTAATAGCAGGCGATGGAGAATTAGCAACTCCAGTACGTCAGGAAATTGAACAGTTAGGCTTATCCAGTCAGGTGACAATGCTGGGAGCATTGAAACAAAAAGAATTGGCTAGATTACATCGCTTGAGTAGTGCTTTTGTTCTCAGCAGTGCTTATGAAGGTTTACCCTTAGTTGTTTTAGAAGCCTTGGCTAGTGGAACGCCAGTGGTAACAACTAAATGCGGTGAAACTCCTAAATTACTTCATTGTGATAGTGGTATTGTTTGTGAGCAAAGGACACCGGATTCTATAGCCGATGGCTTACGACGGATACTATTAAAACCACAAGATTATCCCATTGAGGCTTGTATCCGTACAGCACAACCTTATGCTGCGCGTACTGTCGTGAGAGATGTTTATGGCGATATGTTAAATCGCTGGGAATTAAAAGAGTTCTCGGTCATTAGCTGACAAACAGACAGTTTTCCCAACTGTCTTTAATTTTAGTGTGTTCCCTCATCAAAGAATTCAACATCATGACTATGAAAATTGCTGTAATTGGTGCAAAAGGTCTTCCTCCTAAACAGGGTGGCATTGAGCATTACTGTGCAGAAGTATATCCTCGGATAGTTGCACAAGGTCATAGTGTGGATTTATTCGCCCGTTCTTCATATACAGACACTTCTTGGCTGGGAAATTATGATTTTCAAGGTGTGCGAGTCATTTCCTTACCTGGGATAGCTGCTAGAGGAGCAGACGCATTCATCACCTCTGCGTTAGGAGCGATCGCTGCAACCGCAGAGAGATATGATATTGTACATTTCCATGCTCTTGGCCCCTCTCTGTTCACTTTCCTACCCAGAGTTGCCAACTCAGCGAAAATTGTAGTTACTTGTCAAGGTTTAGATTGGCAACGCGCCAAATGGGGTAGTTTCTCGACTCGGCTAATTCAAAGTGGAGAAAAGGCAGCCGTCCGTTTTGCTCACGGCATGGTTGTTGTCTCTGATGCTCTCAAAACCTACTTTGCCGAAACCTATGGACGGGACACAGTTTATATCCCCAACGCTCCCGCCAGCTACGGTGAATCAGACCCCAGTTTTACCTATGGTAAACAACTGGGTCTAGAGCCTGGGCGTTACATGATATTTGTTGGCAGAATAGTTCCCGAAAAGCGTCCTGATTTGCTGATTGAAGCCTTCTCTAAATTACAAGCACCAGGATGGAAACTAGTATTAGCCGGAGGTGTTAGCGATACTCAATCTTATACCTCTCAATTATTAGAAAAGGTCGCTAATAATCCCAATATTATTTTTGCAGGTGAACTGCGCGGCTCTCGTTTATGGGAAATTGTTCGCGGTGCGGGAATGTTTGTTTTACCCTCTGATTTAGAGGGATTACCTTTAGCAATGCTGGAAGCTATGCAGGAAGGTGTTCCAGTAGTAGCCAGCGATATTCTGCCTCACCAACAATTGATTAATGGAGGCATGGGAACCCTATTTATGGCTGGTAATACAGACTCTTTAGTGAGTTCCTTGGATTGGGCAATTCATCATCCCCAACAAATAGCAGCAATGGCTAAAAATGCCCAAAGAAATATTCAAGTAAATTATAGTTGGGAGCATATAACTGCGGAAAATCTCAAACTATACAAAACGCTGTTAAGTTCATCTCAACCAGTCGGTATAGCGAATTCTAGAGAAGTTAGTCTAGCCAGAGTTGGCAGTAAAGAATAATTGCACACATCCAGAAGTCAGAGTCCAGAAGATTCTCATTTCTGGCTTCTTCACCACACAGGTGCAAGCCTTCTTGTAGAGTATTGTGAATTACAGGTATATGTAATGGGAAAAGGCATTTCAACCTTATTGGGGGTCTTGGGACGCAGAGGCTTTCCGGCGGTGACTGTGTTTGCATCTGTCATCGGAGCATCATTTGCTTACTTGGCGGTGACACCACGTTTGTATGAAACATCAGCACGATTGATGTTGGATGATAAAAAGGCGAGTGTGTCTGAATTGGGGCGTGACTTGACCCAGATAAACTCTACAGCCATTGGACGTAACCCCTTAGCAGATCAGGCAGAGTTACTGAAGTCACAAACAGTCTTGCAACTAGCTATTTCTAAACTCAATCCGCCGATAAAAGATAGTTCCACACAAAAACCACTAACAGCTTCGGATATTCGCTCAAATTTGAAAGTGATTATAGTCCCAGCGACTAACATTTTAGATTTGAGATATCAAAGTCCCAATCCAAATCAAGCAGCGCAGATTCTCAATGCTGTATCCCAGGCGATGGTGGAGGAAAATATCAAAACCATCAGTTCTGAAGCTACTAAGGTCAGGGAATTTTTGGCCGAAAAAGTACCTATAGCGCGTCAAAGGCTACTACAAGCAGAACTCGCGGAAACCAAATACAGACAGCAAAGCGGCGTTGTCGCCACAGATGATCAGACCAGGAGTTTGGTAAATAGTTTAGCGGAACTGGAAAATCAAGAACGCATCTTGGCGGTGCAACTCCAAGAGACGCGATCGCGTGACGCATCTTTACGCCAAGTGACAGATGCGAAAAATATCAATACCGCTTATGCCTCTGTCAGAGAAGGGCAAGACGAACAACTCAAGGTATTGCGAACTAAGTTAACTGATATCGAAACCAAACTCATAGAAGCGCGTACCAAATATCAAGAAGCCCATCCCACAGTTTTGGATCTAGTCCAACAAAGGGATGAAATCCGGGCTTTGTATGGACAGCAAATGGCTAGGGTATCTTCTAGTAACCAAACAGCTAATTTCAACAATTTATCTAATGACCAAATTAGTCAAACCCTTATTTCTGATTTAATCACGAACGATATTACGCGTTTAGCCGTAGAAAATAAGCTGAATGCTATCCAGAAAATGAGAGCTAATATTCAAAGTCGTTTGGCACTCATCCCCATTCAACAGCAACCGTTAACCGTCTTGACACGTCAACGGGAAGAAGCCGCCGAATCACTGAAGTTTCTCCAAAGCAAACTAGAAGAAGCGCAGATTGCGGAGGCGCAGAAAGTTAGCAACATCCGCATCATCGAAACGGCTGTAGCCCCAGAGTTACCCACATCTCCGAAACGTACAGTAGTACTTGTGATTGCTGGGTTCTTTGGCAGCATCTTAGCGGTAGGGTTGGTATTGCTACTGGAACTCATGGATAATACTCTGCGCGATGCGACAGAAGCGGAGGAGTTACTGCAATTACCATTGTTGGGAGTTTTACCCCGTCTTCCTGCTACCAAACTGAGTCTAGAACCGGCAGAACAATTTCTTGATGACTTGGGTTTGGTGGAACCTTACCGGATGCTGCTGAAGAATCTAGAGTTTCGCAATGTGGACAATTTGCAGGTAATAGTTGTCAGCAGCCCCCTGGCTGGAGAAGGTAAGTCAGTTATTGTTTCCCATCTGGCTGCGGTCTCTGCCATGTTATCTCGACGGACATTAATTATTGATGCAGATTTGCGTAAACCCTCACAACATACCTTATTTAATCTACCTCCCAGACCAGGAATTACAGATGTAATTGATGGGACTAGACCTTTACTCAGTGCGGTGCAGTCAACAACCATAGAAAATCTTTCGGTGTTGACTTGCGGAGAGTTAAGGGGAAGACCTTCCCAGATCCTAGAGTCAGCAGCGATGAAAGCGCTAGTGGCAGAAGCAGCCCAACGCTACGATTTAGTCATTATTGATACTCCACCCTTGAGCGCCTGCGCTGATGCTTCCACCTTGAGTCAGATGAGTGATGGAGTCATCCTCACCACACGCCCCGGTTTTACCCTGAAGGAGGTATTACAACGAGCCGTATCAGAACTCAACCAAAATCGCATTCCCGTTTTGGGGGTAGTGGTCAATGGTATGACAAGTGGTACAGAAAAATACTACCGTTACCCATCAGAGGAATATCCCTCGATATTATCTAGACCTTTGAGACGTTTAACATCTCTGGGTAGTAGCGCCAGAAATTCCGCTAATGATTCTAGGTCGAACTGAAGATGAGGAATTATCAGCGCTCAATTAACTTTTCTGCTCTAGCCATCTGGCTTGTAGTGCTAATCGTCGGTTTGATTGCCGGGTTTGCTGCTGGTGCTAGTCCAGTTTTACCTGGTTTAGCGGTAGTTTCATTAGTGGTACTGGGTTTCTTTTTTAAAAACCTAGAACAAGCCGTATTGAGCGCTTTGATTATTCGCAGTGCCATAGATGGTATTGTTTCTCCGCCCTTACCCTCTGCGTTTGCGATCGCTATCGATATCCTCACCTTACTATATGTAGTCGTCCTGTTGTTGCAAAAGCGTACTGTCCACACCGATTGGTTTTTGTGGTTCTTCGTTGCTTGGGTAATTTTCCAAACAATGTGGCTAGTTCTTTTACCTATAGGTGGACTAGGACTGGATGGCGCGGTGTTTGCTACTAGTTTGCGGGAATGGGTTCGCTTGTTCTCCTGGCTGATGCTTTATTTACTAGTCATGCAGCTAAAGGAAAAGACTCACCCCCAAACAGTAATCAATCTCCTATTTTGGGCTTTAGTCATTCCTCTGGCGATCGCATTTTTACAAATGTTTGTGCCTGGGATTTTGCCATCCCAGTTTGCACCTTTGTCTGGAGGGGTTTTGTCTGAAGGTTCTCGCATTAGAGGCAGTATTGGACATCCCAACAGTTTTGCTACCTTCTTGTTATTGTTTATTGGGCTGACTACCTGGAAGCTAACTATTACCAAAGTACGCTGGCCTTGGTTGCTGTTGCTGGGCTTATTGGCTTTCTTTTATGTCAGCACCAAAGCCTTGTTTAGCTTGATGATGTTGGCTGTATTTATGCTGGTGTTAATTGCTCCCAGATTAAGTTTATTGAAGCTTATCGGTGCGGCGTTTTTCTTCGGCTTAGTGATATTTCTATTTGGTAGTACAGAGTTTGGACAACAACGGCTGGGATCAATAGCACAAACACCATTGCTCAACCCAGATATAGATATATGGCGAGCAATTCTCTTGTCTTATAGCGACAATAACAGCTTCAACTGGCGAATTGCCCAATGGCACGAATTACTCGAAGCCTGGAAACAGTACCCACTGTTCGGTTACGGGTTGGGCGTGACTACGCATATTGCCAGTAATGGTTTATATGCCCATAACGATTATGTCCGGGCGTTAACAGAAGGTGGAATTGTCGGTTTAGTCAGCTTTATAGCCTTCTTTGGCGTACAGATAGGGCGAATTGTCCAGTTAATGAGGCGATCGCTCTCTAATAAAACACAGAATAGTCTTTGCTTGGTTTTATTAGCACTTATTTTAACCATTCCTGTGGGGATGATTACCGAAAATGTTTGGAGTCATACCATGTTGTTTTTTTATTGGTTTACTTTGCTGGCGGTGGCGGGTTGGGATTGGAATACCAAGCCAACAACATAATAGGAATTCAAAATTCAAAATTAAGAATTAAGGCATAACAAGCGTTTGGGGTTGTGTATCTGTCACATTCTTTTTTCAAATTGGTATAAAAATTCCATCCACAAGGAAAAAACAACTAACAAATAAAAATTCTCAAATTCCAGATTAAATAGATTAAGAATAAGGAAACATCATGGCAGATAATTCTCAACCTAAGAAAAAACTTTATACTATCCAAGTATTGCGGGGGTTAGCAGCAGTGCTGGTAGTCCTTGCACATGGAGACTTGATTTTTAACCAAAATTTTGGTCAAAATTTTTGGTTCAAAATATTTAATTTCGGTGGTTCTGGTGTAGACTTTTTCTTTGTCTTGAGTGGATTTATTATTTTGTATGTTCACAAAAAAGATATCGCTAACAAAAGTAAAACATTTACATTTTTATTCAAAAGATTTTTACGTATCTACCCCATATATTGGGTTTTTCTTAGCCTAAAACTGTTAGCTTCTTTTAGCTTTTCTTATAATCCCAGCAGCACAGAAAGAAGCTTAATTGAGATGCTCAAAGCATTTACCTTGTTTCCCCAACAGCAAGAAGTTCTTTCGAGTAGTTTCTTGGGGGTAAGCTGGACTTTAAGCTATGAAATTTTATTCTATATAATTTTTGCTTTATTAATTGCTTTACCAACTAGAATTTCGTTCCCCATAGTTGGTGTTTGGCTATTGGGTGTATTCGGTAATTTTTGGGGATTACTGAATTTACCACCAGATAGCGTATTTCTTAAGTTCATTTTCAGTCATTATAATCTGGAATTTGCCTTGGGTTGCTTGGCAGCATATTTATTTGCTAGATCCAAAATTAAATGGGGTATGGTTTTAATCTCTGTGGGCGCTTTTCTTTACACATTGTCGGCAATTAATTATCACCATCAAATTGTCAATCTGTCGCAAGTCATTACCTTTGGTATTCCTTCTATGTTGCTTGTGCTAGGTTGTGTTTCTCTAGAGAACACAAAAAATATTCAGGTTCCTCCTTTACTTGTATATTTAGGTGATGCTTCTTACTCTATTTACTTGGCACATGGATTTGCGATTAATAATATTAGCAAACTTATCCAAAAGATTTATCCCAGTATGACCGAAAATATTTTTGTTTTAAATAGTATTGGTCTTTTAATTGCTGCAATATCTATTGTGTTTGGTTGTTTGGTTCATTCGTTCATTGAAAAACCATTAATCCTTACTTTTCAACCTAGAAAAACTGCTAATGCTTGAGCGTTTATGTTTTTAAACGCAAAGGGGCGGGGAGATTGCCTAATTTACTAGTGGTGTAATCGGTGCTTCAGCAGATTAGGAAATGTTATATTCAGGAGAATTTTAAGATATGCCAAAAGTTTCTGTAGTCATTCCTGCTTACAATGCCATGCCTTATTTACCAGAGACACTTGATAGTGTTCTCAGGCAAACTTATAACGATTTTGAAGTGATAGTTGTTAATGATGGTAGTTCTGATAAAACTGAAGAATTCATCTCTCAAATTTTAGATCCTAGAATCAAATTAATTTCTCAAGCAAATCAAGGATTAGCAGGAGCAAGAAATACTGGTATTCTGAATGCTTCAGGCGAATATATTGCATTTCTGGATGCTGATGATATTTGGGAGCCGACTAAATTAGAAAAACAAGTAAAAGTTTTGGATGAAAATCCAGAAGTTGGTTTGGTTTATACCTGGGTTGCTTATATTAATGAGCAGGGTAAATCAACAGGAAAAATATTTAAAAACCAGGTAGAAGGTTATGTATGGCCACAGTTGACTGAACATAATATTGTTGAGTGTGGTAGCGTGGCTATGGTACGTCAAATCTGTTTTGAAAAAATAGGTTTATTTGACCGCAATTTAGGCTCTTATGTAGAAGATTGGGATATGTGGCTACGTATTGCCACAAGTTATGATTTTAAGGTTGTTAAGGAAGCTTTAGTTTACTACAGACAACGCTCAAATAGTGCTTCTAAAAATTGGGAAGCAATGGCACAAAGTTTTGCCATAGTTATTGAAAAAGCTTTTGCAACTGCATCACCAGATTTACAGGTTTTAAAAAATAAAAGTTATGGTTTTACTTACCTTTGCCTAGCTTGGAAGCCACTACAAAGTCTTCAGAAAGATTATCAAAAATCTCGTGAGTTTTGTCAGCAAGCTTTGGTTTACTATCCCAGTTTACGCTTTTCCCAAGAATATATCCGCTTGAGTATAGCTATTAATCTCATGCGATGGTTTGGGGCTGATGGCTATAGTAAGTTGCTGCCATTATTTCACACTATGCGGCGTGTCAAGTTAGCTTTACAAAAGTAATGAGAGTAATTAAGACCGAAGCTAGTTATTATTCATGAAAAATATGGCATTAATTTCTGTGATCATACCTGCTTACAATGCAGAATTGACTATTAAAAAAACAATCGAATCTGTACAAAACCAAACCTTTACTGATTGGGAAATCATTGTTATTAATGATGGTTCTACAGATAAAACTCCAGAAATTATCCAAAGTATCAAAGATGAACGGTTAAAAATTTTTAACTATAAAAACGGGGGATTACCAGTAGCGCGTAATCGTGGTATTCTTCATGCAACTGGAGAATTCATTGCTTTTCTTGATGCAGATGATTTATGGACTGTTGATAAACTGGAAAGGCAATTAAAAGCTTTGCAACAGCATCCAAAAGCTGGAGTTGCCTACAGTTGGACTTGTTTTATGGATGTAGATGAACAAGGAGAACCTTTAGCATATTTGCCATCATCTCCATATTCTTTTACCGGAAATGTGTATCAAAATCTGTTAGTGAGTGATTTTATTCACAGTGGTTCAAATACGTTGATACGTAAGGAAGCAATTAATTCAGTAGGCGAATTTGATCCGATGCTCAAATCTTGTGAAGATTGGGATTATTGGCTGCGCCTAGCAACTAATTGGGATTTTGTTGTAGTCCCTGAATACCAAATATTTTATCGTCGGACTCCTGGGGCAATGTCATCTAAAGTTGAGGTGATGAAAGAAGCCTGTCTCATAGCAATGGAAAAGGCTTATCAAGCAGCACCACCACAACTACAATATTTGAAAAAATATACTATGAGTAGCTTTCATCTCTATTGCTCAAGTTTGTATATTCAACATCGTGATGACAAGTTTGCAATTAGCCAAGCGCAACAACATTTGTTGGCAGCAATTGGGTTAAATCAAAAGATTTTACTAGAGAAAACAACTCAAAAGTTATTAATCAAGTTTCTCTTGAAAAAGATTTTTCCCCCACAGGTGACTAATTATGTTTTGCAGTTAACGAAAAAACGTATTTCTCTGAATGTTCCGAGGTTAGAAGCATGAAAAATATTCTGAATCACGAACTTGCAGAGCCACAGAACACAAATACAAAAGAATTACAAATTTCCGAACCAACGATCGCCTTACTCCACTGTTACGATTTGATCGACGACTTCTTAGATAGCATTAATATCTCTTTCGAGACTTTCTGTCAGGAGTTCGTCGGTAGCTGGATGTTTGGCTATATCAACGCTCTCAAGGAAGCTGGTGTGCGGACGGTATTATTTTGCATTTCCGCCCGTGTTGAGCGCCCATCACGCTTTACTCATATACCCACCAATACCCAAATCTGCGTTTTACCTCCATCCCAAACATATCGTCCTTACCGCGCTTTGCGGCGTAAATCTCTGAATGTTTACGGCGCTAGTACAGCTCAATCTTTTAAGGAGATTCAAGATAACAATCCCATTCGCCGTTCTTTGCTGACACCTGTGAAAGATTTGGCGAAAAGTGTGGGAACCTACCTCTGTACACCACTGGGGTTATTAGCTGAGGAACTAAAACGCGAGAACTGTCAAGCAATTTTGTGTCAAGAATATGAGTATGCCCGCTTCGATAGTTGTACACTCCTGGGAAAAATGACAGGTATTCCCGTGTTCGCTACCTTCCAAGGAGGCGATCGCACTCAGAGTTGGCTGGAAGTTCCCTGGCGACATCTATCTTTTCGCAACTGCGCGGGTGTCATTGTCGCTACCCAAACCGAGATTCAGCGCATCCAATCTGCTTACGGGATTGGCGCTAGCAAAATCGGGCAAATTTTCAACCCTGTAGACATAGCAACTTGGCAAGGAAGCGATCGCCTGCAAGCACGAAAAGAACTAGATATTCCCCTGGATGCAAGGGTAGTCGTTTGGCATGGCAGAGTAGAGATAGAGCGCAAAGGGCTAGATATATTACTAGAAGCTTGGCAGCAAATCTGCAATCAGCGTCCAGATATTAACCTGCGGCTACTAATTGTAGGTACAGGTAGCGATGCCGCACAATTGCAACAGCGTATTGCCAGTATGCAGCTAAAAGGCGTGTTATGGCTGAATGAATTTGTGAGCGATCGCTCTATCATGCAGCGCTATCTGTCGGCTGCTGATGTTTACACCCTCCCCTCTCGCCAAGAAGGGTTTCCCGTTGCACCTTTGGAAGCAATGGCTTGTAGTCTCCCAGTAGTAGCGGCTGACGCTCCTGGTGTACCGGACATTTTTGCAGGTGGAGACATTTCTGGCGGCCTAGTCGTACCGCGAGAAAATGCGACAGCCTTAGCGCAAGCACTCGCGCAAGTTCTCGACAATGAAGCCTGGGGACGGGAGTTAGGTAAACGTGCGCGACAGCGTGTAGAGAGTTACTTTGCACCGCAAATAGTTGGCAAACAACTACGAGATTTTATTTTAGGTCAGAACTCACATCATGCTCATCAGTAAGTTCAAGCAGTCACTATCAAACAAATTTATTCGCAATGCTGGCGCGCTAGGAGCCGCAGAATTAGCCAATCGCATCTTCCGCCTGGGAACAACCATCACTCTAGCGCGGATGTTCAGCCCCCAAGACTATGGATTAATGGCGGTTGTTTATACAGTGTTTGATTTTGCCACTGTTTTCACCTTCAGAGGCGGAATTGGCGCAAAGATTGTTCAAGCTGATGAGCAGGATGTGAAAACTATCTGTGACACATCTTACTGGTTGAACTGGATTTTGTGCATAGCGATTTTTTTACTCCAGTGCATTGCTGCTTTTCCGATTGCTCAGTTTTATAAAAACCAACAGTTGGTTTTGCCAATCTGTACAGTTGGTTTAGTCTATTTAATGTTTCCTTTGTTTTTGGTTAATTCTGCCATCATTGAACGGGAAAATCGACTTAAAATTACAGCATTATGTAACGTTATTCAATCATTATTAAGCAATATCATTATTGTGGTTTTTGCCCTCATGGGTATGGGTGTATGGGCTATAGTCTGGTCTATGGTGTTGACAACTCCAGTCTGGATTATCATCACTTGGAGAAATCATTCTTGGCGACCACCTAAATTATTTAAATTAGACAAATATAAAGAAGTTATTAGTTTTGGGGCAGACTTATTAGCGATTGAATTACTAGGTAAATTAAGAGGAAATATAGATTATCTCATTATTGGTGGCTTTTTAAGTATTGAAGCATTAGGTATTTATTATTTTGCTTTTAATGCTGGTTTGGGTATTAGCATGAGCGTGATTAATACCTTTGGTTCAGCATTATTTCCTTACCTTTGCGAAGTGCGGAGTAATTTAAGCCACCTCAAAGAAAGATACTTTAGCAGCCTGAAAAAAGCTTACTTTGTAATCACACCTTTAATTCTATTGCAAACCTGTTTAGCTCCTATTTATGTTCCAATTATTTTTGGACAGAAATGGTCATCTGCTATTCCAGTATTGATGCTAATTTGTCTATCTGCTTTAAGCCTACAATTTGGTAGAGCTACATTTCTTTTGCTTAACGCAATGGGCAAAACCCGCTTAACTCTCTATTGGAATTTAATCTACACAATCCTATTTTCTACTGGACTATTAATATCAGTGCATGGAGGAATTATTTATGTAGCGATCGCAGTTGTTATCTGCCAACTATTCATAGCCCCCATCTTTAACATTTGGGTTGTTAACCGCACTTTTTACAAAAAACAATTCATTACTCTATAGGTAATAACACATGATACAAGTCCTTAATCTCACAACACCAGAAACTATCAAAAATTACTTACATGAAGCTTTAGGTAAAATAGAGCCTTTTGAACAATGTATTCTTCTAGATTATCCTGACCATGCAAACATTGGTGACAACTTAATTTGGCTGGGAGAATTGCTTTATTTGCACAACACTCGCCAGTCCCAAATTACTTATAATGCCAGTGTTGAAAATTTCTCAGTCCAAGAAATGGATAAATGCAAATCTTCATGTGAAATTCCCATTTTTTTACATGGAGGAGGAAATCTGGGTGATTTATGGCTAAAGTTTCAGAATTTTAGAGAGTATATTATATCTGAATACAAAGAAAACCCAATTATCATTTTCCCCCAAAGTATTTATTTCCAAGAAGAAGATAATTTAATCAAGGCTGCTCGTATCTTCAATTCACACCCAAACTTAACTATATTTGTTCGGGATAACTACAGTTATCAGTTAGCAACAAATTATTTCTCTAATTGTCGGATTATTAAATCCCCTGATGCAGCGTTTCAATTAGTTAACACTCCAGGGATAGCTGCTGCATATCAAAATAAAAGTTCTATTCTTTATCATTTTAGAAACGATAAAGAATTAAATTTAAATCAAGCTGGTTCTCCTCATACCCTCGACTTGCCAAATTTAATAGTAGAAGATTGGGCTTCTTATAAATATGAGAGTGACTCTTACAAAGAGTTACCACATAATGCTGTAATTCAAAGTTTCGCCAGAGTCTTCCACGGTTGGGAACAAGGCAAATTATTTCCTGATGAATGGATTACTCGTCAAATCTGGAAATATTTCCATCCCTATACTACTGCTTTTTCTCAATCTTATAACCCTGAATCACATCGCAAAGCTTGGAGTTATATGTATCAGGGAGTTTACCAGTTCAAACAACATCGATTAATTATTACAAATAGGCTACATGGTCATATTCTTTCTACTTTGATGGGAATTCCCCATATTTTTCTCCCTAATTCCTACCACAAAAATGAAGCTTTTTATGAGGCTTGGACATATCAAATCCCCTTTTGTCGTTTTGTCAAAGATCCTGAAAAAATAGCCGATACAGTTCGGGAATTGATTGAGATTTCTGAAATTGCTAAAAACTAATTAACCAGTGTAGATGTGGCAATATTAGGGAGGCTAAATTTTGTGCCAATAATATCTGTAATCATTCCTGTATACAATGGTGAAAAAACAATTATTGAAACCATTGCTTCCGTTCAACAGCAAACCTTCCTAGATATTGAAATCATTGTGATCAATGATGGCTCAACAGATAAGACTCTTGAGCTTGTGAAAAATATTCCAGATAATCGCTTGAAAATCTTTTCTTATGAAAATGGTGGTTTACCCGTAGCTCGTAATCGCGGTATTACCCACGCTGTAGGTCAATTTATTGCTTTCATTGATGCTGATGATCTTTGGACACCAGATAAGCTAGAACTTCAGTTTGCTGCATTACAAGAATATCCAGAAGCAGGATTAGCTTATAGTTGGACTTATTATAAATTTGCAAATGAAGCAGATTCTTATGCTGACGAATCTAATTCATTTGTAGGTGATGTTTATGCTGAACTGCTAGTCAAGAATTTTTTGCAGAACGGTTCCAATCCTCTAATTCGGCGAGCAGCTATTGACTCTGTAGGACTTTTTGATCCGACTTTGAAATCTTGCGAAGATTGGGATTTTTACCTACGGTTAGCGGCTAAATGGCAGTTTGCTTTAGTTAAAAAAGCACAAATTATCTATCGTCAGTCCCCAACTGCTATGACATCTAAATTAGATGTTATGGAAAAGTATAGTTCTGTTGTCATAGAGAGAGCTTTTAATACAGCTCCTCCAGAATTACAACATCTAAAAAAACAAAGTCTAGCATGGGTTTACAAATTTACGGCTCAACAATGTTTGAAATATAACAGTGATAAACTCGCTGATATTAAACTAGCCGCTAAAAGATTAAAAATGGCTATTACTCTCTATCCAAAAAACCTTTTAGAAGACTACACTCATGGTCTCATAAGAAAACTTATTAAAAGTTGGATATTATTACAATTTCACATGGTTGATATTCCTGAAAAATCTCACAATACTTAAAGAGGATTTGTCAATTAAGAGAACACCAAAAAAATAAATTATCCGGAAATACTTATGCCTACTATATCTGTAATTATTCCTGCCTATAATGCTGAACGCACAATTTTAGCGACAATATCTTCTGTTCAGCAACAGACATTCTCAGATTTTGAGTTGATTATTATTAATGATGGTTCTACTGACAGGACTCTAGAGTTAATTCAGAATATTCAAGATGAGCGATTGAAGATATTTTCTTATGAAAATGGTGGTTTACCAGTAGCACGTAATAGAGGAATTTCTCTTGCAAGTGGGGAATTTATTGCTTTCCTTGATGCCGATGATTTGTGGACACCAGATAAATTAGAATTGCAATTAGCAGCATTACAACAAAATCCAGAGGCGGGAGTTGCTTATAGTTGGACTTATTTTATGGATGAGCAGGGAAAATCTTCAATCCCTGGTGTTTCCCTATTCTTTGAGGGTGATGTCCAAGCTAATTTGTTAGTTAATAATTTTCTTGCTAGTGGTTCAAATCCCCTAGTTCGTAAGCAAGCCATTGAATCTGTAGGAGATTTTGATTCTAACTATAAGGCTTGTGAAGATTGGGATTATTGGTTACGTTTATCAGCCGATTGGAATTTTGTTGTAGTTCGCAAACATCAAATTTTTTATCGCCAATCTGCCACTTCCATGTCATCTACTAAAGTTAAAAATATGGAAGATAATGGATTATTAGTGATTGAAAAAACTTTTCAGTCTGTAAAACCGGAACTGCAATATTTAAAAAATCAGAGTTTGGCCTGGATTTATCAATATTCTACACAACAATACCTTAAGCAGAATATTAACAATATTGAGGCAGTCCGTCATGCTAGAGAAAAATTATGGCAGGCAATTCGCTTGCACCCGCCAATTTTATTAGCAAATTATGCTCAGGATTTAATTATCTGGCTGATAAAAAAATGGATATTAACTAAAATATATATCCTAAGAAATAAAAATAAACCACTAATGATTAAATAATCAAGAAAAATATCTGCCTCTTAGGGGTATAAGGCTCTTTTAATATCTGGATAAAATGACCTTGGCCGTGATGTTTTAAAATCTATGCCGTGATTCAAGACGCGGACAGAAATTACTAATGATATCATCATCCATCCTCATTTAGTAATTTATGCCGACGGCAATATAGGTGACTGTATGTCATCGCGCAACATTCACGCCAACTGCACATCCATGACGCAGCCAAAACATGACACAACAAGTAATTAACTCTACAAGCAAAAATCATCTATCACCATTAGAAAACCAAAAGCGTTACCGAGTTGTATTAGTACATCCTAGTGCGGGAGTAAATTGGAGTGGTGGCTCAGAAATTTTTGCCATAGAGTTAGCAAGACATCTTAATTCGTACTTCAATGTGGAACTTTTGAGCGGCGCTGACTGTGGCTCTTTTTCCTTTCCATCTGGTGGTATTTCACGCACTCAAGCCTTTAACATTGTCCGCCATCCGCTTATTTCTAAACTACTTTCTAGGTTTGCTAGCCATCCTGAAATAGTGATTGAACATCTCAGCAATTTTTTCCCCTGTGCTATTCAACTATTAACTAAATCTGCTGATTTGATATTTCCTTGTAATGACTATGGCGGGATGGCTATGGCAGCTTTTGTGAGAGCTATCAAAGGTACACCAATACTTTTTACCGAACACGTCGGCTTATTGGGAGGAGGTAAATCATTAACACGTAATTTGCGGTTTCATCCTGATCAATTAGTTGTGTTTTCTGAAGCAATGGCTGAATTTGTACGTAGTGTACAACCTCAGCAAAAGGTGAGCATTATTCCTAATGGTGTAGACATAAATAGATTTACTCCAGTAGGAAATTACATCAATTTTGGTCTGCCAAAACCTATTGTTCTTTGTGTCGCATCTCTCAAACGTCATAGCCATAAGCGCATTGGATTAGCTATGGAGGCAGTAGCCCGTTTACCCCAAATCAGTTTATTATTATGCGGCGATGGTATTGACCGTGATTACTTTCAAGCTAAGGGTGATGAGTTATTAGGGAAAGAGCGTTTTAAGATTCAAAGTTTTCCCTATGAACAAATGCCGACAGTTTATCGTAGTGCTGATGTATTTACTCTACCCTCAATTGATGAGCCATTTGGATTGGCTTATGTGGAAGCAATGGCTAGTGGTTTACCTGTAATTGCTACCGATGACGAAATGCGTCGTCAGATTGTTGGTGATGCTGGTAGATTATGTGATGTGACGAATCCAGATATATATGCTGCGGCTATTAGAGAGATTTTAACTCAAGATTGGCAAGTGAGAGCGCGTCAGAAGGCTTTGGGTTTCAGTTGGGAAAACATAGCTTTAAGGTACCGTGAGTTGATTTTAAAAACTATTCAAGGTGATCAACAAAATCATTAAATTACATTCAAGAACTAAACATTATGCCCAAAGTTTCTGTAGTGATTCCAGCTTATAATTCTATGGACTATTTACCAACAACGCTGGAAACTGTTTTTGCTCAAACATTTACCGACTTTGAAGTATTGATAATTAATGATGGTAGCTCTGACAATATTGTTGAATGGGTTTCTAGTCTCACTGATGGCAGAATCCGCCTTATCACCCAAGAAAACCAAGGTTTAACAGGCGCACACAACACAGGTGTGATGCAAGCGCAAGGTGAATACATAGCATTTTTGGATGCAGATGATCTCTGGGAACCAAGCAAACTAGAAAAACAAGTATCTTGCTTAGATGAAAATCAAGAAATTGGCTTAGTAGATACTTGGGTAATGCTAGTTGATGAAACAGGAGAATCTACAGGAACCATACTGAAAACTAATGCTGAAGGTAATATCTGGAAACAAATTATTCAATGTCCTACTGTTGTCTGTGGTAGTTCACCTTTAGTCAGGAAGCTTTGTTTTCAAGAAATAGGTTTATTTGACCCCGAAATGGGTGGCTCATCCGATTGGGATATGTGGATTCGCATTGCATCTAGATATAACTTTGCCCTAATTAAAGAACCATTAACCCTTTATAGACAACATCGTAGTAGTATGTCAAAAAACTGCGATCGCGTATTTCGAGAAAACCAATCTGTCATCGAAAAAACCTTTAAATCTGTACCACCAGAATTGCAAAATTTAAAACAACGTGCCTATGCTTTAGTTTATTTATATCTCGCCTGGAGAGCTTTAGATAATAGAAATTACGAACAAGCTATTTATTATCGTCAACAAGCTTATAATAGCGACCCTCAAGTTATTTATTCTAAATCTGGTCTGTCTCAAAAATTTGCCATACTGGTAACTCGTTTCTTTGGTGCTTCTGGCTTGGATGGAGTCAGAAATATCAGTCGAGCTTTGCGAAGAAACATCTTAGCACTCATACCTTAAACTCCTGCATAATTCCGCATTGAAATTACCTCCAAACTTATGCCAAAAGTATCAGTTGTTATTCCTGCTTATAATGCGATGAAATACCTCCCCGCCACAGTGGAGAGTGTCTTACAACAAACATTTACTGATATAGAAATTTTAATTATTAATGATGGGAGTTCAGATAATATTATTGCCTGGACTACACAAATCACAGACCCACGAGTGCAAGTGATTTCCCAACAAAATCAAGGCTTATCGGGAGCGCGTAACACAGGTATTAATCACGCATCTGGAGAATATATAGCCTTTATCGATGCTGATGATTTATGGCTACCAAGTAAATTAGAAAAGCAAGTGAAATGTTTAGATAATTCTCCACAAGCTGGTTTAGTTTATACATGGACAGCTTGGACTGATGAAACTGGTAAACCTACAGGTGTGATAGTCGCTTCCGATGTCGAAGGGTACGTCTGGGAACAAATGGTTGTCAATGACAAAATATCTAACGGTAGTTCGGCGATGGTGCGTCGTATTTGTTTTGACAAAGTAGGCTTATTTGACACAGAATTGACCAGTTCGGAAGACCGCGATATGTGGATTAGACTGGCGGCTCATTATCACTTTGCGGTTGTCAAGGAACCCCTCACACTCTACCGCCGACATTCACAAAGTATGAGCAAAAATCGTCCGAAGATGCTCAAAAATATCCGCCGAGTTTTTGAAAAAACCTTTGAGACTGTCCCAACAGAACTACTATACTTGCGAAACCGGAGCTACGGGTGGATAAATTTGTATACAGCTTGGACTTGTATGGATGAAAAGAATCACCAGGAAGCAATCAAATATCGTCGCCAAGCTCTTTTACATTACCCACAGATTTTTTTCACAGCCTATTTCTTACGTTTGAGTGTAGCTATTGTGATTATGCAGTTATTAGGCTCTCAAGGCTATGATAACCTGCGATCGCTCATTCGTAACTTGCGTAGATTGGTTTTAGGCGCTGCAACCTAATCTTGCTATTTGTTCATGTATTTATTTCACCTGCTCATATCAACTGGCTACTCATGCTAATGAAAAAGATAAAACAACTATTATCAAGTCAATTTATCCGCAATGTAGGTTGGTTGGGAACAGCAGAGTTGATAAATCGTATTTTTCGCTTAGGAACGACAGTAACTCTAGCGCGAATGTTTAGTTCCCAAGATTACGGAGCAATGGCTCTCATCTACACAATTTTTGAATTTGCCAATGTCTTCACTCTCAGAGGTGGTATCGGCGCAAAGATTATTCAAGCTGATGAAAAGGATCTGAACACGATATGTAATACTTCATTTTGGTTAAATCTCATTCTGGGTATTTCAGTTTTCTTGTGCCAATGTATCGCTGCATTTCCCATCGCTCAATTTTATGGTAATCAACAACTAGTCTTCCCTATCTGTACCCTAGCTGTTGTATACCTGATATACCCTATTTACATGATTAATTCTGCTCTGATTGAACGCGATAACCATCTAAAGATTACAGCTTTATGTAATGCTATCCAAGCATTTGTTGGAAATGTGATTACAGTTGTGTTTGCTCTTTTAGGTATGGGGATTTGGGCTATAGTTTTACCTATAGTTTTCTCAACTCCTGTTTGGGTTATTGTTACGTGGATGAATAACTCTTGGCGACCTCCGACAAAATTTTCTCTCGATAAATGGCGAGAAGTTACCAGTTTTGGAAAAAATATTCTGGCTGTAGAATTTTTGAATAAAATCAGAAATAACTTAGATTATTTAATAGTTGGTAAGTTTCTAGGTACAGAACAATTAGGAATTTACTTTTTCGCCTTCAATGCTGGTTCTGGTATTAGTATAAATGTGATTAATACATTTATGTCTGCCTTATTTCCTTATATATGTGCAGTCAGAGAAAATTTGGCAGAATTTAAGCAAAGATATGTCAATAGTTTAAAAAAGATTCTATCGTTTGTCATACCAATTATTCTAGCCCAAGCTATTTTAGCTCCTATATATGTGCCAATAGTCTTTGGCGAAAAATGGACGACAGCCGTACCAATTTTGATTTTAATTTGTTTATCAGTTATCCCTAGAGTATTTGGATGGGCTAATTCACTTTTACTCAATGCTGTAGATAAAACAAATATTAACTTAAATATTAATCTTCTATTTACTATATTTTTTGCCGCCGCAGTATTATTAACAGTTCAGTGGGGTGTGTTTTGGGTAGCTGTGGGTGTTTTATTATCTCATGTACTGTTTATTCCTGCGTCTGTTTTATGGAGTTATAGGTATATTTTTCACAATCGTACTCACACTTTGAGCAAGGTTTAGAGAGATGCTTTAAAGGTAATTAGGTTGAGAGTTATCTGGCATAGTTGATTTGTGGTGAGCTAATTTTTAAACAAGCTCTTATATAGTTTTTTGATTGCTGAACTTATATTGTGGAGATTGACAATAAATATGCCTAAAATATCTGTAATTATTCCCGCCTATAATGCTGAGCGCACAATTTTAGAAACGATTAACTCAGTTCTACAACAAACATTCTCAGATTTGGAAATCATTGTGATCAATGATGGATCTACAGACAGAACAGTAGAAGTTTTACAAAATGTTGATGACGCGCGCTTGAAAGTTTATTCATATGAAAATAGTAGAGCTTCTGGCGCTCGCAATCATGGCATTTCTCACGCAGTAGGAGATTTTATAAGTTTTCTTGATGCTGATGATTTGTGGACACCGGATAAGCTTGAATTACAATTAGCTGCTTTAAATCATCATCCAGAGGCTGGTGTAGCCTATAGCTGGACTTATACAATTGATGATAAAGGAGAATTATTAAAGCCTTTTGAACCTTTATATGAAGGGAATATATATACAGATTTGTTATTAGCGAATTTTCTCACCAATGGCTCGAATCCTCTGATTCGTAAAGCAGCAATAGCATCGGTAGGAGAGTTTGATACTACATTGAGATCAGGTGAAGATTGGGACTATTGGTTGCGCTTGGCATATAAATGGCCTTTTGTTGTAGTCAAACAGCATCAAGTTCTTTATCGCCGTTCTGTTACATCCAAGTCATTCAAATTACAAATAATTCGGGAAGCTAGTTTGGCTATTTTAGATAAAGCGATGAAAGTACTTCCTTTAGAATCGCAATACCTGAAAAATCATAGTTTATCTAATATTTATAGATACAATGTAGAGTTATATCTAGACAGTATTGATAATAACGGAACCGTTGATATTAAGTATGTAATCGGCAATTTGCTGGGTTATATTCGCTCAAGACCCCAAACTATCAAGGAGATATATACATATAAGTTAATCATAAAAATTTCATTAGTTATAGTACTTTCCCCGAAATTGATGAGCCGTTTGTTGCAATTTATCAAAAAAAGTAAGCAGATAAAAAATCTCCAAGTACAGCCGTAGTGAAACTGATAAACTAGCAAGTTATCAACTGTCAGTAACAGTAACTTTTTAGTAGTTAGCTCAACATGAAATTTAGCGACATCATATCAAAGCTAGAGGTGACAAACTATAGCCTCACGCAAAATCCAAACAATGACCCTGAAATTACAGGGATGGCAGCTATTGATGAAGCCACAAGTGGTACTCTCAGCTATATAGAAGGTGCAAAGTTTGCATCTTTTATCGCTAAGACAAATGCTAGTGCTTTGATTTTGCCACAAAATGAAGCGATGCAGGCTCAAGCCCAAGAGCGGGGTATTGTTTGGATGGCGACACCAGAACCGCGATTGTTGTTTGCTAAAGCGATCGCTCTATTCTACCAACCATACACCCCAACCCCAGAAATTCATCCCACAGCCGTCATTCACCCCACAGCCAAAATTGGCAATGATGTTTACATCGGCCCCCATGTCGTGATTCAACCAGGGGTAGAAATTGGTAACGGTGTAATTATTCACCCCAACGTAGTTATTTACCCAGGTGTAAAAATAGGCGATCGCACCATCTTACACGCTAACTGCACTATTGAAGAACGCAGCCAAATTGGTGCAGATTGCGTTATTCACAGTGGTGCTGTCATCGGTGGGGAAGGCTTTGGCTTTGTTCCTACCCGCACTGGTTGGTACAAAATGGAACAATCAGGCTATGTAGTTTTAGAAGATCGCGTAGATATAGGTTGTAACACTACCATTGATCGCCCTTCAGTGGGAGAAACCAGAGTGGGATACGATACCAAAATTGATAACTTAGTCCAGATTGCTCATGGTTGCCAAATTGGTGCAGGCTGTGCGATCGCCGCCCAAACTGGTATGGCTGGAGGTGTAAAATTAGGCAACCGCGTGATTTTGGCAGGACAAGTGGGAATTGCTAATCAAGCAAAAATGGGTGACGGCTCGACTGCTTCTGCTCAAACAGGTATTCTCCACGATGTTAAGCCAGGAGAAGTTGTTTCTGGTACTCCGGCTATTCCTCACAAAATGTATCTCAAAATCGCTGCACTCTATAGCCGCTTACCAGATATGTACCAAGCTTTTAGACAATCACAACGTCAATTAGAGGAGGAAGGTAAAAGGTAATTATAAAACTTACGCACCCAGGTTATCTGTTGAGACTGGGTGTAAGGGGGTAAGGGTGTAGGGGTGTAGGGGTGTAGGGGTGTAGGGGTTTCAAACATTTATTTTGAATTTTGAATTTTGAATTGATTTATACCCCTATACCATTCTCCAAACCATTGATTTTTCGTTTCATGGGTAAGTGCTAACTACTTCCAAAAATCAGTGACATCATAATTTAACTCTTCTAGCATTTGTCGAAGTAGGGGTAAACTCAACCCAATAACATTGCTGTGACAACCAGCGATTTTTTCTATAAATAAACTACCAAAACCCTCCAAAGCAAAAGCGCCTGCACACTTGAGGGGTTCACCTGTGGCAACATAGGCTTGAATAGTGCGATCGCTAATATTAGCAAAGTAAACTCTTGTTACTTGACACTTGACTAAAGTGCGATTTTGTAAATTGTCAATCAAAACATGGCCTGTGTAGAGGTCGCCAACCTGACCTCGCATCAATTGCCAACGAGCGATCGCTTCATCCGCATCTATTGGTTTACCGTGAATTTTACCATCAATAGCCAATACCGAATCGCACCCCATCACCAACCCTGATGGAAACTGTGGCGCTACCGTCTCCGCTTTACATTGAGCGAGAATCTGCACTAACTTTCCGGGTTCAGTTTCTTCGATTTGCGACTCATCAAAATCACTAGGGCTAACTATTGGTTCAATACCCACAGTTTGGAGCAAACGGCGACGCGCCGGAGAAGCAGAAGCTAGTATAAATTGTGTAGTTTTCATAAAATTTACTTAGGTGAAAAACAAATAGTGGGAAAATCCCATACATACGTAAATCATTCACAATATCTGCAATCATAATAGCGACATTAATGAAAAATCTAGCTCTACTATCTGCTACAGCTATCACCGCTTCATCTGGATGGCTGTTTGGGAATATGCAAGCCGCCTCTGCCTCTACTTTACTTTGGCAGTGGAGTTATTCTGGTTCGGGCATAGTAGCAAAAGGTACTTTTAAAACTAATGACATCCCTGATAATTTGGGTTTCTACGAGATTTTGGAAATTGCTGGTACACGAAATGGCGAAACAATTACTGGTTTGCAACCTGTGGGGACTGCAATACCGGGAAACGAACCTTTTGGGGTTGACAATTTAATTAGTCTGAATACTCAGCAGTTAACTGGTGACGGTTTTGGATATTCAACTTTAGGCGGAAATTATGCTAGTCCATTTTTTGCTAGTTTTTTGCCCACACCCGGCTATTTAGAGGTTTTTTCAGTGCCGCCTTTAACGCCAGGTTTTGAAAATTTAGGAAGCGAAGATAGCGAATTACCCATTAGTTTTTCTGCAACCATCATCAACGTCCCTGAACCTAATTCTATCCTCAGCTTAATCGCCCTTGGGACTCTCGGCGCTGGTTCAGTACTCAAACATAACCAAAGATTCAAACTTAAGCTCCAGCAGCTCAAAAAAATTTCCTAAAATTATCAATAAAGGCTTAAAGTAACTCCTTCAATTAATTATTGAAGGAGTTTATTTTTTGTGCCAATCAAGTCTTACAACTGACCTGATATATTTACCTGATTATTGATAACATTCAACCCTCAACAGCTATTTCCTACTTTCTATTAATACACTACAAAAGAGTTCGCCACATCTTCCATAGTCCCTTTAACTTTTCGCCAACGTTTTTCAGGAATCGAAGCGTTAAAGGTAAAAAGTTTACCACGACTAACAGCCACACTGGCGATGTTATGTCGTTCTTGCTGATTGGGAAGCTTTACTAAATACTCAAGGTGGTAGTATGTTTTACCTTCTGATTCGTACTCAGAAGCGTTGACCAGTTCAGCCGAGCGACCAGAATCAGGAGGTGCTAAAGCGGCTTTTCCCAATTTGTAACCTACTTCCGTTGGTGTACCCAGTTCTTTCAAACTTTTGTCATCGGGAACGGGACTAATGACAACAGAGATATTCTCGGAAATTTCAATTAAATCGTGAAACACCACATCAGGGCCGTTAGCAACTTTTACCTGCAACCAGCCATTAGGGTATAAAAACTCATAGCCATCAGCAGTGTCTACAAAGCTTTTGAATCCAGCAGCCTTGGCTACATCAGGATTACTCAAGCTAAAACTCAAGACCAATAGCAACGTCAATACAATTCTTTTCCACATCTTTACAGATTCCTTTAGGCCGGAAGCAATATGAAGGTAGGCATGATTTCTCATTTTTATTGTCCCATCAACTGGATCGCTTCGCATGACCAAGAAGGACTGGGAACAAATCAATTCAACATACCCTACAGGTAGGAGGTAATTTTGAATTCCCCGTTCACTACCAAGCACTCAACACTTTGATATTATGCTCACAGGTAACGAATTGCCTTGGTTTTCTCCTGCTACGATACCAAAAGATATGAAAGTTTGGTTTCAGCAATATTCTTTAATTAATCAGGAGCAATTACCAGAAACAAGAGAAGATATCTCTCAAATACCAATTCTCTATGAAGTTGCACCAAATAAATGATGTAGAGACGTTGTATGCAATGTCTCTACAGTCCACAAATAAAGCACATCTTCGTGAAGAAACGCTATAAGTTCCAGAATCTAACTTGTTATTTAAATTCTTCTCAAGTTCTTTCTAATTTCTCAGTACAATCAGTTGCTCATAATGAATGTATTGATGGCACTTGCAGTCTAAAAATTACCCAGTTACTGATGCAAAATAATACGTGGTGGAGTCTAGCCTGAGAAGCAAATGCTGAGGATCAAAGACTAGTGGCAAATCTGCAAGGGACGGCCAAATCAGTATTTAGAACTTATCGAGGAGCAAAATTACTAGCTACGAATTTTGATGCTTATCCCCATTGCTTAGGGTTGGTGTGTGGCTAATTGACTACATAAAAGCAAAAAATCACCCTATTGGGTACTAGCCAATTCCAGCAATACCTAGTAATTAACTTAGTGAACCAGCAATTATCCAGTTGTAGCATTCTGCACCCTAAAAGTTAGGAGAAATAAATGCCCTTAAAGAATTATGGTGTATTAAAAAGTCGTGCGCTAAATCGTAAATTGGGTGAAGGTTCTAGTCCCCATTACCAAATACTTGTAACGGACAACAAACAAAAGCACCGAATTGCTATCAACGTCAAATCAAAGCAAAGCCCTTCAGAATTGCTTTATCTTGTGGATGAAAATTTCTCCCATCCCATAACTAAAGAATTATTAGAGTTAGATTTCGGCTTTTATGAGTTGCCACGCCAATCGGGGGGAATTGCTTTAGACTACATTCGGGGTAATTTGTTTGACCCCAAACAGATGAAGCCTTTGCCCTATGATGTGCCGGGGCCTGATAATGACCTCAATGAATTGCTGGAATTATACATTGCACGGGCGATCGCTTCCACAGATGCAGTCCTCTATCCTTTTGGTGAAAGATGGGGACCCGAAATGGATATCAAAGACAAATATTTCGGGTTTCTTCCAGGAAATGGTATTCATGACATCCACATGAACCAGGGTAACGCCGCCCAATTTAAAAAAGACAACGGTGTTTGGCAAGATGGCGGACTACTGATTCACTACCCAACCCGAAATCAATGGGTAGGTATTTTCTTAGCCTTCCAGTCTCAGTCATTCCACACCGATGATACCACCGGTAACAGAATAGACGATATAGAGATCATCACACCAACTGTCACAACTGGAGCCGTGCGAATTGTAGCTGCATTAGTTAATCCCCCAGGTGAGGATGTAGCAAAAGAGACGATTACCTTAATTAATATTTCACCTCAGAAAGTAGACTTGGATAGTTGGTCAATAGCAGATAGGAATAAGCGCAAACAAAACCTATATGGTGTAATTAATTCAGGTGAAGTTGTCAAAATACCTATTGATAGCAATAGTATTCAATTAGACAACAATGGTGGTATTATTACTCTCCTGGATGAGAAAGGCATCAAGATTGACGGTGTTTCCTACACCAGAAAACAGGCTCAAAAGCAAGGTTGGACAATTCTGTTTTGAGTGACAGACGTTGCGTGCAACGTCTCTACGGACTAATGACTAAATTGATAGAATTAGGTCAGTAGGAATTTGCACAATCTAGCCGACAAAAGTCATGCCTTCTGAAATTGCTGTTGAGAAAAAAAAGTTAAAAAATCCACCTCTGCAACTCCACTATTTAGGCGATCGCGTGCTGCGTCAACCAGCAAAGCGGATCACCAAAGTAGATGATGAAACCCGGCAATTGATCCGCGATATGCTGCAAACGATGTACAGCAATGATGGCATTGGTTTGGCTGCACCCCAGGTAGGAATTAACAAACAACTCATTGTCATCGATTGCGAACCTGATAATCCGGCGAACCCGCCACTGGTATTAATTAACCCCACAATTAAACAAGTCAGCCGCGAAATCTGTAGCGCCCAAGAAGGGTGTTTGAGCATTCCGGGAGTTTATATGGATGTCAAACGCCCAGAAGTGGTAGAAGTTGCCTATAAAGATGAAAATGGCCGTCCTCAAACCTTAAAAGCTACTGACCTACTCGGACGCTGCATTCAACACGAGATGGATCACCTCAACGGTGTAGTATTTGTAGACCGCGTAGATAATTCCTTGACTTTGGCACAAGAGTTATCTAAAAATGGCTTCTCGTATCAGGCAGTGAAACCAGTAGCATAGGGTGGATTAGTAGTGTATTTAACTCCAAAAAGCGGTTTATTTCTCGCTGGCTCTTGCATAAGCGCGATCGCAGCTGTTGGCTCGGTGTTTGAACTCAGTTATGGACAACCAGATTTAGGCTTCCAAACCACCGCAGTTATCCTGGGTTTGAGCATTCCTCTGACAGGATTATTTTTTCTTGCCGCAGTGAGGGACGCAAAGGCTAACATTAAATAAGCATCAGGTACATAAAAAAGGTGAAAGGATGAACTAAAAGGCAAAATTCATTTCTTTCACCTTTTATTTTTATTTGGGCTTACGCATCCGGATTTTTTGTTGAGACTGGGTTTAGGGGTTTAGGGGTGTAGAGACCTGGCAACTTACCCCAGCAAAAAACCTGATTACGTCAATCCCTGATTCATATCCTCTCCACCTGAACTAGACAATTTCTGCCTTGGGCTTTTGCTTGATATAGTCCTTGATCAGCAGCAGCAATTAGAATTGCCGGAGACGACTGGCTATCGGGAATAGTAGTAGCTAAACCAAGACTTAAGGAAATGAGTTCACTAACTTGAGAACTAGGATGAGGCAGTTGTAATATACTCACATTAGACTGAATTTCTTTAGCAACAGCGATCGCCCCTTCCGCATCAGTATTGGGTAAAATAACAGCAAACTCTTCGCCACCATACCGAGCAACTAAATCGCTAGGGCCTTTCACACTCCGAGAAATTGCCCCAGCTACGTGCCTGAGTACATCATCTCCAGCCAGATGTCCTAATGTATCGTTATAAAGCTTAAAGCAATCGACATCACACAAAATTAAAGATAACGAACCCTGCTCTCGTGCTAAATGCTCCCACACTAAGGCGATCGTATTATCAAAGCAGCGTCGATTTGCTACTTGGGTCAGACCATCTGAACAAGCAAGGCGCTGTAATTCCAGATTTGCTTGCTGTAATTGTAGATAAAGTTCCGATTGCTGAATAGCGATCGCGGCCTGACTCGCCAGCTGGTTAAATAAGTTAATCTCAGATTGCTGCCATTGTCGGGTGCTAGTGCATTGATGAGCGATTAATAGTCCCCATAAACGTTCTTTTTGTAAGATAGGCACAATCAAATTTGCCCTAATTTGCAAACTCTGCAAAAGCTGAAGATGACATGGCGACAGTCCAGCATTTTCAATGTCTTCCATCGCCCTAGTATTGCCTTGTTGGTAGTAAGCCGCATGGGTAGATTGAAAGCACGTATCTAGGATATGAAACCCCAGAATAGACATAGATCCTTCCGTTAAAGACTCTACAGCAACTAATCCACTCCAGTCTGGCTCAAATCGATAGATTAATACTCGGTCTACCTCAAACAGCTGACGCACTTCATCTGCGGTAGTCTGCAAAATTTCCTCTAACTTTAACGATTGTCGAATACGTTGTGTAACAGCAGCAACAATTCTCTCAGACTCACTTTGGTGTTGGACAAACTGCTCAACCTGCTTAGAACAATGCAAAACTAGAGTTGATGTATTTGTATCAAAATGCGGTGTTGTTGTCACAGGTACTATATCAGGTTTAGCAATTAAATAGCCCTGAGCAAAAGTTGCACCTCGTTCTTGTACCCAATTTAGTTCCTCAATGCACTCAATCCCCTCAGCAACGGTACGAATATTTAACTTTTGAGCTATTTCTAACAGCTTCTCGGTAATTGAAGCTTTGTATAAGTCTTGATGCACATCTCGAATTAATTCCATGTCCAATTTAATAAAATCTGGACGTAATTGATGTAGTAAGTTGAGACTGGAATAACCAGAACCAAGGTCATCAAGGGCTATAGAAAAACCTGCATCCCGGTAGTACTTGAGAACAGCTTTGAGATGATCTAAATCCTGAGGACTATCTGACTCTACAACTTCAAATACCACCCGCTCATGAGAAATACCTGCTTGATCAATGGCTTCTACTGTACTTTTAAGACAAGATGCTGGATCATAAACCGCCGTTGGTGCAAAATTAATGAAAATTTGCCCACTCACTTGATGACTGCTGAATTGAGCAATTGTACTCAGGCGAGCAATTCGGTCGAGTTGAGGAAGAAGTCCAGCTTCGGTTGCTAACTCCACAATGGGCTGTGGCGGTATTAAATTCCCTTGTTCATCTAGTCCGCGCAATAATGCTTCATATCCATAAATCTCTGATGTATTCTTCATTGAGACAATTGGTTGAAAGTGACTGGTGAATCTTTCCTGAGCCAGCATTTCTACTAACCAATCGGATTGACTAAACTTGACAAAGCGTTGTAATGATGAGATGTCACTAAAATCTTGGAGTTGCGGTTGGATAGCACCGCGAATGAATAGAACTTGTGTCTCTTTCAATTCTCTTGATGTCAGGATTTGAGCCACACTATGAGCAATCTCTTGGGCTTGTCCAGCTCTACAACCTAGACCTAAACCTGGTCTTTCACCCATCAATTCAAACTTAATCGCCAACTTTTGTAAATAATCAGTGACTTTTTTCAGGGTATGGGGAATGGGAAACCAGAGAAATAGTTTGCCTGCTTCTTTTGCGGGACAGCAGGTAATATTGTGACAGCTACAAGCTTTGGCTCTGGGAGATTTTTTGCTCATAAAAATACTTTGCTCAAACCGATTCCTTTATTATTCCCACTTGGTGTTTATCTCAGATCCAAAATCCTATTAGTTATAGTCAGGCGATCGCTTCTAAAATAGGATTATGCTGACAACTGACAATCAATTAATACGTCTGTCCCAAGGACAACTGAATTTACTCGAAACCTGTCCGCGTAAATTTCAACATACCCACTTAGAACAACTCAACTCACCTTTAGATCCCGACCATACGGACAAACTAACTTTAGGTAGCCGCTTTCACTTGTTAATGCAGCAACAAGAAATGGGTTTGCCAATTGATAGTTTCTTGCAAGCTGATACCCAACTACAAAACTGGATGTCTGGTTTTGCTAATGCAGCACCAGAAATTCTTACCCCAGCAACCGATAGACAAACTTTCCGAGAAAGTGAACACTACCGCACTCTACAATTTCAAGACTATTTACTCACGGTTATCTACGATTTATTAATTGCAGACCACCAACAAGCCCAAATTTTCGACTGGAAAACATACCCTAAACCACCAGACAAACGCAAATTAGCCCAGAATTGGCAAACGCGTTTATATATGTATGTATTAGCTGAAACTAGCCAATACTCACCCGAAAATATTTCGATGACTTACTGGTTTGTACAATCTCAAGGTAAACCTCAAAATATTCAATTTACTTACAGTCATAATTTACACACTCAAACAGCGAAAAAACTTCATCAATTACTAGATCAATTAACTAAATGGCTAAATAATTATCAACAAGGAACTTTATTTCCCCAAGTACCAGTAAATAGTAAAGCCTGTGATTATTGCCAATTTGCTAAAAAGTGCGATCGCCTCCTACCGACAGTCGGTCATAAACTAAATAGTAGCGAATCAAATTCTCTGGAAATCACAGCACAAGCAATCAATAAATCTTTCCCTGCTCTTGACGCTATTGAAGAAGTATCAATTTAGGAAAAAGTACTTAAAATATATATCTCTTTCCATGTCAATAGACTAATTGAGCCTCTATTTTTTAACAAAATTATGGCAAACTTTGCTGAAAATGATATTATTTACGTGCGCGAATTAGGCATAGATGATATAGCCCTTGTATATCATTTAGGAGAAGAACTATTTACTAGTGATTTATATCCTTACCTTTATCGTACTTGGGATGAATGGGAAGTAATTGGACTATATAACACAGATCCAGAATACTGTTTAGTTGCCGAAACAGATGGAGAACTAGCAGGATTTATTCTAGGAACTATTATTACAAAGGCATCTTGGACTTATGGATACATTTTATGGCTAGGAGTAAATCCTAAATTTCAACGTCAGGGAGTTGCTGACAAATTAGTTGATAAAGTTGTGGCTCGGATGATTGAAGATGGGGCGCGATTTATGCTAGTAGATACTGACCCCACAAATACACCAGCAGTTAAATTTTTCAACCGCAAAGGTTTTGGTAATATCCGCCAACATATCTTCCTATCCATGAATTTAAGCAAGCATCCCTATTATGGCAGACTCATTGACTACGAACATCAAAAAGCTGAGAGAGCAGGTTATAGGCGTTCTCGTCCTGCTATTCGGGCGCGTAAAGCGGATGGAGTTGCTAACGAGGTAGTCATTAATCCCTTAATCAATGAAAATCAAATTAGTGATGAACAAAGTCCACTTTAATAAGTTTTAAAATTAATTCAATGCAGTGGATTATAACAGCGACCGAACAACCACCAGAATGGTTTATCCAAGCCGTGCAGAAGTATGCAGCTACATCTAAAGGGATATATGCAGCACAATTATTATGGCAACGAGGAATAAAACAAGAATCTCAATTAGCAGCCTTTATTAACTTTAAAACTTATCAACCAGCTAGCGCCTTTGAGTTTGGGCAAGAGATACAGTTGGCAGTGGCAAGATTACAACAAGCACGCAACAAAGGTGAAAAAATAGCCATTTGGGGAGACTTTGACGCTGATGGAATTACTGCAACTGCTGTTTTGTGGGATGGTTTAGGGCAATTTTTTCAGCAACATCAACAGTTAGATTATTACATTCCTAATCGACTCAAAGAATCCCACGGATTGAATGAAGCTGGTATTGCTAATTTAGCCAAGCAAGGTTGTACATTAATCGTCACCTGCGACACAGGTAGTACAAATATTGATGAAATTATCTATGCCCAAAAATTAGGTATAGATATCATAGTGACAGACCATCACACCTTACCCCCAGAACGTCCACCAGTCACAGCAATTATTAACCCCCGTTATTTACCCAACGAACATCAGCTATTTCATTTATCAGGTGTGGGAGTAGCTTATAAATTAATAGAAGCCCTTTATAAATCCTTACCTGATGTACCCCAAAATCCTTTAGAAGATTTACTCGATTTAGTTGCAGTCGGATTAATCGCTGATTTGGTACAACTAAGTGGAGATTGTCGTTATTTAGCACAGTTGGGTATTCAGAGACTGCAAGCCGATTTTCAACAACCACCAGCAGCCAGGCGTAGACCAGGGGTAGGGCGATTATTAGAATTGTGCCAGAGGAGTGGCGATCGCCCCACAGATATTTCTTTTGGTTTAGGGCCACGCATTAACGCTGTCAGCCGTATTCAAGGTGATGCTAGCTTCTGTGTAGAACTATTAACCAGTCGTGATATCAATCGCTGTCATCAATTAGCTGAAGTCACAGAACTAGCCAACACCAGGCGTAAATCTTTACAGAAAGACGTACAAGCACAAGTCACCCAAAAACTTACACAGTTAGACTTATCCACCACCAGCGTCATCGTCCTCGAAGACCCCCAATGGCCAGCAGGCGTATTAGGCCTAGTCGCCGGACAAGTCGCCCAAGAAACAGGTCGCCCCACAATTTTATTAAGTACTGAGGGACTAGAGAATGAGCAAGATTCTTCCCCATCCCTCGCCCGTGGTTCAGCCCGTTCAGTGAATTCTGTTGATTTATATCAATTGGTGAAGCACCAAGCACATCTATTACATCGTTTTGGCGGACATCCCTTTGCAGCTGGGTTGAGTTTGTTAGCCCAAAATATTCCCCTATTTACCCAAGCAATTAATCAGCAACTACGGCAAACCTTAGGTAGTGTCAATCTCACCCCAACAGTACAAGCAGATATAGCAGTCACAGTTGCAGACTTAGGTAAAGAGTTATTTTTAGAATTAAAATTGCTAGAACCTTGCGGTATGGGCAACCCTGTTCCCAAACTCTTGATTCAAAATTGCTGGTTTGAAAATGCTTGGCATCGCAATCAACAAGATTCGCAAGGCAAAAAAGTACAGTATATTAAAGCCGAATTTGATATCCGTGACGACTCCAGCAAAAATCCCTTTCCCGGTATTTGGTGGGGACATTACAAAGATGAATTACCCATAGGTAGATGTGATTGCATAGCGGAATTAGACTACAACACCTTTAAAAAACGCTACGAAATCAGATTAATCGCCGTCCGTCCCAACCCTAACTCAGAACTCAAAACCCAACACTCAACCCAAATTCTCGACTGGCGCAACCTCCCTAGTCCTCAATCTCCAGCACCCAATACCCAGTCCCTCATCCTAGAAGAATGCCCCATGAATTGGGATGATTTACGCGCCTGGTGGCGGCGATCGCTCTATAATAATCAACAATTAGTCCTTGCTTGGTCTAAACCCAGTCTGCAACCACCACAAGAAATTTGGCTAACCCTAGTTGGTATTGCTAAATATCTCAGTCGCACAAATCAATTAGCAACCCGTATACAAATTTTAGAAAAACTGAAAATTAGCGACAGAAGCTTACTTCTAGGCATCAAAGCTTTAAAATATTGGGGCTTTACAGTCACAAGACAAGATCGTTCTTTGCAATTTATATGGAGTCCTAATACTATCATTGACAGCAGCGCCGATACTGCTATTGCAGAGTTTTTAGCCACCGTCAGCGAAGAACAATTTCAGCAGAAATATTTTGCCGAAGTACCTTTGTCTACAGTCATGGCAATGGTAAATAGGGTTTAAAAACACTCCCGAAGCGCTCGAACTGTGTGCAGAAATCTCTGTAAAGTTGGCGATGTTTCGTTTTTGCGCCAAGTCATTGCTAATGCAACTTTTGCAGTGGCTTCTTGGATATTTTTATAAACTACTCCGGTTCGTTGTAGATTTTGCAAAGATGCAGGGACAATAGCTATCCCCATATCTGCTGCTACTAAACTGACGGTAGTTTGCATTTGGATGGCTTCTTGGGCGACATGAGGACTAAAACCTGCTTGTTGACAAAGACTGATAATTAAATCGTAGAGTCCGGGCGCTATTTTTCTCGGAAATAGAATAAATGACTCATTCCCCAAAGATGTTAAAGGAATATTGAATTGATTTGCCAGTAGATGTGTTTCAGGTAAAGCTACCATTAGCGACTCTTGAAAAATTGTCTCCCAGTTAAATATGTTCTCTTCAACAGGGGGACGGATAAAACCTATATCTATACCACCTTCCCTCAACCATTCTAGTTGTTGGTCTGTCGTCATTTCGTGTAATTCTAATTTGACTGCTGGAGTACAAGCACGAAAATTTCGGAGAATAATTGGCAAAATGTTATACGCGGCTGAACTAACAAAACCAACAATCAACTGTCCAACTTCGCCCCGACTGCTTGTTTGCCCTAATTGAATTGCTTGCTGCAACTGCTGGAGAATTTGCTGCACTTCACCTAAAAACACTTGTCCTGCCTCTGTTAACCGCACAGTTCTTTTAGTACGGTGAAACAGGTCAAACCCTAATTCTATCTCTAGCTGGCGAATTTGTTGGCTGAGGGGAGGTTGGGCAATATGCAGTCTCTCTGCTGCTTTGCCAAAGTGAAGTTCTTCTGCCAAAGTGACGAAGTAGCGTAGGTGTCGTAATTCCATCTTTGAGGGCAATTAATATCTTTTAAATATTAATAACACCATAAAAATATATTGGACATAATTAAAATTATTTTTTACTGTGATTATTAAGCATTAATTCATAAATTATGACTAATCTTGGGACAGCAAAAAATTTTTGGGATGCAACCTTGTATCAAGATAAACACAGTTTCGTATGGCAATATGGCGAAGACTTGCTGCAATTACTCAATCCCCAACCAGGAGAATTTATTTTAGATTTAGGTTGTGGTACTGGACAACTGACGGAAAAAATTGCCCAATCTGGTGCAGAGGTTTTGGGAACTGATAATGCAGCCACAATGATTGAGAAGGCTAGACAAAACTATCCTCATTTGCATTTCGATGTTGCTGATGCGCGAAACTTTCGAGTAGATAAACCATTAGATGCCGTATTTTCCAATGCGATGCTGCATTGGGTAAAAGAGCCAGAAGCAGCGATCGCCAGCATACATCAAGCATTAAAATCAGGAGGCCGCTTTGTAGCTGAGTTTGGTGGCAAGGGTAATATAAAATACATTCTTGAGGCTTTATACAATGCTTTAGAAACCCTTGGTATTCATAACCCACAAGCACTAAATCCTTGGTATTTTCCCAGCATTGGTGAATACGTTAATATACTAGAAAAACAAGGATTTGATGTTACCTATGCAGCTTTATTTAACCGTCCCACTACCTTAGCAGAAGGTGAATTCGGTATGGCAAACTGGATTCAAATGTTCGCCAGTGCTTTTTTAGTAGGACTAACTCCAGACCAACAAGTACAATTAATTCGTAAGGTAGAAGCTACTCTCCAAGAC